>NZ_CP008887.1:0-1200000 GCF_000769655.1 Thermococcus eurythermalis | reverse complement strand
TTCTGACCTTCTTACTGCCTACCTCCTCTCTGAGGGTCTTCTCGGTCTCGCTCACTACTTTGCCCCATAGGTGGGAGGCGTCCCTAATCTCAACGTTGTCGTCCTTGATGTAGATGTAAACCGGGTTGTCGGCCTTTCCTTCGACTATTATGCCGTCCCATCCGGCGAACTTGAGCTCCGCTCCAAAGTAACCGCCGGAGTTGGCCATGGTTATGAAGCCGGTCTGGGGGCTCTTGGTGACGACGTTGTACCTGCCACCGGTGGGCGCGCTGGTTCCGCTGAGCGGGCCGGGGGTTATTATGAGCTTGTTGTCAGGGCTGAGCGGGTCAACTTTCGGGTCCATGTCACGCAGAAGGAAGTATATCGCCAGACCCCTGCTCCCGAGCCACTTCTTGGCGAGCTCTTCGTTGTACTCCTCAACCTTGACCTCTCCCGTGGAGAGGTTCACTCGCAGAAACCTGCCCCAGTTTCCGTACATAAAACCACCTCACGACAAATAAGTACATTGTCGTATATAAGAGTTGGGGAAAACACCATTATGTTCACCGGAGTAGAAGTTAAACAGAATAACTTAACTAAAACAACAACCAATTGGGGCCTCTCAAGGACTGCTCCGGAAGAAAATGGGACAGAAAAGAATAAAACAGAGCAAGCTGAGCTACCAGCGATGGTCGAACTCTTCAACTCAAAACTCTGTGCGGTCTGCAAGGGCAGGAAGCTCCTCTGCGGAAGGCCGACCTGCCCGATTCTTGAGCGGTTTAGGGTAGTCAGAAGTGTGGAGCAGAAGCTCAACAAGCGCCACCTCTTCGGCTCCTCCCCACCGAGCATCTTCGTCGGCGAGTACGGCTACCCAAAGGTCAGGGTAGGCCCCCTTGTGCCTCCGATTGAAGGTAACACCAGCCACCTCGACAATCCTCTTAAGTGGGAGAACAAGACGATAAAGGACATCCTCTACTACCGCTCCCTTCTCGTTATGGGCGAGACAAAGGCAGACGTCAGCGTGAGGAAAAGCGGTAGGATTCTGGGCGAGGTTCAGGAGCTGGCGATGTCAATAAAACCCGTGGACAGCGAGATAATACTAAAGAGAAAACCCGTCCTCAAGGTTCTGCCGAGCGAGTTCGCCCCGCCCATCGGGCCTAAAGCGGAGCTCCTCGACTTCGAGCTGACAGAGAACCCAAGGATACCGAAGAGAACCGACTACGTTGTGAGCGATGAACTGAAGGCGGAGCAGGCCATAATGCGCCTCTATAACTGGGGCTTTGACGAGTACTACATCATAAGGCTCCTCTCGGCAGGTCTCCTTGGAATTGAGAGAAAGCTCGTCCCGACGAGGTGGAGTATAACGGCCGTCCAGGACACGATTGGGAAGAACCTGCGGCGCGAGATTCTGCACTATCCGGGGATAAATGACTACGAGGTCTACTTCTACCGCTTCCTTGGAAACCGCTACGCCGTCCTGCTGATGCCTGAGAGCTACTCCTTTGAGCTCCTTGAGGTCTGGCTCAAGGGCTCTCTCTTCGGCAGTGAGAGGCCGAGCGTCATACACGACTACGAGGACTTCAGGGGGAGAAAAGAGTACGTCAAGGAAACGGCCGGCGCATACCACGCCGCCCGCTTAAGCGTCCTCGAAGCTCTCAGAGCGAGAAGGAGGCAGGCACGGGCTGTCGTCTTTAGGGAAGTCACGCCCGAGTACTACGCCCCCGTCGGCGTCTGGCAGATTCGCCTAGGCATAAAGAAAGCGTTGAACAATCCAATCGGTCGTTTTGAGACGCTCAACGAGGCCCTCGATGCCATAAAAAGACGCCTTGAGCACCCGTTCGAGGAGTACCTCAAGAGGAGCTACATCTTAGGAAGTCTCGCGAGGCAGAAAACCTTAGACGAGTGGCTCGGAAAGAATTTATACCGCCTCAACAGAGAGAAAGCAGGTGGATGATGACCACTCCATCCCACTGAAGATGATGAGTGCACGTCAGGCTGACACCACCTGGGGGTGATTGTGTGGAAGGGGTTGACGTTGTTAGGGAACTCATGCGGATTGAGAAGAAGCTTGAGCATATAGAGCGGCTCCTGAACGAGTTGCTTGAGGTGGAGGAGGGCTATGCCATAATGAAGCTCTCTGAAGAATCCCTAAGGGACTTCCTTGAAGACGAACCGGACATTTATTCTGAGGAAGACCTTAAGGTGAGATACAGATGAAGGGAAAGGTAGTCCTCGTGCCGTTTCCGTTTACAAGCCTAAAGGGCACTAAACTTCGTCCCGCCCTTGTGCTGTTTGAGGACAGAAACGACGTTACATTAGCCTTTATCTCCTCAAGAGTTGAGCATTATAATCCCAAAACGGACGTTCTAATTGAGCAGTCCCATCCCGAGTTTCACTTAACTGGCCTTAAAGTTTCATCTTTTGTTCGGCTCACAAAGATAGCGACAGTTCAGAAGGATATCCTTATCGGTGAGCTTGGAGAAATTGGGCCGCTTCTCAAAAGGGAGATAAATCAAAAGATATGTTCACTTTTGGGGTTTGAACCATGAGAAAAAAGCTCGCCCTCATAAGCCTCGACGGCAACGGTGTTTACAACCTGGAGCATATGCCGTTTCTCAGCGAGTTAGCTGAGACTGGAAGCTTCGCGGTAGTGGATTCAATCTTCCCGACGCTGACTGACTTAGTCCACACGAGCGTTATGACGGGGGTCTGGCCAAAAGACCACGGCGTCGTCGAGAACGGCTACTACGACAGGCTAACCGACAGGAAGGTGAACTTCTACGACTATGAGGTCGCCTTCAACCCCCACAGGGTCATTAAGGCCCCTACCATAGTTGACATACTCCGGGGGCGAGGCGTCAGGACGGCGAGTGTTTCAGGTTACACCATGCCCCCCTTCAGCGGGACGGACGTCAGGATATTCCCGCCCTTCTTCGCGAGCGACGAGATGTACCGACAGCACGGCCGTGACTGGAGAAAAGACCTGTGGGTTCTCAACTCGGCAATCTACCTCTACGAGGAGTGCAGACCCGACTTGCTACTCGTCCACTTCGCCTCGATTGACGGAATGAGCCATGACCACGGGCCCCTGAGCGAGGGCGCGCTCAAGGCCGTTGAGACAGTTGATACCGCTGTTAGAACCCTCTGGGAGCGCCTTAAAGACGAGTACGCCTTCATTATCTTCGCCGACCATGGGCAGGAAGAAGTCCACACGTGGGTGAACCTGAAGGCCTACCTAAGAAAACACGGCATAGAGACGCTCCGCGTTTCCTTGGGGGGTGGGGTTCACGTCTATCTGAGAAACCCGAACGAGGCAGAGGAAGCCTTTGAAGTCCTCAGAAAGGCACCAGGCGTTGGGGCGGTCTTCTTCCGCGAGGATTTAGAGCACCTAAACAGCCCGAACAGCGGCGAGCTGATAGTCTCTGCCAGGCCGGGCTACTGGTTCTGCTCCCACAGGATGTGCAGGGGTGTAAAGGGCGTGAGCCACTGGGTCAAGGGGATGCACGGCTCGATGAACGAGCCCGTAGTGAAGGTTCCGCTAATCCTCTGGGGCTTTGAGAACGTGGAACTCGAAGAACCGAGCCTGATGGACATAGCCCCGACAGTGCTGATGTTCTTTGGCGTGGAGAAGCCGGCCAACATGGTGGGGAAAAGCCTGATAAGTTGAAAACTTGAATCGGCCTCTGTTCTGTAAGAGAACACAATACTGCCGGACACTTCTTTTTATTCTCCAGAACGCAGATGCAGAGAGGAAATTGAGAAGAGGGTAGAAGAAACCAGCCCTCAGCGGGAGGACTGGGCAATCCTCTCAATCTCTTCCTTCTTGCTGTAGGCGAAGCTCTTCGGGTCCCTGTTGGCGGCAGCGATGATTTCCTCGGCGAGGGCCTGGGCAAAGGTGGTCTTGTTGCGGTAGCACTTTATGCTAGCACCGAGGGCGATGTTCTTGAGGGCTATGTCGAGCCTCCTGAGCGGGGAGACGTCAACGGCCATGTGGTAGCGGATTCCACCGAAGGCAATGGTGGTGGTGTCCTCCCTCGGGGCGGAGTTCTCGATGGCCCTGACGAGAACCTGGATCGGGTTCTCCTTCGTCCTCTTCTCGATTATCATGAAGGCCTCCTTGACGACCTCGTAGGCCTTCATCTTCTTGCTCATTATCGAGCGGTGCTCCCTCCTCATGAAGTGGCCGCCGGCCTTGTAGTGACTGGCACCGCTCCTCATGACCTTGTTGATGAGCCTCTCAACGATATGAACCTGGGCCTTGCCGAAGGGCTTCTTGGCGTGCCTTCCGTGGCTGTGCGGGAGGATTCTCGCGTCGAGGTTTATGTAGGGTCTGAGGGACGGGTCGTTGATGGTAACGTCCTCAACGCTCCACCTGCCCATGACCTTAAGCTCCTTCGGGATGAAAAAGCGCTCTGTAAGCGGCTTGGCCATTCACTTCACCTCCTCGGCTTCTCCTTCCTTCCCTTGACGAGCTCCTTGAGGCTAACGCGGTTCACCTTGACGACCTTGTACCTGATTCCTGGGATATCACCCATCGAACCGCCCTTTGGACCACCGATTCCCTCGATGATGACCTCGTCGTGCTCGTCGATGTGGTTGATAGCACCGTCACCAGGGGTGAAGGCGGTAACGACCTTACCGTTCTTGATGAGCTGAACTCTAACTGCCTTACGCATAGCCGAGTTCGGCTGCTTAGCCTCGACAGCAATCTTCTCAAGGACGATTCCCCTTGCCTGCGGAGCGCCCTCAAGCGGGTCGCTCTTCTCCTTGAGGCGGAGGACTCTCCTCTTGTACCTGATGTCACTCCAGCGGAACTTCTTTCTCTTGAGCTTGAGCTTCCTTCCGGCAAACTCTCCATACGGGGCCTTCTTTCCAGCCATGAACATCACCTCAAATTATAATCACATCATGGATGCCGTGGTGTCTCTCCATCAACTCTTTCACGAGGTTTATGTTCTGGCCGCCCCTTCCGATGGCGCGAGGCTTATCGCGCGGGCCAATATCGAGGAGGGCGACCTTCTTACCGTCCTTTTTCTCCGTGATGTGAACCTTTTTAACCTTAACTCCAAGGCTCTTATAAATATTCCTCAGGAACTCCTCTGGGTTCTCTGAGTGCTCGATGAGCTCAATGTCTTTTCCGACCATGTTCTGGACGCGCTTGACGTTCGCGCCCTTCTTTCCAAGGGCGAGTCCCATTTCACCCTTCTTGATGACATAGATGAGCCTGTTCCTGTTGGTGTCTATGAGGCAATCCATCACTGTCGCTCCGGTCATGCTCTCGAAGAGCGCTATGAACTTGATCTGGTCAGTGTTGAGCTTGAGCGGCATTACTCCTTACCCCCGGCAAGGGCGAGTATCTTGCTCTCGCCCGGATCGATTATCGCGAGGGCTGAGACGGTGTGGGGCCTTCCGAGGAGGGTTCCGAGCTCAACGCTCGTCCCCTCGAACTCATAAACCGGTATCCCGCTAAGCTTAGCGTAGTAGTAGATGTCCTCCTTGATGTCGGGCCTGGCGTTCCTTGCCACGATAATCATCTTGGCACCGCCGACCTTGGCGTACTGGATGCTCTTCTTGGCTCCCATAACTATCTTACCAGTGTCTTGGGCCTTCCTAAGCTCAAAGGCGAAGTCAACCATTAACTACACCTCCCTACTCCCTTTTCGGTCTCAGGGGGAGATTCATTGCCAGCTTGACGATTCCCGTACCGACAGGGACGGGCTGGCCTATGAGGACGTTCTCAACGACACCGTTGAGCGGGTCTTCTTCTCCCCTCTCGGCGGCCTCGAACAGGTGCTGTGTTGTAATCTCGAAGGCCGCCCTGGCGAGTACACTAGCCTTTTCCCCGACGATACCATGCCTGCCTATCGGCAGGATGACACCGTCGAGGGTCATCATATCAGCGACGAGCATGATGTGTCTGACATCAACTTCAAGACCTTGCTCCTGCATGGTGCTGACGATTTCCTCGATGATGGCGTTCCTCGCGGCCTCGATTCCGAGCACTGCGGCGATTTCGTGGATGTTGTTCGTCCTCGTCCTGGTCGGGTCAACGCCAGGAACCTTGAGCACCTGCTTGAAGTTTGAGCCCTCGGTGTATATCACGTACTCGTCGCCTTCCTTCCTTATGATGGTCTTCCCGACGCCCGAGAGACCCTTAAGGCGGTGCTTTTTAACCTTTTCGGCAAGCTTTCTGAGGTCTGAGAGCTTCGTTACCTTCTTCGGCCTTACTATGAGCGTGTATCCTTCAGCCTCAAACTCGGCGCTCTTGAACGAGCTCTCAAGCTTCCTCTTAACTTTCTCCATGTCAAGTCCAGCCTTCTCAAGCCTCTCGGGGTCAATTTCGACGACGTACTCGAAGTTAAGTATATCTATCGTCTCCTCCCTCGCGAGGTTCTCAAGGGTGGTACCCTCAATGCGCCTCGCAACCTCGAGGGCCTTCTCCCTGTCGTAGCGGTGATTCTCGTCGAGGTAGACGGTCATGATTGGGGTTGACGGGTTCTTTCTGGCATCAACGATCTCGATGATTCTTGGCAGACCGAGAGTGACGTTAATCTCTGCGACACCCGCGTAGTGGAAGGTGTTGAGGGTCATCTGCGTTGAAGGCTCACCGATGGACTGCGCCGCAACGGTACCCACCGCCTCTCCGGGCTCAACGAGGGCCCTCTGGTACTCCTTCACGGTCTCCTCGATTATCGCTTCAACCTCTGACTTCTTGAGCTTGTATTTCTCGTTGTATTTCACGAGCTTCTGGTAGAGCTCTTCCTTAACGCTCGCTGGAAGGTCAGCACGCTCAACAAGGCTCCTTATGGTCTTGTCGGATACCATGAGCATCACCCCTTGGCGCGGGTCTTCAACAGGGTTCTTATTATAACCCTGTCGAGGTCAACCGTCTTGCCTCCCCAGCTCCTCATCGGGTCAACTCCGTCCTCACCATAACGGAACTGGACGATGATTCCGGTCGGGTCTCTGACCGTTCCGTCGTAGTCCACCTTGAGGTCCTGGAGTGCGTTGATGAGCCTCCTCTGCATGTAACCGCTCTGGGCAGTTCTAACTGCGGTGTCAACGAGACCCTCACGTCCACCCATTGCGTGGAAGAAGTACTCCTGTGGCGTAAGACCGCTCTTGTAGGAGTTGATGACGAATCCCTTCGCCCTCGCTCCCAAATCACCCGGTCTGAAGTGCGTGAGAACCCTTCCGCGGTAGCCACGGTAGAGACGCTTACCACGGATGGACTGCTGACCGAGCATCGCCGCCATCTGGGTGATGTTGAGTATCTTACCCCTCGCTCCGGTCTTGGCCATGATGACCGCGTGGTTGCTCATACCGAGGTACCTCTCGGCGACCTTACCGGCACTGTCACGCGCCTCGGCCAGGACTGCCATAATCTTGCTCTCAAGGGTCTCCTCAAGGGTCTTACCCGGGAGCGGTTCAAGCTCGCCGCGCTTGTATGCCTCAATGAGCCTGTTAACCCTCTCCTCAGCCTCGCGAATGATTTCCCTAATCCTGTCGAGGGCCTCCTGTGGGAGGTCTTCGTCGTCTATGGCAGTAGTGAAGCCCTTGTGGGTGATGACCCAGATAGCCAGCTTGGTGACCTGGTCAAGGAACTGCCTGCCCCTCTCGACGCCGTACTCCCTGACGATGATGTCGAGGAGCTTTCCGTCTTCTCTACCGTAGGCCTTCTTGTCTATGGCACCGCTGAGGAGCTTTCCGTTCTGTATATAAACAAAGCCGTCGTACGCTAAAGCCCTAACCTCCTCCTCGCTTGGAATGAGTTTCTCCTCGATGAGCTTCTCGAGGGCCTCACAGCGCTCCGGCTCGTCGCAGAGCTTGTTGCGGAACCAGATAGTCAGGTCTTCAGGAAGCAGGAGTGAGAATATCGTCTTCCCGCTCCAGAGCTCAACGCCGTTTTCAACCTTGTCCGGCTTGGGGAGCTCCTTGACATCAATGCCGGCGAACATGAGCATCTGCTCGACCTCTAGGCGGGTAAAGTAGGCGCCCTCACGGGTGAGCAGGTAGCCACCGGAGATGTGATCCTGGATTCCAGCGATGAGCGGGCCACCGTACCTCGGAGAGATGATGTGGTTCTGAACCTCCATGAGTATCTTGGCCTCAGCCTGGGCCTCCTCGGTCTGGGGCACGTGGAGGTTCATTTCGTCACCGTCGAAATCGGCGTTGTAGGGCGGACAGACGGCGAGGTTGAGGCGGAAGGTTCTGTACGGCATTACTCTAACGCGGTGGGCCATGATGGACATCCTGTGGAGGGACGGCTGTCTGTTGAATAGGACTATGTCTCCGTCGAGGAGGTGCCTCTCGACAGTCCAGCCGATGTCGAGCTTCTCGGCTATTAACTCAAGGTTGTTCTCCATGAGGCGGATTCTCCTCCCCTCTGGGTCGATGACGTAGTTGGCTCCAGGATACTTCTCGGGACCGTTGAGCACCATTTTCTTGAGCTTCTCGTAGTTGAACTCGGTGACCTTCTCCGGAACGGTGAGCTCCATAGCTACGGCGAGCGGGACACCGACCTCGTTTATGCTTATCATCGGGTCGGGGCTGATGACAGTACGGGCCGAGAAGTTAACACGCTTACCGCTGAGGTTTCCACGGAAGCGGCCCTCCTTACCCTTAAGCCTCTGGGCAAGGGTCTTGAGGGGCCTTCCGCTCTTGTGCTTTGCCGGCGGAATTCCGGAGGTCTCGTTGTTGATATAGGTGGTGACGTGGTACTGGAGGAGGTCCCAAAGATCCTCGATGATGAGCTGCGGCGCACCGGCCTCGATGTTGCTCTTGAGCCTGTTGTTGATACGGATGATGTCAACGAGCTTGTGGGTGAGGTCGTCCTCGGCTCTGATACCGCTCTCAAGCGTGATGGACGGCCTCATTGTGACCGGCGGAACCGGGAGGACTGTGAGAACCATCCATTCCGGCCTGGACTTCTCCGGGTGGAGGCCGAGGAGCGGCAGGTCCTTGTCGGGTATCTTCTCAAGCCTGTCGCGCACCTCGCTCGGCATCATTCTGTGCTTGTACTCGTTGCCCTCCTCGTCCTTCCTGAGCTCCCAGTAGATGGTCGGCCTCTCGAACTTAATCGGGAACTGCGGCGCTCCACAGTGCGGGCAGACCATTCTCTCCTTGGCCTTCTTGTGGATTTCCTTGATCAGCTTGTCCTTGGCCTTCTTGCGGTCGCCCATTACCTCAAACTTCTTCATGTACTCCTCTATTTCCTCGTCGGTGAGCTTTATCCTGCCGCACTCCCTACAGGTGCTCTCAAGGACGCGGTGAATGGTCTTGGCGAAGCCGACGTGAATGACCGGTCTCGCGAGCTCGACGTGGCCAAAGTGGCCCGGACACTCGCCGGCCCTTGCTCCACAGGTCTCACACCTGAGACCGGGGTCAATGACACCGAGCCTCTTGTCCATAAGGCCGCCTTCTATTGGGTAACCGTCATCGTCGTAGGTATCTGGAACTGTGATCTCGGCGGCGCTCATCTTTCTGATTTCCTGGGGTGAGAGTATTCCAAACTCGATACTCCCGATGACCTTTTTCATCGACTGCATGGCTCTCACACCCTATCCTTCAACCTGAGGGACGGCCTAATCACCATAGCCTTCAACTCGTCGAGGAGCAACTTAAACGCGTAGCTCATCTCGACCTTGCTTATTCTCTCCTCTTCGCCACAGACCGGGCAGTAGACCCTTCCTCTGCGCTTGTCCTCAAGTGCAAGGTGTCCGCAGTTCTCACAGACCAGCACCTCTGTCTTGTCGCTCTCCTCGAGGAGACGCTCGATTAGGAGCATTGCCGCTCCGTGTCCGATGAGGACGTCACGCTCCATCTCACCGAACCTGAGACCACCTTCCCTCGCTCTACCCTCGGTCGGCTGCTTGGTGAGAACCTGAACCGGACCTCTTGAGCGCGCGTGCATCTTGTCGGCGACCATGTGGTGGAGCCTCTGGTAGTAGATGACGCCGACGAATATATCAGCCTCAAGGCGCCTTCCGGTTATGCCGTCGTACATGACCTCCCTGCCGCTGTGCTTGAAGCCGAGCTCCTCAAGCTCCTTCCTGAGCCTCTCCTCCGGCTCACCGATGAACGCGGTACCGTCAACTCTCCTTCCTGTGAGGGACGCGACCTTTCCGCCTATTGCCTCGATGAGCTGCCCGACGGTCATACGGCTCGGGATACCGTGCGGGTTGACTATCAAATCTGGAACGATACCGCTCTCGGTCCAGGGCATGTCCTCCTGCGGGACGATGAGACCGATGACACCCTTCTGACCGTGCCTTGAAGCGAACTTGTCACCGAGCTCTGGGATACGGAGGTCCCTGACGGTAACCTTGACGAGCTTGGTTCCGTCTCCGGTCTCAGTCACGATGACCTTATCAACTATACCGCTCTCGCTCGGCCTGACGGTGACGCTGGTCTCTCTTCTCCCCTGGAGGGCCATTCCGCCGAGACCGCTCTGCTCCTCAAGGAACCTCGGCGGTGAAGTCCTTCCGACAAGGACGTCCTTGCCCTCAACCTTGGACTCAGGGAAGATGAGACCGTCCTCGTCAAGGTGGCGGTAGTATTTCTCACCGAGGTAGCCCTGGATGGTCGGGTCTGGAACCTCGAAGGTGTCCTTCTGACCACCCAGATATCTCTTCTCCTCGGCCTCGTAGGTTCTGAAGAAGGTCGAACGAGCGAGACCGCGCTCGATGGAGGCCTTGTTCATAATGATTGCATCTTCCATGTTGTAACCGCCGTAGCTGAGGACGGCAACGACGAAGTTCTGACCGGCTGGCCTCTCCTCGAAACCAACGGCCTTCATTATCCTCGAGTTGACGAGCGGAACCTGCGGGTAGTGCATGAGGTGACCGCGGGTGTCAACGCGAATCCTGAAGTTGGCCCATCCGAGACCGAGGCTCTGCTTGGCCATACCGGCACCGTAGGTGTTACGCGGAGCGGCGTTGTGCTCCGGATACGGGACGATCGAAGCAGGTATACCGAGTATCGCGGCCGGCATCAGCTCGAGGTGTGTGTGCTCTTCGGTGACCTCCCACGGCCAGGTGGCAACGTAGGCGTTCTCCTCTTCCTCAGCGTCAAGGTACTCAATGACTCCCATCTTTACGAGGTCGCTCCAGGTAAGCTGGCCGTTCTTTATGCCCTCGATGTGCTCGCGGGTGAGCCTGGGCTTGCCGTTCTCGACTATGATGAGGGGCCTCCTAACCCTACCGTCGTCGCTGTTGACGTAAATTTCCTTAACCTCTTCGTCCTCGTAGAGGGCAACGTTGATGACGTCGCTTATCTTACCGCTTCTCCTGTCGTCCCTAATCCTCTCGACGAGGGACTTACCGTCCTCAATCGTTCCGATGAGGACACCGTTAAGGTACACACGGTAGAGACCTGGAGCCGGCCTCTTCTCCTCGATTGAAACAACACCGAGCTTCATGAGGTACTCGCGGACGTCTTTCTCGGGGATTCCGGTGGTAATCTGGGACATGAGGGCGAGGTTCTTGACGAGACCACAGTTCGGACCTTCAGGAGTCTCGGTCGGACAGATTCTTCCCCAGTGGGTTCCGTGCAGGTCACGGGCCTCGAAGTGCGGCTGGTCCCTGCTGAGCGGTGAGGTCACACGCCTCAGGTGGGAGAGCGTTGAGATGTAGTTGGTTCTGTCAAGGAGCTGGCTCACACCGGTCCTTCCGCCGGGCCAGGCACCGGTCGCAAGCGCGTGCTCAATCCTCTCGCTGAGGACGTCCGGCCTTATCGAGTTCCTCACAAAGCGCTGAACGTTCTCAAAGGTGTAGCGCTCGCCCTTCCTCTGGTATGTCTTGGTCATCTGGTACTGCATGTCCTTGACGAGCTGGCCGAAGGCGACGCGGAAGAGGTCCTTGAGGAGGTCTCCAGCGAGCTTGAGCCTCTTGTTGGCGTAGTGGTCCTTATCGTCCTCGTCACGGAGGCCGAGGGAAAGCTCCAGAACCTTGAGGGCCATCATACCGAGGTAGTAGGCCTTGGCCCTTCTGTTTTCGGGCTCGACGCCCATGTGGGGCAGAAGGTTGTTGTCTATAATGTGCTCGGCCCTCTTGAGCCTGTACTCCTTCGGCTGGCCCGGAAGGGAGAGCCTTCCTATGAGATCCAAAGCTTCCTCCTGAGTCCTGATGTCGCTGGCGTCCTCAAGGTTGTCGAAGAGAACCTGCTGGATCCTCGGGTCGTCGCTCACTGCCTCGACTATCTCCTTATCGCTGAGGAGACCGAGGGCTCTCATCACGTAGACGAACTTGACCGGCTTGGGGACGTTCGGGATAGAAACGTAAAGGATTCCATCTTTCTTTCTCTCAACGGTTATGAGGGCCCTGTAACCGTGCCTGTAGGAGAACACCTTGGCGACGACCTTGTTCTGTCTCTCGTCGCGCTCAACGAGGGTCTTGTTCGGGGCCAGATCCTCGATAGAGACGATAACCCTCTCAGAACCGTTGATAATGAAGTATCCTCCGGGGTCCTTCGGGTCCTCGCCGAGCTTTATGAGCTCCTCGTCACTGAGGCCGTAGAGCCTACAGGCCTTGGACTTGAGCATTATCGGCAATTCCCCAATGCGAACTTCGACTGGCTCCTGCTCGATGCCATTGACGACGGGGATAAGCTCAAGGTAAAGCGGTGCCGAATAGGTGAGGTTCCTGATACGGGCGTCCATGGGGTAAAGCGGCCTTCTCTGGCCCTGGGCCTCCTGGAACTCGGGCTTGCCGATCCTAATCTTTCCGAACTTGACCTCAAGGCCGGGGATGTCTGGCTTGACCCCGCCAAACTCGTTTACGACTTCCTGAAGGCCGTGGTCAATGAACGCGTTGTAAGAATCGAGGTGCTGTCTCACGAGACCCTTTTCCTTCCAGTAGGACTCCATAACGAGCCAGAGCTCGTCCGGAGTTAGAGTGGACTCGTTAACAGTAACTCCTCTACCCATAAACTCTCACCCCTAAAACTCAGTCCTCCACGACAAGACGGTAATAGTAGTAGTAACCCGCCGTGGGACTCTTCCTCCTTATCTCAATGACGTCGCCCGGCTTGGCCCCCAGGGCCACGACTGCCGGATCAGAAGCCTTGATCTGCGGGAGCTGGGAAATCCTAATCCTGTATTTCTTGAGGAGCTCCTCCTTCTCCTCCTCGCTCAGTATTCTGTGCTCGGGAACCAGCACGTGATCAAATATGTTAAATTCTTTTTTCGCCGCCACCGAGAATTGCCCCCTTAACGTTTTTTATTAGAACGATATCACTACCCCCACCTGAAGGTTCGGGTATATAAGCTTTTCGAGAATTATCTCTGTCAGGAGGCTTTATATTGGTTGCGTAAAGTTTAAGAACCGGTTTTTGGCCCGTTTCGGTTCCTTGATGTATTTGATTGTTCATTCGGAATCGCGAGTACGAAAAGACACCTTCCTCGGGCTTACTCTCGAGGAGAGGATAAAAAGAGGGCTCACTCCAGAGCCGCGAGGAGCTTCTCAAGGAACATCTTCTCGGGGTAGGCACCCTCGAACTGGACCTTGTCCTCTCCGTCCACCTGAATGACGACCTTCGGGACGGCCATGACACTGTACTGGTCGGCCCACTCCGGATACTCGATGGCCTCGACCATGTCACCGAGTATCTTGCCCTTGCCGGCGTTGGTGTTCTCGATGGCGAACTTGTGGGCCATCCTGACGGCGAGCGGGCAGTACGGGCAGGTAGGGGTGACGAAGACGAGTATCCTGACGTCCCTCTCAACGTTGGCGATGGCCTCTTTGGTCTCCTGCATGAGGTCTGTGGTGGCGTTGCTGACATCAACGATGTCCTCAAGCAGAGCACCGAACTCGTGGCCGGCCGGGAGACCGAAGTACCTGACGCCCATGTCCTTGCCGTCCTGGGTTATAGTAATCGCTGGAGCGCGGTCAATCCTGTACTGCTCGGCTACCTTCCTGCCCTCCTCACTGTCGAAGTCGTGGAACTCGTAGGTGAGCTTGTCGGTGAGCTCGCTGAGCTCCTGGACGACCTGCTTCAGCTGGTCGCAGTACTGGCAGTGGTCCTTGCCTATGAACCCGATAATCTTGACAGGGTTGGTCAGCTTGGAGAAGAACTCCTCCTTTATAACCTTCTTGTCAGCGTCGCTAATCAGTCCCATCTCCAAACACCTCCATAGCTAAAGGTTTATAACGTTTCGAGCACAATACCCGCCAGAGGGTTTAACCTCCAGGTTTGCAACCTAAGGTTAAATGTTCACTATATAAGCTTTACGTCACAAATTTGGGTGGTGTAGGTCATGACTGAACCAGACATATTTTACATATTAGGAAATAAGGTGAGGCGCGATTTGCTCAGTCACCTCACCTGCACCGAGTGCTACTTCAGCCTCCTCAGCAGTAAAGTTAGCGTGTCATCAACGGCTGTCGCCAAGCACCTTAAAATCATGGAGCGCGAGGGCATATTGAAGTCATACGAGAAGGAGGGCCCATTCATAGGCCCAGCGAGAAAGTACTACGACATTGCAATCTCAAAGACTTACGTTACCACCGTAACCCCAAACATCTTCTGGTACCGTGGGCTTGACCTCGGGGAGCCGTCCCTTGAAAAGGCGGAGATTGACCTGACACACATACCAACAGAGCACGAGAACATTCCGCAGATAATAGACTCGTTCCTTGAGCTGACAGGAGAGCTTGAAAAGATACTCCAGGTTCTCCAGGCTGTGGAAAGCAGGCGCGACAGGCTCATGAAGGAGCTTAAGGAGCACTACCTCAGGGAAATAGGAGACATGACCCAGCTCGCAATACTGCACTACATCCTCCTCTCCGGGGAGGCCACCGTTGAGGAGCTCAGCGACAGGCTCAACCTCAAGGAGAGGGAAGTCCTGGTCAAGGCCCAGGAGCTGGATAAGTTCGTGCCGTTAATAATAAAAGACAACACTATTAAAATCGACAGAGAAAGACTTAGACAAAAGCTCGGCGGTGAAAGCGATGGCTGAGAAAATTAAAATAATCGTGAACGAAGACAAGTGCTATCTCTGCGGGGGCTGTGCCGGTGTGTGCCCCGCCCTCGCGATTGAAGTCCACTCAAGCGGCTGGGAGTTCCTCCCGGACAAGTGCATAAGCTGCAGGATATGCATAGACGCCTGTCCGGTTGGGGCGCTCAGTGCCGAACCCTTGGAGGTGAGCGAATGAGCTGGAAATACGATGTCGTCGTTGTCGGTGCCGGAATCGCCGGCCCGATAGTGGCGAGGAACGTAGCCAGAGCCGGTTTTTCTGTCCTCCTTATCGACAAGAAGCCTGCGATAGGCACCCCCAAGCAGTGCGCCGAGGGCATAAGCATCAAGGTCTTTGAAAAGTATGACATCCCCTACGATAAGCGCTTCATCAACCGTGAAATCTACGGTGCAAAGCTCTACTCCCCGAGCGGATACGAGCTCGAGATGAGGTACAAGGAAGTTAGCGGCGTCATTCTGGAGAGGAAGGTCTTCGACAAGATGCTCGCCTACTACGCCGCCAAGGCTGGTGCCGACGTTCTCGCGAGAACTGAGGCGACGGACGTCATAAGGAAGGACGGAAAAATAGCTGGAATCAAAGCCAAGCACGAGGGCGAGCCCGTTGAGATTTACGCTGATGTTATTGTCGCGGCCGATGGTGTGGAGAGCACGATAGCGAGGAAAGCGGGCATAAACACCTACGCCCCGCCCCACGAGTTCGACTCAAGCTACGAGTACGAGATGCTCATCGAGGGGTTTGACCCAGACCTGATACACCTCTGGTTCGGCAACGAAATCGCTCCGAGGGGCTACGTCTGGGTCTTCCCGAAGGACGAAGACAGGGCAAACGTTGGCATAGGCATCAACTCCGACAACCCGAAGACTGCAAAGTACTACCTCGACAAATGGCTTAAGGAGAACAACATCCCGGCAAAGAAGCTCCTCGAGGTAAACGTCGGCATCGTCCCGGTCGGCGGTTTCGTTAAGGAGCTCGCAAAGGACAACGTGGTCGTTGTTGGCGACGCGGCAAGACAGGTCAATCCGATGCACGGCGGTGGAATGGGTGAAGCGATGAACGCCGCAACGATAGCGAGCAAGTGGATCGTCAGGGCCCTTGAAGAGGAGAACATCTCCCTCCTCCAGAACTACACCAGGGAGTGGTGGGAGACCGACGGAAAGAGGCTTGAGAAAGTCCTCAAGGTCAGGCGCGTTACAGAAAAGCTCACCGACGAAGACTTAGACATCTTCATACAGGTGCTTAGCGGTGCCGATACCGAGAAGATAGCCGGCGGTGACTACGGGGAGGTCATAAAGGCTCTCCTCAGGCACCCGAAGGTCATCCTCAGCCCGAGGAGGATAAAGCTCCTCAAAAGCCTTCTCTGAGCCTGAACCCTTTTCCCTTCTTCTTTGAGAACACAACTATCTCCCTGGCCCTTCCGACGCTCACGCTCCCCCACGGCGAGTTTATTCCCTTGGGGTTCTCGATGAGGTAGTAGAGCTCAAGGTCACCGGAGACCGTCTTTCTGAAGTCCGAAACGTCCGGCAGTTCCCTTATCTCCTCACACGTCCCGTCCGAGCACTCAAGGGGCTTTTCATCGAGCCCAATGCCGAGCTCAAGGGCCAGAAACCGGGCAGTCTCATCAATTGGGGCAGGATAAAGCGTGTAAAGCCTCCTAACTACCCTTAGGAGGGCTGGAAAGCGCCTGTCGTTTTCGTCTATCCCGTAGCCGATGTTCCTAAGCGGATCTTTGACTGGTCTTCCGTGGAGGGCGTTTCTGAGTTTGACCACGCGGTTTGCCCAGACCATCGTCGGCTTCAGCTCGCCGAGCAGGGAAAAGCGCCTGTCGAGCGAAAAGCCCTTCTCGGGGTCCATGTCCCTCAGCGGGGAAAGCCAGAGGTCGAGCTCCGGCTCGTTTATGAAGAGGTGCCCCACCTTGAGGACGTCAAGCCCCTCCAAGAAAAGCCTGTACGCCCTCTCGACCAGCTCGTCGCGTTCCAGGGAGAATGCGTAGAGGCTTGCATCGGCCAGGCCGAGGACGAAGGTGGACTGGACTTCGAGCAGGCTCTCCAGCGTCACCTCGTCCAGCCGAACCTCGTATCGGAGCATTTCAAGGAACTCGCGGGCGTTGGCCAGCAGGACTTTGGCAGTCCTCTCCCAGTCTTCCATGGCGGCACACATAATACAGACTCTCCGTAAGATGAGATAAGGCTATCGCTTCCAGTCCTTGCAGTTCATATCGAGGCAGATCTCATACTCCCGGTTCTTCTCGCGGATTTTCACGACCGGGGCACCGTTGCAGCAGGTCTTGTTGGTCGGGATAACCTCTCCGCGCTGGAGGATTGGATAGGTGACGTTGCACTTCGGCCAGTTGGAACACCCGACGAAGCGCTTGCCCGTCTTCCTGTTGTAGCGGATTACTAGGTCGCCGCCGCACTTGGGGCACTTTCCAACCACAAGGGGCTTTTTCCGCTTCCCTGTATCCACGGCTTTTTCAACTGCTTTCTCTCCCTCTTCGGTGAGCTCTTTTACCGCACCGGCCTTTTTGGCATTAGTTTTTGACGTGGTGACTCCCGTTCCTGTGGTCTCAAGGAGCATCTCCCCGATGTCGAGCTCCTTCTCCTTGAAGACCTTGAGTATCTTGATGAGCTGCTCCTTGCTTTCTTCAATGACTTCGTCCCTCTTCGCCTTCCCGGCCATTATCTCCTCCATCTTCTCCTCGAAGGCCCTCGTCAGCTCGACGCTCACTATGTCCGGCACGTTCTTCTCAAGCGCTTCCACGACGCGCATGCCGAGGGGGGTGACCTTTATCTTCTTCTTGCCCTCGATGTAGCCCCTCTGGTAGAGGGTCTCAAGGATTTGCGCGCGCGTTGCCTTAGTCCCGATGCCGAGGTCTTCCATCTTCTTTATAACTGCCGCTGGAGAATACCTCGCCGGCGGCTTCGTCTTCTTCTTCTCGCGCTTTATCTGGATTACCTTAACCGGCTCGCCCTCATTGAATGGAGGGAGGATTACCTCATCGAACTTGACGTACTTGCCGTAGACTTTCAGCCAGCCCTCTTTAAGGGTTCTTGCCCCGCTCAGGATAAAGCGGTGGTTGTTTGAATTTATTATGACCTTCATTATCTCCCTAACGGCCGGCTCCATGAAGAGGGCTAAAAAGCGCCTGACGATGAGGTCGTAAAGGTTGGCCTCGTCCTTCGTAAGCTCACCCTGCTTGGGGAGCTCCCCCGTCGGATATATTGCAGGGTGCGCAGGGTCTTCCTTTTTGCCCTCGACGGGCTTGAGCTTCTCCTTGCCCAAAAGCTCGTGGGCGAAGGGCTTGTACTCAGGAAGCTTGGCAAGGTTCTGGATAATGGAGCGGAAGTTGAGGTTCTTGGGGAGCTTCTGGGAGCTTGTCCTCGGATAGCTCGTGTAACCCTTCTCATACAGCTTCTGCGCGAGCTCTAAAGTCTTCTTCGGGGAATAGCCGAAGGCGGAGTATGCCTCCCTCTGGAGAGTTCCGAGGTCGAAGGGGACGGGCGGGTTCCTGTTCTGCTGTTTTACATCAACCTTCTCAACAAAGGCCGGGCCCTTCTTCGCCTCCTCGACGATGCGCTTTGCCTCGTTTTCATCAAGAATGCGCTCCTTCTCATAGACGGCCGTATACTGCTCCCCATTTTTCTCAAGGAGCATCTTGATGACCCAGTATGGAGTAGGCTTGAAGTTCTGGATTTCCTTTTCCCGCTCGACGAGGAACTTGAGCGTCGGCCCCTGAACCCTACCAGTCGAGAGAACCATCCACTTTCCGCTGGCGCGCTTTATTGCCGAGGTTAAGGCCCTTGAGAGGTTCACGCCCCAGTACCAATCCAAAACGTGGCGCGCTATTCCAGCGTCGGCCATCCCGAAGTTTATCGTCGGTTCGAGGTTGTACCAGGCCTTGAGGAGATCTTTTTTGGTGAGAGCGGAGAACTTCATGCGCTTTGCTTTTGAAGGATCAACACCGCAGGCGTATTTCAGAGCGGTGTAGCCGATAACCTCTCCCTCGGTGTCGTAGTCGCAGGCGACTATGAACTCATCAGCTTTCTTCGCGAGGGTAGCTAAGGCCTTGATGTAGTCTTTCGCGTAGCTCTTGCCCTTCTCAGCGACGTAAACTGGCACCCATTCGATATCAAAAACCGGATAGCCGTAGGTTTTCGTTTTCGGAGCGAGTGAGAAGAGATGGCCAACGGCAGGGGCGACTATTATCTTCTTTCCGTCGCGGGTGAACTCGTAATAGCTAACCTTTCCTATCGTCTTCCTCACGGGCTTGCCCTCTGCCAGCGCGTAGGCAATCTTCCTCGCGACGTTGGGCTTCTCAGCTATGATGAGAGTTGCCATACTCTCTCTGATTGACGACTGGCTATAAAAATTCTCCGACGAAGGATTTATAACCTTCCCGCCCAAGGGTCGCTGATGACAATGCTGAGCATCGGAGGAGTCGGTGTTCTCTTCAGTGGAGAGCTCGACGACGGCTTCGTTGACGGCTTTAGGACACTTTTTGCCCGGCGCTACCTCCCGGACGTCCTCAGGGCGGAGATAAGGCCCGACATTCTCATAGAGCGCTTTAAAGGGGAATCCTTCAGGGTCTTCAGCTCCATGTACGACGTGAACGGAAAGGACCGCTACAAGCTTGAGTCGGGGGTTCCCGCGGCATACAAGAACGAGGCACCGGTGTTCTTCCTCCTCCAGGCGGCCGCAAGGGCCGGCGCGCGCAAGGGCAGAATTTTTATGACGGACTCTGTAAGCGTTATGAACCCCGACGGAAGGGCAGTCCTTTTCGTCGGCTACCCCCACACCGGAAAGAGCACTATGTCAGCAATAGCAGTCTCGGAAGGTCTGGACGTCCTCAGCACAGAGAACACTGTAGTTGAGGCCCGTGAGGGAAAAATTTACGTCATCGGAGGGACGGAGGTTCTAGTCTACGACCCTAGGATTGAGGACATCTACGGCGTCTCAGTAGACTACGACGAAACAACTAGAAGCGGGTACAGGATAGTTGACCTGGAGAGCACGGAGAGGAGGAGGCTCCTCAACAGGGGAGTAGAAGTCGAAAAGATTATCGTCCTCCACGCGTCATTCGGAGGAGGTGAGGCCAGCTTTTCCCCTGTTAGAGGCAGAAAAATTAAGAAAACGCTCTGGTACTTCTCAACGTCGCTCCTTAAAGGAATGGACTACTACGAGCCAGCACCGCTCTACATGCCGATGGGCGAAGAGATAAACTACAACCTCAACAAGCTCCTCGAATCAGCGGTCGAGACGTACTCAGGGAGAATGTTTGAGGCCTTTGGAAACCACAGGGACATCTTTAAGCGGACTGTGCTCTACACATGAGGTGATGCGCGATGATTAAGGTGAAAGTCTTGGGAAGGGGGATTGAGAAGGAAGTCGAGTGGAGAGAGGGCATGACTGTCAAGGACCTGCTCAAAGAGGTCGGATTCAACACCGAGAGCGCCATAGCAAGGGTCAACGGAAGAATAGCCCTCGAAGACGAGAGAGTTGAAGACGGGGCGCAGGTCGAGGTAATTCCAGTCGTTTCCGGCGGTTAATCTCATTTTTATGAATAGAAAAGGAAAATTGGAGGTTCACTCCGCGAGTCTCTTTCTCATAAACTCTTCGAAGCGGTTCATGGCCTCCTCGAGTATCTCGACCGGCGGGAGGAAGACTATCCTGAAGTGCCACTCGCCGGCCTCTCCGAAGCCAGAGCCGTGGACGAAGAGCACGTGGGCCTCGTTGAGGACGTCGAGAACGAACTCCTTGTCGTTCTTCCACTTCGAGCGCTCCTCGATCCTCGGGAAGATGTAGAACGCTCCCTGCGGCTTGACGGTGCTGACTCCCGGAATCTCGGTGAGGCGCTTGTAGACGTAGTCCCTCCTCTCCTTGAGCTTTGCCATGTACTCCTCAAGGTAGTCCATCGGGCCGGTAAGACCGGCTATTGCCGCGAACTGGGCTGGAGTGCTTGGACAGAGCCTTATGCGCATGAGCTTGTCTATCGCCTCCCTGAGCTCGTCGAGTTTGCCCTCTGGATCAACGTAGTAGAAGTAGCCAAGACGCCAGCCTGTGGCAAAGTAGACCTTGGAGAGGCCGTTCATGACGATGACAGGGACGTCCTTGGTGAGCGAGCCGGGGGAAACGTGCTTGCCCTCGTAGGTCATGAGGTCGTATATCTCGTCGCTTATGACGGGCAGGCCGTACTCGCCCGCGAGGTCGAGGATCTCCTTGATGGTCTTCTTCTCGTAGAGCGCTCCGGTCGGGTTGTTGGGGTTTATGACGGCTATGGCCTTTGTCTTCTCGTCAATCTTCTTCCTCATGTCGTCTATGTCAGGCTGCCAGCCGTTCTCCTCAACGGTGAGGTACTCCCTCGGCTCGGCAGCGTAGAACTTGACGAGGCCGGTGTACGGCGGGTAGCTCGGGCTTGGGACGAGTATGTTTTCTCCGGGGTTCAGAAGCGCGCCAAATATGAGCTGGAGGGCCTCGGTAACAGCCGCGGTAACGCGGACGTCGTCGGGGGTTATATCAACGCCGTTCTTCCTCTTTTCGCGCTCCACTATCGCTTCCCTAAGCTCGGGCAGGCCCTCGCTCGGGCCGTAGTAGTTGTGGCCCTCCTGGAGGGCCTTGCAGTAAGCATCTACCATGTGCTTCGGCGGCTGGAAGTCGAACTTCACGGGGTCGCCTATGTTGAGCCTGATGACCTTTATTCCCCTCTTTTCGAGCTCCCTTGCGGGTAGGACGACGTCCCTGATAGCGTACTCAACACCCATAGCCCTCTCGGCTGGACGGACCATTAGGATCACCGGTTGAATGTTGAAGTCCACATCATAAAAACCTTGGGCCTCAAAGTTTCATCAAAAACTGCCAAACGGCGATGAATTTTCGGGAAACGTTTAAAACCCCCCTTCCAAAGCCACCAAGGGCGATGAAGAATAGCAAGCAAACTGAGGGCTCACAGATGATGACGTGAACACCCTCCGAGCCCATTCGATACTTTTATCAACCCCGGAGAAGGACTCACGACCATGAACATATTCATTCCGCTCCTCGCCGGTCTCCTGCTGGGATACCTGCTCAAAAGGGCCGGAAAGAAGCCCAACCTGGAGATACCTACAAGCGTCGCCCTACTCGCGATGATTTTCTTCCTGGGTGTTAAGACCGGCGAAGTTCACGTTGACGGCCTCTGGCTTTTCGGAGTCTCCACAATCTTTGCCGTCTTCACTGTGGCGGGCAGCCTTCTTTTAGCGGAGGTGGCCAAATGAGGTTTCTCTACCCGGTTCTCACGTCCCTCGTGGCAGGAATACTAGTTGGACACTTTTTCGCCCCGGACTTCGGGAACGCCTACGAACTGATGCTCTACGTCCTGATATTCCTAATCGGCATAGACATCGGGCTGAACTTCAAAGCTGAAGAGCTCAGGAAGGTCGGGCGTAAGGCCCTCATCTTACCCATTGTCGCCCTAACTGGCTCAGTACTTGGGGGCCTTCTGGCATCTCTACTCCTTGGGATAAACCCCCGCTGGGGGCTGGCAATAGGGGCCGGGTGCGGCTGGTACTCGCTGACGGGCCCGCTGATAGCCCAGTACTCGGCGGTCTACGGTGCAGTCGGCTTTCTTGCCAACCTGATGAGGGAAATCCTGACGATTCTGTTCTATCCGGTCGTCATAAAGAAGGTCGACCCAGAAAAGGCCGTTGTAATGGGTGGTGCAACGACAATGGACACGACCCTGCCGCTAATAACGAAATTCGGGGGAAGGGAGGTGGCATTGGTTGCCTTCGTCCACGGTTTCATTCTAACCGCAGTTGTCCCCTTTGCCGTCTCCCTGGTGCTCAGCCTTTAGAGCACTTCTCAAGCAGGCCCCTGACGAGGGTCTCATGCTGCTCCTCGTTCCTCTTGATTTCCCTCGCCAGCTCCCTCACGACCGGGTGGAAGGCCGTCCTCGCTATCCTGTCATAGAGATCCTTCATCTTCTTTTCTTCATCTGCGTACTTTTTGAGGAGCTCGACCAGCTTCTTGGCGTTGTGCGGGAGGACAACTTCGGTCGGAAAGTCCTTGAGGTACTCCTCGATTACGTCCTCAGGCGGAACCCTGGCCCCGATCGGGCCGAACCCCAGGGGCATGCTGATAGTCGGGACACCGGGGATTAACACGAAGTCCTCATTAGACCTTTCAGCGGCATACTCCTCCAGAAGTTCAATGGCCTCCTCGTGGGCTTTTTCAAGGGCCTCCATCAGCCGCTTGTGGAAGATTGTGTCTATGGTAAGCCTCAGAATGAGACCCCTCAAATCGGCGTACTCTGGCTTGTTGAGCTCGTTGAGAAGCTTTTTGTAGTCCTTCTCGGCCCTCTCCTCAACCTTCTTCACTTCCCTGACCGTGTCTATAATCCTCCCCATCTTCCATCACCGCTACTTTTTAGTAACATTTAGTATTTAAAAGTTTCGGAGATGAGAAAAAGCTTTTTAAACACCACCTCAAACGGGAAATCCGAGCTAATCATCGGCTCATGGCTCGGGGGTATCCAAGAAGGAACCCACCGGGCCGTTCGTGGAGGTGGGTGAGATGAAGTACCCGAAGCAGATAAGAACCTACTGTCCGTTTTGTAAGAAGCACACCATCCACAAGGTAGAGAAGGTCAAGAAGAGGCCAAGGAGCGAGCTCAGCCAGGGTCAGAGGCGCTTCCGCAGAATCCTCAAGGGTTACCGCGGTTTCCCGAGGCCGAACCCGGCCGGAAGGGAGAAGCCGGTCAAGAAGCTCGACCTCCGCTTCCGCTGCACCGTCTGCGGCAAGGCCCACACCAGAGGAAAGGGCTTCCGTGTTAAGAAGTTCGAGCTCGTGGAGGTGTGACGCATGGCGCTCCCGAAGAACCTCATCCCGATGCCGAGGAGCAGGTTCCTCCGCGTCAAGTGCATAGACTGCGGCAACGAGCAGATAGTCTTCAGCCACCCGGCGACCAAGGTCAGGTGCCTGGTCTGCGGTGCAACGCTCGTCGAGCCGACCGGCGGTAAGGGCGTCATCAAGGCGAAGATTCTCGACGTCCTTGAGTGATTCCCTTCCTTTTTCCTTCCGCCAAACTTTTAAAAACCTCTTCTTGTAAACCTCTCGGAGAGAAAAATTTAGAGGTGATTCTCATGCCAAGGAAAGCCAAGGAGTTTCCCGAAGAGGGAGAGTTTGTCGTTGCTACCGTCAAGAACATCCACCCGTATGGAGCGTTCCTTTCCCTTGACGAGTATCCCGGTAAAGAGGGCTTCATGCACATAAGCGAGGTCGCTCCAACCTGGGTCAAGAACATCAGGGACTACGTGAAGGAGGGGCAGAAGGTAGTTGTCAAGGTCATCCGCGTTGACCCCGAGAAGGGCCACATAGACCTGAGCCTCAAGAGGGTAAACCAGCAGCAGAGGAAGGCCAAGCTCCAGGAGTACAAGAGGGCCCAGAAGGCCGAGAACCTTCTCAAGATGGCGGCCGAAAAGCTCGGCAAGGACTTCGAGACGGCCTGGAGAGAGGTCTGGGTTCCCCTCGAAGAAGAGTACGGTGAGGTCTACGCCGCATTTGAGGACGCCGCCCAGAACGGCATCGAGGTTCTGCAGGGACTTATCCCAGATGAGTGGATTGAGGCCCTGAAGCCCATCATCGAGGCCTACGTCGAGATTCCGACGGTCACCATCGATGCCGAGTTCGAGATAACCGTCCCGAAGCCCAACGGAATCGAGATAATCAAGGAGGCCCTCATAAGGGCCCGCGACAGGGCAAACGAAGAGAAGGACATTGACGTCAAGTTCACCTACCAGGGCGCCCCGCGCTACAGGATTGACATAACTGCACCAGACTACTACAAGGCCGAGGAAGTCCTTGAGAGCATAGCGGACGAGATACTCCGCGTTATAAAGGAAGCGGGCGGCGAAGCGACCCTCATAAGGAAGGAGAAGCGCATAAGGAAGATAAAGAGGAGGTAAAGATGAGGTTCCGCATAAGGAAGTGTCCCGAATGCGGGCGCTACACCCTTAAGGAGACCTGCCCCCTCTGCGGGGCCAAGACCAAGGTAGCCCACCCGCCGCGCTTCTCGCCAGAAGACCCGTACGGCGAGTACAGGCGCAGGTGGAAGCGGGAAGTCCTCGGTATAGGGGTGAGAGAATGAAAGAAACAATGATTTACCTGCTCGAGAGGCCCCAGCTCAGGGATCCGGTCTTCATAGAGGGCCTCCCTGGCATAGGCCTCGTTGGAAAGCTCGCCGCGGAGCACCTCATCCAGGAGCTCAACGCGGTAAAGTTCGCCGAACTTTACTCACCGCACTTCATGCACCAGGTCATTATAAAGAAGGGCTCAATCGTCGAGCTCATGAAAAACGAGTTCTACTACTGGGTGAACCCCGACGAAAACGGAAGGGACCTAATCATCATCACCGGCGACCAGCAGGTTCCGCCGACGGACAGTCCCGGCCACTATGAGGTGGTTGGGAAAATGCTCGACCTCGTTCAGGAACTCGGCGTCAGGGAGATAATAACGATGGGTGGCTACCAGGTGCCGGAGCTCCAGGGTGAGCCGAGGGTCTTAGCGGCAGTAACCCATGAGGAGCTTGTGGATTATTACAAGGAGAAGCTCAAGGACTGCTCCGTCGAGGTGGTCTGGAGGGAAGACGAGGGAGGAGCGATAGTTGGTGCGGCTGGTCTTCTCCTCGGAATGGGCAAGCTCCGCTCGATGTACGGTATAAGCATACTCGGCGAGAGCCTCGGCTACATCGTTGACGCTAAGGCCGCCAAGGCCGTCCTGACGGCGGTCACGAAGATACTCGGAATAGAGCTCGACATGACCGCCCTCGAGGAGCGCGCAAAGGAGACAGAGGAGATACTCCAGAAGGTTCAGGAGATGCAGAGGGCGATGCTCGAGCAGACAATGCCCCCAGCTCCGGAGGAAGAGGACAGGGGTTATCTCTGAGGCCATTCCTTTCTTTTCTCCATGTTTTGTGTCGGCTTTTAACCAGTTAACTCGTTCTAAAGCACATTGCTTCTGAGAAGGGAGATTAGGAGTAGAGGAAAACTGCTGGAAAAGTGGAAGAGGAACTAAGCCCCAAGAACTTCCTCCAGAAGCCTGAGGCCCAGCTCAAGGTACTCCTTGGCCGTCTCCTCACTCTTTGCCTCGCTGAAGACCCTGATTATCGGCTCGGTTCCGCTCGCTCTAACCAGAACCCAGCCGTCCTCGAAGATTATCTTTGTTCCGTCGGTGGTGTCAACGGTGTAGCCCCTCGCTTTGGCGAGTTCGGCCACTTTTGCCACAATCGCCTTCCTGTCGCCTTCCACCTTCCTCTTCGTCTTGAACTGGTAGTACTTCGGGAGCTCGTCTATCAGCTCGCTGAACTTCTTCCCGCTCTTGGCGAAAATCTCGACTATCTTCGCGGTGGTCATCGCGCCGTCCCTTCCGAGGACGAAGTCCGGGAAGATGACTCCACCGTTCTCCTCGCCGCCGATGGTTCCGTTGTTCTCAAGCAAAGCCCTCGCGACTATGAGGTCACCGACTTTAGTTCTCATGACTTTCGCGTTGTTCCTCTTGGCTATGTCGTCGAGAAGGTTGGAAGTTGCTATAGTCGTGACGAGGAGCCCACCGCCATTCTCCCTCAGGACTGCATCGGCAACCAGAGCGAACGTCTTGTCACCCTGAATGAAGCGTCCGTTCTCGTCTATGAACACTGCCCTGTCCGCGTCACCGTCCTGAGCAACTCCGAAGTCCGCGCCGAGGGCCTTGACTATCTCCTTGAACTCCCCGAGGTTCTCCTCGTTCGGCTCGGGGTTTCTGGCCGGGAAGTGGCCGTCCGGGTGGGCATTCACGCTGACGACTTTGCACCCAAGCTCCCTGAGCAGGTAGGGCAGGGTGAGAGAGCCAGCACCGTTTGAAGTGTCAACGACAACGAAGGGCCTCCTCTTCTTTATTGCCTCCACATCGACCCTGCTCTTTATCGCCTCTATGTACGGCTTGATTACCTCCTCCTTCCTGACCTCGCCGATTTCGTACCACTTCGCCCTCTCAAAGTCCTCGTTGAAGAAGACTTCCTCAACAACCGCCTCGCGCTCTTTCTTCAGCCCCATGCCGTTCGGCTCAAGGAGCTTTATGCCGTTGTATTCGGGCGGGTTGTGGGAAGCGGTTATAACGGCGCCACCGTCGGCCCTGAAGTGGTTGGTCGCCCACTGTATGGCCGGAGTGGGGGCGATCCCAACGTCGATGACGTCACAGCCGACGCTGAGGAGCCCGCTGATTAGAGCGTCCTTCAGCATTTCACCGCTTACCCTCGTGTCCCTGCCGACAACGACGACGGGCCTTTCCCTTCCTTCCCTCTTGAGCATCGTTCCGAAGGCCATGCCCATCTTAAGGGCGAACTCCGGGGTTATCTTTTCGTTCGCTATCCCCCTGACGCCGAATGTTCCGAAGAGCCTTCCCATATTACCACCCCTATCACTCCCAGTGATATACAGCGTTAAAACTTTATCCCCTGCCGAAGTCGTCCTCAAAGCGGACTATGTCGTCTTCGCCGAGGTACTCACCAATCTGTGTCTCTATAACCTCAAGGACTACCCTGCCGGGGTTCTCAAGGCGGTGCTTAACGCCGGCCGGAATGAACGTGCTCTCTCCCGGCCTGAGGAGTATCTCCTTGTCGCCCACGAGCACCTTCGCTGTGCCCCTGACAACGACCCAGTGCTCGGAGCGGTGGTAGTGCATCTGAAGGGAGAGCTTCTTACCGGGGAGGACGGTGAGACGCTTTATCTTGTAGCGCTCGCCCTCCTCAAGGACGGTGTAGCTTCCCCAGGGCCTGTAGGCTGTCCTATGAACAATGACGCGCTCGTCTCCGAGCCCCTTCAGGGCCTTGTACACCTCCTTGACCTTCTGGCTCTCGCCCTTCTTTGCCACGAGCAGGGCATCTCCGGTGTCAATGATGATTAAGTCCTCAACGCCCACCGTTGCAGTGAGCCTCTCCGTCATGATGAGGTTGTTTCTGGAGTCGACGCCAACATGGTAGCCCTTCTTCCCGCGAACCCTTACCGCGTTTCCGTCGGAGTCCTTCTCAAGGACTTCGTAGATGGCGTCGAAGCTGCCGAGGTCGCTCCACTTCATGTTGAGCGGCACCACAGCGGCTTTGTCCGTCTTCTCCATGACGCCGTAGTCTATGCTTATCTCCGGGACGCGGTTGTAGGCTTCCTCGATGTCGCCGCTCTCCTCAAAGGCCTCCCAGACCTCGGGGGCGTGCTTCCTGACCTCCTCGATAAATAGCGAGCTCGAAAAGGCGAACATGCCGCTGTTCCAGTAGTAGCCGTTCTCGACGTACCTCTTGGCGGTCTCGAGGTCGGGCTTCTCCTTGAACTCGTCTACCCGGTAGCCGATTATTTTTCCGTCTTCCTTGATTTTTTCGCTCGGCTTTATGTAACCGTAGCCAGTGTGGGGCCTGGTAGGCTTGATTCCAAAGGTGACGAGATAATCTTTGGCAAGCTTTTCGGCGTTCTCAAAGGCCCTCTCGTAGGCCTCGTTGACCTCTATGAGGTGGTCGCTGGGCAGGACAGCGACGACAGAGTCCCCGAACTCCTCCTCTATCCTGAGCGTCGCCCAGAGGATGGCGGGCAGGGTGTTCTTTGCGCTCGGCTCGAGGAGGATGTTGTCCTCGGGGATTTCAACACCGAGCTCCCTAAGGTCGTCCAGAACGCGGAAGCGGTAGTTCCTGTTGGTTACGATGAATATCTCGCTCGGCTTCGAGAACATCAGGGCCCTCTCAACGGTCTTCTGGAACAGGCTCCTATCGTCGAGGAAGCGGACGAACTGCTTCGGCATCAGCTCCCTGCTCAGGGGCCACAGACGGGTTCCCTTTCCGCCCGCTAAGATTACGGTCTTCACAGTCACCACCCCTTGTTCCTAAGGGTAATGGGGTGCCATCACTTTTAACTTTGGCGTAGAAATTGGAAGGAACAGAAAAAACGAAACCGAGAATCAGCGGAGGGCAAACTCGCCGACGAAGGCGGAGCTTGAGATGGTATCGCCGATTCCTACGGTGCTCTTGGGCTTCGCGACTATCTTCGTCGGGATAAATGCGAGCTGGTAACCGTTGACCTCCGCGATGCCGTCCTTCATGCCGTACTCCGCGACGAGCTTCTCCTCCACGGCCCTGGCCTTCTCGTTCACGGGGACGTCCATCGCCTTGACAACGTCGTCTATCGAGCTGACATCACCGAGTTTCGCCTTGGCGGCAGCAGCTAAAGCCGCGAAGAGGAGTGCGTCCCTAACGAACTTCCCCCTGTACTCGGTCAGGGCGAGGTAGTAGCCGTAGGTGTGGAAGTGTATCCTTCTCACTCCAGTCTTCTCGGCGAGCTTGAGCATTGCCTCGGTGACCGCTACCGGGTCAACGGGGTCATGGGCAAGGAGCTTCTCAGCGATGACCTTCTCTCCGAGGACTTCCATTATCGAGGCGAGCTCGACCTCGTTCAGGCCGACGCTCCAGAAGTGAGGTAAAAGTTTGAGTATCTCCTCCCTGACCTTCTCGTCCGGCGTGAAGGCGAACTCAAGGTGGGCAGGAATTCCCTTCTCGTTGAGAACCTCAAGGTGCCCCCTTATCGTCTCCATTGGCTCGCGGTAGTTCTCCTCGGTGAGGGCCTGGAGGCCGCTTATTATCGCCAGCTCGACCTTTCCGGCAATCTCCTCAAAGGCCTCCTTGAACTCGGGCCTTATGTAGACGTTCGGGTTGTAGTCGTCGGCAGAAGCTATGAAGCGGTTCTCCCTCGGCGCCTCAAAGTCGAAGACTCTAAACCCGCGCGGGAACTCGTAGATGTAGTGGATGCAGTTCTCCTCGTCGGCCTGGAACTCCTTGGGGTGAACGAGCTTGAGCTCTCCGTTCTCAAGCTTGGGCACGTAAATCGGGCCGTCCTTGAAGAGCTCAGCCTGGAGCCTTGAGAGCTGGGGAACGTGAGCTATAACAGGGACGTTGTAAACACCGCCGAGGAGGTTGGCCATTATTCCGACCTGGCCGCCCATCCTGAGCTCGTCCCATCCCCACCCCTTCATGTAGAAGCGGACGGGACAGCTCTCAACGTAGAGCTCAGCGGCCTTTCCTCTCCTGACGCTCCAGAGGATTCCCCCAAGGAGGTGCTGGACGGAGGTTATCTTCTTCGGGAGCTCTTCAGAATAGCGGAAGACCTCTTCCTTCCCGGCCTTCTCGACCCTCTCCTCAAGGTCTTTCGGGTCGAGGTACCTTATTGCGTCTATGTTGGTGTTGTATGCGAGGAGAACTCCACCGACCTTTTCAATGCTCTTCCGAATCCCCTCAAAGGCCGACGAATAAAGAGAGTCCCACGTCATTTGTATCACCGGGGGTGATGTAACTATCCAAAGTTAATAAGGATTGCGCTGAGTTCCTCCCGTCCTGAAGGGCGAGGCTTTCAAACGAAAAATAAGAAACGGCGAGAACTCATTGGCTTGACTATTCAAAGGTAGCGCCGGACTTTAAGCCCAGAACACGGCACTAAAAATAGTGGGGAAGCAGAAAAGTCACTCCTTCCATCTGGGGTTATCAACGAGCTTGACTTCGCCGTCCTCTTCAATCACGAGCTTGGCGAAGCCCTTCTCCTTTATCGAGCCGTAGTCGTGGCCGGCGTCGGCGGGGTATATCGCCAGGAAGATGAAGGGCTCGTCACCGGTGTTAACTGTCCTGTGGGCCCAGTACGGCGGGACGTAGACGACGGTTCCAGGCTCCATCGGAATCCACTCGACCTCTCCCTCCGGGGTCTGGAGGAGCATTCCGCCCTTACCCTTGATGCCGTAGTATATCTCGGCCCTGTCGGCCCTGGCGTGGAAGTGACCCTTGGTGAAGAAGAACTCCTTCCCGACCTTGCCGGGATAGAGAACGGTCGTGGCGAAGTTGAGGTCGCCGTCCTTCTCCTCCTGCTCAACGGCGTAGACCTCATAGACGACCGGGTCTTCCTTGAGGAGCTCCTCGTAGGCCTCCTCGTCGAGGAAGTAGCCCTTCATGTCGCTGAGCCTTCTAACGAGCTTCTTGGCGCCGGGGATTACCCCGTTCTCCTCAATCTTAACACCGAGGGGCTTCTTGTACTCCATTGGCACCACCGGAGAAAACACTACATTAGGTTTATTTAACCTTTCCCCTTTTGTATCACCGGGAGTGTTAGTCACTCCTTGGCGCGGACTTCAATCTTCTTCCCGATTACAAGCTCGGCGGCCTTAACGGCGGCACCGCCGCTCCCAACGGCTATCCTCACCTTGTCAGCGGGAACGTAGACGACAATCTTATCGTCGGTCTCCTCAATGTCGAGTATTTCCACGTTCAGCATCTTTTCAAGCCTGTCCCTCATGGCCAATCCCCTGAGATGTTTTGTCCCGCACCATATAAACGTAACGTCCGTTCAGGAGTCTCTCTATTCCAGGTTTGTGGCCGAGACCCACGACCGCTATAACCTTTGGTTTCTTAACTCCCCTCGCCAGGAGCGAGTCAACTATCGCGATTAGATTTCTGGCCATCACCACGTTCCTCTCCTCGACGAGAACGCGGTAGAGGTACGGGTAGCGGCGCCTGAACTCGACCATCATCGTCCTGTACTCCTCCATTGGGTCTCCAATCTCGGCTTTTCCAAGGGGGAGAAAAACGCTCAGGCCTTCCAGCGCCATCAGGAGCTTCTCCCTGAAGGGGGCAGATGCTATCTTTGCAAGGATTACCCCGATGTTCTCGTCGATCAGATACACGGGCACCCCAAGGAGCCTCGCGGACTCGATTGCCGCCTTCATCTCCTCCCCCGGCGACATTCCAAAGGTCTCCCCGAGCCTCTCCTCAACCTTGGCGAGGGCGTAGTTTATGAGCCCCCTCCTCCCAAGCTTCAGGGACTCCTCCAGCGTCAGCTCTACCTTTTGCTCCATTCCAAGGAACCGGGCCCTGTCAAGCTCAATCGCAACGGCGTGGGGCCTTTCGCTCAAAATCGTCCTTATTACCTCTTCCCTGCTCCTTGGCGAGACGTGCATCGTCCCTATGATTTTGACGTAGCGCAGGTAGTTCATCTCTCTCCCTCCAGCAGGTTTGACTTGTGCCAGGCTCCAGACCTGTACGTCAGGACGTCAAAGTCCCTCGGAACCACGAAGTCCACTCCGAATTCACGGCACGCCCTCGAAGCCCCGCTCAGGTATTCCTCGTAGCTGTACCGGAAGGCCCTGTGGAGGAGCGCTAAGAGCTTCACCCTGGCTTTCTTTGCGACCTCACAGGCCTCCTCAACCGTCGAATGGTAGCTCTCGCCCCGGTCTTCACCGCTCAGGTAAGTCGCGTCGTGAATCAGCAGGTCTGCCCTCTCCGAGAACAGCCTCACCCTCTCGCACGGCTCTGTGTCGCCCGTGTACGCTATCTTAACCCCCCGTCTCCTCGGCCCGGTGACGTCTTCGAGGCGGATTGTCCGGCCGTTCCATTCTATCTTGCCCTCCCTCTCAAGCTTTCCGAGGATGGGGCCCGGCTTAAGGCCGTACTCCCTCAGCTTCTCGGGGAGGAACTTTCCGCGCCTGTCCTTTTCCTTGAAGACGTAACCTAAAGCCGGAATCCCGTGCTCCACCTTGAAGCTCCACACCTCGTAATCCTTGAACTTCAGCCTCGTCTCGCCGAGCTCGTGGACGTGGATGTCGAAGCCGGGCCTGAAAAAGCCGCTGTTGAGGAAGTGCTGGACGAACTCGAATGTGTACTTCGGGCCGTAGATGTGGAGGGGCTTTTCGCGGTTCCAGAGGTTCATCGTCTGAATTAACGCGGCCAGGCCGAGGTAGTGGTCGCCGTGAAAGTGCGTGATGAAAATTCTGTCAACCTTCATGGGGCTGAGCTTCGCGGTGTTCATCTGCCGTATCGTGCCCTCCCCCACGTCGAAGAGCAGAATCTCGCCCTTATACCTGATGGCCACGGCAGGCACGTTCCTCTCGCGCGTGGGCATTATCCCGCCGGTACCGAGAAAAACCACTTCAAGCATATATCCCCTTCCGCAGGAGGGTTTAAAAATGTGGGCTCGCCGGGAGCACCGCGAGGGAAACAAGGAAAGGATTAAAACCACAACGGCGTAGTAGGTATGGTGACTCTAATGGAAGAGCTTCTGAAGGCTTTGGAAGAAAAGGACACCAAAAAGGTGGCCAACCTGCTCTACTACAAGGTTGACGAGCTGAGCGACGAGGAGCTCAAGGAGGTTCTTGAGGGGGCCGAAAAGCTTGCCCTCGAAAAGAAGGACTACGAGCTCTACAAGCTGGTCGTCTACTACTACCACGAGTTCCTCGGTGTTGATAAGATAGCCGAGTTCGAGAAGCTGGCGGAGAAGGAAGGGGGCTTTGAGGCGAAGTTCCACCTGGCCGACCTTTACTTCCTGATAGGCGAGCTTGAGAAGAGCCTTGAGCTGTTCAGGGCCCTGCTTGAAGAGGAAGTCGCCAAGGGCAACGTCGAGAACGCCGCGAAGGTGTACTACAGCATGGCGACCATCCACGAGGAACTGCAGGAGTACGAGAAGGCACTTGAGCTCATTGAGAAGGTAAAGGAGCTCTACGAGGAGCTAGGCGACGAGAGGGAACTCCTGAGGGTCGAAATCCACAGGGGCTACATAACCTTCGAGGCCGGCGACACCTATCAGGCCAAGGCAATAATCGCCGGTGTCCTGCCCAAGATCCTCAACGACAACGAGCTCCTCGTGGAGGCCCACCTCAGCTTCGAGGAGATGTTCGAGGAGGAAGAGAACTACGACGCGGCCCTGCAGGAGTGCCTCTACGCCCTCATAAGGGCCAGGGGGACGGACTACGAGGACATAGCCTTCGGCGCCCTCATGGACGTGCTGTGGCAGCTCTTCCTCGACGACGACTTCGAGACCGTATACCTCAACATAGACATGTTCGCCAACGCGTTCCCGGACATGAAGGACTTCTTTGAGGCCGTGAAGGCACTGGCGCTCTTCAAAGACGGAAAGATCGAAGAGGAGGAGGCCAAGAAGGCAATCGAGAAGGTCAAAGACCCGAGGCTTATTGAGATGCTCAAAGTCCTCGGGGAGGCGGAGCTTTAGAGGGGACTTCAGAGCCCTCTATCCCTTTTTAGCCCCATTCATCTGGCGAACACAATCTCGCATCATTTCTTGTCCTTTTTAGGGCACAGAAGGTTCTTGCCCTCACACCTGTCCACCTCAAGCTGGACTGTAACGTGGGTTACGCCAAACTTCTCCAGTCTGTCTTCGACCTCATCAATAATCTTCTGCGCCTCACTGAGGGGCATGTCGTCAACCTCAACGTGGCACTCGAAGTGGACTTCGTTCTCTCCGACGCGCCAGGCGTGGAAGTGGTGCGCGTTCTTAACGCCCGGAATGCCCTCAATCTCCTCCCTTATCGCCTTAAGGTCGAGGTCGGGGGAGGCTTCCATGAGAACCTCAATGCTCTCCCTGAGGATTCCATACGCCTCGCGGAGGATGTAGAGCGATATGAAGACAGTCACGAGCGGGTCAACCCAAAAGGCGTTCCACTTGATTATCGCGATTCCGCCGGCGACGACGGCCACCGATGAGAGGGTATCCGTCAGCAGGTGAAGGTAGGCGGAGCGGACGTTGAGGCTGTGCGCGTGCCCGTGGAGGAGTAGGACAGAGAACAGGTTTGCAAGGAGGCCGATTAAGGCCACGCCGAGCATCAGAGGGCCGTCTATCGGCTCTGGACTCCTAAAGCGCCTGTAGGCTTCAACGAGGAGGAAGAGCGAGACGCCCACGAGGACGGCCGAGTTGATGAACGCCACGAGGACTTCGGCACGCCTGTAGCCGAAGGTGTACTTCTCGTTGGCCTTCCGCTCGCCGATTTTTATTGCGAAGTAGCTCGCGAGCAGGCTCATGCTGTCGCTGAAGTTGTGGAGGGAGTCGCTTAGGAGCGCCAGACTGCCTGAAAGGATACCCCCGACTACCTCGGCGAGGGTTATGACGATGTTGAGCGCGAACGAGAAGAGCACCCTTCCTTTTACCCCGTGAGCGTGGTGGTGATGGTGGTGGCCCATTTCAACCCCCGTGACAATGTTTGGCTGTGGACATAAAATGTTTTCGAACGCTAAGATTTTGGTAGAAAGGACGTAACCTGAATGAACGTTGCAAGCTCCCGATATGCTCCAAAACAGCGGGGGCCAGCGATAAGCAAGACAGCAACATGGGGCCCAATTTTGGGATTGACTGGAGCACCTGCTACCAGGATACTCACTCATTCACATTTTTGGCCAGAGTTACTCTCAAAAAGCGATATCATGAAAAACGAATGCTTATAAATAAAGATTGTGAGAGAAGCCCAGAAGTAATTACTAAGGACAAAAGTTTAGAGGTGGTTGCATGAGGGAGAAGCTCCTTGCCGTCCTTTTAATTTTGGCCAGCATTCTGGCCGTTGCGGCACTAACCTGGAATAGCCCCTCCGAGCCCGTTATTCAAAAGTTTGTTGACCCCGCCTGGAAAAACTGGACTGTAAAACGGCTTGAACTTGCCCAGGACCCAGTCACTGGCGGCTGGAGCGGTGTGCACTTTACGATAACCCCCTCGATTTACGCGACCTACCACGGCACTCTGGCGCTGGAGCTGCTGAACCTCACCCCTAAAGACCCCCAGAAGACGGTGGAGTTCCTGCGGGACTACGAGACCAAGGTTTACGCCGGCCAAAACTCCCGCTCCAACGTGGACGTCCTCGACATTTACTACCTCCTAGTGCTCTTCGACAAGTTCAACCTGACTCCTCAGTACGGGAGGACACTTGAGCACTTAATTATTAAGGACATGGAGGAGTCAGAGCCCAGCATTATCCACGCCAGGAGCCTTATTCTGCTTAATTCCACCCTAGCGCGGAACGTCTCCATGTCGCTCTGGCTTTCTCTGGAGCCCGAACATTCGCTGGAGTTCGTGTGGAGCTTCCTTCAGTACCGGGAACTTCTTTTGGAGTCGGGATATTCAATTAACGAAATACCGAATTACACAAAAATGCACAACCTGGCCCTCGCCGTGTTTAACGATGCGTCGCGTGAGCTCGATGACCCAGGCTTTTATGACGCCTACATACTCGCCCATTTTATAAAAGAAGAGAACATCCAGAATGAAACTCTCAAGAAGCATCTCCTTGAGGCAATCTTCAAATACAAGTGCCCGGACGGGTCGTACTCGGATATGGTGGGGGAAGAAAGGGGGCACATTGACACCACTCACTGGGCCGTAGAGGCCATAACCTATCTTGGAGGCAAGGTTGGGGAAGACACCGTCTGCTACCTTCGCTCCAGGGAAAGCCCCTTGGGCGGTTTTATTAAAATCCCCAACTTCATAGTTCCAAACCCCGTGAACACGGGTTTCTCGGTGATAGTGCTGAGGTACCTGAACTCCACCGTGCCAAAGGAGGAGAAAGTCAAGGAGTACCTGCTCACAAGGCTTTCAACGGAGGACGAGCCGCCCGTGATGTGGGTAGAGTACAGAGCCCTTAAAGAGCTCGGTGTTCCAAGGGAAGAGCTTAGGGGTGCCGCGGAGCCCCGGATACGCGAGTTCATCGCCAGCACGAACCTTTCAGAAATCTACCACAACCACTACCTCCTGAGGGACATCTACTACCTTCTTTTGACCAGCAACGAACTGGGCATCAAAATTGACCCGCAGTGGAATGGGACAGTAAAATCTCTCGTTTTAAGCCTGAGGGACGATGATGGAGGTTTCGGAAGCAGAATAACGTCAGTGGAGACAATCCGGCTCGAAACAACTCTTTATTCCGTCCTGGTTCTCAACGAACTTGGGTACGGGTACAGGGACGAGAAGACCGTTGAGTTCATTAAATCGCAGAGAGACGGCGCGCTGTGGCGGTTTTTACCGACAACCAGGTACGCTCTGCTGGCCCTGAATTCGCTGGGAGCGAAGATTGACAGAAAAGAAGAAATGATAAACGCGCTTGAGCTGGCAAAGTGTCCCTACGGCTTTTTCTCCTACGGTTCATGCGAGAACCCGGAGTCCGGGGACATCATGGCGACGTTTCAGGTGCTTGAAATCCTAAGGCTCATCGATGAAAACTGACAGTCTCCGCGTCTTTTCTTTTTCTGTTTATCCCTCGGCCAGCATCCGTTTAAACTAGGGGTACACGAATGGGCGAAATAAAAGCGTGAAGCCTTCGCACCTCGAAGACGTCCTCTCAAGAGCTTTTACTTCTATTCTTGTCTTCGTGGAACCAGACCACCAGGAAGGAACCAAGGGCCGCAAGTGGGTAGGCTACTGGCTTCAAATCCAGACAGACCCCTTCCGGCACCTTTGACAGTTCCGATGCGAATATAACGCTTATGAATGTCAGATACACCCCAATCAGAAACAGCGCTTTGTTCGCATTAAGTCCACTTTTTGCCCTAAGTCCCACAAGATAAGCGACCAGTATCGCCAACGTAAATGAAACCCACTCACTGATTCTTCCCATTGCTTCATAGCAGTCGGGAACGTTGCATATTGTTGTAAAACCATGCGGATCTATCCACGTACCGTTAGAGGGGCATTGCTTTGGTTCTTGCGAGTAAGCAAACGTGATTAAGCCCCAAAAAAAGACAATGAGAACCAAGAGTTGAACGACCCTCCTCTTAAATACGCTCACGGTACTTCCCCCATATCCAGTTGATAAGCCTCAAGCGGGCATTCATGTGTTTCGCCATCGGTGGGATTCCTGCTGTGTATTCTTTGGTACAATACCCTTTTAAGTATTTCCAGATAAAAATAGAAAAGTAAACGAGCGAAGACGAAGAGAATGTTCAATACGTTACAGCACCCTCTTCTTGAAGAGCACCACCAGCGGGACGAGCCAGACCAGGTGGACGGCTATAGCAACAGGAAAGTCGCTGTAGTCGTTGAGCGGAATCTCCTCGAACACCTTGTAGAGCCAGTAGGTCGGGAGGAAAGCTGTGAACTTGCTCCAGTCGGTTGAGAGATCCCTCCACTCCACGACCAGCTTTATCAGCGGCGGTAGCATGAGGAGCCAGCCCAGGACTTTTGATACAGTCAGTGCCTGCATCCTCGACTCCGAGAACACCGTGATGAGCAGTCCGTAAATCCAGACCTCGAGCACGAAGAGCGCCATGAGCGCCAGCAGGCCGTTCCGCGAGATTTCAATGTCGAGGATTGTGGGTGCGAGGCCGGTCATCACCACCGTAACCACAGAGGCCCACGTAAGCCTGTAGGCGAGGAAAGCCTCGCTCGATATTGGAATCACCTGAAGGGCCTGTATGGTCTTGTCCTCCTTCTCGTCCGCCATCATGAAACCGGGCACCATGCCGAATATCATGGGGATGAACAGCATCATCAGCAGGGCGAGCAGCGGGTAGTAAACTCCAATGCGGTCTTTGAAGTACCGGACGATAAGGAGGAGCACAAGGGTCATTGCCACGGAATAGACCAACATGGGGTCCCTGCGGAGGAGCTTGAGGTCGGTCTTGTAGATGGAAAGGAACTTCCTCACAAAGCTCATCTCAATCCCTCCACAGCATACCTGTAAAAGCGGATTTTAGCGAGCTGATAGGCTATTCCAGACCAGGCGAGCAGGGTCGCCGCTGAATAGGCCAGCGTTTTCCTTGCTATCTCCTCGAAGGGCGCCTTGAAGAAGTATATCGCCGGATAGCTCGGGACTGCATAGAGAACCTTCCAGACGTCACCCGTCAGATAGCCATGGTAGTGCGCGAAGGGCAGGAGCGAGACCACCAGAACCCCCAGTATCGGGATGAAGTAGTCGTCGAGGTCGCGGTATTTGGCCGAGACCGCTATTCCAAGGAGCGTGTAAACTATGGAGACGAGAAAGGTCCCAACAACCACATACGGAAGCCCGTTGAGGGAGCGGGTGCCTATTGCCATTATGAGCACCGCGCCGATGACTGAGAGCAGGCTCAGGAGGAGTGTTTTAGTTAAGATGTAGCTCCTCCAGTCTATCGGCGTGACCGCCAGAGCGCCTATCGCGCCGTCCTTCTTTTCGGCGAATATCTCCGTGCCAACGAACATGAAGCCAACGAGCCCCGGCTCGAAAAGGAGGAAGATCGGCACCATCGTCGGAAGGTAGCGCTCCGGGAAGGCAAGGAGCATGAGGCCATAAGCTAAGGCCACGAGCAGGTATATGGGATAAACGTAGCTCCTCATCCCGAGAACAATGTTCGTTCTGACGATATTCCTCATACGAGCCTCCTCCCCGCCACCTTTAGGAATATCTCCTCCAGGGTGGGCTCCTCCGTGTTTATTCTCCTGACTTCGTGCTCCCGGATGATTTTGAGGAACTCCTCGTTCTGGCCGATGTTCTCCAGCGGGAACTCCTTCACGGCAACACTGCCGTTGGCGACGTACTCCACCTTAACGAGCCGCTTGCCCATCTTCACCTTCAGCTCGCCGGGATTGTCCACCAGCCTTATGGAGCCGTCCACGATGAAGGCCACCCTGTCGCAGAGCTCGTCGGCCACGTACATGTTGTGGGTGGTCAGGAAGACCGTCTTTCCGCTTTCACGCATCTCCAGGAGCAGGTCCTTTATCCTCCTCGCGCTCGCCGGGTCGAGGCCTTCGAGCGGCTCGTCGAGGAAGAGGATTTCCGGATCCGGCAGTAAAGCCCTCGCGAGGTCGAGCTTCTTCTTCATGCCCTTCGAAAAGCCACTAACAAGTTCGTCCGCCTTCTCCTCCAGGCCGACCATCTTGAGCACTTCGGTGGGGTCGAGGTGCTTTTTGTAGAAGCTCGCGAAGAACCCGAGGTTTTCCCTGGCGGTGAGCCTTGAATAAACGGCCGGGAACTCGAAGGAAACGCCGATTTTGTTGTAGTACTCCTTCCCCCACTCCCTCAAATCTTTGCCGAGCACCCTGACCTCTCCAGTGTAGTCCCTCAAGATTTTCACGAGGATTTTCACCGTTGTCGTCTTTCCGGCCCCGTTCGGCCCAAGGAAGCCATAGATTTCGCCCTTCTCTACGGAGAAGCTCAGTCCATCAACACCTCTGACTTCGCCGTAGTACTTCTTAACGTTCGCAACCTCAATCACCGGCATGCTTTCACCAATTTAAAATAGGGCCTCAAAGTAGTTATAGTTAGTCCTGCACATGTGCGGGAGTATATGACCCAATAGCAAATTTGTTAGGGAATAGTGAATTTCCCAAAATTCTAGGATAACAGGAGCCAACCCCCGAAGGAATCCTAAGGAAGGTGCTCCTTCACCTTTGAGGGGCTGAGTTCAGCATCTCGGCGAGATCTCTTAGAGTAACCCTCCTCGGACTGTCGAAGTAGCCGCTTTTGTATGCCAGGAGCAGTGTTTCAAGCTGCTTTCTGATGAGCTTTGCGTCCTTGACGTGGTGGATTCCAAGGAGTTTTTCAGCTATTTCCTCGGGATTTACGTCTTCCTTGAACTTGATCTCCACGAGCTTTATCACGTCGCTCCCGAGGAAGAAGTAGGTGTCCCCGTAGCCCCACTCGACCAGCTCCATGAACCATTTGAAGGCGTCAAAAAACTCATAGTTGATTCTGTCTATGAGAATCCGGAAAAGAGGTTGAAGGATAAGGTTATTAGGTTTTGTACGCCCTTTCCACCGTGCAACTTCTGACATAGAAAAGGGTTTTATTTGAAGGGAACTTCATAGCAGGTGGGGATGAATATGGAGCGCCTTGAATACAACGCCGAACTCAAGTGGGACGGGAACGTTGGGAGCGAGGTAAAGGTCAGGGAGTTCTCCTTCAGGATAGACACGAATACTGATGGACACAACACCGGGCCCAACCCGACCGAGTACCTGCTCGCCGCCATAGGCGGTTGTCTAACCGTAAACTGGGGAAGGCTAATCAAGAAGATGCGCCTGAAGGTTGGGGGCATGGAGATAACCGTCTCGGGGTGGAGGGACAGAAAAGAGCCCCAGCTAAGGGAGATTACCTACAGAATCCGAATTGTGACGGACGAGCCCGAGAAGAAGATACTCCGCGTCAAGGAGCTCGCCGAGAAGTACGGAACTGTTTTCAACACGGTAGGGGCGGAGAAGATAAAGGGAGAAGTGGAGATGGTCAGGCCTAAGTGAACCTCCTCTCCAGGACTTTTCTGTGGATTGCAGTGCCCGTGAAGAAGAACGCGAGGCCAAACAGGGCCAGCATCAGAAGGTCGAGCCACACTGGCAAATATCCACTACCGAGGGAGTGCCTCAGGGCGTCAACGTAGTACGTCAGCGGAGAGACGAGGGAAATCCACCTGCCGTAGGCGGGCAGGTTTTCTATGGGGACGAAGATGCCGCTGATGAAGAGGAGCGAGAACTTGACGAGCGACGACAGCATCATGACGTCGGCTGGAACGTCAGTGGGCGGATAGGAGGACATTAACACTGTCATTGCGGAGAAGCACCCAACGGCCAGGAGCGTGGACAGGACAAAGAGCCAAATGGAGGGGTGAACTGAGAGGTAGAGCATTGCGGGAACCGCTATCGCGAACGTTATCGCAAGCCCGAAGTAGAGGGAAGCCTGAAAGTCGCCGAGGAGCACCGTCGTCAGTGAAACTGGAGCGGTTATGAGCCTCTCGAACGTCCTTCCCCTGCACTCCCACGGGATTATCGTGGGGCCGACGGCCGTTGACGTGAAGAAGGCCGTCATAGCTGTTAGAGCAACGAGGAGATGAGCCCCAGAGAGGTTGCGCCCTATCATGAAAGCTAAGAACAGGAAGAAGGGGAAGATGAGACCCATTATCACGACAGGACCCTTGAGGTAGAAGATGCGCATGTCCTTCTTCGCTATGGCGAAGGAGCGTTTGAGCGTTTCAATCATTTCTCTCACCCACCAGCTTGATGAAGACGTCCTCCAGCGAGGGCGACAGCGTTTTGAGGCTCACTATCCGCAGGTTATTTCTCTCGGCGTAGTGGACGAGCTCCCTAACCGTTGCATCTGGGTCGTTCGTGAAAACCCTCGCCTTGTCCCCCATCAGCTCGACCCTCGTTGCAGAGGCTATCTCCGAGGGCTCAAGCCTCATCGGCTCAAAGCTGACCTCGACCGAAACACTTCCTTTGACCAGCTGCTTTAGCTTCTCGGGCGTGTCAATCGCTATTAGCTTTCCCCTCCTTATGATTCCAATCCTCTCGCACAGCTCGTTTGCGTCAACCATGTTGTGGGTCGTCATGAATATCGTCTTTCCCTTCCTCTTCTCCTCGCGGATGACGTCCTTTATCAGGCGTGCGCTCAGGACGTCGAGCCCGCTCGTTGGCTCATCGAGGATTAGAAGCTCCGGGTCGCTTATCATCGCCATCGCGAGGATTAGACGCTGTCTCATGCCCTTGGAAAAAGCTTTTACCTTCACGTTCCTCTTCTCGTAGAGGTCAAATAGCCTGAGAAGCTCAACCGAGCGCCTCTCTATCTCCCTCCTTCCCATCCCGTAGAGCTCGCCCATGAGCCTGAGGTTCTGCATCGCCGTTAAATCCACGTAGGGGTTGGCCATCTCTGGGACTATTCCCGTTCTCTCCCTCGCCCTTATCTTTTCCCTCTCGTCAAGCATGTCGTAGCCGAGAACCCTTATCTCCCCTGAATTCGGCCTCAAAACACCTGTAATCGTCCTGACTGTTGTCGTCTTTCCCGCCCCGTTCGGGCCGAGAAAACCGAAAATCTCTCCCTTCCGTACAGAGAAGCTCAAGTTATCAACGGCGAGGAATGAATCGTAGTACTTGGTGAGCCCGACGACTTCTATGGCCTTCATGTCTTCAGCACCCAGATGAAGTAGGGTTCATGGGTTAAAACCCTTTGGGAGTGGGTGAAGAACCGCCATATGAGGCTTGGGGAAATCACGCGCTATAAGAGAAAGAGCGCGGATACCAAAAGGGCCACGAGGAAGTAGGGAATGGAATAGCGGTGGAAGTCCCTCACGCTGACCCACGCTATCCTGAGGGCTATGAGATTAGCCATAGAACCCACAACTATGCCGCTTCCCCCTACGTTGACCCCCAGAGAGAGTGGAAGCCACTCCGGTTTGCTGGCCAAAAGGAGAACCGTCGCAGGGACGTTACTGAACAGCTGGCTCAAGACAGCGGAGACAAAGAAGAGTCCAACGCCCCCAGTTGGGAATTTTAAATCGGCGTTCCTCAGAAGGAAAGCGAGCTCGTTGAAATCAATGAATATGAAGGCAAAGGTCAAAACCAGCGCCCAGTCAAAACCCTTAAGCACTTCCCTACCCAACAACAGAAAAGCAAAGAGTGTGAAAATGAAAGCAAGCGGAGCCTTCCCGATCTCGGTCAGAAGTATGTCCGCGACCAAAGAGACAAGAGAAACCACGAGGAGAGTCTTTCTAAGGGCAACCGGCGGGATCCATTCAACCGAGAGCTTCCGGTTTTTTATGGTTATGGAGAACGCAAGGAGGATAACGAGCCAGAGGGACACGAAGGGAAACATCGAACGGACGAACTCCATGAACCCGAGGCCGTAGCTGTGCCATATTATGATGTTCTGGGGGTTGCCTATGGGGGTGAGGGCAGAGCCCACGTTGGCCGCGATGGCGGAGAGCGTTACTGCCCTCGCTGTGTCCACCCGAGCAATCTTAGATGTTGCAACGACGAGGGGGATGAAGACCAGCATGGCCGTGTCGTTCATGATAACCGCGGAGGAAAGAGAAATCACCAGGATGAAGAGCACCATGAGGCGTCTTTCCGAGTGGTTGGCGGCCCGTATCAGGTGGGGAGCGAGCCTTGAGAAGATACCGGACAGTTCAAGCCCCTTGGAGGCCATTATAAGTGCTGTTATGACCGAAAGGCTCTCCCAGTCTATAAGTTCGGGGGTTCTGCGTGGAAGGCCCGGGTCAACCACGGCCAGAGCTGGATAGAGTATTAGGAGAGCCGTGAGAAACCATTCGCGCCGGATGAAATTTTTAAAGCGTCCCGTAGCGCCTTACCTCCTCCGTCAGGCCGTAGTCAGGGATGAGCTCCTCCCCTTCGCGGGAGACGCGTACGTGGAGGATTATAAAGCTTTTCCATGCAACAGGAATTATCCAGCAGTCCTCAGGCTCCCTGAACTCGGCGGCATCGAGAACCCTCGCTTCTTTGAGCACTCTTTCAATGACCTCGCGAGCTTCTTTGGGATTTGTGGTCGCCGATCCGTGAGGCGGGGCACCTTTAGGGCGGGGCATCTTGGCCTTCCCGTCGTAGTGAATCCTATCTATGCCAAAATTCATGTAGAGGACGGGAACGTCAATGTGATCGGGGTGAGTTATCGGTTCTCCAGCTCGAAAGAAGGGAAGCGCTTCCCTGACGAGCTCCACCGCTTTTTTGCCGTCTTCAGGTTTCAGGGGCCTGTACTCAGCCCTAGGCCCTCCCCGGATCGGAGGGAATGGAGCAGTCATAGGATCACCCAATTATGTGTTAAGATTCAAAAGTTAAAAATCCTCCCTAGCGCGTTCTCTATCCCCTTCTTCTATCTCTGTAGGTTGGCCATTTCGTGACGATGCCCGTCATCTCTCGTCGAACATGCTGTAGTCGGAACCCTTTATTCCTACTAAATTCAGCCTCAAAACTGGTACATCATTATGTTGTGGAGGTCAAAAGTTAAAACGAGTTCAAAGCTTTCCGTCCTCATGCGTTTTTATTATCAGAACGGACTTCTTTAGCCCACCTCGGGCTCTCCGCTTGTCCCTTTGGAACACATGTTCACCTCAAAGAAACATTTTACCCTCTCCGCGAGCCTCAGGTAGAGGATTAGGAAGATTATCTGGAATATCGGTAGAGTCGCCGCAGGAATCGCTACAAGTGGCTGGAACGCGAGCGTGGCTATAGCTATCGCCGTTCCGTTGTTCTTCCCAACGCTAAGGAAGACTATTCCCATATGCTCCTCATAGCTGAGGCCAAGGGCTCTGTCCAGCCACGTTATTAGAGCGAGCATTAGGAGCATGTAAACCGTGTTCACAACGGCCAGCTCGACGAGAATGAACCACTTGCTCAGTAACAGCTGTGCCTTCATGAAGAATATCAAGCCAACGAGCAGGAGCATTGTTGTCATGGTAATTGAGCCAAAGAGGGGTTTTAGTTTTGAGAACCCTTTCTCGCCAAGTCTCCTTATGAGGAGCCTTCTCGTAAGGTCGCCGAGGAACATCGGCAGTATGAGAACTACAAAGACAGTCTTAAGGAGCAGGGAGAGCGGAACCGGGACGTTATAGGCACTTCCGAGTAGCTTTACCCAGAGTGGAAGCATTAGGGGTATTAACAGGAAGTTAACGCCCAATGCAACTGTGGCAACTTCGAGGTCTCCCCCAGCTAACCCCGTGTAGCCTATGCTCATCGAAGACCCCGGAACCAGCATGACGAGGAGGAAGCCGAGTGCAAGGTTTGGGTCGTGGATGAAGCCCTTAACGAGCAGGAAAGCTATGAGTGGAGTCAGCACGAAGTTGTAGACGAGGCTTAAGAGGACTGGCTTCGGTTCCTTCAGAACCTTTGGTATCCTCTCCAGGTTGAGGTTCACCATCATCGGGTATATCATGAGGAACACAAGAACCGTCGTCAGGTTGCTGAGTAGGGTTTTGTGAACCATTGCAAAGTCATGAAAAGCAAGCCCGAGGGCCCAACCTAAGCCTATGGCAATGAGTGAGTACCAGAGGAGGTTTTTCTTAAGGTTTTTAGCAAGTTTTTCAAACATGGGCATCATTCCTTTCATATTTTGTTTATTTCATATGAACATATTTTCGCATGAAATTTGTCATGACATTTAAAAACATTACTGGACAGGAATGGGTACAGGTATGGTGCGGAGCCAGAGGCAATTCCTTCTGGGATAACAGAAAGACAAAGGTTCAGGCGAGCCATAGAAGGCCCACCACCCTTCCGTCCTTCACGAGCTGGACTTTCGTTCCCCACTTCCCGTGCCAGTAGGCGCCGACTTCGAGTTCTCTCGGCTCGACGTCCTCCCAGAGCTCCCCAACTATCTCTCCGTCAACGAGCAGGGGGACGTGGAAGGTTCCGCAGCGGCAGTGCCACGCGGGCCCCTTCGTGGCCTTCTCGAGCAGTGCCTTCGCCCTTGCCCTAATCTCCTCGTAGCTCGGCTCGTTTCCCATCACGTAGCCAAACCTTCCAACCTTCCATTTCCATCCAGGAACACCGAACGGCATCCCAACCACCTCCTACTTTTTGCTCAAACAACGAAAGGGTCAAGGGGCAGGGGAGGGCCTTCTCGCCATGTGCCTTCCCATTCCGTACAGGAAGGCCAGGAAGCCGCCCACCACGACCCCTACGCTGAGTACGTGGAGCGTCTCGGGCACGTTCGCCTCGAATATCTTCTTCACAATCTCAACGAGGGCCAGCGAGAGTATTGCCAGCATCGTGTAGCGGACGTAGAGTGGCTTTATCCTGTGCATCAGGAGCGAGCCCGTTATCCCGCCGAGGAAGCCAGCAGTCCCCACCGCCACGAGGGTTTCCATCGCTATGGGTATCTTCGGGAGCATGATAGTGTACGTCAGCAGGGTAACGCTCGAAACTCCGAGTGCAGTTGCCGCCGTGTTCGCCGAGACCTTCTTCGGATTTCTGGAGAAGTACGAGAAGGCTATGAGCGCTATTGGCGCCGCGTCCATGCCTATGAGTCCTGCGGTGAAGCCCTCGACTGCCCCGAGCGCGTAGATTTTCCAGCCGTCGCCGCCTTCCACCATTCCGCTGGAGAGCATGCGGTAGAGGGCGAAGAGCAGGAACAGCGCAAAGGCCACCAGCACGAGGACCCTCGGAATGTGGACGTTCACGTACGCCCCCAAAGGCACGAAGAGCGCCGCGGGGACGAAGACCCTCGCAACCTTTCTCCACTCTATGAGGCCCTTCTTCCAGTTCATCGCGGTTGCCACGGTCAGCTCCGCCGTGTTCTGCGTCAGCCCGAGCAGCATGGCCGCGTGAACGCCCAGCCCCATGGCTATGTAGTTGGGTATGAGCACTCCAGCCGCTCCCATTCCAGCTATCGCGAACACGCTCGCGAGGATGTAGGTGAGTATCACCATCCCAAACATCCTCCATCACCTCCATCTTTTATCTCATCTTTCTCATTTTGTAATATCACAAAAGTCTTTATAAAGTTTTCTATAACATTCGAGCTAAACTCGCCCGAAAGCGGTAATTTTATAAAGATAGGGGAGCAATAATCAACGGTGGTGAAGGTGCCGAGGTGGATGATGGGTGACATGGCAGTTTTGAAGAACCTCATGATGACCCTCAAGCCCTTGATGGCCGAACCGAGGCGGAGCATCATAAGAATCCTGAGCGATGGTATAAAAGGGACAAACGAGATATACCAGGCCCTTCAGGAGAGGGGCCTCAACATGCCCCGCTCAACGCTCTACTACCACCTCTCTGCCCTCGAGGACATGGGGATAATCGAGATGGCAGGGTACAGAGAGGTGGGTGGTGGAGCGCCCGAGAAGCTCTGGAAGCTTAAGGTCAGGAAGGTCGGCATAGACCTCGTCACGGGGGAGATATTCAGGGAGTGAAAGTACCCTTTCTCCCAATTATCTCCTCTCTGCCCTTGCCCGCTTTCAAGTCTTCAATGAGCTTGAGGACCCTCCTCTTTATCTCGTCCCTCACCTCGCGGTACTTCTCTATCGGCTTCCTGTAAGGGTCTTCAAGCCCCCAGTCCCATGTCTTCTCAGGGGGAGCGTAGGGGCACCTGTCGCGACAGCCCATCGTTATGAGGACGTAAGCCCTATCACCATCCCGCTCACAATGCAGACATGCTTCATCTTCGCCATCGCCTACGGGTGTGCGTGGCTCTGGAAGCTCCCGCACAAGGTGGCCGCCCCGGCCTCGTCCATAGGAGCGAGCAACTTCTTCGAGCTCGCGGTAGCAGTTGCAATAGCGCTCTTCGGCTTGGAAAGCGGGGCCGCGCTGGCGACGGTTGTCGGTGTCCTCGAAGAGGTTCCTATAATGCTCAACATCGTATGGATTGCAAACAGGAAGAGGTACCTCCTTACGGCGGAGTTTGAAGCCGGAGGAGCCGTGCCGACGCTTTCTGAGGAGTGATGTCTCCCCACTTTTTCTTTTGAGGCAAAAACTTAATCATGAAGACACATTCATTAATTCCTAGGGGTGTGCCATGAGGGTTGAACTGCCTTCTCCGAGGCGTAAGGGCGAGATAAGTGTGGAAGAAGCCATAAACCTTAGGAGGAGCATTAGGAAGTACAAAGACGAGCCTCTAACACTTGAACAGGTCTCCCAGATACTCTGGGCCGCCTACGGGGTAAACGCCCACGGAAAGAGGACTTCTCCGAGTGCCGGCGCGTGCTACCCCTTCGAGGTCTACGTGGCAGTCTCGAACGTTGAAGGTCTTGAGCCCGGCCTCTACCACTACGACGGCGAGAGCCACACCCGTGAACTGGCACGCGAAGGGAACTTAAACGGCCCACTGGCGAAAGCCTGTCTCGACCAAGAGCACGTTGAGAGGGCGCCGATAAATATCATAATCGTCGCCCACTACGAGAGGACGACGAGGAGATACGGTGAAAGGGGCTATCGCTATGTCCACATAGACGCCGGCCACATGGGGCAGAACATCTACCTGCAGGTCACGGCCCTGAGACTGGGGACGGTTGCAGTGGGGGCCTTCAGGGACGAGGAAGTAAAAGAGATACTAGGTGTGCCTGGAGACCCGCTGTACATCTTCCCGGTCGGGGTTCCGGTGGATTAAAGCTCGCTGGCCCCGTAAATTAGCCTGTCTTCCTCTTCTTTTACCAGTTTTGCCTCGTAGCGCCTTATCTCCCCGTTGGTACTTACCTCCATGACGACCTTCTTGGGGGACAGCTTCTCATCAGTGGTAAACTCCTTAACCTCCATCGCCTGGGTGAAGAAGTCGCCATTCCTCTCGAACTTGAAGACGAGCGTGTCCCCTTCGAGCTGGTAGCCCTTATAGACGGCCCCACCCATTCTAAAGGTCGCCCTGAGGGTGATGTACTTGTCGCTCTCCGTGGAGCCGAGGGCATAGATCCCTCCAGCGACCGCCAGCAGGATTAGGGCCAAAACCGCAAACACCCTCTTCATAGCGCCCACCAGTCTGTTATCGCTTTGAAAACATAAAAGGGTTGTGAACGCTTCAAACCCGTTTGAAGCTAACCCCGCGAGCTCTACGTTATAATTCTCTTACTCCCCAAAAAGCGAACAGAAAGCAAAAATCACTCTCCCTGCGGAATGAGAAGCGGCGGAAGCTTTGGAACCCTCTGGCCGAGCTCCTGGTCGAGCATGAAGAGAACCTGCGGGCTGTCCTTGGCGAACTTGAGCTTGTCGAGCACCTTCTTGACGCTGGCCTCCTCCTCGACCTGCTCGTTTATGAACCACTCAAGGAACGCCCTCGTCGCGTAGTCCTTCTCCTCTTCCGCAAGGGCCGCGAGCTCATTTATGGACTTGCTTATGAACTTCTCGTGCTCGTAGGCGGCCTCAAAGGCAGCTAGCGGAGACTCCCACTCCTTCGGGGGCTTCTGAATCTCCATCTTTCCGAAGGAAAGGGGATTAAGAGCCCTTTCCAAAACGCCTTGGGTGATAGCATGGAGTTCTTTGAAGTCCTAAGAAAGAGGAGGAGCATCAGGCGCTTCCAGGACAAGCCCGTGCCGGGGGAGCTCGTTGAAAAGCTCCTTGAGGCGGCGTTCCTCTCACCGAGTTCGTTCAACAAGAGGCCTTGGCACTTCATCGTAGTGGACGAGGGAGAAAAGCTCCTCGCCCTCTCAAAGGCAAAGCTCGGGGCCGCGGGGCTGGCGACGGCGCCCCTCGCGATAGTTGTAACTGCTGACGAGAGCAGGAGCGACGTCTGGGTTGAAGATGCCAGCATAGCGGCAGAGCACATGCAGCTCGCCGCCTTCGACCTCGGCCTCGAAGCCTTCTGGGTGCAGATACGGAACAGGATGCACGATGAGAGCAAGACCGCTGAGGACTACGTGAGAGAGCTCATTAAAATCCCGGAGAACTACCGCGTCCTCTGCATCATCAGGGGTCGGTTATCCGGCAGAGAATAAAGAACCGCACGGGGAAGAGGTCTTCGAGTGGGAGAAGGTCAGCTATAACGAGTTCGGGAGGAAGTTTAAGGAATAGGGCCACTTAAGGCCTTCAGCCTCTCAACTAGTTCCTTCACTCCTTCCTCCAGCCTCTTTCTTACCAAAACCTTGCTGAGAACAGGCTTCTTTCCGAGGATTTCTTCCATCTGCTCAAGACACTTTCCGGGCCTTCCCGCGCACGTGGAGAAAAAGGCGGCGTTCTTAATCTTCTCCCTGTTCTGGAGCAGGTAAGTCCTTATGGCAGGAGTCACGCGGCCGTTCCAGACCGGAGTGCCAATAACCACGAGGTCGTACTCGGAAGGGTCTTTCTGGAACTCTATCTCCGTGGTCTTGCCCTTCGTCGCGTCGTAGCCCGCTATGAGGAAGCCAAGAATCCCATTCCGGGGCTTTTTGTCTACGACTTCATCAACGTCCGCATTGAGGACCTTAGCTACTTCTTGGGCGACCCGTTTTGTCGTCCCGCTCCTTGAGTAAAAGACAACGAGCGTTTTCATGGGCATCACCATTAAACGCTACTAACAGATGTCCTTGGCAATTTCAATATAACTCAAAGCTAAACTCTGGGAGAGTTCGTTATAAACTGCCTGGACTACTTCTTTCTCCTCGCCAGAACATCTGAGAGGAGCTCACCGTCAACGCCGACGTTTTCAGGCTCGTTCTCGTGGATTACCACGCTCACGTGGTGCACCTTGTAGACTTCCCTAACTACCTCGGTTATCCTCCTCACGAGCTCCCTCTTGGTCTCGGTATCTGCCTTTGGCCCCTCAATTATCACCGTCGGCATGGGAACCACCAATATGGTGTTTGCTTCATACGTTAAAATCCTTGTGAACAAGCCTAGGCTTGGGTAGGAACAATATGTTATCCCAAACATATACAAGGAGGGGCTCTACGACCAGCTCATGAAGGACATAAACTTCAACTTCTGAGCTCTTTTGAGCTCTAATTTTTCTAAAACACACCTTAACCATTTTTCTTCAGCACCACGAACTCTTTGTAGTCCATAATCTTCTCAAAGCCTCTCCTGAGGTAGTAGGAGTACGCCTCAAGCTGGGGGAAGGTTATAACGTAAGGCTCTTTTCCAAGCTCCTTAAGGCGGTTGGCCGCAAACTCTAGGAGCCTTGAGCCGTAGCCTTTGCCCCTCTGGGCAGGATCAACCATGAAGAACTCGATGAGGCCTGTCTTTTCGTTTGTAATCTCCTCTGGAACCCACCACACGTTCTTGCCTTCAAGGTTGTAGACCAGCGCCACTGTGCCGATTATTCTCCCGTTTTCGTCCCTGAGGACGTAGAGTTCATCGAACTCGTCTTTCAGCCTGAACTCAAGGAAGGGCTCGTAAACCCTCGTGAAGCCCTCAAAATCGTCCGGCGATGGCTTATTTTCTACCCACTCAAGTGCAGGGTAAGCGCCCCCAGTACCCCGATAGACCTTGAAGACAAATGCAAGTAGCTCTTCCTTAAGCGAGAGGGGATTTTTGACCTTTACAGTCTCCATATCAAACCCCAAGTTGTTTAGACACCTCTGTCTAAAAAGAGTTGCTGAGTGTCACTCGTATCTTCCAGAGAAGCAGCCTGAATCCTTTTGTGCTTATGCACAAAGCTTATATGTGGAAAAATTTTCAATCAAATCGGTGGTGCCGCATGAGAATAGCTGTTCCAGCCGTGGACGACAGGGGCCTGGAAAGCGAAGTGAGCGGACACTTCGGCAGGGCAAGGTATTTTGTCTTCGTGGACGTTGAAGACGGCAAAATAAAGGATTTCAAGGTCGTTGAGGTTCCCTTCGAGGAGCACGGCCCTGGCGACCTTCCGAGGTTCGTTAGGGAGCACGGCGGGGAGGTCGTCCTCGCCTACGGGATGGGTCAGAGAGCTATCTCATTCTTCAACGAGCTCGGCATAGAGGTCGTTACTGGTGCCTATGGAAAAATAAGGGACGTCGTCGAGGCGTTCATCCATCAGGTCCTTGAGGTTGACCCCTACTGGAAGGAGAAGATAGAGCGCGAAAAGGAAAGAGAAGGCGAGAGGCACGGTCATTGAAGGGTTCTCAACGATTGGTTTAGAAAACATTTAAATTTTTTCATATGATCGTTTCTTCTGGTGAAGCAAATGAATGTGAGCATAAAGGACTTCGCACCGAGCTGGTTCGCGAGCGTCATGGGAACGGGGGCCTTGGCCCTGGCCAGCAAAGCTTATTCATCGAGGATTTCAGCCTTGGGTGGGCTGGCGGAGTTCCTCGTCTACTTCAACACGCTCCTCTTCTTCGTCCTCCTAATCCCCTGGCTCCTCAGGTGGGTGAAGCACACGGAAAACGCCCTGAAAGACCTCAAGCATCCGATGGTGAGCCACTTCTACGGGACGATAGCCGTGGCCATGCTCGTCCTCTCGGCGGACTACCTCTTCATACTCAAGAAGACTGCAATAGCGAAGGCGTTCTGGATTCCGGGGGCAGTTCTAACGATATTCTTCGCCCTGCTCATCCCCTACCTGATGTTCGTGGAGAAGGAGATAGACCTCAAGTCAGTTACCCCAGCCTGGTTCATTCCTCCCGTAGGACTGATTGTGATCCCCATGAGCGGTGCTCCTCTGATATCGAGCTTCTCGGGAACGGCCAGGGAGATTGCCTACGCGATTAACTACTTCGCATGGGGAGCGGGCTTCTTCCTCTACCTCGGCCTCTTCGCGATAGTGTTTTTCCGCTTCATAAGGCACGAGCCGATGCCCTGCGGCATGGCCCCGGCGGTGTGGATAAACCTCGGTCCCATTGGAGCGGGAACCTCAACGCTCTACGCGCTCGTCAAGGCCAGCGACTTCCTGACGGTCAAAGAACCGTTCTTCGCCTTCGGTCTAATCCTCTGGGGCTTCGGTGTCTGGTGGCTGGCGATGGCCATCATAATGACCATCTACTACATCAGGAAGCTCAACCTGCCCTACAGTCTCGCCTGGTGGGCCTTCATCTTCCCGCTCGGGGCCTACGTGGGAGCCACCCACAACGTTGGCACGGCCTTTGGCATAGGGGTAATAGACGGCTTCGGCTTCGCCCTCTACTGGCTTCTCCTCACCATATGGCTGGTAACGGGTTTAAAAACCGCAAAGCACGTGCTACTTGAGTGATTTTTTTCTTTTACCATTCTCCAAGAAGGCCCTTTATTATGAGCTCCGCCGCCTCGTCCTCGGTCAGGCCCTTGGCCATGAGCTGAATGAGCTGGGCCTCGTTTATCCTGCCTATCGAGGCCTCGTGCGTGAGCTCGGCCTTATCGTTCTTCACCCTCAGCAGGGGAACGGTCTGGACGTCGGCGTTGCCCTTAACGATTTCGTGGCACTCGACGTGGCTCTTCGCGTAGTCACCGAAGCCGTAGGCCTCGTTTATGACGTTTACCTTCGCCCTGTCGAAGGCTATGGCCGTGCTCCTCAGGTTCGCCCTCGAGTGGGCCCCCTCCAGATAGGCGACTTCCTTCATCTCAACACAATCATCTTTAACGGCCTTGACCTTCGTCTCAAGCTCAAGGATGGCCCTCTCACCGAGCCTCGCTACCATCTCAAGCTTCAGCTCCTTCGCTCTGTGTTTCGTCAGGGTGAACTTCCCCGTGTAGCGGGCGTTTTTGCCGACATCGACCTCTGTTTTACCAATCATTCTCACGCCCTCGCCGTGAACGTGCTCGTCGTCGTAGAGCACGCTCGAACCTTCCCCGATTTTTATCCTCGTTATTGCCTCGTGGGTAAAGTCCTTGGCGTAGGGAAAGATGCAGTGGGAGGTGAACCTGACCTTCGAGTTTTTGCCAACGTTTATGTCAAAGATAACCCTCTGGTAGCCCTCGCTCTTCAAATAGCCCGTGCAGAGGTGTATTGGGAATGGGAGCTCAACGCCCTCAGCTATTTTAACTTCAGCCCTAACCCCGTTCTCAATCTCCTCGCCCCTTATCTCAACCCCTGGGACGTTGTTGAGGCCGATGACCCTGTCCCCGCTGATGATTATCGCCGCTATCCTGTCCCCGAAAAGAGATGTATCGAGACCTTCCCGCTGGTAGGCCTCAACCAGCGCCTCGTATTCCTTCGTGAGGTCAACCTTTATCGCCATCCTCAGCCCTCCGCAAAGGAGCATCTCCTGCAGGTTTTCCGGTAGTAGTCGACAACCTCCTGCGAGAAGCCCTTTCTGACGATTCTCCCGCCACAGACGAAATAGGCGAAGTCCGTCTTGAGCGCAATCCCCTCGTGGTGGGTGATTAGGATTACCGTGGTTCCGCACTTCCGGAAGCGGTCGAGGATTACCTCTATCAGCTTCCCCGCCGTTATATCGAGGCCCGAGTCGGGTTCATCAAGGATGACGTACCTCGGTTTCAGTAGGAGGAGTGACGCAAGCTCCACCCTCTTCCTCTCGCCACCGCTCAGACTTTTGTCCACAAAACGATGGGCGTAGCGCTCGTAGGGAAGGCCAACGAGCTCAAGAACTTCCCTTATCTCGTCCTCGCCAATTTTGAGCTTCCCGCCAAGGGTGAGGTAGTTCCTCACGGTTATCCCCTCGTATCGGGCCGGCTCCTGCCAGGCCATGCTTATTCCCCGCTTTGCCCTCTCCGTAACGCTCAGCCCTGTTACGTCCTCCCCATCGAGGAGAACCTGACCCGAGGTTGGTCTAAGCTCCCCCATCAAAATACGGGCTATCGTTGATTTCCCCGCGCCGTTTGGCCCGAGTATCGAGTAGCTCATTCCATCCCTGAAGGTCATGTTTATCGAGCGTAGTATTCTCCTGCCGTTTTGAGAGTATTCAACGTTCCTCAGGCAGAGCATTTCTATCAAGAAGCTTTCATGTGAAAATAATTTAAATTTTTCTGGACAACTTCGTCCAGAACTTTTAGTTGAAAACAATAACATATGAAAATTATTTTAAACCAATTTGGACAACTCCCTATGGAGGTGATAAAATGTCCGGAGGAGAAGCTCCCGTCATAGGGAAAGATGCCCTTGGAAGGCCAGTCAAAGACCTGAGCGTCATCCCCTGGTGGGGCGTTGACAGGAAGGATATAGAGTGGTACCCGAAGATAAACTACGACAGATGCGCGGGGTGTGGAATCTGCTTTATAACCTGTGGAAGGCGCGTCTTCGACTGGGACAGGGAGAAAGGGAAGCCCGTCGTTGCGAGGCCCTACAACTGTATGGTCGGCTGTTCAACGTGCGCAACGCTCTGCCCCTGCGACGCGATAGAGTTCCCGCCGAAGGAGTATGTCAAAAAGCTCATCATCGAGAACAACATAATAAGAAAGGCCTTCGATATAACGAAGCCACTGAGGGAGAAAAAGGAGGAAAAGGTGGAGGGAACCGAGAGCGAGTTCAACCCATAGCCACGAGGAGCGTTTTCAGGGCTATCAGGTACATTATGACCCCTATCACCTTTTTTACCTGCTCCGAGCTCATCTTGAAGTGCATGAGATGAGTTCCCAGCCAGCCTCCCGCTATAGCTGGAATCGAAACCCAGAGGAGCAGTTCCCAGTCCAGCGTTCCCATCCCCCAGTAGGTCAGGAACCCGCTCAGCGATGAGAAGAACACGACCAGCGCGGTCGTTGCGGCGACTTTTTTCGGTTCGTAGCCGAGCATTATGAGGGCGGGGCTGATTATCCCGCCCCCGCCGACGCCGAGGAGGCCGCCGAGGAAGCCCGCTATTCCTCCGATGAGAGAGCCCTCGACAATGTGGTTTCCACCGCCCCCTCTTCTTCTGGGCCTGAAGAAAATCATCATCGTGCCCGAATAGATGAGAAACGCGACAAAAACCCAGAGGACGTGGACCTTGGGAATGAACTTGCCCGTGTAGGCTCCAACAGGGGCCATCGCCGTTGCGACGATTAAAATCGGGAGCCCGAAGCGGTGGTCGAGCTTCCCGTGCTTTATGTTCTTGAGGGTGGCTGAAAACATGGAGAGCGTGTTTATGAAGAGACCAGTGGGCTTGGCAGTCATAAGAGGTACTCCCAGCCAGCCCATGACTGGGACTATCGCTATCGCTGAACCTACCCCACCGATTGAAAAGACGATGCTCAGGATGAAGGCTATGAGCGCCAGCTCTGGGTAGTTCATTAGACTCACCTCATTTTCTTTTGCCACCCAAATGAAAGAAAAGCGGTTTATAAGCTTTTGTGTCCGGTGAATCCGACACATCAAATATTTTGGGACCAAAAATTTTTAAGCTATCCTAATTCTGGATTAGGAAAAAGAATGGAGGGATGTTCATATGGAGAGAGTTAGGAACTTCAACCCCGCATGGTTCGCGAGCGTCATGGGAACCGGCGCAGTGGCAATTGCCTCCTACAAGTACTCCTCATACTGGAGCCCCCTGAAGGAAGTGGGAATCGCCCTGACGTACCTGAACGTCGTCCTCTACGTAGCTCTACTCATCCCGTGGATTCTGAGGTGGATTCTATATAGGAAGGACGCCTTGGAAGACCTCAGACACCCATCGAAGGGGCACTTCTACGGAACGAGTGGAGCGGCCACGATTGTTTTAGCGGCCCAGTTCTTGGCGGTACTGCACAACCAGACTGTGGCGTGGTACCTCTGGCTCTGGGGGCTTGTCCTGACGTTCATCTTCGCGTTCTGGATGTCCTACGAGGTTTTCATAGCGGGTGAAGTTGACCTCAGGCACCTCTCACCCGCTTGGTACATTCCGCCCGTTGCCCTCGTTATACTCCCCTTCGGGGCGGCCTTCACGAGAACGACAACGGGCTACACTCAGGAGTTCGTCACAATCGTTAACTACCTCGGCTGGGGCGCGGGTTTCTTCCTGTACCTCGTCCTCTATGCCGTCGTGACGCTCCGCTTCATAAGGCACGAGCTGATGCCACCGCAGATGGCCCCGCTCATATGGATGAACCTCGGACCCATCGGAGCCAGCATCACGGCCCTCTTTGCCCTCGTGAACAACTCGAGCATAGCGACCTCGAAGGACCCGCTCTTCATATTCGCCTTCTTCCTGTGGGGGCTCGGCTTCTGGTGGCTGATTATGGCGGTGGCCTTAACTCTCCACTACATCAGAAACATGAGCCTGCCCTATAGCCTCTCGTGGTGGGCCTTCATCTTCCCGCTCGGAGCCTTCACGAACGCAACAATGGACCTGGGAAGTGTCTTCGGGCTTGAGCTGATGAGGCTCTTCGGCTACTGCCTGCTTTGGTTACTGCTCGCCCTCTGGTCAGTGACGTTCGTAAAAACTTTAAAGATGAGCCTCACCCGTTCGTGAGGCACTCACTTTCCTCTTCTTCCAGACGGATTATGCGTTCGAGAACGCACTCAAGCTTTTTCAGGTCGCTGAGAACCGCCTCCAGCCTGCCTCTCATCTCGTCGTCACTCTTTTCAATCATGGACTCAACGATTTTTTCCAGAGGGCGGACCTCGCGTTCAAGCGTTTCCCTTGGCTGGTGGAGGAACTTCTCAAGGAACGCGGGAACCGCGGTGAAATACTTCGTCCTTCCCTCTCTCCTGCAGGTTACGAGGTATTCCCTGACGAGACGGCTTAGGGCGACGGATATCGAAGAGCGGCTCAAACCCGTTTCTTTCGCGAGCTCGGCTATCGTCATCGGCCTGTTAGAGAGCAGTAGGATTGCGTACACTTTTCCATCGGTCGCCGTGTAACCCCAGCGAACCATGATTCGCTCGACAATCTCTATGAACTTCCTGCGCTCCGTTCTAGCCTTCATGCTCATCCCCCTTTAAAAAATTGAAAAAGGGCTTATAAGTGTAAAGGCACGAAAGCAGAAAACTAAAAGGGCCCGGATTCATTCCTTGGCGGTTGCTATTATGATTCCTCCTATCAGGGCAATAATTGCACCTATCAGCCAGAAGCCACCGTCGAAGGGCATCGTTATCAGCGCTAAAATCACTACGCTCCATCCCACAAGGCTCTTGTTGCTCTTGTAGTAGTACGCCAGCCCCATCATTATCAGGCTGAGGATTATTTCCACCCAGCCGACCGTTGATGCGCTGCCGTAGTGCCAGCCGTAGAAGTTTCCCGTGGTTAAGACGGCTATTCCGTCTATCAATATCAAAAGGGCACCCAGCAGGGCGGTCCACATTCCAGTCTTCGCGGACGCCATGGCTTTCACCTCCAGGTTCTTCAACCGATGAATGGAATGACAAGTATTTAAATCTTTCAGTTATATTAAACATATCAGAAAAAATTAACATAAACTACAAATCATTTATATCGAAACCTTTAAACACATCTTGCCAAACCCATAATTGGAGGTAGTGGAGGTGAAGGCTCCGAAAACGATAAAAGAGCCGTTTCCAAAAGCTATGAATCCTTCAATAGATGTCGAAGAGGTTGAATCCGAAGAAAACGAAGGGAACTCGCTCACCACCGCGCTGAGGGCCTTCAAGCTCATCCTCGGGAATCCAATAGCGAGGGCACTCATAAGGCCGAGCCTCAAAAAGTACAAAATCAACGGACGTGAGCTCCCTGCTTTGTACTAGGCCCTCAGCATCTACGCGGGGGAGAGCATAAACGCGCCGATGATGGTTCGCTTCCAGGCGGACACGATAAAGCTCCTGCTCAAACTCGGCATAAAGCTCGCCCACGGCGACGAGGAGGCCGTTAAGGAGGCACTGCTGAGAGATCCGCACATAAGGCGCGGAATATGGGTCGTCCTCGAGGGCATAGCGAAGTACGGAGTAACCGTCCCCCAGCGCCTCGCTGGGCCTTTCCTCATCGTCTGGAACTTCACCAACATGTGCAACTTCCGCTGCCAGCACTGCTACCAGAGGGCGGATAAACCGCTACCGAGCGAGCTCAGCCTCGAAGAGAAGCTGAACCTCGTTGACCAGCTCGACAAAGCCGGTGTCGCGGCCGTGGCTTTGAGCGGCGGCGAGCCGACGATACACCCGCACTTCCTCAGAATCGTCAGGGAGCTGTCGAGCAGGGGGATACACACCTCCGTTGCCACGAACGGCTGGACTTTCGCTAGGAAGGAGGAGCTTGAGAAGGCAGTTAAGGCGGGAATAAAGTATGTTGAGGTCAGCGTTGATTCCGCAAAGCCCGAGAAGCACGATGAGTTTCGCGGGATTCCTGGCGCGTGGGAGCACGCGGTAAAAGCTTTAGAAAACGCCGTTGAACTTGGGATAAGCCACGGGATGGCCACGATAATGGACAGGGAAACCTATCAGGAGATAGACGACATACTCGACTTGGCGGAGAGCATAGGCGTCAAGCGCGTCATATTCTTCAACCTCGTGCCGACGGGAAGGGCAGAGGACATGGTCAAGGTGGACCTCTCGCCGGAGGAGCGCGAGGAGTTCATGAAGGAAGTCTACCGCCAGATGAAGAAGAGGAAGCTTGAGATACTCACAACGGCGCCGCAGTACGCGCGCGTTACCCTGCTCATGAGTCAGGGAAAGAGCGTCACGCCGGCGCACTTCTACATAGGCGAGAACAACGCCGTGAAAACTCTCGCAGAGTTCATAGGAGGATGTGGAGCCGGCAGGATTTACGCGGGGATAGAGCCCGACGGAAGCGTCGTTCCCTGCGTCTTCCTTCCTTTGCCAGTCGGGAACGTCAGGCACAGACCCTTCAAGGAGATATGGGAGAACAGTAGGATATTCAACATCCTCCGCGACAGGGACAGCTGGGAGGGCCAGTGCGGAAGGTGCCCCTACAAGTACATCTGCGGCGGCTGTCGTGCGAGGCCTACCACTACACGCTCTACTTGAAGGGCGACGACCCTGGCTGCATCATAAACAAACGCCTCTGGGAGGAAATAGTCAAACACGGCAAGCCAAAGGGGCTCACAGAGGTCAGCTGGGTCGATGAGAGTGTCGTCCTCCGCGAGCCGAGCCTCTACGTGCCGAGCTACTACAGGGCGGTTGAGGTTGCAGTTGAGAAGGGCCTTGGGGGGACTTACGATGGGCAGAAGGCTCATGCATAAAGCTTTAACCCGAACGGGAGAAATTTACTGTGAACAGGGCTCTTGACACCTTACTCTTCCCTCATTTCTTGGCTGATGTTCCAGTACAACCATATACCGTCCCAGCTGACAGACGAACCTCCACTACCTTTGGCCATTTAACAACCTTCAAGAGCGAGGATATGCAGAAGACTTTCTACCCTTTCGTGATGTCGTTGAGGAAACTCGTAGTCTCCTCTGGACAAATGAAAGATTTCCCCAATCATTCACCATCGGTTCCAAACCCCACCATTTTTAAGGTAGCACGCTAATTTTCATCGGTGATACCATGCACGAGTGGGCTCTCGCTGATGCCATAGTCAGGACAGTCCTCGACTACGCCCAGAAGGAGGGCGCTCAGAGGGTAAAGGCCGTTAAGGTCGTTCTCGGCGAGCTCCAGGACGTTGCCGAGGACATAGTGAAGTTCGCGATGGAGCAGATGTTCGCCGGAACGATTGCAGAGGGCGCTGAGATAATCTTCGAGGAGGAAGAGGCAGTCTTCAAGTGCCGCAACTGCGGGCACACCTGGAAGCTCAAGGAGGTCAAGGACCGCTTTGACGAGCGCATAAAGGAGGACATCCACTTCATTCCTGAGGTCGTTCACGCGTTTCTGGCATGCCCGAAGTGCGGGAGCCACGACTTTGAGGTCGTCCAGGGAAGGGGCGTTTACGTCGCGGGGATTATGATTGAGAAGGAGGGAGGGGTATGATTGACCCGCGCGAGATTGCTATAAGCGCAAGGCTTGAGAATGTCAAGAGGATAATCCCCGTCGTCAGCGGAAAGGGAGGAGTTGGAAAATCGCTCGTCTCGACGACCCTCGCACTGGCCCTGGCCGAGAAGGGTTATAGGGTCGGCCTGCTCGACCTCGACTTTCACGGGGCAAGTGACCACGTGATTCTCGGCTTCGAGCCGAAGGAGTTCCCGGAGGAGGACAGGGGAGTAGTTCCGCCTACCGTTCACGGGATAAAGTTCATGAGCATCGCCTACTACACCGAGAACAGACCCACACCGCTCCGCGGGAAGGAAATCAGCGACGCCCTCATCGAGCTCCTGACGATAACGCGCTGGGACGAGCTTGACTACCTCGTCATCGATATGCCACCGGGACTCGGCGACCAGCTGTTAGATGTCCTCCGCTTCCTCAGGAGGGGGGAGTTCTTGGTCGTTGCAACTCCGTCAAAGCTCGCCCTCAACGTCGTGGAAAAGCTCATCCAGCTCCTTCTTGAGGAGAAGCACAAAGTCCTCGGCCTCGTCGAGAACATGATTCTCCGTTCGGAGCAAATGGACGAAGAAGAGGACGTTAGGAAGCTGGCCGAGCGCTACGGCGTGCCCTACCTCATCAGCATACCGTTCTATCCGGGCCTCGACGCGAAGATTGGCAACGTCGAGGAGCTCATGAAGACAGAGTTCGCCGAAAAGATCAGGGAGCTTGCTGAGAAGCTGTGAGTTTTCTTTTCCATTCATTTCAGGGAGGCAAAATCCCTAAATATTTCTCCAAAGACTACACTTCAGGTGAGAACATGGAGGGTGTAACCTCTACCACGCTTCGCGAGTTCCTCGGCCCGAAACCTGAGCGGGAGCTTCTTCTGCTCGCGGCCATAGAACTGTACCGCGAGGGTAGGCTAAGCCTCGGGAAGGCCGCGGAATTCGCGGGCCTGAACCTAAGGGAATTCCTCTACGAGCTGAGAAAGAGGGACGTCCCAATAAACTACACGATGAAAGAGGCAGAAGCAGATATAAAGACCATAGAGGGTCTGGAATGAAGGTGGTATCGAACACGAGTCCCCCAATAGGGTTGTCCAACATCGGAAAGCTCGGGATTCTCCACGAAGTTTTTGGAAAGGTTTTCATTCCACCAGCTGTGCGCAGAGAGTTCGGGGGGGAGCTTCCGAAGTGGATAGAAGTCACGCCTCCGGAGAACCGACCCCTTGTCAGCGCCCTCTCGAAGCTTCTCGGAGCCGGTGAATCCGAGGCAATAGCCCTCGCAATTGACCTCGGGGCGGACTTTTTGATACTCGATGACCTTAAGGCTCGAAAAATCGCGAGGGAACTCGGAATCAACGTAATTGGAACGGCGGGCGTTCTACTGCTCGCAAAGAAGCGGGGTATTGTTGATGAAATAAAGCCACTTCTCACACTGCTTGTTGAGAAAGGGTTTAGAATCTCCGATGACGTCATACGGGTAATCCTCAAGGCGGCAGGAGAACTCAATGAGTGATAGCCAATCAAACTGTCAATGGGGGTGAAAACATGAACCTCGAAGAACTCTTCCAGAACGCGAAAAGGGTCGTTATCTGCGGAATCGGGAACGACATTAGGGGAGACGACGCCTTTGGAGTTCTAGTAGCGGAGAGGCTGAAGGAGTTGCTCGACAACCCCAACGTCCTCGTGCTGAACTGCGGGGAGGTTCCTGAGAACTGCACTGGAAAAATAGCGCGCTTTAATCCAGATCTAGTGGTTTTCGTAGATGCGGTGGACTTTGGTGGTGAAGTTGGAGAATACGTCATAGCCGACCCCAAGGGAACGCTCGGCGAAGCGGTCTCCACTCACGGCCTCCCCCTGAAGTTCGTCACCCAGTTCATGAAGACGATGGTCAAGGCGGAGTTCGTGCTCATAGGCTGTCAGCCAGGCTCGACAGGCCTCTTTCAGGAGCCGAGCGAACTCATAAAAAAGCGTGCGGAGAGGTTAGCGGAACTGCTGGCGGGGATTCTGGGAAAGGAAGGGGCAGGTTAACGATTGTCGGGTTGCCAATTTTCGAGTAGCAGGAAACATTAAAGTTATTTTTACTCTCTCCGCTTTACATTTTTCTTTTGAGAGCATTGTCCTTTGGGGTGGGGATGCAGTAAACAACCCAACGGGCATTAAACAGTGGAAACCCTTTTAAGTCTTGCCAGCGTAATGGAGCCTCAATGAGACCATCGTAAGGTAACCCGGTGGGATGGAGGGGTTTCACGTTACCCTCCAGCATTGGAGGGCTGATGCCGGTAGGCGTCCTTCAAAAAACCGCCCCTGAGTGATTGGAAACTCTGAATGGTGGCCTCAAGCTATAACCCCAATCCGGGTTTGCCGGTAGGGGTAATGGACCCAAGACCGGGCCCGCGGGCTGAGCCGAAAGTGGCAACACGAGTAGGTAATGAACCCGCAAACCTCCCCGCCACTGGCGAGGAGTTAAGCCGAACCCTCCCCCTTCAAGGCAGGAAGGAGGTCAGCTCTTCCGCAGTTCCCCTTTTATCTTCAGGTACTCCTCCTGCTCAGCGGGAAGCTCTTGGCGGAGGCAAGGAAAGAGTTCACAAGCCTCACCTGCTGTTTGAAGACCTCATCGGGGTTCTCCTTCAGCCTCTTCACGTAAAGCCTGATGAATGCGAGCCTCTCCTCCAAATCGCGCTTAGAACGGAACTTCAACACCGAGCCTCCTCGCGTAGTCATTGAGCGCCCTCCGGTCAATTTTCTCTTTGAACAGCTCGTAGAGGAAGAAAGCATCTTCATGCCCATGGGTCTCACACCAAACTTTGGAGAGCATGATATTTAGCCCTTTTGTAGCCTCCCCAAATCCTCTCTCGTGTTCACGTTGAAGAAACTCTCGCGCCACTCCTCGGGGAGGGACTCTATCGGGAGGTAGCAGGGATTAACCTCGCGGATTGCCCTGTTGAGGGCGTAGTTTCCGGCTTTTATCTTCTCCTCAAGGACTTCGCGGAAGGCCCTGGAATAAGCGGCGTGGAGGGGTTCGAGGTAGCCGTTCTCCCACCTCGGCACGCAGGCGATTTTTCCGCTCTTTTTGAAGTTAGAGACAATGAAATCAACGAACTCCGGGACTAGAAGGGGCATGTCCCCAGCAACTACAAAGGCGTCTCCAAGGCCCAACGCTGTGTAAACTCCTCCCATCGGGCCTATCAGCAGGTTATCAACGACCACATGGTAGCCCAGCTTCCTTAGCCTTTCCGCGTTGTTCTTTGACGCGATTAAAACTATCTCGTCCATCGTCTTGGCCATTTCAAGCTTCTCGATTGTGTAAAGAATCAAAGGCCTACCATTGATTTTGTAGAGTAGCTTATCGTCGCCGAAGCGTCTGCCCCTTCCACCCGCAAGGACTGCCCCGATCATCCAAACACCACCTTCGAGTAGTTAAGCACTGCTTCGATGTAGCTCTGGTAATCCATTGCCTGAACTGCGGCAGGGTTGAAGAACTTGTCTATTATCACCGGCGCCAGAACGCCGAGGACGATCACCAGGATTCCGAGGACTAAGTTCACAGCCACGAAGAGCGGAACATCGTGCCTCTCCGGTTCCTCGCCTTCATGCTTTTCGTGCTCGTGGTGGTGACTCTCTACGGGCTTTCCGCGCCAGAGGGTCACGAAGAGCCCGAAGTAAGCCCACGCGGCTATAGCGCTCGTTATTACCACCACCGAAGCAGCCAGTGGGTTCACCTGGAGGAGGGCGTTGAAAATCAGCATCTTGCTGAAGAAGACGTTGAGGGGTGGAACACCGATGAGGCTGAGCGTTGCTAGGGCGAAGAGCGCCGTTGTGAGCGGCATCTCCCTGCCGACTCCGGCGAGCTCGTCTATCTTCCTCGTTCCCGCATGGTGTATGAAGGCCCCCACTGAGAGGAAGAGCATACCCTTGGCGATTGCATGGTTGACTGTGTGGTAGAGAACCGCCGTAAGCGCCAGCTGAGTCCCGACGCCCAGACCCATGATGAGGTATCCCATGTGGAGTATTGTCGAGTACGCCACCAGCCTCTTCACGTCCTTCTGCACCACCATCATTATTGAGGATAGCAGGGCCGAAGCGGCTCCGAGGGCTAGGAGAACTACCGAAAGAGTTTTCCAGAACGGGAGGCCATAGAAAACCGTGTAGAGATAGCGCGCGAGCAGATAGACCCCACCGCTGACGACGAGTCCGCTCAATAAAGCCGAAACTGGAGAAGGAGCCGCCGAGTGGGCGTAGGGAAGCCAGTAATGGCCGGGGAAGATGGCGCTCTTGATCATCACCATTGCAAGGGTTAAGGCGAAGAAAATTCCCAGCGCAAGCGTCGGGTCGCCGAAGAGCTTGGTAGTTACCGGGAAGGAAATCCCGTGGAACTTGGCGCTTAAGTCGGCCATGTTGAGGGTCCCAAAGGAGGCGTAGATGAAGCCGAGGGCAAGGAAGTAGAGAGTAGTGGCCGTTGCACCGCTTATACCGTACTTGAAGGCACCTTCAACCGCCTCACTCCTGCTCCTGTAAAAGCCCACAAGGGCGTAGGCGCTCGCCCCCGTGACCTCGAGCATGACGAAGGTGTTGAAGGCATCTCCAGTCATGAACAGGCCGATGAGTCCTGCTTCAAGGCCGAGGAGGGAAGTATAGAAGAACTCAATGCCGTGGTCGTGCGAAAGATACTCGACGGCGTAAATTCCCGCCATGAGGAAAAGGAAGGCCGTTAAAAGAACCAGGATTGCCCCCATTAAATCAACTTCGAGGACTATGCCGATTGGGGCTATCCAGTTGCCCAAGGCATATACCAAGGGCCCATTTGAGGAGTAGACCTCATTGAACAGCCACAGGGCGGATATGAACGTCGCCAACAGGCCCACCAAGGAATAGGCTATTACAACGCCCCTTCTCCTGCCCGTTATGAAGGCTATGAAGGGAAGGAAGAACGCAAAGCCGAGTGGGATAATCGGGACTATTCCGACCTGCATGCTATCACCTCAGTCGAAGATTTTCTTCGCGTAGTCCTCGAAGTAAGCAACCACGTTTTCTTTCACTTCCTTCTCGTCGAGCGTGGAAACGTCAATCCAGTGGACGTAGAGCCACTTACCGTCGTCGCTTATGTCAACGACAACCGTTCCAGGCGTGTTGGTTATCGAGTTCGCAACGAGAACCTTTCCGTAGTCGTTTTCCACTTCAAGAGGGATTCTCACGATGCCAGGGTTGGCCTTGAGGGTGAAGACCCTCTTCGCGACGTCAATGTGCGTCTTGGTCTCCTCGATGAAGAAGTAGCGGAGGAAGTATACGATTGCGTAGAGCCACCTCTTCGGCGAGAAGAACTTGAGCTCGTTCTTCACGAGCCAGTGGCCCACTATTACGGAAACTATAAACGCAACTATACTGCCTGTTATCAGGTCGTACTCCGTCGCCGAGCCAGTGTAGAACAGATAGGTGGCAAGGACTATAAAGAAGGTCGCTGGAGAAAACCTCCTCACGTTCATTCGTTCTCACCCCCCATTATCTCAGCTATGTCCCTCGCGTCAACCGTCCCGTGAAGGCGGTAGAACTGTATGGCGTAGGTTGTAAGCAGTATGTTCATTGCCATTCCAATGACTATCGCCGTCAGAACCAGAGCCTGGGGGACGGGATCAACTGCCCTGCTCAGGAACTCTTCAAAGCTCAAGTGCTCCTCGTAGATAGGGGGAAACACTGGAAAGACGAGGCGGTAGCCGATCAGGATGAAGAGCATGTTCACCGCGTCGCCCAGGACGTTGAGCATTATGATCTTCTTGATTAAGTTGGAGCGCGTAACCACGCCGTATATCCCAAGGAACACCATGCCGAAGAGCGTCAGTGTAATGTAGGCAAGGAGAAGGTCAATCATTCATCTCCCCCCTGAGGACTGTCTTGAATATCCACTCCGAAACGCCGAGCACGAGGAACACCGTGAGAAAGCCAAAGGTCACCGCCAAGTACTCGCCGACGTCGAGGTTGAAGAGACCCATTTCCCCAGGCAGGAGGTTTATTTCGAGCACCTTACCGCCGTAGAGGAAGAGGGGGGCGAGGACGGTGGCTAGGATTAAAGCCAGGCCGAGGGCGTAAGCCGAAACCGTGTGCTTCACGGTGAGGCCCTTTCTCTCAATGGTGAACTTCGAGAAGACCGCGAAGAGGAGCAGCGAGGCAACGGCCATTGCCGAACCGCCCTGGAACCCACCACCGGGAGTTAAATGACCGTGGAGCGCTATCGAGGCAGATATGGCCACTATCATGACAACCACTAGCTTGGTAATTGCCCTTGTTATCAAATCCATATGCCTGTGCGGTTCACTGGCCTCAAGCTCCTTTACTATCTTCTCCTGCTCGCTCGTCAGCCTCAGCACGCTGAAGGCCCCCATAATCGCCAGGAAGAAAACGAATGTCTCGAAGAGGGTATCAAAGCCCCTGTAATTCCACACTATCGCGGTGACGACCTCCGGGCTGTGGCTGGTCAGGCCCTCGTGGGCGAAGGAATGGCTTAGATAAAACTCCCCGAGGGGCCTGAGCTCGGCTCCCCCCAAACCGAGGACATTCTCCACAGTCACCGCGTAGGCTATGAACAGGAAGGCAAGCAGGAATGAGACGGCGACTACGACGTCCCTCTTCATTCTCCCACCTCGTAGCGCTCCGTTTTGCTTATGGCGAGGATCACAAGAGCCGTATATGCACCGACGGCTATCGCAAGGTATGCCAGGACTATATCGGGCGCGGCCAGTATGTAGAAGCCGAGGGCGAAGAAGGTTGACTGTACTGAACTCAAAGCTAAGGCCTTTAGCAGGTCGTGCTCCTTCATTGCCAGGTAGCTGAAGACGAAGCCGAAGGAAACAACTATCGCCAAGATTAGGAAGTGTAGCTCAATCATTTCATCAACCTCCTGAATGTGAACTTCGGCTCCTCTTCCTCACCCGGAAGCTCCTCGTGCTCGTGAACAAGCTCTGCAACGTCCTCTCTCTTCGGCAGGTCTTCCTCAAGCTGGTCGACGACCAGCGGCGGCTTCTTTCCGACCCTTCCGAAGTAAACCGCTGAAACTATTGAGTGCGTTCCGGTGGGCGCTATCAGAAGGATAAGGACACCCACGGTAAACGCTATTCCGGCCATAAAGAACCTCTGGGAGCCAAGGGGGTGGTAGACGAGCGCCACCAGTCCCGCCCCGAAGACGGGCAACACCGCACCCCCAATCGTCCCAACGGTAGCTGCATGAGTCCTCATGTAGAAGTCGGGGAAGCGGAGCAGGCCTATAGCCGCTATTAGGTCGTAAACCGCCCCGAGGAGTATGGCTATTGAGCCGATTATGAAGACGATGTTCTCTAGGATCATACCTCCACCTCCCCGTAGAGGACGTATTTCGTGTAGTAGATGTCCAGCATGAAGGCCCAGAGGGTGAGTATTATCGCACCGCTCGCGAGCATTATTGACTTGAAGTAAATCCCCAGCACAACCATGAAGGCGGCCATATCAAATGAGAGACAGTCAACGGCAAGGATAATATCAGCAGTTGTCGGCCCCTTAATTGCCCTAATTCCGTAGAGGACGAAGGCAAGGGTGTAAATGACAGCGGCGAAGTACAGGACGTTAAGGAAAACGGCCTCAACGTTCATGCAAACACCCCCAGGAGGATTATTACCACGGCCATTGCTATCGCAAAACCGCTCATGAGCGTGTTCATGTCGGGGTTCCGTGATTTACCCCACTGGGCGAGTTTCCCAACGGCCCTTATGATGGGCATAAACATGGCCTCGTCGAGGTGTCTGATGGGGTAATCGAGGGCATCGTCGTAGTCCTTGATGAGAGGTAACTCATGCCTCGGAACGACCTTTATGATGGGGAGTATGCGTTTGAGGTAAAAGTCCTTGCCCGCTGAGATGAAGTAGTCGGCCGTGAATCTGAGAATGTCGCCCATGTTGTAAAATATGAGGAGGAGCTCGCTTACACGCTCGGTTGGCATTCTGCCTATCCTCAAGCCCGTGTACACGGTAGCGATAAGCGTAGCGAGTGCGATGAAGGAGCTAGGTCCTCCAAAGAATAGCTCCACAGGATTCTCGGGCAACGGGTAACCGAGCCCCTCCACCGATCCCGTCAGCCAGGGAAGCAGAATGAACGGAAACACCGCCACGGTGAAGCTTACAAGTGCAACAGCTCCGGTTACCGCCCTCATCACAAAGGGAACCTCTTCCCTCTCTACCTCTCTCTTACAGAGGAGCCTGTTTACCCTCCTGACCTGGATTATCGAAGCCAGCGGGAATATCCCAAGGAAAGCCACCGTGACGACCATGAGCCAGAGGAGGACGTTGGTCGTGCCCATCGAGGCGGTGTAGATCAGCCACTTGCTCACGAACGCCGAAAGCGGCGGGACTCCTGCCATTGAGAACACGGAGAGCGAGACGAGGAAAGCCATGACATGGCCCTTAAGGAGCTTCCTTATTGAGCATATGTTGGGCTCCTCGCCGTAGTGCTCTATTGCGCCGAGGCCGAAGAAGAAGGCGCTCTTGTAGAGGATCTGGTAGAGGACGTGAAGCAACGCTCCGAGGAGGGCAACGGTTCCGAGGAAACTTCCTTTGAGAACGAGGGAGCTACCGAGGGCGAAGTAGGCTATTCCAACGTCCATAACGCTGTGGTATGCGAACTTGCGCTTGAGCCTGATTTCCCTGAAGGAGTAGAGGGTGGCAAAGGCCGTTACCGTCCCTACGAACGCAACGACGTATCCGAAGGCCTCACCCGTCGGAATGATGAAGTGGGCAACCCTCAGGAGCAGGTAGACACCAAGGCCCTCACCGATGAGGAAGACCGGAATAAATGGGCTTGGAAGTGAGCGGTAAACCCTCGGAACCCAGACATGGAACGGAAACGCCCCGCTCCTGACGAGGGAAGCCGAGAGGAAGAGGGCCACGAGGAATGCAGGGCCCATGGGGAGCTTTCCAAGGTTTTCGTGGAGGGCGTGGAAAGTCAAGTGGTGCAAATCTCCCACTGCACCGTAGGCAAGCCCGCTGACCACCAGAAGGGGGATTATCCCGAAGACCTGCGTGAGAACCAGGTAACGCCAGGTGGCCTTCCTTGAACCTCTCGTTTCAGAGGCGAGCACCATGACCACGGTAAACACCGCAAAGAGCTCGTAGGCGAGAGTAAGTCTTTCAAGGTTGTCAGTTACAAGGAAGAGAACCGCCGAAAGGAGGGCCATGTTGGTGGCCATTGTCAGAAATCTGACGTTGCCCCTGACCTCGTAGGAGGGGACGTAGAGTGAAAGAGCCAATGCCGTGAAAGCTACGACAAAGAGGAAAAGGGCCGAGAGGGAGTCTATTTTAACCGTCGTAGGGAGGAAAGGTATAATCTCGCCCTCAAGGCCTTTGAGGCCTTCAATTGAGACTCCGAAGAGTGCCAGTGAAGAGAGGAACGTGAAGGCGTAAGCTACTCTCTTTCCGGTGAAGAGGCCGACCAGAGCCGCTATGAAGAGCAGTCCGAGGGCCAGCTCCAGGAAGTAGAGGCTCATGGTACCACCCCGTAGAATGTTATCTCCTCAACGAGCGGGTAGGCGAGGTAAGCCGAGACCAGCGTCAGGACGATGAGGGTGACCAGAGAGGCCGTTATTATCGGGTGGGTTGGGGCTCTCTCAACGCTGGGCCTGCCAAAGACGTTTCTCGTTATCCACTTGAGGCCGACCCAGAGGAAGACGGCCGAATCAGCCAGCACCATCAGTATCGGGAGCCAGGCCAGAGCGGAGACCCTGATGAGGCTCAGGTTAGTCAGCAGTTCTGCCTTGCTGAATGCTATTCCCATCGGGGGGAGGCCCGCTAAACCGAGGAGTGCCACCGTCCAAGCGAGGCCGTTTATCGGCAGTATTTCCCTGAGACCGCTTATCCGCCTCAGGTCGAGGGTTCCGAGGGAGTACGTGAAGGTTCCAGCGGTGAGGAAGGCAAGGCCCTTGACGAAGGCGTGGGTTGTCAGCTGGAACATCGCGGCTTTGAGGCCGATGTCGAACCCAGGGGCCTTTCCAGTAAGGCCGAGGACGGCGTAGGTCAGGCCAACGAACATTATTCCCGCCTCTGCCACCGTTGAGTATGCCAAAAGCCTCTTCGCGTCCTTCTGGACGGGGTAGTTGAGTATCGGGATTAGGAGCGTGAGGGAGACCATTACGGCCATGAAGTAGAAAATCCAGACTGGCAAAGGCCCTATGAACTGGATAACCCTCGCGACGAGGTAAACGCCCATCTCAACCATCGCCGCGCCGTGGAGGAAAGCGCTCGCTGGAGTCGGCGCCTCCATCGCGTCCGGAATCCACGAGTAGGTCGGGAACTGGGCGCTCTTGGTGTATCCCGCTATGAGCAGGGCGAGGAAGAGCCATGGCTTGACGTCGGGGGAGACCTTGGAAAGCGAAAACAGGCTCAAATCGTGGAGCTGGGTGAGGCCGATGTAAATGGCCGTGTAGAAGCCTATCATAGCCCCTACGTTCGGAATTATGAAGGCCTTGAAGCCCGCCCTCCTGCCTGCGGGAGTGTTGTAAAAACTAACGACGCCCCAACAGGCCAGTCCCATAAGCTCGAAGAAGATGAGCAGGCCGAGGAAGGTCGAGGAGTATATGAAGCCGAGTGTTGCCCCCTCGAAAAGGGTCATCCAGGCGTAGAAGAGGCCCCTTCCCTTTCCTCCGGGGTGGCCGACGTTTCTTTCGCTCATGTACTCGACGCCGTAGAACATGAATATGAAGCCAGCAACTGCAACGACCGTTCCGATTAGAACGCTCATGGGGTCTATTATTATGCCATAGACTTCGCCGAACTGGGTGCTTCTTAGGTAGGTTATGTGGATTAGTTCCTCATGGGTTTTAAGATACAGGAGAGCGACCCCAAGCTGGGCTATCATCGCAGTGAGAAATGAACCTAGCATCACGATGTCGGCCTTTCTCTCGTCGAGCTTGAAGAGGATTAACCCACCGATGAGCGGGACTACGAAGGCTAATGTTACGAGAAGGTCTATCATGACTGACCCCCCAGTCGGGTTAAAGTCCATTCGGTTTGTCTAACGAACCTTTTTAAAGTTTTTCGTTTATCCCCGAAAGGCCTTTAGGCAAAAGTTAAATTAGGACCAAAATCTGAGGAATACCCAAAGGCCTTTTGACTGATTTTTACTCCTTCCCTTCCTCGTCCAGCTGGATGTATTCAATAGTGCTGATGTACTTCACGTAGTCCATCGCCTTCTTTGGGTTCAGCATATCGCTTATGAGATTCTGGAAGTAGTCCTCCCTGTCGTAGGCAACCTCGTAGTTCACCACGACGTCAAGGTAGCCGGAGTGGAAGTTCTCCGCCTCCTCACGCGTGTATAGCTCGAATGAGACATGGTAGCCGTACTTCTCCTCTATCGGGTCCCTGATGTTCTCGACAAAGTCGGCGACGCGGTTCATCTTCACCGGGTCGTAGGCGTGCTCGATGATGACCATAACGTCTATCTCAGGGAACTCCGGGTCTTTAAGGTGTCTGCCGTAGAACACCACCGAAACGAGATTATCCCCGTAGAAGTCCTTCAGCCTCCTGAGAAGTTCCTTCTTCGCCTCATCAATCCTCCTCACGTTTTCACCTCCAAAAAGTTAAAGATAAGATCTCAATCGAAGCTCGGCCGGTAGCGGTACTCCACGTGAAGCCGGCTCTCCGCGTCGAGCTTTCCGGCTGCCTCCAGCAGGAGGTTCCTGTCCCCTTCCGGTAGTTTCTCAATCGGCAGCTTCATGATGTCCCTTGGCGTTATCTCGAACTCCCTTGCGTCATCGGCAACCCCCAGCGTGCTCTTAATAACCTTCACTGCCTCTTCGCTGAGCTCCCCTTCCTCCTCTATCAGCAGCAGATCGCCCGCGTAATGTCCCGTAATCCTCGCCGAGTACTCCGGGTAGTCCACGTACTTGAGGCGGTAGAGCTTCCAGGGCACCTCAGACACCCGCCGTAACGGGGTATTTCTTCCTGAGGGCCTCTCCCAGGGAGCGGTACTCATCGTAGAGGCGCCAGAACTCGTTCTCAAGGAAACGCATTGCAAAGCCAACCCTGGAGTCCTTCTCTTTGAGGAAGTATCCTGTGACGAGGTCGTGGAGCTTCTCCCTCGGGTTCTCGGGGCTCTCTTTGAAGGCCCTATCAACGAGCTCGATGAAGTCGTTGAGAACCGCTTCCCTGTCGTAGTAGCCTATGACGCGCCTGAGCTCCTCGCGAAGGGTAAGCCAGTAGCGGAGAGGTATCGGCCTGTTCGGGATTCTAAACTCAACCTCGTTCTCGGCCTTGGGCGTCTCCTTCGGCGGGAGCGCAATCCAGTATTCACCTTTCATCTTCTTCTCCTTGATGCCGAGGAGCTGGGCCACGCCGTAGAGTATCTCCTCCGGACTCGGTGGACAGCCGGGGATGTACATGTCTATCGGCACTATCATCTCGGGCCCGCCGCTCCTGAGCCTGTCCCTTCCGCGCTGGGGAGAGGTGTTGTAGAGGGCGTAGCTGTTGTAGAAGATTCCACCGCTCGAGGCGCACGTCCCTATCGCGACCACTATCCTCGGCTTCGGCGGCATGGCCTCGTAGGCCTTCTTGAGCATTATCCTCGTCTGCCTCGTGAGCGGGCCGGTGATGAAGAGCGCATCCGCGTGCCTCGGGTTGGGGACGACCTTGACACCGAGCCTCTCGAGGTCGTAGTAGGGGCTGAGCACATCGAGCACCTCGATGTCACAGCCGTTACATGAGCCCGCATCAACGTGATAGACCCAGACGGACTTGAGCCTTCTTCCCATCACTCCTCACCTCCCTTCTTTACGAGTATGAACGCTGGATATGCGTTGCCCTCGGTTTCCCTCAGCTTCTCGACGGTCTTGCGCATCTTTGCTTCCTGGGTCAGGCCAATCCTATCTTCGAGCGCGTACATGTCGAGGATTTCCTTGGGCAGAATCGCCTTAACGTACTCAATCTGCCTCTCGGTGAAGTCGAGGTACTCACCGCACTCCTCGCAGTAGGCCAGCTTGTGCTCCACTACTTCAACGAGGTCCTCCTTGTTGTCGGTAGCTATCTCGAAGATGTTAGTCGGTTCCATGGCTCCAGTCGGGCAGACCTCAACACAGCGGTGGCACCTTATACAGCGAGCCGCGTTGAAGGTGAGCCTCTTAACGCCCCTCTTTTTGTCCCACTCAAGGATTAGGGCATCGGGCGGGCAGGCGTTGACGCAGGCTCCACAACCTATGCACTTCTCGGGGTTGATGTGCGGGATTCCCCTGTACTCGGGTGGCTTCTCAACCTCAACAAAAGGATAAAGGGTGGTGACCGGGGCCTTTTCGCTGAACTTCCCTGCCTCCATCCTGTTCCACTTCTTGAGCTTCTCGGTGTAGGAGAGGCTCTCGGCCATCAGAACACCCCCCTGTACTTGATTGAGAGCTCGTTGAACTCGGCCTCGGTCAGAACCTTCACCTTGCCCGTCTCCACGTCAACGAACTGAACCCTCTCGGTACAGGAGTAGCACGGGTCAATGCTCGCTATGATGAGCGGTGCGTCTGCAACGTGGTAGCCCCTGAGCATCTCCGGCACGGCGGGCAGGTTGTTGTAGGTCGGAGCCCTAACCTTCCAGCGGTAGACCTTGTTCTTCTCGCCGGTCATGACGTAGTGGACGACCTCACCGCGGTGGGCCTCGGTGAAGCCCAAAGCTTCTTCGTACTCGGGCAGGCTTCCTATCGGCGTGAATATGTCGCCACCCGGCATCTGGTCTATGAGCTGCTCAACAATCCAGATGCTCTCGAAGAGCTCGTCCATCCTGACGAGAACCCTGGCCAAAACGTCGCCCTCTTTGTAAACCGGAACCTTGAAGTCAACCTCGTTGTAGGCTGTTGCTGTTTTCGTCGCCTGGTCGAGCCTCGTGTCAATCCTCCTTCCGCTGGCCCTTGCAGTAGGCCCGAGGACGGAGTAGGCCTTGGCAACCTTGTAGGGCAGGATTCCAACCCCCTCGGCGCGCTTGATGAACGTGTTGGTGTTTAGAGCGATGTCGATGAACTTCTTGGTCTCCTCACGTATCTGCTTGACGACCTTCAGGACTTCCTCCTTGCGGTAGTCCAGGAGGTCTCTCCTGACGCCACCTACGATGTTCATTCCGTACTGCTTCCTGTTTCCTGTGAGCCTCTCAACGAGCCACATGACTGGCTCACGAATTCTCCACGCGTGCATGAAGCCCGTGTCGTAGCCGACGAGGTGAGCGGCAATGCCGACCCAGAGCAGGTGGTTGTGAATCCTCTCCAGCTCAAGCAACAGGGTCCTTATGTAGCGCGCCCTGTCTGGAATCTCCACATCGGCCAGGCGCTCAACCGCCATTGCGTAGCTGACCGAGTGCTGATAGCCGCAGATTCCGCATATTCTCTCCGCCAAGAAGAGCACCTGGTTGTAGGTAAGTCTTCCCTCACCGGTCTTCTCTATTCCGCGGTGGGAGTAGAAGCCGCGGTAGTCAACGTCCACTATTTCCTCGCCCTTGACGAAGAGCCTGAAGTGGGCAGGCTCCTCTATGCCAGCGTGAACCGGACCCATCGGGACGAGCGACGTACCTTTAGGGGTTTCCTTGAACTCCGTCTTCGGTTCAGTGACGGGAGAGTGCCTGTAATCCATGTCCTTTCTAAGAGGATAAACTCCCTCCGGCCAGTCCTCTGGGAGGATAAGCCTCCTCGGGTCTGGGTGGCCAACGGGGTTGAAGCCGAGCAAGTCCTTAACTTCTCTCTCTATCCAGAGCGCCGCTGGAAGCTTCTCGGCCACACTCGGGAAGCTGGGGTCGTCAGCGGGCAGATAGGCTCTGAGGAAGACGTAATAGTTCTCGTCCATGTTGAAGGGCTCAACCTGGACGTTGAGGAAAGGCATGTAGACGAACTTGCCGTTGAGCGGTCTCTCGTCGGTTCCAACGGCGGTCGAGAGGTGGGTCTCCTTGAACTCGGGGTGGTTGTGCCACCAGAGCACCGCCTCGGGAAGGACCTCCCTATCAATCACGAACTGATACTGGCCGTAGCTCATCCTCTTGCACTCTCTAATGTGCTCCTTGAAGGCCTCGTAAAACTCCCTCAGACCCTTCCTTTCAGCCAGGATTTCGTTAACGTCCGCCCTTCTGCAGTGGCCCTTTTCACATGCCCTGCATTCAAACTCGGAGTGAGCTTCCAAATCCTTCGTCCTAACCATTTTCACCACCCCATGAACGCCATCGCGAACACTATCAGACCTGCGAAGAACATTCTAACGTTCATCTTGACAACGTGGTCTACCCTAAGCCTTGCGTTGGTGGCTTCCAGAGCCGATATAACGGGGTAGAGCGCTATCGTCAGCAGGAACTGGAGGGCCAGCACCAGTACTGCCTTCTCTGCCGTGTCTACTGGTCCGACCCACGGAAGGGTCAGCAGGCTGACGAAGAACCACAGCAGGGCGAAGCGCTTGATGTAGATGGCGTAGTAGAAGACTCCAAGGAGCCTTCCGCTGTACTCTGCCAGAGGCCCACCTATGACCTCCTGCTCCGCCTCGGCTATGTCGAAGGGCACGAAGCCGCTCTCAACGTAGAGCGCGTACGCCAGGATTATGTATGCCAACAGCAACGAGGGGGTGAAGTGGAGATTGGCCACGATGTCCGCTATGTTAAGCGAGCCTGCGTTATAAGCAAGGACGCCATAGATTATCGCTATTAGCGGTTCGACGGTGAGGACGATCTGCATCTCCCTCGACGAACCTATGTGGCTGAAGGCGTTCTGGACGCTGAGGCCAGCCAGGATAAGGAAGACGCTGACCATCAGCACCACGTAGAAGAACACCACTAAGTTGAATCCAAAGTCCACGGGGACTACATTGCCGTAGGGGAGGAGCAGGGCCGCCGACATCGCCGAAGCGAGTGCCAAATAGGGTGCCCATGTGAAGAGCGCGCTCTTGGTCGGCTTGACCGAGGGGAGGGCAAAGAGCTTGTTGAGATCGTACCATGTCTGCATGAGCGGTGGTCCGCGCCTGTACTGGAGCCTCGCCTTAACCCTTCTGGCTATACCGTCTAGGAGAGGAGGCAGGAACAGGAACAGGACGATGCCCGCAAGGCTGAATCCAAGTTTGACCGCGTCTATCTCCATCTCCCTCACCTCACAGTGCTATCAGTATTCCAACAATCGCTCCCACCACCACAAGGGCCAGCACGACGAAGGTTCCAAGCCTCATCCCTGGGAGGACGTCCCTGGCGATGTTAAGGAACCTGACGAGTGGCTTGAAGACCTCCTCGTCTATGTGCATTATCTCCCTCTCGCGGAGGTCGTCGAGGGTCTCTATCTTGGTGTACGGTGTGTCAACTATCTTGGTGAAGTAGCTCGCCATCCAGAGGTAAGCCTTGGTTATGTAGTGAATTGCTCCAGCTCCGACGCGGTAGAACCAGTCGCCTAACCTATAGAACGAGCCTATCTTCTCCTCGTACTTGAGGTAGTAGCCCTCGGCGTTTATCCTGTACTCGTCCTCGTCAAGCTTCGTTGCACCGCAGTCCCAGGGCTTGGCTTCCTTTCCGAACTCCGGTTTGAAGACGAGGTAGAGTCCAAAGGCCAGTATTCCGAGAACTATCACGAAGAGCACTGGAGAGAACATCACCGACTGGAAGCCAATCTTGTAGAGGTTCTCGTTTATCGGGGCGTTGAAGACGTTGAGGATTCCCGTTACAGTTCCAGGGAAGACGCCTATGAGGAGCGTTAAGCCTGCGAGAACCCACTGGCCAACGAGCATCCCAGCTGGAACCTCCTCGACGTTCTCGTAGCGCTTCATCTCACCGCCGAACTGGGCACCATAGAGCTTTATTGAATACGCCAGAGTTCCCGCACTGAGGAATGCCGCGAGGACGGCGCCGAGGGCCAGGATGTAACTGTCGGAATAGTAGCCCGAGACGTAGATGAGCCACTTGCTTATGAAGCCGTTGAAGGGCGGAACACCACTTATGGCGAGCGAGGCGAAGAGCGCCGCCAAAGCTGTTACCTTCATCGCCTTACCGAGGCCACCGAGCTCGTTGAGCTCAACTGTTCCAGTCCTGTACTCAACTGCCCCAGTCGAGAGGAAGAGCGAGGCCTTGAATATCGCGTGGTTGAGGGCGTGGAAGAGTCCCGCGAAGGCCCCAAGCGCTCCAACGGCACCGAGGAAGCCACCCTTCGGGATGAGGGCCATTCCTACTCCGAGGCCGAACCAGACGTAGCCCATCTGGCCGATGGACGAGTAAGCCAAGAGCCTCTTGGCGTTGGTCTCCCTGAGGGCGTAGAGGGTTCCGACGGTGAGGGTTATCGCGCCTATCACCGCAACGAAGAGGCCGAGGTTGTAGCTCGTTCCGACGGTTCTCCAGATGAGGGCTATGAGGCCATAGATGGCCACTTTCTCCATTGCACCGGCCATTACAGCCGAAATGCTGGTTGGAGCGGCCCTGTAGGTCTCGGCAACCCAGAAGTGGAATGGCACCATACCCGACTTTGCCATGAACGCCACCATGAGGAGCGCCGTGAAGACGGCCTTGGTGCTGGCAGGGGCGGTTGCCATCGCGTTCGCTATGTTCTCAAAGGTAAGTTCTTCAAAGTTTCCAATCAGAGAATAAGCGGTTCCCAGGGCGAGGAAGAGCGGAATCGTGTCGAGGAAGTGCATGGTGATGTAGTACTTGACGCTCGCGTTGACATCCCTCGCTTTTTCGCTGAAGAACACCAGCACGAACGAGCTGAGGGTCATAAGCTCCCAGCCCATGACGAAGTACTCCATGCTGTCCGCGGTAACGATGAGGGCCATGCTCGCAAGGAAGGTGTTGTACGCTATCGCGTAGACCCAGCCCTTGCCGACCTTTTCGAAGAGCTCCATGTAGTTTATCGCGAAGAGCGAAGCCGCCGCTCCGACGAGGCCAATTATGAGGAGGAACACTATCGAGAGGTCATTTATCCTGATGGGGATTCCGAAGAGGTCGCCCGAGACAGGGCCGCTGGTGTAAACTTCGTAAACCTGCCAGAGGAGGGCGAGTGAGCCGAGGAAAGCCATGAAGCTTGACGCCTTAACCGTGGCCTTGTAGTCCCTAAGCAGGCCGACGAGACCACCGAGGATGAAAGCCCCAATCGCGTATTCGAGTATCATCTCACATCACCCCGCAAAGCCTATCTTCATCACAACGTCGAGGCTGACCCAGGGCATCACTATGCCGACGATTATGAGGACGATGAGCACCGCAACGATGACCTTTGGCTCCTTCTTGGGCTCACCCTCGCCGAAGAAGCTCTCCCTGAACCAGAGGAGAACGACCACGAGCAGTATTGCGGCGTCTATTAAAACAACCGCAGGGAAGAGCCACGATGCTATTCCCTTCGCATGTCTGGTGCTCATGATGGTGAAGGCCTTGCTGAAGAACAGTCCGAGCGGTAGGACACCCGAGAGACCGAGGAAGCTGAGGAACCAGGCTATGCTCGTCCACGGGACGGTTCTTCTCATACCCTTAATGAGCTTGAGGTCGGTGGTGCCGTAGGCAAGGGCAAGCCCACCAACGGAAGCGAAGGCGAGGGCCTTAACGACGGCGTGGTTGACGACCTGGTATAGGGCAATCTGAATCCCTGCCACGTGGCCGAGTAGCGCGTAGGCAAGGGTTATGTAGGCAACGGCAGTTTGCCCAATTGTGGAGTATGCTATGAGCCTCTTCGCATCGCGCTGGAGCGGGTAGTATATCATCATGAGGACTATCAGGACAACAGTCAGACCTCCAAGAACCCAGAAGTATTCGTCGTTCGGCTTCATGTACTGGATTGCCCTGAAGAGCATGTACGCACCGAGCGGAACAATTGAGGCAGAGTGAACGTAGGCGCTCGCTGGAATCGGTGAGGCGGTTGAATCTGGGAGCCATGAGTAGAACGGGAACTGGGAGCTCATCATGAAGGCCGCGAAGATGAGCAGGAGGAATGCCGTACCGTCATAAGTGGCCGTGGTGAGGTCCTGTCCTGTGCCGAGAACGGCAACCGCTCCGAGGATGAGGAGCACCCCAACGTTGAGGACGAGGAAGGCCTTGAGGGCGTCGGTCTTGGCACCGCCGAGCTCAACTAAGAAGAGCATCGCTATCGCCATCAGCTCAAGCGCAACGGCGAACTGGACGAGGTTTGTGGAGTATATGAATACCATGCTGGCCCCTGTGAGCAGGCCGAAGAGCGCGTAGAACTGTCCTTTTCCTGAGTCAAGGAACCTGCTCGCGTAAACGGCCATCAAGAACGCAATCAATATCGAGACGAAGCCCATGAGGATTGAAGCGACGTCCAGGTTTATCCCAAAGACCTCGCCGAGGTTACTGGTGGTGACGTAGCTCGTATGATAGACCTTCTCGGAGCCCTTTGAGAAGAAGTCGTAGACTGCTACACCATTGAGGAGCAGGGAAACGCCGAGGACCGAGCTCGCTATCAGGTCGGCGGTTTTTCCTTCGAGCTTCCAGATGAGCAGGAGCGCGAAGGGGATGAGCGCTGAAATTAGCACCAGTTCAATCATCACCATCACCCCTTGGTTTTTAACCCTAGGTTTCCCTCGCAAAAAAATAAGGTCAGAGGACGATGTAGGCCTTCTCGCCCTCTCCCTTCTCGGCCGAGCCCTTCAGGTTGGCAACTATCTTCCCTTCCCTGTTCCAGAGTATCTCGTTTATCTCACCGAACTTGAGGGCCTCAGTTGGGCATGCCGAGACACAGGCCGGAAGCAGACCCTCTGCCCTTCTGTCGGCACAGAGGTCGCACTTGTCCATAATCTTGTTCTCCTCGTCGAGCTTCGGAACTCCGAAGGGACAGGCGACGGCACACATGAGACAGCCGATACACTTGAGGGGGTCGAAGGCCACCGCGCCGTCCTCGTCCCTGAAGAGCGCCCCCGTCGGACAGACGTTCATACAGGGTGCCTTCTCACAGTGGCGGCAGTTGAAGGGGACGGTGAAGAGGTCGGGGAACTCGAAGACCCTTATCCTTGCCTCGCCGTGCGTCATTTCACAGGCCACTTCACAGGCCTTACAGCCGATACAGCGCTTATAGTCGAGGAAAATCTTCTTGCTCATTCCAACCACCTCACTCCTCCACCTTCCTAACCCTGGCCGCGACGGCCTTGAGCTCGGCCATCTTGGTCTTCTCGTGGGTAACCTCAAGGGTCAGGACGTTGATGTTCCAGTGGTTCGGCATCGCTATGACGCCCTCCCTGACGTGCTCGGTAACCTCTGCCCTGACGAGAACGCTTCCGCGTCTGGTCTCGACCTTGACGAGGTCTCCGCTCTTTATGCCGTACTTCTCGGCGTCCTTCGGGTTAATCATGACGTACTCCTCGGGCCAGCGCTTCTTCAGGCTGGGGCTCTCAAAGGACATTGTTCCGGTGTGCCAGTGACCGACCTGCCTGAAGTTTGTGAGCCAGAGCGGGTACTCCTCGTCGGGCATCTCGGGCGGCTCGCGCCACTTGACGGGCTGGAGGTGTGCCTTTCCATCTGCCGTCTTGAAGCCCTTCTTGAAGAGGACCTTCGTTCCCTCGCCGGGCTCTGTGCACGGGAAGAAGCATCCCTCGGGGTGCTCGGCGAGGTATTCTGGAGTCGCGCCCTTGAACATCGGAATGACGCTGTTTATCTCCCTGAGGATTTCATCGGGGTGCTCGTACTTGAAGTACTCGCCGAGGCCGAGCTCCTTGGCGAGCTCAACCAGGATGAGCCAGTCGGGCTTGGCCTCCCCAGGCGGATTGGCGGCCTTGTAGCTCCTCTGAACCCTTCTCTCGGCGCTTATAGCGGTTCCAGTTTTCTCGAACCAGGCCGCGGCCGGGAGGACTATGTCGGCGTATTTAGCCGTCTCGGTGAGGAATATGTCCTGCACAACGAGGAAGTCGAGCTTCTTGAGCTGCTCCCGAACCCACCTGCTGTTCGGGGCAGACTTGGCGATGTTGCCGCCGACGATGTACATCATCTTAATCTTGTTGCCCATCTCGCGTATCATGCTGGTGAGGTCAAGACCGACCCAGTCGGGTATCTTGAAGCCCCAGAGCCTCTCAAGCTCGGCCCTCGCGGCCTCGTCGGTAACGAGCTTTCCTGTCGGGAGCTTGTTGGGGGCGATGCCGCTCATTGCCGCACAGAATCCACACTGCGCTCCCGGGAAGACACCGCTCCAGACGCCTTCCTTGCCGATGTTGCCGGTGATTGCTATGAGGTTCGCGAGGGCGAGAGCGAACTCGAAACCGTTGACGTGCTGGTTGAGACCCTCGTTGACGAGAAGAGCGGTCCTCTTGGTGGCGAAGAGCCTCGCGACCTTCCTTACCTCCTCGGCGGGAACGCCACTTATCTTCTCCGCCCACTCGGGGGTGTACTCCTTAACGGCCTCCTTGAGCTCCTCGAAGCCAACGGTTCTCTCCTGGACGAAGTCCCTGTCGTAGAGCTCCTCGCTTATGACGACGTTGAGCATGGCCAGGGCTATCGCGAGGTCGGTTCCCGGGTAGGGCTTTAGGTGTATGCTTGCATACTTGTGGCCCCTCGTCTCGCGCGGGTCTATAACGACCATCTGGGCACCGTTGTCGAGGACGGCCTTCTCGATGTACTGGCCGAAGAAAACGGGAGCGGTCTCCGCTGGATTGTGACCCCAGATGACTATCAGCTCTGCCTTGGCGACGTCCTCGAAGGGGTTGGTGGCAGCCGCGCTTCCGAAGACGGCCGTTCTCGCGGGGCTGTTGGAGTACTGGCAGTACCTTCCCGGGAAGTCGAGGTGGTTAGTTCCTATCGCCTTAGACAGCTTGTGGACGAGGTAGTTCTCCTCGAAGGTTATCTTCTCGCTTCCGAGGAAGGCTATCGCCTCTGGGCCGTAGGTCTCCTTGATTTCCTTAATCTTCTCGGCGATTATTCTGTAAGCTTCGCTCCAGCTTATCTCCTCAAACTTTCCTTCTCCCTTCTCACCAACGCGCTTGAGGGGCTTCTTGAGTCTCTTGGAGCTGTTGATGAACTGGTAGGAAGCAACGCCCTTTGGACAGAGCTTTCCGCGGTTGACGGTGGGGTGGTCGTAGTCGAATTCAATCCTCCTGATGTATCCGTTAACGCTGACCGCATAGAAGCGACAGCCGACTGAACACCAGGGACACACTACGGGCACGAGCTTTTCAGCCACGTCCATCACCTCTAAGTACATTGACTGACTAGTCATTTACCCTTGTACCTTAAATACCTTTCGTGCACACAATTAAACACTCTTGTAAACAGAAAGGAAGATAAAACGTAAAGTGTTTCACAGAAGTTATCCCAAAAGGGTTTATATCTCAGCGGAGAGCTTAAGGTAAGATGTAACGACATCCACCAAGTGGTTCAGGTACTCCTCGTCACTGAAACCAACGCATTCCTTCGCGTGCAGATAGTGGAGCAGAGACCCTATAAAGACCTGGAAGGCGACGAGGGCCTGGGCAAACCCGACTTTTGTGTAAACCATTATCCTGCGGGCTCCGGTTCTGAGAAGTTCGGAGCATGATTCGTTATAAAGCAGGTCAAGAGATTTACTACGTTTTCTCATGGCCAGGAGGCTGAAAAGTATCTCACGGCGGTGGTTTTTGCCGTAGAATTCCAAAAATTCCCTGCCCAGGGCCAGAAGAAATTCCCTGAGTGTGGGATACGAAACAGTGACATAGGGATCTTGGAGAGAGGGAAATGCAGCTATGGGCATAGCATCAACGGCAATCTCCTTTATTAAGTCGTCCTTGCTCTTGAAGTAGAGGTAGAACGTGCCCTTTGCAACCCCGGCGCGGTTCACTATCTCATCTACAGTGGCCTTATCGAAGCCCTTCTTTGCAAAGAGCTCCATTGCCGCGGAAACGAGTTTCTCGCGGGTCTTGCCAGGGGACTTCATGGACAAACCCTCACTCATGACTAATTAGTCACTCACCTCATTGAGGATATACCAACAAGGATTTAAACTTTCCGCCTCAGGGATATGGTTGATCAAACCCCATAAATTCCGACTTTCAAGGGACGCATCTAACCTCATTTCTAGGATTTAGGATAAGTTAGCAGGCACATGCCAGCCTTTCACAACATGCCCCATCTGACTGACCAGTCAGGAAAAAATATATTAGGCAGATGGTACTCTAACCAGAGTTGGTCAGTAATCATGGCCCTGATGCTCGCGGGAAGGGTCGTTGAAGTAAAGGACGGAAAGGCAATAGTGGACGTTGACGGCCGCCTAAAGGAAGCAAGGCTGGACTTCATCAAAGATATAAAACCTGGGGACTACGTGAAGATTTACTACGGCATAGTCCTTGAGAAGATCAGCAGAGAAGAGGCCAAGGAGACCCTCGCGAGGTGCTCTTATCACCGCTCAAGCAAGCTTGAACTGACCTTCACGGTTTCAAACCGGAGGTTTTAGAAAAGCTAAATAGCCCCTCTTGAGAACCCAAGGTAGGTGAAGCTCATGTGTTTAGCAACCATCGCGAAGGTTTTGGAAGTTGATAGGGAGAAGGGAACCGCTTGGGTTGACTTCGGAGGAGTTAAGAGGGAGGCGAGGATTGATCTGATGCCCGACGTCAAGCCCGGCGAGTACGTGCTAATTCATACCGGATTCATAATAGAGAGAGTAGACGAGCAAACGGCCAGAGAGATACTGAGTGCCTGGGAGGAGGTCTTCAAAGCCGAGGAAAACGCACTTGGAGGCTACTACTACCCGGGTGATTGAGATGGAAGGCGTTGAATCAGTTGTGGCTCCTTACAGAGACAGGGGAATAGCCCAAAAGCTCGTGGAGAAGATTAAAGAAGAGGCAAAAACCCTCGACGGCGAGATAAGAATAATGCACGTATGCGGGACCCACGAGGACACGATTACCCGCTCAGGAATCCGCTCTCTTTTGCCCGAGAACGTTAAAGTAGTCAGCGGACCCGGCTGTCCGGTCTGCATAACGCCGGTTGAAGACATCGTGGCGATGCAGCTGATTATGAAAAAGGCCCGCGAGGAGGGGGAAGAAATAATTCTCACGACCTTCGGTGACATGTACAAAATCCCCACTCCAATGGGAAGCTTTGCCGACTTGAAGAGCGAGGGCTACGACGTTAGGGTCGTTTACTCAATCTACGACGCCTATAAGATGGCCAAGGAGAACCCGGAGAAAACCGTGGTCCACTTCAGCCCTGGCTTCGAAACGACAACCGCCCCAACGGCGGGAATGCTCAACGCCGTCGTCAACGAGGGCCTTGAGAACTTCAAGATTTATTCCGTGCATCGGCTCACGCCCCAGGGAATAGAGGTCCTCATAAAGCAGAAGAGCAGGATAGACGCGCTTATAGATGCGGGCCACGTCTCGACGATAATAGGCGTCAGGGGCTGGGAGTTCCTGAGCGAGAAATACGGGATTCCGCAGGTCATAGCCGGCTTCGAGCCAAACGATGTTCTTCTAGCAATCCTGCTCCTGATAAGAATGTACAAGGAGGGCGATGCGAGGGTCGTCAACGAATACAAGCGCGCCGTCAAATACGAGGGGAACGTCGTCGCCCAGCGGCTGATTGAGAAGTTCTTTGAGGTCAAAGACGCAAAGTGGCGTGCCCTTGGAATTCTTCCAAGGACAGGGCTGGAGGTAAGAAAGGAGTGGGAGGAGCTCGAAATCCAGAACTTCTACCACGTCGAGGTTCCCAAGAACCTGCCCGACCTTGAGAAAGGCTGTCTCTGCGGTGCCGTGCTGAGGGGTCTGGCAATGCCAACCGACTGCCCTCACTTCGGAAAGACATGCACGCCGAGGAGCCCCGTCGGCCCGTGCATGGTGTCGTACGAGGGGACATGCCACATATTCTACAAGTACGGGGCGTTGTTCTAACACCAAAGGTTCAAAACTCCCCTCTCGTTTTCAACTTTTGGTTTTGAAAACCTATAAAGGTTCCAAATGCAAAAGGAAAGCGGTGGAAGCTATGAAGGCTTACCGCATTCACGTTCAAGGCATCGTCCAGGCCGTCGGGTTCAGGCCGTTCATCTATAGAATAGCTCACGAACACAACCTCAGGGGCTACGTCAAGAACCTCAGCGACGCCGGAGTTGAGATAGTAGTCGAGGGAAGGGAAGGGGATATAGAGGCTTTTATCCGTGACATATACCGCAAAAAGCCCCCCCTTGCGAGAATTGAGAAGATTGAGCGAAAGGAGATACTACCACAGGGCTTTGACCGCTTCTACATCGAGAAGAGCTCGAAGGGCGGAAGCGGCGGGGACTCGATAATCCCGCCGGACATAGCGATATGTGAAGACTGTTTAAGAGAGCTCTTCGACCCGACGAACAAGCGCTATATGTACCCCTTCATCGTCTGCACCAACTGCGGACCCAGGTTTACAATCATCGAGGATTTACCCTACGACCGCGAGAACACGACCATGCGTGAGTTCCCGATGTGCGACTACTGCGAGAGCGAGTACAGAGACCCGCTCAACAGGCGCTACCACGCCGAGCCCGTCTGCTGTCCAGTCTGCGGGCCGACCTACCGCCTTTACACAAACGACGGCGAGGAGATAACCGGAGACCCACTCAGGAAGGCGGCGGAGCTGATAGACAAGGGCTACATCGTGGCAATCAAAGGAATAGGTGGAATCCACCTCGCCTGTGATGCCACCAACGAGGAGGCCGTTGCAGAACTCAGGAGGAGAACTTTCAGGCCGCAGAAGCCCTTCGCGATAATGGCGGACTCCCTTGAAACAGTCAAAACCTTCGCCTACCTGAGCAAAGAGGAGGAAGAGGAGCTGACGAGCTACAGGAGGCCAATCATAACGCTCCGCAAGAGGGAGCCCTTCCCCCTCCCAGAGAACCTTGCGCCCGGTCTGCATACCATCGGTGTCATGCTCCCCTATGCGGGAACCCACTACATCCTCTTTCACTGGAGCAAAACGAAGGTCTACGTGATGACCTCGGCAAACTATCCAGGAATGCCCATGGTCAAGGACAACGATAGGGCATTCGAGGAGCTGAAAGAGATGGCAGATTACCTTCTCCTGCACAACAGGAAGATACTCAACAGAGCAGATGACAGCGTGATCCGGTTTGTAGACGGAAAGAGGGCCGTTATAAGGCGCTCCCGCGGTTTCGTCCCGCTCCCGATAGAGATTCCCTTCAACTACCGTGGCCTGGCGGTTGGGGCCGAGCTGATGAATGCCTTCGGAGTGGCCAAGAACGGGAAGGTATACCCAAGCCAGTACATCGGCAACACGGGGAAGGTCGAGGTTCTTGAGTTCATGAGGGAAGCAATAGAGCACTTCAGGAAAATCCTTCGCGTGAAGGACTTCGATTTAATCATAGCCGATCTCCACCCAAGCTACAACACCACGAAGCTCGCCATGGAGCTGGCGAACGAGCTCGACGTGGAGCTGCTCCAAGTTCAGCACCACTACGCCCACATAGCGAGCGTTTTAGCCGAGAAGAACCTTGAGAGCGCCGTTGGAATCGCTGTGGACGGAGTCGGCTATGGAACCGACGGGAACACGTGGGGCGGTGAGGTTCTCTACCTCGGTTATGAGGACGTTGAAAGGCTGACCCACATAGACTACTACCCGCTCCCCGGCGGAGATTTGGCGAGCTACTACCCGCTCAGGGCTTTAATGGGAATTCTGAGCAATATATACAGCGTTGAGGAGCTGGAGGGAATCATAACCAAGTGCTGTCCAAAGGCCATCGAGAGCCTCCGCTACGGAAAGGTTGAGTTCAACGTCGTACTGACCCAGCTGGCGAAGGGCATCAACACGAGCTATGCCTCCTCGACTGGAAGGGTTCTCGACGCCCTGGCAGTCCTGCTAAACGTCGCCTACAGGAGGCACTACGAGGGAGAGCCTGCGATGAAGCTTGAGAGCTTTGCCATGAAGGGCAAGAACGACCTCAAGTTCGAGGTTCCAGTTGAGGGAGAGCTGATAAAAGTTGAAGAGCTCTTTGCACAGATTCTCGGCGTTCTTGAGAAAGCTCCGCCCGCCGACATAGCCTATTCCGCCCACCTCGCCCTTGCGAGGGCCTTCGCAGAGGTCGCGATTGAGAAGGCAAGGGAGTTCGGCGTGAAAGATGTCACCATGAGCGGCGGCGTTGCCTACAACGAGCTCATCGTCAAGACGGTGAGGAAGGCTGTGGAGGCGTCGGGCCTTAGGTTCCACGTCACAACCGAAGTCCCGAGGGGGGACAACGGGATAAACGTTGGCCAAGCATTCCTGGGTGGCCTCTACCTAGAGGGCTACCTTACGAAGGAAGACCTGATGCTGTGAAGGTTTAAGTGGTGAAACGCAGAAAGCCGTAGGGGGGAGAGTGGTGGCCACGATACCACGAGAGGAACTCCTTAATATCCTTCGGGAGGTTAAGGAAAAAGCCAAAGAAATACTCGGCGATGACTTAGTGGAGGTCATACTCTTCGGCTCCTACGCTAGGGGAGAGGCGAGGGAAGACAGCGACGTTGACGTCCTCATCATAGTCAAGAGGAGGTTGACGCTCGACGAATACGACAGGCTCAGCGAGGTTACTGAAAAGTATCTCCTTGACAGGGGGCTTGTTATTTCGGTTATTGTCTATCCCACAAACGCGAAAATGGAGCACGATCCGCTAATTCAAACGGTTCACACGGAGGGCATCAAGATATGAGGGAGTACGCGGAGATACTAAGGAAAGCCAGGAAGAGCATCGAGGCCGCCAGGACACTGTTTGAAAACGGTTTCTACGCCTTTGCACTTTCAAGAGCGTACTACTCTATGTTTTACTGCGCCGAGGCAATTCTTATGACCAAAAACATACGCGTTTCGAAGCATTCTGCGGTCATAGCACTTCTGGGCAGAGATTTCGTCAAGACGGGAGAGATCCCCCACAAGTTTTTCACTTACCTAAGAACCGCATTTAATCTCAGACAGACCGCCGATTACTCCTTTGTTGTGGACATCACCGAGGAGGAGGCGCGCGAAAACATAAGGCGTGCCGAAGAATTCCTCGAATTTACGAGGCGCTATCTAACTTCGAAAGGCTTTCTGGAGGGTTGAAAATGAGCGAAAAGATAAAGCTCGAACACGGGGCCGGCGGAGAAATAATGGAGGAACTCCTCAGGGACGTTATATTGAAAACTCTGACCCTGAAGAGCGCGGGTGGAATAGGGCTGGACGCGCTCGACGACGGGGCGACGATACCATTTGGAGACAAGCACCTTGTGTTTACAATAGACGGCCACACGGTCAAACCGCTCTTCTTCCCGGGTGGAGACATAGGAAGGCTCGCGGTTAGCGGGACGGTGAACGATTTGGCGGTGATGGGCGCGAAGCCTTTAGCCTTAGCAAACTCGATGATTATCGGGGAAGGCCTCGACATGGAAGTCCTTGAGAAGGTTCTCCGCTCGATGGACGAAACCGCCAAAGAAGTTCCCGTTCCAATAGTCACGGGCGACACCAAGGTGGTCGAAGACCCCATAGAGATGTTCGTGATTACCGCAGGGGTTGGAATCGCGGAGAGGCCGATAAGCGACGCTGGAGCGAAGGTCGGCGACGTTGTTCTGGTCAGCGGGACGATAGGCGACCACGGGATAGCGCTGATGAGCCACAGGGAGGGCATAGCCTTCGAAACCGAGCTGAAGAGCGACGTAGCTCCCATATGGGAGGTCGTTGAGGCAGTTGCAAAGGCCATCGGCTGGGAGAACATCCACGCTATGAAAGACCCAACCAGGGCAGGGTTGAGCAACGCTCTCAACGAGATAGCGAGAAAGAGCAACGTCGGAATCCTCGTGAGGGAAGCAGATATACCCGTGAAGCCAGAGGTGAAGGCCGCGAGCGAGATGCTGGGAATCAGTCCCTACGATGTTGCGAACGAGGGCAAGGTCGTCATGGTTGTTGCCAAGGAGTATGCGGAAGAGGCACTTGAAGCAATGAGGAAAACGAAGAGGGGCAAGGACGCGGCGATAATAGGGGAGGTAATAGAAGAATACAGGGGGAAAGTTCTCTTAGAGACTGGAATCGGCGGAAAGCGCTTCATGGAGCCCCCCGCCGGAGACCCCGTGCCGAGGATATGTTAAGGGGAGCTCTCCACTTTTTTCCACAGCTCTTCTATCTGCGGTATCGGCTCAATCTCCCTGCCCTTCAGGCTCCCGAGTATGAAGTTCTGGTCGAAGGGTATGACAACATCGGGCTTGACCGGAAGCTCCTCCTCGACGCCGGGCAGGGCTTTGTTGAGAACCAAAATGTGCTTCAATCCAAGGCTCTCGCTCAGAGTGGCTATCTTCTTTGAGAGCTCTATAGACTCAGCGGAGGGCTCTGCAACATCAATGACAACGTCAACGTACTTATCAATGCCCCTGCCGAAGTGTTCTATGCCCGCCTCGGTGTCAACTATGATGATTTCGCCGTCTTTCAGCGTTATGCCTTCGAGGAGCTTTCTCGCCAGGAATCCATAGGGGCAGGCACAGCCTTCCTCGGCCTCTTCAATCTTCCCGATGGTCAGGACGGCGAGGTTTCTTTTTTTGGCCAGAATCTCCCCGGGGATATCGTCAAGCGTCCAGTTGAAGAGCTCTTCATCGAGCTCACCTTTTCCTTCCGCCGCCATGAGGATTTTGGCCCTCTTCTTCCCGCCGAGGTGCTCGGCCAAAGTTTTCACTTTCGGAAGACCAAGCATCCTGTAGAGGCCAGGGTTGGACTCGTCGGCGTCTATGATAAGAACGCGGTAGCCTTTACCTGCGAGGTACTTGCCGAGCATAGCGCTTATCGTGCTCTTCCCGCAGCCGCCCTTACCGCTTACGAGAACCTTCATTGGTATCACCATTTGGCAAAAAAGTAGCACGACTTATAAGGGCTTTGGTTCATTCTTGTTTCTAACCTCTGGTTCAGGAAAGCGGTATAAAGTTCTCTTGCAAAGATAAGGCCGGTGGTGAAGTATGATTATCTCAAAACCCTGCGTCACGATGAAGGGCGTCGTTATAGGGGCCTATTCGTGGGAGAAGAAGATACAGCTCGACCTAACGAAGACTGCACAGTGTCTAAAGGAGAAAGGCTACACCGTAAAGAAACTTCTCCCGAACATGATGCTCATCGCCGAGATGGACGGCTACGAGGTAAGCGTTTATCCGAGCGGGAAGATAATCATCAAGCTTCTGGAGGACGCGAAGAAGGGGGAAGAACTGGCCAGGATAATTTACGACTGCGCCGGAGTTCTGGAGGTGGTCTCATGAGGATTCCTGAAGACGTAAGAAAGGATATCCCGCTGACGAGCGAGGTGATTTATTTCGACAACACGGCCACTTCGCTCACGCCGAAGCCGGTTATAGAGGCGATGGACGAGTACTACCTCAAGTACCGCGCCAACGTTCATCGCGGCATTCACAGGCTCTCCCAGATGGCGACCCACAAGTACGAGGAGAGCAGAAAGGTAGTTGCCGACTTCCTAAACGCGAAGTTTGAAGAAATAGTCTTCACCAAGAACACGAGCGAGAGCCTCAACCTGGTCGCCCTCGGCCTTGAGGGCATCTTCAAGCGGGGAGACAAGATAGTAACGACCCCCTACGAGCACCACTCGGATTTACTCCCCTGGCAGAGATTAGCTAAAAAGCTCGGGCTGAGGCTTGAGTTCATAGACGGTGACGACGAGGGAAACCTCGATTTAAGTGATGCGGAAAGGAAAGTTAAAGGCGCCAAGCTCGTCGCGGTCCAGCACGTCTCGAACGCCCTCGGAGTTATCCACGAGGTTGAAGAGCTCGGGAAGATGGCAAAGGAAGAGGGGGCGATATTCGTCGTTGACGCCGCCCAGAGCGCCGGCCACATGGAAGTGGACGTGAAAAAGCTCCACGCGGACTTCTTAGGGCTGTCGGGCCACAAGGGGCCGATGGGGCCGACGGGAATAGGCGTCCTCTACATCAGCGAGGAGTTCTTTGACGCCTTCGAGCCGCCCATGATAGGCGGCGGGACGATTGAGGACGTAGACCTCGACGGCTACAAGCTGACCGAGCCTCCTGAGAGGTTTGAAGCAGGTACCCCCAACATAGGCGGTGCGATAGGCCTTGCCGCGGGAATAAGGTACATCGAAAAAATTGGAATAGATAAAATCGAGAGACAGGAGCACAAGCTCGTGAAGCGCATTACCGAGGGCCTTGACGAGCTAGAAGTGCCGTGGTACGGGCCGAGGAACCTGAAGAAGCACGCAGGCGTTGTGAGCTTTAACGTGCCCGGTCTGCACCCGCACGACGTCGCGGCCATACTCGACGAGCACAACATCATGGTTAGGAGCGGCCACCACTGCGCCCTGCCTGTGATGAAGAAGCTGGGCGTGAACGGCACGGTCAGGGCCTCTTTCCACGTCTACAACAGCATCGAAGAGGTCGAGACCTTCCTCGGCGTCATGGAAGAGCTTGTCAGGGGTCTTCGGTGATTCAATTTTTTCTTTTTAAAAACCGGAAATAAAAGACGAGAACTGAGAAAACTAGAGGAAGGACTTCACGCTAAATCTATCCGCTGTGAATCATCACACTGAACTCGAAGTTGAGCTTCTCAGTCAGGAGCCCTCCCGGGGACGTCGGCCACACGAGATAGTAGTGCTCCTTGTCCACAATCCGCTTTGTCCCGTTGACTTCCGAGACTTCGTAAACGTAGACGTCAACCACCGGCAGAACCAGCCACGGCCGCGTCATGACGATGTGATTCAGCCTTTTTGGGAGTTTAAGGTCGTGGGAAATGCCCGTATCAACAAGACGGTAGACGTTGATGACCCCAAAAGAGGGAACACCCAAAGCCTCCAACTCTTCCCTGCTGAAGCCATACTCGGTTATGAGGGCCGAAGACATTATGCAGGAAGACGAAAGGCACGTTATCTTTTCATCATAGGGCATGTGGAGGTAAAGGTACTCGTCGAGCAGTTCAGCCCCTGAAAGCGACGTTATGACAACAGCAACCGCAAGAAAGCCCGCAAGCCGCTTCAGCCGGTAGTTACCCTTTCTGATGTACTCGTACGAGGTGGCGAACCATAGGAGTACGGCCACCATTATTGAGAGGTAGTATGCCAAAAAGAGCGTCCCGAACGTAACCGGGTCTGTGGCATGCTCATAATACACCATTTTTTACTCACCAGTAAAAGTTTGAAGAACCACTTAAAAACTTTAAGGGACAAAAAAACTCATTGGAGTACATCCTCGGGCAACTCACCAAAAATAACGTCAACACTCTCCGGACTCACCAATATCAATGCTCCATCTCCCTTGCTCACGTACTTCCGCACGGGGCCCATTGGGATACCGTTCGACTCGTAGACAAGGAACTGGACGTCGGGGTCGTGGTACAAAAGGAGAGTTGGGCCCCCTACGTTCAGAAGCGAATCGGTAGCATACTGGCTGGCAACGACCGTAACCCTAGTCCTCAGCGGCCTTGTAAGGAGCGACAGAGCGGCGCTCCCTGCGGGAGTGTAGGCGAGAACGGCGCCGTCAACGAGGCCAAGAACCGTCTCGCGCCTCTTCTCAAAGGCCGCCGCGAGCGTGAGGAACACGGCACCAACCAGGGTTATACTGTGCGCTTCGCCGAGGTTAACAAGGACGCTCCCCTTGAGTTCAGGGAGCTCACCCGTGTAGAGTGCCTCGTCTAGCGGTGTGTAGCTCTCAAGTATGACTTCCGAGTACTTCTCATCTCTTCTAACGGCCTCAGGAACGCTTGAGACCTTCCTAAGGAGCACGTCAACGTAGAGCCTGTCGGTTAATGACCTATCGAGGCCATAAAGCGTCTGGACTATGGAAACGGCGGTGTAAGGGTCAAAGTAGCCCACACGGAAGAGCTTTATCGGGTCGAGCCCAAGCGGTGAACCGTCGCGAACCTCAATCACAGTATCGAAGTCGCCCTTAACTTCTCCCGTCGTGTCGAAAACGACCGCCGAATACCCGAGCTTCTGGTACTCGCCGACCGCATAGGAGATGAACCTGACCGGGTAATCGTCCATTCCAAAGACCTTAAGCGTCCTGCCGTGGTAAACGGGGTCGTAGAAGACCGGCTCCCCGGCTTCGAGAACCTTAAACGCTATCTTACTGTGCCTCATCAGAATCCCCGAAAAAATAAAGCAGGGAAAGTATAAATGGGTTCCGGCGGGCCTAAATGACCTTGACAAGCCTCTCCATCCACGAACTCACGCGAACTCTCAGGTAGCCCCTGAACTTGTCGTCAACTTCCCTGTCCCCGGTGTACACTCTAATGGGCCCCTTAACCTTGTCGGGCGTGGCGACCACGAGCACGTTCTCTCTGGGAATCCTCCTCAGGACTTCCGCCGAGAACTGCTGGTTGCCCCGCCCAAAGAGAAAGTTCGCACCGCCCACGACGGTGACGACGACCTTAGGATCCCCGTCCACGAACCTCAGCAAGTCCCGCTCCGTCGCGTCTTTGACAAGGAGCCTCGCCCTGCCGTCTTTCACCTCGACGACGTCAACGCCGAGGAGCGTTCCCTCTATGCCCAGACTGTCCTTTATGCGCTTTATTGTCGAGCCTGAGCCCAGGAAGTAGATACCGTCGTTCTCAAGAATTTCCTCGGCGACTGCCTCGGCGAGGGCCTCAAGCTCCTCACTCTCGTCGGCCTTCACGGCCTCCTTACTCCCCTGCACGAGGTTCTCCACGACCGGGACGAGGGCAGTCCAGTAGGTCTTTGCCCTGACCTCATCACGGCGGAACGAGTCCTCGTCTATGTCCCTAACCTCACGCTCCTCCAGCCTGGCCTCCCCGCGCAGGAACTTGACAAGCACTTCCACCGCCTTCTCAGGGGAGACGGCAAAAACGCCGGAATACATCTTAACTCCGGTTGGAATCCCCAGGATTGGGACTTTTTTACCGACGACGCTCACGATGTCCCTTGCAGTCCCATCACCGCCCGCGAAGAGTATCAGACTTACCTTGTCGAGCATCTCACGGGCCAGCGCCTTTGTGTGCTCCGGGCCCGTGTCGGGTATTACAACTCCATCAACCTCCCGGTAGCGGACTTCAAGGGGGATGACCTCAAACTTAAAGCCTAACTCCCGCAGGTAGTCCTCACCGAGGGGCCCGGGCCCTGTGAGAAAAACTATGGACCTGGCCCCAGGGTAGTGGGACAGCTCCCGCAGAAAGAGCCTGACGAGGTCGGGCGAAACTGGCCTCGCTCCACGCCGGATAGCTTCCTCAACAACCCCGTCGGTGCCCTTGAGGGCGACCTTTCCCCCCATGCCCGCTATGGGGTTAACAATCAGCCCGACGCGCATTTTATCACCTCATGTACTTCCTCGCGAACACCGTCAGGAATACCGCCCACATAAACATTCCGAAAAGCGCCTCAACTGAGGCTATAATCCTCCCCACGCCTATCGGGTGGTAGTCACCGTAGCCGAGCGTCGTGGCAGTAACGATGCTGAAGTACTCGTAGTCGAGGAAGCTTAGACTGCTGGAAAGCCCCTGAACACTCTTCGTCACGAAGAACAAGACAGGAAACAAGACGTTGACGATGAAGAGCCATATCAGTATTGGTCTCTTCCAGTCAGTCCCGTACTTGCACGTCAGGTCGGCAAAGAGCCACTCAAAGAGGACTTCGAAACGGTCAAAGAGCTTTCTCAGCCCTTTTCTCCTTGCCTTCAGCCGGGCCTTCCTCCGGGCGACCATCTCAAGGTAGTAGTACTCGTCGGCCCTTTCAAAGTCCCCGCTGCGCTCCCAGCTCGTCCTCGCGAGGCGGTAGAATACCTCTTCGGCGTACGGGTTGTTGAAATGGCAGTCCTCTATTATCATGAACCCGCTAACGGTGAGCTCAATGGGCAGGCTCGGGAGAACGGTCATTGCCCACGTCGGCCCAACGGTAATGTGGGACTTCCTGATTATCAGGTTGCTGTGAATGAGCACGTGAACGAACTCCGGGCTCTTCAGGTTGCTCCAGCTGATTTCAATATGACCAAACACATCGAGGTTCTCAAGAACAAGATTCCCAGAAAACCCGCCTATTGAAAGCCTGACCTGACGCTTGTATCTGGGTGCGGCGTCAAAAGAGACGTCCCGGATTATCAGAGAATTGACTTTTACGGTCCTCCTGCCGCCTTCCGAGACGTTGACCCCGTGCTCTTCAAGGATTTTTCTGAGAAGTGGATAGCGGGTGTTTATTCCAATCCTCCTCACGTCGCGGAGTCCGGCAATCTCGACCACGCCCTTTGCGCTCTTCTCTCCGTAGCTCTCCTCGGCCTTTTCACCAACATACTGCGTCGAGTTCAGCATAAGGTACTTGACGCTTGAATCCCTGACCGAGATGTTGCTGGAGAAGTCAACCTGAAGGACGTTAAGCCCAAAGACTGTGGAGCCCTTGACGAGCAGAACCTCAATCTTGGAATGAAAGAGTATCACCCTATCGACGGTAGAGTTAATGAGAATGAGCCCCTTGAACTCGGAGTCCTCGATTACTAGGCTCTTAATCTGGGAGTTCTTGAATACAAGCATTTTCTCGCTCCGGTATTCTTTTATAGTGGCGTCATAGAGGTAGACGCCCTCAAAATAGCTCTGACCACGGTTAAGCCTGCGCTGAAACGTCTTGTCCTTGAGGTTTTTTATCTCCTCCCCCATTAAGGACTCGCCTTCTTCATAGGGGATGTGGAGCGGACAGTATTTCGACCCTTCGACGGCCTTTAGACGGCACTTTTTACCGTTTTCGTAGACGTACTCGCACATCGTTTTGAGTTTACCTGGGCGACTATTAAGGTTTTCTACACACCCAGAACAGATATGAGGGTGCGGCCTTCGGGGACAGGGTAGCGCCATGGAGACATACAACGTCGTGAGTTCAGCGGGTTACCTTGTGGGCAGTGCTATAAGCGGTGCAATTGTTTCCTCATTGGGCTTTGAGGCGGCATTTGGCCTCACACTCACCCCTAATGGGAGGAGCATAGCACTAATGAAAAAGTGAAGAAAAGTCAGAACTTTAGGACCCTCGCGAGGACTACGAGCGGGTCCCACACTGGGGCAAAGGGCGGTGCGTAGGCTAAATCCGTGAAGAACGCATCCTTTGTGGTGAAGCCAGCGGTGAGCATTGCCGCGGCGGTGTCAATCCTCGGAAGGATTTCAGCGCCAACGGCCTGGAGGCCGAGGAGCCTGTTCGTCTCGTTGTCCACAACTCCCTTCAGCCATATGTTCCTCGCACCTGGGTAGTAGTGGGGCTTCGTCTTGGCCTTTATGAACGCCGTCCTGACGTCATAGCCCTCCTTAATCGCCTCCGCCTCGGTGAGGCCAGTCTTTCCAATCTCCAGGTCAAGGAACTTCGTTACGCTCGTCCCAAGAACTCCCGGGAAGTGAATCTCCTTACCCGCGATGTTGCTCCCGGCGACGTAGCCCATCTTGTTGCCGGCGGGGGCCAGGGGCATCCAGACACGCCTGCCTGTGATGATGTGCTTCGTCTCGGCGACGTCTCCAGCGGCGTAGACGTTCTCAACACTCGTCTGCATCTTCTCGTTCGTCCATATTGCACCTGTTTCGCCTATTCTAACTCCAAGCTCCCTCGCGAGCCCGGTATTCGGCTTTATTCCAGTCGCCACTATGACGAGGTCCGCCCTGTACTCCCCAGCGTCCGTGACAACCTTTTCAACCCTGCCATCGCCTTCAAAGCGCAGGGTAAGCTCTTCAAGGCGGAGGTTTAGGTTCTCCCTCAGCTTTTCCTCAACGATGTCGGTAATCTCCTTGTCAAAGGTCTTTCTCAAAACCCGCTCACTCCTGCCTATGAGCGTCACTTTCTTGCCCCTCTCGACGAAGGCCTCGGCCATCTCAAGGGCGATGTAGCCAGTGCCGATGACAACGACGTCATTAACGTCGTGCTTCTCCAGGTATTCAGTTATGGCAACTGCATCAGGGGGAAGGTCTGCGGTGAAGACCCCTGGGAGGTCGATTCCCTCAATCGCAGGAACCTGGGGCGAGGCGCCGTTGGCAAAGACGAGGTAGTCCCACTCGTAAGTGTGCTCCCCGTCCTCTTCACGAACCCTAACTCTACCCTGCTCGACCTCGATGACTTCCGCCTTGAGGTGGAGGTCTATGCCGCGCTTCTTGATGAAGACCTCGGGCGGGTAGTGCATGAGCTTCTCCTTCGGCGAAAGTCCTTCCACAACATAGGGAATTCCGCAGGGGGCGTGGCTGACCCACTCCGTCGCCTCGAAGACCTTGACGTCCCACTCCGGTTTGAGCCTCTTGACGCGCGATGCGGCACTCATTCCCGCGGCACCGCCGCCTATTATCACTACCGTCTTCTTCATGAGAATCACCGGGTGAGGTTCAAAACCTAAGGTTAAAAAGGTTGGTGGGCAAAAGCGTCACTTCTTGCCCCTGAAGTACTTCCTGCCTTTTACCCCAACCATCTTATAGACCTCACCCTCCTTCACCTCGAAGGGCGGCCTGTTCAGCTCGTAGGTCTCGTAGCTTTCCATGTCCATCAGCTGGACTTCCCTTGGGCTCATGCTGGTCACCATCGCCTCGCTATCCTCGTGCTCAACGGTGTCAATGGCTTCCCTTTTCGCGGTCTTCCAGTCAAAGTGCTCGCTCTCCCAGTTCTCAAGGTTCCTGAGCGTCAGGCCCTTGCCGTCAACGCGCTCGACCTCGTAGACGTTGCCCTTCCTGTCGGCCACTATGTCGCCCCTTCTGAACTTTGGAATCCTCACGCTCACGCTCGTCCGATAAACTTCTTTGCTCGTCTGCCTGTCAATGCCAACGAGCTCGTAGGCCTCGCTTATCGTGCCGCCGAAGCGCTCCTTTATTGCCTGAGCTATCTTCCTCGCAGAGCTTGTCGAGCCCATGTAGAAGTCCAGCCCCTCCTCCTTCTCTATAGTGTCCTGGATGAAGCCCATTCTGTCCCTTCTCATTATCTCGTCGACCTTTTGCTCGACGAGCTTTCCTATTGCCTTCCGCTCCTCTTCGGTCAGCGGCCTGTCCTCGGCGCGAACCTGGAGGATGGCCTCGAAGTAGCCGCCGAGGAACTTCTGACAGCGGGGGCATACAGTCTGGCGGACGTACACCGTAACGCGCTTTCTCTCGTCGTGGAGCTCCCTCTGGAGCTCATGGGTCTTGGCCTTGACGCGGACTTCATAGACGATTATCGCCGGGAAGTATTCGATGTGAAAGTCCACGGGCTCAAATGAAACAGCCGCCCTGCCGACGGGCAGGTCCTCTATTTCGTCAAGCTCTTCCGGGGGAACGACCTCGTACTCCCTGATTTTGTCGCTGAGGGAATCTTCAAGCGTCTCGAGGAGAGCGTTTTCCGCGACCTCGAAGATGAGCTCTTCAAGCTCGTAGCTCTTCGGGTCGACCCAGACGCCCCTCTTCTTGTAGCTCCCACAGTTCTGGCAGAGTTCGGTGTTGATTTCGTCCTCGATTAGAAGGACTGGGTTCTCTTTGCGGTAGCAGACCTGGCATAGGCCGTCTATAAGCGGGCCGCCCTCGCTCTCGCTTATCCCGCACCTGTAACAGAACCTCTCGCTCATCTCTCTCACCGTCCTTGAGTTTGGTCAGGGGTTTAAAAAGTCTCAGAAGAGGAGCTTCGCCATCTGGGCGTGAGGAATCCCCTCAATCCTGAGCACCCTGTTGGGGTCAACGTAGCCGAGCTCGATGGCCTTGGAGACACAGCGCTCGCCCGTCAGGTTCGCTATCGTGGCCTCGTTGAGGAGCTCCTCGAGCTTATCCTCCTCCACAAGCTCGCCCTTGTAAAAGCGCTCCTTGACCTCAAGCTTCAGCTCCCCCTCACGGAACGTCTTTCCCAGCAGTTCCTCGTCGCACGCCGCGAGAAGGACTTCTCCCTGAACGCGATAAACTTTGACATATATCATGAGCGTCACCGAGAAGAGAACCATGAACCTGTTTAAAAGTCTTGGGTAGAAAAATCAAGAGGAAAGAAAGAGGGCGTCAGCTCCCGGAGTTCTCGAGTTCTTCGATGGCTTCCTGGAGCAACTTCACTGCCTTCATCTCGTGGAGGTACGCCTGCCTCAGCGGCCTGAGCAGTTTGACGTCCGCAAGGCTCACCAGTACGTTGCCGCCTGCGAGCTCCTCTGCGGTCTTGTAGTACTCCTCAGCAGTCTCATGGTACTCAAGCGCCTTCTGAAGGGTCTCGTTGTCGACGCCGAGCTCAGTGGCCTTCTGGTAGAGCTCGTCGAACTTCTCTTTATACATGTTGTACCAGCGGTAGCCGAGGAAGTTTAGGGTTGGGATTGAGATCTTCTTGGGCAGATAGTAATTCACCTTGATAGTGACTGGGGATGCAAACTGGACTTCAACGATGACGTATACTGCATTCTCGCCCTTTTCAATGTGCCAGTCCACCACGTGGTCTCCGTAAACTCTGATGTTAGTGGCCTCTATTGGGAGCGGCATGATAACGTAGGCAGTCGCCCCGCTCGGTCCATCGACTGTAACTTCTATCTCCACGCTGCTCACAGTAACCTGGGTGACCTCTCCGGGGCCAACAACTACTGGCTCAACTTCCTCTGTGTCCCATGGTGAAATTACCTGAGACTCAATGGGGTCTATGACAGTGTACCTCAGGGTTCCGTTGTAAGTTGCATATCCGGCTCTCATTATTGTGACGTTTAGGGTGTGCTCTCCAAGCTTGAGCAGTTCTGGTCCAACGTCAAGCGTGAGCTTTCCGTTTTCGTTCGTAACTCCATGATAGGTGCCGTTGATGTATACCTCAGCACCCGGTACCGGGACTCCTGTAAGGGCGTCCTTAACAATGATGACTGGAGTCTCCTTACCAAGTTTAATCTCGTCCTTTTCAAGACCCACTGCAAAGGAGGAACCGCCTACCTTCACAAGCACGGTTGTAGTAACACTGCCCTTAAGCCACGGTATGTCTGGCGTTATGATAATCTTTCCGACGTTAAGTCCGGGCAACACGTTGGAAGTCGCGTTGAGCATCAAGGTTACGTTAGCGCTTCCTCCAGTGTCTAAGCTAACCTTAGTCTGCTTGGTGCTGAGGGTGCCTGGAACTATTGCATACTGGACAAACTGGAAGTTTGCAACTTTTGGAACTTCAACACTTGCCGGGTTGGAAACCCACCAGTGAACTATTATTTTGTATACTCCCGGCGTTGGATTGGGTATGTCCACTACCTCGTTGGCACTGGGAGTCGCCGATTTATACCTGGTTCCGTCTGGAGCCATCACGTAGAGGTCAAGGTCCGCTGTTGAATCGTTCACGTACTGGATTTCAAAGTGGGCATTTACAGCTCCCTCAGGAACTGTAAAGTACAGATACGCGAAGTCCGCTTCTTCTATGTTTTCGATAGTTGCATTGTACGGCCCAACTCCGACCGCTGAAACGTTACCCTGGATGCTGTAGTACTTGTTAATTATCGTGTAGTTAAACTCCTGAACACCACTGGAGTACTCTACAGCAGGTATCTCTCCAGTAACTGGTGCAGCGGTGATACCATAGTAAGTTATGTTGAATGTCGCGTCAACATCCGTTAAAACTGGGAAGAATCCAGTCTGTGGCCAAGCTGTTATCCTTGAGGTGCTCGGGAAGATTTCCCATGTTCCATACATAAGTGCCGGGCTATTTACACTCTCTCTGCTAATACTGGTTGCTTCAAACGGGCCTCCATAGTCAGAGCAATTTGTGGGGTTGCTTGGGGTGTAGGTGCAGTTACATGGATAACCTGGTCCCGTAGTTGTTAAACTGTCGTAAATTAAGCTACTGGCTACTGGGTAGTATATTCCAGTCCATAAGTCTCCGCCAGCCGTCTGATTTATTGTGACACCGACTAAATCAACGTCTTCGGGGACATCAAAGAATATCCTGGTTGGTGGGACGTCCATTTTATTGATGTGGACGTTTTTGACGATGTTTCCGGTACCTATGTCCTCCGGAACTACAATGCTTATCGGGGTTATGACGTCGACTGGGAGAGGTGTATCAGGGTCGTCCCAGTAGAGTATGAGTTCGTTGAGTCCCGGCGGGAGAGTATCTTTAAAGGCATATGGCGTGGTAAAGCCCAGCCAGAGGAAACCACCGGCAGGCACTGTAAGGTTAGACGGATTTAGCGTTTCAACTTCTTGGTATACAAAGAACTTTAACATATTGAAAAATCTCAGGTCGTTTAGGATAGTCTGCCCGTCGCCGGCACGCGGAACAGCGTCTACTAACTTAAGGGTGATGTTCCTGTCCCCGTTGTTCTTTATCCAGAACGCTCCAAATGGGAAGTCGTAGTCTGGAGCAAGGGCCAGACCAGTGTCGTTGAATGTTTCGTTTTCCCACTCAGTCGCGAAGTCAATAAAAGCTGGATCGCCGAAGATTAAATCCTTGTAGTAAATGTTCCTGGCGTAGTATCCCGAGTAAACAAGCGGTTCGTTGACAACCTCCCCGTTGAAGGAATCGAGAATGTTCCAAGCGCCAGTTATGTTGAGGGCACCGAATCCCTGATCCGAGAATGGCAGTTCTAAATCGTCCGCACCGAGCTCAAGGGAGAGTTTAATCATGTCCACAGTCGGCTTGACTCCATACTTCTCTTTGTAGGCCCCTATCAATATTGCCAGGGCACCGCCAACGTGTGGAGCAGCCATACTGGTTCCCTGCATATACTGGTAGGCAATAGTGGGCTCAGCGTTGTGGTATCCCTGGGGGTTATAGCTTCCAAGCATGGTGAGGGGCATGGTTGACATTATAGCATCTCCCGGTGCCACTATCTCCGGTTTTAGAAGCCCAGTGTCAGTGGGGCCTCTTGAGCTAAAGCCAACAACAGCATCGGTGGTCATTCCAAAGCCGGATACTGGATCTCCCGTGACGTTGCACCCAGCGCAGGCAACGCTGAAGAACTCTTCTCCGTACTCCGGCGTGTTGAACATGTGCTGGTCAAGCCAGTCCATGCGCTCTTTCTCGATGTACGCGCCAACGGCTATCGCATTAAACGCATCTGCAGGACTTCCAATGGAGTTTATCTCAGGTCCCTCATTACCGGCTGATATTGAGAAGGGAATCCCCGTGAGCTCTGCCACGTAGTCGAGAACGTTTGCATCGTCCTCGAGAGGAGCCCATCCCTGGAATATTGGTGTCCACCCAATGCTCATGCTGACAGCATCAGCTTCGTCTCCAGTGTTGGGTTCGTCGTCTGGGCCAAACGCTGCATAAAGGAACGCGTCGATGATTGCCTCAGTTGGGATGTACCCCTTGAAGTCAGTTCCAACTTTTATCACCATCAGCTGGGCGCCAGGGGCAACTCCCTTGATGAAGCCGTTTGCCGCTATAGTTCCCGCAACGTGGGTTCCGTGGTCACCCATGTCGTAACCTAAGACTACCCAGTTGCCATGAGAGTCAAGCTCAGATACAACAAAGTTCTTCTTCTGTCCGATGGTTTCATTCCAAATCCACGCACCAACGTTGCCAGGGCCGGGAGCAGTTCTGTATACTCTCAGGGGCTTTTCATCCGCAAAGCTTCCATCGTCGTCAGTGTCAACGTAGACGAGGTCGTATACACCTGGAGTCTGGTTGTCAACGACGAGAATCGCCCCTGCCCATGAGTCATGGTGAGAACCATCGTAAGGGTCCTTTTTAGGATTGTTAAACCAATCACCGTCCAGCTCAACACCCCACTCTTCCACGTGCCCGATGTGATAGTTTCCACTCTTTGAAACAGCATTGCTCGGAAGCTCAAAGGTTCTACCAGCATACGTCACTACGCCGTCCTGAGCTTTGACTACCATGGAAGTATCGAACCATCCTGAGACGTTTTTATTCGGAAGAAACGGATAATCCTCTAAAAGGTCGTCCCAGTAACTCAGATCAACGTAATCAACTATCTTTGGCTTCCCATCAGTTGTCCACAGTAAATCCGGGTGTCCTGGGTCAACACCGGTGTCTATCACAGCTATGGTGACATTCCTTCCATCATATCCCAATGCCCACATGTCTTTTGCCCCTGTAGTTTCGGTACTAATGTCAGCAAGTTCTTTGACTTCAGTTAGATTTAATGTGACATTGCCAGCAAACCAGTTGGGGTGTGGTGCAGGCGGGACAAGTTTGTAAGTCCTGCTTACCCAAACATGCTCAAGGTACCTGCTCGCCTGATATAAGGATCCAATGTCATCTGGAGAAATTGAGACCGCTACCAAGCCAAAGTGTTTAAAGTCCTTCCTGATGGTAAATCCAAAGTTCTTGAGTACTTCAGGTGAGTACCCTGGTTTTAACTGCACGACCAACGGCACGTATTTTGCCCCAATGGCCTTTGCATACACTATCTCTGAAATAACAGACTTGGGGATAACTGTAGATGTTTTTCTGCTTACCGGCATCTTCTCTGAGAGCGATTTGATTTTGTCGTTCAGAGTTTGGGGGAATCCCATGGCCGAGGCTCCCGGATACGCTACTGGCACTACTGCAAGCAGCATCACTACCACGATTAAAAGGCTCAACGCCTTTTTATTCATTCAAACACCTCCTTTGGGGTACATCATAATCCTCTACTGGGTGCCCGGATATAAATATTTCGACCCAGATGCTCAGAAAAAACATCTAAAGGACAATACTGGATACGAAAGCACATGTGTTAAATACCGTTTTAACTGCTAAAAAGATTTTTAACTTCACTGCAAATCAAAATGCGAACCAATAGAGCCACGATGAACGCAGGTGAGCCCGAATGAGGATAAAAACAAACCTCATTGTAGTAATTTTAATCGGACTTGCCCTAACGGGCATAGCAATTAACTCATACGTCCGGCACTACCAGGGGGGCGAGATATACGAGGCCGCGAACCACGCCTACGGCCTCCTTGTTAAGGGGTTTAACGTCACCATAACAGCCAAAACAACAGACGGAAGGACAGTTGATGGCACTCTTCTCAGTGTGAGGGGCTCCACAATCTTCGTAGTCATCAACGGAACGACCTACACAGTGGGGGGGCCACAGGCAACAAAGGAGGACATACGGGCAAAAATGATACGGGTAATCTACCGCGGAAAAGTGTACCTCTATGAAGTCAACCCGCTCACGGGCAGGGGCTCTGAAGTGTTCTCAAAGCTAATACCCGAACAGTATTACTCCGTCCGCTACTCCGGAAAAATTTACATAGACGGAAACATAACGCCGACTGAGATAGGCAGACTGAAATACCAGGCGGACTACATGACATACGGCTCAATAACAATAGATCACCTCGGAAGCAATGGAGCAATAATAACCGCCAATATGGTCCCGGTTCAGTACCTGATTGAACATCTCGGCAACTACACCGTCTACACATACGGTACCCTCAACGTTAACTCGGAGGAGAGAAACCTTCCCCTGAAGCTCCTTGAGGTGAGAAGCCCATGAAGCTCCCGGCTCTGGTGCCGGTTCTTTTTATGGCATACCTCACGGCAGGTCTCGCCCGGCCCAAGACGATAGCGGTGGGCCTGCTCTTTTCACTGGCAATACTCAAGGGAATACAGAGAGGTGAGAGAATCAAATGGAAAGACCGCAACATTGAAATCAATGAGAGATACATAACATATGCATTCTGGGCGGCCATTGGAATAATCATATACCAAGTTATACGCCTGGGAAACGTCCCCCTCCTGCACCCTGCGATAAGAACGAGCCTCAATCCAAGGCTGACGGCGCTGACTTACTTCCTCGGCGTTCCGTCCAGCGTTTACCTCTTCCTCAGGGGCAGGAGATACGCCCTCATTTACCCGGTTGCCGTCTCCCTCTACGCATACAGGACGCCGGTTCTTGTTTCAGCAATAGCTCTTGGCTCGGCTTACTATGAGAACGCAAAGAGGGCAGGAAAGCTCGAACTCAAAAAGCTCGCCGGACTCCTCGCGGGTGGTGTTGCCCTGTTCCTTCTCATTACATTCCTCAGGGGAAACACTCTGGCGAGCCTTTGGGTAAGGTTTCAGAGCACGGTATCCGCGCTTGATGTCATAGTCTGGCGCGGGGACTGGTACGGAACATACCTAGGGGGACTGCAGTGGGCGGGAGTCACATCATACCTGCAGGGTGGATACTCCCCGAGGGGCCTCATAGCGAAGTTCCTCTACGTCCATACAGGCGCCACGATAACGGCAACGCTCCTAGGCGGAATGTACCTGGACTTTGGGGTCTTTGCAGTTGCGGAAGGGTTCCTTCTGGGGCTCTACTATGGGGCACTCTCAAGGGCCACCCACCCGGTTACAAAGGCGATATACTACTCAACGCTCGCATATGGAGTAGTTGGAGTCGAGACGGGAATCCTCGACCTCCCCGTCTACCTCCTGTTCCTTGCGGGGGCGTACCTGATCCATAAAGGACGAAAGGAGATGGGAGAACGTGAAGCCCCGTGAACTTTTCACTTTAGCGGCGGGGGCCTACCTTGCCATGGCCTGGCTGGGGAAGGCCCTCTACTTTGGGCCGATAGAGATAGGCCCAGCGATTTACGCAGTTGTTTTTCTCATCCTCATCTTTGTTGGGGAAAAGCTAGGAGGGAACTTGAGGGGAGAGGTCTTTCTCCCCGCCTTTCTTCTGCTTATCCCACTCGGCCCAGAATACGTCCTTGGAGGGCTGATCAGCTTTGGAGTCGTTTTCTTTGCTCTGAGGCGGAACCTCTTGGGAAGAGCAGTCCTGCCTGCTACGGCGCTGGCGGTCGCTATAACCCTTCTTGCATGCCTCAAATGGGGAATTCCCCTGCTGAAGCCAGAGCTACGATATACAATCGCAAGCGTTCCGTTCCTCGTTGCGGGGGACATCATTATGGGGGCGGTAGCCGTTTACCCGGACTTTCGCCTGCTTGTGGTGGGAGAAATCATAGGAATCATCGGCGCATCGAGGACTGTTGGCCTGGGCGTGGCAGCTGCTTACCTCCTCAGGCTCGCATACGAAGACAAGCTTACACTGGAAGAGGCCAAAAGGCACAAGAAAACGGTTTTAGTTGCGGTTGCCCTCCTCCTGGCTGTGTTCCTGGCCAGGCACTATGTGACACTGAAGGAATACCCCGTCTGGAAGCTGGGGTTCCTCGGAAGCCTTCTCCACAGACCGGCATCATCTTACACAGTCTACGAGAGGCTTTTCCAGCTCGGGATGCCCTTTGGAAAGGCAGAGCTCCTCTTTAATCCTGGCCCTACCGGTTACGTTGGAAAGCTCTTTGGGAAGGATATCGGATACACCTATACCCTCTTTGGACAGCCGGCCTATGACTTTGGAATCTTTGGGCTCGCTGAGGCCGTAGTCCTCGGCCTGGCGCTGGGAAGGGCCTCAAAAAATCCATTCACAGGGACGTTCGCCTTCACCGTTGCAATCCTTGCCCTCGACATTGGAATTGAGGGACAGTTTCTCGTTGCAATCTCCCTGATGGCATACCTGGCAGGGGTGAAAAGAAATGAACAGGAAAGTTATAACTAAAGTCCTTCCGGGAATCATATTCCTGGTAGCCCTCGGCGTGCAGCTTGCCACTTTCCCGCCGTGGGACGCCCTAACATATGACGGGGCGCTCTACATCAACATAGCAAGGAACTTGGCTACAGACCCTACGAACTTTACTTACCAGGGAATCTACGTGATGTACAGGCCCCCTCTGTATCCGTACACCCTCTCGCTGTTCTATCACTTCATCCACGAACCGCTCAGCCAGCTAACCGTCGCAAGGCTCGTGTCTGTGGTGTTCTTTGCCCTAACTGCCGTTTTGGTGTACCTGTTTGCAAGGGAACTCCTTAAGGATACCTTCAAGAGCGTTCTAGCATCTGCATTCTTCGTGTTCAACCCGTTTGCCTTCACCATGGGCGCCAGGGAGCTCGTCCACAGCGAGTTTACGTTCTTTTACACTCTCGCCGTTTATCTATTTTACACAGGGAGAACCAGAAAGAGCTCGTCGAGAATTTACCTGGCGTTCATATCGGCGGGTTTGGCAATACTAACCCGCTACACTGGGCTCTCGTTGATAGCAGTCTTTATCGCATATCTGTGGATTACCGAGTATTGGGACTGGCTCAAAAGGAGGGAATACATTATAGGTTTCGCCCTGCTGCTGATAACACTCTCCCCCTGGCTCTACATGGGGCACTTGTACTACGGTGGCGCATTACGGCCATTTGAGATTGCAAACAGAACCGTTACCGCTGACAGGCCGGTCTCAGTGTCAACCTTCGTTGAGTTGCTCCTAAAAGACATAGGCCATGTCCTCCCAGCCCTCGCGGTGTTGGGGCTCATAAAACAGAGGCAGGACGAAAAGAGCTGGCTTTTAATCAGCTGGCCCCTGATAGGGTTTGTAATGATAATGATGGTGACCCACAAGGAGGCGAGGTTCATAACGTTCCTCTCCCCCGCCATAGCAATCCTCGCCGTTGAGGGAATCTCCTTGATTGAGGACTGCATTAAAAAAGCGCTTGAACTTGTTGGCAGGCCGTCAGTCCCGCGGAAAAAGGCCATTACGGTTTTCCTTTCCCTGCTCCTTCTGTTGCCCGTTGGCCAGAGCGCATTTGACCTTAAGGAACGGTGGAACGGCACAGGAAAGTATGAGTCCCACGTGCTCAGGTACGCGAGCGAGAATTATCCCGGTGAAAAGCTCCTGGTATCCCCACGCCTCTATACTATGGCAGGATTTTACTACCCGGGCGCTGAGGTAGATATGATTCTCAACCGCAAGGACGTGGTGGAGAAGATAAGCAGGGGCTACTATGATGTGATTATACTCAGAGAGCCAGAATCCTACCTTAACGTCCTCGAAAGCGGGAAGTATGAACTAGTCAGGGAGTTCCATAACAAAAGGTTTAAAACTTTTGTAAGACGACAACGCCTCAAAAGTGGGTATTAGAGACGCCTATTGGCAAATGAGCACATCCTTTTTCTTTTTCAACCTTATACACTGGCGAACAGCCCTGGATAGTTAATTTTAAAAATAGCCAGTAGACATATCACCCGCAGTAATCAAAACGGAGGGAAAATGCCATGAGCGAATACAGGTTTATAAGGTGGTTCGAGGAGCTCGGCAAGGAGGACGTCCCCCTTGTCGGTGGTAAGGGAGCCAACCTTGGTGAGCTTACCAAGGCCGGAATACCGGTTCCGCCTGGGTTCTGTGTCACCGCTGAGGCCTACAAGTACTTTGTTGAAAACGTCAAGCTTGAGGACGGTAAGACCCTTCAGGAGTGGATTATGGAGGTCATAAGCAACACCAACGTTGACGACAGCAAGCAGCTCCAAGAGAACACCGCCAAGATAAGGCAGAAGATAATCGAGCTCCCGATGCTCCCCGAGATCGCCGAGGAGATTGAGAGGGCTTACAAGGAGCTCAGCGCCAGGTTCAACAAGGACGCCGTTTACGTCGCCGTCCGCTCTTCTGCCACCGCTGAGGACCTTCCGGAGGCTTCCTTCGCCGGCCAGCAGGAGACCTACCTCGACGTCTACGGCGTTGATGATGTCATAGACAAGGTCAAGAAGTGCTGGGCCAGCCTCTGGACCGCGAGGGCCACCTTCTACAGGGCCAAGCAGGGCTTCGACCACAGCAAGGTCTACCTCTCAGCCGTCGTCCAGAAGATGGTCAACAGCGAGAAGAGCGGTGTTATGTTCACCGCCAACCCGGTCACCAACGACAGGAACGAGATAATGATCAACGCCGCATGGGGCCTCGGTGAGGCCGTCGTCAGCGGAAGCGTCACCCCCGACGAGTACATCGTCGAGAAGGGCACCTGGAAGATAAAGGAGAAGTTCATCGCCAAGAAGGAGGTTATGGTCGTCCGCAACCCGGAGACCGGCAAGGGCACCGTCTACGTCAAGGTCGCCGACTTCCTCGGCCCGGAGTGGGTTGAGAAGCAGGTTCTCACCGAGGAGCAGATCGTTGAGGTCGCCAAGATGGGCGCCAAGATTGAGGAGCACTACGGCTGGCCGCAGGACATCGAGTGGGCCTACGACAAGGACGACGGCAAGCTCTACATCGTCCAGAGCAGGCCGATCACCACCCTCAAGGAAGAGACCAAGGCCGAGGAGACCGAGATGACCGAGGAGATGAAGGTCCTCCTCAAGGGTCTCGGTGCCTCACCGGGTGTCGGCGCTGGTAGGGTCGTCGTCATCTTCGACGCCAGCGAGATCGACAAGGTCAAGGAGGGCGACGTCCTCGTTACCACCATGACCAACCCGGACATGGTTCCGGCCATGAAGAGGGCTTCCGCCATCGTCACCGACGAGGGTGGAAGAACCTGCCACGCCGCCATCGTCAGCAGGGAGCTCGGTATCCCGGCCGTCGTCGGTACCAAGGAGGCCACCAAGGTCCTCAAGGACGGCATGCTCGTCACCGTCGACGGTACAAGGGGTGTCGTCTACGAGGGCATAGTCAAGAGCCTCGTCAAGAAGGAGGAGGAAGAGAAGGCCGAGGGCGGCAAGGTCGTCGTTGCCGGCGCTCCGCTCGTCACCGCCACCGAGGTCAAGGTCAACGTCTCAATGCCGGAGGTCGCTGAGCGCGCCGCCGCCACCGGCGCCGACGGTGTCGGTCTCCTCAGGGCCGAGCACATGATCCTCGGCATCGGCGCCCACCCGGTCAAGTTCATCAAGGAGGGCAAGGAGGAGGAGCTCGTCGAGAGGCTCGTCGAGGGCATCAGGAAGGTCGTCGAGGCCTTCTACCCGAGGCGCGTCTGGTACAGGACCCTCGACGCCCCGACCAACGAGTTCCGCGAGCTTCCGGGCGGCGAGGACGAGCCGGAAGAGAGGAACCCGATGCTCGGCTGGCGCGGAATCAGGCGCGGTCTCGACCAGCCGGAGCTCCTCAGGGCCGAGTTCAAGGCCATCAAGAGGCTCGTTGACGAGGGCTACGACAACATCGGTGTCATGCTCCCACTCGTCAGCCACCCGGAGCAGATCAGGAAGGCCAAGGAGATCGCCATGGAGGTCGGTCTCATTCCGCACAAGGACGTCGAGTGGGGTGTCATGATCGAGACTCCCGCTTCAGCCCTCATCATCGAGGACCTCATCAAGGAGGGCATTGACTTCGTCAGCTTCGGCACCAACGACCTCACCCAGTACACCCTCGCCATCGACAGGGACAACGAGAGGGTCTTCAAGCTCTACGACGAGAAGCACCCGGCAGTGCTCAAGCTCATCGAGAACGTCATCAAGACCTGCAAGAAGTACGGCGTTGAGACCAGCATCTGCGGCCAGGCCGGTAGCGACCCGAAGATGGTCAGGCTCCTCGTCAGGATGGGCATCGACAGCGTCAGCGCCAACCCCGATGCTGTCGAGCTCGTCAGGAAGACCGTCGCCAGGGAGGAGGCCAGGATCCAGCTCGAGGCCGCCAGGAAGGCCCTCCGCGAGTGAGCTTTCTTCCCTTTTCTCTTCATTCGTTTTTGAGGTTGAAGTTTTCCCATACCAAAAGCCTTATTTTGTCCCAGTTCGTATAGGCTAATGGTGATTACATGACCACTGTGGAAGTCAAAAAAATTGACCCCCAGGGAAGACTTGTCTTGCCAAAGAGCTGGCGTGAGAGGTGGGGAAATGAGGTCATTCTAATTGAGCTTGATGACAGGATCGAGATAATCCCCCGGAAGAAACCAAGACTCTCCAGGTTTTTCAACATAATTGATGCCGAGATCAAAGGAACAGACATTGAAAAAGAGCTCCTGGAAAGCCTCTACTGAGGTGTTAAAATGAGGTTCATAGACGCCAACGTCTTCCTGTACGCCCTGCTGAAGCCAAAACCGGACCTTCCGGAAGAGGTTCTTGAAAGAAAAGCGCGGGCAATGAAAATCCTGAGGAGAATTGAAGACGGGGAGGAGGTAGCTACCAGTGTTGTGCATCTAAGTGAGGTTGCCAACATAATAGAAGCCAAAGTAAACCTCTCCACGGCACTGGCTTTCATTGAGGAGTTGCTCACGGCGGGCAATGTTCATATTCTTCCAGTCACTCCGGAGGACTACTTAAAGGCCACCCTCGTGGCATCCGAGAAGAGAATCAGCGTAAACGACGCCCTGGCTTATTTGAAGATGAAGGAACTGGACATCAACGAAATCTACACATTCGATAAACATTTCTTGAATCTCGACGTTCGCGTTCTTCCCTGAGCTGGCTCTTTTATCCACAATAAACTTTTTATACTAACGTTTCGATAGGCATCTGATGGCCCATGGACGGCGAGAAAATTCAGAGAATGCGCGAGCAGATTCTCAACGGGCCGATAGTGAAAACGCTCCTCGTGTTAGCATACCCCATAATAATAAACCAGCTCGTCCAGGTTCTTTACAACCTCACCGATACGTTCTGGCTCGGTAAGCTCGGCAGGGAAGAGCTGGCGGCACCGGGGACGGCGTGGCCGCTGGTGTGGTTCTTCATGTCTATCGGAATGGGTTTCGCAACTGCCGGCTTCGCTTTCGTGAGCCAGTACGTTGGGGCCGGGGACTACAAAAAGGCCAACCGCGCCGCTGGAGCTCTCTATTCACTCATGATGTTCTTTGCAATTGGAGTGGGGGTGTTCGGTGTCATCTCAGCCCCGTATCTCCTCAGGTTCATGAACGTTAGCGATACTGTTTACCCCTATGCCCTAAAGTACACCCGCATTATCTTCGCAGGGATACCCTTCTCGTTCACGCTCTTTGCATTCAACTTCCTCCTCAGGGCGATAGGCGACACCAAAACGCCGGTCAAGATAAACATAGGAACAGTCCTCCTCAACCTCGTCCTTGACCCGTTCTTTATCTTCGGCTGGGGGCCGTTCCCGGAGCTCGGCGTTGTCGGAGCGGCTGTTGCAACGATGCTATCCAACAGTCTCGGCTCCCTCGTGGGTGGCTATCTCCTCTTCAGTGGAAAGGTCGGGATACACCTTACACCCCACAACCTCAAGCCGGACTGGCCGTTCTACTCCAGAATCTTCCGCGTCGGCATACCGTCAAGCATAGGCTCATCAACAACGGCCTTTGGCTTTGTAATCCTCACGAGGATAATCTTCACCATAGGAGAGCTCTACGGCCAGACACACGGCATTGAGAACTTTGAGGACATTGCCTTCGCTACCTACTCGATAACCAACAGGCTTACCAACTTCATGTTCGCGTTCTCAGATGGAATAAGCATGGCGATGGGAACGATGGTCGGCCAGGCCGTCGGCGCGAGGCTCTACCAGAGGGCCAAGGAAGTCGCGGAAAAAACCATGGCAATAAACTTCACAATCCTTGGCGTTGGGACACTCCTCTTCGTCTTTTTCCGCGTTCAGATTTTCAGGTTCTTCATCAACGACCCGGCAATAATAGCCGAGAGCGCCAAGGTCGTGAAGTACTTCTCAATATCGCTCCCGTTCTTCGGAATCTTCGCCGCTGTGGAGAACGTCTTCAGGAGCGCGGGACACACCAAAAAGAGTATGATACTCGACATGTTCCGCCTGTGGGTGCTCAGGCTCCCGCTGAGCTACGGGCTTGGAGTCATCATGAGGGATACTGCTGGAATGTGGCTTGGAATGGGTCTGAGCAATATCCTTGGTGCCCTCGTTGCGCTGGCCTGGTTCCTCAGGGGCAGCTGGATGAAGGCGATAATCGAAGAGGAACCCCCTTCATAAGGGTAAACTTTTTATCACACATGTGCAAAAGATTATCGGGTGGATTGCTTGGAAATCCGGCGCCTCGGTCTCGTGCTTGTGACCATAGGACTTTTGGGAATCATCGTGGGGAGCATTCTTCGGAGCCCCCCGAATATCTCACCCCAGATCAAAGAGGTTTCTCACCCCCGACCCCAAAATGAGGGTATCCATGAATCAATGACTGAGGAGAAGGAAGAGAAACAAAAGAACAGCCCAGAGCCCCCGTTAGTTTTTGTCCACGACGTTACTCCGTACTACTTCGATGACCTGAGAGAGATCGTAGCCGTTCTTGATGAGTACAACTACTCCAACAGGACTGTTCTCTTTGTAATCCCCGTCTTTGACCCCGACCACTACGGTGACGAGTGGAGCCTAAGAAACCACCCAGATTTTGTGGAATACCTGCACGAGCTCCAGATGAGAGGCTATAGGGTGGAGCTCCACGGGTACGGGCACACCTACCACGAGTTCAACTGCTCCTATGAGACTGCGAAAGAGAAGCTCGACAACGCAACGGCCATGATGACCTCGCTGGGCTTTGGCAACCTTACACTTTTCCTCCCGCCAGCGTGGGCGCTCAACAACGAGTCCCTCAAGGCAATTCTGGAGCACAACCTCACCGTCGTCACGCCCGACTGGCTCATCTTCCCCAACGGAACCAGGCAGAGGATATGGAACCGGGAGTACACCTGGTACATAGAGCGGAATGAAGTCGAGGGCAGGCTCTCAGTTGCCCTCCACGACTACAGAAAGGCCATTGAGGAAGGAATTCCTTTCTACCTGTCAGTCCACCCGGGGGTAATCAACTACGGGGGCGGGCTCGAATTTCTGAGAGAGTTCCTGGATACGGTCTGTCGTCCAGAAAAATCATAAACTTTTTATAACAGCGTTTCGACTGCGGTCTGAGCGAAGATGAGCGAGAAAATCCAGAGAATGAGAGAGCAGATACTTAACGGCCCGATAGAGAAGACCCTCCTGGTTCTCGCGGGCCCGTTAATAGTCAACAACCTCGTCCAGGTGCTCTACAACATAACCGATACCTTCTGGCTTGGAAAGCTGGGCAGGGAAGCCCTGTCCGCTCCGGGCGTCACGTGGCCCATAATCGGGACGCTCATGGCGCTGGGCATGGGCTTTGCGACGGCCGGATTTGCGTTCGTCGGGCAGTACATCGGGGCGGGCGAATACGAGAAGGCGAACCGCTCGGCAGGGGCACTCTACTCCCTCATGACGTTCTTCTCGGTCGCCACAGCCATAGTGGCCCTTCTGATTCTCCCCTACGCCCTCCGCTTCATGCGCGTGAGCGAGAACGTCTACCCCTACTCCCTAACCTATGCCACCATAGTTTTCCTTGGACTGCCGTTCTCCTTCGCGTTCATGGCCTTTGGTGCCCTCATGAGGGCCACGGGCGACACAAAGACGCCCGTCAAGATAACGCTCCTCACAGTGATGATAAACATAATCCTGGACCCCCTCTTCATCTTCGGCTGGCTGGGCTTTCCTGAGCTCGGCGTGGCCGGGGCGGCGCTGGCGACGGTTATAGCCAACGTTGTCGGAGCGGCCATCGGACTCTACCTCCTCTTCACAGACCGCGTTGGGATAAGCCTGAGCATTGAGAGCCTCAAGCCCGACTTCGAATTTTACGGAAAGCTCTTCAGGGTCGGCCTCCCATCGAGTATAGGCCAGTCCGCAAACAGCTTTGGATTTGTGATACTCACAAGGATTATCTTCGGCTTCGGCGACGTTACCTACGCCGCCTACACCATAACCACCCGCCTCGTGAACTTCCTGACCGGCATATCGAGGGGTATAAGCATGGCAATGGGGACGATGATAGCCCAGAACGTTGGGGCAGGGAAGTTTGAGAGGGCGAAGAAGATAGCCGAGAGGACGATGCTCGTCAACTTCGCAATAGCGAGCCTGGCGGTTCTGATAATTGGAATCTTCCGCGTCCCAATCTTCAGAGTCTTCCTCGACGACCCGAAGGTCATAGCCGAGAGCAAAATCGTCCTGGAGTACTTCCTCATCTCGGTGCCCTTCTTCAACGGCATCTTCATAGTCGTGAACAGGACGTTCAGCTCAGCTGGCCACACTAAGAAGAGCATGCTCCTCGGCATACTCCGCCTGTGGGGCCTCAGGATACCGCTGAGCTATGCCTTCGGCTACATAAGGGGCATCACGATACTTGGAATATCCATACCGCTTGCAGAGCTCTTTGGCTACACTAGCAAGGGCGTTTTCTTCGGCATGGGTATGAGCAACTTTGTGGCGGCGGTCATAGCGCTCGCTTGGTTCCTCCGCGGCAGCTGGATGAAATCCATAATCGAAAAGGAGGCAAAAACTGGGGACAAAACTAGTTCAGGTTATCAGGCGGAAGGCTAATAAACCCCTCGCCGAACGGGTTTCGGTGAGAACATGAAGGCTGAAAGGTGGGAAGGTGTTTACTCCTTCGAGGACAGCCCCTTCATCATGGAGATTCTGACGGAGCTCAGGGACGAGAGGACAGGGCCGATAGCCTTCAGGAAAGGTCTCGTCAAGCTCGGCCGCTACATGGCCTACGAGCTGACGAAAACGATGGAAACCGAGAGGGTTCCCGTCAAGACCCCGCTGGAGGAAACCGAGGGCGTAATCGTCAGGGACAGGCGCAACGTCGTCATAATAACAGTCCTCCGCGCAGCCATACCGCTTATGGAAGGCCTCATCAAGGTGCTCGACCACGCGCGCGTCGGCATAGTCTCTGCTTCCCGCGGAAAGGCCCCAAAGTTCGAGATTGAGATGAACTACGTCAAGATTCCGGAGATAAGGCCCGAGGACACCGTAATAATAGCGGATCCGATGATAGCGACGGGCTCGACGCTGATAAAGGTCATTGATGAAGTCAAGCGCTACGGGAAGCCGAAGAGGCTTGTTGTCGTCGGCGTTCTGGCGGCCCCCGAGGGGATAGAGAGGGTAAAAAAGGCCCACCCAGAGGTCGAGATGTTCGTGGCAAAGGTTGACAGGGAGCTGAACGACAAGGGCTACATCTTACCTGGTCTTGGGGACGCTGGAGACAGGGCCTTCGGTGCCCCCATCAAGCTTTGATTGGATTATCTGCTCTTCTTATATCATTTTCAAAATTCCCGCCCGATGTAGTGGGCTTTCTCCATTAACGGGCAGAAGGGCCCAACATTGAGATGGGGTCGGCCAGTGCCAGTCTCATCATTTGGTAGCGACTCAGACCGGTAAACGCTCTTCATCCCCCACCCGTTCTCGGCGGTTGCTTTTTAAAAGGTTCCCTCAAAATTCCTCTGGCCGATGACGAGCGTTAGCCACGCTGAACGGTGAGGAAAAGAGGGTTAGCCGAGGCCACTTCCGGAAGTCTGTTTTTCATGGGTCGTTACAAACCCAAAAAACTCCCTCAGGAACTCCATTCCTGCTTTGTTGTTCACGGCCCCAGGGTGAACCGAGAGAAAGAAAGTCCCCTCGGTGTGGAGGTATGAGGACTTGGCGCTTTCCAGGTTGTATCCAAGGAGAAACTCCGGGAGGTACCACGTGTACTCCCTGTTGAGCACGGGGCTTGAGGTGCCGTCCGGGAAGGTTATGAAGTCCTCCCCTATAACAGTTAGGTTGTAGTCCAGCAAAACTTCAAGCGCACCGCCCGACAGGGAGTAGCGGGGGGCGATGAAGTATTCGGGCGTGGCGTTGAGGTATGAGAGGGCCTTCAGGCCTAGCTCAAGCTTTCTCCTGGCCATATCAGCGCCACAGTCAAACTCGTCCCCGATGTGGTCGTACCCGTGGAGCTCGACGTGGTAGCCCTTAGCCCTGAGCCCGGAAATGAACTCCACGAACTCCGGGTGCTCACATATGGGCATTTTCCCGCCGTGGTTCGGGATTACAAAGAGATAGGTCTGGTTCTGGAGGCCGTACTCGTCAATGACTGCCGTTATCTCCCTCAGCTGGGGCAGATAGGCCGGGCTGACATCGTGAATGAGAATTGCGAAGCGCCCGAAGGAAGGGACGTAGGCCGGGCTGGATAGGGAGCTCGAAGACACCAGAACCAGAAACAGCGTCGCAAGGGCAACCAACCTCCTCATCAGAAAGGGAAAAGAAAGGCGGCGTAAAAAGGTTTCTAAAGATGTCTGCTGAGGAAGTCCTCCACCCTCGCCTTCCACTCCTCCGGGTGGAGCTTCAAAGTCCTGACGTGTGGCGCATCGGTGACCCAGAGCTCGACGTTCGGGTTCACCTTCTTGTTCCGTTCGTAGAACTCCCTGACCTCTTCCGGCCTGACGAGCGGGTCTTTCTCGCCAGCTATGAGGAGCAGGGGCTTTTTCACCCTGTGGGCATACTCGACCATGTTGAGCTCCTTTCCGCCGGTGAATAGCTTCGTGAAGGGCTTGACGAAGTGGTAGAGCCACTCAGGAAGGTTCGCGAAGTACTTCAGGCCCCTCGCCCCGGTCTTGTCGAGGTAGATGGGCGGTGAATCGGCTACGCCGCAGGCAATCCTCTCGTCCTCTGCGAGTGCCCTTATCGTGACGACTGCCCCCATCGAGAAGCCGACGAGCCCTATCTTTTCCGCATTCTCCGGGTGGTGCTTCTTCAGCCAGTCTATGGCGGAGATGACGTCAATAAGCTCCTTCTCCCCGACCGTCGTGTAGTTGCCCTCGCTCTTTCCGTGGGCGCGGAAGTCAAAGACAAGGACGCTGTAGCCTTCGTTAAGCAGGAACTCGATGGTCTGCCTCATGTATACCTCGTCCCACCTGCTCCTCGTGTAGCCGTGAAGGGGGATAACCGTCTTGTCGCCGTTTGGAATCCACCAGCCGCTGAGCTTGAGCCCGTCCCTCGTCTCAATGGTGACATCTTCGTAGTCGTAGCCGAGGTCTCTGGGCGTCCAGTCGCCGACAAAGCGCGGCGGCTTGACCATCTTGTAGCCCACAAAGGCAGAGAACGTCAGGAAGGCCAGGAGAATAAAAAGGATAAGCCACAGCATCATTCTTTCCTCACCTCAAGCTCCTTCATGCTCCATATTAACGGCATCGCGAGGAGCACCAAGAACGCTCCCAGCGGGAAGAGGATCCTGTAGTTGCCGCCGGCCAGGTCAACGATGGCCCCGCCAATTGTTCCCGCGAGGAGCACGGGAATTGACTTGGTGGCCTCGTAGACGCCGTAGTAGCGGCCCGTGAAGGCCTCCTTCTCGAACTTGGTGAGCAGGTCGCCGACGACCGGATAGGAGGCCGCTATCAGGGCACCCCAGCCAACGCCCGCTATCAACAGTGCCGCATAAATCTGGGTCTCAGTATGAATAAACCAGCCCCAGAGCTGGGGGAGGGCGAATATGAGGCCTCCGATGATTATGCTCAGCCTCCTGCCGACCCTGTCGTAGATGTATCCTCCGGGCAGAGAACCAACGAGCACGGCCACGTTGAACAGCGCCATGAGGTAGAGGCCCATCGAGGTAACCGCGTCAATGTTTTCCTTGGTGGCTGCGCCCTTGAGGATGAAGGCTATTATGCCGTAGAGGAATATTGCTATGAACTCGAAGCTCATCCACCAGAGAATTTGAGCCGTGTAGAACTTGAGAAAGTCCTTCGTGGCGAATATACTCTTCACGTACTCGGACAGGCTCTCGTTGCCCTTTATCTCTGGGGCCTCCGGCTCCCTGACCCTGTAATAGACGAAAACCGCCGCGAGGAACAGGAAGATGGCAGTCAGACCGAAGGGGCCGATGTGGTCCTTCCCGTACTTTGCGACCATAAAACCACCAAGACCAAAGAGGAAGAGGTTGCCGGCCCACTCGAGGAGGGTTATTACCCCGCTCGCCTTCCCGCGCTGACCGCTCTCAATTGTGTCAGGCATCAACGCCCTGAACTGCGCGGTGTAGAGGTGGAGCGAGAGGTACAGGAAGCCCAGCGTGAGGGCAAAGGCCCATAGGGGAGCCCCAATCTTGTAGGCCGTCCATATCATCAGCGTCGCGATAGCGGCTAGGACTCCGCCGACGAATATGAAGGGCCTCCTCCGTCCATGTTTTGAGCGGAGGGTATCGCTGTAATAGCCGAGGAGAGGGGGGACTATCAACCCTATAACCCCTTCAAGCGCCAGAATGCTTCCCTTCACAAAGGCAGAGCTCGTGTAGTCGGAGAGTAGAGGAAACGAGAATCCCTTGTTGAGTGCCCACCCCATGCTCCTGCTGAACCCTAAGAGGGCAAGACCGAGAACCACGCCCCAGTCAAACTTTCTCCTTTCCATTGTATCCACCCCCATTTGAGTTTTCAAGGTTAATATGGCATAAAATGAAATCAAAACCAGAGACACTCAATCAATCCATATCCGGTACATAGTCCAGCGCATCGCCCTTGTACCTGACGATGTCTCCACGCTTAACGAACTGCATCGTTATCGTCGCCATCAGGAAGAATGCCACCGCGAACGGCAGGAGAGTCTTGTACCCTATCACGTCGAGGAATGCCCCTGCCAGCGGGGGAGCAACTAAGTTAGCCGCCTGGCTGAAGAAGTAGTAGAGGCCCGTGTAACCTCCAAGCTTCTCTTCGGTCGTCATGTCCACAACCATTGGAAGGGAATTGACGTTGACCATCGCCCATCCAATGCCACCAAAGAAAAAGAGAACCATGAACTTCAGCACCACCGGGTCCGTCAAGGCACTACTTCCAGGTTTTGAAGTCTCCCCGAGGAGGTAGGCCCCCAGCATGGCGGCACCCACAATAATCAGCCCTGCCGTGATGGTCTTTTTCCTCCCCACACGGCCGCCTAGAAGACCAGCGGGAATGGCAAAGAGCATGAAGCTGAGTGAAACGACGCCCATCATGAAGGCGCCGGTGCTCTCCTCGATGCCGAGGTGGTACTTCGCGTAGCTCGTGAAGAACGTCTCCACGGAGTTGAAGGCGACGAACCAGAAGAATATGGAGAGCAGCATGAAGAACAGGCTTTTCTCGTGGCTGGCAAAAACGTCCTTGAGGTTTTCCTTCAGCTCGCCAAAGCTCTTCTTGGAAGTTTCGGAAAGGAGCTTCCGCAGGCTGATTTTTTCACCCGAGACGCGGTACTCCTCGGGTTCCGGCACGAAGAGGACGACGAGCAAGTTTGCGAGGAGCATTATGGCCGCGCCTACAAAGAACGGGTAGGCGTAGTTCATGTCGTAGAGCACCTTGCCGCCGAAGTAGGCCAGCAAGGCACCTACACCACCCATGAAGTTGATGATGCCGTTCGCCTGTGAACGCTTCTCGCTCGGGGTTATGTCCGGCATGAACGCTATGACCGGCGAGCGGAAGAGTGCCATGAAGAAGTTCATCAGGATTATAGTTCCCATAAAGAGGGCGAGGTTTTCATACGCCCTTGCCACCGGAATGAGGGCGAACATCAGGGCGGCGGAAGGAGCACCCATCAAGATATACGGCTTCCTGCGGCCCAAGCGCGTCCGCGTTTTGTCGCTCAGCGCCCCCAGAAACGGCAACAGCAGAACCGCAAAGAGGTTGTCTATCGTCATTACGAAGCCCGTCACAGTCCTGCTCATTTTGAAGGTGTCCTGCAGGAAAATCGGTATGTATGCGTTGTACAGGGACCATATTATGCTTATACCGAAGAAACCGAAGCCGAGGAGGAATATCCTGCGATACTTAAATTCCAACTTACACACCCCCGTTTTCAATTACAGGCCATGCTAACGGAAAAATACACGGATGAAACTTTTAAGACTTGTGAGACCATTTTCGAACGCCGGGAGAGGTGACAGATATGGACAGTGAAAGGCCTATCGTCCTTGGACACAGGGGTCTAAAGGGGCCGCTTGAGAACACTCTCCCCGCCTTTAAGAGGGCCCTCAGGCACTGCGACGGCATTGAATTTGATGTAAGGGTTACGGCAGATGGAAAACTGGTGGCAATACACGATGGAGAGTTTCAGGTCGGGGGAATAAAATACATAGTCAAGTCCCTGACGTACCGGGAGCTTACAAGGCTCCACCCACGGGGAAGGCTTATCCCAACCGTGGGGAAGATTCTAAAACTGCGGCCCGGCCTGATAAACGCCGACCTTAAAGACCTGGACGCTCTAATCCCCCTCATCGATTCCCTTGAGCGGAAAAAGATGCTTGAAAGGACAGTTATCTCGACGGACGTCTGGGAATGGGTTCCCATTATCCATAGGGAGTGTCCGGACTGTCGAGTTGGGTTTTCAATAACAAATGCAATGGGTCTGGTCAGAAGCCTCCGCGCGGGGGTGTACTCCGTCCACGTCCCGCTTGACCTCGTTGAATACCTCGGTCTTGAGGGGTTCGTTGCCCTCCTCAACCTCTACCGGAAAAACAGTGAGGTGTGGCTCTGGAACTACATGATGAACGAGATTGAGATAGTCCCCAGAGTTATTGGGCTCGCAAACGCGGTAATCTCAGACGACCCGCTGAGGCTGAAAAGGTTTATATTCTCCCGACTCACCTGGACTGAGGCGACCTGATATGTGGGAGCGGGATAGAGTGATAGTTCTCGGCCACAGGGGTTTTATCGGCAAATACCCCGAGAACAGCCTTCTGGCCTTTAGAAAGGCAATTGAAGCAGGGGCAGATGGAATAGAGCTCGACGTCTGGCTGACCCGGGACGGAAGGGTCATCGTCATGCACGACGAGACCATAGACAGGACGAGCAACATAACGGGAAGGCAGAAGGACATGACCCTTGAAGAGCTGAAGAGGGCGGACATTGGCGGCGGCGAGAGAATTCCTACCCTTGAGGAAGTTTTCGAGGTTCTCCCGAAGGACGCACTGGTCAACATCGAGCTTAAGGACAAGGAGGCCGCGAGAGAGGTCGCCCGGATTGTCAGCGAGAACAACCCGGAGCAGGTCATGATCTCTTCGTTTGAGATTGATGCACTTAGGGATTACCGCAAATTCGACAGGGACACCGTCATGGGCCTTCTCATAGACAGAGAAGACGTCGTCCCGATGATTCCAAAGCTTAAGGGGGAGCTGAACCTCTGGTCAATAAACGTCCCGATGGAAGCAATCCCCATAATCGGCTTCGAGAAGACGGTTCAGGCGATTAAATGGGCCCGCTCTCTCGGCCTTAAAGTTGTCCTGTGGACGGAGAACGATGAGCTCTTCTACAAAGACGACAACCTCGCAAGGCTGAAGGGCCTCTTCGAGGTGGTCATAGCGAACGACGTTGAAGGCGTGATTAAGTATCTCCACAGCATTGGACTTAGGTGAAACTTTTTAAAGTTTTACTTTTTACAACCCACGGGGATACCATGAAACGGGAAGTCTGCCCGCTCGGGGTTATAGCAGCGCTTTTGCTCGCTTCATTTTTGATTCCGGAGTACTCATACTCGCCCCCCGCCACGGAATTCGTTAACAGCAACTTCCACGTTTTCGAGGAGCACCCTTCGGGGAGCGCCTACATTGAGTGCCTCGTAAATACTCCATCATACTACCACCACGTGGTGAACTGGACGCTCACGTACCCCCACGACTACGGTTTTTCGAGGCCCGGATACTTTAAGACCTGGATAGCAGTGAAAGACTGGAAAAGCTTCTATGAAGAAATCCCCTACGGCTGTGGAGTCGTTGAGGCACACGACCTGGGTCAGAACAGCCCCCTTCACTCGGCGGCGCTCCGCCTCAAAAACATCACCGCCGGGACGGAGGACTACGCAAAGCTGGAGCCGTTTTTTGAGTATGCCGAACACGACCCTGCACCCACCGGCAACTGGACGCTCGCCCGCATCACCGTTCTCGCCCCGGACGTGATGGTGGCATTTAAGCGCCCCTTCGCGGCAGTATGGGCCGGCGTCGCTGTGCTGAGCCTCATTGGAGTTCTACTCAACATCAGAGGGGATAAAATCGTCCTCGTGGGTTTCTTAGTCCTGCTGGTGCTGGGAGCCCTTTTCGTGGGAGAATACATTAAAGATGAACGGCATATCCAGGAAAAGGAACAGGTGTTCAAACAGGTACTCGCCCTGAACTCGACGGGCGGGGAGTGCGGCATGATAATGGCGGGTGTTTCTGCAGATTTCAAACCTGAGGACATCCCATGGTTCATAATGACGGTGGAGCAAAAGAACTCCTCAATCACCTCAGTGGAGTGGGAGGACTATACCGTCAGGATAAGCGTTTCGGCCCCATTCGACAATTACAAGGAGTTACTGAAGGAGTTCGAGGGAAGAGGGTGGGAGATATCAGCTATAGAGATTGACCCATCAGCCTTCCGCACACCGCCCGAAGAGATGCAGAGGCTCAACGGCACAATTCAAACGCTACTGAAATACCTTCCCCTGCTCCCAAGTGACGAGAGAGAGGAGGTAAAAGAGTACATCGAAGGCCTCAACAACACCATTCGGAGGGACATGGCCAGAAATCGGTTTGCATGCATTGAAGTCGTAACCAGCACTCCTGATGCGTTCCTCTACATCTACAAAGATTTGTCAGACTTCTTCGCAAAGGTTGCCCTGCTGGTAGCGGGCATGACAGTGGCGGCCACTCTGAGGAGGTAGTTCTGGAGGACATCAATATAACCACCCAGAAAAAAGCGGGCGAAACCGTTAATACCTACCAGCTTTACTTTTATTTTGGTGGTGTTATGGAGCGCTACGTCCTCTCACTTGACGAGGGAACCACCTCTGCCCGTGCCATAATTTTTGACAGGGAGAGCAACGTCATGGGAATGGGCCAGTACGAGTTCCCCCAACACTACCCAAAGCCGGGCTGGGTGGAGCACGACCCGGAGGAGATATGGGACGCGCAGTTCAGAGCGATAAAGACGGCCATCGAGAACGCCAAGATCGAACCGACCCAGATAGCGGCTATAGGTGTTACCAACCAGCGCGAGACTACAATCGTGTGGGACAGAAACGGAAAGCCCCTCTACAACGCTATAGTCTGGCAGTGCAGGAGAACGGCCGAAATGGTGGAAGAGATAAAGAGGGAATACGGCGATGTAATCAAGGAGAAGACGGGCCTCGTGCCGGACGCCTACTTCTCGGCCAGCAAGCTGAAGTGGCTCCTCGACAACGTCCCCGGCCTGAGGGAGAAGGCTGAAAGGGGCGAGGTTCTCTTTGGAACCGTTGACACGTTTCTCATCTACCGCCTTACTGGCGAGCACGTTACAGATTACTCCAACGCCTCAAGGACGATGCTCTTCAACATAAGGAAGCTCGACTGGGACGAGGAGCTCCTTGAGCTGTTCGACATTCCCGAAGAAGTCCTCCCCGAAATTAGAGAATCAAGCGAGGTCTACGGCTACACGAAGAAAGAGCTTTTGGGCGCTGAGATTCCCGTGAGCGGAGACGCCGGCGACCAGCAGGCGGCGCTCTTCGGCCAGGCTGGCTTTGAGACTGGGATGGTGAAGGCCACATACGGGACGGGGAGCTTCATTCTGGTCAACACCGGCAAGACCGTCCGCTATTCCGACAACCTACTTACAACCATAGCCTGGGGGCTTGACGGAAAAGTTACCTACGCCCTCGAGGGGAGTGTCTTCGTTACAGGCGCGGCAGTGCAGTGGCTCCGCGACGGGATAAAGATAATCAAGCACGCCGCAGAGACGGAAGAGCTTGCGGAGAAGCTTGAGAGCAACGAAGGAGTTTACTTCGTCCCGGCCTTCGTGGGGCTTGGAGCACCGTACTGGGACCAGTTCGCGAGGGGCCTGATAATCGGCATAACGCGCGGAACCGGAAGGGAGCACCTCGCGAGGGCGACGCTTGAGGCGATAGCCTACCTGACGCGCGACGTCATAGAGGAGATGGAGAAGCTCGTGGGCATAAAGGAGCTCCGCGTAGATGGGGGAGCAACCAAGAACGACTTCCTCATGCAGTTCCAGGCGGACATACTTAACAGGCGCGTTGTAAGGCCAGTCGTCAAGGAAACGACCGCACTCGGTGCGGCCTATCTGGCAGGTCTTGCCGTCGACTACTGGGAGAGCCTTGAGGAGATAAAGGAACTGTGGAAGGCTGAGAGGGTCTTCGAGCCGAGGATGGACGAAGAGACCAGAGAGAGACTTTACAACGGCTGGAAAGAGGCAGTAAAGAGGGCGATGGGCTGGGCGAAGGTAGTTGGAGTCTGACAGTCGAATGAACAACTATATGCATTTGCTTCCTGTTCGCCTCTGTCCTTTTTCCTAATGTCCTAAAAAGTCCTTTCCAGGCTTTTTTCAGCAAACTAAAGGTTAAGGAAAGCTTTAAAACATCAACACCGTTTCTGAAGTAAGATTGAGGTGAGTATTATGAAGACGAAAGTCGCCATAATAGGCGCGGGTATTAGCGGTGCGAGCATAGCAAGGGTTCTGAGTAAATACGAGAACCTTGAAGTCCACCTAATAGAGAAGGCCCCCGATGTTGGCTGGGGCGTGAGCAAGGCCAACACGGCTCTAATCCACGGTGGCTACGACGATGACCCCGAGAAGTACCCGATGAGGGCGAAACTGTGCATAAGGGGAAACAGGCTCTGGCACCAGTGGGTTAAGGAACTTGAGATTCCACACGTCTGGAACGGGGCTCTGATAGTCGCTTTGAAGGAAGAGGACTTCGACGAGCTTGAGAAGCTCCTTGAGCGTGGGAGGCAGAACGGCGTCCCCGAGATGAGGCTCGTTGACCGGGAGGAGGTCTTCCACCTGGAGCCTAACCTCACGAGGGAAGCAATAGGTGCCCTCTGGGTTCCGATAGTCGGCCAGATTGGGCCGATTCCAGCCGTTATAGCTCTCGTCGAGAACGCTGTGGCTAACGGAGTCAAGACCCACCTTGAGACCGAGGTCAGGGAGATAAAGGTCGAGAACGGCGAGGTTAAGGGTGTTGAAACAAACAACGGCTTCATCGAGGCGGACATCGTTATCAATGCAGCGGGTCTTTACGCGGACAGAATAGCGAGAATGGCAGGCATAGACTACTTCGAAATCCACCCGAGGAAAGGTGAGTACTGGATTTTTGACGACGACGTTCCCGGGCCGAAGCGCGTCCTCTTCCCGACGCCGACGCCGATAAGCAAGGGAATAGTCGTGACCACCGAGATTTCTGGACACCTGATGATAGGGCCGAACGCCCAGGATTTACCGCCCGAGGAGAAAGAAAACCTCGCCACGACCAAGGAGGGCCTTGAGCAGGTCTGGGAGGGGGCCAAGAAGCTCTGGCCGCAGCTGCCCCCAAGAAGCAAGGTAATCAGGACTTTTGCAGGTCTGAGGCCCGAGCCGACTGGAGGGGACTTCATAATCAAAGCCGAGGAAGAAGTCTGGGGCTTCATCAACGTCGCTGGAATACGCTCACCCGGCCTGACGAGCGCCCCTGCGATAGCCCACGAGGTGGCGGGCATAATCGAGAACTCCTTAGGAATCGAGCTGAAGGAAAAGGAGAAGTGGAACCCCTACAGGAAGGAGATTACCCACTTCTTCATGATGAGACCAGAGCAGGCGAACGAGGCCGTAAAGAAGAACCCCGCCTATGGAAAAATCGTCTGCAGGTGCAACAACGTCAGCGAGGGGGACATTCTGGAGGCCATCGAGAGGATGAAGTTCATCGGCGTTAAAACACCGAGCGTGGATTCTGTCAAGTTCAGGACAAAGGCAACAACCGGAACCTGTCAGGGAAGCTTCTGCAGGCCGAAGATAATACAGCTCCTAGCCAGGGAGTACGGCGTCGAGCCGTGGAAGGTCACGCTGAAGGGTAAGGGAAGCGAGATTGGAATAGGAGACGTCAAGGCCCTTCTCAGGGGGGAGGAAGCATGATGGAGCCGTTCCCCCAGATTCCGATGCTGAGCTACGACGTCGTTGTAATAGGCGGCGGACCTGCTGGAATGGCCGCCGCGGTGAGGGCTAAGGAGCTCGGCCTTAACGTCCTTTTACTCGATGAGAATGATTATCTCGGCGGAATACTCCCCCAGTGCATTCACCCAGGATTCGGGCTTCACTACTACAAGGAGGAGCTGACCGGGCCTGAGTTTGCCTCGCGTCTCGCCAGGAAGCTTGTCGAGCTGGGCGTTGAGTATAAAACGGCCGCGAGGGTTCTGGAAATAAAGAACTACTCCGACCTAGAAAAGGTTGTAATATTCACCTCACCGAGTGGAGTCTACCAGGTCTGGGCTAAGGCCATTATTTATGCGGCGGGAGCGAGGGAAAGGCACGCCTTCGAGATTGGCATAACCGGCGACAGGGTTGCGGGAATCTACACCGCTGGAGAAGCCCAGATGCTCATGGACATCTACGGGGTTCTGCCCGGGAAGGAAATCGTCATCGTCGGCTCCGGAGACGTCGGCCTGATAATGGCGCGCCGCTTTGCCCTCGAAGGTGCGAAGGTCAAGGCAGTCATAGAGCTGATGCCATATCCGGGCGGACTCGCCAGAAACGTCATGATACTCAGGGACTTCGATATTCCACTCTACCTGAGCCATAAGGTCGTGGAAGTCCGCGGAAAAGGCCGCGTTGAGCGGGTAAAGGTTGTCAAAGTCGACGAAAACCTCAACGAAATCCCGGGAAGCGAGTTCTGGATTGAGGCGGATACGTTGATAATATCTGCAGGTCTCGTCCCGAGCGTTAAAAAATTGAAGAAGATAGGGGTTGAGATTGACCCCGCAACGGGCGGACCGGTCGTGAACGACAGGCTGGAAACCAGCGTCCCGGGGATATTCGTTGCCGGGAACTCGCTCCTGATAAACGACCTCGTTGACTACGTCGCGGAGCAGGGTGAACTGGCGGCTGAAGGAGCTAAAGAATTCATCGAGAAGGGGGGAATAGAGAGCAAAAAGTGGATTAAAGTGGAGAAGGGCGAAAACGTCCGCCTGCTTGCGCCCCACTACCTCAGCGGCGAGGGGGACGTCTACCTCTACCTGCGCGTGTCCAAGCCGATGGAGGACGTTGAGCTGAGAGTCCCAGAGATAGGCAAGAAGATGAGGCTCCCAGTCGTCAAGCCGGCGGAGATGCTCAGGATAAAGCTGAAGGCGGAGGAAATCAAAAACACCGAGAAGCTCACCGTGGAGGTGGTGAAGGCATGACGACCTACCGCTTTACCTGCATCGTCTGTCCCCTCGGCTGTTCAATAGAAGTCGAGGTGGAGAACGGGAAGGTCAAGGACGTCAAGGGATGCAGGTGCCCCCGCGGTAAGGAGTGGGCGGTTCAGGAGGTCACGAACCCGAAGAGGGTAGTGATGAGTGTCTTGCCGGTGGAAGGCGGCGCCCTGCCCACGGTGAGCGTCAAGACCGCCGAGCCGGTGCCGAAGGAGAAGATTCCCGAGCTCATGAAGTTCCTGGCAAATCTAAAACTCAAGGCGCCGGTGAAGGCCGGAGAAACGGTTGCCGAATGGGAAGGAATAAAAATAGTGGCCACGAGGGGGGCTTAGCCCCCTTACCAGGATATTTTCTTAAAGTTCCCCGCGTTCTCTATTCCCTCTGGCGTTTTTATTTTAATCGGCTCGTTGATGCCCCACAGGGCAACGGTTTCATGAATGGTCATGTGAATATCTGTAGTTTCTCCGCCATACACCCCACAGTTATCACGAGTTCCATTGTTTCTCGATGAGGGTCGGCATGCCGTCCTTTGTCAGGTGAACTTCGACCCAGCCGGCTTTCGTCGTGACGTTAACCAATCTCTCTCCATCCACGCCCCAAAGCTCGTCCACGTATTCACTCTGGTTTGTGGCGTTCATGAACTCCCAGAACGTCACGTTCACGCGGAAGGCATACCCGCTGGAAAGCTCCTTTATGGTGACGTTCTTGACCTCAAGGAGATTTCGAATGTAGTCAACATTGAGGGAGACCTTAGCCTTCGAGGACAATTCCTCACTGGGCGGAACCTGACCTCCTCCTCAGCTAGGACGAGGGTTTGGCTTAACCCCTCGCCAACGGCAGGGAGGTTTGAGGGGTTCTCAAAAACGAACCCCAAAAGAGGGTTCGGAGAACCCCTCTGGCCGGGTCTCCGGCCAGTTACCCCTCCTCTGAGCATAAAGACCACCCAGATTCGGGGTTATGGTTTTCACAACCTTCTTTAAAATGTTGAAAGCTCCAACTAAATCCGCGTTAAAGACAAGCCCCGTCGCGGGACACTTAAACAAACCACGAACAACCCTTGCCCCCTCATGAGGCTTCCCGCAAACGGGGCAAGTTTGAGAAGTGAAAGCCTCATCAACAACCACAACCCGAATACCATACTCTTCCGCAACCTCAGTTAAACGTTTAATGACATAATTAAACCGCCACACATGAGAGAGGAGGAAGTTCTGCTTACTGCCCTTATCAGAGTTTCTGGTGATTCCCTTTGGATAACCAACCACGATTTTGGAAACGCCCAACTCGTAGAGCTTCTTAACCGCTCCTCTTACCGCCGTGTTAATGTAGTGTTTAGCCTGGAGTTTAGCCTTCCCGTGCATTCTTTTAAGCCTTCTACTCGTCTTGGCTCCAGACTTGTTGAGTTTTGACTGGTAATCGGCGATTTTCTTCCTCCAGTAAAAATCAATGCTCTTCAAAGGCCTTCCGTTCACTAGGAAGCTTTCCCCATTCTCCACGTAAACAGCCATGAGATTGTTCACTCCAAGGTCTATTCCTGCCGAAAGGCTTCCTTTAGGTTGCCTTGGAACGCTTACCCATTCTTCGCCTTCGAGTTTTTCCTCGACTGTAAAGCTCACGTGAGCATACCATTTTCTCCTAACGGGGTCGTGGGTTATCTCTAAGCGTCCTTGCTTGCCCTTCAAGTGTATTCTCCCCTTAAACTGGACTTCGAGGCGTCTGAACTTTCCAAGGCCTTTGAGGATTAGTTTATTGTCCTCAATTTTGTATTGGTCGTTCCTGAGGACGATTAGGGGTTTTCTCTGCCAGCCTTCTTTGAGATAGTTTGGGGGTTTTGGTTTGAGCCAGTCTGGTAGTTCTCCGTTCCACTTTTTGCGAAGGAGTGAGAAGAACGAACGCCAGGCTTCAGCATTTTTCCTCGCTATTTGCTGAACCGTGGCTGAGCCAATTTCCCGTTTAAACTCCTCATAAACGGTTTTTTCGGTTGAATTGAAGTCCACGATTTGCTCTTGGAAGTATTGTTGTCTTCTCAGGTAGTTTACTCGGTTCCAGACTTTAGCTCCAGTATCGGCTAACTGATGGAGGATTTTTGCTTGTTCTTTTGGGGGCTGGAGTTTTACTGTTACTGTTCGCTTCATTTTAAGGAATGGTATGGTTTTTGGGCTTTAAAAAAGATTGCTTTCCTGTTTGGAGGCTTGTTGGGTTGTTTACTGCATCCCCGCCCTTAAGGGCGAGGCTTTCAAAAGAAAAATGTAAGGCCAGTTCATACCAACGTCCAGTCCCATCATATGGGCAGTCAGGTTCATCGTCCCATTCTCCAGCCTGGCAGTGTTGTTGAAAACACCGGTAGAGCGGCCAGACATCGTGAGAGTTATCTCCTTGTTGGTGTCCGGGTCTGTGAACTGCATGCTCACTGAGAAGTTTTGGTCGTACTTCCCGGTCTCTATGCTCTGGATTGCTTCAAGAACTTTCTCCTCGGTGAGACCAACGCTGTCCCCGATACATCCGCTTGCCAGCACTACAATGGCAATCACAATGAAGGCGATTGCACGCCTCATTATAACTACCTCCAATTGTTTTCTAATGTAGATAAGACAGTTGGTTTAAATACCTTTTTGTATGCAGATTTTACACACTACTTAAAAAAGTTTGCAAAAAGTGGAAAGTCTCCCTAACTCCCCTCAGGCCTGAACAGCTTAATGAGCTCTCCACGGATCAAGAATCTCAGAACCTCCCAGTTCCCTTTGTGAAAAATTATAAACAAAAATCCATTCAGGAACACAATTCAGAGCGCCTCAAACTTCTGTATGAAAATTTTCAAATCCGTCTTAAACGGTTCCTCCGCCCTTTGAAGTTCCTCATTAAGGAGCTGAAGGAAGTTCTCCTCGTCCGTCGCCTCATTCCAGAGCTCCCTGACGAGGGCCTCAAGCCTGTACCAGTACTCAACGTAGGGGCGGGCCTCGAAGAGCGCCTGCTCAAGTTTTTCCTCGTTCACCGCCATCCCCTCCTCCACAGGTAGTACCAGGCCTTCTGCCTGTCCTCTTCTTCACCGAGGATGAGGAAGTACCTGATGATTGAGATGTTCACCAGGATAAGGAATATCAGCATTATGTTGTACGCCGGGACGGTCAAGCTCAGGAAGGCGAAGTAGTCCCAGGCAAAGTGGAGAACTATCGCAAGGGCATAGAACTGGGCCAGTGAGTAGGTTTTGCCTTCCGCTAGGAGGCCGTAGCCGACTCCGATTATTGCCGTCCATGTAGCGTGGGCGAAGGGCGTTAGAAAGGCTCTGACGAGAGTTACCCCCAGACCCCAGCCAAGGCCGTAAAGGAAGTTCTCTGTGGCTGCGAAGCCCAGGCCCGCGGCGACACCATACACAAGGCCGTCCATGATGCCGTCCATCTGCCCTGCCCGGTACGGAAGCCTGAGTGCAAGCGCCTTGGCAGGCTCTTCGACCACACCCGCAACGAGTGCCATATAGAAGGCCGTTGCGGGGAGTATCGGCTTGATTAAACCCCCGATTGTTAGAACGCTCTCGAGCACGTACGCAATTCCGACGGATACTGTTGCACTGAGCAGGAAGGTCATTATGACGTAGCTCTTGGGCTCTGGCTCGTACCTGTCCTTATGATAAAAGTACCAGAGCACCGCGAGTGCCGGAGCGTATGCAAAAAACACGAGGGCCGTAAGCACGTCCATTGGCATTCACCTATGGATGTAATCCTTGGGGAGTTTAAACCTTTCGTCAGAGTCTTGAGAGAACCTCTCTAAGGCGGGAGAGCCTACCAAAGCTGAGGAGTTCATCGCCAGCGGGCACCACGACCTTAAAATCTCCCCGGTAGAACCCCAGGAAGGGCGAGACAATTTCCCTGAGGACGTCGTTTCCGTAGGCCCAGGGGCTGAAAGCGGGGAGGACGATGAGCTTCTCGCCCAGCAGAAACGCGGGAAGCTTGATGACCGCACCGACCTCGTCCCTCAGCCTCACCGCGGGGTGCTCGTGGCCGATTATGAAGCGCTCGCCCTCAACTACCTTATGGCCGTGGACAAGCTTCCATCCATTGAGTTCGAGTTCGTCAACGACCTCAACGCCGAGCTCCCTCAGCCAGAGGACTCCAACATCGTGGTTGCCCCTCACCAGGACAACCTCTTCCACAAGCGGGCTTATCTCATCGAAGAACGCCTTTAGCTCGGCCCTTTCACGCCACTCTGGAATAAATGAGTGCTTCAGGTCGCCGTCCACGATAAGCCGCTTGGGCTTCTCCCGCTCTAGGAGGGATTTCAAGCTCCCGACGACGTCATGAAAGACCCGGGGAAGGTAAAAACCCTCTTTTGCCATCGCTACTTCGTAGCCGAGGTGAACATCGGCTATTATGAGACTCTTACCAAGGAGCAACGCCTTTTCAGGCAGGGGTCTTGGCTTCATGCTCGGAGCTTCGCTTGGCTCTTTTTAAGGTTTGTTAGGGGAGCCAAACAGGTTTTAGGTAAATACCAAGAAATCTAGCGGTTAATGTAGTGAATTCCGGTCGCGTTTATCATGTCCAGAACGTCCTCGCGGGGCAGAAGCAGGTAGTCCTTCCCCATGGAAGGGGGCACGTAGCCTTTGTAAGAGCCTTCTATGAACTTCCAGCTTCCGAGCCCAGTGAAGTAGACATCGGCCCCGCTCGAGGGGGTTTTGCTCACCCAGACAACGATGGAGAGTATACCCGGCTCCTTCGTGAAGTTCACGGCGAGGTAGCCGGGAACAACGCTTCCGGTGCAGTTCACATCCATCCCGGAAAAGCCCACGGCCTCTAGCGTGCCGGAATCAAGCTCATAGACCTCCAAAACTCCCATCTGATCAAAGCTGTAAACGTATGCAACTGCACAGTCGCTTATCAACTGGTCACTGACGACAAACTGCCAGTCTCCCTCAGGGGGAGACGTTCCAAGGTATATCTCGCTCACCTGTGGAACTGGGGGCTGTATAGTACCCACGAGGTACTCACGCCAGGGGCCTACTGAGAGGATTACAATGGCGACAAACGCGAGCAACGCTAAAATCGTCGCTTTGCTCTGGAAAAAGTTTCCCATCGGCACCCCCCGAAAATAATAAGAAGTCATCATAGAAATACTTTACCGTTCCAGCCGTTTTCCTTTCCGGACGTTCTCAATCACATCAAACAGGCTCCACAAATCCCGTATAACGTGGAGGTGTGGAATCAGCGCGAGCTTTTCGCGGTTCTTTTCCACGAACCTGGCCGTGAATGGGAAGTAGTACCACACGAACTCGGTGTTCTCGTCTCCCCTCCCGATGAAGCGCCAGGGCTTGTCGTCCACCCAGATGAATGTTTCGTCCCCGTACTTCTCCCTGACGAGCCAGAATGCCTCGTCGAGCGTCATCTCCCTGCCGAAGACGATGACGTCGTCAAAGAGGTCGTACATGCCCGCCATCTTTAAGCGTTTGACCTTCATGCCGTCTATGAAGTCCTCAGCTGAAAACGAGATGACGGTGTGCCCCTCCTCTTTGAGCCTCTTAAGGAGCTCCGGGGCGTCGTCGATTGGCTTGCTCAGCTTGGCCCTCTCGATGAACCACGTCTCAAAGAACTTCGTCCTCAGGAAGAAGGGTGGCTTGTAGGTCTTCTTGTGGCCCCCAAGGCTCGGCCTCTCAAACTGGAGCTCGATTTTAGTCAGGAGTTTAGCCCACAGCGCTTTCCCTGGTAGCCAGCGGTAGCGCTTTTCAAGCGCCCTCTTGAATGCCTCTTCAATGCATGAGTAGCTGTCCACGAGCGTCCCGTCGAAGTCAAACGCGATTATCATGATAATCCCCCCAAAGCCATCGCTGGGTGCCTCTAAAAGCTTTTGCAGGGGGAACACTTATTAACCCCGGAGAGACAACACATCTGCCTGCAAAGGTGTAAAATGGAGGGGATAAAATGAGGGGGCTGAAAGCAGCTTTGGTTATCCTGGCCGTTCTGCTGGGAGTCGGAACCGCAGGCGCCTGGCCGACCGATGGGCCGACCCTCGACAACCCAATGAACGTCCACCAGAAGCTGACCTACAAAGCCATAGAGGCCGTTTACAATGACAACCCCGAGCTCGGTAAGATACTCATGCAGTACCAGGACAAGCTCCTCTACGGCGCCTACGATGAGGACTGGCGCGGCGGCCAGATTGAGTTCAACGGGAAGATATACACGCTCCAGAGCCAGTACCACTTCCTCGACCCGATGGACCACGCCGAGCTGATAACCGTCGATCTCTTCGGAGACCGCGAGAGCTCCGGCGCCGACATGGCCCAGAGGCTCTACGAGCAGGCTGTCCAGCTCTGGAAGCAGGGCAACAGGGAGGAGGCCATGCTCTACCTCGGGAGGGCCGTCCACATCCTTGAGGACATGAGCATGCTCATCGCCCACACGACTCCTCACCTGTTTGAGACTCTTGATGAGTTCACGTATGCAGAAGAAGCCCACGACTTCGTCGAGAACGAGGTATCCCCCGCCGTTGCCGACGACATACTCAACGACCGCGTTCCCCTCGACCTCACGCCGATAAAGTGGTGGCAGATTCCGCAGGAGAAACAGAAGTTCATCATGGGTGCGGACATATACATAGCCGACAACGAGAACGGCCACATGGACCTTTCCCACGGCGTCGCCTGGGCCTATGCAGACCTCATAGCCCACAACTCCTGGCGTTACATGCTCTACTCAACCGGCAAGGACATCAACCTCTGGAGCGAGCGCGGTCACCTCGGAAGCTACTTCTGGACAAAGACCCTCAAGAAGGGCGATAAGAGCGTCCTCAAGCTGGAGTTCAAGGGAGCCAGCTCGATAACCCTCGTCTTCAAGGACATAGACATGCAGAACTCCTACTTCAAGACACTTGGCTACGTCGAGATTTACGACAAGAACTGGAACCTCATAGCCCGTTACTCCCAGGACCCGAACCCGCTTAAAGACACCCGCGTCACCGTGCCAGGCGACACGGTCTACATATACACCCACGTGGACAAGGACGACTGGCTCGATGATGACGTGGACGGCTGGGCTATAAGGAACATAGAGCTCCACGCCAACTTTGACGTGAACTCACCGAGCGGCTTCAAGACCCTCGACGGAAGGGAGTACACCAAAGTCCAGTGGGCGGTTTATGAGGTCATGCAGTACGACATAAGGGCCGTCGCCGGGCTTATGGAGAAGTTCTTCGAGGACGTTGGTGTTACCGGTTGACCTTTCTACCTTTTCATTGTTCATCACAGCTATTTTTGTCAGCACGTACCCCTTCTGTCCCCCAATCCCAAGCACAAAGCATATATCCCCCAGACCTAACTTTCAATGAGCATTTTAAAGCTCAGAAGGTGATGAGTATGGGAAAACACTACCTCCCAAACCTCCCGCAGAAGGAGGAAATGCTCAAGGAGATAGGCTTTGAGCGCATCGAAGACCTCTTCTCAGACGTCCCGGAGGGCATGGTCAAGGAGTTCAACCTGCCCAAGGGGAAGAGTGAGTACGAGGTCTTCACGGAGCTCAACGAAGTCCTCTCAAAGAACAAGACCGTCCTTGAGATGCCCAGCTTCCTTGGGGCCGGGACGTACTTCCACTACATTCCGGCCCACGTGAAGTACCTCATCGAAAGGAGCGAGTTCCTGACCGCTTACACCCCCTACCAGCCAGAGATAAGCCAGGGAATGCTCCAGGCCCTCTTTGAGTACCAGAGCATGATAGCTGAACTCTACGGCCTGCCTGTCGTCAACTCCTCCATGTACGACTGGGGAACTGCAATAGCCGAGGCCGCCCTGATGACGGTCAGGCTCCACAGGGGCAAGAGGAAGCGCTTCGTTGTCCCGAAGGCCATGAGCCCCGAGAAAAAGGCCGTTATAGAGACATACACCCGCGGGGCCGGGCTTGAGATAGTCGAGGTTCCGTGGGACGAAAGGGGACAGCTTGACATAGAGAAGCTCAAGGAAGCCGTTGAAAACGCGGCCGGCGTCTACGTTGAGATGGCCAACTTCTTCGGCCTGGTCGAGGAAGACGTGAGGGAGATAGGCGAGATAGCCAAGGAAGCCGGAGCCTACTTCGTTGTAGGGGCAGACCCGACGATGCTCGGAGTCTTTGAGGCCCCCGGAGAGCTCGGCGCTGACATAGCCGTTGGTGAAGCCGCATACCTCGGCAACCCGATGAACTTCGGCGGGCCGAGGGCTGGAGTCTTTGCGATCAGAAACGACAAGAACCTGATTCGCCAGATGCCCGGAAGGATAATCGGAATGACAAAGGACGCCGACGGAAAGAGGGCATTCGTCATGACGCTCCAGACGAGGGAACAGCACATAAGGCGCGCCAAGGCTACCTCAAACATCTGTTCAAACGAGGCTCTCGTTGCGGTTGCATCTGCCATACACCTCGCGAGCCTTGGACCAAAGGGGCTGAGGGAGCTTGGAGAGGTCATCCTCAAGAACACCACCTACCTCAAGAAGCGCCTCTCTGAGGTTGCTGAAGTCCCGTTCGAGGGTCTCTACTTCAAGGACGTGCCTGCGAGGTTCGAGGTTCCCTACGATGTTATACACGAGAGGCTTCTTGAGAGGAACATCCACGGCGGCTACTACATTGGAAAGCACTTCCCAGAGCTCGGCGAGACGGCACTCTTCGCGGCGACGGAAACGACGAGGAAAGAGTGGGTTGAGGCCCTCGTAGGGGCTCTGAAGGACATAATAAACGAGGCGGAGCTGTGAGGTGGTAAAGATGTTCCGTCAGGCTAAATGGGATGAACCCCTCATCTTCGAGCTCTCAAGGCCCGGAAGGGTCGGCTACACCCTCCCCAAACCGATTGAGGATATAGAAGTTGAAATCCCCGAAAAGCTCAGGCGCAGGAGCCCCCTCAACCTCCCGGAGCTGAGCGAGCCCGAGGTCGTGAAGCACTACACCCGCCTGAGCGAGATGAACTACGGCGTCGATTCCGGCATCTATCCGCTCGGCTCGTGCACCATGAAGTACAACCCCAAGATAAACGAGGAGATAGCCTCCCACCCAGGCGTCGCCTACGTGCACCCCTACCAGGACGAGAGGACTGTCCAGGGCGCGCTGAAGATAATGTGGGAGCTGGAGCAGTGGCTCAGGGAGATAACCGGCATGGACCGCTTCACGCTCCAGCCGGCGGCCGGTGCGAACGGTGAGTTCACGGGCGTTTCGATAATCCGCGCCTACCACCTCGACAACGGCGAGCCGCAGAGGGACGAGATGCTCGTTCCGGACTCGGCCCACGGAACGAACCCAGCAAGCGCCGCCATGGCCGGCTTCAAGGTCATCGAGATTCCTTCCAACGAGAACGGCACCGTTGATTTGGAAGCCCTTGAGAACGCCGTGGGCGAGAGGACTGCTGGACTAATGCTCACCAACCCGAACACCCTCGGCATCTTCGAGGACGAGATACTCGAGATTGCGAAGATAGTCCACAAAGCAGGAGGTCTGCTCTACTACGACGGGGCCAACCTCAACGCCGTCCTCGGAAAGATAAGGCCCGGCGACATGGGCTTCGACATCGTCCACCTCAACCTGCACAAGACCTTCTCTACCCCGCACGGGGGCGGCGGTCCTGGAAGCGGGCCCGTTGGCGTTAAGGACTTCCTCAAGGACTACCTCCCGGTTCCGCTCGTGAGCTACGACGAGGAAAACGACCGCTACTACCTCGACTACAACGTGCCGAAGAGCATAGGCAAGGTAAAGGAGCTCTACGGCAACTTCGCGGTTATGGTTAGGGCCCTTACATACCTCAAGATAATGGGCAGGGACGGCCTGAGGGAGGCCAGCGAGGTAGCCGTTCTCAACGCAAACTACCTCACCCTGAAGCTCAAGGGGACGAGGGGTTATGAACTGCCGTATAAGGAGCTGAGGAAGCATGAGGTCGTCTTCAGCGCCGAGCCCATGAAGAGGGAGACCGGCGTTAAGGCCCTGGACGTTGCGAAGAGGCTCCTCGACTTCGGCCTGCACGCACCGACGATATACTTCCCGCTCATAGTGCACGAGGCGCTGATGATTGAGCCGACCGAGACCGTCAGCAGGGAGGAGATAGACGCGTACGTTGAGGCCCTCAAGAGAATAAGCGAGGAGGCCTACACCAACCCAGAGGTTGTCAAGAGCGCCCCGCACAACACCGCAGTTAGGCGCGTGGACGACGTCCTGGCGGCGAAGAAGCCGATAATAACTTGGCGCATGTACAGAGAGCTCAAGGAGAAGGGAGAGGTTGACTACTGACTCTTCCTCTATTTTTCACAGTTTTTGGCGCAAATATATGTTCCCGAGAAAGTCTGGTTTTCTCCCGACACCCTTCTAATGTCGGCTTCTCACTTCAAGGGCAATCGTCTAAAGAGAAAACACAAAATTTGAACCCTTAAAAGGAGCTACGGACTTTGATGAAACTTTTGCTCGGCAAAAGTTTCTTGTGGTGGGCCCGGGGGGCTTTGAACCCCCGACCACGCGGTTATGAGCCGCGCGCTCTGACCAGGCTGAGCTACGGGCCCACTTGATGGCGCCGCCGCCCGGATTCGAACCGGGGACCGCCGGATTAACAGTCCGGCGCTCTACCTGCTAAGCTACGGCGGCTCGACCCAATGTAGGGGATACTGGGTACATTTATAAATTTTGCGGTTGGGAGAGGGAAAAGATTTATAACCCCTAAGGAATTCCCTAAAGCGAGCCTGCCCCGGTAGCCTAGCCTGGCGGGGCGGCGGACTTGTAATCCGCCGGTCGCGGGTTCAAATCCCGCCCGGGGCTCCATTCATTTCTCAAGTAAGTTCTCAACGAGGGCAACAATCTGTCTGTGGACTCCGTCAATGTCCTCCATGGCGTTAACGATTTTAATCTCCGGAAAGCGCTCCGCGAGCTTGAGGTAGTTTTCGCGGACTTTCTTCTGGAGCTCCACTATCTTGTCGAACTCGCTCTTTATGCTTCTCGTCCTTATGCGCTTCATGCTCTCCTTGACGGGCAAATCGAGGAGCAGAACGAGGTCGGGCTTTATTGCAAAGCGGTTCAGGTCTATCAGCCACTCGAGGTCAAGCCCCCTGGCCCACTGGTAGGCCAGCGAAGAGTAAAAGTACCTGTCCGAAATCACGACCTTTCCGGACTCGAGGGCGGGCTTTATTAGCTTGTCAACGTGCTCCGCCCTGTCCGCCGCGAAGAGGAGGGCCTCCGCCTCGTGGCTTATTTTAGCGCCGTCTATTATTCCCTCCCTTCCACCCGTCAGGACGAGCTTTCTGATGAGTTTTCCGAAGGGTGTGTCCGTTGGTTCCTTGGTCAGGACTACCTCATAGTCTCTCTCCTCAAGCCACAGTTTGAGCAGCTTCGCCTGCGTTGATTTACCAGCACCGTCTATGCCTTCAAGCACAATGAATATCCCCAAACCCGTCACCCCCAAAATGAAAGAATGTGTAGACCCCTCGACGAGGGGCTTATAAAATTGCCGCTACGTCAGGCGAAAGTTTTCTTCAGGTAATCAACGAGCGACCACATGCTTCCAAACTCCTTTTCTTCCCCGCCCGTGTACAGCTCCACGACGCCATCGGGCCTGAAGCGCATTCCGAAGTCGTAGTCGCCCTTGTTGAACTTGTGGAGGAAGACCTCCTTCGGCTTCGGCGGCAGGTAGCTCGTCATCATGTCGTTCATGAGCTCGACCTCAAAGCCAAAGTGCTCGCTCAGCCTGGGGAAGAACAGAACCGCGGGGGTGTTCATCGCGTCCACGAGGGCCTTGCCGCCAATCTTGAAGTTATAGTGCTTGAAGAGGTCGTTCATAAAGTCGTCGAGGGCGTTGGGGTAGTATACCGTCGCACCTATGTCATTCGGGTGCGCCTCGATGAAGCTCCTGCTCTCAAGGATCGCCTTTATCTCGTCCACGTCGAGCCCGCTGACGTAAACGCGAACGCCGCCGTGGTAGTAGACGTACACGAGCGGGAGACCCTTCCTGTGGGCAAAGTCCTTAAGCGCTATGAGGGGGATAAGGCGGACGTCCATTATCGTAGAACCTGTACTGAGGATGCCAACGACCATAGCCCTCTTTCCGTAGCGCGAGATTGCCCTGCCGTCCCTTCCAACTATTGTCGTTCCATGGGCGACTGTTCCTATGGCCCTCCCTAGAAGAGCCAGCTCCTCGGGGTTGAACTTCTCGGAATGGTAGAGTTCCACGGTACCACCTCCCATATCACCGTAAGTGTTATCGTTTTTCAAAGTTTCCCCGGCACAGCCCAACAAAAATCTGTCTGCTGATGTCCTTAAATATTCTTCGGAGTACTTAAATCCACTGGCAAACTATTTTAATACACTGGCCAACAGAAACAGGAGGCGGTAAAAATGGAGGCTCTTGAAAAGCTTAAGGAACTCCTCCCTAAAGAACAGTTTGAGAAAATCAAGGCAATAGACAACCCGGAGCTCCACGCTTTTTTGGCGGAATGGATTGAGTGGCTCGAACCGGATAAAGTCTTCGTCTGCACGGACAGTCCGGAAGACGAGGCCTATGTCAAATGGAAGGCCCTCTACTACGGAGAGGAGAAGATGCTCGAAACGCCGAACCACACCGTCCACTACGACAGCTACTACGACCAGGCGAGGGACAAGGCAAACACCAAGCTCCTCGTGCCCGGCGGAAAGAAAATCCCCTTCCTCAACACCAAGGACCGCGACGAAGGCCTGAAGGAGATTAAAGAGCTCATGAAGGGAATCATGCGCGGAAAGGAGCTCTTTATATGCTTCTTCGTCCTCGGACCCAAGAACTCGGTCTTCACGATTCCCGCCGTCCAGCTCACCGATTCGGCCTACGTGGCCCACTCGGAGTTCATCCTTTACAGGAAGGGCTACGAGGAGTTCAAGCGCCTTGGAAGAGATGCAAAGTTCTTCCGCTTCGTCCACAGCGCAGGGGAGCTCGACGAGAGGAAGACCAGCAAGAACCTCGAGGAGAGGAGGATTTACATAGACCTCGTTGACGACACCGTTTACTCCGTCAACACCCAGTACGGCGGCAACACCATCGGTCTGAAGAAGCTCGCCTTCAGGCTCACAATCCAGAAGGCAGTCAGAGAGGGCTGGCTCAGCGAGCACATGTTCCTGATGCGCGTCAACGGTCCAAACGGCAGGAAGACCTACTTCACCGGTGCCTACCCGAGCATGTGTGGCAAGACCTCTACCGCCATGATTCCATGGGAGAACATCGTCGGCGATGACCTGACCTTCATAATGCCCCTCAACGGCGTTGCTAGAGGGGCGAACGTCGAGAAGGGGGTCTTCGGCATAATTCAGGGCGTCAACCCAGAGGACGACCCGATAATCTGGCAGGTTCTTCACTCGCCGGTCGAGATAATCTTCTCAAACGTCCTCGTCAAGGACGGAAAGCCCTACTGGAACGAGATGGGCGTCCCGATACCCGATGAGGGTGAGAACCACAGCGGAAAGTGGTGGAGGGGCAAGAGAGACAAAGAAGGAAACGAGATACCGCCGAGCCACAAGAACGCCCGCTTTACCGTCAGCCTAGAGCACTTCCCGAACGTGGATTTAGAAGCCCTTGACGCCCCGTGCGGCGTTGAGGTCGGCGGGATGATTTTCGGTGGTCGTGATAAAGACACCTGGCCGCCGGTCAGGGAAGCTTTCGACTGGAAGCATGGAGTAATAACGATGGGCGCCGCCCTTGAGAGCGAGACGACCGCTGCCACCCTCGGCAAGGAGGGAGTGAGGGCCTTCAACCCGATGGCCATACTAGACTTCATGAGCGTCCCGCTCGGTGACTACCTCAGGAACTACCTCGACTTCGAGAAGAGGCTTAGAAAGACCCCGAAGATATTCGCCGTGAACTACTTCCTCCGCGATGAGAACGGCAACTGGCTGAACCACAAGCTCGACAAGGCCGTCTGGCTCAAGTGGATGGAGCTCAGAGTCCACGGCGACGTTGATGCGATAGAGACGCCGATAGGCTACATCCCGAAGTACGAAGACCTGAAGAGGCTCTTCAAGCAGGTTCTTAACAAGGACTACAGCAGGGAGGACTACGAGAAGCAGTTCACCATACGTGTGCCCGAACTGCTCGCGAAGATTGAGCGCATCGAGAAGATCTACCGCGAGCAGGTCAAGGAAGTCCCGGAGGAGCTCTTCCAGGTTCTTGAGGAGGAAAGGAAGCGCCTTCTTGAGGCCAGGGAGAAGTACGGCGATTACATAAGCCCGTTTGTCCTGGAGAAGTGAGTTTTCCCCCAACTTTTCTTTCCACTATCTTCGTCAAACGCCGAACGACAGGGTTTTAAATGCAGAGACCAAGTAGGTATCACCAGAGATGATACATGGTGGTTGCTATGGCCAAGATAGACACCTGCACCCAGGATTCAATAAGGAAAAAGCTCCCATATCCGTTAGGAGGGCTCGCTGACCTAGCCTACAACTACTGGTGGAGCTGGAACAGGAGGGCCTCCAAGCTCTGGGAGCACATAGACCCGGAGCACTGGAGGGAATACAAGAACCCCGTTAAGCTCCTTCTTGACACGCCCGAAAAACGCTTCAAGGAGCTCATAAAGGACGATGACTTCATGAACCTCTACGAACTCGTCATGGACCAGTTCCACGCCTACATGAACCCGCGCTCCACCTGGTTCTCGACGAACTACCCCAAGTGGGACAAGCCCATAGTCTATCTCTGTATGGAGTACGGCATAAGCAAGAGCCTACCGATTTATTCTGGCGGCCTGGGAATCCTCGCCGGCGACCACGTCAAGACCGCGAGCGACCTTGGCCTTCCGTTCATAGCCATCGGCCTCCTCTACAAGCACGGCTACTTCCGTCAGGAGATCGACGAGAAAGGCAACCAGATTGAAATTTTCCCCGAATACAAGCCAGAGGAGATGCCGATTAAGCCCATACTGGACAGCAACGGCGAGAGGCTCCTCATCGAAATCCCGATAGAGGACAGGATTGTCTACGCGAGGGCCTTCGAGGTTCAGGTCGGAAGGGTTAAGATTTACCTCCTCGATACCGACGTTCCGGAGAACAGCCCCGAAGACAGGACTATATGCGACTACCTCTACAACGCCGAGATAGACAAGCGCATAAAGCAGGAGATACTCCTCGGCATCGGCGGAATGAGGCTCCTCAAGGCTCTTGGAATAGAGCCCGGTGTTATTCACCTCAACGAGGGTCACCCGGCCTTCGCCAACCTTCAGAGGATAGCATGGCTCATGGAGGAAGGCCTCACTTTCACGGAGGCACTGAGCGTCGTAAGGGGGACAACTATCTTCACCACCCACACGCCTGTCCCAGCGGGCCACGACAGGTTCCCGATTGAGGAGGTCAAGAAGAGGCTCGCCAAGTTCCTCGAGGGAAGGGAAGAACTCCTGGAGCTCGGCAGGGAGGGCGACCAGCTCAACATGACGCTCCTCGCCATCAGGACTTCGAGCTATGTGAACGGGGTTAGCAAGCTTCACGCCGAAGTGAGCAAGAGGATGTGGCAGAACCTCTGGCCGGGAGTCCCGCTCGACGAGATACCAATAGAGGGCATCACCAACGGAGTTCACACCATGACGTGGGTCCACAACGAGATGAGGAAGCTCTTCGACCGTTACATCGGCAAAGTGTGGCGCGAGCACACGAACCTTGAAGGCATCTGGTACGCGGTCGAGAGAATTCCTGACGAGGAGCTCTGGGAAGCCCACCTCGAAGCCAAGAGGCAGTTCATCGAGCTCCTCAGGAGAAAGGCCATGGAGAGGAACAAGCGCCTCGGAATAGACGACCCAATTCCGGACATCGACGAAAACGCCCTCATCATCGGCTTTGCCAGGCGCTTCGCGACCTACAAGCGCGCCACTCTCATTCTAAGCGACCTTGAGAGGCTGAAGAAAATCCTCAACAACCCGGAGAGGCCGGTCTACATAGTCTTCGGCGGAAAGGCCCACCCAAGGGACGAGGGCGGTAAGGAGTTCCTCAGGAGGGTCTACGAAGTCAGCAAGATGCCGGAGTTCAGGGGCAAGATATTCATCATGGAGAACTATGATATGGGAAGTGCCAGGCTCATGGTTGCCGGTGTTGACGTGTGGCTCAACAACCCGCGCAGGCCTATGGAAGCCAGCGGAACGAGCGGAATGAAGGCCGGCCTGAACGGCGTCCTGAACGTCAGCATCTACGACGGCTGGTGGGTCGAAGGCTACAACGGCAAGAACGGCTGGGTGATAGGCGAGGAGAGCACGGAGCCGGAGAGCGAGGAGGACGACCCCAAGGATGCACAGGCACTCTACGACCTCCTTGAGCAGGAAGTCATTCCGACCTACTACAACAACCGCGAGCGCTGGATATATATGATGAAGGAGAGCATAAAGAGCATCGCCCCGCGCTTCAGCACCCACAGGATGGTCAAGGAGTACATGGACAAGTTCTACTCCAAGGCCATGAGTAACTACATCTGGCTCACGAGGGACAACTACAGGGGGGCGAAGGAGATAGCCGCATGGAAGGACAGGGTCACCGCATCGTGGCCAAAGGTGGACTTCGTTGACGTTAAAGTCCTCGACGACAACTCCGGCCTGGAGGTCACCGTTGACCTCGACGGCCTCAAGCCGGAAGACGTCCGCGTCGAGCTCTACTACGGCGTCCGTGCGGACGGCAACACCGTTGAGAGACCAAACATAGTCGAGCTCAGGCACCCAGAAAAGCTTGAAGACGGCAAGTGGCTCTACGCCTATCACGGAAGCGCTCTGAAGCACCTCGGAGACCCGTGCTGGCACTACGCGGTCAGGGTTCACCCCCACCACGAGAAGCTCCCGCACAGGTTCCTCCTTGGCCTCGTGAAGTGGGTTGGCCTCGACTGAATTCCTTTTTCCTGTCTGTTTTCTCTTCAGACTATTTCTTAACAAATATCCAAATTGGGCAGGAGCCAGTGGTAAAAATTTTTAATCACCGCCCCACACCAACGAACGGAAAACGCCGGAGGTGGCAAAAGTGGACGAAACAAAGAAATGGACCCTCTATCTGATATTCCTAGTCGCGGGATTCACGACGGGTATAGGCTCAATAGGACTCTTTCCGCAGTTCTGGCTTGAGTACGGAATGACAGGCCTGATAGTTCACCTGGTCTTCCTGGCAATCCTCACATACGTGGCAATAGCTGAGGCCGAGAAGATAATCAAGTCAGGGTACTACTTCGTCGAGCTGTACAACAGAATCTTGAAAAAGCCCGCCATGATGCTGGCGGTGCTGGCAGTGATAATAGTGTTCCTCTCGTACTACACGGCCAACTCAATGCTGTTTCTGCTGTCTCCAGTGGTCGGCACGGGAACCCTTGGAAGGCTGGTAGCCAAGCTCATCATGATTGCAATAATCTTCGTAATCCTGACAAGGGCAAAGGAAAAGACGTTCACGATAATGGCAGCCGGTTCAATGATACTCGTTGCCTCAGTCATCATCACAACGGTTGCTTTCGTTTCTGAGATACCCTCAACGGCAGCATTCCTTGGCATGGCCAAACACATGATAACAAGCAGGCACCCAATAACCGCAGACCTCATCGTTGAAGCCCTTGAAAGGGCCATCTACGCCTCAGGCCTTGGATTCGCGTTCTATCTGATGCTCGGAAGCTTTATGAACGAGCGCTTTAACGTTAAACTCATCGTCGGTACCGGAGTCCTCATCCAGGTCATCATCGGTATCCTATCCACAATAACTATAATCTACGCAATAGCCCCATCAACCCCCGAGGAGCTCCTAAGGTACGTCGGTGGGGGAGAAGAGGCCGCAATTAGCTTCATGGGGAAGCTCCCAACAATCCTCGCTGATTACCCGAGGCTTCTGGTGCTGATAGCACTCTCCCTGTTCTTCGCAGGACTTACCAGCATTCTGCCGACCTCTGAGGTGGGTCTACAGATAATAGAGTTCAACACCAGAGTTGGAAGGAACAGAGCCGCCATGTACCTCCTGCTCTTAGTGCTGCTAGTTGGTATCCCAAGCTCAGTACCGAGCCTGGCCCAAGCCCTGGTTCTCGGGGTTACTACAGCGACACTCTTCACTGCGATTTTTGAGTACCTTCCCATAATCTCTAGGGAAGTTGGAAAGGTCACAGGGATTCAGCCGACTCCACTCCAGATGGCTACGGGAGCGGTCTTACTCGCAATCTTTGTACCGATGGGGCTGTATTCACTGTACACCACGGCAAAGTCCGGCGGTGTTAACCTGATTGGTGCACTGTTCGCAGTGACCGTTGTTGGACTGGGAATCCTCGGCGACAAGATAGTCAAAAAAGAAGAGGAATGAATCACTTGTGGGCGAATATCGCCCTGACCTTTCCATCTTTTACCTCATCGATTCTCACGAAGCCGAAGCGTTCGAACTGGACGACGTCATCGACCTTGACGTTGGCGTCGCTCTCGAGGAGGCCGTTTCTGATTATCAGCTCCTCGCCCTCCGGAACCCAGACCTCGCAGGGCTTCCCTTCGGTGACCCAGTGAACCATCCTCCAGCGGTTCTCCCTGGCGATTTCGTATTCAACGCTGTGGAACCTTGCCTTTATGCCGTCCTCGTTAACTTCGAGGATTTCAACGTTGAAGAGGTCCTTAAGGCGGACGAAGTTGCCCGGCTTGAAGAGCTCCATGTCATCTTTTGAAACATAGACCGGTTTTCCTGGAACGAACTTCAGTTTCCTGACCCCGCGCTCTGGATGGTCGGGGTGGAGCGGTATCTCGGCAACGAACTCCTCATCGTAACCCTCGATGTACATTGGGATAGGGTCTGCAACGAAGAAGTAGCGGTTGGCTATCGGCTCGATTATGCGCCTGTTTATGGCCGCAAGGTTATCCCAGCTTATCGTCGTGTCGCTCCTCTTAAGGCCGACCTCGATGATGAGCTCCCTTATTGCCTCAGGCCTTATGCCGCGCCTCCTTAAAGCACGAATCGTTCCGAGCCTCGGGTCGTCCCAGCCGAGGTACTTGCCCTCCTCTATTCCCTTCCTCGTCTTGGACTTGCTGAGGATAACTCCCTCGATGCTCAGTCTGCCGTGGTGGACGGTGACCGGGTACTCCCAGCCGAGGTACTCGTAAACGTACCTCTGCCTCGTCTCGTTCTCGGCGTGCTCCTGTCCACGGAAGATGTGGGTGACGCCAAGCTCGTGGTCGTCTATCGCTGATGCAAAGTTGTAGAGCGGCCAGACGCGGTACTTGTTCCCAGTCCTCGGGTGGTTGGGGTTGTCTATAATCCTGAGCGCTGGCCAGTCTCTAACTGCAGGGTTCGGGTGCTTGAGGTCTGTCTTTATCCTGACGACCGCCTCGCCCTCCTTGTACTCTCCGCCCAGCATCTTCCTCCAGCGCTCCAGCTGAACCTCGACCGGCTCGTCCCTGTGGGGGCAGGCTATACCCTTGTCCCTGAGCTCGCGGAACTTCTCGGGCTCACAGGTGCAGACGTAGGCCTTGCCCATCTTTATCAGCTTCTCAGCGTAGTCGTAGTATATCTCAAGCCTGTCGCTCGCTATGTGTATCTCGTCAATCTTGAAGCCGAGCCACTCAAGGTCTTCCTTAATCCACTCGTAGAAAATCGGCTCCGGCCGTTTTACCTTGGGGTCGGTGTCGTCGAAGCGGAGTATGAACTTGCCGTCGTACATCCTCGCGTACTCGTGGCTCAGAATAGCGGCCCTCGCGTTTCCGAGGTGGAAGGCACCGTCGGGGTTAGGGGCAAAGCGGGTAACGACCTTCCCCTTCTCCGCCCTGGGAAGCGGGGGAAGGCCCTTCTTCTCCTCCTTCTTGGTCTTCTTCTCCTCAAAGAACTCGGGGTAGAGCTCTCTAAGCTTGGCTTCCTGCTCCTCAAGGGAAAGCCCGTTCACCTTCGCGACTATCTCGTTCACGAGCGGGATTATCTCCTTTGCCCTCGGCCTCAGCTCAGGGTTCTCGCCGAGAACCTTCCCTATCACCGCTTTGGGGTTCGCCTTTCCCTTGTGGGTGTAGGCGTTGATGAGCGCGTACTTCCAGATTAATTCCTCGACCATCTTTAACCACCTGTGGGAAAAGGTAGAGAGCAGTTATAAATGTTAGTCCGAAAATGCGAAAGAAAAATAAACCTAAAAGTCAGGATTCAATTTGCGAACATTACTATGGGGATGACCATGCGGCTCCTCAGCACCGGAATTAAAAAACTTGACCGCGCAATAGGCGGGGGCATCCTCCCGAACACCAACGTCCTGATACTCAACAACACTTACTCAACAGGCTGGGCCATAGCGTTTGAGATACTGAAAAACAGAGTTCAAATGGGGGACTTCGGCGTCATCACGAACACCGCAGTGCCTCTGTCATCGCTGGAGATTGAGCTAATTCCGGTCGGGGTGGACATAAAGGCCCTTGGAAAAAGCGGAAATTTAGCAGTCATAGATATATTTGGCTCCCTCCATGGAATACGGTACAACGAGGATTTCGTCCATTCTGGGAACCATTTTTCAGTGGATACGTTCGTCCCAAAGTACTCGATGCTGTTTGACATTTTTTCTTTCTCAAGCCTCGCCGTTCACGGTGGGGATGTGGTAGACACTCAACGAGCAATCAAACAGGAAAGCAAAACTATTTTAAAGCCTAAAATTCATACTATTCATTAAAATGAAGCGAACAGTAACCATCAAACTCCAACCCTCAAAAGAAGCTGAAAGAATCCTTTTCAAGTTAGCTGACACTGGAGCTAAAGCGTGGAACCGAGTAAACTACTTGAGGAGACAACAATACTTCCAAGAACAAATCGTGGACTTTAACAAAACCGAGAAAACCGTTTATGAAGAATTCAAGAGAAAAATCGGCTCAGCCACAGTCCAGCAAATAGCGAGAAAAAACGCTGAAGCCTGGCGGAGCTTTTTCTCACTCCTTCGGAAAAAGCGGAACGGAGAACTCCCCAACTGGCTCAAACCAAAACCACCGAACTACTTGAAAGAAGATGGAAGGAGAAAACCCTTAATCGTCCTGAGAAACGACCAATATAAGATTGAGGGCAATAAACTAATCCTCAAAGGCCTTGGGAAATTCAGACGCCTCGAAATTCAGTTTAAGGGCAGAATTCACCTGAAGGGCAAGCAGGGGCGATTAGAAATCACCTACGATGAGGTTAAACGCAAATGGTATGCTCACGTTAGCCTTACTGTCGGGGAAAAACTTGAGGGTGGGGAATGGATAAGCATTCCAAGAACGCCAAAAGGAAGCCTTTCAGCGGGAATTGACCTTGGAGTGAACAATTTAATGGCCGTTTACGTTGAGAACGGTGAAAGCTTCCTCGTGAATGGGCGACCATTAAAGAGTATTGACTTCTACTGGAGGAAGAAGATTGCTGATTACCAGTCTAAACTCAACAAGTCTGGAGCTAAGACGAGTAGAAGGCTTAAAAGAATGCACGGGAAGGCTAAGCTTCAAGCCAAGCACTACATCAACACTGCCGTAAGAGGAACGGTTAAGAAGCTCTACGAGTTGGGAGTTTCCAAAATTGTCGTTGGCTATCCTAAGGGTATAGCTCGGAACTCTGATAAGGGCAGTAAGCAGAATTTTATTCTCTCCCACGTGTGGCGGTTTAATTACGTTATCAAACGCTTGACGGAAGTTGCGGAAGAGTATGGTATTAAAGTTGTGCTCGTTGGTGAGGCTTTCACTTCTAAGACTTGTCCCGTCTGCGGGGAGCCTCACGAGGGGGCTCGCTTTGTTAGGGGTTTGTTTAAGTGTCCCGCAACGGGGCTTATCTTTAACGCGGATTTAGTTGGAGCGTTTAATATTTTAAAAAAGGTTGTGAAAACCATAACCCCGAGCCTGCCGGGTTTATCGGCGGGTAGGGGTAACGGGGGGAAGACCCTCCCAGAGGGGTTGAAAACCCGCTTTTCAGCGGGTTTGAATGAAGCCCCTCAAACCTCCCCGTCCGTGGCGAGGGGTTAAGCCAAACCCTCGCCTTAGCTGGGGAGAAGGTCAGCCTCGACGGCTTTACCTTCTTCCTGGGCGAGAGGAACACGCTGAGGATATTCCAGAAGTTCATCGCCTTGAGTGAAAATGAGGAGAGAGAATCAATAAACATATGGATCCTCAACAGGGACAGGACGTCGAGAAAGTTCCTCTCGTGGATTTCGCTCTACGCCCACTACGTCCTTGAAGTTGTGTCAAGGGAGGGAATAGAAGAAAGGCTCTACGTGAGGAAAAGTCCCCTCTTCTACACGCCAAAAGAGGACGGAATCCCATTAAAAAGAGGGAAAAGGGGAATAATTCTCGGCTAGATCATTCAGCGAAGGTTATTATCTTGAGCTGAACCGGCCTTCTAACGACGTTGTACTTCCTGGCACCGATGAGGTAGTGGACGCCGGTCTCGCTGACCGTGTCGATGAGCCTCTGCGTTATGACCCCGTTGAACACGACAGCATAGACGTCCTTGCGCTCCTTGAGCTGGTTGGTGAGCTCCCTGACGGGTATCTCGGCTATGACGTTCTTGTTCTCATCGAGGAGCAGGGCTACACCGTCCTTCTTAACGCGCTCGATGAACTCGCCGAACTCCTTGAGCTCGGGGACGGAGGCCTTTTCCAGGGGCTTGATGATTTTCTCCTCCCTGGGCTCGGGCTTCTCGACCTTTTCGACCTTTCCAGCAGCTTCAGGTTTCTTTTCTTCGACTTTAACCGGGACTACCCTGGGCTCCCTGGGCTCGACCCTCCTGTGCTCTGGCTTCCTCTCTTCCCTTTCCCTTATCAGCTCGTAGAAGCTCTTGCCCTTGTTGAACATCTCGTTGATGACCTGCTCGGCGGGAACCTTGCTCCTCAGGGCCTTGACTATCTCCTTCTTGGTGAGCTCCTCGACTTCCTTGCCCTCCGGTGCCCTCGCCACATAGTCAACGTCCGCAACCTGCAGGAGCTCCTTGAGGATGAGCTCTCCACCGCGGTCGCCGTCGGTGAATGCCGTGACAATGCGTTCCTTGCTGAGCTTGATTATGGTCTCTGGAATCGAGGTTCCCTCCACGGCTATCGCGTTCTTTATGCCGTGCTTGAGCAGGTTCAGCACGTCGGCCCTACCCTCAACAACTATGATGGAGTCCGAGAACGGGACGTGGGGCCCAGCGGGAAGCTTTTCCGGACCGTATTCGATGAGCTCCTTGGCGCGAACGGCCTTCTTGACTTCCTCCGTGAGCTCCTGGGTCTCCGGAATCTCCTGCTCCATGAGGGTTTCGAGTATCTCCTTGGCCCTCTCGATGATGTACTTCCTCTTGGTCGCCCTGACGTCCTCTATGCGGAGAACCCTTATCTTGGCCTCGGCCGGACCAACGCGGTCGATGGTTTCAAGCGCCGCGGCGAGGATTGCCGTCTCGACCCTGTCGAGGCTCGATGGGACGGTAATGGTTCCGTAGGTCTTGCCGGCCTTGTTGTGGACTTCAACGCGTATCCTGCCGATCCTTCCGGTCTTCTGGAGCTCCCTCAGGTCGAGGTCGTCTCCTAGAAGACCCTCAGTCTGTCCAAAAATAGCACCGACAACATCAGGCCTTTCGACGATGCCGTTAGCCTCAAATTCAGCATAGATGACGTACTTGGTCGTTCCGAATTCGTCCTTTCCTGACATAAAACCACCCTCTTTAGCCTTTTTTCGTTTTTCAGCCAAAACCTGCTGGAGCACCGTCTTCTTCCTTTTCATCTAGTTCCCTCCAGCCGGGGGTCAGAAACGGAGATTACCCTCAAATAGAGGCCATAGAGATCCTCGACGCCCTTGATGTCCTTCTTCACCAGCTTCCTGAGCTTCTTCCACGTCTTTATGTCCACCCTGCAGGGATAGCCGGCCAAGTAGTTCAGGAGCTTCTTGGCCAGCTCCTCCCCCTTCCTGTCAAAGTCGGTAAGTATCTTGACTTCGCCGTAGGATGAGGCGATGAGTGCGACTTCCGCCAGAGGCAGACGGGAGAGCCTAATTATCTCCGCTCTGACCCCCAAATTTCTTAGAGCCACCTCGTCTCGCATGCCCTCAACGATGAGGGCCCCTTCAAACTCTCGCAGTTCGTCTATAAGCTCCAGGAATCTTTTATAGTTTTCGGCGTACATGACGCCCCGTCATCGGATACTCCCTGAAGTTAAAAGCTTTTGGGTTGCGGTTCCAATGCCAGAGAATTCCAGACTCAACAGACCGAAACCACGCGCCCGTGGTAGCTCATCGGCTCCTCGTAGAACTCCTCGATGAGTTTTTGGAGCCTTCTCGACAGTTCTATCTGTTTGCCCCACGAGCCCTCAATTTTGCCCTTCGCCGCCATCCGGCCGAGGAACTTCTTCATCTCTTCGCTCAGCGGGCTTGGCTTACAGCGCGCCCAGGGCGTTCCGGGTAGAGGCATGAAGTAGTGGGCGCGAACCTTGCCGCCCTTTCTCATGACCCACTTCATGAGCTCGATGCTTTTCCTCTGGCTTTCAGGGGTCTCGTTGGGCAGACCCACGATGAAATCAACCACAGGCTCGAAACCGTACTCAACCATGTACTCCACCGCCCGCTGAACGTGCTCAACCCGGTGGAGCCTGTGCATGGCTTTGAGCATGGCATCGTCCCCGCTCTGGGCCCCTATGGCCAGCCTCCTGTTGTCTGCATAGTTGATGAGAAGCTCCAGCGTCTCCGGGATGACGAACTCCGGGCGAACCTCGCTTGGGAACGTGCCGTAGTAGAGCCTTCTGCCATCTTTCCGAAGGGACTGGAGGGCCTTGAGCAGGGCCTCGAGCTTGTTGAGCCTGAGTATCGCCCCAGGACTGCCGTAGGCGAAGGCGTTAGGGGTTATGTAGCGCATGTCCCTCATTCTGCGGGAGTACTTTACGATTTGGTCTATCGGCCTGTGCCTCATTCTGAAGCCCTTGATGTATGGCGTCTGGCAGTAGTAGCAGCGGAAAGGACAGCCCCTGCTTATCTCTATCGGAGAAATCAGCCTGACGCTCTCCGGATACGGAGGAAAACGCCAGAAGTCCTCGACTTTCGCGAAGCCGGTAAAGGTAAACTCCCCGTTGAGATAGAATGCGAGACCCTTCACCTTGGCAAGCTCGGGGGTTATTCTGTAGTTTGTCCTCTTCAGGGTCGTTAGGAGCTGGTATATTACCTCTTCCCCCTCCCCAATGACCACTATGTCAAAGCCAAGGGCGTTAAGGGTATGCTTTGGCATCGCTATGGCGTGGTATCCCCCCGCAACAAGAAGGGCACCCTTCTCCTTCAACATTTTGACTTCTTCAGGCAGAGAGCCCCATATCTCCTCAGTGAAGAATGAGTAGAGAACCGCCTTTGGCTTTGCCTTTAGAATTTCTTTAAAGTCCTTGGTGATTAAGAGCTCACTTAAATCAAAGCCCTGACTCTCAAGGGCGCCGAGAAGGTGGACGAATGCGTTGTGGTTGCGCCTTGTCATCCTGACTGCTATTTCGGGCATGTTGAAAAGCGCGAAAAGAGGCCTTAAAACGCTAACGGTCTAGAAAGGGGTAGAAAAGCCAAAAAGGCCTTCAGGCCTTGATGGCGAGCTTGATGTCCTCGGCCTTGACGGTCTTCCTGCCAGCGTGCCTGGCAAAGTCGTTGGCCCTCTTGGCAAGCTCGATAGCGTACTCCTCAAGGTACTCGGCGAGGACCTTGGCAGCCTCCTCGCTGACCCTCTCAGCGCCGGCCTTCCTTATAAGCCTGTCAATCGGAGCAATTGGAAGCTCAGCCATCCACAACACCTCCTCAATGGGTTTTTCAGTGCTTTTTAAGAGGCTCAAAATATATAAACCTTTCGGAAAAAGGGCCTATCCTGCCCCCAAATCTAGCGTGAACCTAAATATACATGCCGTTTGGACGTGGAAAATTGGAAAATAGCCACAGGGATATTAGAATTCACAACAATTGCCAAATAGAGTGAAAAAGACACCACCCAGGTCATGCCATAAAAACGCCATCGGAACTGCTCACGGAGAGCATAAATATGAAAAAAATGCCTCAGCAGAGATTACACTTTCTCCGCTTTTTTCCTCTTGGAGAGGGCAATTCTAACGCTTCCCTGGTAACTTCCCCGATAGGGATTCTTGGCAGGCCCTTCGAGACGAATAAAGGCAATCTGGACGAAGCGCTCGCCGTAATGAAGCTCTACAGGCTCATCAGAGGAGTTATAGATTGCCAGCGTCAGATTCCCGTCCCAGCCAGGGTCAACCCAGGCGAATGACCCGATGAGGCCTTCCCTGGCGAGACTGCTCCTGAGCTTCATATCGCCCATAACGTCGTCAGGAAGCTTAATTCTCTCCAGAGTCAGGACGAGAGCGTGGGTCTTGGGTGGAATCACGACTTTTCCATCTTCCTCAACGTCGATCAGCTTTCCATTCAAATAAGCCTCCCTCCCGACGCGCAGGTCATAGCCAGCCGGCTGGAGGGACTCCTCACTGAAGGGCTCGATTAAAATCTCCTTCCTTATCTTCCAGTCAGGGAGCATCATCACATACCACCGCTGAAGATTTAAGGGGGGAGTATAAAAACAATCCTGCCGATGATGAGCGGTTGGCCCGGCACCGAGGGGTGCGGAGGGCCACCACTTCTGAGGCCAGGAAACTTTTCTGGCGAAAAGTTTCATCAAAGTTCGTGATTCCTTTTGAAATGCTGTTTGTTGAGTGGATTTCTTCCCGAGTTGTTTTCTTGGAGAGTGAATCCCTTTGAGTGCACCTTTTAAGGGGTTCAAGCCTTTTTGCGCTCCTTTGGAGTGCGGTTCAAGCAGAACCCGCGTGGAAGACTCTAATCCAATGAATTCAAACTTTCAATGGCGGGCTTGAGTTTGAAATCCCCTTACAAAGGGAGCTTTAACGAGGAATCACGAGCTTTTGGTGAAGCTTTTTTCAAAAGCCTCCTGTACTCTCAAACCCCTGGAGTGGAGCTTCGTCTCATAACCCCAAAAAGTTGCCTGTGCGACGTTGAGCTTTGCTCGACGCGGAGGGACGACAGCCCGCAGAGTTTGACTAAGGTTCGTGATTCTTCTTTGGGGGCATAATTTGGAGAGTTTGCACTCTCAAGATGTGGTATTTTCAAGAGTAAACCCGCACGAGAAAGCTTCCAAAAGTAGGGAATTAATTCACAATCTACAAAAGCCGTTAAAAGCGCAAACACTCCCAAAACGCCCCGGTAAAAGAATCACAAACTTCGATGAAACTTTGTGCAGATAAAGTTTGGGGGGTGTGGGGGAGTTAGCTCCCCGGAGGTTTGGAAGAAAACGGGGTTGTGGGGCGAAGCCCCACTCCGGGGGTTTGAGAGTACAGGAAGCTTTTGGAAAAAGCTTCACCAAAAGTTCGTAGCTCTCCCCATAAGGCCGTAATGCAGGATTTTTACCCCCTCACAATCCCCTGTTCCCAAAGAGAACACAGTTATACAGGCTTTGTCAGAGGGTTTGCTCTCCTCCCGACGCCCTTCGGGCGTCTATTCCAACATTAAACCCACACCAAAGGAGCAATTTAAGAAGTTCTCATTTCCAAGACCACATATCCAAGAGAAAATCACTGTGAAATTTGAACTTTCAGAAAGGAGCTACGAACTTTGATGAAACTTTTGCTTGGCAAAAGTTTCTTATGGCGGGCCGGGCGGGATTCGAACCCGCGACCTTCGGCTCCGAAGGCCGACGCCCCATCCAGGCTAGGCCACCGGCCCGTCCCCCTGATTGGTTTGGCTCATCAAACATAAACCTTGCGGTCTCCAAAGTCCCGCAGGCCAGTTAAGATTATTCTACTCCAATCCACACACCCAGAAATTTTGGCATTTTTAGTCTCCAAGAACCGCGAGAAAAGTTGTAAGAACGTCCGCCCAAAGGCGGACAAAAGGAGGAAAGGGGTTCAGCCGAAGAGGGCACCGAGACCGGCGAGGGCCTCCTCCTCGCTGGCCTCTTCCTCTTCCTCCTCTTCCTCCTCCTGGGCCTGCTCGGCACCGCCCTCGGCGGGAGCCGGAGCGGCGGCAACGGCGACCGGGGCGGCGACCGGCATGGCGGCCTTCTCGATGACCTCGTCGATGTTGACGCCCTCAAGGGCGGCAACGAGAGCCTTTATCCTAGCCTCGTCCGGGGTAACTCCAGCGGCCTCAAGGACGGCCTTGAGGTTCTCCTCGGTTATCTCCTTACCAGCGGCGTGGAGCAGCAGAGCGGCATACACGTACTCCATTTTTTGCACCTCCAATCATCTTCATTTTTTATTCATTTTCACGTGGAGTTTTCAGGATACGAGGGAAATTGAAAGTTCAGCCGAAGAGGGCGCCCAGCCCAGCGAGCGCATCCTCCTCGGATGCCTCCTCTTCCTCCTCTTCTTCGGCCTCCTCAACCTTCTCCTCGGTTGGCTGAGGGGCCGCGGCAACGGCCACTTGGGCCTGAGCGTTTAAAAGTTCTTTGGTCTTCTCGTCGAGCAGGTCCTCAGGCAGCTGCTGTGCTATGAGCAGGACAGCGCGCAGAGCCCTGCCAAAGACCTCCTCGACGGTCTCTGGGGTGATGTAGCCAGCCTCCACAGCGACGTTCTTCGCGCCGAGGAAGGCCTTCTGGATGATGGCCTCGATAGTCTGCTTGGTCGGATACGCAGTGTTGACGGACAGGTTGAAGGCGTGCATGTAGGCCTTCTGGAGCATGTTGATGTATTCCTGCTCGTCTATCGCAAGGACGTCCGGAGTGTAGACGATACCGTCCTCGTAGGCGGCGAGGAGGTTGAGACCCACCTCGAGGGGCTCAATACCAAGGGCGTTAAGGATTCTCGCGAGCTGTTCGGTTATGACCTCGCCCGCCTTAAGGACAGTGTAATCCTTCTGGATGCTGACCTTACCCTTCTCAATCCTCGCCGGGATTCCAAGGGCCTGCATCTCACCGACGAGCGGGCCCGGCGGGATTGAAGTCGGCCCAGCTGGGATGACCACGTCCTTGGGAACCACAGCTCCAGGCTTGGCCGGAGCCGGAGTCTTGCTCTCCTCGAGGAACTTGTAGAGCTTGAACGGGTTCATCTCGGTGGCCAGTATGGCGGCTCCGCCTTCGATGTAGTCGGCGAGCTTTTCGAGTTCGGGCTTGTTCAGCTCCTGGGCCGCCCTCTTTATGGCCAGCTCGATGAGGGTGTTCCTGCTAACCCTGAGGAGAGCCTTCCCGCGGAGTTTGTCACGCATCTTGCTGAGCGGGTAAGCTGGGACACCGGCCACATCAACGAGGGCGATCACTGGATAGCTTTTGATAATCTTGGTGAGCTCCTCAACTTCCTTCTTCTTCCACTCGGCTACGTGGGCCATCTCCCTCACCTCTCAACCTTAACGGCCGGGCCCATTGTGGTCTTCACGTACACTGACTTCACCTGGTTCTCGCCGCGCTCAAGCTTGTTGATGATGGCGTTGAGAACTGCCTCGGCGTTCTCAGCGAGCTTCTCGTCGTCCATGTTCTCGGTTCCGATCGGAGCGTGAACCACCGGGTTGTTCTTGAGCTGTATCCTGACGGTTCTCTTGAGCCTCCCAACTATCGGCTCAAGGTTGGTCATTGTCGGCGGAACGACCTGCGGCATCTTGTTCCTCGGACCGAGGTACCTACCGAGGTACTTACCTATCTTTGGCATCAACGGTGCAGCAGCTATGAAGAAGTCGTAGCGCTTGGCCAGTTTTCTCGCTTCCCTCGGGCTCTTTGCAAGCTCCTCAAGCTGCTCTCCACTAATCACATCAAGCCCGAGCTTTTTAGCCGCTTCAGCCACGGCACCATCAGCGATGACCGCGATTTTGGGCTCCTTCCCGCGACCGTGAGGCAGTACAACCTCAAGCTTAAACCTGTTCTCCGGCTTGCGGAGGTCTATATCCTTGAGGTTGACTGCTATCTCGACGGTCTGTGTGAAGTTGCGCGGCTTAGCCCGGGCCTTCGCCTCCTTCACCGCTTCCACGAGTTTCTGCCTGTCGAAGGCCATTTACAGCCCTCCCTTTTGTTTTCGATTTGAGCCGAAAAAGTCAAAGATGCCTAAAAGGAGGGATTTTTAAAGTTTTCCCTCACTCCTCGGCTTTCTCAAAAAGCTCGTCGTAAACGCCCTCGTCAATTTCCCTCTGAACTTCCCGGGGGTCCTTGCCTTCGACGGTAACGCCCATGCTGAGGGCGGTACCGATGACTTCTTTCGCTGCAGCCTTGAGGTTCGGTGCGAGCATCTGGTCAATCTTCATCTTGGCTATCTTGATGACCTGCTCCATTGTGAGGTTTCCGACCGGGGTGTGGCCGGCCTCGCTTGAGCCCTTCGGGATTCCAAGCTCCTTCTTGATGAGCTGGCTGGTCGGCGGGATACCGACCTCAATCCTGAAGGTCTTTTTCTTGGGATCCTCAACGATAATCTTGACGGGAACCTGCATTCCCTCGAATTCCTTGGTGGCCTTGTTTATCTCGTCAACGACCTGCTTAACGTTCAGTCCAAGGGGACCGATTGCCGGACCAAGCGGGGGTCCAGGGGTAGCCTTTCCACCTTCAACGAGGACTTCGACAACCTGTGCCATTCATCTCACCACCTTCACTTTTGTCTCGAACCTGTCACTCCTTCTGGCGTTTGCTTATAAGTCTAACGTATTCGCCCCTAACCGTGACCGGTATCGGGACGATTGAGCCGATGAGCTCAACGACTATCTCGTCCTTGGCCTCATCAACTCTGACGACCTTGGCCTTCTCGCCCTTGAACGGGCCGGCTATGAGCTCAACGATGTCGCCAGGCTCGAAGCCGCTTACGGCAGGCTTCTCTTCGAGGAAGTGCTCGATCTCATGGAAGGGAATTTCCCCGGGGAGAACACGCTTGGCGTGGCGGATTCCCCTTATGGCCTCGTCCACTGTGCTCTTGTCAGGAGCCTCAACAAAGATGTAGCCCTTGACCTTGCTCGGCGCGAGTATCGCCTGAATCGGAATGTTGTACGTTTTGGCCTTACTGTACACTAGGTTTGCCGTCGTTGTTTCCTGACCAACGGTAACGCTGACTGTGAATATCTTCCCCTCAGCCATGGCGCAACCCTCACGAACCGGTGACGAAGTAGCCAACTATTCTGATGAGCATCCCAATTAGGCCTATTAAGATCATTCCAATGCCCGTAATTTTGACAGCCATCTTGAACTCCTTCATTCCAGGCTTTCTTGTAACCAGGAGCACTCTCTTCGACTCTGACAGGAAGTCCCTTATCTTCTCGACGGCACTTGCCACTTCTTTCACCCCTCTAAAAGTTTAAAGGAGTCAAAGCTCGTCAAGGTCGAGCTTGATGGTCTTCTTCTCCTCTTCCCCGAAGTACGGTCTCTCTTCTTCCTCCTCAGCAACCGAGTAGGGGGAGCTGACGCCCGTAACAACGAGGAGGATTCTAATCATCTTGCCGAGCTCCTCGTCGAGCTGGATACCCCAGATAACCTGGGCCTCCGGGTCGAGCTTGCTGGTGACTAGCTCTATAATCTGCTGGGCCTCCTCGAGCTTGACGTCGCTTCCGCTGATGCTTATCAGAGCGCCCTTGGCACCGCTGATGTCAACGTCGAGGAGCGGGCTGTTAAGGGCCTGCTGGGCGGCCTCCAAAGCCCTCTTCTCGCTGTCGCTCTCACCGATACCGATCATTGCAACGCCGCCGTCCTTCATGACTGCCCTAACGTCGTTGAAGTCGAGGTTGACGAGACCCGGCTTGGTGATGAGCTCGGTGATACCCTTGACGGCCTGGACGAGTATCTCGTCGGCGACCTTGAAGGCCATGTGGATTGGGAGGTTCGGTGCGACTTCCATGAGCTTGTCGTTCGGGATGACGATAACGGTGTCGGTGTTCTTCCTGAGCCTCTCAAGGCCGTACTCGGCGTTCTTGATGCGCCTTATTCCCTCAACGGTGAACGGGAGCGTAACAACCGCAACGGTAAGGGCACCCATCTTCTTAGCAATCTCAGCGACCACAGGGGCCGCACCGGTTCCGGTTCCACCACCGAGACCGCAGGTTATGAAGACCATGTCAGCCCCTTCGAGGGCCTCCCTTATCTCCCTCTCGCTCTCCTTTGCGGCTTCCTCACCCATCTTGGGGTTGTTGCCTGCCCCAAGGCCCCTTGTGAGCTCCTTTCCGATGAGTATCTTCTGGTGAGCCTTAATTTTCAGCAAGTCCTGAGCATCAGTATTGATTGCAATTATCTTGGCACCCTCTATTCCAACTTGCATCATTCTGTTAACGGTGTTACAGCCGGCACCGCCGACACCGACAACGTATATCTTGGCCTGAATCTGCTCAAGGAGCTTCTTAAGCTCTTCATCTATGTCCGACCGGGGCTGAACCTCTGGAGCGGCCTTGGGCTGGGCCGCAGAGGTTCTCTCAAGGGCATCTTCAATCAGCTTCAGCATCTTTTCACCCTCCGAAGAGTTTAACACCCTTGGGAGTTTGAGATGGAGAGTATATAAACTTAGCTAACCCGAAACTGAACTTAACTGACCGACTATATCTTTAAAGGTTTCGGCTCAGTCACGAATGAACTCAAGTCCAAGTTCCTCCGCCAGGGAACGGGCCAGCTGTCTGGTCTCACCTTTACTCCCCTTCCAGTCCACGTATATCGCCTCAACTTTCTCAGCGGTTCTCTCAATCGCCTTCAACAGCATCTCCCTGGAGAGAGGGTGGACGTACTTCGGTGCAATGTGACCAAAGGCCATGTCCCCTTCAAGGGCACGCTTGGTCTGCTTGGGCGCGTAATGGCCACCGCCAATTCCAATGGCTGTCTTAAACTTAGCATCTTTGTAGTTTTCAAGGACGTAAACAATCGTCTCGGCTATTATTTCACCGGCCCGGTCGTTCACCCATTCCTCCTCACTTGAGCCAATCTCGATGAAAAAGCTCGGCACATCGAGCTCACTCGGCCCGTGGTGCGTTGCTTCGTAGCAGACTGTCCAGCCGAGGTCGTTGAGCTCGTTCATCGTGAGGAGGGCAAGCTTCATCGCGCTGGGGACTGCAACGGCAAGGCTTTCGTCCTTTCCCCCGTACATAGCGCTGCCCCAGTTGCCGGTAACGTGGGTCGTCAGCGCGGGGAGCTTCTGTTTGCTGGAGTGCCGGGAGGCAAAAGCTATGAGTTCCGGCCTGAACCCGAGCTGGGTTTCTATGGTCCTGTCGAGGTTGTCGTAGTATATCATCTCCTCATTGGTCGTTAGGATTAAGGTATCCCCCTTCTTATAGACCTGGTTGCCGTCGAAAACCAGCTCAGTCTCTTTGAACCCAAAGTTCTCGACGAGCTTTTCCTTTATGTTCATCGAGGCTTTGTCGATTTTTGTTGTCATGATGACTTTCATGACTTTCCACCAGGGCGGGGTTTTGGGGAGAAGTTTAAAACGTTGTGGACCTTAAAAGCCTGAAAAGCTTTGGTGTAGATCTAACATTCAACCATTTTAACATTGACAGAGGACGTGCATACCGTTTCGACAGAAAAGCCTCCCTGAGACAAACTGCAGGAGTGCTAACATAAGCTACTCAGCTCTGATTATTGGTCATGTTCCGAAGCAGTTCAAGCACTTCTTCACTGGCTCTGTCTATCTGCTCGGCGGCTGTTTGACTTGTCCTTCGCAGGAGTCTAATAGTGATAAGCACAACAACCAACGCAACGGCTATCATAAACAGGTACTCTATTGCGGCCTGGGCCCGCCTCATGGGTATCACCCCCTCTTCCATGCCGATTAAATAACTTAAGGTTAATAAACATTTCGAGTGCTCTAAAATAGTAGAAAAAGAGGCATTCGGATATCAGTACAGCATAACCTCAAATCCAAGCTCACTGAGCAAATCGGCCAGCTCTTCGGGGTCAACGTAGGCCAAGAGATGGTGGTTTCCGAGCGTCCCATCAAGGAACTCTGGAGCATCATCAATCTTGAGCTTAACCTGCGTCCGGCACCGGTTCTCAAGGTGCTCGTTGCCGGCGACCTCGACTCCCGCAACAACGGCACGCCTTCCGCGAATCTTGAAGAGGGCCGCCTTCCCGGTGGGGAACTCCACGTCAACACCGACGCCCATGCCGCTCTCAAAGTGGCTCCTGAGCCTGTACTTCCACAGCAGGGGCGCAGTACAGTGGGCTATTGTGATGTGGTTCTCCCCAAAGTCCGCAACGTTGCCCATGAATGCGGGCTTGTCGAAGTACTTCCTGATGATGTACATTCCGAGAAGGGAGTTTAGCTCCCCCTCGCAACCTGCGGGAATACCTTCAGCGTTGAACATGGCAAGCGCCAGACACGGGGTTGCCTTAAGCTTGCCTATGAGGTCAAAACAGCCTATTGTGAAGCCGTCGAGCCGGTAGTCGTGCAGGATTTCTTTGATAGCAAGGTACATCTTACCGGCCTTTGTTAAGGCCTCTTTCCCTGGCTCTTTTATTTCGCTTGCCCTCTCAAAGATTTCCTCAACGACCTTCCAGCCCTCCTCATCTGGCACTTTGTCGTAGTACTCGTAGAACTTCTTAAGGCTAATCTTCGTATACGGTAGGTCAAACTTCTCGTTGACCAGCCAGGGGGAAATCCTGCCGATGAGGCCGAGTCTGGCCCTGAGGAACGGCTCCAGCGTCTCAAGGGAGTCGTCATAGGCAAGGAGCGCGGCCTTGAGCTCGTCCATAGTCTTGACTAGGGTGGAGGGAACGAGCCTCTCGCGGAGGAACTCCCTGATTTCAATCCCCGCGGCGGTGGAGTTGTTGAACGGGTCGCCGAAGATGACGGTGGGTCTCCTGAAGACGAAAAACTCCTTGAGGAAGCCCTCAGTGCCTCCTGTCAGAGGATACAGAACGAGTGCATCAACTTCGTTGAAGTTGAGCTCCCCTTTGGCCTCCTTGAAGTCACCTTTTGAGCTCAAAACGAAGCCCCCAACGACCTCAAAGTCCTTCGCAAGGGCCGTCAGAAACTCTGAGACTCTCTTCTCAAAGGCCTTGGGATTTGCAAGTTCACTAACCCCAAAGACGACGCCTACTTTCATGCTTTCACCCAACCTTTTAAAGTTCAAGCCCTAAATAATCTTGTGGTGGCAGATGACCCTGAAGTTCGTCCTTGACACGAGCATATTCGTCAACCCCGAAATCCGGAAGGACTTCGGGGACAGCCCTACTGAGGCCATGAAGGGCTTCCTGAAATACGCGGAGAAGCTCTTCGGAAAAGTCGAGTTCTACATGCCCCCCGGCATCTACCGGGAAGTCATGCATTTCGTCGGTGAGGACGAGCTTCTTCCAGAGGTCGAGCTGTACATCATCAAAAAGCCCCCCAACGTCCATGACATTAAAATCCCCGCCTTTGTAGTTTACGAGCTGATAGACGACATAAGGCGCAGGATTGATAAGGGACTCCGGGTCGCCGAGAAGGCCGTGCGCGAGAGCGTCATTGAGACAGACAACGTGGACAAAATAATCCAGAAGCTCAGGAGGAACTACCGCAAGGCCCTCCGGGAGGGGATAGTGGACAGCAAGGAAGACTTCGAGCTAATCCTGCTCGCAAAGGAGCTGGACGCCACCATAGTCTCGGCCGACGTCGGAATACTGACGTGGGCGCAGAAGATGGGCATCAAGTGGATTGACGCGCCGGCATTTAAAGACGTCCTTGAAGGTCTCGTCGAGAAGTTGGGAGGGAAAAATTTATAAAGGCTGTCTCCATCGTATCAACGTCACGACTGCCCCGGTGGCTCAGCCTGGTGGAGCGGCCGCTTGGTAAGCGGCAGGTCGCGGGTTCAAACCCCGCCCGGGGCTCCATTCTCACAAACTTCGCCTGCGCGAAGTTTGATCAAGGCTCGTGATTCTTTTCTGGAGTGTTGTTCTGGAGAAAGTTTGCGCTTTCAAGGGGACTTTTTGCAGGGAATTCCTTATTGCAAATAACAACCCGAGAATGGGGTTTCTTCTTGGAAGCGCTCCGGAGGAGCGCGAGTGAGGTAAACCCCTTACGCAGGGTCTTTGAGCATTTAATTCTAAGCTCCTAGGACACTGGGGAAGTGCAAACACTCACAAGGAACTTCTTTAGGGAATCACTAACTTTCCCCCACAAAGTTTGACCAATTCCCCAAAGGGCAACTCAAACTGAGTAATTCTAAGAAGCACCCAATCTTCCCGCCATCCGTCAAGACATTCGGACGATAGTGAGAACTGCATTGAAGCTTCTGGAGAAAGGTTCACCAAAAGTTTGTAGCTCCTTCCACAAAGGCAGTAATGCAAGATTTTACTCAAAACAAGTTCTTGCTCCAAGGAGAAGGCATTTAGGCCAGCCTTACCAGAGGGTTTACTTCCTTCATGACGCCCTTCGGGCGTCTATTCCAACGTTAAACCAACAATAAGGGAGCAATTTAAGAAGTTCTCACTTAAAGAGCAATTATCTAACGAGAAAAGCATTCAAAATTTGAACCCTCAAAAGGAGCTACGAACTTTGATGAAACTTTTGCTTGGCAAAAGTTTCTTGTGGTGGGGCCGCCGGGATTTGAACCCGGGTCACGGGCTCCCAAAGCCCGCAGGATGGGCCAAGCTACCCTACGGCCCCAGCGGTAGGTGCATCACGAGTTGCCTTATTAAGTTTTTCGCTTGGGAAATGAGATGCCCCATTTAGATGCATGGCAACCCCGAGCATACTGCAGAACCTCTGTTCAGGGGGAGTCTTGCAGGATATCTACAAAAAACCACTAAGCAAAATGCCACAATCCAGTCAGCATACAACAAACCACCACAAAACAAAAGCTGGTGCGGGGGCGGGGATTTGAACCCCGGAACCCCTACGGGAGTGGATCTTGAGTCCACCGCCTTTGACCAGGCTCGGCAACCCCCGCGCTCGCGGGACTCCCGAAGAAGTGAAAAAGGGCTGAGTTTATAAACCTTGCTTCAGCGCTCCATCCTCTTGACTCCATCCTTCGTGCCGACGAGGACAAGGTCAGCTATGTCCGCGAAGATACCGTTCTCGACGACGCCTGGAATGTTGTTGAGCTCTATCTCAAGGTCGAGCGGGTCTTCTATGCGGTGGAACTTGGCGTCAAGGATAAAGTTGCCGTTGTCGGTGACGACCGGCCCGTCCTTCTTTTCGGCCATCCTGAGCTGGGCGGTAGCGTTAAAGACTTCCAGCTCCTCCGCTATGGCGCGCCAAGCAACGGGAACCACCTCGATGGGCACGGGCATCTTCTGACCGAGCCACTCGACGAGCTTGGTCTCGTCAACGAGGACAACGAACATTCCGGCTCTGTACTCGATGATTTTCTCCATGGTCAACGCGGCACCGCGTCCCTTGATGAGGTTCATCTGCGGGTCAACCTCGTCCGCTCCGTCAACCGCTATGTCTATCGCGTCAACCTCGTCGAGGCCCACAACCGGAACGCCGGCTTCAAGGGCCAAAAGCCTCGCCTGGTATGATGTAGGGACGCCGTAGACCTCCTCAAGTTCACCGTCCATGATGAGCTTTCCGAGGTACTTAATGAAGTACGCAGTTGTTGAGCCCGTGCCGAGGCCAACGACCATTTCGTCCTCGATGAACTTGAGGGCCTCTTTAGCGACGGCCTTCTTCATTTCCTCAACGTTCATACAATCACCCCACTACGTTAAACACGCATTTTATCCTAGCGGTTCCGTTTTGAACGACCTGATAGAGGAGGCTCTGGTTTGAGTAGCAAACCGGCTGGAAGTCAGTGGCCACTGAGTAGCTGAGCATCGTGAAGTAGAGCCAGAACAACAGCCAGCCCCAGAAGGCCTTCTTGAGTATCGCCCGCTCCTCTGGAACGTCCGGCGGAAGCTCCTTGATCACTGCCATGACGAACTTGTCAACCAGGAAGTACAGCAGAAAGCCCAGTATCCATGCGCTTCTGTTGTACGATGCCAGGACTCCACTAATTATGCCGGTGATAATGCCCCACAGGTAGACTGCGAACGAGAACTTGTACTCTATCTTCACGTCCTCCCACCTAAGGGCCATCTCGGGAGAGAGATTTAAAACATTATCGAAAGCGAAAAGAAAAGAGGGCGTCACTTAAGCCTTATGGCGTCGAGGTTGTTGGGTGCGCGCGTGCTTATGCCGAACTTCCTGTGTATGCTGGAGCTGAGGTCGAGGCACTTGTGGGCCTCGCCGTGGACGGTGATTATCCTTTCCGGCCTCGGCCTGACGCGGGCGACGTAGCTTATAAGTTCTCTCCTGTCCGCGTGGCCGGAGAAGCCGTCTATTGTGTGGACCTCCATGTTGACCTGAACGACCTCTGTTCTTCCGTCCTCGCCGATGAGCGGTATCTCGCGCAGTCCCCTCTGCACCTGCCTTCCGAGGGTGCCCTCTGCCTGGTAGCTGACGAAGATGATGCTGTTCTTCGGGTCGGGGGCGAGCTGTTTGAAGTACTCAACGCTCGGTCCGCCGACGAGCATGCCCGAGGTGGCTATGATTATCGCGGGCTCTCCAGAGTCTATGATGTCCTGCCTCTCGCGCGAGTTGGCGACGGGTTTGAATATCGGGTTGAGGAACGGGTTGTATCCCTCGTGGAATATCTGCTCCCTGATGCTCTTGCTCAGGTATTCTGGATAAGCCGTGTGGATGGCGGTAGCCTCCCAAATCATTCCGTCGAGGTAAATCGGGACCTCTATTCCCCCGACGCGCGCGTACTCTTCGAGAACCATCATTATCTCCTGAGCCCTTCCAACGGCCATCGCCGGGATGAGCACCTTTCCACCGCGCTTGATGGTTTCTCTTATAACCTCTATGAGCTTCTTCTCGGCCTCCTCACGAGGCATCTGATAGTCGTTGCTTCCGCCGTAGGTGGACTCCATGACCAGGGTCTCAAGGCGCGGGAACCTGCTCACGGCGGGCTCGAAGAGCCTGGTCGGTATGAACTTGAAGTCTCCGGTTACGGCTATGTTGTGGAGGCCGTTGCCTATATGGAGGTGGACGATGGCCGAACCAAGGATGTGGCCCGCGTTGTGGAGGGTCAGCCTTATGTCAGGGGCTATGTCGCGGACTTCGCCATAGTCGAGGGTTATGGTGTGCTTTATGACCTCCTTTATGTCCCTTGGCCTGTACAGGGGCTCGACGCCGTTCATGTGCTGAATCTCAATGAAGTCCTGCTGGAGGAGGGTCATCAGGTCCCTCGTCGGGGGAGTGGTGTAAATCGGCCCATCGAAGAGCTTGTAGCGGAAGAGGTAGGGGAGCATCCCGCTGTGGTCGAGGTGAGCGTGGGTTATGATAATCGCGTCGAGAAGGCCCTCGTCGAGGACGTAGCGGAATTCTGGAGCGTCGAAGTGTGGGAAGGCCTTGAGCGGGTCTTTCATCGCGGCGATGTTCACACCGAAGTCAACGAGGACGTAGCTCTCGTCGGTCTGGACTAAGAGGGCGCTCCTACCGACCTCGCGGAAGCCTCCAAGACCGGTAATCCTGATCCACCTGCTCTTGTACTCGGACTTGCGGTAGATGTTCCTGCCCACCTGCCTGAGGAACTTCCTCCTGTCCTTGCTCTCGGTCTGGAGAATCTGCCTTATCGAGTAAATCGTCTGGCTCTGGAGCGGGGGCGTCCTAACGACCTTAGGCGCCCAGTGGACTTTCTGCGTGATGAGGCGAAGGGTCTCACCGTTCTTTCCGATAACGAGGCCCGGCTTCTTGGCCTCTATAAGAACCTCACCCACAGAAGGGTCAAAGCTGATGTTGGTAATCTCGGCCTCCTCGGGGACAAGTTCCTTAATCATCTCTTCAGCTTTCTCAGGCGGGATAAGGATGTCCGGATCCGGACGCACGCTTATCCTCTTCTTCAGAACCTTTGCGAGGTTCCTGATGAGCTCGCCGTCCTTCATTATTGCCTCGGGGTTCTTGGTGTATATGACGAGCTCTGGCCCTTCGAACTCAACCTCTGTAATCTTGGCGTTTGGTGGAACCATCTGTGCTATGACTTCGCGAATCTCCTTGAGTATCTCGTCAACGTATGTTTCCCTCCGAATCAAGGCCATCACCTCAGAAAAGTGCTCTAAGCTCCTCCTCGCTCCATTCACGGTAGCCTTCCCTGGTGACAGTCACGAGGGTAACGCCACCACCCGTGAAGACGTCCCTCCTCGTTGAGGCCTGGATCGCCTTAAGGGCGAGCCTTATCCCGTCTTCTAATGACACGTCATCGCGGTAGTTCTCCTCCAGGATTGAGAAGGCAAACTCCATACCCGAACCGGCGGCGGTGAACTTATCCTCTGTAACGCCACCGGCCATGTCTATCGAGTAGAGACCCGGTTTCTCGTCGTAACCGGCGACCAGAAACCAGCCGTAGTAAGGCATGAAGCGGTTCCCGTGCAGTATGTTCGACGTTAGGGTGGCGAGGGCCTTGACGCTCATCTCTTTCCCAACACGCGCCCGGTAGAGCTTCGCCTCAGCCCTTAGAAGCCTTACAAGACTCAGTATGTCCCCAACACTCCCCGCCCCTGCCAGGGCAAGGTGGTCATCTATCTGGAAGACCTTCGTAACGCTCTCTGAAAGCACCATGTTGCCGAGCGATGCCCTCCTGTCCGCCGCTAAAACTACACCGTCCTTGCAAACTACTCCGACGGTAGTGGTTCCCTTTAGTTTCTCAGTCAATTACAACACCCCTGGAGTTGGTTTTTAGAATAGAAGAACCTCTGAACCCCGCTTGGAGAAAGAGTATTTAAAGGTTTCGCCCCACGTACAATAGGTGGTTGCCATGGAAAACATAGAAAAAGAGGTAATTTTGCTGACGGGCCCGCCTCTCAACGGGCGCGACGAATACCTTGAGGAGGCCCTTGAAAAGGCCAACGGAGAGAGCTACGCCTACTACCACGTCTTCGACTACCTCAAGGAGGTCGGAAAGGAGAGGGGTGTTAAGATAACCCGCAAGAACGTCCTTGACTTCGCGATAAACCACCAGGATTTGATGAACGAGATTCGCGACGAGGCCTTTGAGAGAATTAGGCGGGAGATAGACGAAAGCGACAGGAAGTTCCACCTCGTTTCGACGCCAAGTCTCTTCCGCTGGGGAAGCGGGAGCGTCATAGGATTCACCCTCAGCAACCTCAAGCTCCTCAAGCCGAACAGGGTCATCATCGTCCTCGACGACGTGCTCTCGGTCAGGAGGAGGATAATCAACGACCCGGAGTGGTTCGAGCGCTTCGGCAACGACCCGGACAACATAAAGCTGACGACCCTTGTAATGTGGCGCGAAGATGCAATAAACCACGTGAAAACCCTGGTCCACGAGCTCAAGAAGGAGGGAATAAACGTCCGCTACGTCCTCCAGTTCGGCATAAGGCACCCATCGGAGGTTTTCCTCGACCTGCTGTTCAGGGAGAAGGAGAAGCCACTCGTCTACCTCAGCTATCCGATGACCGGCCACGAGGAGGAGTACTACCACCGCGTCAGGGGCTTCTACAACAAGCTCAGCGAGCACTTCACAGTCCTCGACCCCGGAGCGCTCGACGACTGGTGGGTCGTCGCCGAGTACGACAACCAAGTGGCGAAGAACCCGAACGTGAAGAAAATCAGGATAAAGCACCTCCTCGACGGAAACGAAGTGGACGAGCTCGACAGGGAGGACATCGAGCAGGCCACTGAGATACTGAGACGCCAGCTCGTCGAGAGGGACTTCAACCTCGTCGATGTGAGCAGGGCAATAGCCGTCTACCACTACGCGGAGGGCGTCTCCGCCGGGGTCGTCAGCGAGATGGCCGAGGCCTACAGGACGCTCGCGGCGATATACCTTTACTACCCGTTCAAGAGGCGCCCGAGCCCGTTCATGGAGTTCTACGGCATGCAGAACCCGTCGAGGAGGACGATGTTCAAAAATGAAGACGAGATGATAAGGGCAATGGTTGAAGAGAGAGACTACTGGACGAAGGGCTAACCGCACGCCCCCCAGAGGCCCAGTCCGTTTTCCATTGCCTCCTGCTGGTATCTCAGATACTCTTCTTTTTTCTCAAACGTCCCCTCGACGTAAACGCGGGCGTAGCCCCTCTTTATCAGCTCGGCAGTGAAATCGGTGCCGTTTGTGAGATAGACATAGGCCAAGAGCCTCCCGTAGTATCCCCTTCTAGGGGAGATTGGGTCAAAGACTAGGTAAACGTTCTTGTGCTCTATAGCGTCTTTCGTGAACTGTTTGGCCCTCAGGCCCCATACCTTCAGACACCGCAAATCGGTTATGTTGCCGTATTCGTAGGGCCTGTTTCTTTCCTCCTCAGTCTCAGGGGTATCAACCCCCAGAAACCTCACTTTCTCTTCGGTCCCATTGGAAAACCTAACCCAGGCTGTGTCCCCATCAACCACCCTAGTGACGTAAGCGGGAACCCACGAAGAGTTCGTGGGAGTGAAACTCTGGGACGGGGACGTTGATGAGTAATCACCTGGCTGTGAGAAGATGCAGCCCGAAACAACCACGATTATTATGGACAGCAACAGGACTATCTGCCGCTTATCTTTCATACCACCACCAGAAAAGCCGAGAAAATGCCCGTTATAAAGTTTCGTCTACCCTCCAAAAAGGATATGAACAGAAAAGTAAGGGAGAAGAAATCACTTCTTCACCCATCCGCGGTGTTTCATAGCCTCGTAGACCCTCTGGACGGAGACGACGTAGGCGGCGTCACGCATGTGGATGTTCTTCTCCTTGTGGGTGTTGAAGACGTCCCAGAAGGCCTTGGTCATCTTGTCGTCGAGCCTCTTCCTGGTCTCCTCGACCGTCCAGTAGAATCCGTTGACGTTCTGCACCCACTCGAAGTAGCTGACGGTGACACCACCGGCGTTACAGAGGAAGTCCGGGATCTGGAGAATACCCTTCTCGTAGAGTATCTCGTCGGCCTCCGGGGTGACCGGACCGTTGGCAACCTCGGCGACAATCTTGGCCTTGACCTTGTCGGCGTTGTCCTTGGTGATGACGCCCTCAATGGCGCTCGGGGCGAGGATGTCAACCTCGAGCTCGAGGAGCTCTTCGTTGGTGATGTTGGTGGCGCCTGGGAAGTCCTTAACTGAGCCGTGCTCCTTCTTCCACTTGAGGACCTCGTCAGCAGACGGGAGTCCGTCCGGGTTGTAGATGCCGCCCTTGCTGTCGCTTACGGCGACGACCTTCATGCCGAACTCCTCGCTCATTATCTTGTGGAGGTAGTAGCCGGCGTTACCGTAACCCTGGATGGCGATGGTCTTGCCCTTGAGGTCGTCCCAGCCGAGGGCCTTGGCGGCCTCACGGATCGTGAAGGCGGCACCACGGGCGGTAGCGTCCATCCTGGCGACGATACCGCCAACTCCCGGCGGCTTACCGGTGATAACACCGAAGGCCGGGCCCTTGCGCCTCATTATGGTCTCGTACTCGTCCATCATCCAGGCCATTATCTTCGGGTTGGTATAAACGTCCGGGGCCGGGATGTCGGTCCACGGGCCGATGACGTCGTAGACGGCCCTTATGTAGGAGCGAGCAAGCCTCTCCTGCTCCCTCTCGCTGAGCTTCTTCGGGTCAACGATGATACCACCCTTACCGCCACCGTACGGAAGGTCAACGACAGCGACCTTCCAGGTCATCCAGGTGGCGAGAGCCTTAACGGTGCTGAGGGTCTCGGCCGGGTGCCACCTTATACCACCCTTGGTCGGGCCGCGGGCCCAGTTGTGCTGAACGCGGAAACCGGTGAAAACCTTAACAGAACCATCGTCCATCTCAACGGGGACGCTGACCTCAACAATCCTCATGGGCCTCTTGAGCCACTCAAGGGCCTCGTCACTTATGTCCATGAACTGGGCAGCCCTCTCGAGCTGCTTAACGGCCATCTCAAACGGGTCAATCTCGACCATTCATATCACCTCAGGTTTCGCTAATTTGCGATATCCCCTACGACCTTTGCATATATAAACCTTTCGATAAAGGAGGCAGGAGAAGGCTTAGTTTTCAACATAAAGTTACTCTCTCAAATTTTCGGAGAAATAAAAAGAGCTCCCAAAATTTTTGGCCAAAAAGAACGATGTACATCCAAGATTTTATGAACATTGATGAACATTGGAATGCAACGAAGAAGAAAAATAAACCCTCAGCGAGAAGTCGGTCATCATCCCGTCAGCTCACTCTCGTTCCAATCATCGGGCGGGGTTTATGTCCGGGGAGACGTTATAAAAACCCTTCTATTCCCATTTCTTTTGTCACATGTTCAATTTATGCATTGACACATTGACGATATCTTATTTAAATCCCCTGCCACAATGACTCACGATGACCAGAGGTAACTCGACATCACCGAAAAAATGACGAGAGCCCTCCAAAATTATTTTACGGAAACGTAAATCGTCTTTCGTCGAAAAGCGCTCTCAAAAAGCTTTTTATACCTTGAAAGCCCTTATACATAAGTGTCCCTATTTGGGACATTCAACTGCAATTCAATACAATATGCAGTCCGAGGTGATTAAAAGTGGAGCAGGCAAGGGATCAATGGGCGACCAAGATTGGTTTGATTTTAGCGATGGCAGGAAATGCCGTCGGTCTTGGTAACTTCGTAAGGTTTCCAACTCAGGTTGCCCAGAATGGTGGCGGCGCCTTTATGGTGCCGTACTTCGTAGCACTGTTCCTCCTTGGAATTCCAGTGATGTGGATTGAATGGGTAGCTGGTCGCTATGGTGGCAAGTATGGCCACGGTACCCTCGGCCCAACCTACTACCTCATGGCCAGGGAAAGTGTCAAGCCGAAGACAGCGTTCATCTTTGGTATAATCAGCGGAATGCTGGCATTTTCACTGACGGTCCTCATGAACAGCTACTACCTCCACATCGTTGGCTGGTCAGCGGCATACTCATACTTCAGCGTGACAGGGGCCTACTTCGGCCAGAACCCGGGAGACTTCTTCAGCAGCTACCTCAGCAACTATGGCCAGGTTATGCTGTTCTGGGGCGTAACAGTTGTCCTCCTTGCAATAGCAGTCGGACAGGGTGTTAGCAAGGGTATCGAGCGCTGGGTCAAGGTTATGATGCCGTTGCTCTACGTCTTTGCGATCATAATGATCGGCTACGTTTTCGTCCTTGGCTCACCAGTAGACCCCAACTGGAGCACCATTGACGGATTCAGGTTCATCTGGACCCCCAACTGGGCGTACCTCAAAGACCACTTCGCGGCCGTTATGCTTGCCGCAACAGGACAGATATTCTTCACGCTCTCGCTCGGTATGGGTATCATCCAGAACTACGCCAGCTACCTCGGTCCGGATGACGACGTTGCTCTCAGCGGTCTTGCAACGGTTTCCCTGAACGAGTTCGCAGAGGTAGTCCTCGGTGGCTCACTAGCCATCCCCCTGGCAACGGCCTACGCCCCCAAGATCGTCCCGCCAGAGGTTCTCCAGCAGGGCAAGACTGAGGCCCTCTCATGGATAGGCGAGGAGTTCGGCCTTGGATTCTCATACACCAGCCTGCCGAACGTCTTCGTCAGCATGGGAGACATAGGAAGGATCTTCGGAGCAATGTGGTTCCTCCTCCTCTGGTTCGCTGGTTTCACCTCAGCTATAGCCATGTACAACTACCTCGCCGCCCTCCTCGAAGAGGACCTCAACATCAACAGAAAAGTCGGAACCTGGATAGTGTTCGTAATCTACCTCATAGCAGGCCTTCCCGTCGTCTTCATCGACGGCTACATGGATCAGGTCGATGCGTGGGTCAGCTTCCAGCTCACACTGCTGGCACTCTTTGACGTTATAGTTGCGGTGTGGCTCTTCAAGCCGGACAACTTCTGGGAGGAGCTCCACAAGGGAGCCTACATGAAGGTTCCAGAGTGGTACAAGCCAATAATTCTCTACATAGCCCCAATACTCCTCCTGATACCGCTCGTCGGAATGGTCACCACCCTTGTAGGGGCTACACTCGAGTGGCCGGCCAGGATTGCAATAATCATCATGTGGATCATCGGTGCAGTAGAGAGCTACTACTCCATCAAGAAGAAGTACGGCGAGGAGCTCGAGAAGAACGAGGTCATAATAAAGGTTTGAGGTGGTGACGATGGAAAGCTGGGCAATCTACATGTTGCTGGCATGGCTGGTAATATTTGCCATGATGGGCTGGAGCATCAGCAGGCTCCTCAAGGCGGAACAGGGGCAAGTATCTTAAACCTTTTTTCTTTCTCTTTTGGGGGTGTATAAGTGAAAAGCGAAAAGATACTTCTTGAAACTGCCGAAGTCCTTGAATCAACTATTGAAAGGGTTGAGAGGCTAAGCAGCTTAAACGAAAAGGAAAAGGCCAGGGTCAAAGAGGCCCTCAGAGAAGCCGCGAAGAACCTCCGCGAGCTTGCTTCCCAGGTCGAAAATGACAACGAGGAGCTCGCCGAGTTCTTCTACAAGAAGGCCAAGGAGCTAAAAGTGATGAGCACAGACAAAAACATAGAAAAGGAGGGCAAAAAGAACTACCTGAAGGCCGTAAGCAAAACCCTCCTGTATTCCCGCTCAGCGAAGTACGACTTCAAGCCGGGAGAACTAGCCGAGCTAAAGAAGGTATACAGGAAGTACATCTTCGGCATGACGTCGTTCTTCGTGCTCACCGGCGCTTACCTTAACCCGTTCCTTGCGGTAACAGCCCTAATCCTTGCAATCCCAATAATCCTCTCAATGCTCTCCCTCCAGAGGAGGGGCTACACCGGGCTTCTCTTGGCGTATTCCGCGATGCCGATTCCCATTATCGCCGGTGTTATGGTACTGCGCTACAGTCTCGCCAGCCTCATTGACCCACAGAAAGTCCAGGAAATAGCAGAGGCCCTCGGAAAGAGCACTACCTTCGCGCAAGGATACCTCACCTTTCTGATAATCCTCGCGGCGGTTGAGCTCTACCTGCTGGGAAGCGCGTTGGTAGGTCTCTACAAGCACAGGCACGCCTTCCTCTGAAAAGAAAAGCAGTCAATAGAGGGCCTCGTTCCCCCTTTCTCCCGTTCTTATCCTTATCGCGTCCTCAACGGGCAGTACGAATATCTTACCGTCGCCCGGTGTCCCGCTCCTTGCGCTCATGATGATGACGTCAATCACATTCTCAAGGTCTTCGTCCTTGACGACGAGCTCAATCTTTATCTTCGGGAGAAGGTCATAGGGCGGGACTCCACCCTGGACTCCCCTGCCCTGAACCGGATAAGCAGTTAGAGGCACGATGCCGACCTGCTTGAGGGCGTTCTTTACCCGCTCAAAATCGTTCCCCTTAATAATCGCCTCTACCTTCTTCATGGCAACCACATAAATAATTTGTTAAAAGTCCAAAAAAGACTTTCGAAAGGAAAAGAAAACTCAGGAAATCTGGGCCAGAAACTTCCTCAATCTCTTGATGGAGATGCGGGTCTTTCTGGCCAGCTCCCCAAGGTCGGCCTTAAGAAGGTCTTCGGGCGTCTTTACGCCGGCATCGTTCAGCTTTGCGAGCGTTTTGGGGCCGATGCCCTTGATGTCTATGAGACTTTTCACTTTCGGTGTCGGTTTTTCTCCAGATTCGGGCTTTTTGGTCTTTTTTGGATCCCTATCAAGTCTCTTAGTGAGCCTTGTGTCAACTCTCTCCCTCAGAGGAACCTTTGGCCTTCTCCTCTTCACAAAGGCCAAAGATGTCGCGTAGAACCTCCCACCGTCCCTCAGCACTTCAGCGTCTTCTTCCTTTTCACCGGACTCTTCCGGCGGAACTTCGGGGGGCTCCACAAACTCCTCAAGCTCGGGTGGGTTCTCGCTCACATAGTAGGAAACCACAACCGGCCTGAATGCGTTGTCCCTCTCCTCAAGTTCCTCAAGGAGCTTAACGTCGAAGCTTCCGGTCTTCACGTACTTCACGAGCTCATTTGCCAGCCTGTGGAAGTCCCTGCTGTGTATAAGGACTCTTCTCTTCCCGTATTCCTTCGCCTGCCCGGTCGTTATAAGGAACTGCCAGTCGCTTGCCTCAAGTATCAGAAGCTCCCTCGCGAGCTGTTCAAGGATTCTATCGGCGGTTCCCTCCCTTCCGTAGTACCTGCTCGCCAGCGCCACCATTCTCTCCTCAGCGCGGTAGACGTGGTCCCAGGTCCATCTGGTCTCCTCGTTCCACCACGTCGAGTGGTCTGCGTTGGCCCCCCAAGAGCCCTCCGGAAGCTCGACCTCGTACCTCTCTCCCGCATAGTTGTCAAGGAAAGCCGAGATGGTCGTGGTGACTATTCCCCTCTCTGCCATAAGCTCAAGAACCCTGCCGAGCCACCTGACGCCCTCGAACCACCAGTGGCCGAAAAGCTCGGTGTCATAGGGGGCGATAATTATCCCCTTCTCCCCAAACTTCTCCTCGTGGGCCTCTAGCAAAGTGCTTACCAGCCAGACGAAGTGCCTCGCGTGCTCCTCCACGCGCTCCATAGCCTTGTCAGGGTCGTAGACCTCCTTCCGGCCAAGGTCAACGTCCTTACCGGTAACGCGCCAGTACTGGCCGCCGCTCTTCGGGGCCTTCCTGTGGAACTCCCTGTACCAGAAGTCGCCGGGGTAGCCGTAGTGCGCGCTCCAGACCTGGTGGCCCGTCTCCCTGTTGCGGGCAAATACAGCAACCTTAGAGCCCTTAATCCAGTAGGGCCTCAGCGTGCTCTTCTCTCCCTTGTAGAGCGGAATCTCACCGTAGCCCCTTGTCACCGGACCCTCATCGATCAGATTGCTCTCCACGAAGAAGTATTCGAGGCTGAACTCCTCAAGGAACTTTTCTATGCCCCGCCTCTTAACCTTCCGCCCGTCGGGGAGCTCCCACTCTCCGGCCGGCCGGTAGGCGCACTCCGGCAGCCATATCCCCCTCGGCCTCCTGCCGAAGTGCTTCTCGTAAGTGGCGACTCCATTGGCGAGCTGAGCCCTTATCGCCTCGTCCCTGGCCAGGAGGGGGAGGTAGCCGTGGGTCGCGGCGGAGGTTATTACCTCTATGTAACCGGCGTCCTGAAACTCCCGGAACTTGCCGATGATGTCTCCATTTATGGCCTTCCAGTAGTCGTAAACCTTTCTGAAGTGGTCAAGGGAAGCCTTAACAGCCTTTTCATCGTACTTGCCTGATTTTAGATCCGCCTCAGTCGCCTTGATTTTCCTGAGGAGGTACTTTTCAAACTCGGCCTTGATGTAGTCGTCGGCAAGCTGTTCCGCCAGTACGGGCGTTATGTTGATTACGAGCTGGAACCGAACTCCTGCGGAGCGGAGGCGCTCAAACTCCATCAGAAGGGGCAGATAGGTCTCAGCCATTGCCTCGTAGAGCCATTCCTCCCCAAAGGGCCACTTCCCGTGCTTTCTAACGTACGGGATGTGGGTGTGGAGGACGAACGTGAAGTAGCCTTTCATTTAGTATCACCCAGAGTGTTATCAAGCGGGGAGTATTTAACGTTAGCGTGCCCCCACCTGGTCGTCGACTAAAAAGTGTACATTGGAGGAGCAAACTACTTTTAAGCAAAGAAGTATCGTATCTTAAAGTGGAGGTACTCCAATAAGTTGGGAAGGTGGTCAGGGTGGAGGTCCTAAAAAGAGAGTCCGGAAGTGGATTCCTAGCGGGGATAGTGGGGATACTGCTGTTAGGAGAGATAATAGCGGTTCTCGGAATGCCCATAGACGATGCAGTAAAGTTTGGAAGGGTGATTTTTGACATAGGCATCGCTGGAGCAATCTGGGTTTTCATGCAGGAGCTCTTTGAAGGCGACGGGAGCGACGTTTATAAGGCGGCGCTTGCGATAGCCGTGGCAGTGCTCATAGCTTTTGCTTGGTAGTGAAGGCAACGCTTTAAACCCCTTTTTTGACTCTTTTTTGGGTGAGAGAATGAAGGAAGAAATGAGCAGCGTTGACATACGCTACGTCGTGAGAGAGCTCCAGTGGCTCCTCGGCTCTCGCGTTGATAAGGTCTATCACGACGGCGACGAGATAAGGATTAAGCTCCGCACGAAGGAAGGGAGGGCGGATTTAATCCTGCAGGCCGGCAAGAGGTTCCACCTCACGAGCTACGTCAAGGAGGCCCCGAAACAGCCGTCGAGCTTCACCATGCTCCTCAGGAAGCACCTAGGCGGGGGCTTCATAGACGCGATAGAACAGCACCAGTTCGACAGGATTGTCAAGATTAGGGTTGGTGATTACACGCTCATCGGCGAGCTCTTCAGGAGGGGAAACATCGTCCTCGTTGATTCCGAGAACAGAATTGTTGCCGCTCTCCGCTATGAGGAGTACAAAGACAGGGCGATAAAGCCGAAGGCGGAGTACAAGTTTCCACCCGCCAGGGAAAACCCGCTTGAGGTCTCTTTCGAGCGCTTTCTTGAACTGATGAGGGAAGATGAGGAGCTTGAGCTCGTCCGTGCTTTAGCCAGGAAGCTCAACATGGGCGGCATGTACGCAGAGGAGATTTCCCTCAGGGCGGGCTTCGAGAAGACGACGCCGGTGAAGGAGCTGAGCGATGAGGATTTGAAGAAGGTTTACGAGGCTATGATGAGAACGTTCAACGACGAGCCGAGGCCGAACATCGTCTACAAGGACGGCAGCATGCACGACGTCGTTCCGATAGAGCTGAAAATCTACGAGGGCCTTGAGAAGCGCTATTTTAAAACCTTCAGCGAGGCCCTTGACGAGTACTTTGGAAAGCTCACCATCGAGAAGGCAAAAATCGAGCAGACGAAGAAGCTTGAGTCAAAGAAAAGACAACTTCTTGCAACCCTCAGAAAGCAGGAGGAGATGCTCAAGGGCTTCGAAAAGGCCATGAACGAGAACCAGGAGATAGGCGACCTGATCTACGCGAACTACGCCCTCGTAGAGAAACTTCTCGAAGAGTTCAGGAAAGCAACTGAAAAGCTCGGCTGGGACGAGTTCAAGAAGCGCATAGAGGAGGGCAAGAAGGCAGGAAACAGGGTCGCACTGATGGTAAAATCCATCGACCCGAAAGAAAAATCTGTAACGATTGAGCTCGAGGGGAAGAAGGTCAAGCTCTACCTCAACAAAAGCATAGGCGAGAACGCCGAGCTCTACTACGAGAAGGCCAAAAAGTTCCGCCACAAGTACGAGGGAGCTCTGAAGGCCTACGAGGACACGAAGAGGAAGCTCGACGAGGTCGAGAAGCTCATCGAGGAGGAGATGAAGAAGGAACTGAACGTGAAGAAAATCGAGAGGAGAAAGAAGAAGTGGTTCGAGAAGTTCCGCTGGTTTGTCTCAAGTGAGGGCTTTCTGGTTTTGGCGGGAAAGGACGCGAGCACAAACGAAACCCTGATAAAGAAGCACATGGCCGAGAACGACCTCTACTGCCACGCCGACATTTACGGAGCGCCACACGTGGTCATCAAGGACGGACAGAAGGCAGGAGAGAAGACCATCTTCGAGGCCTGCCAGTTCGCGGTCTCGATGAGCAGGGCTTGGGGTCAGGGCCTTTACGGAGCCGACGCTTACTGGGCCCATCCAAATCAGGTTACGAAGCAGGCCCCCAGCGGTGAGTACCTCGGGAAGGGCGCCTTCATGGTCTACGGAAAGAGAAACTGGCTTCGCGGGCTTCCGCTCAAGCTGGCGGTGGGAGTTATAAACTACGAAGGCGAGGATTACGTCGTTTGCGCGCCCGTTGACGCGATTAAGGCCCACACGAACAAGTACATCATTATAAGGCCGGGAAAGCTCAAGAAGGGCGAGCTCGTCAAGAAGATACGCGGAATCCTTGAGAAGTGGGGCTACAAGGTCAGGGAAGAAGACCTCAACGCAATCCTTCCTCCGGGAGGTGGAGAAATAGTTGAGGTGGTGGGTTAGACCAGCTCCTTTCCAGTTCCGGTCATCACGAGCTTGCCGTGCTTGACCCCCTTGAGGCTCAGGAGCCTGTCCGCTATCTCTTTTATTCTGCTCGCCTTTCCCTTCACTATGACGACCTCAAGGCAGTTGTGCTCGTCCATGTGGACGTGAATGCTGGAAACTATTTCATCAAGGTAGTCGTGCTGGAGGTCGAGGAGCTCTTTAACGACGTCCGCCTCGTCGTGGTTGTAGAGCATCGTTATCGTCCCGGCAACCTCCGCGTCTCCGGTTTCCCACTCGTGCCTGATTATGAAGTCTCTCATCAAGTCCCTTATAGCCTCGCTCCTGTTCACGTAGCCCTTCTCCTCGATTATCCTGTCGAACTTCTCAAGAAGCTCCTCGGGCACGGAGACGCCAAAACGGACGACCTTCATAACACCACCTCACAAAACTATAGCACGGGAGTTATAAACCTGTCCCAAAAGCCTTTTATTCGGCCGGGGATATCCCCTAGCATGAGGGACGAACTCTATTCGATAGCAAGGAGCGAGTTCGCGGAAGATTTAATCTTCGAAATCGGGGACAGGTCAGTCGTGCTATCAATAAAGGGCCTGCTGATAGCCAGGGCGGATAGAGAGGGCTACAACTTCTCGTTCTTCGAGGTGACCGAGACCGAAACCGTGCTCGCCGTCCAGGTTAAGGGGTTCATCGTCTACATAGCCATAGAGAGCGACGAAGAGCTCGACGAGGAGGAATACGCCGGGGTCGGGAAGGCGCTCCTGGAGCACCTGACGCCGAAGATCGCCCTGCTCGTGACGAAGGCCGAAAAGGAGTACCGGGGGAAGGCGGACATACTCCTCGACGACGGCATGTCTCCGGAGCTGAAGGAGTTCTTCTACTCAATCCTCGCGAAGCACCGCCAGGGCAAGAGCCCCTACGAGCAGACCGAGGTTGCATGATGCGAAGGATCAATGGCCATTTTTGTCCCACGATTCATTTTATTCCATCACGGCACACTTTAAAACAGCACTGAATTTTTTGGCACGCAGAAGCTTTTTATCTATCCTCAAACATATAAATTTTATGGTGATTCCCTATGGACGACGAACCGCCTTCGCGGTCGGTGGAGATGGAAGTTCTCAAAGCGTTTCTGACGTCGAAAGATGAAAAAGAGTTTTCCGAGAACGTGAACACTGCCCTTGAAAGCTTCTCGGCCCTTGTAGATGAGATAACAGGGGTCAAAGGAAAAGCCCCCAGGATAATCCCGGTCAGAACATGGGACGAGGCCCCCTCGGAGGGTTAACCCTTCACGACGGGGAGGAGGTCAGCAGCTCACCTTTGACGCCGTTTCACTCTGGACACTGCTAACAATGAAGACCGTGACCTACGGGATAGTCAGCGAGAAAACCCTCGCAAAAGGCGTCGCCGAGTTCCTCCTCGAAGACCCCGAGATAAACGTCGGAGTTTTCCACGCAAGGGGCACGGACATAGCCCGGCTGATTGACTACAAACGCGGAAAGGATTTGGTGGAGATGGCGTTGCAGGTCACAGATGCGGTTCTCATGGCAAGTTCATACCCAAGACTCGACGAGATGGACAGCTGGAAGATGTTCCGCTGAGCCTCTCCCTCACTTCATTATTTCCAAGAGGGCGAGTGCAACAAGCATAACTGCCAGCACCAGCATCGTCCTTTTTGTATACAGTTTTGCGGCCCTCTTCTCATAGTAGCTCCTGGGGGAGACGTTGAGGACGTAGAGTCCAATGAGCGAGCCGCTGAGGAGACCAAGGACGTTCTCAACGGTGAGACAGAGGGAGCCAAAGAAGACTCCCCGCCAGCCCATTGCGAGGGAAATTCCAATGACAGTCGTCGGCGGAACCAGCGCCGCAGCTATTGAAACACCCGCCAGAATCTCCGGGATTTTACTCACTATCGCAACTATCCCCGCGTAGCCGAGGATTATCGCAAGGACGATGTAAACGAGGCCGGAATCACCACGGGCCAGTATCTCACCGGTCGGCTCCGAGGGCATTGCTCCCGCAAACCTCAGTGCAATGGCCATAAGGAGAGCGGACAGGAATATGACACCGATAAGCTTCAGAATTGAGGCCACTGCATCGAGGGCATCTCTGCCCCTGCCCATGACGACGTTGAGCGAGAACCCGTAGAGGGGGCCGAGAATCGGCGAGAGTAGCATGGCGGAGATTATCATCACCACGTTATCGTTGATCAGACCGAAGAGAGCTATTATCGAGGCAACGGCGCCGAGCGTGAGCTGTATGGGGTCAACCCTGGCCTGCCTGTTGGCGTTCTCGATGAGGCCCTCTATCGCCGCCAGGCTCCACTGTCCCTTGAGCTTCTTGAGTGATTTAACGGAGTTTTCGTACTTCACGGACTTCCCGGTGACCGGTGCCCACGTTATCGATGAATGGGCCCGCCTCAAGTCTACCGCTTTCATGAGCTCGTCGGCGACGTCGTTAATCACAAAATCGGGCACCAGGGCGGTGAACTTGAGCACCCCCTTTCCGCCCCCCTGAACTTCTTCCGCGTAGAACTGGAGGTTCCACTTCGTCAGGACTTCCCGGACTTTTTCACCTTCGCTCCCGTCGCAGTAGAGTTCCAGCCTGAGCATAGCTCACCCTACTGACTACGCCCCCACGACTAATAACCCTTGTGGAACGCTTCAAAGTAATTTGAAGCGATTGTAAACCTTATAACTCCAGCCGTCGTAGAAAATAAAGGGGTGTGTATGAGGGAGTTCGCCGTCTCCGTAGGGGCCTCAGCCCTCATATCGTTTTTCGCCTGGATAGCGGTTCAGCTCCACCACCTCATCGGCGTCATTCTGTTCATCTCCGCCTTCCTCGTTCCGCCCATTCTCTTTCGGGGATACTACACGAAACGGCCCCGCATGCTCGTGCCGTTTTTTGCGGTCTCGTTCGTTTTGGTGATTCTACTGACACCTCCCCCGGTGACGGGCCCGAACGTCGAGTTTGGTCTCCACTTTGTCACTGGTTGTTGGGGGAGAGAGGGCAATACCTGGCCACTGAGCGGTGGGAAGCTCGCTTACTCATGTAACAAGCCCTTTGCAGGCTCAACAATCAGCATCAATGGGGTCGCTTGGAAGTCGGCAATAGTCGAGCTCCCCCTCATCGGCCACTTTGTTACCCTCCACGAACCGCGGGAGAAGGCTGACAATGCCTACCGCGAGGCCACGGAACGCGTCGAATCGGAGGGATACCTCAAGCTTGTGGAGGATTACGGAACGTATTCCCACATCCTGAGAGACGCCCTCTTCGCCAAGGGCGAGGAATGCATATATCTGGTCGAAACAAGGATTCTCGGCGGCGGTCTTGCGGTAGTCTCGGCAAGAGGCCCCTGCAGGGGCGTCAAGAGGTTCGCACTCCGCTGGCACGACGACTACCTCTGGAACGCCAGCGAGCCGCCAATCCTTGAGAGATACCGCTTCAACTGGAGCTCAAGCGGGAGCGTCAGAGTTGGAAAGCTCGACCTATCTGACTGGCCCGGCGAGTGGGTTAAGAACACCTACAAGGCCATAGAAATCGAGCTCAAAGGAACCGGATACGTCAAGAGGGCGGAGGGAGAAAGCGGGGACTGCAGGTGGTCTCTCTGGACGAGGGGTGAAAAGTCGCACTACGTCTCCCTGAGGGGGAAGGAAATCCTCGTTATAAGCGGGGAAACCAGAAAAGTTGAGAACTCCGCGGAGAAGATTTCGCCCTGTGGAACGAAGAACGCCCGCGAAGTCCACGAGCCGACGCCTGAAGAGGTGCTCAACTCCGTAATTAAGGAACTCAACGGGAGCTTTGTCGTGAAACCTGTCGGAGAACCCGCGCTCTGGGCCCTCGCTGGAAAAGAGTTTTTGACATCTGTGGGTGAGAAGAACGTCAGCGTGACCCTTCTCGTGTACGGAATTCGCGGACAGTGCGACTACGCCCGCTACCTGCTCGACACTTCCAACAAGGAAACGACTTCCATTTGCCTCGAACGCGATGGATACTTTGTCGCCGTGGCAGTTAAAGGGGAAGCTAAAGACGTGAGCTTCGTCTTATCATCAATAAAACGACCGAAAAGAACTTAAGACAGTCCAATCCCCATACTTCGATGCACCATGATTGCCAGGAGTGATTGTTTTTGGCTTTGACGGGTTCCCCTTCGAGATGAGTGTTAGTCCAAAAACTTCTGGGCGGGATTGTTTTTGGCGCTGAGCTGAGGAGGGGTTGCTTTTGGCAGTTCTGAAAGTCCTCTCATCACAGGCCTAGTCCTCACGCTCTTATTCCCTCGCCTTTTGGGACTTCTCAAAACCCTAAAACCGGAGGAGGTGGTAGAATGAAAGCCGTTCTGCCCGATTCGAAGATACCCAAGAGGTGGTACAACATACTACCCGACCTCCCTGAGCCCTTGGCTCCACCCCTCGACCCGGAGACCGATGAGCCGATGGAGCCGGAGAAGCTGTTGAGGATTTTCGCTGAGGAGCTCGTGAAGCAGGAGATGAGCACGGAAAGGCACATTGAGATTCCGAAGGAAGTCAGGGAGCTCTACGCCAAGATTGGAAGGCCGACACCACTTTTCCGCGCGACAAACCTCGAGAAGGTCCTCGGAACGCCCGCGAGGATTTACTTCAAGTACGAGGGGGCAACCGTAACCGGGAGCCACAAGATAAACACGGCCTTAGCCCAGGCCTACTACGCTAAAGAGCAGGGCATCGAAAGGCTCGTAACTGAAACTGGAGCCGGCCAGTGGGGGACTGCTTTGAGCCTCGCCGGGGCGCTTCTCGGTCTGAAAGTCCGCGTTTACATGGCGCGCGCGAGCTACCAGCAGAAACCCTACAGGAAGACGATAATGCGCCTCTATGGAGCCGAAATCTATCCAAGTCCAAGCGACAGGACGGAGATCGGGAGGAAGTTCCTCGCAGAAGACCCGAACCACCCCGGTGGGCTTGGAATAGCGATAAGCGAGGCCATTGAGGACGTTTTAAAGGACGAAAAAGCCCGCTACGCCCTCGGAAGCGTTCTCAATCATGTGCTCATGCACCAGACCGTCATCGGCCTCGAAGCCCAGGAGCAGATGAAGGAGTTCGAGGAGCCGGACGTTATAGTCGGGTGCGTCGGAGGTGGAAGCAACTTCGCGGGATTAGCATATCCCTTCGTGAGGGACGTTCTGAGCGGTAAAAAAGAGTACGAGTTCATAGCGGTCGAGCCGAGGGCCGCCCCAAGCATGACGCGCGGGGTTTACAAGTACGACTTCGGCGACTCCGGCGGTTACACTCCAAAGATGAAGATGCACACACTCGGCCACACCTACTACGTCCCACCGATTCACGCTGGAGGGCTTCGCTACCACGGCTTAGCTCCAACGCTGAGTGTCCTGATAAATCATGGCATCGTCAAGCCAGTCGCTTACCACCAGAACGAGGTCTTCCAAGCTGCCGAGCTGTTCGCGAAGACGGAGGGAATAATCCCCGCCCCGGAGAGCTCACACGCCATAAAGGCTGCCATAGACAGGGCGTTGAAAGCGAAGGAGGAAGGAAAGGCGGAGGTAGTACTTTTCAACCTGAGCGGTCACGGTCTGCTCGACCTGAAGGGCTACGAAGATTACCTTGATGGAAGGCTCCAGGATTATGAGCCGGACTACTTTCCGGCGCTGGAAGGCTGAGCTTTTCCTTTTTTTCTCAAATGTATCCAAGCTTCACAGCCAGCTCCGCGTTGAGCAGAGAGCCTCCCGCCGCCCCGCGGACGAGGTTGTGACCGGTAACAACGTACTTGAAGACCCGGCCGCTTTTCTCCAGCCGCCCCACGGCAACGGTCAGCCCCCTGCCCCGATCCCTGTGGAGCCTCGGCTGGGGCACTTCCGTGTAGATAAGGGGCTTCTCGTAGCTCGGAAGGCCGAGCCTCCCAAGAGGGTCAAACGACTCAAAGGCTTCCCTCACGTCTTCTACGCTCCCGCGAGCAAGCTCTACAAAGACCGCCTCAGTGTGGCCGTGCAGAACCGGAACGCGCGTCGCTATTGCGGAGACTTCAAAGGGCGCCGGCTCTATCTTTCCACCCTTTATCCGCCCGAGGATTTTTCTGCTCTCGTTCTCAATCTTCCACTCCTCACCGCTTATGAATGGAATCACGTTGTCGTGAACTGCCAGCGCGGGGAGGCCCGAGAAGCCGGCACCGCTCACCGCCTGCATCGTGGCCACGTGGACTCTTCGTATCCCGAACTCCCGAAGTGGAGCGAGGGAGACCGTCAGAACCGCGGTGGAGCAGTTTGGGTTCGTCACTATGAAGCCCTCCCAGCCCCGCCTCTCGCGCTGAACCTCAACGAGCCCCAGGTGGTCGGGGTTGACCTCGGGGACGAGTATCGGCACGTCCTCGTCGTAGCGGTGTGCCCTCGCGTTGGTGAAGACCGGGATTTCCTCCGCGAGCTTTTCTTCAACCTCCCGCGAGAGGGAAGCGGGAAGGGCGTTGAAGACGAGGTCAACGCCGGGGTCTTCAAGGAACTCCCCAAGGGAGACTATTTCGAGCCCCCTGAACTCGTCCGGGGAGTCCTCAACGACCTCACCGTAGGGCCTCCCCGCAGAGCGCTCCGACGCGACGAGTTTCTCGACCCTGAACCAGGGATGACCTTCAAGGAGCCTCACGAACGTTCTTCCAACCATTCCCGTCGCACCAAGGACGGCGACCTTCACGGGCATCACCTACCACACTGCTCCAACACCTGCCCTCGTAACGTAGACGTCCGAAGCAACACCCATCTCCGCAAAAGCCCCCGCAACGGCCTCACCTATGTCCTCCGGATCCTCCCCAAGCGCGAACACTGCGGGGCCTGAGCCCGAGACCGAAAGCCCGTACGCCCCCGCTTCGAGGGCCGCTTCCCTAACCCGGTCGTACCACGGCATGAGCCTCTTCCGGTACGGAAGCGCCACCGGGTCGTCAAGGAGGCGGCCCACGGCGGGAAGGTCCCCCTCCCTAAGCGCCAGAACGAGGGAGCTGGCGAGTGAGATGGCCCTGACGGCGGTATCCAGCGGGACGCTCCCCGGGAGAACCTCTCTGGCCTTTCTGGTGGGGATTTTGAGGTGCGGGAGGACGATGACAACGTCGAAGTCCACGGGAACCCTCATCACTTGGAGGGGCGCGGTTGACGTTATGAGCGTGAAGTCCCCGTAGTAGGCGGGAACAACGTTGTCGGCGTGGGCGCTTCCCGCGGCGTGCCTCTCGCCTTCCATTGCCGCCCTCAGGATAAGGCGCTCGTCCTCGACGCCCAGCGTCCTGGCAGCCGCCAGGGCCCCCGCGAGGGACGAGGCCCCGGAGCTTCCAAGGCCACCGGCAGGAGGTACACCCTTCCTGAGCTCCAGTTTGAGCGCAAGCTCCTCCCCGACGAGAGAAGCCAGGGCCTTCGCGGAGACCACCGCGACGTTTCTGCCATCTGAGGGGACACTGAACCCATTAACTCTCACCTCCCACTCGTTGGACTCCCTGAAGGTGAGCTCGTCATAGGGAGCCCCAACACCGACGCCGAACACGTCGAACCCCGGCCCGAAGTTCGCTATGCTCGCGTGGACGCGGACGCGCATTACACCACCTCCAGAGGCACTGGTCTCCTCGCACCCAGCAGGTTCCAGTGGAGGGAGTTCAGGAAGCCTCCAAGGGAGCGGCCCTCAACCCAGAAGGACACGACCCTTACACCGTCAATCTCGAAGGTCTCGCCGCTGTACCCGTAAACCGCATCCGCCCCAACGACCGAGACCCTGAAAAGGCCGTCATCTCCCGTGTACGTTATAATCGGCATCCCAGAGTCGGAGGTGCCCACGATTGTGGAGAAGACCCAGTCCTCGGTTCTCCCGATAAGCAGGGGGACTCCAAACTCGGTAGCGCCTGGGTGCAGTGCCCTCATTCCAAGGGCGGAGGCCACCCTCACCTTTTCCTTCGAGACAAACGGCACTGGACGGGCAAAGGGAACCCTCCGGGGGTCGGCGGTGTAGATTCCATCAACATCGCCCATTATTAGAACAGCGTCCGCGCCTATCGCCTCCCCCAGGACGGAGGCCGTGTAGTCGCTTCCGTTCCTCCCAAGGGTAGTCCTGTAGCCGCGGTAGCCACCGACGAAACCCGGCACCACGGCCACAAACCCCTCCTCTACGGCCTCCCTCACCTGGGCGCTCCGGGACAGGGTCCCCCTCAGGCTGACCCTGGCGTTTCCGAAGTTGCCGTCCGTAGCTATGACCTCCCACGGGGCGAAAATGACAACGGGCACGCCCCTCGCGGAGAGGGCTTCTGCGAAGGCCCTCGCGGAGAGCAGCTCGCCGAATGATAGCACGTGGTCGAGAAAGGCCCTCTCGCCGGGAAACGAGCCCCTTGACCTAACGGCCTCCTTCAGCTCCCTGAAGAAGGGAGAAAAAATGGAGGGGTCAAGGCCGTGCGCCCTCGCGAATTCCCTGTGCCTCTGGATTATCTCATCGAGGCCCTTCCCAGTTTTTGCCAGCCTGATGAGGGCGTCGGTAACCCATTTCAGAGCGGAGACGACCACGGCCACCTCTCCCGCATCCCACAGGCGGGCGGCGAAGGAGACCGCCGAGTCAAAATGACCCGCCACCGAGCTCCCACCGAACTTGACCACGAGCCTCTTTCCGGAGCAGAGCATCAGGCGGACCTCCTGAAGGGGATTGTTTCCCTCCCAGCCCTCTTAAGCTCCCGCCTGACTATCTCAACGCCCCTGACCATGTTCACGAGCTTCTGGTACGCTATCCTCCTGTCGAGGAGCTTCAGTCCGCAGTCTGGGTTTACGTACAGCCGCTCAGGCTCGACGTACCCCATGACCTTTCTGATTGCCCTCGCGACCTCTTCGGGACTCTCAACGCGCGGGTTGTGCACGTCAACGACACCGAAACCAAGCTCCCCGTGGGTGAGCTTCCTCAGGAACTCCATGTCGCGGAAGCCCCTGTTGGCGAACTCAAGGGCAAACTGGGAGACGTTAATCTCATCGAAGTAGTCGGCGAGGAGGTTGTAGTTGGAGTAGCAGACGTGGAGTCCAAACTTCATGTTAACGCCCTTCACGGCCCTGTTGATAGCCTCAACCGCTATCGGAACCTCGTCGGGGTGGTTGAGCATCGCGGGTTCGTCGAGCTGAATGAACTTCGCCCCCTCCCTCTCAAGGAGCTTGAATTCCTTGTTGAGTATCCCCGCGAGCTCAAAGGCCAGCTCTTCCTTGCTCGAATAGTACTCGTTGAAGCTCCACTCGGCTATCGTGTACGGGCCGGTTATCGGGACTTTGACGACTTCCCTCGTGGTGTTGGCCTTAATCCAGCGGAACTCGTCGAGCACAAGGGGCTCGCTGTACTCAAGCTTTGAGACGGCCGCCGCCTTGTTGAAGTAGGCGTTGCCCCAGACCCTCACCGGGCCGTAGAACTTGAAGCCCGATATCCTGGCCGTAAAGTGCTCGGTCATCTCGCTTCTGCCCATCTCACCGTCCCAGGGGATGTCTATACCGGCCCTCTCGTGCTCCCTCAGTACGGCAACGCTCGCGTCCCTTATCGCCTCCCTGAAGTCCTCCTCCTGGAGCCTGCCGAGCTCGTAGAGGCTGTATATCCTGAGGAGCCACCTCGGTTTTGGATAGCTCCCTATGACGCTTGTGGGAAGGATTGGAAGTTCCACCTCACTCACCTCCGAGCTTTCCAAGGAGCTTCAGCTTCCTCCATGCGACGCTCTCCGGGAGGAAGTCGAGGAGCGTGTTCGGAGTGACGTAAAGCTCCCGATACCTCCTGAGGAACGGTTTGAGCTTGTCCACGAGCCTGTCACGCCGCTCCATCTTCGTCTTCCTCGCGTCCACTATTCCAAGGGCGGGCCGTCCCTGGAACCTCTCCGGAACCGAGCCCTCAACGAGGTCAAAGTTTACGATTACACCCTCCGGCAGAACGCGCGGGGTTCCGAAGTAGGTAACCACCCACAGCTCCTTCCTGCGGGAGAGGTCTTCTATAAGCCTCTTCGCGGTTTCTCTGGACACGGAATCGCTCTTCTCCCTCGTGGCCCTTGAGAGCTCGGCCGCCAGGACGGGCTCCTGGAGTTCAACGAGCCCGACCGGCAGCTCCTTTATGAGCTCGGCCAGGACTCCGGCGTAGGCCTCGGCCAGCTCGTCAAGGCTCTTGTAGGCCTCGTTTATGGAGTGGTACGCCAGGGTCACTGGGCCGGGCAAAACCGCCTTGAGGGTGGCCTCAGGGTAGACCTCCTCTTTTATTCCAAGCGCCGTGTTGAGCCACTCAGGAATCGGGTTCTCCCTCAGCGAGAGCTCGCCCCTAACCACCGGGGAGCGGTAGAAGAAGTTGTTCTCGTAGAACTTGAAGAGCCCGTTGACCTCAACGCCGTCTATGAACCCTATCAGCGGGTTGAATATGTCGTCCCAGCGGTAGAGGCCGTCGGTGATTACCTTTATGCCTGCATCCTTCAGCTTTACAAACGCACGCCTTGTGTGCTCCACGTAGGCCTCCTCAAGCTTCTCCTCGCTAAGCCTGCCTATTGAGTACTGCTCTATCTTCTTTGCCAGTGAAACAGGCCTCGGAAGGCTACCAATCAGAGCGGGGACTATCATTCCAACACCTCCTTAACCAGTTCTCTTGCCTCGCCCCAGAGCTCGACCCACTCATCGGCGGTCCTCGAAACCACAATCAGGTTGATTCCCCCTTTCACGTCGAGCGCCTTGACCTCCTCAAGGAGCCCCTCAAACGTGTCGTCTCCCGTTGGAATGCCCATTCTTTCGAGGAAGGGCTTCATATCCTGCCGCAGGGGGTAGACTAGGGAGACGACGACCGGAACGTCAGATTCGTAGACCCTTCTGACTTCTTCAAGCACCTCTGAGACCGCCCAGACGCTTTCCTTCCTCGCGACCACCTGGGTGAAAAAGACCTCCACACCCGCGATTAGCTTCCTGAGGAGCCTCCTCGCCTCGACCCTCGGCCGGTAGTGCGGGTTCATCGCCCCCGCGACTATCGGACGGCCCCCCACCGGAACGCGCTCCCCTGGGGGAAGCACACCGGCAAAGACTATCCTTGCAAGCCTGATCAGGTTGGCCGAGTCCAGGTCAAAGACCGGCCTGCTGGGCATTGAAAGGCCTGGCCAGTCGCCCGTCGTGAGCAGAACCGCCTCGAAGCCGAAGACATGAGCGGTCCTGAGCTCCGACGCCAGCGCCGACAGGTTCCTGTCCTTGGCTGTTATGTGAGGCATCACGCCGAGGCAGGGGGCAACGTCCTTCAGGCGGGTGCCGAAGGCCACCGGGTCGAAGTGCGGGTAGCCGAGCGGGTTGTCGGGCACGGTAAAGAGGTCGGCCTCCACCGCGGCGGCGAGCCTGCGTATGTCCCCCTCCGAGCGTACTGCCCTGACCGGGAACTCCACCGTGAGCACCTTGCCGCGGGTGACCTTCTCCCAGAGGGACGAGTCCGCGGGCCCTGGGTCGGAGTCAACCAGCCTCTCCAGCTGGGCCAGGAGGGGGTGCTCGTCAAAGAGCATCTCCTGCTCAAGCGGGGATAGGCGCTCGATTACGCCCTTCCAAGGGCAGGGTTCCCCGGTTGCTTCGCACCTCCCCTCAACAACTCCCCCGCAGGGGCCGTTGAGGAGCTTCTTTGGACAAGTGTACACCCTGAGCTCCATCACCTCCCCAACGCTCTGTCAATGTCTTCTATCAGCTCGTCGACATCTTCAATGCCGATTGATAGACGCACAAGGTCGTCTGTGATTCCGAGAAGCTCCCTCCGCTCCGGGGGCATTGTTTTGGCCGCGCTCATGACGGGGTAGGAAGCAATGCTTTCAACGCCCCCAAGTGAGGGGGACGGGAATATCTTTCTCAGGGAGCGGAGAAAGCCCACCGCACCCCCCTTTCCGCCCGCGTGCTTGAAAGAGACCACACCACCGTAGAGGGGCCTCTCAAAGAGCCTCCGCGCGGTTTCGTGGTGGGGGTCTTCTTTAAGGCCGGGATAGTGCACCTCCCGCACCCTGGGGTGCTCGCTCAGGAACTCGGCCACTGCAAGTGCGTTTCTGCTCAGCCTCTCAAAGCGGACTTCAAGGGTCTTCATACCCCTCACGACGAGCCACGCATCCAATGGCTGGATTATTGAGCCCAGCCTCCTGCGCCAGTGCCAGAGTCCGGAGACGTCAAGGCTCCCGAGGACTATCGCCCCTCCAAGGACGTCGTTGTGGCCGGCGATGTACTTCGTGAGGCTGTGGACGACCCCGTCGGCGCCTGCCTTGAGCGGGTGGAAGACTGTAGGCGAGAATGTGTTGTCAACGACGACCTTCGCCCCAACTTCCCGCGCCCTCTTTATGACTTCGGGGACGTCTATCACCTTCAGCGTAGGGTTTGTCACCGTTTCAAGGAGCACGAGGGACGTGTTCTCCCCAATCGCCTCGGCTATGGCCTCTGCACTCGGATAGGCAAGTTTGACCCGAACCCCGAACTTGCCGAGCTCCTCCGCAAGCTGAACCGTCGTGCCGTAGGCCTCCATCGGGACGACGACCTCGCTTCCCGCTGAAAGCTGGGACAGGTAGAGGCAGCTTATTGCCCCCATTCCGCTGTTGAAAGCCAGGGCATCGCGCCCGCCCTCAAGCAGGGAGACGCTCTTTTCGAGAACCCTGACGGTGGGGTTCTCTTCCCTGCTGTACTTCAGGTCAAAGCCCCTGTCTGAGAGCTCCGTTTCACCTGCCTGCCTGAACACCGCCGTAACGTAGACCGGCTCGTGGAGGGGTCTCATGCAATCACCGACACAGAATAAGGGGCCCAATTTATATATTTTTCGACATATTCTTAGACACTAAATATTCTTGAGAGTTATACAACTTTGAAAAGTCACAGAAAAGACAAGTCAAGCTTTCTTTTCCCACTGGATTTTAACACACAAATGCCAAAATTAGAAATAATTTCTGCCAAAATTGCAATTTGGTGATGAAGGCATGAGAAGCAGAATCCGCCCCGGCTCAGACCCCGGATAAAATCTTCCTCGGATGGAAGTTCAGGCTCGCCCTGGCCTCCGGAATTTCCATTCCTATGTTTATTCCAAGGCTCATCAAGTCCCTCGGCCCGCGGACTTCCCATTTGCTCTCCGCCGAGCTGGTGATGAACCGGGGCACGCGGTACTTCCTGACGAGCTCCCAGGCCTTTGCCATGAAGCGAAGCATCAGCGCCCGCTCATACGGGCCAGCCCGCAAAAGCGGGGAGAGCGAAAACCCTATGGCAACGCCCCTTCTCCCGGCCATTCCCGCTAAAGTGTGGTCGAAGCCGTAGTCCCTCCTGCCGAGCCAGGGGCTTATAAGGGCATCTGCCTTGGCCTCTATTGCCATCCTGTTGACCCTCATGTCCCCGCCCTGAACGTAGAGCAGGGCCTTCAGGTTTCTGCTCTTGAACTCGCGCACGAGGCTCGGCTTTTTGGTGACCAACAGGACGGCCACCTTCCCGTAGGCCTTCCTCAGCTCCCGGAGCTCCTCCTTGAGCGAGTCCCAGTCGGGCTCGCGGTCGAGGACGAGCTTTTTGGTGAAGACCACCTCGTCAAACCACTCGCTGGCCAGCTCGTAGGCTTCCTCGCTTCTCACGTCCATCTCGATGAAGTAGTCCCTTGAAAACGAGACTTCCTCGCTCATTCCCCGTCCTCCAGCCACTCCATGACTGACTTAACGACGGCCTCTTTCCTCATCGGAAAGGCCTTGACCTTTATCTTGACCTGAATCGTGTCGCCGCCCTCGTCTATCTCGGGCTCGCCGAGGTACGCCTTCTGCTTGTTGAAGCGGACGTAGAGCGTCCCCTCTTCGTCAACCTTCTCCTCAAGGTTCTCAAGGATGTAGCGCTTTGCTTCCTCGTCAAGGAGCTCCTTGAAGTGCCTGAGGAAAGCCCTCACAGCTTTGCTCCTCTTTATCTCGACGTTAACGACCTTAATCGGGTTCCCGAAAAAGCCCTCCGTCTCAAGGATGTCGAAGTGAATGTCCTCGTCGTCGATTTCCTCGGGAATGAACGTCCCTATCGCCTCAAGAACCTTGTCCTCATCTTCAGTTGCCTGGATGAACGTGGTAATCCTGACGTGGTGTGCCCTGAGCGTCATCTTCTCCCACCAGAACTCCTTTGGAGGAGGGATTTAAAAAGGTGAGTGGCACTCCGGGGGCACGGACGGTCAGCCTAAATACATACCTATCGAGAGACATCAAAACTTTCAGAAGAACACCAAGAACGGCTTCAGAAGAAGATAGTACAAATAAAACAACAACATTTAAATGCCATAATGCATTCCTCGCTGTGAGGTACAATGACCACATCAAAAGTACCTGAAGCGTACAGAGCAGTAAAGAGCAATCCTAAACTATTATCTTTGTGGTTAGTGTCTAAAGAAATTGCAGATAACTATGGAATAAGAGATTTTGAAGTCGATCTTCAATCATTTCATGAACAAGAACGCCCATATATTTTAGAGCTACTAGAAATTAGGAAAAAACTCCCAGCAATAGTTGACAGAACGAGTGTAGAACAGATAAAAGCACGGATACATAATGTCGATCCTGCAGATTTGTACATAAACATTCTAAACGTGACGTCAAGGCGAGCATGGGGACAGTTCTGGACCCCGGATAGGATTGCGGAATGGATGATAGCTCAAACTATAGCCGAGTCTTCTGAGAAAATAACCTCGATTTTTGATGTCGGTTCTGGAGGAGGTGCATTTTTGAAGAAGGGATATACATTAGGCATTAAACACTACTATGGTATTGAAAAATCACCAATTTTACTAGATATTTTGCGATACCAACTAACTAAATATCCATTCAGAAAATATAAGTTAATTCTTGGAGATTTCCTGCTAAAAAAAGATCTCCCTTCTGCAGATTTATGGATCTCTAATCCCCCCTATACCAGACATCATGCCCTAGGGGATCTGAAAGAGGTATATTTGGAAAACATTAAAAACAAAATCAGAATTACACCCCCCAAAAAATCTAGCTTGTTTGTGTATTTTGTTCTTAACATACTTGGACATCAAAGACTGTGGAAGTATGCTACTATAATTACTCCTCGTCTTATATATGACTCAATTTCTGCGAGAAGAGTCAAAAAGTTCATTATAACATCAGAAATGTATCCAAAGAGACTCGACATATTTGATAACCAGAATGTATTTCCCGATGCCGACGTGGGAGCAGTTATTTCGTATTTTGATTCTTTAAATAAGCCAGATAAGATATCAATGAATTTGTGCAAGATCAATAATAAAATAGAGATACAACTAAAAAAGAACATTGACGTAAAAAAATTATCCAACGATGCATACTGGACTATGCTCGTATATGAAGCCAACCTTTCTTTTGAGGGTATTCCGCTTAAAGAAGTATTTAAAATAATGCGCGGAGTGGCTACAGGAGCAAATTCTTACTTTTTGTTGTCTGAGGAAGAACTGAGAAAATTTGGTCTCCCACGTGATATAGCAATCCCTGCAATCTCGCGATCAAGAGACGTTAAGGGTATGATATTCACAAAAGAAGATTGGGAAAATCTAAAAAACAAGGGGAAAAAAGTATATTTAATTGACTTAACAAAAGGGGAACACGACATAAACGTTAGAAAATACATCAAACGAGGCGAAGAGGAAGGGATTCCTCAAAGAAGCCTAGTAAAAACTAGGAATCCTTGGTATAAACTCGAAAAAAGGGATCCCCCCGCGATTTTCGTATCGTACCTCTCCAGAGGCAGGCCAAAGTTTGTATTGAATGATGCCAAAGTCGTGCCCCTTAATTCGTTCCTATGCCTATATCCCAAGATTAAATTGTCTCGCGAGACGTTAGTTAATATTGTCAAATTCTTAAATGGAGAAGAAGTTCAAGAGCAACTCAGAGCTACTAGTAAAAATTATGGAGAGAATACGATAAAACTTGAGCCTCGTGAATTAGATAAGATATTACTGCCCCCAGAAATTTTGGACAATAGTATCTCCTCTAAACAAAAATCTAATCAAAAAACATTATTTGAAATTTTTGAAAAACACAAAAAGTTGAATAACAAAGAAATGTAGTTCTTGTCAATCTAACCACACCCTAAGAACACTTTTTCTGCTTCTTCTGTCATTTTTAAAATACCCCCTACAGGCTTTACAAAGGGTATAATCTGACCATTCGACTGTTCAATGATACCAGCCTTAAATTGAGGTTTCTTCGTGAAAACACCAAATTTAACCCCCGAGCTATATGCAACCCTCAAAACGGCTTTAAGAGATTCCGAAGAGTCTGCAGGTCTATCACCATACTTCTGAACAGTTAAGAGTATCCCCTTGTTTTTCCATAACTGTGACAGTACTCCATTCCGTTTGCCTTTCTCTCGCTGGAATAGTTCCCTGAGTTTTGTGTCGTTAAGGATAGGGACTCCATAGTTATTTAGTGTATCCAATACCCAATCAAAAGACACCATGAATGCCTGATCCAAGAAGACCTGAACCGAATAAATGGGCTTGTTGTAGTGTTCTTTCCATTGTACTAATCCGGGTAAATCTTCTACCTTAATCCAAATTGTTGGCAGTGTCATGTTCTTTTTTGTGATTGGTTTTCCATAGTCCGGCATTTTAGAAGATATCCACATGCTCATTTCGACCTCTATCCCACCAAGACTCTTTTTAACAATATCTTCAATGTCATCTTCAGGAACAACAGTTAGATCCTCGGGGAGCTCATTTTTTAGATCCTCATATACTTCTCGTTTGAATACGAGGATGTCGGGACGTTTTCCATATTTTTCTATAGACTTATACTCCTGCCAATACTCAGACACTTTCGACTTATCTGAAGGGCCTACCCCCGAACGGCCATAGTACAGTGCCACAAGGGTACCAGTACTGTTTATTGACTCGTAGACTTTTTCTTCTGCCCATCTACCCTGGTGCCAACGTATTGCAAATCCAGAATTTCTAAATTTGGGAGCATTGTTTTTTCGAGTCGTCATATATTACTATGTGCGAAAGGGATTATATGAGATTTTTTTGACAATGCACGAAACATGTTAACAAGAAAAACAACAAAATTACAAAAAGGTCACAATAAGAAAGAACATTGATGTAGTATGAATGATGCAAAAACTATAGCTAGATTACTAAAATCATTGTCCTCTGAAACGCGGATAGAGCTTTTGGAAATAATATCCGAGAAAGGTGAGCTCTCCGCCGCAGAAGTATTTAGAGAGTACTCACAGCGCTATAAACCTCTTCGCAGGGAAAGCATATACAGAGAACTCGAAAAAATGGTTGAAACAGGGGTTTTGAGCAAAAAATATTGCACACGCTCGAAGAAAATTCTATATTATACAACCATCAACACCTTGGTAATTCGGCTAGAAAAAGGTGTACATGTTGAAATAATTTCAAAAAACTCAAAAAAAGAATAACAACATCACTTGCCCTTACCCTTGTTGGCCCTCACGCTGGGCCTGACCTTTTCGGCACCCTTACCCTTGTTCCTCAGGCCGCGGCTCTTCCTGCCGGCGCTGGTGAGTCCGCGGAAGACCCTACCCTTGTGGGGCTTGAGGGCAATCCAGGCTATCTTCGGGTCGCTCTTTATGACCGGGTGGTGCGGGTCGACCATTATGACCTCAAACCACTTGTACATTCCGTCCTCGCCAACCCAGTAGGAGTTGAGAACCTCGAGGTTCGGGAACTTTCTCGCGGCCTTCTCCTCGGCTATCCACTGGAGGCTCTTCTTCGGCGAGTACTTGACCATACCCATCTTGCTCGGCTTCCTTCCGCCCTTCCAGCGGGGCCTCTTCCTTCCTCCTCTTCTAACCCTAACGCGAACGATGACGTAGCCCTGCTTGGCCTGGTAGCCGAGCGAACGGGCGCGGTCAAGCCTCGTCGGCCTCTCAACGCGAACGACAACGGGCTCTCTCCTCCACTTAACCATCCTCTTCTTGAGGAGCTCTCCCACGTAGCTCTTCTTGGGGCTCTTCCAGGCTTCCCTAATGTACTTGTACATTCCCATCTCTTTCACCTCTTCCCTGTTTGTGGTTCTCCGCAGAGCGGAACATCCCGCGGGCGAACCCGCCCAGTCGGTCGAGTTTCGAGGGTTAGTTTTTAAGGGTTGCGGATTAACTGGATATGATGGTCAGAGAAAAACTCAGACGCCTCGTCCCGTTCATTATCGTTTATATCTCCTGGTACGCCTACGCCCTGGTTTACCCGTACATAGGTCGCTGGAGCGTTGATATACTCCCGCACTTCCTCAAGCTCCCGCTGACGTCATACCACTTCGAGTACTCCCTCGTCAGCTGGACGGTCTCACACAGGGCATTCCACGCCTTCATGAGGGCGATTTACAGGGCGGGCTTTGCAGGCAGCTTCTGGTTGCCGGCGCTCTATTTTGTCCTCACCCAGCAGGAGAAAGCCAGACGGCTCGCCACCAGGTTCGCACTCGGCTTCGGGATACTGGCAATATCCTTCCTGATATTCCACGTCCACGCCCCCCATGTCGTCTACGTCCTCCCGGAACGCTACGCGCCCAACGACTGGACGGCAAGACCGGAGTTCGTCTTCCCGTCGCCCCACTGCACACTGGCGTTCATAGGCCTGTTTTCGGTTCTGGAGACAAAAAGAAAGGACGCAATACCCCTGGCAATCTTTCTTGCGCTCGTCCCACCCTCGACGGTTTTCCTTGGGGAGCACTGGGTATGGGACGCAGTGGCAGGCCTTCTCGTGGCACTTGCCGCGGTAGAGATTGAGAAAGATGGCAGAAAATTGTTTAAGGCCTGAAGAGAAATAACTAAAAGGTGGTCGTATGCGGATCGAGAAGTTCGCAAAAGTAATGAAAGAGAGAGACTTCGATGGGGCGCTTATAAGTCCCGGCTCGAACTTTTACTATCTGACTGGCATTAGAATCCACGAAGCAGGCGAGAGGCCGACCATTCTCGCAGTAAACCCGAAAGGGGACTTCCACATCCTCGCACCGAGCCTCTACGAGAACGTTATTGAGGACGTTCCTGTTACGTTCTGGCGCGACGGGGAGAACCCCTATGCAAAGCTCGCAACGATTATGCACGACCTGAGCCTGAGCGATGGAAAACTCCTGATTGAGAACACAATGCGCGCAGACTGGCTCATAGAAATCAGCAGAACTGTCAGAATGAGGCCTTATCCCCTCAGCATCGTTATGAAGGAACTGAGAATGCGAAAAGACGACGATGAAATCAGGCTCATGGAGAGGGCGGCAAAGGTCGTAGACGAGGTTTTCAACGAAATCCTGAGCTGGGATTTGGTTGGGATGACTGAGAGAGAGCTCGCCCTAAAGATAGAGCTCGCGATAAGGGAACGCTCGGACGGAATCTCCTTCGAGCCGATAGTCGCTTCCGGTGAGAACGGTGCCAATCCCCACCACGAGCCGGGGGACAGAAAACTACGGAAAGGAGACATGGTGGTGCTCGACTACGGTGCAAAATGGAAGGGCTACTGCTCGGACATAACGAGGACGATAGCCCTCGGACAGCCAGATGAAAAGCTCATCAAGATTTACGAGGTTGTCTGGGAGGCTCAGGAAAACGCGTTTCAGACCGTAAGGGAAGGAGTAAAGGCAAAGGAAGTTGACAGGGCCGCGCGGGACACGATAGCAAGGGCCGGCTACGGCAAATACTTCACCCACAGAACCGGGCACGGTCTTGGCCTGGACGTCCACGAGGAGCCGTACATCGGCCCCACCGAAGAGACAGTCCTCGAAAACGGCATGACTTTCACAATAGAGCCCGGCATCTACGTCCCCAGTCTCGGAGGTGTCAGGATAGAGGACGACGTTGTTGTATTGAGTGGTAGGGGAAAGAGGCTAACAAAGGCGGAGCGGGAGCTAATAGTGCTTTGAACCCGTGGCCGGGAAGCGGCCGAATGCACTACTCAACACATTTTCCATTTCTCAATGCACTTTTGTATCCATTGATACTTGTTTTCAGTCACAAAAATTTAAGAAGCGATGGCCCTCCCCGCCGGAGAGGTGAGAGCAATGGTGAGTCTCAGAGAGGTCGTCAAGAAAAAGATTATCGAGGGCAAAATCGGTCTTGAGGACGTCCCGATACTGCTCCTGTGCGGGCTGGGCTCGTGCATGGACAGGAAGAGATGAGGGATTTCTTTATTTTTTATCCCTTAAAGCCTGAAAACGGCTGTTTTGGTATCGCATCAGTGCCTTTCTGCACCTACTTAAGAAGCCGTGAGCATGCTGTTTAACAGCCTCACGACGGCCATGGTGCCGAAAAACCTTTTATACTCCCCAAGATACACACTACGGGTGAAACGGCGTGCTCACGGCTTCTTATGGCCACGAAATCGCGATTCTAAACGAAATTTCGGGGGAAGCGGACTACATAGCCTACGATACAATTTTTCTGCGGGGCGTCGGGGTTTCCATTGAGGGGGCAAAGCTCCTTGAAGTGTCAGGAGGGGAGGGCATAACCGCAGTTTACCGGGCCGGAAAGTGCTACGTCATCAGGAGAATAACAACCGGAAACGGCTACCATGAGGGGGTGCTCGTCTTCAACCCCACCCATTCCCCGGTTGAACTGGACGTAGCGTTCAGCTACTCCACGCCTTTTGAGGACATCCTTGAAGCTGACTGGGGGAGAGTCGAGAGGCACCCGCTCCAGGAGGGCAACACCCTCGTCTGGAAGGGGGCCGACGGCAGGGTGCGGCGGCTGAAGATAGAGGAGAAGAGCGGAAAGATAACCGTCGCGCCGAGGAGCACCGAGACGTGCTTCCTGCGGGCAACACCTTCGGTCGAGGGTAGCCACCAAATAGCTCCTCCGCTCCCGGCTGGTATAAAGCTCGACTTCCTCGTTCCAAGGGCAGAACCCTACATCGGGGGCATGGCGGCGAGAGACCTTGAGCGCCTCCTCGTGAGGGTGGACGGGAACCTCTTTCCGCTTGCCGGAATCCCGTACTTCGCCGCCATCTTCGGCAGGGACAGCCTGTGGACTTCGTTCTTCCTCCTCGATGTATTCCCAGAGCTTGCGCGCGGCGTCCTCCTGACCCTGGCCAGACTCCAGGGAAGGAAATGGGACGAGAGGAGCGAGGAGGAGCCCGGAAAGATACCCCACGAGTACAGGTTCGGGGAGCTGTGCCAGGCCGGCAGAATCCCGTTCTCCCCCTATTACGGGAGCGTTGACTCCACCCCCCTCTACGTAGCCCTGGCCGGCGAGTACCTGACAAGGACAGGGGACAGGGGGACAGTACGCACGCTCAGGGAGAGCCTGACCTCGGCGGTTGGCTGGATACTCCGCAGGCTTGGGGAGGGGGAAGGCTACATACGCTACGGGAGGGGCCTCCTTGAGAACCAGGGCTGGAAGGACTGGAAGGGGAGCATACCGGACGAGAGCGGGGAGCAGGCAGTCCACCCAATCGCGCTCGTGGAGGTGCAGGCCTACGCATACTGGGCGCTCAGGCTCGCGGGGGAGCTTGAGCTCACCGGCCTTGATGGGGAGATGCTCCTGAAGACGGCCAGGGAGCTGAGGGAGAGGTTCAACAGGGACTTCTGGACGGGTGAATACTACGCACTCGCCATAGACGGGAGGGGCAGGGCCATAGGGGTCGCCTCCTCAAACATGGGACACGTCCTCATAACCGGGATAGCAGACCGCATAGACGAGACCGCGGAGAGGCTGTTCAGGCCGAACCTGTTTTCTGGCCTTGGGGTGCGGACGCTCGGCACGGAGGAGAGGGCCTACAACCCGATGAGCTACCACAACGGGAGCGTGTGGCCCCACGACAACGCCATTATATGCCTCGGCCTCCTCAGGGCAGGAAAGGTGGGGGAGGCCAAGGCGCTCGCCAGGGCGCAGGTGAAGGCCTTCCGGGCGCTCGGAAAGATACCCGAGCTTTTTGCAGGCTTCAGCGAACCGGTGCCAGTTCCGTACGCAAACTGCCCGCAGGCGTGGAGCGCCGCCGGTGCGCTCGCGATGCTGAGGGTACTGGGAGGTGGAAGAAAGGTAAAATTCAGAGAACAGCGGGTTCGAGCCTAAGTTCGGGCTGGTGGAAGTAGGGGCGAACTTCCGGAGAATCCCCAGGGAGAGCGCCCGCTTCTACGGCACAGTCGCGCGGGAGAAGAGGTTGAAGCTGAACCCCGTGGAAGAGCCCACCTTTTAGGCTCGGCCTCTGTTTTTGGATTTCTTCTGCTTCTTCTTTATACTTTACCCCAACGTGCCCCGATGCAGCCCGCTCCGCCCAGCCAGGATTCCAAAAGATTTAAATATCAAAAACCCTACTCGCTCCGATGCCAATGAGGGGGGAGTGTCTTCTCCACCGCTGGTTGCAAAGCGCCTGATTTCCTGAAAGACTCCCCTATTCTGGAGTATCGCTCATGCTCTTTTGAAAAAATTCTGAGGAGGTATGGCCATGGCTGAGCTTAACTTCAAGGCCATTGAGGAGAAGTGGCAGAAGCGCTGGCTTGAGGAGAAGGTCTTCGAACCCGACAGAAACGCGAAGCCCAAGGAGAAAAAGTTCTACATCACCGTCGCCTTCCCGTACCTTTCGGGGCACCTCCACGTCGGCCACGCGAGGACTTACACGATTCCCGATGTGATAGCACGCTTCAAGAGGATGCAGGGCTACAACGTGCTGTTTCCGATGGCCTGGCACATCACGGGAGCTCCGATAGTGGGCATAGCAGAGCGCATAAAGAACCGCGACCCGAAGACCATACACATCTACCGCGACGTCTACAAGGTTCCGGAGGAGATACTCTGGAAGTTCGAGGACCCCAAGGAAATCGTCAAGTACTTCATGAGGGCCGCGAAGGAGACGTTCATCAGGGCAGGTTTTTCAGTTGACTGGACGCGCGAGTTCCACACTACCAGTCTCTTCCCGCCCTTCAGCAAGTTCGTAGAGTGGCAGTTCTGGACGCTCAAGGACATGGGGCTGGTCGTTAAGGGCGCCCACCGCGTCCGCTGGGACCCCGTTGTTGGAACCCCCCTCGGCGACCACGACATAATGGAGGGTGAGGACGTCCAGATTCTCGAATACGTGATAATCAAGTTCATCCTGGAGGAGAACGGCGAGAAAATCTACCTTCCAGCGGCGACGCTTAGGCCCGAGACGGTTTACGGCGTGACCAACATGTGGCTGAATCCAAACGCCACGTACGTCAAGGCAAAGGTCAAGCGCGGCGATAAAGTTGAGACATGGATAATCAGCAAGGAGGCCGCTTACAAGCTCTCCTTCCAGGACAGGGAGATTGAGGTCATAGAGGAGTTCAAGGGCGAGAAGCTCATCGGCAAGTACGTTAAGAACCCAGTAACGGGCGACGAGGTCATTATCCTTCCTGCAGAGTTCGTTGACCCGGACAACGCGACGGGAGTAGTCATGAGCGTTCCAGCGCATGCCCCCTTTGACCACATAGCCCTCGAAGACCTAAAGAAGGAAACCGAACTGCTACTCAAGTTCGACATCGACCCGCGCGTCTTAGAGGACATCACTTACATCTCGCTGATAGAGCTTGAGGGCTACGGCGAGTTTCCAGCTGTTGAGGAGGCTGAGAAACTCGGCGTGAAGAGCCAGAGGGACAAGGAGAAGCTCGAAGAGGCCACAAAGAACATCTACAAGGCCGAGTACCACAAGGGAGTATTCAAGATTGAGCCCTACAAAGGCAAGCCCGTCCAGGAGGTCAAAGAGCTCATTGCAAAGGAGCTCCAGGAAAAGGGAATAGCGGAGATAATGTACGAGTTCGCGGAGAAGCCCGTCATCTCGCGCTTCGGCAACCAGGCCGTCATCAAGATAATCCACGACCAGTGGTTCATAGACTACGGGAACCCCGAGTGGAAGGAGAAGGCGAGGGAAGCGCTCGCCAGCATGACGATTTACCCTGAGAGCAGGCGCGCGCAGTTCGAGGCCGTTATAGACTGGCTCGACAAGAAGGCCTGTGCCAGAAAGGTCGGCCTTGGAACGCCCCTGCCCTGGGACCCCGAGTGGGTAATCGAGAGCCTGAGCGACTCGACAATCTACATGGCCTACTACACGATAAGCAGGCACATAAACAAGCTCCGCGAGGAGGGCAGACTCGATCCCGAGAAGCTCACGAGGGAGTTCTTCGACTACATCTTCCGCGAGGACTTCAGCGAGGAGAAGGAGAAGGAGCTTGCCGAGAAGACTGGAATTCCAGCCGAGATAATCCACGAGATGAAGGAGGAGTTCGAGTACTGGTACCCGCTCGATTGGCGCTGTTCAGCTAAAGACCTCATTCCGAACCACCTGACGTTCTTCATATTCAACCACACGGCCATATTCAAGAGGGAGCACTGGCCGAAGGGCATAGCTGTGAACGGCTTCGGAACGCTCGAGGGCCAGAAGATGAGCAAGAGCAAGGGCAACGTGCTGAACTTCATAGATGCCATAGAGGAGAATGGGGCAGATGTTGTGAGGCTCTACATAATGGGCCTTGCCGAGCACGACAGCGACTTCGACTGGCGCAGGAAGGAGGTCGGAAAGCTCCGCAGACAGGTCGAGCGCTTCTACGAGCTGATAAGCGAGTTCTCAAGCTATGAAGCCAAAGAGGGCGTCGAGCTCAAAGCCATTGACCGCTGGATGCTCCACCGCCTTAACAAGGCCATCGAGGGAACCACCAAGGCCCTTGAGGAGTTCAGGACGAGGACTGCCGTCCAGTGGGCGTTCTACACGGTTCTCAACGACCTGCGCTGGTACATGCGCAGAACCGAGGGCAGGGACGACGAGGCAAAGCGCTTCGTCCTTAGAAAACTCGCCGACGTCTGGGTCAGGCTGATGGCACCGTTCACACCGCACATCAGCGAGGAGCTCTGGGAGAAGCTTGGAGGAGAGGGCTTCGTGAGCCTGGCGAAGTGGCCAGAGCCAGTCCCCGAGTGGTGGGACGAGACTGTTGAAGCGGAGGAAGAGTTCGTCAAGGCCTTCATCGAGGACGTCAAGGAGATAATCCGCGTTGCGAAGATAGAGAACCCGAGCAGGGTTTACGTCTACACAGCCCCCGAGTGGAAGTGGAAGGTCGTTGAGGTCGTTGCCGAGAAGAGGGACTTCAAGTCGGCGATGGCGGAGCTCATGAAGGACCCGGAGATGAGGAAGCACGGCAAGGAGATAAGCAAGCTGATACAGAGGCTCATCAAGGAGAGGGCCTTCGAGGTCAAGAGAATAGACGAGGAAAAGGCGCTGAGGGAGGCCAAGGACTTCATAGAGAAGGAGCTCGGCGTCGAGCTGATAATCAACCCCGAGGAGGACAGGGGAGGAAAGAAGAAGCAGGCGATGCCGCTGAAGCCCGCTGTGTTTGTGGAGTGAGGGACTATTCTCTTTTCATTTTAAAAATTCAGTCCAGCTATCAATTCGTCCTCGACTTATAAGACCTTTTCTCCGAAAACGCCTTAAATAGAAGGCCTTTAACCATTTTTGGTGTTTTCCATGCCCGTTAGCGAAGAAACTTTCAAGAAAGGCGTCCTTTCAAAAATCCCACCCCGGAACGAGCCACCTTTACCACCCGACTGGCTTCACACGGAGATGCTCGAACGCCTCCGCGTCCTCAGGTTCGCTCCCATCAGGGAGGGAATGAACGTCCTCGAAGTTGGCTGCGGTGCCCACGCGCTAACCACAGTACCTCTGGCGTATTTGGTCGGAGAAACCGGGAGGGTAGTCACGATTGACCGCTCCCGCTGGAGCTTCTTCGAGGAGATAACAGCTTCAGCAGGCTTAAAGCACAGGATAATCCCGCTCAAGGTTGATGCAAGGGAGCTTCCGTTCCCGTTCAGAGCCTTCGACTTGGCGGTTCTCGTCCATGGGGTCAGGAGCTTAAAGAGTGAAGAAACCATGGTGAAGGTCATCTCGGAGATGCTTCGAGTCTCGGAGCGGGTATTCATCGCGGAGAGCCTTCCAGTGGCGAACAATGAGAGGCAGAGAGCGCATCTCGAACTCTACAATCTGCGCGAGGAAATCTTTGAGGCGCTGTTCGGCGAGAAGGACGACCTTCATTACCCGACGCTTGAGAAGCTCAAGGCGCTCGTTGAGCAGGCTGGAGGGAGAGTAATCAAGAGCGGGACCTTCGAGCCTAAGTTGCCTCACTACCTCGCATATATTCCTCGCGAGTACGTAGAGAGGGTAGAAGACGAGGAAAAGCGCGCCGAGCTTTTGAGAAGGTGGGAAAAAGCCTATGGAAAGTGGAAGGCCGGAGCAGATCACCCGCCGGTTGGATGGCTGATTGCAAAGCGCTGAAAAGAGAAAACCAGAAACATCAGGCCGAGAGGTTGCCGTCCCGCCCCCACAGGGATAGCTCGAAAAGACTTCCAAGTAGGCCGAGAAGAATAGCCGGTAGCAGGAGGAAGAGCAGCACTATCATAAACCCGTCGCCATCGGTGGGGCCCGATGCAGGCGCTTCAATGAAGGAAGCCACGAACCTTATCAGTACCAGCAGGGCAGCGAGAACGACTGGAACCGCAATTAGAGAAGTCTTTGCGAGTTCTCTCGGCTTAACGCCGAGCCTAAAGGCAACGAATGCAACAAACAGTGAGCCCAGCAGGAGTCCTGTTAAGTAGAGTGCAAGCGGAAGGAGCCCCCTAGCATCAATCCCGAGGAGGAAGCCTGCCAAAAAGGAAAGAGAGACTATGATGACAGAGACTTCTACTTTTCTTGTTATCCTCTTTCTCATGATAATCACCCGTTGAGATTACGTTTTCCAAATATAAGTAGCTTTCCCATCTCCATCTTTCTTGGGATTGTTGAGATTATAATAGTCATATTCTTTGTTCCATGAGCTAAACGTTGAGAGCATCTCAACTTCTGGTTTCTCATAAGAGTCCACTACATGGTCAAATTTAGTCCAAGACCAGTGTTCTAGATGAACAGAACCCACAGTTATCCCATTAGGAAGCTGCCACAGTCTTACATGTCGTTGGGTTCCAAAGTAAAAACCCTTGAACATATCATCAGCTTCTACCCACCCCCTACTTGGGATATAAATATATTGTCTGCCACCGTAACTTGTATAGTCATGCCAAGAGTGCTCTGAAAGAGTATCTTTAACCATGCTCTTCGGCGCTCCCCAAACGAGGTTTATAGGGTCTACGGCAACATAGTAATCCCCACTTCTTTCCCAAGTCCATCTTGGTAAATAGGGACTCACTGCCCACCATTTAAACGGATCATCGTTTCTTGTTACTATTACGTTGGTCTCATAGTACGTGATTCTGTCTATGATAAGCAGAGATCGCGTGTTATCCATTGAAGGGGCGTTAATGAACTTGCGAATGTTCTCAGTTGAAGTCATTGTCAACTTTATGTTAAGCCGAGGAATTATGATAGTCCTTGTGATATAAATTGTGTCCCCTATTGGGATTTTACGCTCGTAAACCTTAGCTTTGAATGTGTGGGTGCTAATCCAGTTCATATAGTAGGCTCTGTCCTGTGGAGAGACTGTTTTAGTTGGACAGGGTATCTGTGTTGATAACGCTGAGACACTGGCAAAGACCACTCCACTGACACTCAAAGTTTCAGAGATAGTAGGTCTGAAAACCTGCGCGTTGGTACTCCCTGCCGTCACGCCAACCATCAGCAGTCCCAATAGAACTGCGAATAATGGCTTCCACCGCATAGGAGTTTCACCACCTTGCAGTTTTTGCAATGAAGCATACACACTTCACCCTTATAAGCTTTACTACTTGCTACTATTAAGATATCTTTCTTCTTTTTTAGGGAGATAAATTTATGTAGAGTTAGATTTTACTGCCATTTTTGTCCAAAAGAAGCCCAAGTAAAAGAGTTGCATGATGACGCAATCGAGTAGAACATCCCAAGCAAAATACACCACAGCATAAGAAACACAACACAGGGAAAGAATCTTAAATCTACCATATCTATCAGATACTAATTTATCCAAAAGAGAAAAATCAGAACTCCCTCTCGACGAGGAACTCGGCGAGGAGTTCAAGGTCTTTCCTCGCCTCGCTCTCGGGGAGGACTTTCAGGGCCTCGTTGGCCTCCCTCACGAGGTTCTTTGCGTAGTTGGCCGCGTAGTCTATGCTGCCGTACTTCTTGAGGAGCTCGATGGCCTTGGCAACTTCCTCCTTGACCTTCTCGTCGTGGATGAGAGCGTCCCCCTTGGCGTCTCCCGCGTATTTTCCAAAGACCTTCAGGAACTCGGCCTTGTCCTCCTCGTTCGCGTGCTGGAAGAAGTGGCTGACTATGAGCGTCTTCTTGCCCTTCCTTATGTCGCTCCCGACGGGCTTTCCAAGCTTCTCCTCGTCGGCAATCAAATCGAGCACGTCGTCCCATATCTGGAAGGCGATTCCCACGTTCCTTCCCCATTTTGAGAGCGCCTGGATGTACTTCTCGTTGTCAGTTCCGACGATTGCACCTATCGTTGCCGAGCCGTTGAAGAGCGCCCCCGTCTTTCCGCTAATCATCTTGAGGTACTCGTCAACCGTTACCTCGTCCCTCGTCTCGAACTCTATGTCGAGCGCCTGGCCCTCGCAGAGCTCGTTGGAGGTCTTCACGAGGACATCTAGGATTCTAGCCTTCTTCTCTGGGCTTACTTCTGCCCTGGCTACCGCCTCGAAGGCCTTACTGAAGAGCAGGTCGCCGGCCAGAATTGCCATGTTGACGCCCCATAGCTTGTGGACGGTGGGCCTTCCGCGCCTGAGCTCGTCCATGTCCATGATGTCGTCGTGAACCAGCGAATAGTTGTGGATGAACTCGACCGCGGCAGCCGGATAGAGGGCTTTCTCTGGGTCGCCGCCGACGGCCTCGGCCGCGCGGAGAACAACAAAAGGCCTGACGCGCTTTCCGCCGGCGAGAGGGTAGTGCCTCGCCGCCTCGTAGAGCGTCTTCGGCTCCTTCTCAGGGATAAGTTCAAAGATAACGGCATCAACGTCCTTGGCCTTGGCTTTAACCTGTGCAAACAGCTCATCGTACTTGCCCATCTTATCACCCCGTGAGTAATGAGAGCAACCAAAGGGAAAAAGTGGTAAGTCTTTATCAGCTTTGCCCTCACGGAATCTCGACGACGTAGCCGTTCCTCGAAACGAAGACGTCCTTTCCAATCATGTAGCCCTCTTCTTCTGCGAGCTCCGCGTAGTGGGTGAGCATTCTGAACTCGCCGTGGGCGGGGACGATGTTTTCCGGGTTGAGGAGCCTTATGAGGTAGCGGTGGTCTTCCCTGCTGGCGTGACCGGACACGTGGAGGTCCTTAATCATTCTCACACCGCGCATCTTGAGCTTCGTTTCGAGCTTGTAGCGCTGGGCGTAGTTGAGCGGGTTCGGTATCGTTCCAGCGGAGAACACTACCGTGTCGTCCTTGCCGATGTCGTAGAGCTCGCCGTCTGCCATTCTGGTGAGAACAGCCCCTGGCTCACCCTGATGGCCCGTAACGATGAGCAGGTAGTTCTCCCTTGCCTGGGAGACCTCCTTGAGGACTTTTCTGACGGCGTTGGGGCTTCTAACGGCGCGGGCCCCCTTCATCTTTATGAGGCCCAGCTGCTTGGCTATGCCGGTGTACTTCGCCAGGGAGCGACCGACCAAAACGGCCTGCCTGCCCATCTTATTGGCTATCCATATCAGCTCCTGGAGGCGGAAGATGTGGCTCGCGAAGGTGGTTGCTATCAATCCCTTCTCGTCCATGCCCTCGTAGAGGAAGAAGTCCTCGAGGAGCATTTGAGCCACTGCCTCGCTTGGTGTTTTTGTTGGCTCGGAGACGCGCGTTGATTCCGCGATGAGAACCTTAACGCCCTCTTTTCCAAGTTCCCTGAGCCTCTTGTAGTCGGGCCTTTCACCGAGCGGGTTGTTGTTGTCGAACTTGAAGTCGCCGGTGTGGATGACAACACCCTCCGGGGTGTGGATTGCCACCATAGAAGCCTGGGGAATAGAGTGAGTGATGCGTATGAACTCGATGGCGAGGTTTTCGCTAACCTGGACGATTTCGCCGAACTGGGTCTCGTACATCGGGTTCTTGACCTCAAAGTACTCCTCGCTCTTGACTTCACCCTTGGCGAGCCTAATAGTGTAGGGAGTCCCGTAAATGGGTGTATCGGGATAGTGGGGGGCCAGCTTCGCTATAGCCCCAATGTGGTCGAGGTGGCCGTGGGTGAGGGTAATCGCAACGACCTTCCGGTTGCCCTTATTCTTCCAGAGAATCCTGTCGTCGGGAATCGCGCCGAGCCTCTGAAGCTCCTTGTCGGAGAACTTCTGGATGCTCGTGTCCTCGTGAATCATTACCCTGTCGAGCATTATACCCATATCTATTATCACAACTTCCTCACGCTTGCCGTCGGAGTAGGCAACGGCGGTCATGTTCTTACCGACTTCTTCGTAACCGCTGATTGTGTAGACCTTTATCATCTCAATCAACCTCCCGCCCCGGGCCCCTCCTGAGGCACGGGGCTGCGTTGGGCATTATTCTGAACGAGGGTTTAAAAAGGTGTGCATTTGCTTAGAGAAAAAGAAACATAGAAAGGTGGCAAAGAAACGGCCGAGAATGTCACCTCCTCCTGAGGTATGCTGGCAGGTCAATCCTCTGCTCAAGCCACTCCCTCGTGAAGCCCGTTATAACGAGCGGGACCCTTCTCAGCTCCTCGACGTTTCTTGCCCCAACGAGGAACATGGCGTTCCTTATCTCCTCGATGTAGCGCCTCAGGACTTTTATCACGCCCTCGACGTCGCCCTTGACGGCGGGCTTGAGGAGCGGCAGGGCTACGCCCGCGAAGGTAGCGCCCATTGCAAGGGCCTTGGCCATTGTTATCCCGTCGCGCATTCCGCCAGTGGCTATAATCGGCAGGTCGGTGGCGTAGCGAACCTCTGCGACGCTTATCGCGGTCTTTATGCCCCAGTCCCAAAACTTGAGCGCGAGGTTTCGTCCCATTTCGTCCTTTGCGCGATAGTACTCGACGGCGCTCCAGCTCGTCCCGCCGAGACCGCCGACGTCTATTGCATCAATCCCAATGCTCTCAAGCCTCACAGCGACTTCTTTGGAAACCCCCGCACCGGTCTCCTTCGCTATTAGCGGGTAGGGGAACTCGGCCTTGAGCTCTGCCAGAGCTTTTAAAACGCCCCGGTACTGGGTGTCACCCTCGGGCTGGACGCTCTCCTGGAGCGGGTTGAGGTGTATGGCAAGGGCATCGGCCTGAATCGTCTCGACGGCCTTCAGCGCCTCCTCAATGCCATAGCGGTCGGGCATTGTCTCGGCGAACTGAGGTGCACCGAGGTTGCCGACGAGAAAGACGTCCGGGGCAACATCGCGAACGTAGTAGCTCTCCCAGGTCTCCGGGTTCCTTATCATGGCCCTCTGGCTGCCGACACCCATCGGGATGTTCAGCTCCTGGGCAGCCTTAGCAAGGGTCTTGTTTATCTTTCCGGCCAGCTGTGAACCCCTCGTCCCACCGGTCATTCCGGCTATGAAAATCGGGTAATCAAACTTCCGACCAAGGAACTCGACGCTCATGTCAATTTCGCCCTTGTCTATCTCGGGAAGGCTCATGTGGACGAGGTGCACATCCTCAAAACCGTTTGAAACGTGGGCCTGAACGTTCCTCTTCAGGCAGTGCTCGATGTGCTCAAACTTTCGAATGATGGTGAGCTCCTCCTTGTCAAAAACCTTCATTAAGACCACCGGGAAAGAGAAGACGAAAAAAGTTAAGAGGTTTTGGGTGGGCAGACGGTGACGTTCACGGTTTTCACGACCAGCCAGCCCTTCGGTTCATCAATCCAGTTGCCCAGGTAGCGGGCGTTCACGGCCGAGCTGAGGAAGTTCGGCACTTCAGATGCCCCGATTGTGAGGTTAAACCTCGACCTGAAACCGGGAAGTATGGGGAATCCTTTGCCAAAGTCAACTGAGAGGAGGAGCACGAGGTCCCGGTAGTCCCCCTCACCCGTGTTATGGAAATAAATCACGTTTAGAGTGATGTTGTTGCAGATTCCGTAGTAGGTTACCAGGTTAAATTCGATTTTTCCAGACTGAACCGTTGATGGGAAGCCGACGGGAACTACAAAGACTCTCAATTTAGCCTGAGCGCTCCCATTGGAAGCTAAGACCTGGAACGGGTGGTAAATAATCGTGAGATTCCTCGGGCTTTCACCGTTCAATGCCACGGACAGGTTTTCGGCATCACCCAGCACAAGCCACGAGCCCTCGCCGTCCTCCACCCAGCCTGGATAAACCAGAATAACCGCGTCCCTTCCGCCGGCGAGAGTTCTAACTATGCTTCCACCTTGGAGTTCCCATTCAACAATAACGGTGTTGTTCTCCGACTGAACGCTTAGGTTCAGGTTCTCAGGAGATGCATCGAAAGCACTCAGGTAGCCACTGGAAGATGCCTTCTGAAGCCCCCAGAGAGCGAGGATAAAGAGCACTACGAAGGCTAAAGTCTTACGCAACATAGTTATCAAAGTTACCAATGTCAAAGAAAAATAAAAAGATTTTGTCCCTGCTAAGGCACAATCCTCGTCCCGAAGCCATCTCCCCTAATCGCTCCGCTCAGCCTCCCGGGAACGAGGCCGTTGACGAACCAGACCTCGGAAAAGCGCGCTATCTCTTTTGCTTCCTTCAGCTTGTTTATTATCCCGCCGGTCACGTCAGTCCCGGCTGAACCGGAGATGCGCTTTATGATGTGGTCAATGTTGTCCGCAGGAATCTCCTGGAGGAGTGTGCCCTCCCCGGGAACCCCGTCGTAAATCCCGTCAACGCTCATCAGGAAAACAACCTTTTTCGGGGTAAAGAGCTTGGTGAGGTACGTGACTATCTGGTCCCCGGATAGTATGTCTATTCCTTTCATGAGATCAACGGCCACGTCGCCGAAGAGGACGGGAATAAAGTCGGTCTCGATAAGCTTCCGTATGGGCTCAACGTCCCCGTAAACAACCCTGTCCGAGTCCATGAGGAAAACGGAGGAGCTTGAGACGGAAACCGCCGGAAGACCGGCATTAATGAACGTCTCGACGATTTTCATGTTCGCCCTGAGCATGGCGTGGTGGGTGAGAGAGAACCCCTTCTTGCGCCAGAACAGGGCCGCCTCCGAAAGCCCGGTAAGGCCCTCCCTTATGCGGTACTCCTTGGCATAGGGGTGCCCGAAGCTCCCGCCGCCGTGGACGATTATAAAGTCCTCCTCGGGGTAAAAATCCTTAATCTCCCCTGCTATTGAGCGGACGACGTTCTCCCTGAAGTTCTCGGGCTCGCCCCTTTTGTCGCTGAAGACACTGCCACCAATCTTGACGATTATCACGGAATCACCTCCTCTATCCTGAGGCCCTCCCTGCTTATCTCGGTTATCATCGGCGTCCCGCCGGCTATGGTTATGGCGGTCGCGACTTCCCTCTGCCTGCCGGGCGCGAGGGCGTACATACAGCCTCCGCCACCTGCACCAGTTATCTTTGCCCCGAGGGCCCCCGCAGTCCTGGCCGCATAGACGAGCTCGCTGAGCTTCTTGGTCGAGACGCCGAGCGCGTCGAGGAGGCCGTGGTTGATGTTCATCAGCTTCCCGAGCCTCTCGAAGCGCACCTCCTCGTCGAGGTCGGAGAGCAGGATTTCCCTGGCCTTCTCAACGACCTTGCCCATCGAGAGGAGTATCGGCTCTATTATCTCAGGAATTTCTTCCTTCGTCTTCCTCACCATCGCAACGAGCTCCTTCGTCGAACCGCTAGAACCGGTGTAGCCAACAACTATTGGGAGCTCCATAAAGGGCAGGTGCTCGAACTTCCCCTTCTCGTAGTGGATAAAGCCGCCTATTGCTGAGACGGTTGGGTCAATGCCACTCGAAGCGCCCTGGACGAGGAGCTCAACCCTGTGGCCAAGCTTCCCTATCTCCTCCCTTGTCAGCTCAAGGCCGAGGAGCTTTGAGACTGCGCCAATTGTAGCGACGGCTACGGCTGCTGATGAACCGAGGCCCGCCCCGACGGGAATCTGGGATGTTATCGAGACGGTTATTCCCCTGTCTCTCCTGTCTGCCTCCTCCCTAACCAGCTCTATTGCCTGACGGACGTAGCTCAGAACCTCTGCGGCCTTTCCGTAGTCGCTCTCAAAGTAAATCTCGTCCTCGGAGAAGGACACAGTAAGACCGGGAACGCGTATGTCCTTGGCCTCTATCTTTATCGCACCTTTCTCGTTGAACTCTGCCCAGACATAGGTTCTGAGATTTATTGCGGCCGCTATAGCGGGCTTTCCGTAGACCACGCTGTGCTCGCCGAAGAGGATAATTTTAGCCGGGGCAGATGCTAAAACCCTCATCTTCGACCCTCCAGGAATTTTTCGATTTTGGAGCGTATAAGCTCGACCCTCATTCTATCGCCTCCAGACCGAGGTAGTCGTAATAATAGCGTTTGAAGTCCTCCCACTCCTTTAGCGTTTCATAGGCAAGGTCGTAGAGAACAGTCCCGTCCCTGCAGAAGAGAACCTTCCCCCTGAGGCACTCCCTCTTTAAATAAACTGGGAGGAGCTGGAACACCTGAACGTCGTATTTGTCGGACAGATACCCAAGAACGAGTTCCCTGAACCTAAAGGCCTCTTTGGGGCTTCCCTCGTAGTAAACGCACAGGTCTATATCGCTGTCCTTCCCCGCCTCATCACGCGCCTGGGAGCCGAAGAGAATGATGAACTTAACCCTCTCCCCGCCGAGCTCAAGGATTTTTCTCACGGCCTCTTCCAGTTTCATGTATAAAAATGGAAAAATCCCCTTATGGCCTTTTCGTTCACTTCCTCATCACGATGCTCGCGTAGCCAACTATAGCCTCAGTGCTCCTGCTTACCTCAAAGCTCGTCGTGTAGTGGAGGAGCTCCGCTTCAAGAGCCCCGGCAAGGCGAGAGTAAACTATCGCCGTCCCAACAGCCCCGGGCCCGCACATCGTATGGTTCATCTCGCGGAGCTCTCTAAACAGGCTGTCAACGTCGAAGTCGAGGATTCTCCTTATCAGCCTGAAGTCCCACTCTTTTATCCTGTGCGGGAGCTCATCGGCCCTCGCCCTGAACGGAACGTAGCCGTAGACCGGCCCGTAGTGCATGAAGTCCGTGCTCGCTACGACGACTACATCCCTGCCGAGCTCTTCACTGGCCTCGAAGATAGCCTTTCCGAGGGCCTTCGAAACGTCCTCGTCCTGGATTCCGAGGGTTATGGGGACTATCCTGACGTCTTTACCGGCCAGCTCGCTGAGGTACTGAATGAACGGCACCTGCACCTCAATGGAGTGCTCGTATTTGTGGGCGAGCTCATCGAGGTCGGCTATTCCGGAAAGCTTCGCTATCGCCTTGGCCATCTCGGCGTCAACTTCTATGCTCCCGAGCGGTGTCAGCCACTCGCCCTCAGGATAGACAGCTATCGGCGAACCGAGGCCCGTGTGGTTCGGCCCGAGTATTACAAAGGTCTCAGGAAGGCCGTCCTCAAAGATGGCCTTGTATGTCCTCGACGCGGTGTAGCCCGAGAAGACGTAGCCAGCGTGAGGCGCTACTCCGGCAGTTATCCTCCTCTCGCTCCCATCTTCTCTAAGGTCACTGAAGAACTCCTCCAGCATCTCGATGAGAGCCTCGTCAGATGGATAAAAGCTCCCTGCAACAGCGGGATACCTTATCACCGCCACCACCTCCAAAATTAGTTGGTGCAGGAGTTTAAATACCTTGGGTTAGTTTAAGCCCCGACCCCGTCAGGGGCAGGACTGCCCTTTCACCCCGCTTGATTTCGCCCATTTCAATGAGCTTCCAGAGGGCCGAGAGCACAACCGCTGAGGTCGGCTCAACGAGGAAGCCGTGCCTCTTGAGCCAGTTGAGCGCACCCATCGTTTCGAGCTCGTTGATGCTCACGCAGAGCCCGTCCGTTTCCCGGAGTACCCGCTTCATCTCATCAAGCCTCGGCGGTTCTGGAATCGCTATCCCCTCCGCGAGGGCGTTTCTGGCATGGGAGCGCCCGCAGAGGCTCTCGTAGCCGGAGGCCTGAACCGCAACGAGTCTCGGAAGTCCCTCAATTTCGCCCGTGGCCTTCAGCTCGGAAAAGCCCTTCCAGAGGCCGAGGAAGAGGGTTCCACTCCCGGCAGGAGACAAGACCCAGTCCGGGACGCCGACCTGCTCGTAAATTTCAAAGGCTATCGTCTTGGTGCCCTCCAGGAAGTAGGGGTTGAGCCAGTGGGAAACGTAGGTGATTCCGCTCCGCTCGGAGAACTCGGCCGTGCGCTCGTGGACGGTCATCCTGTCGCCTTCGACGTAGTGAACCACGGCACCGAGTTGCTGAAGGAGCGAGAGCTTGCCGGGGCTCGTGTCGTAGGAGACGAAGGTGTGCACCTTGATTCCCGCAGAGAGGCCGTAGAGGGCAAGGCTCAGAGCGGCGTTACCGGAGCTGTCGAGCACAACTTCACTGATGCCTTCTTCGAGTAGCTTTGAGACCGTGACCCACGCCCCCCTGTCCTTAAAAGAGCCGCTCGGCTGGAGGTATTCCAGCTTGAAAATCGCTTTAACGCCGTTTATTTCCATCTCACTGACTGGAGTTATCGTTGGGACGGGGATTACATAGTTCTCGATGGGCAGATGGTTGAGGTAGCGCCTTGCATCGAGAAACGGCTCCGGAGTGAAGGTCTCTGGAGGTCTCTCGACGAGAAGTGTCCCACCGCACTCGCAGGTTAAGCGAAATGCCTCAGGATATGTCCTTCCACACCGGGAACAGCGCAGCATACCATCACCTTTTTTAGGGCTGGTATTGAACATATGACACCGGACTTAAAAAGGTGGTCGCCATGGGAGAGAAGTTCGTATCCGCTGAGAGGCCCCAGACTGAGGAGGGTTACCAGTACCACATAGCCTGCAAGCCCGGCGACGTTGCGCGCTACGTCCTCCTGCCGGGCGACCCCGAGAGGGTGCCCAAGATAAGCTCTCTCTGGGACGAGGCCAGGGAAATAGCCTTCCACCGCGAGTACAGGACGCACACCGGGAAGTACAAGGGCGTGCCGATAAGCGTCACCTCGACCGGAATAGGCGGGCCTTCAACCGCCATAGCGATAGAGGAGCTCGCCGCCATCGGGGCTGACACGTTCATAAGGGTCGGCTCCACCGGTGCAATCCAGCCGGGAATAGAAATCGGCGACCTGATAATAGCCAAGGCGGCTGTGAGGCTTGAGGGCACCTCAAAGCAGTATGTGCGCGTCGAGTACCCAGCTAGCGCAGACCTCGAGGTCACCCTCGCGTTGATCGAGGCCGCCGAGACCCTCGGCGTGCGCTACCACCTCGGAATCACGGCCTCGACGGACAGCTTCTACCTCGGCCAGGGCAGGCCGGGTCTTAACGGATACTTCCCGAGCTTCGCGAGGAACATAATAGACGACCTGAGGCAGGCCAGGGTCACCAACTTCGAGATGGAGGCCGCTACCCTATACACGCTCGCCAACATCTACGGACTCAGAGCCGGCTGTGTCTGTGCGGTCTTCGCTAACCGCGTCACCAACGAGTTCGGCAAGGCCGGAGAGAAGGAAGCGGCCCTGGTTGCCAGCGAGGCCGTGAAAATACTCGCCGAGTGGGACGAGGAGAAGGAGAAAGCCGGTAAGAAGGTCTGGTTCCCCGGGCTGAGGGGTTGAAATGGACGAGAGGCTCCTGCTCGTCAGAAAACTCCTCAGCGAGGGGGACGTTGCCGGGGCGCGGAAAGAGGCGGAGCGCATAGACGACCCCTACTGGCGCTCCTATGCGCTGAGGTGGGTCGCCGAGGCGCTGGCCGGTAAGCCCGAGAGGGCCCTTGAAGTCGCCCAGTCCATAGAGGAGCCGTCAATCCAGGACGAAACGCTCCGCTCCCTCGCCTATATTTTTTCCAAGAACGAAAAGTTCAAAGAGGCTATCGAAACCGCGCGGAAAATCAAAAACCAGTTTTTGAGAAAGAAGGCGCTTAGAGCCGTCAGCAACTTTCTGGCGAAGGCAATAGCCATGAAAGGCGTCGAGCTCCGCCTGAGCGACCTAAGGCTCGATGAAAGGGACCTCGAGGACCTCAAACCTCTCCCCTACGGTATCGTTTACAAGGACGGCAAGCTGATGCCAGGCTCAGTTCTCCACAGAATTAAAGGGGAAGTCGCAGGTGGGGTGCTCGACAGGTCGGAGGAAGGACCAAAAAGAGGACCTCCAAAGCCCAAGTTCGAAATAAAGGACTCCAGACCCGAAGAGTACGTTGTAGACTACATAGAGAAGCTCCTTGAAAAGGGTGAGCTGGAGGATGCTGAAAGGCTTGCTAGGGGGCTTCCGGAGCCGTTCAGGAGCTATTACCTGGAGGAAATCGGCGTGAGGCTCCTCGAAGCCGGGGACGAGGTCAGGGCGGAGGAGATGTTCCGGGAGCTCGAAGTCTCCAACGTTTTGGGGGCGTTGCTCGCAAGGAGACACCTTGACAGCCCGGAGAGGGTACTAAAGTACCTCGAAAAGACCCACAACCCGGCGACAAGGTTGATGGTCGCATACGAGGTTACTAAAGAGAGGGGCGTTGACCCCGATTTTCTGCGGAACGTCCTGATATGGGCGGCGGACGAGTGGAAGAGGGGCAGGATACTGAAGTTTCTCGCCTTTGAGATGCTGAGGGAAGCCAAGAAGACGGGGAACGATGAGCTAAGAAAGACTGCCAGAAACCTCTTCGAGCTGGGGAAGCAGCTGGAATGGAGCTCCGCCTGAGGCACCACCAAAATTTCTGCTGGCTTCTGGAAACTCACTGGCTTAAGAAGGCACTACCCACCTTTGGACAAAGTGCCACTAAAAGCCATGAGAAAAGCCTGATAAAAATTTTGGCGCCCCGGCGGGGATTTGAACCCCGGACCTCGAGGTCCGCAGCCTCGCGCCCTATCCAGACTAGGCCACCGGGGCACTGCCCGCTAACCCTTCTCGAAAACGCTTTATAAATTTAACCGTTGTCCAGAACCGAAAAATTTATAAAGGGTCCGCAGTTGAGTTAGTAACGGGTCTGATGGGGCTGATGCGGTGGTAGTCTAGCCTGGCTAGGACAGCGGCCTGCCACGCCGCTGGCCCGGGTTCAAATCCCGGCCACCGCACCAAACTTCGTTTTTGGACGGGGTTTCACCACACCTTTCTTAAGACGCCGATGCCTCAAAGATGCAATGTTTGTATAAATGTTTGTCCTACAGGAAGTTCCGCCTGGGCGTCTGGAAGCACGAGGGGAAATTCTACCCAGCCAAAAGCTCCGCATAGTGTACCGTGCCTGCAACTGACTCCCCCAGCCCCGAAGGGTGAGGTTTTCAAAAGAAAAATGCAACTTTTAGATTCAACCCACGAAGGAATATTTGTTCGACAAATTAACACTTAAAATTTCAAAGCGTGAATGCTGTTCGTCTATTGCCTTATTACTTTTCGACACAGTAAAACTTATAAAGTCCGCGACCAAAGGCACTACGGCGGGAGTGCAGGCGGGGGATACTTCGCTTAGCTCGTGGCGCCGGTCAGGGGCCGGTGGGGGACGTTCCCCCTCCCCCGCCGATTTTCTCCGCCGAGGTGATACTGTGAAGTTCAACACCCGTGCCAATGTTCTCAACTTCGAAGGGGGAAGAAGTTACCGCCCAAGCCCGGAGCTTGAGCTCTTCCTCAGGGTCGCAAGCAACTTCGTCAGGGAACCAAAATTCTACACCGAGCCAGACGAGGATTTCAGGGGTCTTCTCAAGGCGTTTGAGCGCGCAATAACGACAAATCCCGAATACGTCGCCAAGCTCATAGTCTACGCCCGCGAAGAAATGTTTCTCCGCTCCCTCCCGGCACTCGGAACCGTCCTCCTCGCCAACCACGAAAAGTACAAAGGCACGGGCATACCAAGAAAAGTCGGTGAGAGAGTCCTCACGAGGCCGGATATGCTCACGGAAGTCCTAGCCATACAGTTCGCCCTCTACGGGAAGCCGATCCCCAACAGCCTCAAGAAGGCCATAAGGAACAGCTTCACCCACTTCGACACATACCAGCTCGCCAAGTACCGTTGCGACAACTGCAAGGTCAAACTCAAGGACGCCCTCCTGCTCACCCACCCAAAGCCGAAGAACAAGGAGCAGGAAGAGGCCTTCAAGGCGCTAATCGAGGGCAGGCTCAAGAACACCCGCACGTGGGAAGCCGAAGTCTCCACCCAGGGCTCTACAACCGAGACCTGGAACGAAGTGCTCGACGAGTTCATCAAGTATAAGCAGGTCTTCGCCCTCCTCAGGAACCTCCGCAACCTCATAAAAAACGAGGTAGACAAAGAGAAGTTCAAGAAGGCAATGGAAATACTCGCCGACCCGAGGGAAATGCGCAGGGCAAAAGTCTACCCGTACAGGTATCTCACTGCGTATCAAATACTCAGAAAAATGAAAGTAAGCTCCCCAACCCAGGCCGAACTCAGGGATACCGCGCTCAATGCAATAAGGAAGGCCATAGAAGAAAGTACCGCAATGCTCCCGGACTTTGATGGAAGAAACCTAGTCCTCGTGGACGTGAGCGGTTCAATGGACTTCTGGCTCAGCAGGAGGAGTGCGGTGACTCTGAAGATGTTGGCGGCGTTCTACGGCGCAATACTCGCCAAGAAATACGACACGATCATAGGCGTCTTCGCCGACGACTATCGCTGGATACCCAATGGGGGAAGTGTCTTCGAGACGGCGGATACCATACTCAAGAGCAACGTCGGCTATGCGACCTACGCCTACAGGCCAGTGAGAAGTATCCTTGAGAGGGGAGAGTACTTCGACAGAATGTTCGTGTTCACGGACATGGTCGTCTATTCCGATAGATGGGGCGCTAACGACTTCCAGAGGGCCGTTGCCGAATACAGAAAAAGAATAAACCCCGAACTCAGGTAATCACGTGGGACCTCGCAGGCTATGGCCAGGTTTATCTAGAAGACAGTGACATAAGGAACATATACATCGGCGGCTTCACGGAGAAGGTCTTTGACCTCGTGAAGTACCTAGAAAACGGAAATAGAATAGCAGAAGTAATAAACGAAAGGGTGTCCCTCTGAGGCCCCCTCGGATATTTTTATCATTATGTCCTCAACTTCGCCAGCGCGTCCTCTGCAGCCTTGAGTATCTGGTAGCCGACGGGTGAAGCCGTGAGGAGCGGGTGCGTCGCTATCTGGAGGGTGTAGAGTTCGCTGGCCGTGAGGCGCTTCTGTATCGCAAGGGCCAAGATGTTTATCATCTCGCCGACGCTCTTGCCTCCCGCTATCTGCGCCCCGAGTATCGCGCCCCTGTCGCGGGAGAATATGAGCTTCACCGTGACCATTGAAGTGTCCGGGAACTTCGCGGGGTGCCTGTCTGGGCCTGATGCCCTGCCGACTATGACCTCAAAGCCCTCTTTCTTCGCGGTTTCTTCGGTCATACCCGCCGCGGCCAGGGTGAGGCCAGCCACGTGAGTCGAGTAGGCACCTATCGTCCTCCTGTTCTCCCTGACGATCTGGAGCTTGAAGAGGTTCGCACCGGCTATCCTTGCTTCGAAGGTGGCGGTTGAGGCGAGCATGAGCGGGTAGGGCTTGCCTGTGAAGAAGTCCCTGTGCTCTACACAGTCGCCGACCGCGAATATGTCGGGGTGGGAAGTCCTCATGTACTCGTCAGTCCAGATGCCGTAGCGGGTGACCTTCAGGCCTGCCTTGACTGCAAGATCGACGTTCGGCCTGTAGCCGGTTGAGAGGATTACAAGGTCCGCCGGAATCTCGCTCCCGTCGAGGAGCCTGACCTTCTCGACCTTTCCATCGCCGAGGAACCTCTCGACCTGCCCGTAAACGACATTGATGCCGACCTCTTTCAGCTTCCTCTCAATCATCTCGCTGAACTCGGGGTCAAAGGAGCTCCTCAGCAGTCTGCTCCTGACAACGAGGGTAACGTCCTTGCCGAGCTTCCTTATCTCGTCGCCGACCTCAAGGGCTATGAAGCCTCCTCCAACGATGACGATTTTCTCGGCCTCTTTCACCCTCTCGCGGAGCTTCTTCAGGTATTCGTAGTCCTTGGGGACGGTGTATATCCCATCGAGGTCAACGCCCGGAAAGTCCGGTTTGGCCGGCCTCGAACCGGTCGCCAGAACCAGCTTCTCCCAGGCTATTTCCTTTCCGGACTTGGTCCTAACGACATTTTTCGTGGGGTCAATCTCGGTGACCTCGTCCACAAGTATGTCCACACCGAGGGGCTCCAGGAACTTCTCGACGGGGAGGATGTCATCATCAACGCTCTTCAGAGTCCCGAAGATGTAGGGGATTCCGCAGGGAATCATTCCCACTTTTTCCTTCTTGATGACGAGGACGCTCTTGTCGGGGTAGAACTTCTTGGCCGCCATGGCCGCTGTGAGTCCTCCCGCGGAGGCACCAATAATTACGACATCGTACCTCATTTTGCACCACCACAAGAATTAGAGGCATTTGACTATTAAACGCTTTCTTTAACCCTTGGTTTTAAACATAGGCACTTTTGGGGCGAGAAATGGAGAAAAAAGGGCATCACTCACCGGTTGCGCCCTTGAGAGCGTCCTTACATGGGCAGCGGCGCTCCTTTGGAATGTGCTCGACTGCCTTCATAAGGAGGAGCTTTATCTCCTCGCTCTTCTGCGCCATCAGCTCTACGACCTCGGTGTGAGTCAGCTTTTCCCTGCTTATTCCGGCGGCGTAGTTGGTCACGATGGCAACGCTGGCGTAGCACATCTCAAGCTCCCTCGCGAGAGCGGCTTCCGGGCACTGGGTCATGCCAACGACGTCCGCACCGAGTATCTTGAGCGCCCTTATCTCCGCCCTCGTCTCGAAGCGCGGTCCCTCCATGCAGGCGTAGGTTCCGGTCGGGTGGTAGGTGAAGCCGAGCTCCTTGGCAGCTGTGATGAGGGCCTTCCTGAGCTCCGGGCAGTAGGGGTCGGTGAAGTCAACGTGGGCGACGAACTTCCTGTCGTGGGGGCTATCTTCACCGTCGTAGAATGTGTAGTGCCGGGTCTTCGTGAAGTCCATGAGCTGGTCGAGGACAACGAAGTCGCCCGGCTTCATGTCGAGGTTGAGGGAACCGACTGCAGAAGTCGAAAGAATCCTCTCGACGCCGAGCTCGTGGAGCGCCCAGATGTTGGCGTGATAGTTTATCTTGTGGGGCGGGACGCTGTGCTTTTCCCCGTGCCTCGGCAGGAACGCTATCTCCTCCCCCTTGTAGGTGCCTATCTTGACCTTGACGCTCCCGTAGGGTGTCTCCACCGTCTCTTCCCTGATGTTCTCAAGCAGTTTCGGGTCGTAGACACCTGAACCGCCAATAATTGCTATCCTCGGCATGGTATCACCTGAAAAGAAAAATCAAGAGGGGTTTTAAAAACGTTAGCTACCCTCCCAGAGCTTCCGCTGTGCCTCGGCACGTTCCTCAATGTCCTCTTTGACCTCCCCTCCAACGTGAATCTCAAGGATTTTGGCGAGGATTTCACTGAGGAGCCACGAGCCCCAGCGCGGGTCTTTTACTTCAAGCGCCGCATCTATGGCCCCGTCAATGTCGCTCTCCTTAAGCTTCTCCACCGCTATACTTCCAAACGCCAGGGAGCGGAGGTATGGGTCAAGGACTTTTGAGGCAAACTCCGCGGCGTCCTCATATGCATGGAGCTTTGAGAGGTAGCGAACCACCTTGACGATTAGCTTTTCGCTATCGGTTTCTGAGCCAATCCTCTTTACCAGCTCACGGCACTCGCGATCAGGCCGTCTCTCGAGAAGGGCATCGAGAATGAAGTTCATGGCGAGCTCCTTCTCGTCCCCTACAAGGCCGTCGAGCAACCTCTCCAGAAGCTCCGGCCTGTCCAGAATCGCCAGGACTATGGACTCAAGGAGTTCGGGATGAAGTTCGCGGGGGACTCTTGAGAGGACTTCCACCACAAAGTCTATTTCCCCCTGAGACGCCACACCCACGAGGAAAGACGTTAGCGCCTCAAAGCCAACACTCGATGAGATGCTCAGGGCCACGTCCACGAACTTCTCGTAAGTCCCCTCAGGAACCTCGGCCTTCTTCAGGTGGACAGCAACGGTTTTCATAGCTTCTCCGAGCCAGTAATCGCTCTTGAACTCTGAGAGCACGCGGATTGCAGTGCCAAACTCCTCACGCTTGAGGTGCTCCTTCAAAACTTCGTACGCCGCTATCGAGTGCCAGGGCTCGTCCTCAATAAGCTCAAGTATAAGCCGTGCCTTTCTCAGGCTGTCCTTTTCTATGTAGCGGTGAAGGATTTTAAGAAGAGCGTCGTTCCGCTTTATGCTGTTCTCTATCTCCTTCGCATAAAAGAAAGCGTCGTCGGTTCTACCGAGCTCAAGGAGCCTGCGGACGAGTTCTCCGAGCATGTCGTCTTTCAGAGGCTGGGGGAATGTTTTAATGGACTCATACGCCTGGACGAACGTCTTGCTGACACTCCTTGACCCGGTTTTTCCGAGGTACGTGGCAACTTCAATGAGAGCCCTCACGAGGAGGAGCGGGTTATCTATTGAAGCAACTGCCTTGAGGGCCCGGGTAAACGCGTCCTTGTAACGGGGGTTCTTGGCCCTGTGCATGTAGTACCCGATTCTAGCGTACGTTATTGCCCTGAGATAGGGGTCTTTAATACTCCTTGTCAGGTAAAGAACCTCGTTATACAGCTCAGCCGACATACTCCCACCCGGTTGAATAAAAGCGAACTCATATTTATGACTTCCGGCCAAAGTTAGAAACGGTTAAGGCAAAAAACGAAATCATCCCATTTCATCGTAGACGATGCCAACAACCTCTCCGTCGTCAAGGGACACGAAGCTTACCTTAGTCTTCTTGCCAGTTTTGGGGTCCACAACAACAAAATCGGGGCTTACTAGGTACTTGCTCGACGGTATCTTCCAGACGTCACCGTAGTGGACCTTCATCTCCTTCAAAAACCTATCAACGTCACGCTTCAGCACAGTTGTCATAGCTATCACCATTATTACCTACAACTTCAAAGTATAAAAAGCTTTCTGATAGACATTCGTTAAAAATAATATCGACAATCAGCGAAGAAGAGGGTTGAAACAGAGGAGAGAGCCAATGGGGACTCCAATTTCCCTCGCTATAGGGGGACACTTTGCCTTGAGGAGGAAGAAAATCCTGGGGTCACCAGTCTCGCTAAGGGTCTCGAAGTTTGCCTGTCCCTTGGCTATGATGACATCGGCAGAACGGAAGATTTCAAGGAACGTCTCCGAGACGTGGTCCAAGGGGGCACCGGGCAGTCTTGAGCCCGTTGAGACAACCTCGGCAACCTCACCGAAACCAGCCTCAACCAGGTCGTCAACTGTGGCGTCGTTTATTATTGGTTCCTCTTTACCCGCAACGATAATCCGGAGGTTCGGAAAGTTCTCCCTCAGCTTCTCAATGAACAGCCTGTCGAAATATATCTCACCGCAGTTGTCCACGAGGTAGAGAAGGGTTTTAGCACACTTTAATCTATCAAAGAGCTCATTGCTGTGGTCTATTGCAAGAGATTCACTCACAACTTGCTTTATGTCGTCCTCAAGCTTTTGGGGGTCGTATCCGACAGAAAAGTCCACGACGTTCCCTGCTATCGCGAGCTTCAGCGCAGTCCCGAGGTCTGAATCCCTGAAGTGCCCCACGAGTTCTCTGGCAATCTCGTTTGAGAGCCGCTTGTACTTCTGAAACGGATCGTCGTTTCCGATTGCTTTGTAAAGGTCGAGGAAAAGCAGTCCCCCGGCAACTGCTGGAATCGAGTCCTTTGAAAACAGCTCTGAGGCCCGCCTCAGCGAAAACAGCATTGCGTCCCTGCGGGAATACTCTTCAAAAAGACCCATCTCCACAATCTTCTGGCACTGGTTTATTGCACAAGCAATGCACTCGTGGTGAATCCTCATAGCATCACCAGGAAAAATAAGGAGGGCATTTAAAAATATTCACTGAGGCCTCTCGAGGTAGTCAAACTCGTCCGGAACGGACCTGACCTTCTTCTTTTTCTCGCGCGTGAGCAGGTACTCATAGATGGTGAACATTGACATCGGCCACATCATCTCTCTCACCTCCTTTTTGTCATCTCCATGATGTTCTGGGTTTTTTTGGGTTTAAAAAGATTTTCAGCGCCGATTTCAGCAGGAATGACCTCATCAGAGCCATACTCTCGCAAAAAATGCCGGAGGGCTTTCTTTGGGCTTCAATGAACAACACTGTTCAAAGAAAAATGGTTAAATCGGAGTTCTTTTGAAAAATGGACACATTAATACGCTGAATTCACACCCAACCGTTTATAAACTCCCCTGTCCTCATAGTAACGGTGGTGAGATGGCGCTAGAAAAACTTGGAAAGGCCCTTAACAACGCCCTCAGAAAGCTGGCACGCGCGGGGACCGTTGATGAAGCGATGATTAAGGAGATAGTTAGAGACATACAGAGGGCGCTCCTCCAGGCAGATGTAAACGTCAAGCTCGTCCTCCAGCTCACAAAGGCAATACAGAAGAGGGCCCTTGAGGAAGAGCCCCCCGCCGGGGTCAGCAGGAAGGAGCACATAATCAAGATAGTCTATGAAGAGCTCACAAAGTTCCTCGGAACCGAGGCAAAGCCCCTTGAGATAAAGGAGAAGCCAACCATCATTCTAACCGTCGGTATCCAGGGTTCTGGAAAGACCACGAGCGTTGCGAAGCTGGCGAGACACCTCCAGAAGAGGGGCTACAAGGTAGGCGTCGTGTGTTCAGACACGTGGCGTCCCGGTGCATACCACCAGCTCAGACAGCTCCTCGACCCCTATGGAATAGAGGTCTTTGGAGACCCCGAGGAGAAAGACGCCGTCAAGCTTGCCCGCGAGGGAGTTGAGCACTTCCGCGAGAGGGGCGTTGATGTAATCATCGTTGACTCTGCCGGAAGGCACAAGGAAGAGAAAGGACTCATCGAGGAGATGAGGCAGATAAGCGAGGCCATAAAGCCCCACGAGGTCATTCTCGTAATAGACGGAACCATCGGCCAGCAGGCTTACAACCAGGCGCTGGCCTTCAAGGAGGCAACGCCGATAGGCTCGATAATCGTTACGAAGCTCGACGGAAGCGCCAAGGGCGGTGGAGCCCTCTCGGCCGTTGCCGCGACGGGGGCCCCGATAAAGTTCATCGGTGTCGGTGAGAGGATAGACGACCTTGAGCCATTCGACCCCAAGCGCTTTGTGTCGAGGCTCCTTGGGCTTGGGGACATCCAGGGCCTCCTTGAGAAGATAGAAGAGCTCCAGAAACAGCAGGAGTTCAAGGAAGAGGACGTCGAGAAGTTCCTCAGGGGCAAGTTCAACCTCAAGGACATGTACGCCCAGCTGGAGGCCATGCAGAAGATGGGCCCACTGAAGCAGATACTCCAGATGATTCCTGGACTCGGCTACTCCCTGCCCGACGACGTCGTAAAGGTGGGAGAGGAGAAGCTCAAGCGCTACCGTGTCATAATGGACTCGATGACTGAGGAAGAACTTGAGAACCCGGATATAATCAACTATTCCCGCATAAAGAGGATTGCCCGCGGTTCCGGAACCAGCACGGCTGAAGTCAGGGAGCTGCTGAATCAGTACAATCAAATGAAGAAGATGTTCAAGAGCATGAACAAGAGGAAGCTGGCCAAGATGGCCAGGAAGTTCAACCTCGGGGGGTTTGGGGTATGATCGAGGCCTTCGTCCTCGTTGTTGTTAAGCCCGGAAACGAGGAAAAAGTCTACGAGCAGGTTAAGAAGAACCCGCGCGTCAAGGAGGTATACCGCGTCTACGGGGAGTACGACATAATCCTCCGCGTCGAGGTTCCCACAATGGAGGAGCTTGACAGATTCCACGACGAGACCCTCAGGAGAATTCCCGACATAGAGATGACCGAGACGCTGATAGCGAGCACTTACCGGGGGGTGAATGGGTGAAGAAGTGGGTCGCGACTATAGACCTCGAAACCCTCGAGGTCGAGTCCGACCCCTCCTTCAAATTTAAGTGCGTTGAAGGGTGCGGGATCTGTTGTGAAAGGCTCGAAATTCCCCTGAGGGACGAGGACATTGTGGCAATCGAGGAGCTCGGCTACAACGTCTGGGAATTCGTGGACTACGAGAAGCTTTTCTACCGGGGGGACAAGTTCCTCGGCTACGCCCTCAAGAAGAGGTCCTTCGATGACGCGTGTGTCTTCCTCGACCCAGAGACAAAGAGGTGCCGTATTTACGGCCACCGCCCCCTCGCATGCAGGCTCTACCCCTTCATCTTTGTCAAGCACGGAAAGAAGATGGAAATCTACGTCAAAGAGGACTCCTTCTGTCCAGGGTTAAACCACCCCGAGGGCCAGCCTATAACTAAGGAATTCCTCCTGCAAGAATACGGCGATGTGATACAAAGTTACAGACAGAAAGTCCTGGGATGACCGAAACTTATTTATACATTTTTTTGTTAAACAGGGGGCACGCGGAGGTGATAAGATGAGCCAGCTAAAGTCCGTCCAGGAGAAGCTTAGACTCATCAGGGTGCTGAGGCTCCTCAAGAAGAGCTACACCTACGAAGAGTTATCCAAAATAACCGGACTGCCCATAACCGTCCTGAACAGGTACGTCAGGGGCAAGGTTCTGCCCAGCGCCGAGAGGACAAGGGAACTGCTAAAGCTCCTCACGCCGTACATAAACATTGAGGAAGAAGTCAAGAAGAGGATAAAGTTCGACGAGAGGGGCTTCTTCGACAACATGCCCGTGCTCAGCGACACAGCCCTGATGAGCCTCATAGCTGAGGAAGTGGCGGGGAGGTACTTCGACAGGGACGTTGACAAGGTGCTGACAGCCGCAACCGACGGTATTGCCCTCGGCGTCCACATAGCGAGAGAGCTCGGCGTTGACGTAGTCTACGCCAAGAAGAAGAAGGAAGTCGGTGTCGAGAAGTTCTACGAGGTCAGCTACGTTCCGAGCGCGTCTGGAACCGTCATGACCCTCTACCTGCCCCAGTGGGCGCTCAGGAAGGGGGAGAACGTCCTCATCGTTGACGACGTTATAAGGAGCGGAGAGACGCAGAGGGCGCTCGTGGAGATGGCCCACCAGGCGGGGGCAAAGCCCGTGGGAATGTTCTTCCTCGTGAGCGTCGGGGACATCGTTGAGAAGCTCCGGGAGGAGTATGATTTCCCTGTTGAAAGCCTCATAAGGTTGGGTTGATATGAAGGGCTTCGTATACAACGCCGAGGGGCTGAGCCTACCGATAGAGTTCACCCCCGGCGTTCCTTTCAAATTTGAGTGCACGGAAGAGGAGTGCGGCAAGAAAATCGTTCTGGAAGGGACAGTCGTTGAAGTCGAGAGCACCGAGTTCAGCAGGGTTCTCGAAGAGGTCGTCAGGGACAATCCCGAATTCAAAAAGATTGAGGAAATAACTGCCAGAAAGTACGTTTTCAGGGGAAAGGTAAACGGAAGGGAAGTGGAGCTCCCGGTCGAGAGCTTCGAGGACTTTGCAAGGCGCTTTCTCGAAGAGGTCTTAGTCTTCAAGGGCTAACCTCGGTTCTTCCTTTACGACCTGCATTGCAACGCTCGTGTTCGTTTTTTCCACGCCGTCGAGGGAAAGGAGCCACTTGACGAAGCGGTTCATGTCCTCCCTGTCCCGGAACTTTGCGATAACGAAGATATCAAACTCACCGGTTATGTCGTAGACCATCATCGCCCGGCTCTTCTCGGCGATTTTCCGCTCTATCTCCTGTATCTTCTTGCCCTGCGCCTTGACCCCAATGAGGGCAGTCAGCCCAAAGCCGAGCTTCTCGTAGTCTAGGACGGGGGCATAGCCTTTTATGACCCCGTTCTCTTCCAGCTTTTTGATGCGGTTGTAAACGGTGCCGACGGCAACGTCAAGCTCCCTGGCTATCTCCCTGAACGAGAGGCGGGCATTCTTCTGGAGTAGCGAGATTATCTTGATGTCCAGCTCATCGACCATGCACCTCACCACCCAAAGTAAACCGTAAACTTTAAATACCCTTCTCCGCGATGGAATAGCGGGCAGTGGACCGGTAGCCTAGCCAGGATAGGGCGGCGGCCTCCTAAGCCGCAGGTCCGGGGTTCGAAGCCCCGCCGGTCCGCCATTACAGCCCTTGCTTGCGCAAGCGCTGGCGGAAAAGATGTGCCTTTCTCGAGCGTGTCCTTGTTTCAAGCAAGTTTCCCTCTATTTGCTCCCTTGATTAGTTTTTCACTTAAGAATGCGCGCCCTTCGGGCGCCGAAAACAAAGTCGAAACTACTCAAGAGGGCTTCATTTAGTGTCAAACCCCAGTCAAATTGCACTCGAACAGTGCACAACTGACTTCTGCCTAAAAGAGAAAGAGTATTTTCGCCAGCATTTCCCAAAGGCTGAGCGCGAAGTTTGACAAACGAGTTCCATTGAGCAGGTACATCAAGATTCAAAAACAAAAGGAGGTGATAGAGGACGCACTCCTGCTCTACCTTGAGAGCATGCACAGAGAGAGGAAGGCCAAGAAAAAGAAAAAGCTCCTCTCCCTCTGACCAAACCTTTTCTCACGTCCACATTGGTCGGCTGACCCCCCGAAACATTTAAATACCTTGAAGTTTTTAGTTTCTTTAGGTAAGAAAAAATGGGGGTGGTGGATTATGGTGTACGTGGCGGTTCTTGCTAACATAAACGGGAACCTTCCAGCACTTGCGAAAGCCCTTGAGAAAATCGAAGAGCTCAAAGAGGAGGGTTATGAGATTGAGAAGTACTACGTCCTTGGAAACGTCGTCGGTCTGTTCCCGTACCCGAAGGAGGTTCTCGACACGCTTGACGACCTCATCAGGAACAACGTCGTTAAAGTCATCCGCGGTGAGTTCGACCAGGCCATAGCCGCGAGCGACCCGCACGCCGAGGGACCTGACTACATTGACAGGCTCAACTACCTGGACTACACCAAGAAGGCCCTCAAGTACACCTGGAAGAAGCTCGGTCACGAGGGCAGGGAGTTCATAAGGGACCTGCCGATTTACCTCGTGGACAGGATTGGCAAAAACGACATCTTCGGCGTCTACGGAAGCCCACTCAATCCGTTCGAGGGCCAGGTTCTTCCTGACCAGCCAACCAGCTACTACGAGGCCATAATGAGGCCGGTTAAGGAGTACGAGATACTCTTCGTCGCATCACCCAGGTATCCGGTCAACGCGATGACGAGGTACGGAAGGGTAATCTGCCCCGGAAGCATAGGCTACCCGCCCGGCAAGAACCACAAGGCGACCTTTGCCCTGGTGGACGTGGACACCCTCCACACCAAGTTCATCGAAGTTGACTACGAGGACGAGAAGAAGCTCATAGAGGAGAAAATCAGAAGTGAGGGCCTCCCGGAGGAGCTCATTAAGGTTCTCTACCACGGGAAGGTCTGATAAGCCCCACAATTTCTTTTATCGTTTTCCACTCGTAGGCGAGGAAGGCTGCAAAGCCAGGGAGCAGAGCGTAGCTTGACACAAAGACAGAGGACTGGAGGAGGAGCCCCACAACAAGGTGCGCATAGATGCGTGGGGACACGTTCAAGAGTCTAGAAGCGTTGATTGCAGTCCCAACTAAAATCGCCCCATAGCCCATGAGAAGGCCGACCATTACTCCTTCTGCACCCGTTTTTGGGATTAATGCATACCACGAAGCCAGGGCAACGAGGGCGCCCAGTGTAGATATTACAGTCCCGGTTTTGACGTAAGCTGTCGAGTTCAAAGCGACTATGCTCGGGTTGTAGGCGATGTAAACTTCCACGGCCATCAGGGCGATGTAAAAAGAGGGCCCAACGTCAAAATTGAAGACCAGCTCCAGCAGTTTTCTGCCGACAATCATCAGGACAAAAACCGCCGAAACCGTCACAAAGGACAGGAAAACGGTTGTCTTTTCGGCGAGCTCTTTAACGTATGACTCATCACCTTCCCCATGCTTGTATGAGAACAGGGGCATTATAGCAGACTGGAGAACCTGCGGGAGGTAAGTAAGCAGAAAAGCCGTGGAGAGAACCGCGGAAACGACTCCAGCCACTTCAGCATTTCCGAGAATCTCCGCCATGAAATACGGGCCCTGGACAAGAAAAATCCCCGAGAGAGTCCCCAAGAAAGAGTACGCGGAATACGATGCCAGAAGCAACAGGTGGCTTAAATCAGGTTTTCCAAAGTAGCCGAAATGCAGCAGGTATGCGAAGGCTATAACCGTAACAGTGCCCAGGAACAGCAGGTAAGGAGCAAAGAGGTCAGGTAAGAAGAGCCCAACGATGAACCCTACAAATGCGACCAGGATTGCATAGGCGTAGTGTTCTCCCCTGTGGATGCCGTAGAGGAAGCTCCTAAGGGTAAGCTGGACCGCCCTAAACGTTGAGAGTAGGGCGAGGTGCGGGCTGTATGGAAGGAGGGTTAGACCCACGAGAGGTAAGAGAAAAGAAGGCAAAGCCAGCGAGCGAACTTCATTTTCCCTGCCACTTCCCAGGAACTCCGACGCATACTTCCCCAGAGCAACGGCGAAGAAGCTGAGCGGGATAGCCACTAAGAAAGCCTTGGAAATCAGGGCGTTCGCAAGGCCGAGCTCCTCAACACCAAAACGCCGTGAAACCACAGCGCTGTACAGAAACCTAGTTATTCCCATAATCCCGAGGGCAATGACCGACGCCACCGAATGCCTCACGAGAATCCTTTTTTCGTATTTCATGGAAATAGAGAAAAGCTAAGGCATTTTAACCTTTTTTGAAGCCGAGGTAAAACCCCGCAACAAACGCACTGGTGCCCGGGAGTATACCAAGAACCTTCTGGCCAAGGCTCGTTACCTGCTGAGTGACGTCCCCCGCTAGGTTAAAGAGCTTATCGGTGTTTATCGTTATGACGCCCTTCTGCTGGAGGTAGAACAGGCTCACGATGTAGGCACCGATTATAGCAATCACTAGCTTCATGAACTTTTTGAGCGCATAGCCCGTGATAAAGCCGACAAGTGCCCCAATGCCCATATCACCAAACATGGCACCCGTGTTGAACTCCATAGTCATCCCCTGAGAAGTTCTTAGAACAGTATAGTAAAAAAACCTTTCCCAAAAGACTTAAATTATACGCCTTCAAAATATTTACAGGACATAAAACAGGTGGGAACATGACGACGCCGATAGAGAGGTTGAAGAATAAGATAACGAAAGAAGTCCTCTGGCTATACATCCTCCGCCTCCTCCAGGAGAGGCCCATGTACGCCTACGAGCTCAAGGAAAGGATAAAGGAGGCCTTTGAGTTCGAGCCCGCAACGGTCAGCTCCTACGTCGTGCTCTACAAGCTTGAGAAGGAGGGCTACGTCACCGCTGAGTGGCAGGAGAGCGAAACGGGGAAGCCTGCGAGAAAGTACTACAAGCTAACGCCGAAGGGAGAGGAGCTCCTAAAAGAGGGAATAGAGTTTTTAGAAAAAACGCTGAAAAAGTTGAAGAAAACCTAATCAGCGTCCGCCACCGCGCGGTTCTCTGGCCTTGGGGCGGAGCCCCTTGTATCCGCACTTTCTGCACTTCTTTGCGCCCCACGGGTTGGTGGCGCCGCAACGCATGCAGATAAGCTTCCTGAAGATTCTTGCTTCAGCTTCGGGGAATCTCGCCATCTCAACCACCTCAATGACATTGACGGGTTTGGTTCATCAGGGAACTTTTAAAGGTTTGGTGCGGGGGACGGGATTCGAACCCGCGAAGCCCTACGGCACCGGATCTTAAGTCCGGCCCCTTTGGCCAGGCTCGGGCACCCCCGCGCGAGGGGAAATACAGGGGGAAAGTTAAAAACCTTCCCCTCAGGTCCTCACAATCCTCATCTCGAAGTCCTCAACCGGAATCTTGAAGTCCTCCCTGCTCTCGATTTCCTTCCTGTTGTAGAGTATCTCCCTGGCGAGTATCCAGTAGATAAGCGCGAGGGCCTTCCTACCCTTGTTGTTGGTCGGGATAGCGACGTCAACGTAGCTGAGGAAGTTCTCGGTGTCAACGAGGGCAACTATCGGTATTCCAATCTCAACGGCCTCCTTCATGGCCTGGTGGTCGGCCCTCGGGTCGGTGACTATGATGACGTCGGGCTCGAAGAAGTTCTTGACCTGCGGGTTGGTCATGGTTCCGGGAAGGAAACGGCCGGGGATCGCCTTTGCACCGGTAACCTCGCCGAACTTCTTAACCGGCTTCTGGCCGTAGAGCCTGACGCTAACGGCGAGGATGCTCTCCGGGTCGAACTTGGCAAGGAACTTGCCGGCAACGCGGAGCCTCTCATCGGTCTTCCTAACGTCGAGGACGTAGAGGCCGTCCTGCCTGACGCGGTAGATAAACTTCTTCATGTCCTGGGTCTTCTGCTGGGTGCCGATGTGGACACCCGCTGCCAGATACTGGTCGAGTGGAACGAGATACTCCTCCATTTCCTTCACACCTCCTCATCCTTCAAAGGTTATTATCCTACCCCTTTCACCCAAATCTTCGGCTATTCTTATCAGCTCGTTAAGCCTGGCGATGGAGTTTGAGTGGAGTACCATCGCCGGGCAACGGAAGCCCACCGCGAGGTGGGCGAGGGCCTCATCGGAGGACTCGTAGCGAGCCTCCGAGAGGATTGGGACTATTCTCTCCGACTTGGCGTCATTTATAAGGTTGTATAAGTCGGTGAGCGTACCCAGGTTTATGGGCTTTATGGACAGCGCGTTGTAGTAGCGCCTGTCGAGTATGTCCTTCTCGCGGAAGAGGTATTCTCCATCAACGAAGACGCCATGAGTCCCAGCTATGAGCTCAAGGAAGAGCTCCTCACTTCCGATGGGCTTTATGTAGGCGACGTTGTTGTCCTCGACCGTTGAGAGGACAGTTTCCATGTCGAGCTCCTTTTTCTGGACGAGCCCGAGGGCAACCTCAAGGCCGAGCTCGTCAGTGGCCTTTTCGGTGGCCTTCGAGTAGGCCTCAACGGTGTTGCCCTCAACGTTCTCAAGGACGCTGTTGAATGCGTCAACGACGTCGGTAATCTCCATCAAGTCGCGAACCATGACGTAGTAGTCGAACTCCTCACCGCGACCGAGCTCGAGGATTGGAACTGGCAACTCGGTGGTGAAGGTTCCCCCGAGGTAGCTGTAGAGGGGGAGGTTCTTCTCGCTGGCGGCGGCCTTTGCAGTCGCTATCGAAACCGCCAGCGCGGTGTTTGCTCCAATGTGACCGAAGTTCTCGGTCCCGTCTATCTCCCACAGGTAGCTGTCTATTAACTCCTGCTCGGTGGCGTCGAACCCTATCAGCTCGGGCCCGATAATCTCGTCAACCTCGCTCACAGCCCTGTGTGCCTCGGCTATGTAGAGGCTCGGGTTCTCGTCTATCGGTGAGGCAAACCGCCCAAAGCCCGAGCTGGTTATGACGTCCACCTCAACCGAATACTTGCCCCCCTTGAGGACAGCAACCCTGCCGATTACGTTCTCTATCACCGTCATCTTTCATCAGCTCGGCCTTATTACGGTGAGCGGGATTATTCCCTTCTCAAACTCCATGAGGGCCGCCTGGAGGGGAGTTATTCCCTCGGGAACGTCTATCAGCACGGGAGCTCCCATGGCTATCTGCAGCGCTCTCGCACCGATGATACGGGCCTTCTCAAAGCGGGTGTACTGGAACATACTCTACCACCCCTTCTTCCATACCTTCAAGAGAGGTTTTTTCAGTGAGATTAAATGTTGGTGGGGCCGCCGGGATTTGAACCCGGGTCTCCGGCACCCCAAGCCGGGAGGATAGACCAAGCTACCCCACGGCCCCGCCCAGAATTGCGGTTTTTTAGTAGACTCTATACACCATTACCTGGTCGATGAGCTCCACGTGGCTGAGGAGCGTTCTCCTGCAGCAGTACCTCTCGACGCCGAGGTCGTCGAGGACCTTGGCGGGGTCTTCCCCAGCCTCAACCCTCTTCTTGAACTCGTAGTACTTGTCGGCCAGCACCTTTCCGCAGGTGAAGCACCTGACGGGGACTATCATCTTTCATACACCCCAAATTGTTAAAGGGAGAGAGTTCAACGGTAGGACTTCTGCCTCTTGGCCCTTGGGCCCTTGGTGGAGCGATTGGGCTTGTGGGGCTCGGTCCTCCTGCTGTCGCCAACGAGCATAGTCCTGTCGTACTTCATAAACTTTTCCTTCAGGTTCATGTCGTTGGTCCACTCAACGAGGGCCCTGGCTATGGCGACGCGCGCGGCCTCGGCCTGGCCCATGAAGCCTCCGCCCTCGACCTTGACGTCGATGTCAACCTTGCCCACAATCTCCTCACCAGCAAGGATGAGCGGCTCCATGATGGTGAAGCGCGCTATCTCGGGCTCGATTATCTCGACGGGCTTGTGGTTGATTCTCACCCTTCCCTTTCCTTCCCTTATGGTGGCCCTCGCTATAGCGGTTTTCCTCTTTCCAGCAGTCTGGATGACCCTCATCTTTCTCACCTCAGAACTTTCCACCGAGGAACTTAGCCACTTCACCAACGGTGACGTACTTCGGCGTGGCAAGCCTCGACATGTGGGCCTCGCTTATGGTCTCAAGCTCCTTGCCCTCGAACTCCTTGGGAACGCCGACGTAGACCTTAAGCCTCTTGAAGGCCTTCCTTCCGCGGTCGGTCTTCCAGGGGAGCATGCCCCTGACGGTTCTCCTGACTATCTCGTCGCTCCTCTTCGGGTAGAACGGACCCCTCCTCGGGTTGGTCCTGGTTCTGAGCTCGGTCCTCTGCTTGTACTTGGCGAAGATGTCCTCACGGTTTCCGGTGATGACGGCCTTCTCGGCGTTGACTATGACGACCTCTTCGCCCTCGAGGAGCATCTTGGCAACCTTCGAGGCGAGCCTTCCGAGTATGAGTCCTTCAGCGTTAATAATCCTCATGGCCCATCACTCCATTATGATTACTCCACTACCCTTCGGGTTTCTCTCCATAAGCTCCTCGATGGTGATGGCCTCGCCACCGGCCTCGACAATCTTCTTCCTGGCGGTCTCGCTGAACTTCCAGGCGGCAACGGTGACCTTGTGCTCAAGCCTTCCTGCACCGAGGACGCTTCCCGGAACGATGACGGTGTCGCCCTCTTTGGTGTAGCGGTTTATCTTGCTGACGTTAACTTCGGCCCTCTGCCTCCTCGGCCTCTCAAGGCGCCAGGCGATGTCCTTCCAAATCTTAACTCCTTCCTCGTTCGACTTCTTCCTGAGTGCCCGAATGAGCCTTCTCAGGTTGATGTCAGTAGGACCGGTTCTCTTGACCATGAACATACCTCCTCTCAACGCTCTCGCAGGGAAACCGACAGGTGGACGGGGTGAGCATTATGGTGCGGGGGCGGGGATTTGAACCCCGGAACCCCTACGGGACGGGACCCTGAATCCCGCGCCTTTGGCCAGGCTCGGCTACCCCCGCGTCAGTCGGCTAATTTATGGAGTTCGTTTATAAATCTATCGCTCTTCCTCATGAGTATCTTGAGCGCTATGCTAACGATTTCCTCAACGGGGAGTTCTCCGTTTGTCTCCACCGTAAAGACAAATGCCCCGGGCACTATCTCTTCGCGGATCTTGTCGCCCTCGTAGGCCTCGAACTTCCTCGGCAGATAGAAAGCCTTCGTGGTGGTTATGACCAGCTCGTCCTCGGTCTCTTCAACGGGAAGGCCGCGCCTCTCTGCGAGCTCCTTGAGCTCCCCCCAGTCGGGAACTTCCTTGCTGACGTGGATTTTCGTGAGGTACTTGTAGTAGACAAAGCCCGGCTGCCACTTGGCATGGTCCTTACCGCGGCCGAGTCTGGCGTAGGCGTTGAGCGTAAGCCGCTGCCCCTCAGCAAGCTTGACTATCGGTATGTTCGGGTTCGCGGGCTTTACCCCCTCGTCACTGCTCTTAAGGTCGCCGGAGTAGACCATACCCGGCCCCTCAATTTCGAGGGAGAGCGTGACAGTGTAGTCGTCAAGTTCAAGCGAATCGAGCGAAAACCTCTCGACGGGCGTTGTGAGCGGAACCATAGCCAGCCTGTGGGCGATTATCTCGTCGAAAAGGGCGGAATCGTTCTCAAAGAACTCGACCTCGTCAACCGCAAAGGTCGGAACCTCCGCCAAAATAGTCCTCCTGAGGGCGTTGGCGAAGGCAACATCTATGCCTCTGACGATGAACTTTATCGAGTCCTCCCTCTTTTCAAGAATTTCAAACTTCGGCTCCATTTGCATCACCAAAAAAGAAGTTGTAGGGGTCAGACGCGCCTTCCGCGCCTACCGCCCTTGGGCCTGGTTCCGTCGTGCGGTATGGGCGTGACGTCCTCGACGCGCCCAATCTTAAGGCCAGCCCTGGCGAGGGCCCTAATGGCGGCCTGGGCACCCGGACCGGGGCTCTTGCTCTTGCTTCCTCCGGGGGCGCGGACCTTGATGTGGACTCCAACGAAGCCCTTCTCCATGGCCTCCTCGGCGGCCCTCCTGGCGGCAATCATAGCCGCGTAGGGAGAGGGCTCGTCCCTGTCGGCCTTGACGACCATACCACCGCTCCAGCGGGAGACGGTTTCCGCGCCGGTTATGTCGGTGATGTGGATGATGGTGTTGTTGTAAGAGGAGTAAATGTGGGCAACTCCCCACTTCTCCTTCTTCTTAAGGCTAACCTGCTGGGTCTGCTCCTCGCTCATGCCTCACCACCCTGCTTGGCCTGTTCAATAACAACCCTCTCCGGGTGGGACTCCTTAGCGAAGGGTGAGTTCTTAGCGTAGGTTATCGTGTCCTCCTCCTCGCGGAGGACGAGGTAGCCAGGTGAGCGGATTATCTGGCCGTTGACCTCGATGTGGCCGTGGACTATGAGCTGCCTGGCCTGCTTGATGGTCCTGGCGAGCCCCTTCTTGTAGACGATGGTCTGGAGGCGCCTCTCAAGGACGTCCTCGACGGTGAGTGAGAGAACGTCATCAAGAACGGCGTCGGCCGGGAGAAGGCCGAGCCTGTGGAGCCTCTGGAGGAGCTGCTGCCTCTCGATTTCGGCCTGCTTACCGCGGGCGGCGAGAAGGCGCCTCGCCCTACGCCTGAACTCCTTGAGCTGGGTCTCGTGGCGCCAGAGCTCCTTCTTGTTCTTGAGGGCGTACTTCCTCTTCAGAACCCTCTCGCGGTCAAGCCTCTCCTTAATCCACGGGTGAGAGGGAGTCTCATACTTCTTTCTCTGCCTCTTCGGGTCTCCCATTTACACCACCTCACTTCTTCCTCCTGCTAACACCGACCGTAGTTCCGTGCCTGAAGTTCGACCTGGTTCTCTGACCGCGAACCGGCAGTCCGAGCTCGTGCCTTATACCGCGGTAAGCCCTGATGCGCCTGAGCCTGTTGACGTCCTCACGCCAGGCCATAACGAGCTTGGCGGTAATGAGGTGCATGTCCTTACCGGTCTCGTAGTCCTTCGGCCTGTTGACGGCCCAAGCCGGGATTCCGTGGGCAACGGGATCCTCAAGTATCTTCTCGATCAGCTTGACCTGCTCGTCGGTGAGGTATCCGGCCTTCATGTAGGGGTCGAGTCCTGCAACCCTGAGCACCATCGTTGCGAAGTTTATCCCTATTCCCTTAATCCCTGTCAGTGCCCATCTCAACTGCTTGTGTCCATCCAAATCAACGCCCGCAACGCGGACTATGTGCCTGAAGTTCTCGGTCATTATCAACACACCTCCCAATCCCTCTTGGGAATCAAAGGGATTTTGGCGCCGGGACGGGGATTTGAACCCCGGCGGGCAAACGCCCACGGGCTCTCAAGGCCCGCGCCTTCCCAGGCTAGGCAATCCCGGCGTACACGCGGTAACCGCTCCCCTTGGCGAGTTCTCTCACTTCGGTGAAGGTCTCCTCCATGAGGGCCTTAATATACTTTGCCCCCTGCTTCGTCTTAATCACCAGTTGCAGGAGGCCACCATCGTTGAGATGCCGGGGAGCGTTTATAACTATTTCCCTCAGCACATCCTTTCCCGCGTGCACGGGGGGATTGGTGATGATTGCCTCAAATTTCTCGCCTTTAACGGGCTCGTAGAGACTGCCCCATCTAACTTCGGCGTTTCTAACGCCGTTGATTTTTAAGTTTTTCCTCGCTATGCTAACCGCGCGCCTGTTCACGTCGGTCATCACAACGTAGTCCACGAAGCGAGATGCAACTATGCCAATCGCCCCGTATCCACAGCCTAAATCCAGAACGCGCCAGTTCCTATCGAGAACCATGTTCTCTATGAGAAGTTCCGTGCCCCTGTCGAGCTTCCCGAAGGAGAAGACACCGCTCGCCGTGATGAACTTGAAGCAGTAACCCCTAAGGCAGACCTCTATGGTCTTCGTCTTCAGAGGGACGTTCGGCTCCTCAGAGTAGTAGTGGCTCATATGCGGTGCTTCGTTGAGGGGTTTATCAACCTTTGCTTGCGCAAAGCTTGACCAAAGAGTGTCCTCCTTATTAATGGGCAAAAGGTCAATTGTGCACTAACAAAAGAGCAATCTGAGAGGGTTAAATCAAACTAGTTACCCTGAGATACACAGAAAACCCCAATAAAAATCAGCAAAAAATTCTAAAAAGACACTAACTCTTCCGCCGGCGCTGAAGCTTTTGGAAAGCTTCCATGGGATCTCTCACTTAGAGGAAACCAGCCAGTCCTCCCACCATGAACCCTTCACGTCTTTGGAAACCCCGTAATCCCACAGGAGCAGGCGAGTCTTGGAGTCGATGAGAAGTTTGAGAGTGGCATCTTCAGTTTCCGCTTTCACTATGATACATTCTCTCCCGTTTATAGTCCTCACATCCTCCACAGTGAGATTGGCACAGCATAGCCTTAGGGTGTAGCCCTTTTCAGCCTTTAGTCGCTCGAATACGGGAGAGTAGGGGTATCCAATCCTAAAGAGCTCGACCTCAGCCCGTTCCCCTTCAACGAAGATTGAACCATCAGATTGATAGACAATGGAGTTTGAGCCAACTATCTCAGCTCGGTTTTCTCCTTTAGAAATCGAGTAATCGGGCGCCCGCCATTCGATTTTAAACCTCTCAAGGATTTTAGTAGTGTTTCCCTCCCGGGTTATGATGAAGGTTCTCGTCGAGTTCTGGACGAGTGTCTTCCCAGAGTATTCTCGGGCTTTGTATACGAGAGTCATGTTCGGACCTATTGAGTCAAGACCCGTTGCATTGAACTTTATCTGGGGTTCCATCGTATTACCAGAATCTCGAACATGGAGGTAATAAGTTCCACCAGCAATTAACAGAAAAACAAGAAGAAGGGCAGAGTATAGAGTCTTAGAGCGCTTCACGCTAACCACCTCAGCATTTATCGTGCCAGCGCTTCAGACAGCACCTTAATTAATCGTTATCAAGAATTTTACTACACACAGATTTTTCTGCTGCTACTAAAGATCCGAACCGGGTGATTTCGAGAAATGCCTAATAGAGAAGTTGCTAGATTTAAATAGGTTTTCCAAACCTTCTTTCACATCCCCCACCCTTCCTGCTAGATAAACCCTGCCCGCGCTTAGCACCACCGCGTAATCCGCCAGTGGCAGCAGGGGCTCCCATATATGGGAAATTACCACGAAGCTCGTCCCTTTTTCCTTTTCTTGGGCGATAACTGAGACAATCTGCGCAACACTGTCAAAGTCTATGTTGGCCAGAGGTTCGTCGAGAAAAACCACCCTGGGATTTCCGATAAAGGCCTGGGCTATGCTCAGACGCTTGAGCATCCCTGAGGAGTACCTATCTATCCTCCTGTTCAGGAAGGCTTCCAGATTGAACATTTCAGAGACTTTGGCTATCTCTTCTTCGGCATCAACGCCTTTGCCCTCCGCAAGAAAAGACAGCCACTCCCTGCCGCTCACAAACTTTGGGAGTGCGGGAGGATCAAAAGAGGCGCCCACATTTTTTCGTACGTTCGCGTCTTTCCACGGGTTCCTTCCTAGGAGCTTTATCTCTCCCCTGGTCGGTTTGTAAAGACCCAGGGCAAGCTTCATGAACGTTGATTTCCCTCCCCCATTGGGCCCCAAGAGCAGGGTTAGGCCCTTGAGGACTTTAATATTCACATCATCGAGAGCTACGATTGGGCCGAACCTTTTCTGGAGGTTTTTTGCTTCAATTATCATCGTCCATCCCTCCAGATCAGGAAGGCCAGCGAAAGGGCAGTTAGCGAGCCCAAAATAAAGTGAGCGTTCCAGTTTTCAGTAGGGAACCCGACCTCTATGGGTTTTATAATTATTGAGCAGTGTGTCTCGGTGGAATTCAAAGAAAACTCATAGTGACCGGGATGTGGAAAAATCATGGGGACTAAATCGCTCCCATAAACCGTTATGGTATAAATGGGGATATTCTCTTCTACGTCCCTGACAAATACCTGAGTTTTATTGGAGCAGGACAGAGACACCTCAACCGAGGCTGCGGAGGGGGAGTAAACGCCCCCGTATTCACTTCCCCCTATACCGATTGAGTGATACACGAGGTCATCGGTGGAAAACCTCACTTGGAATAGCAGGGAGACAAAAATCAGGATTAAGACTGACGAAAGGAAGAATTTCAGAGTCCTCATCTAACATCCCTCCGCTCCCCTATGATGATATAGGCAATGAAAAGCACGGTGGAGAGAAAAATCAGGGTCTTGAAGGACGTTGCATAGGTGCTAAGCCCTGCTTCCCACCATTCAGTGAGGGCTGGCATCAGCCATTTAATGTTAGCCAGAACAGGGAAATATAGGGCCAAAAATGATACCATGATTGCCACGTATGTGTTTGGAGATGAAATGGCGACGAAAGATGACAGTGACACGACATAGAACGTAACGATGATGTAGAAGATGATTACAAAAGGAATACCTTCACGCAAGGCATTCAAGACACCTTCAAGAGTCCCGGAGAAGTGAAGGACAAACACAACAACATGAAGTGCCAGAGAATACACAAAAATCAGGAGGAAATTCGAAAAGAACTTGGCCGTCAAAATGGCCTTCCTTGAATACGGGAGGGCATAGATGCTCAGTGCAACTCCAGTGTCCCTCTCAGTTCTCGTGGATATTCCTACAATAGATGAGGCCATAAGAGTTGCAAAAAGGTAAAAGGTCATATTAGAGTGGCCCATTTCCACGAAAACCCTGTGTAAGTGGAAGTGAGGATAAGTGGAGGAGAAGCTACTCTTGTAACCAATGAGAAATGCTTTATATGCGGCTGAGATAAGGACGCTAAAAAGGAGGAGGACTGAGAGTTTAGTGGGCTCCTGGAGTTCATGCTTAACGAGCGCTCTCATGCATCCCACCTCCTGATTTTTACCGCCCCACAAACGGCGAGCAGAAACACGGAAAGGATAAAGACGATGAAAGAGAGCTTCGGGATTTCCACCCCAGTCAGACGTTTTGTCAGGACTAACTCCGCGTTTGTGTCTGCCAGAACCATTCCAAACCCTCCCATCTCCCCCCTGCTTCTTTTGGAGTCTTCATCAAATAGGGCCACCGATGAGAACCCAAACGCTTCCCAGAGCGGTGATACTGGCATAAAACCCGTCACCAGAATTCCACTCGACATATCGTAGTAGATGCCGCTCATACCTTGCCACCCATTGCCAGCCACCATATTTGTCCGAATAAACAGTATGGGGGGTTTGAATGTCCTGAAAGGTGTATGAATTACGGTATCGTTAAGGATTATGCTCTTTGTAACTTTCACTTCCTGACCAAGAACACTAAACAGAACCTCTCCTTCCTGTGGAATTTTATCGGGAAGTATAAAAAGAAGGTTTTTTCCCAGAGGAGTTCCATTGTAGACTAAGACGTTATCTCTCAGGTCAATCTCAAAGACTGTCCTTCTCACAATTTTTGGAACGGCCCTTCTGATGAACTCTACACCTCTATCTCGTTCAACCAAAACAGCATATGTATAGTTCGAGAATTCGATGGAAGCCGTTTCGTTGCAGATTCTTGCTATGCCCTTTCCCCACGTCTCGTTTTCCACGGGATACAGCCTGCAGGAGCCCATAGTTGTTGAGGGCTCTTTTCCTTCGTAAAGGGAGATTAGCTCATTTAATCTTTTGAGGGCTTCTTCGTGTGGGAGCTCAGTATAGCGCTCTTCAGTCAGGTTCTCCGCTTTTAAAACAGCCTCAACGGTGACAAGGCCATTTTCAACTTTCACCACCCTCCAGAACAGCTCACCATAGGAGCCCCTGTAAGTGGATGAATCCTGGGTTATAGCCACGGAATGCTCTCCTTCAGCCACATACTTAAAATAAACGCCCTCTTTGAGCCAGTAAGGCTGAGCGGATGTTAGTGGGGACAGCAGTATCAAAAGGAAAAACAGAAAGAGGAGGGTAGGCCGCCTCATGTTCTCACCTTTTCATCCAATTAATATCCCTCTATCCAATTAATCATTGCATTTAACTTTCCACAATCAGAGTATGCCGTTACTTCAACGTAGAGATACGCCTTACTGGGTACTGGAGACACATAGTATATGCCACAACTACCTGTCGTCCATGCATCAACATTTATGGCATAAAGCCAGGGTGGATTACTCTAACTGGCTTTTCCACAAAGAGTCAAGTGGGAGGTACCAATACCATTAGAGACATAATCATGATCACAGACTACTGGATCCCTTATTAGGGCTTCTTCTATCTCTGCCGAGGATTCCTCTTCCATACTCCGACCTGCTCCCCATGCCATGCCCATTGCTGCGGTACTCAGCACCACCCAAAGAGACACCAACAATACAACTACTCGGCGCACTTTATCACCTCTCGAAGGGTTTCCAAAAAAAACTTCGCAATTATTATATATAAATTTTATGATAGATTACTCAATCATGTGCTTATGTGGTAAATACAAATAAGAACAGCTTAAGATGGGTAGAGATTTAAAACAGTATTTAGGAAAGGCTGGCGAAAAGAACGCTATCCCCTCCAAAGAAGCAAAAACAATAGCAGGTGCCTGATAAGGATGCACTCTCAAACAGGGGGTTACATTTATTAAAAAATCCAAAGCGGTTCCGAGTCATTATTGGCGTCCTTCGGACGCCGTTTAAAAAGCGGAACACTCACCAAAAAGCAAAGTTGAGAACAAAACCCACTGAGAAACTTAGCGCAAGTTAAAAAAGCACTAAATCTCCCGCCGGCGCTTGCATCAGCAAGGGTCGCTACCACAGCTTCGGATACCAGTCCCTCGGCATGAAGACCTTGTCAACGTCAACCGCTATGCCCTTGCTCCGCTGGAGCATCTCACCGCTCGTCATCGTGGCCTTTCCGAGGGCAACCAGCTCGTCCTTGAGGGTCATTATCGCAACGAGGTCACCCTTCTTTATGCCCTTGTGGAGCTTGACTATTCCGGGGACGGCCAGGTCCGCGCCGTGCGTTACCGCCGCAACGGCGGAATCCCTAATCCAAACCTTGGGCAGGTGTTCAACCGCCTTCTCCATCGGCTGTATCGCCTTCCTGAAGTACTCCTCGATGCCGTCCTCCTTCCAGAAGTGGTAGTAGTCCACCAAATCGTGAAGCGTCACCAGCGTCTCGTCCTCCTTGAAGGGACCGCTTCTGGTACGGCGCAACTCGGCCATATGCGCTCCAACGCCCAAGGCCAGGCCTATGTGGTGGATGAGCGAACGGATGTAGGTTCCGGCCTCGACACCAACGCGGAAGAGCACGTCCCTGCCCTCAATCTCAAGCACGTCGATGTAGTAGACCTTCCTCGTCCTCAAGCGTCTCTTGACGGCACTCCTCAGAGGTGGTCTCTGGATTATCTCCCCCTGGAACTCCTTCATAACGGCGAAGATTTTGTCCTCGGGAACGTCACCGTGGAGGTGCATCAGGGCCACGTACTCCTTACCGGCAGGGAGGAGCGCCTGGACGACCCTCGTAGCCCTCTCGAGGGCAACCGGTAAAACGCCGCTGACCTTGGGGTCGAGGGTTCCGCCGTGGCCGGCCTTGCTGAGGTTGAAGAGCTTCTTAATCCACGCGACAACTTCGTGGCTCGTCGGTCCGGGGGGCTTGTCGAGGTTGATTATGCCGAACTGCATGTGCATCTCAATGGGCCTCTTCTCAGGGGGAAAGCCCCACTTCGGGTTCGTCTCGGCCTTCTCGTCTTTAACGAGCACCTCCCTCTTTATGTCAGCGGGAAGGATTCTCCTCACTTCGTCCCTCGCCATGAGCATCACCTACGGGTCTTCCAGCGCTTTGATAAAGTCCTCCTTGCTTATCTGAGCAAGTCTCAGGACTCCCATCAACGTACCGGCTTTTAACTCTTTGTGAAGCTCAGCTCTGGAAACTCCTCAAGGTACAGCTCAACGGCCTCTTTGAGGTTCTCAATTGCCTCTTCTATCGTCTCTCCCTGAGTGGTAACCCCTGTGAAGACCTCCCGGATGACGTAAACGCCCTCTTCCTCCCAGATGACGGCGTGGAGTTGCATCTCATCACCCCCATGGAGTTCGAGTCCAGACTTAATAAATCCACCTAATGAAGGAGTAGCTGAAAACTAACCAAACCGACGACCTCCAGAAAAGGGGAAAACGCCGTCAAGAAACTTATTGGAAGAAGAGTGAGGGAAAGCCCTCACTCAAGGCTTACGCCGGCCTCTTCGAGGGCCTTCTTTATCTCCTCGTCGGAGGCACCGCGCTCAATGTTAATCTTCTCCGGAAGGGGCTCGAGGTGCTTGACGTTCATCCTCCTGCGCTTGACCTTGTTGAGGCCAGCGCCGGTAACGAGGACGAAGTTCTTGTCGATTATGTCAGCAACGACAACCTTCTGACCGGCCCTCCTTCCGGCTATAACGACAGCAATCCTTCCGACCTCAATAGCTGGCATTCATCCCACCTCCTTAATTTTTGTTTGACCCCGCGTCACCGTCGGGGTAAAGGTGGTCGATGGCGGCCTTCACAATCGCGAAGACCCCATCGGGACCCCATTTGGCAGTGTTTATAATCAAGTCGTAAATGGACTTGTCCTCGATGTCGATACCGTAGAGGTTTAAATACCTTTTCCTGTTCTGCTTTTCCCTCTCGGCAATCTGGATGTAGGCCTCCTCAACGGAGATGCCTTCTCTCTGGGCGACCCTCTTGGCGCGCTCCATCATGGGAGCACCGAGCCATATCTTGAGGTCAGCGTTTTTGACCATCCACCCAGCGAGGCGACCCTCAATAACGACGTTACACTCATTGGCTGCCTCGACCTGTCTCCTGTCAACCTCGCGGTCTATCTCAGGGTGGAGCTCCGCATACTTCTGGAACTCCTGGAGGGTCATACCCATTTCCTCGGCCATCTGCCGGAATATCAGTCCGGCGTAGATATGCTTGAAGCCGTAGTGCCTGGCCAGGTTCCTGCAGAGGGTGGTGGTTCCGGAACCGGCCAGACCGCTGACGGTTATTACGAGGCAGCCCTTCGGCATAGGCACACCTTCAGAGGGCTATGGCGGATCTTACCTGAGCCTTCATGACCTTCCTCATGCAGCTCGGGCAGAGGTGCGGCATCGGCCTCTCGGGCCTCTTTGCGGTCTTCGGAAGCTTCCTGAGCTCGCTCGGCCTTCCGCGCGGAACGCCGTTGAGGGGCCTTCCGCACATAGCACAGTGGGCAACCTTGGGCTTCCTCCTCTCAAAGTGGACTACAGTCCTTCCTCCCGGAGTCCTGACGTACTTCCTCCTCCATGACCTTGAGCGGTACATCGGCTTCATATCTCTCACCTCGGAACCCTTTTTAGCGGAGCGTTTTTAAATTTATCCCATGTCAAGGAGCTTTCTAAGTATCATACCCACAGCGTAGCTGGTAAGGAAGTACCATCCAACGTAACCGAGCTCGCTCGGGGGAAGGGCGGAGTGCTGCCACCTGTGGAAGAGGTCAAAGACGAAGAAGTCAAACGGTGCCTTAGCTATTGCCACTTCCACATACCATCTCCTGAGCCAGCCAAAGAATATCATGAAGAGTGGCATCGTGAGGAACATCGGCACCATCTGTTGCTTCATCAGCTCACTCTGCATTCTCATGAGCTCCAGCTGTTTCTGCTGGGCCTTCCTAATCTTCTTCTCGTCACCGCTCTTCTGGGCCTCTCTCATCTCCTTCTGGACTTCCTTGGCAAGCTCCTGGAGCTTCTTGTGCTTTTCGATGTCCGTGAAGAAGTAGTAGATCAGCGTATAGAAACCACCGATTATTGCGCCAGCTACCGTGATTACCCAGATTGGGTGGTAGTTCAGTATGAACGGCCCAAAAATGCTGTCAAGGAACTGGTATATCCCCTCAATCATACTCGCTCACCGCCAGGTCAAGTACTTGGACGAGCTCATTAACGGCCTCCTCCAGACCCTTATCCTCATGGTTCTCAATTATCTTTATGAGGGCGTTAGAGTGCATCGCATAGCTTATCGCCGCCGCCCTGTTGAGGTCCTGATGCCTCTCAATCTGCTCCTCGGTCTCGACGTCCCTGTCCCTCTTGAGGTCGCGGAGACGCCTTCCGAGTATCTCGCTCGGCGTCGCCTCAATTATCACGATAAAGTTGGGGTTTATAACCTCAATAACCTCCCTGGGGAAACCAAGGAGATAGCCAACTGGCGTTTTGATTGTCGCGTGGGTGTCGAGCAAAACGGGCTCTTCGCGGGCTATTTCAACGACCTTCTGCGCGGCCTTGAGCTGGAGCTCCTTCTGGGTCGCTGGGTCAAGCTTCCTCATCTCATCTCTGTGCTTGACAAGGCCCGCCCTAACCGCCTCCTCGAACATTAGGTCTCCGAAGTTGACGAGCCTGAACTTGGCCCTGGTTCTCTTGAGGGCAAGCTTTGTGATGGTGCTCTTACCAACTCCTGGAATGCCTGTGATCATGACTACAAAGGGCATAGCTCTCACCCAGGGAGTTCTGGTAAGGTAAGGAAAAGCGGGCTTAAAAGGTTTTGCAAAAAAGAAAGGGTCACTTGGCAAAGAACCTTCTCAGGGCCGGGAACATCTCAGTTGCCTGCTCCCTGGCTACTTCCTCGTAGAACCTGTAGAGTATACCGACGGTAAGGAGGATTCCGGTTCCGGTACCCAAGGCCCCAAGGAAGTCCGCGAGCACTGCGACCAGTGCGAGGGTAAACGAACCCCAGAATGTAACGTACGGGATGTAGCGCTGAAGGACCCTCTCAAGTATCCTCGGGTCGCGCCTGAAGCCCGGAATCTGGAGTCCCGCGCGCTGGAGCTGTCTGGCAATGCTCCTGGCATCGAGGCCGGTCAGCTCAACCCAGAGAAAACCGAAGATGAGTGCCCAGAATATCGTCATCACTGCGTAGACAATGGCCCTTACGGGGTCGTTTACGACGTGGAAGATGTCCCTCGGCGGGTAGAGGTAGGTCACGAAACCGCTTACCGGGTAGCCGTTCTCACCGAAAGTTCCCAGTACGGTTATGCCGTAGTTGTTGAGGAGCCTGGCCCAGAGCTGGATGTTTGCGTAGAGTGCCATGGTGAGGATAATCGGGATGTTGCTGACGTACATGAACCTTATCGGGTACCTCCCGCGGACGGTGACGCGACCGTAGCTGAGCGGTATCTCAACGCGCATGCTCTCCAGGTAAACGACCACGAGGAACACCACTATAGTGCCAAGTAGCCTGACGATATCGGGAAGGGTTCCTCCGCGGTATATTGCACCGGTTATGTCGCCGTGGATCAAGTGCTGGATGAAGGCGGGAATTGCACCGACCAGTGCAGGCTCACCGGTGAGCGGGTCAATGTACTCAGTGCTCGGTATAGGAGCGAGAGCCTTGTAAATGACGGTCTGGGAAACTCCAGCGGCGATGAAGAGGCTGATACCGCTGCCTATTCCCCACTTGCTAACGAGCTCGTCAAGGAGTATGAGCATGGTGGACGCAAAGCCAAGCTGGAGGATTATCAGGATTGCAAGGCCCAGCCCAATGTAGACTAACCCGCTGGGAGTGGTAACGGTCTGGAACGCACCTATCCCGGTGTTGACCTTACCAAATGCACCGGCGAAGACGTAGATAGCCGCCTCGAAAAAGCTCATGAACACAGCGAACAGCTTCTGGGCGGCCTGGTAAAACCTCCTGTCCTCAGGATTTGAGAGGTCGAGCCTAACTATCTCAGAACCAACGAGAAGCTGCATGATTATACTCGCGGTAACGATTGGACCGATACCCAGCGTTAAAAGCGAACCGCTCTTACCGGCGAGAACGAAGCGGAGCGTTGCGAAGTAATCCTGAACCCTGGGTGGGATTCCATACAGCGGGATTTCAGCAAGTATGAAGTACAACAGCAGTGCTATTCCAGTCCACATGAACTTCTCTTTGAGCGGAACGTGCCTCTTCGGCCTTTCAACCTCGGGGAAATAGCGCTCAATAGCGTATACAATGTCCCTTACCTTTCCCATAGCCGACACCCGCCAAAAGTTGAAAGAAATCAGGCGAGGAGAACCTCGCCGCCAGCGGCCTTAATCTTCTCCTCGGCCTTGGGAGTCACGTAGTGGGCCTTGACGACTATGGCCCTAGTGAGCTTTCCGGTACCGAGAACCTTATCAACACCGAGCTGGGTGGCGTCGAAGACGAGCTTTCCTTCCTCCTCGTAGATGACGCCCATGTCCTTGAAGAGCTCGAAGTTCTCGTCGATGTCACTCAGGTTGATGACCCTGGGGATGTACTGGACGGCCTTGGGCCTGTGGAAGCCGCGCTTGCCGAGGTGGTCGGGGGCGTACTTGATGGTCCAGGTGAACTTCTGGTCCTTCCTCTTACCGGTACCAGCCATACCCCTACCGCCCTTGCTTCCGCCGCCGCGGTGCTTCTTCTTGCACCCCCATCCGTGAGTGTGACTCCCGCGAAGCTTCCTAACCTTCTTCCTCCTCCTAATCATCTCTCGCCACCTCAGAGCATTCTCTCAATGAGCTCGTTAATCTTCTCGCCCCTGTAGCCGAGGGCACCGCCCTCCTTGAAGGAGCGCTTCTTGCTTCCCTTGAGACCTCCCCTCGGCGGGTGGAGCCTGAAGACGGGCTTGATGTTTGGCAAATCCCTGAGCTTCATCTCGCCGTTGATGACCTTCTCGGCGAACTCCTCAAGGCTAATTCCAAGCTTCTCCTGGACGTACTCATCGGTAATCGGCTTGTTGCCGACGAGCCTGCCCCTCTTCCTGAGGAGCTTGACGAGGGTCTCTTTGTCTATCTCGCCCCAGGTGATGTAGTCCTTGACCTTCTGTATCATTCCGCGGTAGCTCGGGGTGTCGTCGACTATGACGAGGTGGTTAATCCTGTGAAGGCGAAGCATGGCGAGGGTGTCCCTAACCTCGCCCCTCGCCCTAATCCCGCTCCTAAGCCTTATGAGTGCAAGCTTTGCCATCTTCTCTCACCTCACTCAAGGGTGAAGCTCTGGGGCATCGCCCTGCCAACGACGATACCGTACTTCTCCTCCATACCTGGCTGTATGGCAACGCGGTTGGTGTTGTAGAGCGCGTTGAAAACTGCCTTGGCGAAGTTAACGGTGGTTCTCGTCTCACCGAGGGTCTGGGACCAGACATCCTGAACGCCAGCGAGGGTGAGTATCTTCTTGCCGACGTCACCGATAACGAGACCAAGTCCACGCGGTCCGGGCATGAGCTTGACGCGGACGCTACCTTCCTTGCCCTCGACGGCGAACGGGATTGAGTGCGGCCTCCTGCACCTGCACTCCCAGCTTCCACAGCCGCGCTTGATCTCGATGATGTTCATCTTGGCGTAGTTGATGGCCTTCCTGATGGCGGTACCAACCTCCCTCCCGTGGCCGATTCCGAGGCCAACGTAACCGTCCCTGTTGCCGACGGCAGCCAAAACCCTGAAGCGAATCCTCCTACCGCTGTCGGTCATTCTGACGGTGAGAGCGATGTCAAGGACTTCCTGGTTCTCCCTGAGGTTGACCTCCGGAAGGAGGACGTCAACTATCTCCGGCTCCTTTATCTGGTAACCCTTCCTGAATATCTCGTGAATGTCAGTTATCTGGCCCTCCTTGACGAGCCTGCCGAGCTTGGTCCTCGGCTCCCACTCCTCAAGAACCCTCTGGGCGATCTCTCTCGGGTCGCTCATTCTCTCGCCCCCTCAAACTTCTTGATTATCTTGGCCTTAACCTCTTCAAAGTGTTCCGGCAGTTTCTCGGGCTCAAGGCCCCTGACGAGGTAGCCACCAAACTGCTTCCTATAGAGCGTCTCGTCCTCCTCCTTGAGGGCCTTGGCGTAGTTAGCCACGTGCTCGCCCCTTATCCTGTAGTCCTCTGGGAATATCTCCTCGCTGTGCGGGACGTTGAGGCCCGCATCAACCGCACCCTTGAGGACTGCGAAGACGCTTGAACCCCTGGTCGGCGGGTGAAGGCCTATGTCGAGGATGGCTTCCTCGATGCCGGCCTGCTTGGCCTTGTAACCGATGAGCAGGCCAAGTAAGTAAGCGCTTGGGGTGTTTCCACAGTGCCCCTTCCAGCCGAAGTCCCTGATGAGCTCCCTGGTGTGGGCTGAAACCACAGTCCTGTCGCCCTTCGGGTCGTAGACGATGATCTGGGCGATGTGGTGGTTGAGGGTCTTCCTCACGACAAGCCTCGGCTTCTTGCCCTTGAGGAGCTTGAGCCTCTTGTGGTAGTTGGTCTTACCCTCTCTCCTCCTCCTGAAGGGAACCCTATACCTCGGTCCTCTCGCCATTTATCTCACCTCACTCCTTCAAGATGCCGTGCTCCTGCATGAACAGGTAGAGCTGCCTCTTGTTCTTGAACTGACCGCCCTTGGCCCTGATGTATAGCCTCCTGTAGGTGTGGGCGTCGAGCTTGCCCTCGGCCTTGAGCTTCCTAAGTTCTTTCCGGAGGGCCCTTATGGTCATCATCCAGCGCTCCTTCTTGCCCATCCTGGCGGTCTTCTTACCCTTCCTGCTTCCGGGGCCCCTGTGGCGTCCCTTCTTCCTCGCCTCGTGGAAAGCCCTCGCGCGGGCCCTGCTCTGGCCCTTGATGGGCTTCTTCTTGATGACGCCGTCGTGGATGAGCCTCTTTACGTCCTCCCTGGTGATAGCGGCGGCAACATCATCAATCCTCTCGGGGTCAATCCAGACCCTGTTCTCACCGCACTTCAAAATCTCAGCGGCAATCCTTCTCTGCATCTTAAGCATGAGCATCACCTCGCGTTGAGGACCTTAATACCGAGCTCCTTGGCCCTCGCGATTATGAGTTCCCTCTTTCTCGCACCGACAGTCCTCGCTATCCTCGCTGCCTGCCTAGTCGGGTCGATTGCCTCAAGCTCCTTGACGTTGTGGACAAGGACTTCCTCGTACCCGCTCGGGTGGAGCCCCCTAACGAGCCTCGGTGAGCTCCATCCGATGCTCGGTGAGCGTGGCTTGCCCTTCTTCTTGAGCCTCATCTTGCTGTCTATTCCCTTCGGCCTGCGCCACTTCGGGTCGTTCTTGAACTTTGGATACCTCCACCACTCCTGCCTAAGGAAGCGGGGCTTCTTCCTCTTGAGCCTGGCCCTCACCCTAAGGAGTCTCGCCTTCTCGTCCATTGCTCACACCTCAGAACTTTATCGGCTTGCCAGCCTTCTCAACTATGTAAATACCATCCTGGAAGACACGCCTGTCCCACTTCGTTATCCTCGTGGCCTGCTCGATGTTGGCCGCGGTCTGGCCAACGGCCTCCTTGTCTATGCCCTCGACGAGGATTTCCTGCCCCCTAACCTTCACGGTAACGCCGGGCAGTATCTTGGCCCTCCTTGGGTTCTTCTCACCGAGGAAGTTCTCGATGACGACCTCGTCGCCCTGGACCTTGACGGTGACCGGGAAGTGGCTGTAGACGACCTTGAGCTTGTAAGTGAAGCCCTCGGTGACGCCCTTGATCATGTTGCTGATGTGGGCCTTGAACGTCCTGGCTATGGCAACGTCCTTCCTCCTCGGGAACTCCTTGTAGATGACGACCTTACCGTCGTCGGTGAAGATCTGAACGCCGGGGTACTTGAACTCCCTCTCAAGCTCGCCCTTGGGGCCCTTGACCTTGACGGTGTTCCCCTCAACGGTGACCTCGACTCCCTCTGGAATCTCAACCTCTTCCCTTACCCACGCGTCTATCGGCATCGTTCTCACCTCAGTAGACGTAGGCTATCAGTCTTCCGCCGATTCCCTTCTCGATGGCCTCTTTGTGGGTCATGACACCCTGGGAGGTCGAGACGATAAGGATACCGAACTCGTATGCCGGGAGGAACCTCTTCTCCCAGTACTCGTAGTCCCTGGCCTTGACCGGGAACCTCGGCTTAATAGCTCCAGCCTTGTTGATCTTTCCTATGAGCTGAACCCTGTAGATGCCGGCCCTCCCGTCGTCTATGAACTCGAACTCCCCGATGTAGCCGTTCTCCTGCATAACTCTAAGGACCTCACCGATGAGTTTTGAGGCCGGCTTTATGTAAACCTCCTTCTTTCCAACCCTCTCGCTGTTGGTCATGTGGGAAAGAGCGTTCGCAAGCGGGTCAAGCAGAGTCATCGCTTCTCACCTCACTCATACTTCTTGAAGCCGAGTTTTGGAGCGACCTCGCGGAAGCAGTGCCTGCAGAGCATAAGGCCGTGTATCCTGATTATCGGGCCGTACTGGCCGCAGCGCATGCACCTTCTCGCGCCCTTACCAAACTTCCTCGGCTTCCTCTTGTTGTAATCAGCCTTCGCCATCTCACAATCCCTCCACGTTGACCTTGAACTCCTCAATAGCGAAGACTATACCCTCCTCCTTCGTCAGCTTGTGCCTGGTCGGTATCTTCCTCCTCTGCCTCTTCCTCTTGGCAACCCTAAAGCCAGGCCTCTCAAGGGTGACACAGACGTCCATACCGAAGATACCTATCTCAGGGTCGTACTCGACGCCCGGGATGTTTATGTGCTCCTGGATTCCAAAGCAGAAGTTCCCGTGCTCGTCGAAGTTGCCGACGTGGAGCTTCCTATCAACGGCCTCAAGGAGCCTGTCAAGCATCTCGTAGGCCTTCTTTCCACGGAGGGTGACCTTGACGGCTATGGGTTCGCCACGCCTGATTCCAAAGTCCCTGTTGGTCTGCTTGGCCCTTCTCCTTATCGGCTTCTGGCCGACGAGGTCCTGGAGCATCTTCTCGGCCTTGGTAAGCCTCTCACCGCTCTCGCCAACACCGATGTTTATGGTGACCTTCGCGATCCTGGGCTTCCTCATTGGGTGAGCTTCCCAGTCTGCGAGGATAGCCTCCCTGTTAATCTGCATCTCATCTCACCTCACGGAAGGGAAATCTCCGGCTTGTCCTTACCAATCACGAAGGCGTACTCCTTCAGGGTGTCGAAGAGCTCGCCGTTCTCGTCCTCGATGGTAACGACGTCGGGCCAGCCCATCGGGAAGTGCCTGACCTCGACTATCTTACCCTTCCTGGCGACGTTCTTACCCTGGGTAACGAAGACGTAGGCGCCGACCTCGAAGGGCAGTATCTTGACTATCTGCCTCTCCGGAACCTGCATGATGACGGTATAGGAGGTCTTGTAGGCGTCCTTCTCAGCAAGGCTGACGAGGTGGTTGCTTCCGTCGTGGAGGTTGAGCTGAACCTTCGCACCCTTGACCATCCTCTTGTTGTTAACCCGGAAGGGCTTGATCTTGGCCTCTTCCTCGCTTATCGGGTGGAGGATGAGCTTGCCAATCCTGTTTGGAAGGACCCTGTAGTGCTCTCCGGTGTCCGGGATGGAGATAACGTCCATGATTCCGACCGGGAACTTGTAGTCCTTCCTGACCCTGCCGTCAACGAGTATCTTGCCCTCGTTGAGTATCTTCCTGGCTTCTCTCGCGGTCCTCGCGTAGCCAAGGTAGTCCCTGACTATGTAGAGGAGCGGTATGGAAGTCCTCATGCTGTGCGGGCCGGGGCTCGGGCGGACGGCCCACATGTACTCCTTCCTGTGGATGTACCAGGAAGTTGGGGCGGCAAGCCTCTTAAGGTGCCTCTTCGGACCCTTTCTCGCCATTACTCAGCCCTCCTCTCGATTATTTTCTTTCTCTCCTCATCTTCAAGGTTGAGTTCGACAATCATAACGTTCGACGGGTGGAGCGGGTAGAAGACCTCGGTTCCGTCGGTCTTCTTCTGGGTAACGCCCTCAACGTAAATCCTGTACCTCTTAAGGTCGACCTCAACGACCTTGCCCTCGGTGCCCTTGAAGTCTCCACGCATGACCTTGACCTTGTCCCCCACCCTGATGGGGAGGTTCCTAACGTTGTACTTCTCCCTAAGCTCCTTGCTCAGGGTGGCGCTCATTATCTTGCCCCTGAGGTGAAGGGGAGCGTTGTAGAGGAACTTCCTCTGCTTCCTCGGCTGCTTCATATCAAGCTTCATTACTCTCACCTCACAACACAATGCTCGCTATGCTACCGAGCCTGACCCACCTCTCGGCGGCCTCTCTGGCTATGGCACCCCTAATCTCGGTTCCCCTCGGGACGCCTTCCGGAGTGACTATCGCGGCGGCGTTGTCCTCGAACTTGACGCGCATGCCGTCGAGCCTTCTGTACTCCTTCCTCTGCCTGACGACGACGGCCCTAACGACCTGGTGCCTCATGTCAGGCCTTCCCTTCTTGACGGTGGCAACGACCATGTCGCCGACACCGGCGGCGGCGAGCCTTCTCCTGGTTCCCTTGTAGCCAACGACACCAATTATCTGGATGACCTTGGCACCGCTGTTGTCAGCAACCTTGAGGTAAGCACCGATCGGAAGAGCGCGAGTTGGCCTGACGGGGCTTATACCCCTGGTCGCACCGGCACCCTTCTTGGCCATTGCCTCACACCTCCTCCTTCCTCTCGGCCCTCTCAAGGACTGCAACAACCACCCAGCTCTTGGTCTTGCTTATCGGCCTGGTCTCGGCTATGAGAACCTTGTCACCGGTCTTGGCGTTGATGCACTCCGGGTTGTGAGCGTGGACCTTGCTCCTCCTGAGCTCGTAACGCTCGTATTTCTTGAGGTAGTGGTAGTACTGCCTCTCGACAACTACTGTCTTCTTACCCTTATCGCTGACGACGATACCCTCAAAGTATCTCCCGTGTATCTTGAGGTTCCCGTGCCAGGGGCACTTGGGGTCGTCACACACCTCAGCGGGAGGCTGAACCCTCAATCCAATCTCTCTCATTTCCTCCACCTCTTCTTGAGTCTCATCTCAGGCCTTCCAATCAAATCACTACCATGGATCCGGATTTTCTCATCGCCGAGGTCGAACTCAATCTCGACCACGTCCTTTGGAACGACCCAAACCTTCTCCCCACCTATGGTGAGGGTGTTCCTCGTCTCATCAAGGACGTAGCCCTCGATGCCGACCAGCTCTGGATGAGATGCCCTTATAATCTTTGCTTTGAGGCCTATGAGCTCGTGCCAGATTATGTTCTTCCGCGTCACTCGACCTCTATGAGCTCCTCTGAAAATCCAAGCTCTGCCAGCAACTTCTTGATACGGTCCCTGTGGTCGCCCTGGAGCTCTATCCTTCCTTTCTTTGCGGTTCCGCCACATGCCAGCTTCGCCTTCAGCTTCTTTGCTATATCCTCGAGGTCGAATTCCTTCTCGTCTATACCCTCGATTATGGTCTTAAGCTTTCCGTAGCGGGCCCTCTCGATGTAGACCCTAATCCTCTGCTGCTCCTTGAGGACCTCCTTAAAGAGCATCTCATCCAGAGGGTTCACAATCCTCGGCACCTAACCTCACCTTTTCTCCCTAAGCTTCTCATTCCTTATGGTAAGCAGGCGCGCTATGTCGCGCCTGAGGTTGCGGATGACCATGGGGTTCTCTATGGAAGCCCCCATGGTGAGCATACCCCTCTCCTTGGCGAGCTGAAGTCTGAGCTCCTTTATCTTCTGCTCGATCTCCTCAATGCTCATCTCCCTAATCTCACTGGGCTTCATTGGCGCTCACCTCTTCCTCGACTACCTCCTTAACCTCAATCTCATCTGGCAACCTCGCGTCGGGCGGCATGATGGAGACCTTAACACCGATAACACCGAGCTTGAGCAGGGCCTGGGCGTATCCCCTGCTGACGAGGGTCTCGGCAGGGTTTCCGACCTTTGCAAGGTAGCCCTGGTAGAACCTGACGCTCTTGGCCCTCTCACCGGTGAGCTTTCCGCTGAGCCTTATCTCGACACCCCTTGCTCCGTTCCTCATGATGGCCTTGATAGCTGAGTAAGCGGCCCTCCTGAAGTGGACGCCCCTCTCAAGGGCCTGGGCGAGCCTGACGGCCTGAACCTTGGCGTTGAGGTAGGGGTTCTTGATCTCCTCGACCTCAATCTGCGGGTTCTCAAGGCCGAACTGCCTCTCAAGGATCCTGGTGAGCTCCCTTATCTTCCTGCCGCCCCTTCCGATGACATAGCCGGGCCTCGCCGCGAAGATGATGACCTTGGTTCCAAGGGGGGTCTTCTTTATGTCAAGGCCGCCATAGCCGGCCCTCCTAAGCTCCTTTTCAAGGTATTCGTCAATGAGCATTTCCCTAACGCCTTCCCTGATGAAGTACCTCTCAATGGCCAAGGGTCTCACCTCCTAATCTCCTCGACAACTATCTCTATGTGGGTGGTCTGCTCGTTGAACGGTGTGGCCCTTCCGAAGGCCCTCGGGATGTATCCCCTGAGGACCGGGCCCCTGTGGGCAGCAGCGTGGATTATCTTGAGCCTGTCGACGTCGAGGCCCTTCTGCTCGGCGTTGTTCTTGGCGTTGAGGAGTATCTTCTTGACGGCCTTGGCGACCTTGACCGGGTAGCGACCTGGACCGAAGCCCTTACCCGGCTTGTGGCCCTGGCTGTCGTTGAAGCGCTTCATTGGAACCGGCCTCTTCTTGGCTATGACGTCGTCGAGGTAGCGGAGGGCGTCGTTGAGCATCATGCCCTTAATCTCCCTGAGGAGCTCGACGCTGTGCTTGGGTGAAATCCTGAGGTCCCTTCCGCTCGCGCGAGCCATCCTCTCGGGGTCAAAATTTTGGAATGAGTAGGAAAACCTGCCCCTGCTCATCTAAACCACCTCACTTGATTGCCACGAACATTGATGACCTCGTAGCACCGACACCAGGTGAGCCGTGCTGGACTATCTTCCTCGTGAGGGCGAACTCACCGAGGTAGTGGCCTATCATCTCCTCCTTTATCTCAATCGGGACGAACTCCTTGCCGTTGTAGACGTGGATGGTCATGCCAACCATCTCGGGGAGGACTATCATGTCCCTGCTGTGGGTCCTTATGGGCTTGTTGTACTTGCCCTTCTTGGCAAGCCTTATCTTCCTGAGGAGCTTCTTCTGCTCCGGGGAGAGACCCCTCTTGAGGCTCCTCCTCTGCCTGGCCGGGAGGAGCTTGGCGAACTCCTCAAGGGACATATTGAGCAGTTCGTCGAGCGTGTAACCCCTATACCTAAACTCCTTCTTTCTCGCCATCTTCACTTCCTCCTACCGGTTCTTCTCGCGGCTATGTGACCGACCTTCCTTCCGGGCGGAGCTCTACGGGAAACGGTCGAGGGCCTACCTATGTGGTGCTCCTTACCACCGTGCGGGTGGTTGACGGCGTTCATCTTGACACCTCTCGGCTTCGGCCAGAACCTGTTCCTGGCCTTGGCGATGTAGTAGGCCTTACCGGCCTTGACTATTGGCTTCTCGAGCCTTCCACCGCCCGCAACGACACCTATTGTTGCCCTGCACTCGGGCTTGAACTGCTTGAGCTCACCGCTCGGGAGCTGAACGATGACCTTGTCCTTCTCCCTGCTGACGACGAGGGCGTAGGTTCCTCCAGCCCTGACGTACTTTCCGCCGTCGCCCGGAACGCCCTCGATGTTGTAGACGTAGGTTCCCTCTGGTATCTTGGCAAGCGGGAGGGTGTTGCCTATGGCTATCGGGGCCTCGGGTCCGATGTAGACCTCCTGGCCGACGAGAACTCCTTCGGGGGCGAGGATGAGCTTCTTGGTTCCGTCCTCGAACTTAACGCGAGCGACGGGGGCAGTCCTTCCAGGGTCGTGGAGGATTTCCTCAACGACTCCCCTGAGGGTCTTCTCCTTCACGACGTTGAGAGGAACGTACTTAACAGCGCCCCTGTACCTGTGGGAAGGAGCGCGGAAGGTCGTGGTTCCCTTACCCCTCCTCTGCTGTATAAGACTCTTTCCCATCTCACATCACCTCAGAACAATCCCAACCTTGCGGCAACCTCACTCGCATCGTATTCGGGCTTGAGCTTGACGTAGGCCTTCTTTTCGCCCTTCATGGTGATGAGGGTGTTGACCTTCTCGACCTTGACGTTGAACATCTCTTCCACGGCCCTCTTGATGTCCTGCTTGGTGGCCTTCCTGTCCACTATGAAGGTGAGCTTGTTCTCCTTCTCAATGAGCGAGACGGCCTTTTCGGTAACGAGCGGCCTTATGATAACCTTATATGGGTCCATCTCTCATCACCCGTAGAGCTCCCTAAGCCTCTCTATAGCGCCCTTCGTCCAGATGGTAAGCCTTCCAGGGTGGGTACCCGGAGCGAGGAGCTCAACACCGAGGTTGTCGACGGTAACGACGTCAACGCCCGGGTGGTTCCTCGCTCCCTGGACGATTCCCTCGTTCTTGGCAACGACGATGAGCGGGCCCTTGGCCTTCTTATACCTCCTTCCGCGCATCTTGCCCTTACCGGCCCTTATCTTGGTGTTCCTCTTGGCCCTCTCAATGTCGTCCCAGACACCGAGCTTCTTGAATATCTCCCTGGTCTGGGCGGTCTTGAAGACCTTCTCGAGGTCGTCAACGACGACGAGCGGGAAGGCTGGAACGTTGTCGGTGACGTGTCCCCTCGCCTTCACGAGGTCAGGGTTGGCGGTGGCGGCGATTGCGCTCATTATGGCAAGCCTGCGCTCCTTCTTGTTGATGTCCTCCCAGATTATCTTCTCGACCTTCGGCGGGTGGGTTCTCCTTCCACCCCTCGCGAAGGGAACGAAGGCCGCGAACCTCGGCGGGGTCTTTATCCTCTCGACCCTCGCCATTCCATGGCCCTTACCGATGTTCTCAGTAACGCGCCTCTTTCCAGCGAGCGGGTCCCTTCCCTGGGGCTGTATCCTGTGGGTCCAGGAAGCGATGACAGCTCTCCTGATGAGGTCGGGCCTGAAAGGAGTGCTGAACACCTTGGGGAGCTCTATCTCCTCAACGGGCTCGCCTTCGAGGTTGAAGACCTTAACCTTCATCTATCTCACCTCACTGCTTGGACTCCCTACTGACGTAGGTTATCTGGGGCCTCTCAACGGGCGGCTTCTTCTTGGGCGGCCTTATAGCGGGCCTAACACGAATTATCCTCTTGAAGGAACCCGGAACGCTACCCTCAATCATGAGGAAGTCGCTCCTGACGATTCCGTAGTGCGGGAAGCCACCCTTCGGAGTTATCTCAATCTCGTTGCCGTCGAGCACGAGCTTTCCGTTCTCGCCTATGGCGATGAGCCTCTTGTTGAACTCGGTCCTGTGGTGGAAGCCCATCTGACCGGCCTGCGGAACGGTCCACATGACGCGGGCCGGGTGCCAGGGACCGAGGTTACCGATGTGCCTGCCCTTTCCAGCCCTCTGGGCCTTGTGGAACTGAACCTTGACGCCCCAGCGCTTAACCGGGCCCTGAGTGCCCTTACCCTTGGTGACGGCTATGACGTCGAGGAGCTCTCCCTCGTGGAGAACCTCGCTAGCGCGGAGCTCCTTGCCTATCTTCTCCTTGGCGTAGTCGAACTTGGCCTTGACGTCGTCGCCACCGATGGCGTACTCCATGACCTCGGGCTTCTTCTTGAGCTTGATGAGCCAGGGCTGGGTGTGGACGAGAAGCCTGACGTCAACAATCTCGCCGTCGTTAACGAGGTCCTCAAGCTGGCCGAGCTTGGCCTGGAACGCCTCCTCGTTATAGTCCTTCGGCAGGGTCTTTATGCGCCTCTTGACGTTGTCGTTGAGCTCGTGGAACCAGACCTCAGTGGCGGTCTCGAGGCCAAGATAGCCCTGCTTGTAAGCCCTGATTCCGTAGACAAAGAGCGGCGGAACCTCAACTATGGTCACGGGCACGAATATCTCCTTGCCCTTGGTGAGCCCGGGGCTGTCGTCTATCATGAGGATGTGGGTCATGCCGGCCTTGTAACCAGCGAATCCCAGCATCCTGACCTCACTGTCCTTTGGCCACTTCTTGATTCTCGGGACTACACTCCTAGCCCTTTTTCTCGGGCTGAAGGCGAGTGAACCTCTCCTTGGTCTGTGAACCTTTCCCATCTCAATCCCTCCTCATGAGATTGAATATCGCCAGCGTGGCGAGGAGCGCCTCCTCGGTGCGGACGGTTTTAGTTTTTTGATTTGGAATCGTGTTGAGCACGAAATCAAACTCGTACTCGCCGCCGAGGAGCTCCATAACGCCCTTCCTCGGCGAGCCAAAGGCGATACCAACCTCCCCCTCCAGCGGGGGAAGGCTGACCTCTCTCACGTCGCGACCCTTCCGCGAGGTCGCGATTGCCAAATCCAGGTGAGCCTTTTTAAGTGTTTTCGCCAGGGGCTTTCTGCTCAGGTGAACCCTGTAGCCCCAGTACCCTTCTGGCTTCGCTGGAATGACTTTGAGAGGCTTCGTCGAGACAATCCTAAACGTTGCGCGCCCTTCAACGTCCCCCTCAACCAGGGCCAGCTCGTCGAGCCCGATGTCAGCGTACACCCGTCTTCCCTTCCGGAAGGCATAGCCCTCGCGGATTTCGCTGACCTTGGGTTTCCCTTTGAGCTTGTGGTGGGGCGTCCTGAGCGGGGGGACGACACCGACGTGGCGGAGCTCTGGCATTATCGGAAACAGCCTCTTCCTGAGGTACTGCGGGGTTTCCATGTACTCAAGGACCGTTTTGATGAACTTCCCGTCCCTTCCGCCTGCCCTGTAAATCCAGATGTGCTCGACGCCGAAGATTGCGCAGGCCCTCGCAACCTGCCCAACCTTGTACGTCCGGATTTTTGGGTCGTCGGTCTCTTCAAGGAGGGAATCGGGAATGAAGACATGCCAAGCCATTTTCCCTCATCCTGCCCCCACTGTCTCCCCTAAGCTGAAGGGAGCTTGTGGAGACTATTTAAAAGGCTTTCGAACCTTGCAACCCTTTTTCATGCTGAGAAGTGTGTAAAATTTTTGCAAAGCGAACTTCGCGGAAGCTTTTGGAAAAAGCTTCACCAAAAGTTCGTAGCTCTTTACATAACGGCCCAAGTAGAGTAGATTTTACCTGTAAAATCCCACTTTACAAAAGAGAAACCAGCCAAAACAACACATATAAAGGGGGTTTACTCTCTTTTGACGCCCTTCGGGCGTCGATTCAAAAAGTAAACCTATACAAAAGGAGCAATTATAGAGATTCTCACACTCAAAACGACAATTCAATGAGAAAACCACTTAAAATTTAGCTTTCCAAAAGGAGCTACCAACTTTGATGAAACTTTGCGAAGGCAAAGTTTCGATGGTGGGCCCGCGGGGCTTCGAACCCCGGACCTCCGCCTCGTGAGGGCGGCGTCATAACCAGACTAGACCACGGGCCCGCCCAAAGTATGGGGAACGGGGGGAAATATAAAGCTTTCGCTAAACTTCCTCCAGGAGTTCCTTGGGTGCACCGGCGAACTCAACCAGGTACTCCGCCTCGACGATGTGGAGCCTACCCGGCACGATGAGAACGTGAGGCTGTCTTCCGAAGTCCTCGTCTATCAGCTCCTTAACGTAGCCCGCCCTTATCGTCGGGTTCAGAGAACCGGCCCTGGCGAGGACAACGACGAGCGTCTCCGGCGTGAACACTCCCGCTTTTTTCATGCCCTCAACCTGGAGGAGTATCTCCATCGCCTCGTTGGCGGTCATGTATCGGTTCTGGTCAGCCTTTATGTCAAGGAACAGGAGTGTATGAAGGCCGCGCTCCCTGTTTTCCTTGATTACGTCGTAGTGGCTCGTCGGGAACCAGTTTCCCTCTGGATAAGCTACGGTGGCGCTCTTCCCGAACTTGTAAATCTGGAGACCCGTAATCGCCACGGCAGAGTAGATGCTGGGCGCATGGATGACGTAGCTCTCGACGCCCGCTTTCTTTGCCCGGATTCTTAAGTCCGAGTGGGTTGTCGCCACCATCGGGTCTCCTGCAGTGAGGAACGCGACGTCCTTTTCTTTGGCCTCCGGGAGGACTATCCTCTCAAAATTGAGCTCGACGTCTTCCCGGCTTAGCCTCATGATGGGCTTGCCTATGAGCTCCTCAATTTTATCTATCGTTGTTCCCGCGAGGAGTGACGTATAAAACTCGGCAAATACCTTGTCGCACTTTCTGGCTGTTTCAAGACCTTTGAGCGTTATGTCCTTCTCATCATAGAGCCCAAGTCCTATGAAATAGAGCGCCATCTCAACCACCGATAGGGGGTTCTCCTAAAACTTTTAAGTTTTGGGAAAACTACTTAAAGGTTTTTGGCCAACCTAACCCGGTGAGGAGTGTGAAAGTCAGCAAGAGAGTCAGTAAGAGAGAGGAAGAGTACCTTGAGACAATGTACCTCCTTCACAAGAACAAGGGTGTAATCCGCGTTAAGGACATAGCGAAGATAATGAACGTCAAGCCGCCAAGCGTCGTTGACGCCCTCAAGAAGCTCGCCGAGAAGGGACTCGTCGAGTACGAGAAGTACGACAGAATTCTGCTCACCGAGGAAGGAGAGAGAATAGCAAAGGAGACCTACTCAAAGCACCTGGCCCTCACAAAGTTCTTCGTTGACATCCTCGGCATACCCGAGGAGATAGCCGAGCAGGACGCCTGCCAGTTCGAGCACTACGTCAGCGAAATAACCGTGGAGAGGATGAAGGAGTTCGCGAAGTTTATCCAGGAGCAGTGCCCCTACGTCCTCAAGCAGTTCCTCAAAGAGAAACGTGAGAAGAAATGAATTCTTTCCCATCATTAACTCTGTTCTGAACTGTCTTTCCCGAGAAAAAACTAGCTGAAATGAGAAAAGAGAAGAATCAGAAGAGGCCTCCGAGGTAGGCAAAATAAACCACGAAGACCATCGCGAGTATGTACATGAGCGGGTGAACTTCCCTCCAGCGGCCGCTGAAGACCTTTAGGACGGTGTAGCTTATAAAGCCCGCGCCGATTCCGTCGGCTATCGAGTAAGTGTATGGTATCGTGACGAGGACGAGGAACGCGGGCAGTGCCTCGGTGTGGTCGCTGAAGTCGACTTCCTTGAGGGCACTGAGCATGTAATATCCGACCACGACGAGGGCAGGGGCGGTTGCGAAGGCCGGTATTGCCTGAGCAAGCGGGGCTATGAAGAGTCCAATGGCGAGGAAGAGGAATCCTGTGACGAGGGCAGTCATTCCAGTCCTGCCGCCCTCCTCTATTCCCGCCGCACTCTCTATGTAGGTGGTGACTGTTGAGGTTCCAAGGACAGCTCCGACGGTCGTACCAATAGCGTCCGTCAGGAGCACCTTCTCGGCGTCGGGAACCCTGCCGTCCTCTGTGAGGAAGCCGGCCTTGGCGCTCAGACCGGTTATCGTTCCAAGGGTGTCAAAGAAGTCCACCATGAAGAACGCAAAGACGACTCCAAGGGCTCCAGCACTTATGAGGCCGTGGAGGTCCATCTGCATGAAAGTGTAGCTTATGGTTGGAGTCGAGAACAGCTTCTCGGGCCAGGGCGCCGCTCCGGTGACCCAGCCGAGGACGCTCGTAGTCAGTATGGAAATCAGAAGAGCACCCTTTATGCGCAGGGAGATGAGGATACCAGTGAGGAGAACTCCAAAAAAGAAAAGTAGTATCTGCTTTGATAATAGAACATTCGTGTTCAGACCGGTTAATTTGAGAGTTCCACTCAGGAGAACTGTCTTGCCGAGGGATATGACGGCATCTTTGGAACCTTCAACCTGCGCAGAGAGGAGCCCGACATCGTTGAGCCCTATGAGCGTGAGGAACAGCCCGATTCCGGCACCGATTGCATACTTCTGGCTCCTGGGAATCGCGTGGATTACCGCGCTCCTGACCTTTGTGATTGTGAGGGCTATAAAGATGAGGCCCTCAACAAAAACCGCCGCGAGGGCCACTTTCCAGCCGTACTTCGGGGCCACTGTGTAGGCGAAGTAGGCGTTGAGGCCCATACCGGGCGCGAGGGCGAAGGGCTTCTTGGCGTAGATACCCATGAGTATCGTTGTAAAACCAGCTGCAAGGGCTGTGACGGCGACGAGCGAGTCAAAGGCTTCAGGGCCCATCGCATCGCTGAGGATTTTAGGGTTAATGAAGAGGATATAAGCCATAGTCAGAAATGTCGTCACTCCAGCGAGCACTTCGGTTTTCATATCGGTTCCATACTTCTCGAACTCGAAGTACCTTTCGAACCAACCCATGAGCGTCCCCCCAGTAACTGACATTTAGTTGACATAGAAACGGCGATAAAAGCAATTTATAAAACTTTTTTTGACATAAACATGTTATAAAGTGAGGAGTGAGAAAGACCTTACCACAAGGCCTACCTTATGAGGGACGCTGTGAGGCTCAAAGGGCAAATCCGGAAGTGGGCGCTCCGCTATGATTGTGTGACCTTCAACGTCGAGGTAAAGCCTAATCCGCCCCGGAAGGAGCTCATATCCCGTAACACGGGCATCACCACCGGGAGTCACGAGGACGCTCTCCGGCCTGAAGAACACCCTGACCTTCCCATCAACCCCAACGTTGAATTCAATGCCCCCCAGCCTTGCCACACCGTTCTCCGCATCGAGCTCCAGTATGTTGCTTATTCCAAGGAACCTGGCCACGAACTCCGTCTTTGGGTGGTAGTAAAGCTCCAGGGGCTCACCTATCTGCTCAACCCTGCCGACGTTCATGACGGCAATCCTGTCGCTCACTGCCATCTCCTCCTGGTCGTGGGTAACGTATATCGTCGTTATGCCGAGCTCCCGCTGAATGCGCCGTATCTCAGCGCGGAGGCGCTCCCTTATCTTGGCGTCGAGGTTGCTGAGGGGCTCGTCGAGGAGAAGGACTTCGGGCTCCACAACAAGGGCCCTTGCGAGGGCCACCCTCTGCTGCTGTCCACCGCTCAGCTGTTCCGGATAGCGGTTTTCAAAGCCTTCCAGACCCACGAGTTCAAGCGCCCACCTGACCTTCCGCTCTATCTCCACCTTAGATACCTTCCTCATCTCCAGCCCAAAAGCGACGTTCTTGAACACCGTCATGTGCGGGAAAAGGGCGTAGTCCTGAAAGACGATGCCGATGTTCCTCTCGTAGGGCTCAAGGTCAGTGACGTCCTTCCCGTCGAAGAAGACCCTCCCAGAGTCGGGCCTTTCGAGGCCGGCTATTATCCTGAGGGTCGTCGTTTTTCCACACCCGCTCGGGCCGAGAAGCGTCAGGAACTCGCCGTCCCGGGCTGAGAGATCAACCTGAAGCTCGAAGTTGTCCCAGCGCTTGCTCACGCCCCGTAACTCAACACTCACCATACGTCCTCACCGACCTTTTCTATCATTAGGAATCCTATAACCGAGACAGCCATCAAAATTACGGAGAGGGCAGACGCACTACCGAACTGCCTCGACCCGATAAACTTGTAGACGGCCAGGCTCATGGTCGTGTACTCTGGCGGGGCGAGCATATAGGTCGCACCGAGCTCGGCTATGCTCATCGCAAAGGCGAATATCGCCCCGACTATGAAGCTACCGACCGCGAGGGGCAGTTCGACCTTCACAAACGCCTTCCACTCGTTTGCCCCCAGCGCCAGCGCGGCCTCGCGGAGGTTCCGCTTTATCTTGCCGAGCCCTGTGGAGAGGGAGCGGAAGACAAACGGATACGCTATGATGGAGTGCGCTATGGCGATAATCCAGAACGTGTAGTAGAGGGGTGTGGACTGGAATACCATGATGTACCCCAAGGCCACCGTAACAGGGGAGCTAGCCAGGGGGAGCATGACGAGGACGTCGAGGAGTCTCTTGCCCTTAAAGTCCCAGCGGTTGAGGAGGTACGCGAGGGGGAGTGCTATGAGCGTCGAGACCACGACCGTCGTGAAGCCAAAGAGGATTGAGTTCCGAACCGCCCCAAACGTCGAGATGCCGAACATGGGGTTGTATTCGGGTGAGAAGACCCTCCTGTAGTTCTCAAGGCTGAGGTGGCCGTTGAAGAGAAGGGAGTCGTAGACCACAGCAAGGAGGGGCGCAACTATAAAGACGAGCACGAGGAGGGAGTAGAGGACTATTCCGAGCCCCTTGAGGCTCAAAAGGTCGCGGAGTCCAAGCTTCGCCGGCGTCTGGAGCACTTTCTGCTCTTCCCTCTTTGAATAGGCATCGAGAGAGCGGAGGTAGATGTACATGAAGAGCGCACTAAGGGTTATCTGTATGACCGCCAGCGCCGAGCCCGTCCTGAAGTCAAGGAGCGTCATGACGGTCGAGAAGATATCAACCTCTATTGTAACGTATCTGTATCCCCCAAGGACGAGCGGGATTGAGAAGCTCAGGAAGCAGAATATAAAGGTCAGCATCGCGGAAGCAAAAATGGCAGGCGATATCAGGGGCAGGGTGACCTTCCAGAAGAGCCTGAAGCCCCTCGCACCGAGGGTCTTGGCCATCTCCTCGTAGTGAGGATTGACCCTCTCCCAGAGGGACGAGACCATTCTGACAACGATGGGGAAGTTGTAAAAGGCATGGGCAAGCAGTATGGCCTTCCAGGTGTAGACTATGCCGGGGTCACGCCCGATTATGCCGGCTATGAACCCGTCCCTGCCGAACAGCAGGAGGAAACCAAGGGTCACCATTATGCTCGGCATGACGAACGGGACGGTCAGAAGGGCTCTGATTGCCCTCTTCCCTGGAAAATCATAGCGGGCAAAAATATACGCCCCGGGGAGCCCTATGAGGAGCGTCAGGGCCGTCGAGGCGAGGGCCTGGCCTATCGTAAACCCTATGACCCAGCGGTGGTAAGAGTTTCCCAAGACGGCAGAAAGAAACTTCAGGGTCGGGCCGTTTTCCCACAGGCCGAGCCTCATGATATCCACCATAGGCAGGTAGAAGAAAACGAACAGGAACGCCAGTGGGAGGGTGAAAGCGAGGTAGCTGACCTTAAACCTCATGGCCAAAACTCGGTTTTTGCCCTTTATAAGCCTTGATTGGGCAAGGTTGTTAAGCCCGGCATACAATTTATCACCGGTGATACCATGAAGGCCCCGGAGCTGGGCATAAAGATAGGCGTTTTCGAGCACGGAAAGAGGAACTCGATAGCCGACCTGGGAGTCAGGGTCGGCCACGTAACCCTCATCGAGGGCGACGACGTGAGGACTGGGGTTACTGTCCTGCTCCCGCCGGTGAAGAACCCCTTCAAGGAAAAGCTCTTTGCCTCGACCTTCGTCATGAACGGCTTCTCAAAGCCAATAGGCTTCGTCCAGGTCGATGAGCTCGGCTACATTGAGACGCCGATAGCCCTAACCAACACGCTGAGCGTCTACACGGTCGCAAGCGCGATGGTAAAGCACATGATTGAGCTCAACCCAGACCTGAAGAGCGTCTCTCCGGTCGTGATGGAGTGCAACGACTCCTACCTCAACAACATCAGGAAGATGGCCGTCAGGGAGGAGCACTACTTCGAGGCCGTCAAAAACGCGAGCCTTGACTTTGAGGAAGGTGCCGTTGGTGCTGGAACCGGAATGAGCGCCTTCGAGTTCAAGGGCGGAATAGGCTCTTCCTCACGGGTCGTCGAAATCGGCGGCGAGGAGTACACGGTCGCGTCGCTCGTCCTGGCGAACTTCGGCAGGAGGGAAGACCTCACAATAGCCGGCGTCCCCGTCGGCCTTGAGCTGAAGGACTACCCCGGAAGGGGGCCCTCCGCGAAGGGCAGCATCTCGATGGTGGTGGCAACGGACGCGCCCCTGACCGCGAGGGGGCTGAAGAGGGTCGCGAAAAGGGCAGTTGTCGGCCTCGCGAGAACCGGCGGCTACGCGTACCACGGGAGCGGGGACGTAGTCCTTGCCTTCTCAACGGCGCAGACGGCCCCGCTGGATAAAGAGCCCCACCTGCTCAGTTTCCTGCCCGACAACGCCCTCAGCAGGCTCTTCAAGGCAACCGCCGAGGCGACTGAGGAGGCCATAATCAACGCGCTTCTCCAGGCGAGAACGGTTGAGGGCAACGGACACGTGAGGTACGCTTTGCCCATTGACAATGTCAAGGAGATACTATCAAAATATAACCGGATTCAGTTGGACACCCAGGCGGTTTAGACGTTTTTTTACTTTTTTATATAGTTTGATACCGACATATTCCAAATTGGCACTTTGGGTATTAAAGAAAATGGAAACTCTTAAATATGCAGTTTTTCTTTCATACCTATGGTGACCAAAATGACTCGAATCGTGCTGACGACCGACGAAACGCTGACGAGCACGTACCACGACGTCCCCCTGCTGGACTTCCTGGGCTGTGCACCCTACGACAAGCTTCCAAAGTGGGTCTTCAGGCTCCTTGACACCCAGCTTCCAGACGAGAACGGCGTTTTAACGCAGGCTCCCTACGGTCTCAGGAAGGTCGAGGCGGCACTCCTCAGAGACGGCTTTAGGCGGGACGAAGTTGTCGTCGCCCACCCGCGCAGGATAGAGAAGTTCATCGGCAGGGACACAACCGTTGTGGCCCTATACGAGATGGACCCCCTCGGACTCGGCCCCGTGAGCATGATGTTCACGAACGGCGGGAAATGGACGAACTACACCAAGGTCAAGTTCAGGGAGCTCGTCGAGAGGATAAACCGCATCAGGGACGCGAAGGGGCTGGACTTCAAGCTCGTCGTCGGAGGCCCGGGAGCCTGGCAGGTGGACTTCAGAAGGGAAGAGCGGGAAAAGCTCAGGATTGACCACGTCGTTATAGGCGAGGTCGACCACGTTGCCGGCGACCTCTTCAGGGACATCGAATCCGGGAGCGCCGACGAAACGATATTCATAAAGGGCTGGCCGAGGGTCGAGCAGATTCCCACTATAGTTGCCCCCTCGTACAAGGGCCTCATCGAGGTCATGCGCGGCTGCGGAAGGGGCTGCCGCTTCTGCGAGCCGAACCTGAGGGTGGCCCGCTACATACCCCTTGAAAACATCGAGGCCGAGATAAGGCTCAACGTAAAAGCGGGCATAGACCACGCATGGCTCCACAGCGAGGACATCTTCCTCTACAAGGTCGAGGACAAGAGGAACTTCTATCCGAACGCCGAAGCTGTTGTAGAGCTCTTCGAGATGGCCAGGAGATACACAAGGAACGTCAACCCGACCCACGGCGCGGTGGCAGGCGCTTTAGCGAACCCGGGGATGATAGAACGCATATCAGAAATAGTCGAGGCAGGGCCGAACCACTGGATTGGCATACAGGTGGGCTTTGAGACGGCCTCGCCGAGGCTCATTGGAAAGTACATGAACAACAAGATGAAGCCATTCTCACCCGAGGAGTGGCCCTGGGTTCTGCTCAACGGAACCTACGTCCTTAACAAGAACTACTGGTTCCCGGCCTACACGACGATATTGGGCCTTCCTGGAGACACCGATGAGGACGAGATAATGACTGCCCAGCTGATAATCACGATGGAGGAGGAGCTCAAGGCGAAGCTCGGCAACAGAGCGCACTTTACCGTGACCCCGCTGGCCTTCATTCCAATGGGGCTCCTCAGAGACCAGGAGTTCTACCGCATAGACGAGATGATAACCTACGGACAGTTCCTGCACCTGTACTACGCATGGAAACACATGATGGACGAGGTAATACGCGGGCTACCGATGGTCATGAAGGGCAACCCGTTCCTGATTCCGTTCTACCCGCTCGCCCGCATCGGGACGAGGGTCGTGCTGAGGCAGATAGAGAAGTGGGGCAGGAGTAAGGGATACGAGGTAAAGCCCCTCGAACCCCTGGAGGTCCGCATCGAGGTTGAGGAGCACAGGTGGCACGGCCAGCCGAGCCTTGTCGAGGCCTACTGATAGCATTTTTGTTTTTCACAACTTTCGGAAATTTCCGAAAGTTTTATATGTTGAGACTTCCTACATAAACCGGTGACCCCTATGGAAGCTTTCATGCTCCTCGTGACAGATTCGAGGCACGATTTTGAAGTTCTGGAGTCCCTAAAAAGCCTCCCCCAGACCCTTGAGGTGCACCGGCTCTATGGAGAATACGACATGCTCCTTAAAGTTCGGGTAAACGACCTTGAGGAGCTCTCGTCCCTCGAAAGAGAACTTTTAAACGGCGGCCAGATTCTTTCCATTGACACCCTGGTCATCGCGGGGGAATGATGCGTGGGTGTGAAGGAAGCCAAGCGCATAATGATGGAGCACTTCGCGAGAACCGCGCGAAAGTTTGGCCTTAGCGAGCTTTACGGCTACATCTACGGTCTGCTATTCTTTGAGGAAGAACCCATGAGCCTTAGAGAAATAGCGGAGAGAACGGGATACTCCATTTCCCACGTCAGCAGCGCCCTCAAGTTTCTTGAGAGCATCGGGCTCGTGACGAGAATAAAAAAGCCTGGAGACAGGAAGGCCTACTACACCGCCACAAAGAACATTCAGGACTGGCGTCGCGAGGCCTATTACCGGAAAATCGAGGAAGACGTAAAGGAGATGAGGGCAAGCCTCCTGAAGGCCCTTGAGAAGCTTGAAGGGGACGAGAGCGAGGAAGCGGAAAAAATCAAAAGGAGAATAGAGGCCATTCTTCAGAAGAACCTTATAGCCGAGAGAATCGCCGAAATCCTTTCAGAGGGTGACGATGAGATTCTAAAGGCCCTAATCGAATGCCTCAAAACAAGAGGCCAGAAAAGGGCACAAAAAAGCTCCAGGTAAACAGAGCTTTTCCCGAAGGTCTGACTTCTGGAATTGGGCTTTAGACCTTTATCTCCTCGTACTTCTTCTTCATCAAGAGCGCATCACCCTCGATGTTGGGACTCTCGCTTATGACGACACCCCTAACTCGGAACTCCTTGAGGACTCCGAGCAGGTCTTCCCAGTTCATGTCGCTCTCCTGGAGGTTCAGGTGCCTCTTCTCGCCCTTATCCGTGTACTCGATGCCGCTCACGTGGATGTGCATGTTGTCGAGGGCTTCCCTGCCCAGCCTGTCTTCCATAAAGCTCAGCATTTCGCGCCACTCCTCGGCCGAGTTGCACTTGCCCTTGTTCCTCGCGTGGGCGTGGGCAAAGTCTATCGTGGGCAGAACCATCTCCAGCTCTTCACTCAGCTTCACTATCTCCTTCAGGTCACCGAACTGCGTCGGCTTCCCTGTCAGCTCGGGCCGTATCCACACCTCTATCCCCCTGTCCATGAGCTCCTTTTCTATTTCCTTCAACGCGTCCTTAATCCTGTTGTAGACCTTCGCGGGGTCCTGCTTCAGGTAGTAGCCGGCGTGGAAAACGACGCTCCAGCCCCCCGCCTGATGAAGCCTCTCCGCACTTTGGATTATCCTCCTCTTGCTGGCTTCGACCTTGGCCTTCTCGCTCGCGTTGAGGTTGATGTAGTAGGGCGCGTGAGCTGTGAGCAGGACGTCGTGCTTTTTGGCGACGTACTTTATTTTCTTGGCAAGCTCGGGCTTGATGTTCACACCGCGGACGAACTCTAGCTCCATTGCATCGAGCCCGAGGTTCCTCACGTGGATGATGCCGTCTATCGTTGAGCGCTTCGGGGCAGAAAGGGGAATCCCCGCGGTTCCAAAGCGGAGCCTGTCAACCTTGAACATCTCCACCACCAAAAGGAATTAGGTAAACCTATTTTATTACATTTTTCTTTTGAGAGCCTTGCCGTTCACGGCGGGGAAGTGGTAAACCCAACGAGCGAAACTAGTTTAAAGCCTAAAATTCATACTATCAATTGAAATGAAGCGTTCAATAACCTTCAAACTCCAGCCCTCAAAAGAACAGGAGAAGACACTCTTTGAGTTAGCCAACCTTGGGGCCAAGGCTTGGAACCGAGTAAACTACTTGAGGCGCCAACAATACTTCCAAAACAAAATCGTGGACTTTAACAAGACTGAGAAAACCGTTTATGGGGAGTTTAAGCACGAAATCGGCTCTGCAACAGTCCAGCAAATAGCGAGGAAAAACGCCGAAGCTTGGTGGAGTTTCTTCTCCCTCCTCCGAAAAAAGCGGAACGGAGAACTCCCCAACTGACTTAAGCCAAAACCACCAAACTACTTGAAGGAAGATGGGAGAAGAAAGCCCTTAATCGTCCTCCGGAACGACCAGTACAGAATCGAGGGAAACAAGCTGATTCTGAAAGGCCTTGGCAAATTCAAAAAGCTGGAAGTTCAGTTCAAGGGCAGGATACACTTGAAGGGTAAGCAAGGACGCTTGGAAATAACCTATGACGACGTGAAAAGGAAGTGGTATGCTCACATCAGCCTTACTGTCAAGGAAAAACTTGAGGGTAGGGAATGGGTTAAACTCCCAAGAAAGCCGAAAGGAAACCTTTCAGCGGGGATTGACTTGGGCGTAAACAACCTAATGGCCGTTTACGTTGAAAACGGGAAAAGCTTCCTCGTTAACGGTAGGCCGTTGAAGAGTATTGACTTTTACTGGCAAAAGCGGATTGCCGATTACCAGTCAAGACTCAACAAGTCTGGAGCTAAAGCGAGCAGAAAACTCAAAAGAATGCACGGGAAGGCTAAACTTCAGGCGAAACACTACATCAACACGGCAGTAAGACAAACGGTTAGGAAACTCTACGACTTAGGAGTTTCAAGAATTGTCGTTGGCTACCCGAGGGGGATTGCCAGAAACTCCGACAGAGGTAAAAAGCAGAATTTCATCATCTCCCACGTTTGGCGGTTTAATCACGTGATTAAACGTTTGACTGAGGTTGCTGAAGAGTATGGTATTGAGGTTGTGGTTGTTGATGAGGCTTTCACTTCTCGGACTTGCCCTGCTTGCGGGAGGCCTCACGAAGGGGCTCGCTTCGTCCGCGGTTTGTTTAAGTGTCCCGCAACGGGGCTTGTTTTTAACGCTGACTTGGTTGGAGCTTTCAACATTTTAAAGAAGGTTGTGAAAACTATAACCCTAAGCCTGCAGGGTTTAACGGCAGGTAGGGGTAATTGGCCGGAGGCCCGGCCAGAGGGGCTGAAAGCCCGCTTTGAATTGGGCCTGAATGAGGCCCCTCGAACCTCTCCGTCCATGGCGAGGGACTGACCCTCGTCCTTCAGGGCGGGGAGGAGGTCAGCTCGATGCGCTCCCCCAGGTAAGCCTCAAGCTTTTCCAGTTCCGCCTTCAGCTCATTTTCAAGCCTCAGCAGTTTTTTCTCAAGTTTCTTGACGTCCTCTGCCAGAATGGACAGCTCCCGCTCTATGGCCTGGAACTCGGCCTGAACCTGCGCGGTGTCCCCCAAAATTTCTTCCCGCCTTTTGCTGAGCTCTTCCAGCTTTGAACGAAGGGCTGACATCTCGGAGAGCCTTTCTTCAAAGTTTTCCATCAGCCACCTGGCGGATTTTTGGGCTTTGCCGTCGAGCTTTGGGTACACCGCCTTGAGAAGCGAAAGGAACTCGTTCGGCCTTTCAAGGGCAACCCCGCTGTCCCTGGCGACCTCGTCTGCTATCCCGCCGAGACGCATTCTCTTCAGAGGCTTCTGGAGCTTCGAGACTTTTGAGCGGAGCTCAAGTTCAACCGAGCGGATTTCTTTGGAGATATCTTGGATTTCCCTGTTTGTTTCCACGAACTCCTCGGACGATACAACATACTCAAGATTGCTCCTCAGCTCCTCGAGCTTGCGTGCGAGCCTAGAAATGGCCTCCCTTTTCTCCAGGAATTCCCTGTGGGTCTCTCTGAGCTCCTCAAGTTTTGCAACGACATCAATCTTTGGCGGAATGCTTTCTTCAAGCTCGCTCCTAAACTTGGCGTAGCCCTCAGTGAGCTCCTTCAAAAGGGAGTTGATGGCGTAAACCTCTTTTTCAAAAAGGATTATGACGTGCTTCCCGTAGTCGAAGTGGACTTTCGCCAGATCCTGGAGCCGCTTTCCAAGGTCGTCTATCGTCTGTATGCCCTCAAGGGCGTGCCTTATCGCGTTTACGTAGTTCCTTCTATCCGTCTCAACTATCTGAAGGAGCTTCTCATCAACTTTCTTTGGGGGCCTGGCCTTTTCGAGCTTCTCAACGGCCTTGAGGAGCTCTTTCTTCTTTTTGCCGAGCCATTTGTCGTACTTTTTCCGGAGCTTTTCGGCCTCTTTCAGGCCCTCTTCACGCCTTAGCTCGTACTCGCGTATTGCTTCGTTTAGCTTCAACATCCATCCATCCCTTAACTTTTCCACGGAGGTAGACGCCGACCACAACCGCCAGCGCGACGTCAAATATCGCAAACAGCAGTTTCTGGAAGACGTCTATGTCCGATATCGTCAGTATCGCCAGCGCGTAGCGTGTGGTGAGGTCTACGGTCACCCACAGCGCGGGGGTCATGAGCAGGGCCGAGACGTAGTACCAGATGTGGCGATCCCTCTTGAGGTATGCGTGGATAACCTTGCCACTCATCATCACGGCGATGCCTATGGCAATTGAAGATGAGAGAGCGTTCAGGTAAATCAGCGTCGCCAAGAGGGACGTCCCCGGGTAACTACCAATCAGCTTGAGCGAATAGCTCTCCAGGTTGAGGTACGCGTTAATTGCACCGCTGACGATAATGAGCAGGCCGGAGACAAATGACAGCACTACAATAAACTGCTCAACGACAGCTTGTCTGAGAGCTGTAAATATGTGCCCGGGACTGATATTGAACCCCTTTGAGAAGAATATCCCGCCAATTATCAGGAGGATAGTTCCCCATATCACGGTTGAGACTATCTTTTCGCTCTCGGGGTACCATACACCAACGAGCTTTGCCATTCCGTAGAGCAGAGCCATCAGGCCCGGAATACCGAAGACAACGCGCGCGACCTCGGGGTCGCTCAGGATTTCTTTCATATACTTGGCGATGATGTACCACGTCGTCTCGATGCCGGGGCTCTGCTTGACGACGACGCGGTGAGAGGTTATTATCGGGACTTTGGACGAGATTATCGGGAAAATCTGCTCGTCCTCAGCGCCATCGGTGACAGGAATGACCCCGTCAGCCGGGAAGACCCTAAGGACTTCATCAAGCTGCCTTGCAAGCTCCATGTCGCTCTTCAGGCCGACCTTCGGGTGGCCGGTGATTATCGCAACCTCAACCTCGTCGAACTCCCCCTTCTCCTCAAGCTCGTCCCTCAGCTTAACGGCCGCATAGACGACGTTCGCGTCGCTGTCCTCCGGGTCGGCCAGGCTGAGCTTTAGGGCAGCGTCTAAGCAGGCGTCTCGCCCTATGACGGGCCCCTTAACGCCCGCCTTTTTGCCGAAATCGTCATCACGGTCAATGGCCAGAACGAGAACCCTCATCCTCACCCCTCACCTTGGCCATTACGGATTTGACCTTGTCCTCCATGTGCCTCTCCTTGTCGCGTCTGTCGTCAATCCGCACGGTCGTCGAGACCCTCTCGGCGCCGAGCCTGAACATGAGCTCGTGGGCCTCCTCGATTATTGCGAATGCCTCCTTCACGGTTGGAACCTCTATGATGGTCGCCATCGGCGTCAATTGATACTTAACTCCCTTCCTCTCTAAAAGCTTTACTACCTCTGCAACGTACCTGCTCAGGCTTTTTTCGCCGAGGGGCACGATGACGAACTCGACTATCACCACTTTCGACACCCGACTTATCTTTTTTCGGCAATTTTTTAAACTTTGCGGGAAAGTTAAATAACTCTTTACGCCAAATACCAGTTAGGGTGGTGCTGATGTACAGGATTAAGGACGAGTGGGGCGAGTTCCTCGTCAGGCTCGCGAGGAAAGCCATCGAGGAGTACGTGAGGAACGGAAGAGTAATCGAACCTCCAGAGGACACACCGCCGGAGCTCTGGGAGAAGATGGGAGTCTTCGTGACCCTCAACCGCCACAACGTCCCGCCACAGATGGCGCTCCGCGGGTGCATAGGCTTCCCACTGCCGGTTTATCCGCTGGTCGAGGCGACGATTAAAGCGGCCATTCATGCCGCCGTCGAAGACCCCCGGTTCCCGCCGGTTAGGCCTGAGGAGCTCGACGAGCTGACGGTGGAAGTCAGTGTTTTAACACCACCGGAGCCGGTGGAAGGGCCCCCGGAGGAGAGGCCGAGGAAGATACAGGTCGGCAGGGACGGCCTGATAATCGAGAAGGGCATTTACTCCGGCCTACTTCTCCCGCAGGTGCCGGTGGAGTGGGGCTGGGACGAGGAGGAGTTCTTAGCTCAGACCTGCTGGAAGGCCGGTCTACCGCCCGACTGCTGGCTCGATCCAGATACAAAGGTCTACCGCTTCACCGCGGAGATTTTTGAGGAGGAGTACCCGAGGGGGCAGGTGAGGAGGAAGCCGGTGGTTTAACCCTTTCCCATCTTCGCTATGAAGAAGCTGTTGCAGTCGTGCCTGTGCGTCCACGCGCGGAAGACTTTATCGCCGATTTCGAGGAAGCCCCTATCGCCCCAGCTGAAATCGTAGTCCAGCAGTTCAAGCCCAACTTTTTCAATTGCAAAGAGCACGTTCTCCTCGTCTTCATCAACCCTAATCGAGCACGTCGAGTAGGTCATCTCACCGCCATCGCGGAGGTTCTCGTACGCGTTGCGGAGCATGTTCCTCTGGACGCTTATTATGCGCTTGATCTTGTCCCCGTCGAAGCGCCACTTGACTTCGGGGAATTGCCTGTAGGTCCCCGAGCTCGAGCACGGCGCGTCGAGGATTATCCTGTCGAACTTGGCCTTATCCCTAAAGCTCTGGCCGTCCGCGTGGACGAGCTTGACGTTTTTGATTCCAAGGAGCTTCATCTTCTCCTTCATGCGCATCAACCTGTCGTAGGAGTAGTCCACCGCGACTATCTCGCCCTTGTTCTCCATCAATGCGGCGGCATGGAAGGTCTTGCTCCCCGGCGCGGCCGCCAGGTCGAGAACCCTCTCGCCTGGTTCCGGGGCCAGAACGTGGGCAACGTAGGCAGAGGCCAAATCTTGAATGACGAACTTCCCCTCTTTGTACCAGTCGAGCCTCGTCACCGGCGTCTTATAGTCAAGAACCTTCAGAACGTCCGGAACGGGTGTTAGGGCTGTTCTCACGCCGTTCTCCTCAAGGTAATCTCGGAGGGAGTCCACGTCGGTCTTGAGGGTGTTCGCGCGGACGTAGTACCTCTGCGGTCGGTTGTTGCTGAGGAGAAGCCTTACAGCTTCGTCGTAGCCTAAAAGCTCTATCACGTATTCGACGTACCAGCGCGGGTGGGAGAAGCGAACCGAGAGCCACTCAACTCTATCCCTCTCCTTGAGCCGTTTTAAGGCCCTCTCCACGTCGAACTTCTCTATCGAGTGCATCAGCGCGTTGACGAACTTGGCGCGGGAGAAGTCGAAGCGCTCCTTGACGACGCGGATTATCGAGTCGGTGGCTATGGCCGGAGGGACTTTCCGGAAGTGGATTTCAAATGTCCCTATGCGGAGGAGATTAGCAAGGTAGGGGTCAAGGTCTTCCACCTTCGAACCCTTCAGCACGGAGTTGATTATGAAGTCTATCTTGGCCCTCCACTTCTCAATCTCGAATACGTAGGCGTGAGCCAATCCCCTCGCCTTCTCCCTGTCCTTTCCGGCAACCTTCCGGAAGACCCGCTCAAGGGCGTGCTTCGATGAAAGCTCGCGCTCCTCAACTAAGCTTAGAGCATCGGCCACGACTTCCTGAAAGCTCACCCTGTAAAACAGCTCCATGCTCGGCCCTTCGCGGGGCGCTTTAAAAAGGTGGCGGTGAGGTTTATTAGTCCCGAGTGCAATTTCATAACGGTGGGAGCATGGAAGAGGTTGACAGGCTGGTCTTTAACTTTCCCCTGTTCAAAGACTACCGTGAGAAAGAGCGCTTCCTAAAGGTGATTGGACTGCTCGTAAGCCACCAGATAACGTTTGAGAAAGCCGCAGAGTTGCTCGATATGAGGTTAGATGAACTTGCGTTTCTCCTTGACAAGCTTGGCGTTGAGTACTCCCTTCTCGATGAGGAGGAGGCGAGGCTTGAGAGTGAGAGCGCCCACCGGATTTTGAACAACCTGCGTGGTGAGTTGTCATGATTCTCGATACCGACTACATCACCGAGAACGGGAAGCCTGTGATAAGGGTCTTCAAGAAGGAGAACGGCGAGTTTAAAATCGAGTACGACAGAACCTTCGAGCCCTACTTCTACGCCCTCCTGAAGGACGATTCAGCAATAGAAGACGTGAAGAAAGTAACCGCCAAAAGGCATGGGACGGTCGTGAAGGTGAAGCGCGCCGAGAAGGTGCAGAGGAAGTTCCTCGGCAGGCCGATAGAGGTCTGGAAGCTCTACTTCACGCACCCTCAGGACGTTCCAGCGATTCGAGACAAGATTAGGGAGCATCCGGCCGTTGTGGACATCTACGAGTACGACATACCCTTCGCCAAGCGCTACCTCATCGACAAGGGCCTGATTCCGATGGAGGGCGACGAGGAGCTCACGATGCTCGCCTTCGACATCGAGACGCTCTACCATGAGGGTGAGGAGTTTGGAACCGGACCGATTCTCATGATAAGCTACGCCGACGAGAACGAGGCAAGGGTGATAACCTGGAAGAGGATTGACCTTCCGTACGTTGAGGTCGTTTCGACCGAGAAGGAGATGATTAAGCGCTTCCTCCGCGTCATCAAGGAGAAGGACCCCGACGTGCTCATCACCTACAACGGCGACAACTTCGACTTCGCTTATCTAAAAAAGCGCTGTGAGAAACTCGGGATAAAGTTCACGCTCGGGAGAGACGGAAGCGAGCCGAAAATCCAGCGCATGGGCGACCGCTTTGCCGTCGAGGTAAAGGGCAGGATTCACTTCGACCTCTATCCAGTCATAAGGCGCACGATAAACCTCCCGACTTACACCCTTGAGGCAGTGTACGAGGCCGTCTTTGGAAAGCCTAAGGAGAAGGTTTACGCCGAGGAGATAACAGAGGCCTGGGAGAGCGGGGAGGGCCTTGAAAGGGTTGCCCGCTACTCGATGGAGGACGCGAAGGTGACCTACGAGCTCGGAAGGGAGTTCTTTCCGATGGAGGCCCAGCTTTCAAGGCTCATAGGTCAGAGCCTCTGGGACGTCTCGCGCTCGAGCACGGGCAACCTCGTCGAGTGGTTCCTTCTGCGGAAGGCCTACGAGAGGAACGAACTGGCCCCAAACAAGCCCGACGAGAGGGAGCTCGCGAGACGGCGCGAGAGCTACGCGGGTGGGTACGTTAAGGAGCCCGAGCGCGGGCTGTGGGAGAACATTGTCTACCTAGATTTCATGAGCCTATACCCCTCAATCATCATAACCCACAACGTCTCGCCGGACACCCTCAACCGCGAGGGCTGTAAAGAGTACGACGTCGCCCCAGAGGTTGGGCACCGCTTTTGTAAGGACTTTCCAGGCTTCATACCAAGTCTCCTCGGCGACCTGCTTGAGGAGAGACAGAAGATAAAGAAAAAGATGAAGGCCACAATAGACCCGCTGGAGAAGAAAATCCTCGATTACAGGCAGAGGGCTATCAAAATCCTGGCGAACAGCCTCCTGCCAGAGGAATGGATTCCGGTAGTTGAGAACGGAAAAGTCAAGCTCGTCAGGATTGGCGAGTTCGTGGATGGACTCATGAAGGACGAAAAGGGAAGGGCCAAAAGGGACGGAAACACTGAGGTTCTTGAAGTCAGCGGAATTCGCGCGGTCTCCTTTGACAGGAAGACGAAGAAAGCCCGCTTAATGCCCGTGAAGGCCGTGATAAGGCACCGCTATTCAGGAGATGTCTACAAAATAACCCTGAGTTCAGGAAGGAAGATAACAGTAACCAAAGGCCACAGCCTTTTCGCGTACAGAAATGGAGAGCTCGTCGAAGTGCCTGGTGAAGAAATTAAGGCTGGAGACCTCCTCGCGGTTCCAAGACGCGTGCACCTGCCCGAGAGGTATGAACGGCTGGACCTTGTTGAACTCCTCCTAAAACTGCCTGAGGAAGAAACGGAGGACATAATCCTTACGATTCCAGCAAAGGGCAGAAAGAATTTCTTCAAGGGAATGCTGAGAACCCTTCGCTGGATTTTTGGGGAGGAAAAGAGACCGAGAACTGCGAGGCGCTACCTGAGACACCTCGAAGGCCTCGGCTACGTAAAGCTGAGAAAAATCGGCTATGAGATCATTGATAGAGAAGGACTCAAAAGGTACAGGAAACTTTACGAGCGCTTAGCTGAGGTCGTTCGTTACAATGGCAACAAAAGAGAATACCTTATAGAATTCAACGCCGTTCGCGATGTTATTTCCCTTATGCCAGAGGAAGAACTCAATGAGTGGCAGGTGGGGACAAGGAACGGCTTCAGAATAAAGTCACTCATTGAGGTTGACGAAGACTTTGCAAAGCTCCTCGGCTACTACGTGAGCGAGGGCTACGCGGGCAAGCAGAGGAACCAGAAAAACGGGTGGAGCTACACCGTGAAGCTCTACAACGAGGACGAGAGAGTTCTTGATGACATGGAGAACCTCGCGAGGGAGTTCTTTGGAAAGGCCCGGCGCGGAAGGAACTACGTTGAAATCCCAAGGAAGATGGCTTATATAATCTTTGAGAGCCTCTGCGGCACCTTGGCCGAGAACAAGAGGGTTCCAGAGGTAATTTTCACGTCGCCGGAAGACGTCAGGTGGGCGTTCCTTGAGGGGTACTTCATAGGAGACGGGGACGTCCACCCGAGCAAGAGGGTCAGGCTCTCAACGAAAAGCGAGCTCCTTGCAAACGGTCTCGTCCTTCTCCTCAATTCGCTCGGCGTTTCAGCGGTTAAGCTCGGGCACGACAGCGGAGTTTACAGGGTCTACGTGAACGAGGAACTTCCTTTCACGGGGTACAAAAAGAAGAAAAACGCCTACTACTCCCACGTTATTCCAAAGGAAGTGCTTGAGGAAACGTTCGGTAAGGTCTTCCAAAGGAATATGAGCTACGAAAAGTTCCAAGAGCTCGTTGAGAGTGAAAAACTCGAGGGGGAGAAGGCCAAGAGAATAGAATGGCTTATCAGTGGGGACATCATCCTCGATAAGGTCGTGGAAGTCAAAAAGATGAACTATGAAGGCTACGTCTACGACCTGAGCGTTGAGGAGGACGAGAACTTTCTGGCGGGCTTTGGATTCCTCTACGCGCACAACAGTTACTACGGCTACTACGGCTACGCCAAGGCCCGCTGGTACTGCAGGGAGTGCGCCGAGAGCGTGACCGCGTGGGGAAGGGAGTACATAGAGACCACAATTCATGAAATAGAGGAAAAGTTTGGCTTCAAAGTGCTTTACGCAGACACTGATGGATTTTTTGCCACAATACCAGGAGCAGATGCAGAAACTGTGAAAAAGAAGGCCAAGGAGTTCCTCAAGTACATCAACGCCAAACTGCCCGGCCTGCTCGAACTTGAGTACGAGGGCTTCTACGTGAGGGGGTTCTTCGTCACGAAGAAGAAGTACGCGGTCATAGACGAGGAGGGCAAGATAACCACGCGCGGGCTGGAGATTGTGAGGCGTGACTGGAGCGAGATAGCGAAGGAGACGCAGGCGAGGGTTCTTGAGGCGATACTTAAGCACGGTGACGTCGAAAAAGCAGTCAGGATAGTCAAGGAGGTGACCGAAAAGCTGAGCAAGTATGAAGTCCCGCCCGAGAAGCTCGTAATCCACGAGCAGATAACACGCGATTTGAAGGATTACAAAGCCACAGGTCCACACGTTGCAGTAGCAAAGCGCCTCGCGGCGAGGGGAGTGAAAATCCGTCCTGGAACGGTGATAAGCTACATCGTCCTAAAGGGCTCTGGTAGGATAGGCGACAGGGCGATTCCGGCTGACGAGTTCGACCCGACGAAGCACAAGTACGACGCCGAATACTACATCGAAAACCAGGTTCTTCCCGCCGTTGAGAGGATTCTCAGGGCCTTCGGCTACAGGAAGGAGGATTTGCGCTACCAGAAGACGAAGCAGGTGGGTTTGAGCGCGTGGCTGAAGCCGAAGGGAAAGAAGTGAAAGCAAACCACTATCAACCTTTTTCATTTATTTTTTCCAGCACCTTTAGAATCCCCTCGACACTCGGCACTTCGAAGCCCCTCTCGTGGATTTTTCTGACCCCTTCGGCCTCGGGGTTTATCCAGACCCCCCACATTCCTGCCCTCAGCGCACCCTCGAAGTCCTCGGCGTAGGTGTCCCCGATGTGAATCGCCTCCCCCGGCTTCACGCCGAAGGTCTCCAGCGGCTTTCCGAACATCTCCGGCATCGGTTTGTAGGCGAAAACCTCGTCGGCGAAGAAAGTCCTGTCTATGAAGCCCATCAGCCCGAAGCGCTCCAGCAGGAGGCGCGTGTATGAGCCCGGCCAGAACATCACGTTGCCGGTAACCGTGACCGTTAGGCCCTTCTTCTTGACACCCTCAAGGGCCTTCTTCGCCCCCGGAAGGACTATCTCATCGCCGACGTTGAGGGTAGCCCTCGCAGCAGCCCTTCTCACAATCTCGATGTCCGTTCCTAGAAGCTCAGCCAGCATCTCTTGGCTCTCCTCAAGGGCCCTTGCCGGGTCTCCAGTGGTCTCTGCCCTCATGCGCTTTATCCTCTCGCGGGTGGCAATCATCCCCTCGACGACGTCGACGATGCACGTCCCCATAAGCTTGGACAGCTCAACGGCCATCGCGTCGAGCATGACGTTGATGTCCAAGAGGGTGTTCCAGACGTCGAATGAAACGAGCTTCATCTCCACCACCGGTCTGAATTCCCCGCCGGAAATTAAAAACTCAACGGCCCCTCTCCCTCCATGCGAGGTATGTGAGACCCTCCATGAGGCCCGCCTCTCTCAAAACTGCCTTGAGGTTCCTGAAGCGGGAGCGCATGACGAACAGCTCGTAGAAGCCCTCAAGGTTGCCCCAGTGGCCGTAGGCAGAGAGTGCGAGGTACATTACCTCCTTCGGCCTGAGCTTCCTCCCGAGGCTCTCATTTAGGGCCCTGAGCCCCGGTTTTATCTTCTCAAGCAGACCCTCCCTCGATATGAGGTGGAGCATCAAGTCCTCGACTGTGGGCTTTTTCCACTCTATCAGCTCGTCCTCAAAGGGGAGACCGATTATCAGCGGAATCACTTCGGTTTTTCCGACGAGGTAGCCGAGGGGAGTTTTCTGATGCTCGAACCCGGAGAGCTTTCCGGCTATGGACGCCAGGGCCGCCTCCCTGTCCTCATCTATGTCTATCGCCACGCCGAGCCTCTCGACCGTGAAATCAAAGACCTCCATAGCCCTGAGGAAGTTGCCGAGGTTCCTTATCACCCCAGAGTTGCCCTCACTGGGGATAACCGCGAGAAAAACACCGTCCTCGCGCCCCAGCAGGTCGAAGTTGTCGCGCTCAAAGACCCGCTCAATAAAGCGCAGGCTGTAGGGGACTTCCCGGCTCTCTCTGAACTCGAAGAGCTTCTTGAAGACGGCCTTGAAGAACTTGGAGTCGGTCTTTCCCTCGACGAAGAGGACGCCCGTCCGGGCGTTTTCTCCGGAAAAACCGCCGCGGACGTCGAAGTCGAGGTACTTCCTCAGCTCATAGACCTCTTTGAGGGTCAGGCTTTTGCTCGTGTCGGAGTATATCAGAACGTTTTCATCGCCCTTCCTGAACTTCCAGGCGATTAAGTCAACCAGCTCAAGGCTCGCTGTAACGACGGTCTCATCTCCCGTAAGGGAGTTCACGAAATCGGCGAGCTCGTCCCTGTTCTTTTGGTATTCGGGGAACAGAACGGCGTTTTCACCAGCAAAGCCTTCCCACTTTTTTCCGGTTATTAACTTCATTCACTTCACCATATCCACTGTTATTGCTCCTATCACGGCGAAGGTGCTTACGAGTATGGTCGCGTTGATGTACTGGCCGGGAGTGAAGTGCGCCAGGCCGTTTATCCCATAAATGTATATCAGAACGGCGGATATGAAATATGATATCCCCGTGACAGTCAGGAGCCTCTTGGGGATGTGGAAGAGCTCCTCCTTCTTCAGGTTCCCTATCCTGGATTTAACTATGAACAGGTATGCCAGGCCGAGAGTCATAAGGAATACCAGAAAGGAGCGCTCGATTGATATATCCTTGGCTATGTCCCAGAGCTCCGCCGTGAAGAGGAACGGGAGGGCGAAGGTAACGGCACCGACTATCTCCTGCGCAATGTCGTCCCAGCCGAGCTTATCCGGGGCATTCCTGGCTTCGTTTTCTCTCTTTAGCTCCTCGATACTCGAGTACAACTCCTCAAGACGCATCTCCATTCTCGCCTGCCGCTCTTCGTCAATCCAGTGCTCAGGTTTGGGGCTCATCATCTCATCAGCATTGGATTCACTCATCATCGCGAGAATCACTTCACGGGGGAGGTTATAAAGGTTAACAATACGGAAAACAAAACCAGGACTCCAAAGGGAAAACATAAAGAATCAAAGGCGGAACTGCTCCACGTTCTCGCGGAGCTCCCGCGCTATCTCCTTGAGCTTCCTGGCCTCTTCGCTCAGGGCCTCTATCTCAGCCCTCTGCTCCTGCATCGCCGAGCTGACCTCCTCGGCAGAGGCGGTTGTCTCTTCGGCGCTCGCGGCGAGGTTCTCAAGGGCCCTAAGGGCCTTCTCGACTTCCTCCTTCGTCCTCTCGGCCTGCTCCTTTACCTCAGAGACCCTTTCGCCTATCGAGCCAATCATCTCCGCTACGTATCCGAGGTAGCCGAGGCTCTCCTTGAGGGTCTCGGTCGAGTTTGAAACCGTGTCAACGCCTTTCTTCGTTTCCTCAACGGCCCTCCTGACCTTCTCGTCCATCTCGGCTATGATTTCGCGTATTTTCTCGGCGGCCTCCTTGCTCTCCTCGGCCAGACCGCGGATTTCCTGGGCAACTACCGCAAAGCCCTTTCCTGCGTCCCCAGCACGTGCCGCCTCTATCGCGGCATTCAAAGCCAGAAGGTTCGTCTGCTCGGCGATGTTCCCTATCGTCTGGGTTATCTCACCTATCCTCTTGCTCATCTCACTTACAGCCCTAACTGCCTCGTCAATGAAGTCCATCGAGCGCTTGATGCTCTCAACGTCCCGTATGGCCTCGTCGCCCTTCCGTCCACCCTCAGATGCCGTCCTCGTTACCTCCTCGACGGCCCTCTCAAACTCCTCCATTATGCTCGAAGTCTCCTCGGTGACCTGGGCAACGAGACGCATTCCCTCTGTAATCTCGTTGATGCTCTCCTGCTGTCTCTGGGCTTCGACGCTGACCTGCTCTATGGCCTCACCGACCTGCTCCATCGAACCGCGAACGTTTTCAGCAATCTGCGCCAGTTCGCCTGCCTGCTGGTCAAGTAACAAACCGATATGGCGGATGTTACCTATCAGCGTCCTCATCTTAGCCGATGTCTCTCGCAGAGCCGTTATTATTTCCATCAAGTCCCCCTTGGCCTCGACGCTCAAACCGTTGCTCAGGTCACCCTCAGCGAGGCGTTCGAGCTTCTGGATGACGCCGTTGAGGGTTCCAATAACGTCGCGCGAGATTGCCTCAAAAGCGGTAAGGAGCTTTCCAATCTCATCGTCGCGGTAGGGGTAGTCAATGGAACCAACGAGCTCCTTTGCCTCCTCGAGCCTGCCCTGGGCTATCAGCTCCGCTGCGTTCGTGAGCTCTTCTATTGGCTTCAACGCTTTTCTGAGGTATTGAACGCCCGCGAGCACGAGGCCGAAGGCTATAAGCGAGGCAAGGCCGATGCTGAAAATGAGGTTCTTCGAGGCCTCGGACTTAGCGTTGTCAAGGGATGTCACCAGTGCACCGATAAGCTCGTCTTCTGGGGCAACTGCAACTATCGTCCAGCCGGTAACCTCGCTCCTCGCGAAGGCCATCACCATGGTCTTTCCGTCGAGTTCAGCCTCAACGACGCCCTTCTCATTGCCCTTCACCGCACTGGCGAGCCCGGAATACTTCTCATCGGTAAAGATGTTCACACTGCCAATAAGCTCAGCGTTGGGGTGAATTACAACGGTTCCGTTGTGACTTATGACAAAAAGATAACCGGTCTCGCCGATTCTGGTGGAAGTCATTTCCTTGTAGAGGGCTGAGAAGTCAATATCAACACCCAGAACGCCCTTCAAATCACCGTTGTAGTGGACGGGTGTTATGTAGCTTATGACAGTCTTGTTCGTGATTATGTCTGTGTACGGCTCCATCCAGAACTGGCCCTCCTCTGCGGCCCGCTGATACCAAACAGATTTCGTCGCGTCGAAATCCTGAGGAAGCTCTGCTGGAGGGACTATCTCCAGCCTCCCATTCCTATCGGCGTAATAAGCATTTATTATGGAATCGTCCGAGGCCTTGAGTTCATTCAGCTTCTTCTTAACGATGTTCCAGAAATTATCCGTCTGCGAGTAGTGGGGTATGTATTCCTCCATCATATACTCGGTTCCTATTGCACTGGCATAAGAATCCGCCACAAGCTTAAGGGGGTGGAGCCTTTCGTCTATCATGAGGGCGTACTTCTCGCTCTCAAGGAGGGCAATCTTCCTGGCCTGCTCCCTCATCGTCGGTCCCATTGTTTTCTCCATCGAGGCCCCCATCGCTTCGATTCCCCGAATTTGTGCAAGTGCCATGATGAGCATTATGACTATGGCAGTCCCAAAAACGACCAGGTACAACTTTTGTCTGAACCTCAAAGCCAATCACCCCACGGGCACACTGTCACCACCTAATGAGAAATAATACATGAAATTTTTTAAGCGATTTGTGTAGGACATTGTGTAGGTTCGAACCACCAAACAAAGATGAAAACAGTCCGAACCTGCTTAACGTTTTTAAGCTGAAACCTCAACCTTAGCCGGGTGAGAAGATGGCGGTTAAGGACTGTCCTGAGTGCCACGGGACTGGAAAGGTAAAAGCAGGCGAGAAGGAGTGCCCCGTTTGTGAGGGATGGGGCTACGTTCCGGCTGATTTCAAGATAGGAGACAAGCTGAAGGGTTACAGGAACCTGGACTACCTTGGTGTTGAGGACGAGGTAGATGAAATACCCTGCCCTGAATGTCACGGCAAAGGCACCGTCCCGGTTTACGAGACCTGTCCGACGTGCGGTGGGACAGGCAAAGTGCTCGTCTGTGACATCTGCGGCAAGATAAAGGAGCCCTGGGAGCCCGGAATGGAGACCACATGGGTCTGCCCGGACTGCCTGAGGAAGTACAAGGTCGTTTACATCCTCGACAAGACCTGTGATTACGAGGACGTTGAGGTCGGAAGCCTCTACAAGGGAACAATTGACAGGGTAGAGCGCTTTGGCGTCTTCGTCAAGCTTAACCCACACGTCGTTGGCCTGATAAAGAGAAAGGACCTCCTCGGCGGGAGAGAGTACAAGCCCGGCGACGAAATCATCGTCCAGGTCCTTGACGTGAGGCCAGACAAGAGGGAGATAGACCTCATCGAGTCCCCGCAGAGGCACTACAAGACAGTTGTCGTTAAGAAGGAGCTCCCGGTTACCCCGATAGCCGAGCTCAGCAAGGACATGGCCGGCAAGACCGTGAGGGTGCAGGGTAGGGTTACCCAGATACAGGTCACCGGCGGACCGACGGTCTTCACGATAACCGACGGAACCGGAATAACCTGGGCGGCCGCCTTTGAGGCGCCGGGCGTTAGGGCGTACCCGAACATAAACGTCGGCGACATCGTGGAAGTGGTAGGGAAGATAGCGTTCCACTCCGGCGAAATCCAGATAGAAGTCAGCGACATGGCGAGGCTCTGGGGCCCCGATGCGGCGAGGGTTAAGCAGCAGATAGAGGCCGAGCTCGACAAGCGCGCCCAGCCGCAGGACGTTGGCTTCCTCGTCCAGAGCGAGGTCTTAGAGAAGCTCAAGCCGAAGATTATGAAGGCCGCCTTCATGATAAGGCGCGCCATCTACGAGGGCAGGCCAATCCTTTTAAGGCACCACGCCGATGCCGACGGCTACACCGCAGGGCTTGCCCTCGAATATGCGATAGTCCCGCTGATAGAGAGCATCTCCCCAGACCCGCAGGCCAGGTGGAAGCTCTTCAAGCGCAGGCCCAGCAGGGCGCCGTTCTACGAACTGGAGGACGTTCTCAAGGACATAATCTTCATGGTCGAAGACCACGAGAAGTTCGGCGACCCTCTCCCCCTCGTCGTGATAGTGGACAACGGAGGAACGAGCGAGGACATTCCTGCCTACAAGAGAATAAAGGCCTACGGCGTCCCGATAGTTGTCATAGACCACCACGACCCGCGCGAGTGGGTTAGCGAGGACAAGGCCAAGGTCGATGACTACGTTGACGTCCACGTCAACCCGCACCACATAAAGCGCGGCTACTACGAACTCACCGCGGGAATGCTTGCAACTGAAGTGGCCCGCTTCATCAACCCAGAGGTCGAGGACAGGATAAAGCACCTGCCAGCGATAGCCGGGACCGGCGACAGGAGCAAAGCTCCAGAGTTCTACCAGTACCTTGAGATAGCGAAGAAGGCTAAGGGCCTTACCGAGGAAGACCTGAAGAAGATCGCCGAGGTCATAGACCACGAGGCCTTCTACTGGAAGTTCATGGACGGACACGGCATAATAGACGAGATTCTGCTCCTCACGGGCAACCTGCAGAGGCACCGCCAGCTGATAAACGCGATTTACCCGGAGGTCAAGGAGAAGCAGGAGAAGGCCCTGAAGGCGTCCCTGCCGCACGTCAAGAGCGTCGTCCTGCCGAACGGGGTAAGGTTCAACACAATAGACGTGGAGCTCTTCGCACCGAAGTTCAGCTACCCGAGCCCGGGCAAGCTCTCCGGCCTCATCCACGACCACTTCAAGGAGAAGTACGGTGAGGACTCGCCGATACTCACGCTCGCCTACGGGCCGGACTTCGCGGTTGTCAGGGCCAGCGACGGGATGGCAGCATACAACTTCGACCTCAACGCCATAATCCCGAGGCTCCAGGAGAAGCTACCCTCTGCTGGAATCGAGGGTGGCGGCCACAGCTACGCAGGCTCGATAAAGTTCTTCGAGGGCATGAGGAAGGAAGTCCTTGAGGAGTTCGCCAAGGAGATAGTGAAGCTGAAGAAGGCCTGAGGCCAACCTTTTTAACCCCCTCTTTCATATTCCACTCGGTGAAGGCTTTGAAAGTGGTTCTTGAAGTAACTTTTAGGATGGGTGGAGTCAGCTTCCGCGGTACAAGGTGGGATGGCGAAAACCTCGTTTTCGAGTTTGAAAGGCTTGGAGATGCGTTCATTCAAGTTTTAAGCGACCAGAGGGTCGAAGCCGATGTCGAAAAGACTCCGAAGAAAGTCCTCATCGAGCTGAAGACGAAAGAAGGGGACAAGGTCTTCGAGGCCTTCGAGAGGGACGGAAGGTACATGGCGGCCGAGCTTTGAATTTAGAGCTTTGAGACGAACCCGTTTTGTTTTTCCACCGTTCATGTTTACCCGCAGAACTTGGCCAACGTTTTAAAAGGCATTGCCCAATATCCTACGGTGATGCCCATGTTCATGGCCGAGTTCAAGCTCAGGTTTGGAGACAGAAAGTGGTACGTCAGGAGGATTATAGAGGCCTCTTCTCTCCAGGAGGCCGAGGAGAAGGCCAGGCGCTACGCCGAGCTTATGAACAGGGGAGAAGTAAAGTGGGAGTTCAGCTACGTCATAGAGGCAAAGAGGCCCCTCATAGTCGGCGACGAGGAGCTCAAAAAGCTGAGCTGAGTTCTCCGGCCAGGTTTCTTCCCATTATTCTTCTCACTTCTTCAACGTCCTTTGTGTGACCGAGGACATACATCAGCTTTACGAGCGTCGCTTCCTTCGTCATGTCCCCCGCTGGTATGACACCTGCCTCAAGGGCCCTTCTTCCGACCTCGTAGCGAGTGAGGTCAACGCCTCCGTAGAGGGCCTGCGTCGTCATCACAACCGGCTTCTCGCCGGCGACCCTTGAGACGGCCTCGAAGAGGTTCCTTCCGCGGTAGGGGATTCCTCCCGCACCGTAGCCCTCAAGGACTACCCCGTGAGCCTTCTCCGCAACCGCCAGGAAGACTTCTGGGGAAAGGCCTGGTGTTAGGCGTATGTGGACAACGTTCGGGTCTATCCTAGGGTCAAAGGAAGGCTCTCCCTCTGGTAGCTCAGGCCTGTGTCTTACCACGACTTCCTCGTCCTTGACGTAGGCGATGTCCGGGTAGTTGATGCTCTGGAAGGCGTTTAGGCCGAGAGAGTGCACCTTTGAGACCCTCGTGCCCAGCATGATTTTGTCCATGAAGGCGACGTATATCCCAGGAAAGCCCTTCATGGCGAAGGTCAGGGCCGTTTTCAGGTTTCTGGGAGCGTCGCTGTTGGACTCCGTAATTGGGAGCATCGAGCCCGTCAAGACGACTGGAATTGGGACGTGCCTGAGCATGAAGCTCAGAGCGGAAGAGGTGTAGGCGAGCGTGTCGGTCCCGTGGGTTATGACGATGCCATCGTAGTCGCCAAGGCTCTCAAAAACAGCTTTTCCAATCGTCACCCAGTCCTCTGGCTGGATGAGCGTGCTGTCGAGGTTGAGTATGTCACGCGTCTCGATTTTAACGCCGTTTCCGCTTATCCCAGCGAGCTCAAGTATCTCTCCCGCGGTAAGCTTGGCCTTGTAGCCCTTCTCGGTTCTCGCGCTCGCGATGGTGCCGCCGGTACCGATGATGAGGATTCTCACTCCGACCACCGGAAGAGATACGCTCAGCAGTTTTTAGTCTTTTTGACGGGAAATGAACAAAAATAGACGGGAAAAATTGACAGAATGTCAATCAAACTGGAGAAGAATGAAGGCAAGGAAGGCCATAGCGGAAGCGAAGAGGAAGCTGTACGTTAGGGAGTAGGTGTTCCAGAGGTAGCCGGCTATAAGGGACGCTGGAAAGGCAAAGACGCCGACAACGGTGTGGTAAGCGCCTATGACAGTCCCCTTCTCACCCTCCCCCGCCAGCTCCGCCATGTAAGCCCTGGGCACTGTGTCCATCACCGCCATGTGGAGGCCATAGAGAATGAAAGCGACGACGAGGAGGGGCAAGCTCTGGGCAAAGGCGAAACATATGCTTGCAAGGGCAGACAGCAGGAAGCCAGCGCCGATTAGCGCCTTCTTGCTGACCCTGTCAGAGTAAACGCCTATCGGGTACGCGGAGAGGGCGTAGATGAGGTTGAAGAGGGCGTAAAACGCCGAACCCTGCAGAACCGTGTAGCCGAGCTCCTCGGCCTTCCAGAGGGTGAAGGCGTAGCTGTACCTGCCGAGGGTTCCTAAGGCAACAACAGCGAGAAAGAGCTGGAGGGAACGGCTCCTCAGTGATGAAACACCCGCTATTTTCTTTTTTACCTCACCGCCCCTGTCCTTCACGAAGAGGGCGATTATGATAAGTGAGATAATCCCGGGAACGGCCGAAATCAAGAAAATCCTGCGGTAGAGCACCTCCTTGGGCAGATATGAGAGAAGGCCGAGCAGAAGGACGGCAATGAGAGGGCCGGCGACTGCTCCGAGTGTGTCCATCATCCTGTGAAAGCCGAAGGATTTGCCTGTCTTCCCGTTGCTGGACTCCGCGATGAGCGCGTCGCGGGGGGCGGTTCTTATCCCCTTTCCCGTCCTGTCGAGGAGCCTCAGCGCGAGGAAGTCAAGCCAGCCCTGTGTGAATGCGAGAGCGCCCTTGGCGACCGTAGAGAGCGCATAACCCGTGAAGACGAAGACCTTCCTCTTCCTGAAGCGGTCGCTGAAGTAGCCGAAGACGACCTTGAAGAGCGAGCTCGCGCTCTCGATGAGGCCCATTATAGAACCGCCCGCGAGCTTCCCGACCTTGAGAACCTCGGTCAGATAAGCGGGAACGATTGGCGCTATCATTTCACTGCTCATGTCGTTGAGGAAGCTGACGAGGCCAAGGAGAAAGACGTTCCAGCTGATTCCGAAAACCTTCCGCTCCTTCTCCATATTTACTCCCCCAGAAGTTCCTCGCAGAGCTCCCTTAACTTTTCTTTCCCTTCTTCCAGAGCAGTTAAGCCCGCGTCGGTTATCGTGTAGACCTTAACCCTTCTCCCGTTCCTGATTTCTTCCCTGCTCTCCAGAAGCCCCTTTTTCTCCAGCTCGTGCAAGAGGGGGTAAATCGTGCCGGGACTAAGTTTGTAACCGTGTCTTCCCAATTCCTTCATCATGAAGCTACCGGTAATGCCCTCCCTAGCATGGTGGAGGACATGAAGGGTCAGGAAGTCGCGGTACTTCATATCGAACACCGATATCGAACTTTGATATTTGAGTTTAAAAATTTTTAGTTCACTCGAGCACGTGCTTTTCGAGGACGTAGCAGTGGAAAGTCCCCTCAAAGACCTTCTCGTTCCTCTCGTTGAAGACCTCGGCTTTAACGAGCTTCTTCCTCCGGGGGGACGTCCCGTCCCCCACACCCCCTTCAGATTCCTCCATTATTTTGGCCCTGGCCACAAGCTTTTCGCCTGCCCTCACGGGCTTGAGGAACTTCACTTCGGCCTTTCCGAGCACAACTGTGGGCTCGTTTACCGCGAGCATCGCCGCGTAGTCGGCCAGCCCGAACGTGAAGCCGCCGTGGACGAGGCCGTACTCGTCAACGGCCATCTCCTCCGTTGTCAGAAGCTCAACTTCGGCTTTTCCGGGCTCTATCTTTACCGGCTTTCCGACGAGCCTCTCCGAGGTGCGCCTGTGAGTCCTCTGCTCCATTTCCAACACCAAAAGTTTATCTATCCCCGTGACATAAAAAGATTGATGGCCATGCACCCGCTGGAGGAAGCAGTCCAGGTCAAGGGCTCAACCGAGTTCACGAGGAGCGAGCTGGTCGGGATACTCACCTTCAGGCTGAGGCGCTTCTCGGTTAGTGAGGCGAAGGAACTCATAGAGGAGTGGCTGGAGGAGGGCCTGCTCGAGGAGCGCGAGGGGAAGCTACACGTGAAAATCGAGGCCCTCGAAAAAACGGAAAAGCCCGAAGACCTTCTGGGAGAGATGGTCGTCCACATAGCCCGCTCCCTAGGCTGGAGCGAGATGGAGGTAATGGAGGGAATAAAGGCACTCCGCGAGCGCTACGGAGACCTTGATGAACGGATTTTGGCTTACCTCTTCGGCCTTGAGAAGGGCGTCGACATGTCAAAGTTCAAGGACAGGCTTGACGTCTGAACTCTAAACTTATTAACACCTTTCACGGTTCTCAATATGGGGGATGCCCATGTCCGAGGAGGCACTAATCGTTGTTGACATGCAGAGGGACTTTATGCCAGGGGGAGCCCTGCCCGTTCCCGAGGGAGACAAGATAATCCCGAAGGTCAACGAGTACATACGGAAGTTCAGGGAAAAGGGAGCGCTCATCGTGGCGACGCGCGACTGGCACCCGGAAAACCACATCAGCTTCAAGGAACAGGGCGGGCCGTGGCCGAAGCACTGCGTTCAGGGGACGGAGGGAGCTGAGTTCGTCGTCGAGCTACCCGAGGACGCGGTGATAATCTCCAAGGCCACCGAGCCGGACAAGGAAGCCTACTCCGGCTTCGAGGGAACGAATCTCGCCGAGATTCTGAAGGAGAAGGGCGTCAAGCGCGTCTACATCTGCGGTGTTGCGACTGAGTACTGCGTTAAGGCCACCGCCCTCGACGCGGTGAAGCACGGCTTTGAAGTCTACCTTTTGAGCGACGCGGTCAAGGGAATTAACCCAAAGGACGAGAAGAAGGCCCTTGAGGAGCTTGAGAAGGCCGGCGTGAAGATTCTGTGAACCTTTTCCATTCTTTCAGGAGGACAAGGAGGACGTTGAGGACTATCGGGCCGATTATGAGACCCTTCAGACCCATTGCCCACGTGCCCCCAAGCATTCCTACGAACACGAGGGTCTCGTCGAGCTCCGTGTCCCTCGCGACCATCATCGGCCTTATCGTGTAGTCCGGCATCGGGGAGACGAGGAAGAAGCCGTAGAGCGCTATGCCAACGGCGTGGAAGTAAGCCCCGTTGATTGCAAAATATATCGCTCCGGCCAGCCAAATCATCCAGCCCTCAAAGAGCGGGACAAATGAGAAGGCAAATGTCAAGAAGCCGGCGACTATGGCGGTGTAGAGGTCTGAGACGCGAAAGATTATGAAGCCGATTGTCATCAGGATTCCCTTGGCCACGTTGAGGAGAAGCCATGCCCTGATGAGCGCTGAGAGCGTTTTGTTCACGCTCGTCAGAATTTCCTCACCGAGCTCGCGGTTCTTCTCGGGCAGGAGGGCGTATATCTGGGCCCGGATTTCCTCCCCGTAGGCAAGGGCGTAGTAGTAGGTGAAGAAGAACACGAGGAGCTGGAGCAGGTAGGAGGGCAGGGAGAACGCCTGCTCGGAGAGGTAGTCCGCTATTTTCGGAACGACCTGGCCCTGGAAGTTCTGGAGGAACTGGAGAACGTCCTCCGGGAGCGGAAGGGTAAGGAGCCAGTTGAAAGCCCCTACAACGCTGTCATAGAAGGACATGGCGACTTGGACTGATACAAGGAGGAGATAAAGCGTCAGAAATCCCCCAACGAGAAGAACCGAGAGACTTATCAGGAGGGCGGAGCGCTTATTTCCGAGCCTCGGCGAGAGCCTCCGCTGAAGCGGGTAGGAGGCGTAGGCAAGAACGAACCCGAAGAACAGGGGCGTCACAAGAGGGTGGACTACCCTCCACGCAACGTACAGAATAACTGCCACGACCGCGCCCCAGACCAGTTCCTCTGCCCTCATTTCAGAACGTTTATTAAAACGTCCTATAAAAACCCGTCGGTGGGAACATGGAGGAGGCACTCATCGAAAGGTTCAACTCCTACATTGAGAGGGGCGAGAGGCTGATGGGCGAGAGCAGGTACGACGAGGCCTTTGAGGCCTTCCTCGACGCCCTGAAGGCCCTCGGCGTCCTGATAGTCTACAGGGAGACGGGGATGCTCGTCCCGGCCGAGAGGCTGGTGGGCTTCCTTGGAAAGTACCCGGAGCTTGAAGAAGCGGTGAAAAAGTATTCATCGCTGACGGGAAATGAGGAGACGGCAAGGTCTTTAAGGGAGGAGCTGGAGAAACTGAAGGGGATGATGAGTTTGCCGAGTTCCGAGCGGTGACGAGACTCAGCCTCTGACCCAGAGCGAGCCAATACCGCCAACGCAGAGGGAGGCCGTGTTTGCTAGAACCCTGGCAAAGCCCTTCCCTGCCCTGAGCCGGACGAGAACCCTGCCCTTTCTCGTCAGGAAAAGCAGCTCAACACGGCCAGAATGGAAGCTCACCTCTGGAGAGCCCCTCAGGTAGAGCGCCCCGTGCTCCCGCTTCCCCCAGAGGGAGCTTACCTCTATTGATTTTCCAGAGAAGAACAGGGAGAGCTTCACACCGTCGGGGGTTATGGGTCTGCCGTCGAGATAGACCCTGCCCCGCGCCGTCCCGAGGTACAGGGAGTTTGAGAGGCTGTCCACGTACTTCCCCAAAGCTTCATAAATCGTGTCGTCCATTGGCCCACACCAAGAGAGTTAAAGCGGGGTCGTATATTGGTAATTGGTCGTTACCGGTGATCACCATGAGGATTGTTGCGGCTGACACTGGCGGAGCACTCTTAACGGAGGAGTATGAGCCTATTGGCCTGATAGCAACTGCGGTGGTGCTCGTCGAGAAGCCCTACAGGACGGCGACACTCAGCAGGGTGAGGTACGCCAACCCCTTCGATTACGACATGAGCGGCAGACAGGCGATAAGGGACGAGGCCTTCCTTGCAGTGGAGTTCGCGAGGGAAGTCAAGCCCGACGTCGTCCACCTCGACTCCACCATAGGAGGGGTGGAAGTCAGAAAGCTCGATGAGCCCACCATTGATGCTTTGACAATAACGGACAGGGGAAAGGAAGTCTGGAAGGACCTTGCCAAAGACCTGCAACCCCTCGCCAAGAAGTTCTGGGAGGAAACCGGGATAGAAATAATCGCCATCGGCAAGTCCAGCGTCCCGGTCAGGATAGCGGAGATTTACGCAGGACTATACACGGCCAAGTGGGCGATTGACTACGCGAGGGAGCACGGCAGGGCCATCGTCGGTCTCCCCCGCTACATGAAGGTGGAAATTCACCCCGGAAAAATCTACGGAGAAAGCTTAGACCCGCGCGAGGGCGGTCTCTACGGGGAAATTGAAGCGGGGACGGAAGGTATTGGCTGGGAGCTCTACCCGAACCCGCTCGTTAGGAGGTTCATGGTTTTAGAGGTGTGGAAGGAGTAAGGGCTTTAACTTCCCCCTCCAATGTTTATTGGGTGGTCATATGCCAGTCATTACTATCAGGGTGAATGTCCCCAAAACACTGACCCCGAAGAACTGAAGAGGCTCTTGGAGCTTGAACTGCCTCGCAAAGAGCTTGTAAAGGAGAAAAAACGACCAAAGGGCGACTTCAGAAAACTTAGGAGGATTTTGGGAAAGGCGGAGTTTGGGGAGCTTAAGGCATACGAGCTGGAGGCTGAGTTCAGTGATCTATATTGACGCGAACGTCATGTACAGCTACCTCTTTGAAACGCCGATTAGCGAAAGTGCTGAGCGAATAAACCGTCACCTTCTTCTCCAAATTGTTGCTCCTATAAACCCTGCCAGGAATCCGATGGAAGCGTACATCACCGCAGGGGCGGTTTGAGAGTTCTTCCCGGAGTTATAGGAGATGCATGTTGTGTTGCTCCCCCGTGTGGCGTTGATGGTTGATTTTCCACATTCAACGGGTGAGAATACTGTGAAGTTCTCTGCAGGTTTAACGTTCAGTTTGTCCCATGCCTCGGGGTTGTAGGTGTATCTGAGGAGCTTAATGACTCGGTAATCTCTGACATTGCCGGTGTAGATGAGTTCCGGTTCATGGCGTGTCCAGCCGGTCATGTTGAGAAGCAAAATGCTGTACGGAGGTATATCACGGGTATCTGTGGTGTTGTACAGAAATTGGGCGGCATAAGTGCCATTTTCCCTCTGAACCACTGTGGTCACGTAGTAGTGGAAACTGCATGTGTCTCCGCTCTTTTCTGGAATTGCCCAGATCTGCAGGTTTCCCAGGTATGCTACGGTCAGGTTGGGGACGACGGGACGGCAGAAGCTCGCACCCTTTTCGAGATCGGGATAGCAGTATTCAACAGGCGCCGTGACAAATTCAACTTCCCCTGGCGAATATCCAAGCCCACCTTGGATAATTGCTTCTGAAACGTTCCACGAGAATGCTACCCAGGACGGGTTCTGAACGCTGACGCTCACCCATGCAAATCCCGTGTTAAAGTTATAAACACTTCCATTTAACATGGCAGATTCCATGGGCTCCCCTATGTATGGGTTTAAGGGGTGAAGGGCGAGCTTGTTAGCCGGTTCTATACACGACCGGTTTAGGATATAAAAGCTGTATTGGTAGGGATATGCAGTGCCTTCATCCCATTGTATGCTCGGAATAGGGGCTGGTAGCCCCAGATACCACAGATCCTCGCCCTCATAGATGATTCTATCTCCCTCGGAGTACTGGATGAACGGATACGAAAAGGGATACGCAAACCGGTGAGGATACACGAGATAAACGCCACTCACGTTGATGTAAAACAGATACGTGTTCTCAAACAGACTCTCGTACGCTCCGTAGTCTGGGTCGTAGGAGTAGGGACTTTTCAGTTTTTCCAGCCCTCTGGAGGTGTAGTTTTCCAGCATCTCGGTGGCGTTCATGTAGTAGCTGAGTACGAACTCCCTGGTTAAAGTCAGATTCATTGGGAGAGGTGGTATGTAACCGGCAACGCCTACGATGACGAAGGCATCGTCTTCCCCCACCACTGCAGCTGACTTTATGAACAGGACGTCCGGGGGGCCACAATCCTTTGAGGCGACGACATCCGGGGTTGGCAGGGTATATTCGAGGAGCACAATGAAAATGATAAGAAAACCAAAGACGTTGTTCCTTTTTGCCATGGTAGGCACCTCTATACGTACCCTGGACATTTATCCCTGAGCACGTATAAATTACTTACATTGACATCAAAGTAATATGCTCTATCTTGAAGTTTATTGGCGTACTTGGTATATTCACAAGCCTTTTTGAGGCTTTCCGAGCTTCCCTTTACTGCTCCGTCACATTCCAGTTCCATGTAGATATTATTCATCTTGTGGTACTCCCTGAGGTACTCGATGACGCCTTCAAACCAAACTCGAAGACTAACCTTGCCATTATCGTCTCTCAGTATAGTCTTTTTCTGATAATAATTTGGTTGAATGAAAATTTTGGTGAAGTGCTTGGAGAGTTTGGGGATGTCAGTGTGATCAACTATGTAGTGTATGCACTTTATCTTGTTTTCATACATGCTCATAAGTTTTTGGAAATCTTCACTGTTTTCTGAGATGTGGAGATATGGAATCCATATAAGTTGGAGGCCCCATGTTTTTACTTGGTCTGAAATCTCCTTAACATAATTCATTGGGGTGATGCCATTTGAAACCTGCCAGGGATACTCGTAATACCAATAGAAACCCCTTAACAGCCCGCTTGTATTGAGATACACTCCTTCAATCCATCCGAGGAGATAATCCAATGGGGGAATCTCTTTATGTTTTACAGGAATCTCTGCGATGTATGGTATGGGGGCGTACCCATCGGCTCTTAATCTTTCAGATATTTTTGTCCCGACGTGTTCTTCAAGCCACTTCCCAAAGTTACCTCCATTCTTTAATCCCTCAGTAAAAGTTGTGCCGTATGGCATGTTGCCGTACCTATTGTTCTTCCCACTTGTATGCAATGCTATCAGGTAATCGAACCCAAGCTCACAAAGAGCGCCCGTTTTATTGGTTGGGAACGTTTGGTAATTCCCACCATATGGCATATAATACCATAGACCATATTTCGACATAATATCACCCTGTCGTTTGTATAATATACTACTTAAAAAATTTTCCACTAGCGTACTAATATAAATGGAAAATAATATACCAGGCAACATATAGCATTCATGAATAGTCTTTACTTAAGCTCGCTCGGGAACTTTATGGCCTCGAAGGGGCAGAGCTGGTTGCAGAGGCCGCAGCCGGTGCATATGAGGCCGTCTATCCTGACCTTCTTCGTCTCCGGGTCGTAAACGAGCGCCGGACAGCCGGTCAGGAGTATGCAGGCCTTACAGCCGGTGCACTTGTCTTCGATGACTACGGGGATTTCACCTATCTCACCACGCCTTATGACGGGTATGACACACTCGCGCCTCGCTATTATGACGGCCGGCCCCTCAACCCCCATTGCCTCCTTTATTGCCTCCCTCGTAGCCTTGAGGTCGTATGGGTCAACGGTCTTCACGTACTTCACTCCGAGCGCCTTGACGAGCGCCTCGATGTCAATCTCATTGAACTTCCTGCCAGTCTCGCTTCCGCCGGTTCCGGGGTGGGGCTGGTGGCCTGTCATCGCCGTCGTCCTGTTGTCGAGTATCATAACCAGGACGTTCAGATTCTTGTAGACTGCATCAATCAGCGGCTGGATTCCGTTGTGAAAGAACGTGGAGTCTCCTATGGTGGCTATTATCTTCTTGTTCATCACGACGCTCTGGCCGTTGGCGAGGCTTATACTGGCGCCCATCACGTACTCAGTCCAGATGGCTTCAAGCGGCGGGAGGAGCGAGAGGGCGTAGCAACCTATGTCGCCATGTATCGGGATTTTGTAACGGCCGAGCTTGAGGTCGCGGAGGGCGTCCAAAGCGGCCCTATAGCTTCCCCTGTGCGGACAGCCGGGGCACATCACGGGTGGTCTCTTCGGTGCGAGGCTCTCGGCGAACTTCACTTCTTCCGGCTTCTCGTAGGTCTCTCCCTCCTCGCCGAGGAGCTTCAGAAGGGCGTTCCTCACGAGGCTTGGGGTAAGCTCGCCTTCAAGCGGGAGATGTCCGGTCCTCTTGCCGTAGATCGGGACGTTGAGGCCCGCCTCATAGGCGGCTATCTTGACCTCCTCCTCAAGGAACGGCGCGCCGTCCTCGACCACAATCGCGTAGTCAACGGTCTTGAGGAAGTCAGTGACCAGCTTCTTCGGGAGCGGGTGCGGCGTGGAGAGCTTGAGAATCTTGAACTCAGCGTTTAGCTTAGGAACGACCTCGCGCACGTAGTTGTAGGGCGCACCCTCGACGATTATACCGATTTTAGCGTCATCTTTGCCTTCAATCCAGTTGAAGGGCATCGTGTTGAACTCCTCCTCAATCTTTCTCAGCGTCTCGTTCAGCCACCTGTGGCGCTTCCTGTTGCCCTCCATGCTCGCGCGCACATACCTCTCAATGTCCTTCTTGAAGACGGGCTCCCTGTCGAGCTCGACGAACTCACCGACCTCAACGTCGCTCGTCGTGTGGTTCACCCTCGTGGTCGTCCTGAATATGACAGGGACTTTGTACTTCTCGCTCAGCTCGTAGGCATACTTGATGAGGTCGTGGGCCTCCTGCGGGTCGGCTGGCTCAAGAACGGGCAAAAGCGAGAGCTTGCCGTAGTAGCGGTCGTCCTGCTCGGTCTGGCTGGTGTGCGGCCCTGGGTCGTCCGCCACGAGGATTACAAGGCCGCCTTCAACGCCAGAATAGGCAAGGCTCATGAGGGGGTCGGCGGCGACGTTGAGGCCGACACACTTCATCGTGACGAGCGCCCTGAGGCCGGCGTAGGCAACTCCGGCCGCTTCCTCAAGGGCGACCTTCTCGTTGGGGGCCCACTCGGCAAAAACTTCTGGCTTGAGCCTTGCTATGGTCTCTACAACCTCGGTCGAAGGCGTTCCGGGGTAACCGGTGGCAAAAACGACACCGCTCTCAAGGGCGCCGTATGCTATCGCTTCGTTTCCCATGAGAAGCTTCTTCTCGCGCTTTTCGGTCTTCACTCCAGCCGAGTCAGAAGGGTAAGCCTTAGCCGCTTCCATACCACCACCAGAAAAGCATCGTTTTGTCGGTATAAAACTTGTGGCTCGGAAGAAAGCTGAAAAAGTCAAAGAATTTTCATAAAACTCTCAAGGTTTCTTTCCGTATTTCGGGTCGTAGAAGTATTTCCCGAGGGCTTCTCCGTAAGCGTTGAGGTATCTGCGCTTGGCAAAGAACGCGTACACCGCTATGCTGATGAGGAGCAGCCCCCCGAGCAGGAGCCCGTAGAGCTTCAGGAACGAGTACACGGAGAGCAGAACAACCCCGAATATCAGCAGAACAATGCCCCCAAATATCGCGAAGAGTATCTTGTACCCGTACCTCTCCATAAAGAGGGCAAAGTCCATTGAGACCACCGCATACTGCCTTAGCAACTGTAACATAAAAACTTTTCGAGAACTTTAAATACGTATTCGCACATAATAAGGGCGTGGTAATAATGAAAGTCCGCGAGCTTTTGGATATTCTGGACGAGACAATAGCAGAAGTGAAGATAGCCATAGTTTCCAACCAGCAGAGGGCCCTTGAGAGCCCCTACACGAGCTACGAATTTACTCAAAGGGCCATTGAGCTCCAGGAAGACCTCGATGACCTTTTGAAGGTCCGGGAGTTTCTGGCGGGGCTTGACCCTGAAGACGACGTTGAGAACCACTTCCCCAGGGAGGAGCTTGAGAAGTTTCTGAAGCTCCTGGAGCTCCTGAGGAAAGCCGATGCCCACGCCTACTGAGGTGGTACCATGCACTTCCGGGAGCTTGAGGAAAAGCTCGTTGCCTTCCGCGACGCGAGGGGCTGGATGAAATACCACACGCCGAAGAACCTGGCCATATCCGCCGCCGTGGAGATGGGGGAACTGCTTGAGCACTTCCAGTGGGAGAGCGACGAGGAAATACTGGAGTCGATTAAAGACCCGGCCAAGAAGGAGGCCATAGCCGACGAGATAGCCGACGTCATCATCTACCTCACGCTCCTCGCCCACGAGCTGGGCATAGACCTTGACAGGGCCGTTGAAGAAAAAATCGAGAAGAACGGGAAAAAGTACCCGCTCAGGACTTGAAGGCCTTCCCCAGCGCTTCGATTTCTTTTTCGCCCATTCTGTTCTTCTCCCACCGGCTTTCTGCACTGAGGTTTTCGTCCTCCACGTCGAGGACTGCCTTCCTGACGCCGCCCCTTGGGCGGGCGCAGTCTCCGGTATAGCGGGGAATCACGTGCAGGTGGAGGTGCGGGACGGTCTGACCGGCCGCTCTTCCGAGGTTCATTCCCACGTTGAAGCCATCAGGCTTAAGGACTTCAGTCAGCTTTTCCATCGCCAGCTCCATCCCCCGGATTAAGGCCGATTTTTCTTCCCGGCTCAGCTCTCCCCAGCTCTCCACGTGCCTCCTAGGAACGACGAGGAGGTGACCCCTGCTTGCGGGATACGAATCAATGAGGATTCTGATGAGCCCGTCCTCGTAGAGTAGTTGTTCTTTTGGAGGTCTGCAGAATGGGCACTCCATAGCAAACACCAAAGGCTTAAAATCCCCCCGCCTAAAAAATCTCCCGGTGGTGGTATGGGAGAACTTGAAGAGATGGGGAAAATCTACAAAAAGTTCCTTTCAGTCGGACTGATCATGCTCCTGCTTGGCTTCGCACTCCTGATATTCAAGCCCATTGGCCAGGCGTCCCTCTACGTTGGGCTCGCTGTTTTTGCAGTGGCCTTCATACCCCTAGAAATCGCAAAGAGAACCGCAAGGAAGATGGCGGTTATAGCCCTCAAGGGAGATAGAAAAGCTTAATAGAAAACCCGGCAACTATCCAAAAGGAAGTGAGAAAGAGAGGTGATGTAAGATGGCGTTTGTACCACCACAGGCCGGTTACGACCGGGCGATAACCGTTTTCAGCCCGGACGGAAGGCTGTTCCAGGTGAACTATGCGAGGGAGGCTGTAAAAAGAGGTGCAACGGCCGTAGGAGTAAAATGGAAGGACGGCGTTGTCCTGGCCGTTGAGAAGAGGATTACCAGCAAGCTTATCGAGCCGAGAAGTTATGAGAAGATTTTCCAGATTGACGACCACATAGCCGCCGCCCCGAGCGGTATAATAGCCGACGCCCGCGTTCTGGTGGACAGGGCCAGGCTGGAGGCCCAGGTTTACAGGCTCACCTACGGCGAACCCGTCCCGCTCACCGTTCTGGTGAAGAAAATATGCGACCTCAAGCAGGCCCACACCCAGTACGGCGGTGTGAGGCCCTTTGGTGCCGCCCTGCTCATGGCGGGCATAAACGACAAGCCCGAGCTCTACGAGACCGACCCCAGCGGTGCCTACTTCGAGTGGAAGGCAGTCGCGATAGGAAGCGGAAGGAACGTGGCGATGGCCATCTTCGAGGAGCACTACGACGACAACCTCGACAGGGACGGGGCGATAAAGCTCGCCATACTCGCCCTGGCAAAGACCCTCGAGGAGCCAACCGCCGATTCGATAGAAGTAGCTTACATAACCACCGAGGACAAGCGCTGGAAGAAGCTCCCGAGGGAGGAGCTTGAGAAGTTCCTCTCCGAGGTTCTTGAGGAGATTAAAGAGGAAGAAGTCGAGGAGAAGTCCGAGGACTACTCCGAGCTCGACCAGAACTACTGAGGTGACGGGCGATGCCGATAAGCGTTGACAAGGCAGTCATCGCCCGTCTCAAGACCCACGGCGAGACCTTCGAGATACTCGTTGACCCGTACCTGGCGAGGGACTTCAAGGAGGGCAAGGACGTCCCCATAGAGGAGATCCTCGCCACTCCCTATGTTTTTAAGGACGCCCACAAGGGCGACAAGGCGAGCGAACACGAAATGGAGAAAATATTTGGAACCAGCGACCCCTATGAGGTTGCGAAGATAATCCTCCGAAAGGGCGACGTCCAGCTCACAGCGGAGCAGAGGAGACAGATGCTTGAGGAGAAGAAGCGCTACATAGCGACGGTAATCCACAGGCACGCTGTTGACCCGAGGACGGGCTATCCTCACCCCGTTGACAGGATTTTGAGGGCAATGGAAGAGGCTGGAGTCCACGTTGATATCTTCAAGGACGCGGAAGAACAGGTTCCAAAGGTCATCAAGGCGATTAGGCCTTTGCTCCCGATAAAGCTTGAAGTCAAGGTCATAGCGGTGAAGATACCAAGCGACTACGTCGGAAAGGCCTACGGTGAGGTCAGAAGGTTCGGCAACATAAAGAGGGAAGAGTGGGCCAGCGACGGCTCCTGGATGTTCCTCATCGAGATACCCGGAGGAGTAGAGGAAGAGTTTTATGAGAAGCTCAACGCCCTCACAAAGGGCACCGCCCTTACTAAACTTGTAGAGAGGAAGGGACTATGAGGCGGATTTTTGTAAAACCAAGGGAACTCGTCGTCCCTGGGACCCTGCTCGCCCAGGGGCCGTTTAAGAACGGAAGAGGAACCTTTAGAGAAGGCAACAGGATTTACTCGACAGTGATAGGCCTTGTGGAGATAAGGGGCGACCTCATAAGGGTCATACCGCTTGAAGGGCCCTACATCCCCGAGGTTGGAGACAACGTCCTCGGAAAGATAGTGGACGTCAAGTTCTCGAACTGGACAGTGGACATCGGCGCACCGTACCAGGCAAACCTCCGCGTCCAGGACGCAGTCGAGGAGCGCATAGACCTGCTCAAGACGGACCTGAGGAAGATATACGACATAGGAGACATAATCTACGCCAAGGTCAAGGCGTTCAACGAGATAAACCAGATTGACCTGACGACGAAAGGGATGCCCTTCAAGGGAGGCCCGCTCAGAGGCGGACAGCTCGTCACGATAACGCCCTCAAAGGTGCCGAGGCTCATCGGTAAGGGCGGCTCAATGATCAACATGATTAAGACGCTGACGGGAACGAGGATTATAGTCGGCCAGAACGGATGGGTCTGGGTGAGCGGAAAGAACGACGAGCTTGAGAAGCTCGCGATAGAGGCCATCCTCAAGGTGGACCGCGAGAGCCACACCCAGGGCCTAACCGACAGGGTCAAGGAGTATCTGCTCTCAAGGCTCAGGGAGCTAAAGGAGCAGGGAGTTATTGCCGAAATCCCCCAGCTTGGGGAGAAGGAAGGTGAGAATGATGATGGGCAGGCCTGAGGGTTTAAAGCTCATCGACGAGAACGGTAGAAGGGTTGACGGCAGAAAGAAGTACGAGCTTAGGCCCATTAAAATGGAAGTCGGCGTCCTGAAGAACGCTGACGGTTCGGCCTACGTCGAGTGGGGCAAGAACAAGATAATGGCGGCCGTTTACGGCCCGAGGGAGATACACCCCAAGCACCTCCAGAGGCCGGACAGGGCAATCCTGCGCGTCCGCTACAACATGGCTCCCTTCAGCGTTGAGGAGCGCAAGAAGCCCGGACCGGACAGGAGGAGCGTCGAGATAAGCAAGGTCATAAGGGGCGCGCTTGAGCCGGCCCTTATCCTTCAGATGTTTCCCAGAACCGCCATAGACGTATTTATAGAGGTTCTCCAGGCCGACGCCGGAACCCGTGTGGCGGGCATCACGGCCGCTTCCCTCGCCCTCGCAGATGCGGGAATACCCATGAGGGACCTGGTAGCGGCTTGTGCCGCGGGAAAGATTGACGGTGAGATAGTCCTCGACCTCAACAAGGACGAGGACAACTACGGTGAGGCCGACGTTCCGGTCGCCATAATGCCCCTCAAGAACGACATAACGCTCCTCCAGATGGACGGCTACCTGACCAGGGAAGAGTTCATGGAGGCGGTAAAGCTCGCAATCAAGGGTGCCAAGGCCGTCTATCAGAAGCAGAGGGAAGCCCTCAAAGAAAAATACCTCCGCATAGCCCAGGAGGTGGCGGGAAATGAGTGATATGGAAGTAATGGCCAGCATAATGCGCGATCACATCATAAACCTCCTCAGAGAGGGTAAGAGGACCGACGGTCGTTCCTTCGAGGACTACCGCGACCTCGAGATAAAGGTCAACGTGATTGAGAAGGCGGAGGGCTCCGCCTGGGTCCGGCTCGGGAACACGCAGGTTCTCGTCGGCATAAAAGCCGATCTCGGTGAGCCGTTCCCGGACTTGCCCGACAAGGGCGTCATGACGACCAACGTCGAGCTCGTTCCCCTTGCCTCGCCGACCTTTGAACCCGGCCCGCCCGACGAGAACGCCATAGAACTCGCCCGTGTCGTGGACAGAGGAATCAGAGAGAGCGGGGCCGTCGAGCTTGAGAAGCTCGTCATTGTCCCGGGCAAGCTCGTCAGGGTAATCTTCATTGACGTCCACGTGCTCGACCACGACGGAAACCTCCTTGACGCGAGCGGAATCGGAGCGATAGCGGCACTGCTGAGCACCAAGATTCCGAAGATTGAGTACGATGAGGAGAGCGGAGAGGTGAAGGTACTCGACGAGTACGAGCCTCTTCCAGTCAGAAGCGTTCCGATACCGGTCACCTTCGCCAAGATAGGCAACACCATAGTGGTTGACCCCAACCTCGACGAGGAGCGCGTCATGGACGGCAGGCTGACCATAACCACCGACGAGACGGGGCACATCTCCGCGGTTCAGAAGGGTGAGGGCGGAAGCTTCAAGCTCGAGGAAGTCATGTACGCCGTTGAGACCGCCTTCAAGAAGGCGGAAGAGATAAGGAAGATAGTCTTAGAGGCCGTTGGAAGGGCCTGAGCTTTCATTTCTTTTTCGGTGATGGCTATGGACTTCATGACGGTCATTGCGGCAGTGATTTTCGCAGGCTTCGCGGTGAGAACCGTCTACCTGCTCACCAGGGAAGACAGCAAGAAAGACCTGCTCCTCACAACCGCGCTGTGGGGTCTGGCGCTGTTTGTGTGGGGCCTGTACCTCTCGGGAAGGAAAGGGTGGAACGTCTCAAACGGCATCGTAATCTTCTCAGGCATCGTAGCATTTGCCCTGTCTTTCTTTGGCCTGTTCAAGCTCCGTGAGGAAAGCCCCAAAGAGTTTGGGAAAGAGCTATAAAGGATAAGGGATAAGACTAAACAGCTTTACGATTAATCGGGGGGAACCGTTATGGGACTGTTTGACAGCCTCAAAAAGAAGGAAAGCAAACCTAAAATGAAGCCTCCCTCAAGCGTTAAGAAGGAGGCCGCCGCTCCGAGGCATGACATCGATGTTGTACCGATTGAGGAGGATGTTCTTGCTAAGGAGCTTCTCAAGCCTCAAATTCGCTACCTGAAAAAGATATCGGTGACCAGCTACTCAGACCTCGAGAGGATTTCCAGCGAGCTTCAGGAGGGCAACATAGTCATAGTTGACCTGACTCCCCTTTTCAAGCGGCCGGACGTCCTTGAAAAGGTCGCCGAGCAGATTAAGGGTATGGTCAACGCCTTCGGCGGGCAGGCCGCGAAGATATGCAAAGATGAGGTTAAGCTCATTATACTCCCCGAGGACATAAAGATTGCCAAGTGATTTCTTTTTCTACCTACCATGCCTTTATAAAGGCAACACAGGTTCTTTTCTCGGTGATGCTCATGAGTGAGATTAAGAAGAATGGCGAGAGAGTTAATGCTGACCCTGAAGTTGGCGACGTCCAGGTCATAAGCCTCGGGGACTGTCCCATCTGCGGTGGAAAAGGGACGCTCAAGGCCATACAGCACATTCACGAAATACCTTACTTCGGCAAGGTCATGGAGAGCACCATCATCTGCGAGAAGTGCGGCTACCGCAATGCCGACGTCATGATACTTGAGGACAGACCGCCAAAGCTCTACACTGTGAAGGTCGAGGGGGAGAAGGACCTCTTCACCCGCGTCGTGAGGAGCAAGAGCGGAACCATAGAGCTAGAGGAGATGGGCGTCAAGATTGAGCCAGGGCCTGCGGCAGAGGGATTCATCACCAACGTCGAGGGCGTCCTTGAGCGCGTCCGCGAGACGCTCCTCATGGCCAGGGAGTTCAGGAGGCAGGAGGGCGACGAGGAGGCCGTGAAGAAGGCCGACGAGATACTCAGCTACATAGAAGACGTCAAGAAAGGGAGGAAGCCCCTGACTGTGAGGATAGCAGACCCACTCGGCAACAGCGCGCTGATAGGCGAGAAGGTCAAGAGCAGACTGCTGACCGAGGAAGAGATAAAGAAGCTCAGCCTTGGGCCGTACCAGATAATCAACCCGGAAGAGCTTGAGGGCTCTGGAAACGGGTCAGAAGAAGCCAGCTCAGAGAAGACCAACGAAAACAAAGAGGCTCAGGGGTAAAAGTACTCCCTCGCCAGCAGGTCTTCGATTAGGGCCCTAACCCACGGCTTTCTCGTTTTTCTCGATAGGTGGATTATGCCTTCTACATGGATTCCGTACCGTTCTTTCATCTCTTCCCTGCTCATCGGCTCCTTGAATAGGAACGGCCTCTCTATCGTGAATACGTAGCCGTAGTCCTTGATGTAGTTGCCCAGCCACTTCTTCCCGTTCTCGCCGTGGACGAGGGTCAGCCCGCTGGTGTCCTTTGCCATCTCCCACAGCGTCTCAAGGTCTGCCTTTATGACCTCTCCGACCTCAAAGCCGCCAGCTATCGTCCCCCTCTGGGTCAGCGTCTGCTCCTCGTGAAGGTTAAGCCTCCTGAGCGTGTCCCTCAGCTCGTATGGGTTGCCCCTCGCTATATAGAGGAAAACCAGGTCGCCCTCCTCAAATGCCCTCCTCTTCCTAACCTCAACGGTCTTAAGTCCGCGGAATATGAGCTCCGCATACACCTGGTGGAGCGCTATGACGTGCTCCATGCTTTCACCTGGCGAACCCTCGAAGGAGGGAATAAAAAGGTTTGGCCTACTCTCTAAGCCTCAGCGACGCCTTCACCAGATCGCTGACAACTCCGCTCGCGGTCTCCTTCAGCCCGGCGCCGGCCCCTTTAATGAGGAGCTCGCCGAGGAGGTCGCTCTCAACCACTGCAACGTTCTCGTTGCTTGAAACTGCCAATGGCCCAGATACCTCCTCAGGGGCGACCCTCACGTTCCCATCTTCCACGGTCGCGACGAGCCGAATCCTCTTCCCCTTCGAGAGGGCCCTCTTAACCTCATCAACCGTGACCTCAGCAATACCTTTCACTGAAATCTCATCAAAGGTAATCGGCTTGAAGGCCACGCAGTGAAGAATCGTGGCCTTGTAGCCCGCGTCAATTCCAAGAACGTCTCCACTCGGGTCCCTCTCGGCTATTCCCAGCTCCTGGGCCTGCTTCACGGCACCATCGAAGTCAATCCCCTGCTCCATTCTGCTGAGTATGAAAGTTGTCGTCGCGTTCAGAACTGCCTTAATCCGCTTCATCGAGTCGCCGAGCAGGTTCTCGCGGAGGAGCCCGATGACCGGCGTCCCGGCCATCACTGTCGCCTCAAAGAGATAGGGAAGGCCCTTTCTCTCGGCCTCGCCGATGAGCTCCGCGTAGTGGAATGCCAGCGGCGGCTTGTTGCTCGTAACGACCGCCTTACCCTCGTTGAGTGCTTTCATGTGCCACTCGTAGGCGCCCCTGTCGTTCGTCACATCTATCACAACGTCCGCCTCAACTTCTTTCACGATCTCGGCAGGGGAAAAGCTGTAGACCTCGTAGTCGTTCGTCCAGGCGGAAAGCTTTCCAAAGGTCTCCTTGACGAGGAGGGCCTCCCTAAGGTCTATACCTTCAGGAAGCCACACTGTCCCGGTCGTATCTGCTATGCTCACGACCCTGAACTCCACCCCGTATTTTTCCCTGAAGAAGCGCTCCTTTTCGAGGAGAACGCGGGCAACGGCCCTCCCAACGTTACCAAAGCCGAAAAGCTGAACCTTGACCTCCCGCATGCCACCACCAGAAGAAAGGGGGAGAAAGGCCTTAAATCACTTGTTGAGGATAACCTTGATTATGTCCATATCCCTTACGATGCCGACGAGGTCCCCCTCACCCTTTATCACCGGCAGCTGCTCGATGTGGTACTTCACCATCTTCTGGGCAACGTCGTAGACGCTCATGTGGGGCGTTGCAACGATAAGGTCTGTGTTCATGATGTCCCTGACGGGCTTCTTGGGAAGCTGGAGCTCGGCCTTCTCAAAGAGGAGCGTTGGGTGGCTCTCAAGAATCCAGTCTTCCTCGCTTGAGACTGCCAGATCCGTACTCTTCATGACCCTTATGACCTCGCTGTCCTTGAGGATATCGGTTTCGTCCACCATGCCAACAAGGTTTCCGTCGTCGTCTATGACAGGGATTGCCATCGCGTTGCACAGGAGGAGCGCTTTGAGCGCGGCCTTCAGTGGGGTGCCCTGCCACACAACACCGACGTTCCTCTGGTAGTATGGCTCAATCGTTACGTCCCTGAGCTTCTCGTTCTTTGCCAAGTAGCGCCTCACAATATCGCCAACGGTGAGTATGCCAACGACCTTTCCCTCATCGTCCACGACGACAACGCGGCGGTATTCCATCTCAAGCATCTTCCTGACGGCCTTCTTCAGGTCGTCGTCCGGCCTGACAACGGGGACTTCTCTACGTATGAGCATGGCGAGCTGATCCTCGTCAGGGTGGAGGAGGACACGTTTGATGCTTATTATCCCAACAAGATTTCCTTCTTTGTTTACAACAGGGAACGCCCTTACGTTGTGTTTTCTGAAGAGCTCAAGGGCGTACTCCCTCGTGGCGGGGAGCTGTATGACCACCGGGTCTTTGGTCATCAAGGTTTTCACACGCATTTCCTTCACCACCGCTTTACATTAAGGCGCCCTACTCCTATTTTAAGCTTTTCATTATTGCATAGGACTCAAATACCTAGCAATTGAAAACGGTTCAAAAGGTTCTTCAAGTTCGTCTCAACCATACGCGACCACGCAATACTGGCCGGTTTGATAGTCCTGATAGCCACGACTCCTGACGGGTGGAAAAAGGCGAGTGGGCGGCACTGACTAGAGAACTAACAGTAATCTAACGGTAGAGGCCACTGCTTTTCTCTTTTCGGGCCATTCATGACGATGAGAAAGTCCAATTCGTTCTATCTTAGCCCAGCTACCAAAAGCAAGAGGGTAAGATTAAAAAGAGGGCATCAGCCCAGCAGGGCGAGGAAAACGCCCGCGACGACGGCAGTTCCTATAACTCCTGCCACGTTCGGCCCCATCGCGTGCATGAGGATGAAGTTTCCTGGGTCTTCCTCGCTCGCTATTCTCTGGACGACCCTGGCCGACATCGGAACCGCCGAAACTCCAGCCGCTCCTATCATAGGATTTATCCTGCCTCCCGAGAGCTTCATCATGAGCTTCCCAAAGAGCACTCCTCCAGCTGTTGCGCTGGCGAAGGCGACGACACCGAGGGCGAGTATCTTGAGGGTCTCAGGGGTCAGGAAGCTCTCAGCCCTCATGGTGGAGCCGACACCGAGGCCGAGGAAGATGGTGACGATGTTCATGAGCTCTTCCTGAGCCGCCTTCGTGAGCCTCGGCACGACACCGCTCTCGCGGAAGAGGTTGCCCATCATGAGCATTCCGATAAGGGGCGCTGCGCTGGGGACGAGAAGGCCGATGACAATCATGCTGACAATCGGGAAGAGAATCTTCTCCCTTTTTGACACAGGCCTGAGCTGCTCCATCCTGATTTTCCTTTCCTCTGGGGTCGTTAGGGCCTTGATAATCGGCGGCTGAATCAGCGGGACGAGGCTCATATAGCTGTAAGCGGCGACGGCGGTGGCGGCGAGGATTTCTGGAGCGAGCTTTGTGGTCAAGTATATCGTCGTCGGCCCGTCGGCACCGCCGATGATTCCTATCGAGGCCGCCTGGTGGAGGTTGAAGCCGAGGGCAAGAGCCGTGAGCATCGCTATGAACACACCAATCTGCGCCGCCGCGCCGAGTAGGGCAGTCTTGGGGTCGGCGATGAGAGGTCCGAAGTCGGTCATTGCACCTAGACCGAAGAATATGAGGAGCGGCACTATCTCCGTTTTGATGAGATAGTGATAGACTATGTCAAGCAGTCCCGGGTGTTCGCAGAGGCCCCCAATGGTCGAACAGTTCGCTATACCGTTGAGGGGGAGGTTGACGAGCACGGCCGTAACGCCTATCGGAAGGAGGAGCAGGGGCTCCATCTCGTAGCGTATCGCGAGGTAGACGAGCGTCAGGCCCACTGCAATCATGATGAGGTTCCCTACCGTGAGGTGGAGCAGGCCCATGGTGTTGATGAAGTCCACGAAGCTTGTCATGTTCCATCACCCAAGCTCTATCAGTGGGTCGCCGGTGTTTACGGCGTCGCCTTCTTTTACGTAGATTTTCTTTACGACGCCGTCTTTTGGTGCTGGAATCTCGTTCTCCATCTTCATGGCCTCAAGCACGAGCAGTCCCTGACCAGTCTTAACCTGCTCGCCCTCCCTGATGAGTATCCTAACAACCTTGCCAGGCATCGGGGCCGTAACAGTATTCGGCGAAGCCTGCGCAGGGGCCGGCGAAGGGGCGCTTGGAACTGGTGTTGGGGCAGGCGCTGGAGCAGGCGCAGGAACAGGAGCCGGAGCACTTGCAGGCGCTTCAGGAAGGCTCGGAAGCGGTATCCCCAGCCCCTCTGCCTTGACCTCGTAGCTTTTGCCATCGAAGCTGACCCTGAACTTTCCACCACCGAGCTCCTCAACCTCGACCTCGTATTCCCTACCCTCAACGATGACCTTAACCTTCATCTTCACCACTTCCTGAGTTCGTAGTTGAAGTTCTCAACTTCATTCATGTAGGTCTGGACGCCGTAAAGGCGCCAGGCATCGGAGACCTTCCTCCTAAACGGGACGGGTCTGGCGACTTCCGCCTTCTTCGCGATGTAGGCCAAAATTGAGGCAGTAATAATGGCCAAATCCCTCGGGGGGATTTCCTCATTCGGAGCCCCAGTCTCTTTCTTCTCCTCAACGGGTGCCTCCTTAGCTTCGCTCTTGGGTTTGCCCTCTGCTTTCCTTGTCATTCCACGCTCGAAGGCGCCTATGGCGTACATGACGATGGCGAGTATGCTCAGTATCGCGAAGACTATCGTGACGCCGATTACAGTAATCCATCCGCCTTCGGCAAACTGGCTCATGCTTTCACCTCACAGCGGTATGTTGCCGTGCTTCTTCGGCGGGAGCTTGACGCGCTTGCTCTCAAGGGCTTCGAGCGCCATAATCACCTTCGCCCTCGTCTCTGCAGGGTCGATGACGTCGTCGATGTAACCTCTCGCGGCCGCGACGTACGGGTTGGCGAACTTCTCGCGGTATTCGGCTATCTTCTGCCCTCTAATTTCCTCAGGGTTCTCCGCCTGGGCGATTTCCTTCCTGAATATGATGTTCGCCGCTCCCTCAGGACCCATAACGGCTATTTCCGCAATGGGCCAGGCGAAGACGAAGTCGGCACCGAGGTGCTTGCTTCCCATAGCGAGGTAGGCACCACCGTAGGCCTTCCTCAGAATCACGGTTACCATCGGGACGGTCGCCTCTGCGTAGGCGTAGAGAACCTTCGCGCCGTGCCTGATTATTCCCCTGCTCTCCTGGTCAACGCCCGGTAAATAGCCGGGAACGTCCACGAGGGTAACTATCGGGATGTTGAAGGCGTCACAGGTTCTAACGAAGCGCGCTATCTTGTCGCTTGAGTCTATGTCGAGAACGCCTGCGAAGTACTTGGGGTTGTTGGCGACTATACCGACGGTCTGGCCGTTCATCCTTCCAAAGCCGACGACGGCGTTCGGGGCGAAGTAGGGCAGAATCTCCAGGAAGTCCGGGTTGCCGTTCTCGTCGCGGTCAACTATCTCGTAGATGACCTCCCTGACGTCGTAGGGCTTGTTCGGGTCGTCCGGGACAATCTCGTAGAGCCTCTCGCTCTTCCTGAAGGGCGGGTCGTTCCTCTTGACGCGCGGGGGCTTCTCCATGTTGTTCGACGGTAGGTAGCTCACGAGGCGCCTTATTAGCGCCAAGACTTCCTCGTCGCTCTTCCCTATGAGGTGGGCCTGCCCGGCCTTCTGAGCGTGAACCATCGCTCCGCCGAGCTGGGTCGGTGTAACCTCGACACCGGTGACGGCCTTAACGACCTGCGGGCCGGTGATGAACATGAAGCTCGCCGGGTTGTCCACCATGAGGATGAAGTCTCCTATCGCCGGGCTGTAAACGGCTCCACCGGCGCAGGGGCCCATTATCGCGGTGATCTGCGGAACAACACCGCTGAGAATCGTGTTCATCTTGAAGATATCACCGTAGCCCTTGAGGGAGTCAACGCCCTCCTGGATTCTGGCACCGCCGGAGTCGTTGAGGCCTATAACCGGCGCCCCTGCTTCAAGGGCCAGCTCCATAACGCGTTTAATCTTCATCGCGTGCATCTCGCCGAGGGAACCGCCCATGACGGTGAAGTCCTGGGCGTAGACGAAGACGAGCCTTCCATCGATAGTTCCATAGCCAGTGATGACACCGTCGGCGGGGAGTTCCTTTTTGTCGAGGCCAAACTCCGTTCCGCGGTGCTTGACGAACATTCCTATTTCCACGAAGCTTCCGGGGTCGAGGAGCTTCTCAATCCTCTCGCGGGCGGTGAGCTTGCCCTTGGCGTGCTGTTTTTCTACCGCCTTTTCACCGCCCATTGCGAGAATTTTTTCCTTCCTCTCATAGAGTTCTTTGAGCTTTTCCTCCATGCTCATAAGAGTAACCCCCTTGAGTTCTCGGGGGTTGTAATTTGTAAAGTTTAAAAGGATTTTTGAGAGAATAGTTTCATTCAAAAATGGATAATTTATCCACAACTGGAGAAAAAAGAATAAGGGCCTCAGAGGTGCTGGATAGGCGTCTCGGCACCACATGCTTCACACTTGAGGAAGTGGAAGCGGCCCTTCTTGAGTATCTTGGTGTCAGGCGAGCCACAGACAGGACAGATGACGTACTCCTTGAGGTACTTCTTCATCTTGTTGCCTATGAGGTACGGTGTAAAGCGCCCCTGGAGGATTACGCGCCTGCCCTCGAGGGTTCCAGCCGTAGCCACCTCGCGCAGAATGAACTTGAGCAGGTGGTTCGGGTCGCGGTTCATCGCTTCCGCTATGTCAACGAAGTTCTCAATGATGGTTCTGTTACCGGCAATCGTGACAACTGCCGCAGGCACCTCGAAACGGGACTTGTGGGACTTTATGTTCTCGGGCAACTCCTCATAAGCCTTATCGAGGAGCTTCTCAAAGTCGTAAAAGTCAATGTTCTCACTCATTTTCTCACCCCCTCATGGGTTTTTTACTTTCGCTTTATAACCTTTGTTAGAGCACCTTGTAGAACCCCGCCCTCGGCTCATAGATTCTGCCATCTGCCTTGAGCTCCTCGATTATCTTCTCAACCTCGCGCTTGTTCCCGACCCCTGCCTGCTTCGCCGCCTCGATTACCTTATCGGCCGGAGCGCCGTAGTCGCCCTCGCTTTCGAGGTTCTTGATTATATCGACCAGCTTCTCTATCTTGTTGAGCTTCTTCGAGCTCTTTCCTACCTCCAGTATCGAGACGTCGATGTTGCCCTCCTCATCAACGGCTATTGTCCTCATCATTGCCTCGATGAGCTCTATCGCCGCCCTCGCGTCCTCCCTCGTTACCGTCTCGCTCAATCTCATCCTCGCGTGGGCCTCGCTCAGTCTGATAAGGGCCTCAAGCTGTCTCGCCGTGATTGGAATCGGCTGGACGCCCTCTTCGTCGCCCCTCCTGAGTCCCTTTCTCATCTTGACGTAGTATCGCTTGATTTCTTCCATGGCTTCCTTGCTGAGGACGGGGTGGACGTTCTTCCTCGCGTAGGCTATGTACTTCTTGAGCAGGTCGTAGGGTATCTTTGGAGTGACAACTTCTGCCTCACCCCTCCTCACCTTAAGGATGTGCTCTGCTATGCTCGCGTCTATCTTCTCGTCGGGCTCGTCAAGGAGCAGGAATATCAGGTCAAAACGGCTCAGCAGGGTCGGTGGGAGGTCGAGCTGCTCCGGAAGGCTCTTGTGTCTGTTGAAGCGGCCAAACTTTGGGTTTGCAGCGGCTATGACGGTTGTCCTCGCGTTTAGAGTCGCGGTTATACCAGCTTTGGAGATGCTTATCGTGTTGTGGAGAACCAGCCCGTGGGAAACGAAGAGGTGGTGGGGCTCGACGGTTATGTCGTAGACCCACTCCCAGCCGTCGTTGGAGATTTCTTCAACCCCTGTTACGCCAAGGAAGTTTACGTTGGCGTTTATAAGGTCTTCCACACGTCTTATGGCCCTCTCAATTCTTCCAGCAGCCATCTCCACTTCGTTCTTTACTATTGAGATGGCGAGCGGCTCTCCCCTCGCCACCCGGTGTTCAAGGGTCTGGGGAGTGAGCCCGTACTTGGAGGCGACCCTCGATTTGATGAGATAGTTGAAGGCCTCAAGGGGGTCTTTCTCTGCGATTTCCCTGACGTGCTTGATGTGGCCCTTAAGCCTCTCTATCTCCTCTCTCAGGAGGTTTTCTGAAACGAGGGGTTTTCTCGCGTGGTACCACTTGGAGAGCTTGAAACGCAGTTCTTTTCCTGCGTCCCTTAGAGTCCTCAGGAGCTCCCCTGGGAAGGTTCTCTCCGTGGGAAGGACCTCGTAGCCGGCTGAACCCTTTCTTATTCTCGACACAATACCACGGGAGTAGAGGTAATCCTGTATGAGCCACGCGCTTACAGGGTCTTTAAAGACTCTGCCCTCAGGGGGCTGGAGCTCTACCGGGTACCTGGAGACCCCAAGCACCACATCGTTCACTGTGACCTTCTCGGCCGGTTTCTCCCTTATCTCGCCGTTTTCCCACACCATTATCGGGTGCTCCGGCGTTACTGTTATCTCCCTGCCGTTCGAGAATCTCAGCCTTATGAACTTCTCCGGGGCCTTGTGCCTGCTCACACGGTCCGCCTTGACCTTGACCACTTCCTTCTTCTCAAGGTCGTAGGCGAGCAGCTCTATGTCGTCAACCGGCAGGATTTCGGTGTCCTTGCCGATTATCACCTTATCGCGGTTGGTTTCAATGAGCGAATCCACCAGCTCGCCTATCTTCACCTTCCTGCCGTCAGCTAGGAGGATCTCAAAGTCGTGGTGGTAGCTCTGCTGCTCCAGCGCCTCGTGTATCGCGCTCCTGTCCCTGTCGCTCATCTTGTCGAACTCGTCGATTAACGCGAACCCACCGTCGGCGAGAACAAGAACACCCGCTTCCAGAACCCAAGAGCCTGTGAACTCGTCGCGCACGGCTGCGGCGGTGTTGTGGACGACGAAGCCGTTGGCGATGAAGCTGTGGGAGCCCTCAACCGTGAGGTCGTAGACGTGGTCGTAGGGGGAGCTTATTCTCTCGGTGAGTCTGACCTTTTCCCAGAGGAAGTCCGATGTGGCGAGTGCCTTTAATCTCTCAAGCTTTGCTCTAATCTCCTCTTCTCTCGTGGAATGCTCGCTGAGAAGCCAAATGAGCTGGGAGTACAGGGACTTGTCTTTCCTTTCGATGGCCCTCGCAACCTCGACGAGCAGTCCAAACTTAAGCCGGCGCGGTCTCTTCCTCAGGAACAGCTCGTAGAACTCTTTGTACGTCATTCCCAGCTCTTCCGGTGTTAGTGCTTTCCCTATTGCAACCCTAAGGCTCTCTGGAAGCTCCACAGGGGAGTCCTCTATTTTTGCATTCGAGAGGTTCTCCACGACTCTGAGAAGGCCCCTTCTTGATATGGGCTTTCCTTTTTCCACGAGCGCCCCGAAGTTTGAACCGTATGCCTGTTCGATGCTCAAACCGTAGAAGGTTCTAATCTCCCGTATCAGTTCTCCGACGCCGGGTATTACGTCCACATTGGTGTCGTACTTCTGACCCCTCATCTTTTCGACTAAAGCATCGAGCTTGCTCGCCTTCTCCGGATGCCCAAAGCCAATCTCCGCCGCGAACTTCAGGATGTTCTCGCCGTAGATTTTGAGCTCCCACCTATCGTGTCTCGACGTTATCTCTCTGCCTTTGGACTTTGAGGTGCGACCTGCACGCTTCCGCTTTCTTAAGTGAGCCACTATGCCAAACCTGAGCAGGGCCAGCTGGAGTTTCTTGGCAAGCCTCTCGCTGGTAGTGTCAAGCTCGACGTAGGAAGAGCCCCTTTCCCTTATTACAACGGTGCCGTCGCAGTCAAACAGCCCCCTGATGTACGACGCGAGGACACCCTTCGGGGCGGTAAAGAGCTCGTTTGGTATGTCCAGCCGGTGGGACTTCGGAGATTGCGGAATGCCGAGTTTCTCAAGCAGGTGAGCAATAACCTTCGAGTGGAAGCGCAGTGAGGGGACTCCGTCCTTAACCTGCTCCGTAACATCAACTCCAAAGAGCTCCTTTGCAAGCTCAGTGAACCTGCGTCTCATCTCAGGGTTCTTGTTGGAGAACCTTATCGCGACTCCCCAACCAGCTCTTGAGACATCGCCGTCTCCCGCAACAAGCCCTGCAAAGTAAGCGAGCCTCTCATCGAGGTACTTGGGAATCCTCACCCTTGTTCCCGCTTGGAGTGAGACCGCTTCGACGTTTATTCTCTCCCAGTCCCACTCGGCAAGCTCAACGAGCCTGCGGAGATGCTTCATCCTTATGTTGCCCCTCGCCCCTGGGTTAACCCAGTTGTAGTACAGCATGCCCTCACTGACTCCGAGCCTCTTCGTGAGCTCCCTCTTGGTGATATCGAGCTTTCTAAGGGTCTCCTCGATGAGCTCACCGACCTGCTCCTCAATCCCGTATAGGACAAGGTCATCAAGGTCCTTCAGGAGTTCAAGGACGGGGGTTTGTTTCTCCTCTACGGTTAGCTTCCTCAGCGTCGCAACGTAGTCGCCCTCTTTGAACTCCTTGGCCTCAACCCACTTGAGCTTCCCATCTAGGACAGTCAGGAGCTTTGTTTCCGGAGTTAACACCAGCTCCTTACCGGTTATCGTTTTGATTCTCACGAGTTCTCCCGGTGCTTTGAGCTTCCAGACTCTGCTTAGGGGGGCGCTTGTTACGCTTCCACCCTCAGCAGACAGGCTCGCTCCGAGATACGGCGAGTACTCTGCTCCCTCTGAATACCTAATCGAACCAAGTTCCTTCATCCAGCTTTCAGTTAGCGGGCCTATCTGATGGATACCTGAATCAGATACCACGAGAGAGCCGGGCGCAACGCACAGACCGGCGGCGCTTGAGCTCTTACCGCTCGTATAAATCGCCCTCGGAGCCAAGTTGGCCACGTAGCGGAGGAGCTGACTCTTTGCCACTCCAGGATCTCCAACCAGTAAAACATGGCTCTCACCGCGAAGCTTCGTCCCATCTGGCAAAACCCTCTGGACGCCGCCGAAGAGAGCTAGGGCTATGCCCTTCTTGACCGTCTTGTGGCCCCAGATCGCGGGGGCTATCGAATCCACTATCGCGTCCACGATGTCCTTCCTCTTGGCCAGCTCACGTATCTTCTGCTCGTCCTCGGGGGTAATCTCAAGCTCCTCTATCTCCTTGCTGAGCTGTTCGATGTGGTTGACCTCGAGGACTTTCTTGAAAATCGGCCTCTTGTCCTTCTGCTCGAGGATAACGCGCAGGATTCCGGTTACAAGAACGCGGTCGCCTGGGAGGGCCGTATCAACGAGGTCGTCGAGGAGTATTGCGTCAACAAACCTCGGCATCTGACCTCCCTTGAGGCTCTCGGGCCTGTCCTGGAGGCGGAAGCTCTGGAAGTTTATGAACCGACTCTTCTCGACGTCGAGCTCGACATTTCTTGAGCCACAGGCGTCGCACTTGGCTGGCTTAACAAGGTTCTCGTAGGGCCTCTGGAGGCGAATCATCTCGTTTCCGCAGTCCTTACAGACGAAAACTGCCCTCTGGACGAAGGGCTTGACCTCGCTGACGCGCGTGATGATTCCCTCGACCTGAATCAGCCTGTTTATGTGCTCGCTCCCCAGTTCCTTGACGAGGAGCGTGTGGGGCAGGTTGTAAAAGCGCGCGTGAACCTTCAAATCCCTCTCGACGAGGAGCGGGGGCTCGCGGAGGATAATCTGGATGGCATCTTCACAGCTCGCTATCGCTTCCTCGGGGTTGTTGAGGAGTTCCTCTGCCAGCTCGGGGTCGAAGGAGTTGAGGTGTGCCCAGTCTATGGCCAGAGAGCGCCTCGGTGTGACCGTCAGCAAGTCCTTGAGGCGGTTAATGTAGACTTCATTGCCGTCATCATCAACGTACTCGCGAAGGAACTTTGCAAAGCGTGAAATCATCTCCTCCCTGTCCATCAGGCATCACCGAGCCATTCATTCCTTATTTTGGACATCTGGAGGTAGAGCATTCTCTCCTCAGGTGATAGGCGTGAGAGGAGCTCAAGGCTGTTGGGCCTCAGCATGACCGCTTTGAGTATCTTGTTAAAGCGTATCATCTTCAAGTCCCTCAGCTTCTTCTTGAGGTTGGCGAGCTTCGTGAGCTTGACGTTTATGGTTTCAACGCTCTCGCTAGGGTTGAGGCGGACGTAGTTCTCAAGGTAATACTGGTAGAACTCGGCCCTCTCATAGAGTCCAGCAGGAAGGGCCGTCAGGGGCTCGCTTTCCATCTCTCCGGCGATGGCCTTGTCTATCTCACCGATTATCTTGTCGGTCTCGTCCACAATCTCGACGATACCGGCTTCCCACAGCTCTCTCGCCTTCCAGTCCTCAACCAGGACTATGTCGCCCTGATTCCAGTCCGAAAACGGCTTTAATACCTTGACCGCTATGAGCGCCCTGCCTGTGAACATGCCACCACCTTGAACGACCTAACGGTCTCAAGCTAATAAACCTTGTCGGAACACGTTAGGACGATGTTGAGCGGACCCGTGCCAGTTCTATTTCCACTCGAAGGCATTCATGAATACAAATGGACGCGGGGACGGTTTTGGTCTCGATAACCCTTTAAACTTGAACGGACAGTTGGATACGGTGAGCGTAATGCTGATTGGTATAATGAGTGACACACACGACAACCTCCCGGCTATAAGGAAGGCAGTCGATTTCTTCAACGAGAGGAACGTTGAGCTTGTAGTCCATGCCGGAGACTACGTTGCACCATTTGTTGCAAGGGAGTTGGGAAGGCTCAGGGCCCCGCTCAAGGGGGTTTTCGGCAACAACGACGGCGAGAGAAAAGGCCTATACGAGGCCCTCGGCATATACGATGACATACTCGAAATCGAGGCCGACGGGATGAAGATTGCCGTTACCCACGGAACAGATGAGAGAATCGTCCGCGCGCTGGCGCGCAGCAGGCTCTACGACGTCGTCGTGGTCGGCCACACCCACAGGTACGAGATAAGGGAAGAGGGCAGGACGATAGTCGTAAACCCCGGCGAGGTCTGCGGCTACATAACCGGCATCAAGAGCGTCGCCCTGCTGGACACGAGGAAGAGGGTCGTCGAGATTTTCAACATAGAGACCGGGGAGCTTCTCGGAGCCATGAGCCTCTGATGAGGCAAGGGCCATGGACGATATACTCCTTCCGCGGGAACGCCGGGACGCGGTCGTCTTCATCGGTGTGGATTCCACAGATAACGTTGAGTTCGTCAAGGTGTACGCCGTCAGCGAAGAGACGGCGAAAGAGGCCCTTGAGAAGTTTTTTAACGCCCAGGGCCTCTTTCCTGCCGATTACCGCCTCGTGAGCAGTGGAACTGAGAGCGTCAGGGGCAAAAGCGCCATAACAACCCGGACAGAATTATCACTCAGCTCGGCCCTCGCACGGCTCGGGCTGAAGCTCCTCTCAAACGGCGTCCTCCACCTTGAAGGCAGGGAAACGGTTTACCAGCTCACGCTCGTGAGCGAGTCCCTCTACGAGAAGCTGGTCGTCAGAGGGGGAGAAGCTGAAGAGAATGAAGAGCCGTCCATTGAACTCAACGAAGTCCTCTCGCTCGGTGTAGATGTCCTCGTTGAAAACCTGAGGGGCGTTGACCTTTCTGAGTACCTCCCCCCAAATGCAAAGCTCCTAAGGGAACCGGAGCCCCCAGAGCTCCTCGGTATCATGGAAAATCCAGAGCGAGACTTCCAGCTAATCGTTGAGACGAAGCGCGCCTCAAAATATTTAGGTTTCGACTTCCCCGTTACCTTACGACTCCCCCCGCTCTCGCCGGAGGAGTTCGCGGCGGAGCTCTCAGAAAGAGTTGGGTTCCAGGTAAGTCCATCTCTTTTTAGGAAGTATCCCCCCGAAAAGCTCAGCCTCAGAAACGTCGAGGCCTTGGCAAGGCTCGTTAAGGCCCTGATGGAGAAAAAAGGACTGGACGAAAAAGACGCCCTGCCCTTGGCAGTCCGCCTCAACCTCGGAGAGCTCTGAAGTGCCTGAGCGCCATAGCCCTGAACTCGGGGTTGTGCTTTCCCAACGCCGCGTTTATCAGCGCCTTGAGGTTCTCATCTTCGGCGAGGTAGATTAGCAGGAGTCCCCGGTCGGGGCTGAGTTCGCCGAGAAATCCCGCTTCTCTCAGCAAAGAATCCCTGCTCCCAACGGTCTCTTTCAGCTCCAGAAACCTTTTGAGATAGGGCTCAACTGCCTCCATCCTCGCCTCGAACTCAAGCCAGTCAACCGCCAGTCTCTCCCCGGGAGATACGTAAAGTCCGGGACTTTCCAGGTAGGGCCTTAGCCTATCCCCTAGCTTTGAGCCCAGGAGCTTCGCCCGGAACCGCTCAAGGGCCTCGTAGTCGTTCTGGAGGCGCTTTTTGTCCACCAAGTCGAGAGAGTCGTAGAGTGCTATCCCCGTCAGGTAGCAAAGCGCGGCGAAGGGAACGTCGGGGAGTGTGATGCGGTTCTTTGTTACCCGGACGGATTTCCCAGGTGCTCTCTCCATTCCTTCAAGGAGCATGCCGAGGGGATAGCTCAGGCTTTTCACGCAGAACTCAAGCTCGTCCATACTCTCACCGTTGTAACTTAGGACTTGAGGGTAAAAGCATTTGGGCGAAGCTTTTTAGTCCGTGCCGGGAACTTAGTTCCGGTGAGAGGAATGATAGTCATAGACGGCTCCTACGGCGAGGGCGGTGGTCAGATACTGAGGACGAGCGTGGCCCTCTCGGTGATCACCGGAAAACCTGTCAAGATAATTAAAATCCGCGCCAACAGGCCGAATCCGGGTTTAAGGCCCCAGCATCTACACGGGATTCTAGCCCTAAAGGAGCTGAGCAACGCGAAGGTCAAGGGCGCGGAGGTCGGCTCCACGGCCCTTGAGTTCATACCCGGAAAGGCCGAGCCCAAGCACGTCCGCGTGCCGGTAAAGACCGCCGGGAGCATAACCCTCGCCCTTCAGGCCCTTCTTCCGGCGATGGCATTCACGGGCGGGAGCTTTGAGATAACTGGTGGAACAGACGTCCCCTGGAGCCCGCCGGTGGACTACCTGAAGAACGTGACCCTCTTTGCACTCGAAAAGATGGGTCTGAAGGTCGAGCTCGAGCTAAAGCGCAGGGGGCACTACCCCAAGGGCGGTGGCCTCGTCACTGGAAGGGTCGAGCCCTGGGAGGAGAGGAAGCCCCTCGTGGCGCTTGAGTGGGGAAGAATAGAGCGCTTTGGCGGGATAAGCCACGCCACCAACTTGCCTGCCCACGTTGCTGAGAGGCAGGCTAAGGCTGCCAAAGAGAGGCTGGAGGATCTCTACAGCGCCCCGGCTGAGATAGAGACAGAAGTGTCCCGCTCCCTCGGGCCAGGAAGCGGTATCGTAGTTTGGGCCGAGACGGACTCGCTGAGGCTCGGCGGGGACGCCCTCGGAAAGCGCGGAAAACCTGCGGAGGCCGTTGGCAGGGAAGCGGCTGATGAGCTAATTGAAGCACTGACGCTGAGAAAGGCCGCCGACAAGTTCTTAGGCGACCAGCTGATACCGTTTTTAGCTTTTGCTGGCGGAGAAATCGGTGTTACCGAGATAACCAACCACCTCGTCACGAACGTCTGGGTCGTGGAGCAGTTCTTGGGCAAAACCTTCGAGGTGGAGGGAGAAGTCGGAGAGCCTGGTGTTGTGAAGGTAGTGAGGGGGGTGGAGATTTAGTCCTCCTCCACCTCTACCCCATAGACCTTCCTCGGGTTCTCCACGTGTATCTTGTAAACGTCCTCCTCGGTGAATATGCCGTTCTGAAGGAAGGCCTTCGTCCTCTTTGGCACGGTCTTCGGCCCGAGAACCGCTCCCGGCCTCCGTTTGTCGTCTATGTAGTCCGTCTCCATCATGAAGCGGTTGCCCTGCTTTATGGCTTCCTGGATGTTCTTCCTGCTCGCTATGATGCTTGGGAAGACTCCCACCTCCTCGGCGACCTTCACGAGGGGTGGGGAGAAGTGTTTGACGACGCGGTGGGGCTTTATTCCAACTTCCCTCACGTACTCGCCGAGCTCCCTGAACTTGGCCTCGTCGAAGCTCTCCGTGTGGAGCTGAACCGCGCAGTCGGCTTCCTTCGCTAAGCTCATCCCGTACTTCATCAGCTCGATGCTCGCATCCCAGATTTCCGGCGGAACTTCGTAGTGCGGTCTGCCTATCTCGCCTATGGCTATGGCCTTTCCCTCAAGGCAGAGCCTCTGGGCGTATTCGAGGGCTTTCATGACTTCGTTTCTGGCGTATTCAAGGCCCTTCTGCTCCGCGAGGTAAACGAACTCCGCCGGATGCACACCGACGACGGCGTAGGCCCTAACGGGCGTCTCCTTGTTTATTTTCTCAACCAGTTCGATGTGGAAGTCCATCGCCTTCATGAAGTCCTCCGCATTTAGTCCCGGGAAGCCGTAGTCGTGGGCCGTCTTGTAGACCACGACGAGGTGCGTCCCTCCAGCCCTGTGAAACTGCTTAACCGCCTCGAGGAAGAGGCCTTTGAAGGGGTCAACGTGGAAGTGGTTGTCCCAGATTATCATACCACCACCTCACGACTGGTAGACCTCAAGGACGTCTCCTTTTTTAGCGTTTGTCTTCCCCTCAAGAACAAGCGCGACTCTATCACCGTCAACAGCGAAGTCGACTTTTTTCCTGTCCCTCTGGATTTCTCGGATTATGGCAACGCTTTCCCCCTTGACCTTGTATCCGGGGTACATTATGCCCTCAACCTCTCCAATCAGCATCTCCTTTCCGAGAACGTTGAGGCTTTGCTCGACCCTAAACTTTCCGACAGGGTTTCTGGATACTATTTTGATTTCCTCCGCCTTCCCCTGCCTCCCAAAGAACTTTTTCAGGAAGCTCACTCCCACCACCCAACGACATCCCGAGGGGAGATTAGGAGACGCTGGGTGTTCATCAGCAGAGCCAGACGGGACTTCTTTAGATAGACTCCGATAATCCCAGCTCCCTCATCCACCAGCTCTATGACAGAGGTAGCGAGGTCCTCCAGCATAGGAAGTGGATTAAAGAGTGGGTTTTTGGCCAAAGGCTTTTCCAGGATATAAACGCTCATTCCGTCTTTCTCACCTAATTTCTGCCGTATCGAAGACAAGACAGCGCGGATCATGTGGGGGTTGTTTTGGATGGAGAGAAGCCTTTCCAGGCCGAGCACGAGGTGTATGTATTTCCCGTCTGGGATTATCTTTTGCAACTTTTGGTCGATTTTCCTCTGATAAATCAATGGGTCTGTTTCAAAACGAACCCTCGCGACCACGTTGCCGGCATCTTGGCTTCCACCAACTTTTATGACTTTCATGTCCAGGTCTTCAAAGTTAACTCCCAAGAATCTCAAGTGAGTGAGATACACAGGTAGGGTATCGAAGATATCTTCCACTATCAAGGGAACGCCCCGACGCTTGGAGTACTCCATGAACATGTGAAGGGCAAATTCTACTCCGAGAATGGCACTGTTTTCTATTACTTCAACGTCTCCGGACAGTAAGTAATCAAATATGATGTCAATGTTCTCCTTTGTTATCATAACTCGCCGCTCTAGAGAGTTCATCAGTCCCACCCCCTTATGTCTATCCCAGCTTCCACCCCCATTAAGTGCGGGTTTATACTCTTCAGAACCTGGACGCGGGCACCTGTGTGGTACGGGATGAGTCTTATGACTGTGGTAGCAATCCTTTCGAGCTCTCCTAGAATTTTCACAGGAAGGCTCTCCATGACTTCCTCATTTACTATGTAGAAAGCTTTCCTTTTCTCGTTTCCTAGGAACTTTTGCACGCGGAGCACCATCTGATACACATCGAGGGGACTTTCCATGGATAGAAACAGGTCTTCCAGGCCGAGAACCAGGTTTATTGATGTCGAAGGTATCTCCTGAAAGACTTTAGAGCTTGCTGCAGCATAATTGGCTAGGTATACCCTAGAGTCCGTGTTGAAGGGGACGTTTGCCACAACGTTTCCGACCTTGAATTTTCCACCGGTTTTGAGGACATAAACATTGTCCCTGTTCAGGTCTATCGTTAGGCCAATGCACTCCGCATGGGTGAGTATCTTGTAAAGGGCATCAAAGTCATCATCTATAACCAAGGATATGTTCCGCTCTGAAGTGTGCTCTACAAAGAACCTCAGGAGAAACTCTGGGATATATGAAGTCGAATATTTCACGAGAACAGTCTCCCCTGGAAAGATGGCATCAACTATCTCGGCCACCTTTTTCCATTCCATACCTCTCACCTTGCTATAGAGTTGTCGTGAGCGGATATAAATGTTTTCCAAGAATTTGTAAAAATTTGCAAAATAAAAAATTTGCAAAATATCCCCCATCAAAGCCGTACCAGGTGCACAGAACAGGAGATGCACGGGTCAAAGGCTCTTATAGTCTCCTCAAGGCGATGCATCATGGCCCGCTCATCGACTTCTCCGTAGAGCTTCCTCGCCTCCTCCAGCAGGCTGGCCTCCATCATCGCGTGGTTTAGGGCGGTGGGCGTTATGATGTTTGAGTACGCTATTTTGCCGTCCGAGTCGGTGCGGTAGTGGTGTATGAGGACTCCACTCGGTGCCTCAACGTAGCCGATACCCTCGCCTTCCCTGGGTTCAACGGGGACGTTCTCCCCTTCGATGCCTCTATCCAGGAGAGTCTTCGCTATCTCCTAGCCCGCTCAAGGGCATAGACCAGCTCTATCGCCGGGGCCAGGTTGTTGTAGCTGACGTATCCAGTGGCAAGCTTCTCCCTGTGCTCCTCGAATAGCCTTTTGCTTCAGGGGTGAGCATCTCCGACTTGAGGAGTAGTCTTGCCAGTGAACCGACCATAAAGCACGAGTCGTAGCACCTCCCCCTGGCGGAGCTGTACGCGTCAACCAGCGGTCGCAGACCTCGTAGCAGCGGCACGTCGGACAGACCATGTTGCCGTTGTCGCGGGCAGGCATACCTCGGCGTACTTCTTTCACACCTGGCTGTTGTACGCTAAATCGAGCATGTCGGCGGGGCCTTCCTGCGGGAGCTCCTTCTGGAAGGCTTTCGCGCGCTTCTCCTCGAACTTCTTGAGGTGTCTCAAGCCTTCGTCCCTGACCTCCTCTCCGCCGTGAAAGGCGAAGCTTCTAAACAGATGGTTGCCAACCATTTGTTACAAACTTGTACTTTGATGCACCCTTATAAACATTGAAGTCGAAGTTTTTTCCGACTAAAGCTCCGTGGTGATGCAGATGGGTGATGACCTTAGCTACATCCACTCATATCCCCCGGAACCGAGCTCCCTCATTCCTCTTCTCCAGCGAACGCAGGAAAAGTTCGGCTACCTTCCCAGGAAGGCCCTTGAGGAGATTGCGAACTACCTCGGTGTCCCGCTCAGCAGGGTGTACGGCGTCGCCACCTTCTACGCCCAGTTCCGCTTCGAGCCCCTCGGGAAGTACGTCGTCAAAATCTGTCACGGGACGGCCTGCCACGTAAACGGCGCCGTGAACATATCCCAGGCCATAACCGAGGAGCTTGGGATTGAGGAAGGGCAAACGACGGAGGACGGTCTCGTAACGCTGGAGCGCGTCGCCTGTCTCGGATGCTGCAGTTTAGCGCCGGTCATAATGATAAACGACAAGGTCTTCGGCAAGCTCACGCCCGAGAAGGTCAGGAAGCTGATGAGAAAGCTCAGGGAGGGGAAGCTCGATGTCTGAAATTAAGGCCATTGCAGTCGGCATGAACTCCTGCGGAATAGCGGCGGGCGCGAGGGAAACCTACGCTGCCATAAAGGCCGAGCTTGAGAAGCGAAACCTCGACATCAAGCTCAAGATAGTAGGCTGCGTTGGCATGTGCTACCGCGAGCCCCTCGTGGACATCATCACCGATGAGGAGATAATCACCTACGGCCACGTTGACCCCAAGAAGGTCCCCAGGATCATAGAGGAGCACGTTATCAACGGAAAGCCCATAGAAGAGTGGATTGTCAAGCGCGACTGGTGGGAGAACGGCGAGAGGAAGACGTGGGACGTTGACGGCTACTTCGCCAAACAGAAAAAGATAGTGCTCGAAAACTCCGGCTACATCGACCCCGAGAACATAGACGAGTACATCGCTGTTGGAGGCTATGAAGCCCTCAAAAAGGCCCTCAAGATGAAGCCGGAGGAGATTATAGACATCATTACGAAGTCCGGCCTCAGGGGAAGGGGCGGTGCAGGGTTCCCGACCGGGCTGAAGTGGAAGTTCACGAGGGAAGCTCCAGGAGACGAGAAGTACGTCATCTGCAACGCCGACGAAGGCGACCCCGGAGCCTTCATGGACAGGAACGTCCTTGAGGGCGACCCGCACCGCGTCATTGAGGGTATGATAATCGGTGCATACGCGATTGGAGCGACGAAGGGCTTCATCTACGTCCGTGCCGAGTACCCGCTGGCCATAAGGAGGCTGAAGATAGCGCTGAAGCAGGCGCGCGAGAGGGGTTTCCTCGGTGAGAACATCCTTGGTTCTGGCTTCTCTTTCGACATCGTCATTAAGGAAGGTGCTGGAGCGTTCGTCTGCGGTGAGGAAACAGCTTTGATAGCTTCCATAGAGGGCAAGCGCGGGATGCCGAGGCCGAGGCCGCCCTATCCGGCCCAGAAGGGCCTCTGGGGCAAGCCCACCAACATCAACAACGTGGAAACGTGGGCGAACGTGCCGTGGATAATCAAGCACGGCTGGGAGGCCTACGCCTCGATAGGAACCGAGAAGAGCAAGGGAACGAAGGTCTTTGCCCTGTCGGGCAAGATAAAGCACGGCGGAAACGTCGAAGTTCCGATGGGAATGACGCTGAGGGAGATACTCTACGAAATAGGCGGTGGGACGAAGACGGGTAAGAAGATTAAGGCCGTCCAGCTCGGCGGCCCCTCCGGAGGCTGCATTCCCGAATATCTCTTCGACACGCCCGTTGACTACGAGAGCGTTACGGCGACAGGTGCGATAATGGGGAGCGGTGGAATGGTCGTCATGGACGAGGACACCTGTATGGTGGACGTTGCCAAGTTCTTCCTCGACTTCACTGTGAAGGAATCCTGCGGAAAGTGCACCTTCTGCCGCCTTGGCACCAAGAGGATGTGGGAAATCCTTGACAAGTTCACGAGGGGCGAGGCAACTGAAGAAGATCTTGAGAAGCTCGAACGGCTCGCCTATCAGGTCAAAGCCGGCTCTCTCTGCGGTCTCGGGCAGACTGCTCCAAACCCCGTCCTCACGACGCTCCGCTACTTCAGGGACGAATACCTGGCGCACATCGAAGGGAAGTGCCCGGCCAAGGTCTGTAAGCCGCTCATCAAGTACGTCATCATCGCAGACAGGTGCACCGGCTGTACTGCATGTGCCATATTCTGCCCGGTGAAAGCTATCAAAGGCGAGAAGCTCAAGCCCCACGTTATCAACCAGGAGGAGTGCATCAAGTGCGGGACGTGCTACGAGGTTTGCCGGTTCAACGCCATAGAGATAGTCGATGCAGGGGGTGAGTGAGATGGTCAAAATCAAGGTCAACGGAAAGGAAGTCGAGGCCCCTGAAGGGAGGCCGCTCATAGAGCTCCTCCGCGAGATGGGCCACGTGCCCGGCTTCTGCTACAATGAAGAGCTTGACCCTTACGGCTCCTGCAGGCTCTGCCTCATCTCCACTAAGAGAGGGGTTACCACCTCGTGCACCCTCAAGCCAGTGGAGGGGCTTGAGGTAGAGACACTCACCGATGAAGTCGTTTCGATGAGGAAGACGGCGCTTGAACTCATCTTATCCAACCACTACGGCGACTGTATCGGTCCCTGTCAGGATGCCTGTCCGGCCCACAGCGACGTTCAGGGATACCTCGCACTCATAGCGATGGGCAAGTACCACGAGGCGGTCAAGCTGATGAAGGAGAAGTACATCCTGCCGGCTGTTCTCGGAAGGGTCTGCCCGGCCTTCTGTGAGGACGCCTGCCGGAGGAACCTCGTTGATGAACCGCTGGCGATAAGGCAGCTCAAGCGTTTTGCCGCTGACTACGACCTCGAGCACGGCCCGTGGATGCCTGAGATTCCACCCTCAACCGGAAAGAGGATTGCCGTCGTCGGAGGAGGGCCCGCTGGATTAGCGTGCGCCTACTACCTCCGCCTTAAGGGCCACGAGGTCACGATAATCGAGGCGATGCCGGAACTTGGAGGAATGATGCGCTACGGCATTCCGCCCTACAGGCTCCCGAAGGACGTCTTAGACAGGGACATTGCGACAGTGATAAACACAGGCATAGAGGTGAAGACCAACACCGCCCTCGGAAGGGACGTAAGCCTTGAGGAGCTCCGCGAGAGGTACGATGCCGTCTTCCTCGGCGTCGGGGCCTGGAGAAGCAGGAAAATGGGGATTCCGGGCGAGGAGCTTGAAGGTGTCATGCACGGAATAGAGTTCCTCAGGAAGGTTAACATGGGCGAAAAGGTCGAGCTCGGGGAGCGCGTCATAGTCGTCGGCGGCGGAAACACGGCCATGGACGTTGCGAGGACGGCTCTGAGGCTCGGTGCAAAGGTCACAGTCGTCTACCGCCGTTCGAAGGCAGAGATGCCCGCCAACGAGAGGGAAGTCGAGGAGGCCATGGAAGAGGGCGTCGAGTTCATGTTCCTGACCAATCCGGTGAAGATTATCGGAGACGGGAAGGTCGAGGAGGTAGAGCTAGTCAAGATGCGCCTCGGCGAGCCAGATTCAAGCGGAAGGAGGAGGCCGATACCAATAGAGGGCTCAGAGTTCAGGGTCAAGGCCGACAACGTTATCCTGGCGATAGGCCAGTACTGCGACGAGGAGTTCCTGAAGAGCCTCGGCATTGAGGCGAGGCGCGGAAAGGCCCTCGTTGATGAGGTGACGCTCCAGACGAGCGTTCCCGGTGTCTTCGCCGGCGGCGACCTCGTCCTCGGGCCGTCAACGGTTATCGAGAGCATAGCCACCGGAAGAAGGGCCGCGATAATGATAGACTTGTATCTTAAAGGCAAGCTTGAGAAGGCCAAAGCCGTTCTCACCGAGCCCGAGAAGCACATAGAGGAAGTCCTAAGCGACGACGACCTCTATAACGTTCTCTTTGACCTTAGACCCTACAACCACTGGAAGAGGGTCACCGAGAAGGACTATGAGCATGTCGAAAGAAAGCCGAGGGCGAAGGTGAAGCTCCTCGATCCGGAAAAGAGGAAGAGAACCTTCGAGGAGGTCGAGCCGGCCCTAACCGAGGAGCAGGTCCTTGAAGAAGCGAAGCGCTGTATGAGCTGCGGCTGTATGGAGGTCTTCCGCTGCAAGCTGAGGGAGTACGCCACGCTCTACAACGCCAGGCAGGACGCCTTCGAGGGCGAGGGGAACAAGTTCGAGATAGACGAGAGCCACCCGTGGGTAACGCTCGACAACAACAAGTGCGTCCTCTGCGGCCAGTGCGTCCGCTTCACCCACGAGATAGCCGGAGAGGGAGTCCTCGACTACCTCTACCGCGGGTTCAAGACTAGGGTCTCTCCGCCGCCTGGAGACGGCCTTGGGGAGGTGGAGGGTAAGTTCATCGGCGAGATGATAGACCTCTGTCCTGTCGGGGCGATAACTGAGAAGCTCCCCTTCGTCAAGCCCGGCCCGTGGAAGACAAAAACCGTAAAGACGGTCTGCAACGGTTGTTCCTTCGCATGTGAAATGGGGATAGAGGTCTACGACGGCATGCTCGTGAGGGCTTCGAGGGTGGAGAACTCATGGAACGGCCACCTCTGCGACTACTGCCGCTTCGCCAGGCCATGGGCCGAAGACCTTGCCGGCCCGCTCCTCAACGGCGAGCCGGTGAGCTGGGAGGAGGCGAAGCAATTCATTGAGAAGGGCGACTATGCCCTAATCCTGACACCAGAGCTGACGAACGAGGAAATCGCCCGGCTCAAGGCCTTTGCAGAGGAGAAGGGCATTCCAATAGGCTCGACTGTGAGCGGCGGCATCTCCACTGCCACACTTGAGGACATCAGGAAGGCAAAGCGCGTCCTCCTGAAGGCAGACCCGAAGAAGTTCCCGCTGCTCAAGATACTCCTGAGGGGCAAGGAAATCGTTGAGGAGGGCTACGAGGTTGCAATCCTCGAAGGGGGAGAACCTCTCGACGTCCCAACGCTAATCCTCCACGAGGGCGTCAATGCTGTCGGACTTCTAAAGGCAGGGGTAACTGGAATCCCGGAGAGCAAAGCCTACGTCGTGGTGGGGAGGACAAAGCTGGAGCTCGACGGGGACGTGCTGGTAGTCCCGACCGGCCTCTGGGCCGAGAGGAGCGGGACGGTAACCAACGCCTTTGGAATGGAGCTGAAGGTGGAGAAGGCGCGCGAGGGCCGTTCGCCGCTGGAAGTCTTTTTGTAGCGCTTTTGATTTTCCTTTTCTCCTCAAAACCCAACAACGCCGGAAGAAGGCCCGGGAATCTTTTTGAAGGCCACTTGAAAAAGAAAGCATTGATATGACAACACAGAAAACTCGAGAAGACTTTACTTTTTTCTTTTGAAAGCCTCGCCGTTCACGGCGGGGAGGAGGTCAGCACCAGCCAACAACGTCTGCGGGCCTTATAAATAGTTTGTTCGTCCCCCCGAGGATGTTAAATACGGACTTTTTGAGGTCAAGACAGACTAAGTCTTCACGGTCGTGGAGTTCGATGACCGAAGTGGCAACACCTTCAAGCAGGGGAAGCGGGTTCATGGGAAAGCCCTCAATAACGTGCCCCTCGACTATGCTGATTACCAGCCTCTTCTCGTTCCCCAGCTCCTCGCGCATGTGGCTGGCAATGGCATAGACGCTCTTGATATCACGCTGGAACCCAAGAAGTCTCTCAAATCCCGTGATAATGTACACGTGGGGGTCGTCCCCTATCGCCTCTTTTACTGCCCTCTCCTTTTTCTTGATATAAAGCAAGGGGTCTGCCTCAAACTGGAGCTTACCAAAGACGTTCCCAACCTCATCAATACCGCCAACCTTCAGAACCCCAACGTGGTCCATCGGAGGGGCAAGCCCCATGACATCAAAGTGCCTCACGTAGCCGACAAAAGCATCGAATATGTCCTCCACAATGACCGGCAAACTGTGCCCGTAGGTGTAGTTGAGGAGAGCGTAGAGCATGAGCTCAGCACCCACCATTGAGTAGTTCTTGACCAGCGTGAAGCCCCCGAACCTGACTTCGTCGAGGATCCTCTCGATGTCCTTTGCCGTTGCAACGGCAAGTTTAGCGTCTTTCACTGAGGTCACCCCCAAGCTCTACCTCAAACTTCATGCCAGTTAAAGTCAGGTCAGAGCTCTTCCGAATCGACACGGAAAGACCCATGGGGAGAGTTTCAGCGGCCCAGAGTCCAGTGGCTATCCTCCGTAGCTCGGGGAGAATGTAGCGGGGCAGGTTTGCGAAGAACCCTGATGGAAGAAGATACAATGTCTTTCTCTGGTTATTGCCCACGTAGCGCTGGATACCGAGGAGCAGACGGTAGAAGTCCCGGACGTCCCGCACGAAGTAAAGGACGTTTTCAAAACCAAGAACCAGGTGCAAAGCCGGGCCATCTATCCCCCCCAACTGGGGAGACGCCCCATCGTAGTTTCTGAGGAAAACCCTCGGGTCCGGGTGGAACTCCACCTGCCTGACGGTGCCCCCCACCTTATGTCTGCCCCCAACCTTCAGGACGTAAGAGTGGCCGATATCAACATCAAGACCGAGGATATCACTGTGAACAAGCAATGTGTAAAGACTATCAAAATAATCCTCAATCACGAAGGGAACCCCGCTTTCCCGTGTGTAGTCCGCAAGGAGCTTGAGTAAAAACTCCGAAACGTAAGACGTCTCGTGTTCAACTATTACCATTTCTCCATGCTTTACTAACTCAAGGAGTTCTGAAACTTCTGCTTTCATCACAACCCCCTATTCAGGGCTGTAATGAGGAGAATAAAACCTTTTCTACCGATTTCTACCAAGAACCCGCACAAGACTGCACAACAGCAGGGAGGACAAAAAAACTGCCACAGAACTAATAGGTGCCGTTAAAGAAATAACGGAGGTTAAATAACCGCAGGAACACCCGGAATCCTTGGGAAGGGCTGGACTTCGGCTATGTGCTTCGCTCCGACGATGTAGCGGATTAGCCTTTCGACGCCGATTCCCGCGCCAGCGCTGGGCCTAAGGAGACCGGCCTTGGCTACCTCAAGGTACGGTCTGAAGGCCTCTTCGCTCAGGCCAGAGGCGCGTATTTTCGCCAGTATCTTCTCGTACTCCCACTCCCGCTCGCCACCGCTCGAGACCTCGCCGTAACCTTCAGGCAAATAGAGGTCGCAGTTTCTCCAGATTCCGTCAACTTCCCTGTCGTAGAACTCCCTCGGGATTCCAGTTATCCAGAAGGGCTCTCCCATTTCTCTGCTCGCCTCCTCCTCGCTCCCGAACTCCTCGCGGATTTCCTCAAGGGTGAAGCGTTTGAATGGCCTCCTCGGCTTTGGAAGCTCCCTCTCGAAGGACTCCCAGACGACAGGTCTGAGCTCGCGGAAGAGGCCGACGATGAGCTCCTCTATCAGACTCATAACGTCGTCCATGCTCGCGCGGGCAATTTCGAAGTCGAGCTGGGTGAACTCGTAGGCGTGCCTTCCGTCGTCTGATTCCCTGCCCTCGAGCCGTATGTTGGGCGAGAGGACGAAGAGCTTATCTATCCCCATCGCGACGGCCATCTGCTTGTGGAGTATCATGCTATGCATCAGCCTGAGCTTTTCCCCGTAGACCTCGACCTCCGGCGGTCTCAGGGCCTCCTCGGAGGAAGGCTCGGGCCAGAGCGGGTCGGTTATCGAGCTGAGCATCACCGGTAGCAACCAGCGGAAGCCTTTCCTCGACAGCTCGCCTGTGAGATAAGTTATGGCCCTCGTCTGAACCTCTGCAATCGGGTCAATTTTCCTGCTTACGATTTGGAGAGCGTTCATATCAATCACCCAATTTTCGTCAGAGTGCCTTCGGGTTTATTGCATTTGTGCAGAAAATTTTGAACGGAAGTCAAATTTTAACATGAATTTTTGAGATTCTTTGAAAATTGGACCAAATTTTTAGAGAATTTTAACATCCTGAAAAAAGTAGGACATGGAAAACAGCGCGTGGAGCGAAAACCTTTAAGTGGTATAATAGCGATTATATAATCATGATTACGCAAAAGTTCGTTGACAGGAAGGAAGAATTAACGACCCTGAGGAGGGCCTTCAAAAAGGGCGCACTGATTATCGTCTACGGTAGGAGAAGGGTTGGGAAGACGAGACTCCTCGTTGAGGCTTCCAGGGGGTTCAGAACCCTCTACCACCTCTGCAAGGAGGAAGAAGTTAGCGAGACCCTGAGAACGCTCAACGCGAAGCTCTTCTCGCTCACAAGTGATGAATCACTGCTGAGGCATCCAGTACACTCGTTCGATGAATTCTTCGAGAGACTGCCTGAAGACGTCGTGGTCATCTTTGACGAATTCCAGATTTTGGCCAAAAATCACCCCAGAATCCTCGGCGTCCTTCAGGAGCACCTTGACTTCCGGGGAAGCGGGAGCATCGTCCTCTGCGGTTCGAGCGTCTCGATGATGGAAGAGCTCGTTTCCTACGGCAGTCCAATCTATGGGAGGAGAACCCTCTCGCTCAGGGTCGAACCCCTGAAGTTCCGTCACATCGGCGAGTTTTTTCCGAATTACAGCCTCGAAGACCTCGTCAAGGTCTACGGCATGGTGGATGGAATCCCGGAGTACCTGCTCCGCCTCGACCCGTCACTCTCGCCCGAGGAGAACGCGCGGGAGGAGTTCTTCGGAAGGGGCGTCCTCTATGACGAAGCAGAATACCTGCTCCGCTACGAGCTCCGCGATTTAAGCACCTACAACACGATTCTTGAGGCCATAAGCTACGGCCACCGCTCGTTCAACGAGCTGAGGAACATTACAGGACTCGACGGGTCAAAGCTGACACGCTACCTCAGCATACTCATAAACCTAGGAATAGTCGGCAGGGAAGCCTCCGTTACGGAAAAGCCGAAAAAACGGGCAAGAAACTCGCGGTATTTCATACGGGACAACTACTTCGCCTTCTACTACACGTTCGTTTATCCGTTCAGGGAAGGGATAGAGATTGGAATGCCGGATGAGGCGCTGGAGCACTTTGAAAGGAACTTCAACCGCTACCTCGGGTGGGTCTTTGAGAATATTGCCAAGCAGTTCCTCATCGAGCTGAACCAGGTTGGACAGTTGCCGTTTAAGTTCACGAAAATCGGCAGGTGGTGGCGCAGGGGTGAGGAGATTGATTTAGTCGCTTTGAACGAGAGGGAGAAGAAGGCGCTCTTCGTCGAGGTGAAGTGGAAGGACTTAAGCGAGCGGGAAGCGCAGAGAGTTTTGAAGGACTTGGAGCGGAAAGCAGAGTTGGTGGGGCTTGAAGGCTGGGAGAAAAACTACGGGTTTATAGCTAAGAGTCTGGAAGGGAAAGAGGAGCTGAAAAAGGAGGGTTGGTTTGCCTGGGACTTAAACGACTTTGAGACCCAGCAAAAGATACCGTTATAACCCCCGGCGAGAACTACCTAATGGTGAACCGAATGGGCGTCTACATCTTTAAGCCCGAGGACTTGATACGGTACGGCTCGGCAAGGCCCGAGCAGATGGAGCTCCTGAAGGAAAAGATTCTCGGAAAGAAGGACATCCTCGTAGTCGGAACGAGCAGGAGCGGAAAGACGAAGCTGGTCGAGGCACTGCTCCACTACGTCCCCGACGACTGGAGGATAGCGGTCGTAACTGCCTACGGCGAGTTCAAGCCCTTCAAGCCTAACATCGAGGTCATTGATACGGCCTTTGACCAGCGCTCGACGGAGGAGAGAACCAACGAGGTTATCAAGGAGCTCAGAAGGCTCCACCCGGACTACGTGGTGATAGACACCCTCCACACGGTCAGCGTCCCGAGAATTCTGGACAGGTTGATAGACGACTACGCCTTTATCATCACTTCCCTTGTGATGACCAATGACCTGAAGGCTGAAGTCATGCACTGGCTTGGAATAGACGAGAAGACCTTCGACCGCTTTGATATCCTCGTCGAGCTGAGCAGGGACTGGAGAACCGGAATGAAGAAGATAAACAGGATTTACAGGATTAAGAACGGGGAGCTCGAACCGATAGTTTAGCTACCATCGGTTTCTCACGTTTCTTCTTCCTCCCCTCAGGAGAAGCTTTCTCTTCCAGAGGGCGAAGAGTATGAGATTCAGGAGAACCGTAACGACGAGGGAAGCCGTTAGCGAGCCGAAGGTTATGCCCGCGATGCTGTACTTCGTCCTCTTCACCATACCGAGGGCCACGTAGTCCTCGGGGGTCATGTGCCTCATCTCTGGCGAAACCCGAACCGTGCCGTTCTCTGGGAGGAGTGAGAGCATGTGGTTCCACGTGACCACGTAGAGCTTCACATGGGTTCCGTTGACGGTGCAGTTGGGAACAGTCAGCCCGCGTTCGAGCCACAGGCACGAGCCGTCCGGAAATATTTTTCCGTGAACGGGCGAGTGGTCGTAGGTCTGGAAGTAGAAGGAGCCGTTTTCGGGGTCTATCTCGAAGACCTCTATGTCCTCTGTGGTGCCGTAGATTAAACCCCTCATGACGCGGTAGAGCTTGTCCAAGAGGGCATTGCCAAAATGCTCGTCGTGCCAGACGATGTAGTAGTACAGCTCGCCGTTCCGCCCGACCATGTAGAGGATTTCAGTCGGCTCGTCACCGGGCTTGGAGTGAAGAACCGGAGAATAAGTAAAAACCTTGGAGCTCTCCCAGGGAAGGTAACCCTCCAGGGAGTAACCGCTCGCGGTTAAGGCAATCGCCCAGAAGACGAAGACGTTTCCGATGAGCCACAGGACTACCAGAACCGTTCTCCTTCGCATAGTTGAAAAGAAAGAGAAATCAGGCCTTAAGCTTTTCTATGACTTCCCTGAGGTTGTCGAGCATCTCGCGGATGTCGTCGAAGGTCATGTAACCCATGTTTCCAATCCTGAAGGTCTTCTCGGCGACGCTTCCGTAGCCCTTGGCAAGCTCGAAGCCGCGCTCGCGCATGGCGTTGTAGACGTCGACGCCCTTCATTCCCTCGGGGACGACGACGGCTGTAATCGTTGGGCTCTCGTAGCCAGGCTCCGCAAGGATTCCAAGGCCCATCTCCCTGACGCCCTCGCGTATCATTTCGCTCCTCTTCCTGTACATGTCGAGCCAGGCCTCTTTGCCGCCCATCTTTTCTATAATCCTCAGGACGACGTTGAGACCGAATATCTGCGGAAGTGGAGGCGTTGAGGGCGTTCCCTTCTTCTTCGCATTGAACTTCTTGTAGAGCGGAAGGTCGAAGTACCAGCCGCGCTCCGGCATCTTCTCGGCTATCTCGAAGACGCGCTCGCTCACAGCGGCGACTGCCAGTCCCGGCGGGACGCCGAAGGCCTTCTGACTGCTCGCAAAGACGAGGTCAATGCCCCACTCGTCGAACTTGATGTCAGCGCCGCCCATGGCTGAAACGGCGTCAACGAAGAGGAGCTTGTCGTGCTCGTGCACGACCTTGGCCAGCTCGGGGAGCGGGTTAAGCACACCGGTTGAGGTCTCGTTGTAGGTTATCGTGACGGCGTGGACGTCGGGGTTCTTCCTGAGGGCGTCGTCGAGCTCCTCAGGCTTTATGGCATAGCCGGGCTCCTTCTCAAGGATTACGGCCTTCCTTCCGTTGGCCTCGACGACTTCAGCAAAGCGCTTTCCGAAGGCCCCGATAACGGTCACGAGAACCTTTCCACCGTGCGGGACGGCGTTTCTAACCGCTGCCTCCATGAAGCCGGTTCCGGAGCTCGGAAAGAGTATTATCTCGCCTTTGTCGGCCTCAAGGAAGGCCTTGAGTCTGTTGAGGGTGTCAACGTGAACCTCCTTTGCCTCGGCCGAGCGGTGGCTGAACATCTGGACGCTCATTATCGCGAGGACTTCCGGGAAGCAGGCGACGGGGCCGGCGGTGAAGAGCTTGTACTTCGGCTTCACCATCTCGTAGACTTCCCTATAAGCGTCCTCGTACTGCATGTCAAAGTGGAGCTCCATTCCAATCACCTCGAAGCGGGTTGATGTGGAAGGTAATAAATCCTTCGCTCGAAAATTCTCGAAAAAATTTGAAACTAAATGCATATGTTGGTTCGATTTTTGAAAGACTTTCGGGGAACAAAGCCTTTTAAGTAGACCGCATAGCGTTCAGAAGGTGGTTCAATGGAACGCAGAAGGCTCATTGGAATCATACTCCTCATAATATCCGCCTTTACAGGCACGATTGCTTTCCGCCTCGCGACTCCTGCCATAGCTTTCTACACGAGGGACGTGCTCAAGGCGAGCATGTTCGCGGTCTCCCTCGTCTCGATGTCGTTTGTCCTTGCAAGGGCATTCTCCTCAGTCCTCGGCGGTTTAGTCCTTGAGAGGGGAAAGAAGCTCGTCTACCTCGGCGCCATTGCAATGATGGGGAACGCTGTAGCTGTTCAGCTCTACCCGCTCACCTCAAGCTGGCTTCAGGTCGTTGGAATAAAGCTCCTAAACGGCTTCCTCAACGGGATAAGCTGGCCGATGGCCCAGTTCGTCATTGCGGTGGCGACGCCGGGGGAGATAAGGGCGAGGGTTACGGCAGTGTACTTCTTCTTTGGGAGTATCGCATCCCTCCTTGGAAACTACGTCTACGCCTACACGGTTAAGCTCGGCCTCGCCGGCCAGATGTGGATTGCATCGGCGTTCTTCGTTCTGACCGGCCTCATAATGCTCCTCAGCTACTACCTCCTCTACGACGAAATAACACCGAAGAGGAAGAAAACGCCGGACGGTGAGAGGCCGAGCCTGAACCCGAAAAGAGTTCTAACGATTGCCTCGCTGATGGCGGTTATAGTGGCCTTCACCTCGGGCGAGATAACCTACGTCTACGTCTCGGAGGCGCTGAGGATAAGCAAGGAAAGGACTGCGGTTCTCCTCGGCTGGACGGGCTTCCTATCTTCCCTGCTGAGCTACTTCGTCTCATGGGCGGCGGACGTGAGGAGCGAGGCCAAGATGGTGAAGCTGACTTCCATGATGGCCGCAGTTTCACCCATCCTTGCCGCAATAAAGACTGCCCCTACGGTTTTCTTCGGGATTTTCCTGGCACTCTTTGCCTTCCAGAGCTTCCGGCCAATTTCCAGAAAGGTGCTGGCGAGCTACCACCGCTCCTCGCTCGCGATAGGCGGTGTGAACGCGGTGCAGAACCTCTCGACCTTCATAGGGGGGATGCTCTTCGGTGTGGCGTATTCCCTCGGCGAGATTCACTCGCTTCTTACCCTCAATCTGGCTCTTTTGGCGTTCCTGCCGTTTTCGATTGGGTTAATCCTGGAAGGGGCCCGCCTGAAGAGCTGAGGGTTTTACTTTTTGTTTTCAACTTCGTGTTTACGAAACTTTTTTAAGTCTGGATTATTCAGCCTAATTGAAACCCTCCGGAGGTGGTAACGTTGAACCGCCGGTGGGTTGGAGTTCTGGTGTTCCTACTCATGTTGACACTGCCCGGGGCCTCTGCCCTTTCTTTCCCCTGGTCGGGAACCCAAATCCTCGAGACGAGCGTCGGAGCGTATCCGATTCACCTCAGCGGGGTTGAGCAAAGCGGCAACATCGCGGTCATTACCTGGGACGTCCCACCAAACTGCATCTCCGGCTATGGGACTGTCCTTATAAGTAAAGACGGCAGGAGCGTCACCGAGCGCGTCAGCCTTGGCCGGTTGAAGCCCTGGGGCAAGAAGGTTGCGGTCTTCTTCAACGTTAGAGAGCCGATTTACGTCAAGCTGCGCATTACCTCGGGAAACGGCGTTTTCATGAGCTCGTGGGTAAAGCTTGAACCGGCTTTCAAGTTTCCAGTTCTCCCCAAGGCCTACGGAACCAAGCGGGACACCACCAATGGGGAAGAGATAAAGCCCCAGTTCGTTCCGGCGATTATAGGAACTATAGTTATTGTGGGGACTACTCTAAAGGATGCTTATGATGCGTACAATGCGTGCAAGAATTACGGCATAGGGTCTATGGAGTGTAAAGTTCAGAGTACGCTCCTCATCGTTGGAGTTGCTATTCCTGGCGCGAGTGATAAGGGGATAAGGCTTGTCTCAAAGCTCGGCAAGAAGTTTGGAGTGTCCGAGAAAATTTACAGCGTTCTCAAGAGGGCACGGGTTATAGATAGGGCAAAGCGTGTCGTTAAGAAGTTCTTTGGAATCTTCGACGATATTGTAAGGCACGGTGATGACGCCGCGAAGGCCCTCGACGACCTCGTCAGTGCTGGAGTTTCAACGGAGGCAATTGAGGAGGCCGTCAAGCACGGGGCAACGGTAAAAGCCGTGAAGGAAGGGATTGAGAAGTTTGCAGAGAAGGAAATTAAAACGAAATTTTCAGTCAGAGTTGGAAGCACTACTAAGAGCATAGAAGTTGTTTTTGAGAAAGGCTCTGAAAGAGATGGTGGTCTTATTCACACATGGCTAAGACACGTACTTGGAGTGTCTATGGAAGACATGTCTAATAAACCGGTCACTAATTTCTGGCCGATGGGTCAAGAAATAATAGTCAATGGTCAAAAGAAAAAGTTGCCGAAGGTCTTTGACAGTCCAAAAGAACTGAGAGAGTTCATTGATGAAGTTCTAAAACGTGTAAGCAATGATGAAGACTTAATACGGGAGCAACTAATTAACAAATGGGGAGCTTGGAAAAGTAACGTGCCCCTAAAAATTGACCTGAAAAAATACGGTATCAATGTTGATGGCATTGAAGAGATAGTCATAGAACTCAGGCTTGAAAACGGGAAATACGTTGCTAAAACAGCGTACCCAACAAAAGGGTGGGCCGTCTGGCAGTATAGAAGCACGACAGGAGAATGGATTTGGCTGGGGTGATTAACTCATGAAGAAGGGGAGCATTAACGACATATCCAAACACGATAAAGCAGGCCTTAGTGAGGACTTTATTTCTTTTTTTTCCTTCTTGTTGCGTGATACTAACATTCTTCTCCTAAGTAAAAAGGGAGCAAAAGTTGAGAAGCAACAGTATGAAAATCTGCTAAGGATAATTGACGTTTTGCTTACTGGAACTTCTTGGTTAATGTTGTCAGAGCGCGTTGAAATACCCGTGGGGTCTATAGAATTAGCCAGAGAGCTTGGATTTGAAATTCAAAAAGAAAGCTCAGTATATCACGCGAAAATACCCGCCGGAATTAATCTGTTCCTTGAACGCTCGGGCAGGAGGTTGAGGATCCACTACTACGCCGAATTCCAAAACTCACGAGTGTCCAAAGGTACGATTGAATTCGAATTCGACAAATTTGTTAATGAATTGCTCAGGATAGCAAAGAAACATTTGATTGAACATGCATCAAAAGAAAATATGCTACATTCCCATCTCAATGAGGCCTCGGTGGTACTCGAATTTTATAAGTGGATCTCGCGAAAATGGAATAACGAAACTCTGAGGGACATTCACGATAAAGTCTCTATTACAACCACCCACCTGCACTTTGAGATATGCCTAAATAAGTTCAATGTGGGCGAAACGTTTAATCCCTTTCCTGTGGCAATCTGGCTTGACAATTATCTTTTGGTAGGGGCATGCCAAGAGACTAACGGGGAGAAGAAGGTTATGGGAATACCAATGGAGCCTTTGTATGTATTCAATGAACTTCTTTATGCGGTCTCATGGATTATGGAGCCGGACTCCTCAGAAGGGGGTTTATACGCTGGCGAATTAAGAAAATATGTTCAAAAACTCGGCTTTTCAGTTGGGAATAAGAATCCACTCTACTTAGTTTCCTTTGGTTGTTGTAGCACTATAGTTTTTGAGCGTGAAAATGATAATCTGTTGATTCACTACCATAACTCGCTGAGGAACTGTGATGAGTTGCCCAATGGGACAATTGAGGTTCCCCTCAAGGAATTCATTGAAGATTTGCTGAAATGTGTATTTGCATACCTGACAAGGTACATGGACATTGTGGAGAAAATCAGAGCCAGTCACGGTCAAAAACCGGAAGAATATGCGTGCAATGAATTGTGGAGTAACTACAAATATACCCTAAGGAAATATCTGAGACTTACTGGAGCTATATCAGCTCTTTAAGGCTTTCAGGAACGAGAAAGAGCTCAGAGAGTTCCTTGATGAAGTACTGGAGAGGGCACTTCAGAAGGAGACGTACTACACAGAATTTAGGGGACAGAGCTTTGTGAAGCTAAGGGTTAACCTTAATGAACTCGGCATGCACATAGATGGAATAGATGTGGTGGAGTTTCAGTTCTCATACAACCAAGCTACTAAGGGTGCCTACGAGATCATTACAGCGTATCCCTCAAAAGGCAGGAAAGTTTTAGGGTACGTGTGGGACAGAGAAAAACAATCTGGTAAATGGATACGTATGGGGTGACTTCAATGAGGTGCAGACTTCGTGGAGAATTCATTGAGGTTGAAATAGATTTGGAATCCTTTGAGCCAGATCCATTTCCTGGTCGTTTTCCCATTCTTTTTTTGGTGGCTGGGCATGAAGTGGGTGGGTACCACAATGAGGGATGGCTTGGTGACTTATATGCCCTCTTTCAGGATCTACTTCTCTGTACGAGAGATCTCCTAAAGTACCCTGAAAGTTGTTTTAACAAAAGGAAAAACGCTGAGAATGACGGTTTTGATTTATTGCCTGATAGTTATGTCTGCGGGCCAATACTTGACCTTGATTTTAACACGTATTATCTCGAAAGAAAAGGGGAATTGTTGCGTTTTCATTTCATAAATGAGGCTCCCAGGTACATTTCCTCAAAGAACCCTCTTCAGGGCACCATTGAGTTACCGTTTGAGGCCTTTGTCGCTGATATTCTCAAAATAAGCGAGGAGTATCTTGAAAAATGCTTCCCAATAGAAATGGAGATTAAAGCCATGCAATATGACGGGTTTGTAGAGGAAATTTCTCGGCTTAGGCGATACTTAGAGAACCTCATACACGAAATTAAAACAGAGCTGGATTTTAAGCATTAATAAATCTTCTGGCCGTTGGGTCAGAAGATTGTCGTGAACGGTCAGGCGAAGCAATTGCCGAGGGTCTTCAGGGATGAGCGTGAGCTCAGGGAGTTCCTTGATGAGGTGGTGAAGAGGGCGCTTAAAGACCCTGACTATGCGAGAAAGTTCAATGGTGGTGGCAAGGTTGTACTGACAGTCGACCTTAAAAAGCTCGGCATAAATGTGGAAGGAATCGATGAGGTCGAATTAGTGTTCCTGAAGAAGAAGGGCTCCTCCAACTACTACCTTAAAACGGCGTATCCCACGAGAGGTAACAAAGTTCTCGAATACAGGGAATGGAGTGGTGAATGGATAGTGGCCGGATAATCCCATTTCAATTTCATTTTTTCTATTGAGTAAGTGAGGGGGTGATAGCATGGACACGCTTAAGTTATCGAGCAAACACTTTCATGTAGAAGCGGATTTAAGGAAATTTTACGGAGGAGCGTATCCGTTTCCTGTTGTTATGTTACTGGATGGTCACGTTGTTGTAGGTATGTGCTGGGAAAAATGGAGTTCTGGAAAGCTGACTGGGGCACCTGGGGACCCTTACGGGATTGTGCAGGACTTGCTTGACAGCATCAGATTCTTTATGAGGGCAAAACCAGGGGAGCTTGTGGGTGTGAAGAGGGATACAGTTAGGGAATACGGCTTTCATATGGAAGAAGACTCTCCAATTTACTCCGCAACATCCATAGCGGACTCTGTCTACATTTTTCTCGAAAGAACAAAGAATGCTGTGAAGGTGCATTACTACAACAGACTGCTTGACGAAACGGACTGTCCAGAATTCAAGGGGAAGCAAAAGGGCACCGTTGAATTGCCTCTTATGGAGTTTGTCGAAGATGTGCTCAGGATTTCAGGGGAATATTTCAAAAACTATGCAAGTATAATAGAACAAATCATGATGAAACGGGGAGAGGAGCCATATAATCATGATGTCCTCCGGAAATTATATCGAGAAATCAAAGAGTTGCACCAAAAAGAATTGAGAATTTTTGAAGGCAATGTGGTTTGAGTTCAAGTTCGAGAATGGTGAATTCGTGCTGAAGACGGCGTACCCAACGAAGGGTTGGGCTGTTGGGACGTATATTCCTGGTAGGGGTGGCTGGCAGTGAGGTGGTGGGAATGTGGGTTACAATGAAGGGAAAACACTTGACTGTTAAGGTGGATCTTGAGAGATATATCAACACTCCCTCTCCTTTCTTTTTGATTTTTATGATAGATGAGCACTTACTCTTGGGAGCCTGCTGGGAAGGAGAATTTGAAGGAGCCAACGTGGACGTTTACGGGTTTTTGAGAGTTTGTTAACTGCCTGTTATTACTTTCTACAGCCAGAACACCCGCACGTTCGGGACTTAACAGAATACGGCAGAAAAAACGCGGAAGAACATGGATTTGAATTGAGAAATGAAGTTGTTGTGTACCAAACTACTCTTGTTGCAGAGGCAGCTGGAACGTATTACTTTTGCTCTACAAGAGACCTTACAAGGATTTACTATGAGAATGATTTTCTCAAATTCACGGACTGTCCTGAATACAAGGGCAAGCACAAGGGGGTCGTCGAACTTTCCCTCAAAGAGTTCGTTGAGGATGTTTTGAAAATCAGCAGGGAGTACTTGGAGAAGTATGCTCCGGTCATCGAGAAAATCAGGCTTGAGCACGGGGAAGAGCCTAATAATTACGATAGCCTCTGGGAACTCTACAGGGAAGTGGAGGAACTGTACGAGAAGAAGTTCAGGCCAGAAAATCGTCGAGCCTAAAACCGGGAGGGTCATCCAGCTCCCCAAGGTCTTCAGGGACGAGCGCGAGCTGAGGCTTCACTATCCGGCGCTGGGGATATACCGGGAGAGCATGCGCCGAGACCCATCATCCCACGTTGGCATTCCAAAACTTTTATAAGGAACTCAACTCGCCTAAGTTTAGGCTTAGCTTACGCTCATTTGGAGGTGAGAGTATGGGACTCAGACCAGCGAAGATTGATAGGGACGTTGACAAGCCCGCTTACACGAGGAGGGAATACATACGCGGTGCCCCAGGACCGAAGATAACGATATTCGACATGGGCAACCTCTCCGCCGAGTTCCAGTACGAGGTCAGCCTTCACGCTGAGCAGGCGATGCAGATAAGGCAGAACGCCCTTGAGGCCATCCGTATCCAGGTTAACAGGTACCTCCAGAAGAACGTCGGAAGGAGCAACTACCACTTCAAGATCCGAGTTTATCCGTTCCAGGTTCTCCGTGAGAACCCGATGGCTACCGGAAGGAAGGCCGACCGTTACGGAAACGGTATGCGCAGGCCCTTCGGAAAGCCGATTGGATTGGCCGCCCGTGTCAGGAAGGACCAGAAGATACTCACCGTCTGGGTGAACGAGCAGCACCTTAAGTTCGCTCTCGGCGCCATGCACAGGGCCAAAATGAAGCTCCCCTACAGCGCCTATTACAGGATTTACGACAAGGACGGCAACGACGTTACCACCAAGGTTCTCTCCACGATGAAGCGCTGAAGCTCCCCGTTTTTCACATTTTCTAATTGCTTCTGCTATGCTCCTAATGTACAGTGTTTCTCAGGAATCATAATAATTATTAACAATGCCGCCCAACTCTATGCTGGTGGGACAATGGTAAGTTCGGGCTTTAGGGCGATGCTTCTCAAACTCGGCGTCCCGGAGGACAGGCTGGCGGTTCTTGAGGGCAAGGGCGGGATTACGGAGGACGAGTTTGAGGGCATCAGATACGTCCGCTTTAGGGACTCGGCCAGAAACTTCCGGCGGGGGACGGTTGTCTTCGAGACCGGTGATGTCGTTCTGGGCTTCCCCCACATAAAACGCATCGTCCAGCTGAGGAACGGGATAAACAGGGTCTTCAAAAGCCGGCCTTTCTACGTCGAGGAGAAGGTGGACGGCTACAACGTCCGCGCCGTCAAGGTTAAGGACAGGATTCTCGCCCTTACAAGGGGCGGCTTTGTGTGTCCATTTACGACCGAAAGGATTCTGGACTTCATAAACGAGGAGTTCTTTAAGGACTATCCCAACCTCGTCCTTGCGGGCGAGATGGCGGGCCCTGAGAGCCCCTACCTCGTTGAGGGGCCGCCATACGTGAAAGAAGATATTGAGTTCTTCCTCTTTGATATCCAGGAGAAAGGCACCGGGAGAAGCCTCCCAGTTGATGAAAGGCTCACACTGGCCGAGGAGTATGGAATCCCCCACGTTGAGACCTTCGGCATCTACGACCGCTCGAAAATCGATGAGCTCTACGAGCTTATAGAGAGGCTCAGCCGGGAGAGGAGAGAGGGCATCGTCATGAAGACGCCCGATATGAAAAGGGTAGCGAAGTACGTGACGCCCTACGCCAACATCAACGACATCAAAATAGGCTCGCACATATTCTTCGACCTGCCGCACGGCTACTTCATGGGGAGGATTAAACGCCTCGCGTTCTACTTGGCCGAAAAGCACGTTAAAGGGGAAGAGTTCGACGAGTACGCGAAAGCCCTCGGCAAGGCCCTCCTCCGGCCGTTCGTTGAGAGCATCCACGAGGTCGCCAACGGCGGCGAGGTCGAGGAGGTCTTCACGGTGAGGGTGAAGAACATAAGCACGGCACACAAAATGGTCACCCACTTCGAGAGACTCGGCGTGAAGATACACATAGAGGACATAGAAGACCTGAAGAACGGCTACTGGAGGGTGACCTTCAAGAGGGTTTACCCCAACGCGACGCGCGAGATAAGAGAGCTTTGGAACGGGCTGGCGTTTGTGGACTGAGGTTAATTCTAGTCTCCCAACATTCTTCATTCTTATCAAACCATTGAGGGGCATATGGAAATGTGAAGGGACTAAAGAGACCTAACTTGCGCCCCTGCAAGTTAAAGTTCTCTAAAGATTCTCTGGAGCACGGGGTCTGGAATCTTGTATTCTCCCCCTTCTTTCTCCACGTAGCCAGACTTCACGAGGTTTTCGAGGAGCTTTGAAAAGTTCGAGTCGTTGATGTAGCCAAGCTTGAGGGTGAGGTAGTCTTTGATATCCTTCCACTTTGAATATCCAAGGGCTATTCCTTTCAAGATAACCCTGTACCTTGGGCTGTACGCAAAGAGTCTCGACAGTTCGGTCTGGATCATGCTCTTGGCTTCCCTCAAGACTTCGTTTATTGCCTCGTTGTGTCCGAGGTTCCTTGTGGCCCTTATATATCCGTAGAGGGCCAACCAGCCAGGGATTCCGTCGAGCTCTCGCACGGCATCATCTATCTCCCTTTCAGTCACTGGGAAGCTGGCTTCCTCAAACCCTTTCCTTAAGAATTCGGCACTCATATCTGGACTGAACCTGTTGAGAACCACGTCATGGTGATAGCGGCCGAAGAGGGGGGCTTCGGGGTCATTGAACTTGAGAAAGTCAAAGAGCAGACCCACCTCAGAGCCAGTGAGAATGAACGTCAGGTTCTCAAGATTGTCAACGGCGTAGGCCAAGATCCCATCGTACCTTGTCGCACCGCCGAAGCGGAGATACTGGGCCTCATCGAATGCTATTACGACCCGACCGGCGTTTTCTCCGTAGTCGTTGAGGGCCTCAAGGAGCTCCGTTATCGAGAATTCCTTTGAAGTTATCTCCACTCTAAACCCAGAGATTGATATTCCCCTGACCCTTTTGAGAAAAATTTTGGCCTCTTCGAGCAGTTTTCTCTTCGCACCCATCGCCGACAGGAGCATTTTTCCGATTACGTACCTGTTGACCGAGGAGAACTCTGAGTACGTTTTTCGCACGTCCACTTTGATGGACGGGTTGGGAAGTTCGCTCAGCGCAACGTTTAGGAGTGAGCTTTTTCCCAATCTCCTGAGGCCAAGAAGGAGGATCAGCCTCTCTCCACGCCTAACCGCGTCCTCAATCTCCTTTAGCTCGTTCTCCCTATCAAACAGTTCTTCCCTCCTGGTCTTCGGGTAAGGTGAGAACAGCATTAACTTGCACCCCCACAAGTAACTTGCACCCCTGCAAGTTAAAAGGCTTTCCCAAAATTTTTCTTGCGAAAAGCTCTCATCTAACTGGCAGAAAGTCAATCGTGCGCTAAAAAAGTCATAAACCTTCAAGCGAGTTTATTCTTTAAACAAGCACTCTCAAACAGTTTCCAACCCCATTATTGGCGTCCAAAGGACGCCGTGAGGAAGTGAAACACTCGCAAAAGAGCACTTCGAGTAAAACCCCCTAAGTTTTAAACCTTCAAAAAAGCACAACACTTTTCCGCCAGCGCTGAAACTTTGCTAGGCAAAGTTTCATCAAAGTTAGTGACTCCTGTAGAGGGCTCTTGCGAGTGTTTGCGCTTTCAAGGGGGCTTTCTGCAGAGAATTCCTTATTCAATAATAACTCGAAAAAGGTTTCTCTTTGAAAGCGCTCCGGAGGAGCGCGAGTAATGATAAACCCTCATGCAGGTGTCTTTGAACGTTGGAATTCCAAACTTCCAGAACCCTAAGAAAGTGCAAACATTCCCAGAGTGAACACTTCAGAAAAGAATCACAAACCTTGATCAAACTTCGCGAAGGCGAACAAGCTTTAAGAAAGCTTGACCAAAAGATTGCCCCCTCATCAACGAGCAAAAATCAGCTGTGCACCAATAGGTTTTGGCAGTTCTCAAGCGAGTTTATTCTCCAAACAAGCACCCTCAAGCAGTTTCAAATTCATTTTGGCGCCCGAAGGGCGCTTTCCTACAGTGAAACACTAGCAAATGAGCAGGCTAAACAGAAACCCACATTAAAAGCCTAGCAATTTTAAAATGGCACTCGCTTTTCCGCCAGCGCTTGCGCAGGAAGCTTTTGGAAAAAGCTTCACCAAAAGCTCGTGATTCCCCTTCAAAGCTCCTATGTAACATGATTTCAAAACCAAGCTGGTCGGTAGAAGCCTGAATTCACTTGATGACTTAGACTTTCTTCTTAAGTTCTACTTAAACCGCGCTCCAAAGGAGCGCCTAAAAGCTTGAACCCCTTGTTAAAAGACGCCCTTAGAGAAATTCACCTTTCCACAGGAGCAATCAATGAGAAATCCACTCAAAGAACAGCAACTCAAAAGAGAATCACAAACCTTGATGAAACTTTGCAACAGCCTTTAAGAAAGGCTGGCGAAATGAGCGTCCTTCTCACCAAAGAACAGAAAACAGCCGTGCACTAATGGAAAAGCAAGTTCATACTGGGTTTAACACTACGATAAAACCCCTTGAAGTCGTTTCAGCATCCTATCAGCGCCCAAAGGGCGCCTCCTTAGAGCGAAACACTCTGAAGTGAAACAACCCTAATAAAAACCCACTCTAAACCTTGCACTCTTAAAAAGGCACATCATCTTCCGCCAGCGCTTGCGAAGCAAGGGCTGATGGCGGGCCGGGCGGGATTCGAACCCGCGGCCACGGGGTTAAAAGCCCCGCGCTCTAACCAGGCTGAGCTACCGGCCCACCCCGAGGGGATAACCAGCTGAGGCCTTATAAGTTTTGCTCTCTTCTTTCGCTCCCCGGCTCCGTAACTGAAGGTGTCATGCCGTTGAATATGCTACATCTCAGGGGGCCCACTTCTGGAGTAATTCCAAAAAACAATTCGACATTGTTGGTCGTCGCTCTGCAGAGAGACCGAAAAATTAAAGAGCTCTGCTGAACCATGCCCAAATCACTAAAAATTTTCCAACATGTTACATACTCGCTCTAATAATGGATATTTAGCACATGGGCATATAGTCCTACCAAATTAGTGAATGTGTTACGATAAAGCAAGGACGGGAAACAGCCCATCACACAATACCACCAAAATAAAGAGCAATGATAACCATGTAATGTACATCGTAGCAATGTACATGACTAAGATGTATAATGTTGCGTAAAGTTTTTATCCAAAATACCTCAATGCCGGGAAGCCCGGGTACCCCCGGGCGTACCGCAGTATGGAGGTGCAACCATGAGAAGGCTTAACATGGTGGTGCTCGCAATATTGCTGGTCGGCCTGATGGCCGGGAGCGTTATTGCCGCTCCCAGCAAGCCTGTTTCTGTTAGGAACACCCACCAGGAAAAGAACTACGGCCTCCTGACCCCGGGCCTCTTCAAGAAGGTTCAGCGCATGAACTGGGACGACGAAGTAAGCACCGTAATAATGTTCGACAACCCCGCCGACAGGGACATGGCAATAGACATTCTTAAGTTCCTGGGCGCTGAAATCAAGTACAGCTACGACGTTATACCAGCTGTGGCCGTTAAAATGAAGGTCAAGGACGTTCTCATGATAGCCGGAATGATTGACACCGGCTTCTTCGGCAAGAGCAAGATGAACGGCATCAAGTTCATACAGGAGGACTACACCGTTAAAATCAACGTTGACACAGAGGGCCTCGACGAGTCCGCCGCCCAGGTAATGGCGACCAACATGTGGAACCTCGGCTACGACGGCTCTGGAATAACAATCGGTATCATCGACACTGGTATTGATGCCTCCCACCCTGACCTCCAGGGCAAGGTCATTGGTTGGGTTGACTATGTGAACGGCCGCTCAAGCCCATACGATGACAACGGTCACGGAACCCACGTCGCGAGCATAGCCGCCGGAACCGGTGCCGCGAGCAACGGCAAGTACAAGGGTATGGCCCCTGGCGCCAAGCTCGTCGGCATTAAGGTTCTCAGCGGTGAGGGTTCAGGAAGCATCTCCGACATCATAGCCGGTGTTGACTGGGCCGTTAAGAACAAGGACAAGTACGGAATAAGGGTCATCAACCTCTCCCTCGGCTCAAGCCAGAGCTCCGACGGCACCGACTCCCTCAGCCAGGCCGTCAACGCCGCCTGGGACGCTGGAATCGTCGTCTGTGTAGCCGCCGGAAACAGCGGGCCGGACAAGTACACCGTCGGCTCCCCGGCCGCGGCCAGCAAGGTCATAACAGTCGGTGCCGTTGACAAGTATGACGTTATAACCGACTTCTCCAGCAGGGGCCCGACCGCCGACGGAAGGCTCAAGCCTGAAGTTGTCGCTCCTGGTAACTGGATCATCGCCGCCCGCGCCAGCGGAACCAGCATGGGACAGCCGATAAACGACTACTACACCGCCGCTCCCGGAACCTCGATGGCCACCCCGCACGTCGCTGGAATCTCTGCCCTCATCCTCCAGGCCCACCCGGACTGGACTCCCGACAAGGTCAAGATGGCCCTCATCGAGACGGCGGACATTGTCAAACCCGACGAGATAGCCGACATCGCCTACGGTGCCGGTAGGGTCAATGCATACAAGGCCGCCTACTACGACAACTACGCCAAGCTTGTCTTCACCGGCTCCGTAGCCGACAAGGGCAGCCAGACTCACCAGTTCACCATAAGCGGCGCTTCCTTCGTCACCGCCACCCTCTACTGGGACAACGCCAAGAGCGACATTGACCTCTACCTCTACGACCCGAACGGCAACCAGGTTGACTACTCCTACACCGCCTACTACGGCTTCGAAAAGGTCGGCTATTACAACCCAACCGACGGCACCTGGACCATTAAGGTCGTCAGCTACAGCGGCTCGGCCAACTACCAGGTCGACGTCGTCAGCGACGGCTCCCTCGGCCAGCCTGGCAACAGCGAGCCCGCTCCCCAGCCCTCCCCACAGCCGGAGCCCCAGCCGACTGTTGACGAGAAGACCTTCACCGGCTCCGTCCACGACTACTACGACTACTATGACACCTTCACGATGACCGTCAACAGCGGCGCCACCAAGATAACCGGCGACCTCATCTTCGACACGAGCTACCACGACCTCGACCTCTACCTCTACGACCCGAACCAGAACATCGTCGACCGCTCAGAGAGCTCCAACAGCTACGAGCACGTTGAGTACAGCAACCCTGCCCCTGGAACTTGGTACTTCCTCGTCTATGCCTACAACACCTACGGCTGGGCCGACTACCAGCTCGACGCTAAGGTTTACTACGGTTGATTTTTAACCCCCCATTCTCTCTTTTTTGAGGTGATACGCATGAAGCGGGTTCTTGTAGCGGTGTTCCTCTTCATGCTCACCCTCTCATCAATCCCCCTCGCGGGCGCTAAAATCGAGCCGTACCTCTACAATCCGACCGTCCCGGACACTGCCTTCTCTGTTATTGCCCTTTACGAGACCGGGAACCACGCCGAAGTCCTTGAGGGGTGCGAGTGGCTGATGGCGATAAGAACGCCCTTCGACTCGTGGGGCTACAAGTACGGAGAGGAGCACGAGGCCAAGTACACCGCCATGGCGATGATGGCCCTCATGAGGGGCGAAAGGATAGCCAGGGGAAGGTACAACGCGACCCTGAACAGCGCCGCCTACTGGCTCATCTACAAGCAGAAGCCGGACGGCTCGTGGGAGGACTATACTGGTACTGCCCTTTCCCTTATTGCCCTTAAGGAGTTTCTGGAGGGTGGCTACCTCGACGAAAAGCTCCCCGGCTTCAGGGAGCAGGTCGAAGAAGCCATCGAGCGGGCTCAGGGCTGGCTTATGGACAAAGAACCCAAGACCAAGGCTGAGGGGATATTCGGCTACATGGCGCTAGGAAAGAAGAAAGAGCTGAAGGAGATGGAAGCTGAGGGAGAGCTAAAGGCCTACAGGGCGTTTGCCCTGGCTTATCTCGGGGAAAAAGTCACGCTCAGTGGAGAGTTCAACTCAACGGTCGCGGTGGCGATGGCCCTCTACGCGACGAGAGATGAAAAATACCTGCAGGAACTCCTCAGGAGACAGCACTTCGGCTTCTGGGGAACGCTCCACTACCGCGCCCTCGACCTGGTCAGCGTTTCTAAAATCCGGGGCTTCAATGGCCTCCAGCATGAAGCATGCCCCTACATCTCGAAAATCACGCCCACAACCGAATGGGAGAAGGTCATCCTCGCGGATTACTACCTGACCTGCAACCTAACCCCCAAGTTGCCCTCAAACATCTCCGACCTGCTCCCCTGGCAGGTGGCAGAGCTCGCGAGGGTCAAGGCCGCTCTCGGGAAGGACTACAGCAGGGAAGTCAGTTACCTCCTCTCAATGGGCAAAAACGGAGTCTGGAAGGACTTCTATAACACCGAATACGTCGTCTGGGTGCTTAAGACACTCAACGTTAGCTACGACTACGAGCTTTCGCTCCGCTACCTCAGCGAGAACCTTACATGGATGCTCACCACTGCCGACCCCCGAACAGGAAACCCCGTCTACTACAACACCCCCACCTACTACTTCGCTTACGCGGTTATCGTCTTCAAAGAATTCGGAATGGAGAATGAGCTAAACGAGACCCTTGAAGTCCTGAAGGAGAGGCAATACCCGAATGGGGCGTTCCCATACACCCAGGGTTCGGTGGCGGGAATTACCTCAACGGCGAAGGCCGTCTGGGCGCTCCAGGAGGCGGGGCTTACTGAGAGCCAGATGTACGAGAAGGGCGTCCAGTTCCTCAGAGACCTGCTCTACGCCGAGATACCGAAGCCTGAGGTGAGTGGAGACGCCGTGAAGCTGGCCAACGCGACGTTCATTCTCGTGAAGGACGCGCTGTACATCGGCAATTCAACTGACAGCGCGGAAGTCGGCGGCCTGGACGGTTACGTCGTGATATATCCTTCACAGCACCCGCTCTCAATAACCGCAAAGAAGGTAAGCGGATTCAAGGCAGTTGCCATGGAGCATGGGAAGAGCACAAACTACACATACGTCGCCGTTGCAGTTGTACTGATTTTGATAGCAGTGGCAGTCTGGAAGAAACGCTGATTTCGCTTATTTTTTCTCCAATTTAAGAGAAAAGGAACAGGAAAAATCAGGTGGTCGAGGCTTCCTCGTCGTTGTAGAGCTCGTCCCCGACGGTAATCCTGTCCTCGAATCCCTTTGAGCCCTCGAGGGTCTGAATCCTGAACATGTAGCTCTTGTACCAGTTGTAGGACGGCTTGACCTTGACCGGGAGGAGCTTCCAGGCGCGCGTTTCTTCCTCGTAGCCCCAGTTGACGTACTCGTTGAAGTTCCTGATGATGTCGGTTATGACGACGTTGAACTCGTCAATGAGGAGCCTCTGAATCTCACGCCACTTGTTGAGCGAGCTCTCTCTCCTGGTTATGCCGAAGTAACCGGCGCAGCCGGGACCTTTGAGCGTCGCTATGCCCCTTCCAACGAAGGCCCTTATGGCCTCGACGGTCTCGGGCGGGTCGGTGATGAAGGTGTCGAACTTGTGGAGCGCGTAGTCCGGGAGCGGCTCGCGGAGGTCGAAGGTGAACATCTCGATGTTCTCGTAGCCGAGCTCGTCGGCGGTCTTCTCGATGAACTTGACGAGGCGCTCGTCTATGTCGAGGACCGCTATCCTCTTCGGAAGGCCGCTGAGCATGAGGGCTATGCTGGTGAGGTCGTCGTCGCCCAGGACGAAGACCTCCTTGTTCTCAAGGTCGCCGCGTGTGTGCATGAGGGCTATCCTGGCGACGGTGGTCTCAGGGGTGACGTAGGCCTGGTCGAAGTCGTGCTTGGGCTGCGGCCTGTCCTTGACTATCTCCTTGAACTCCTCAAGGAGGTCGCTGAAAGCTGAGAGCTCGACGGTCTTGCCCTGGCAGTGGGAGCAGGTGTAGTCCCTCCTCGGTCCGATTCCATACTTCTCTACCAGACTCTTTCCGCTCTCGGTGAGAACGACGTTCGGGCCGTCGAAGGCCACGTAGCCGAGCTCGTGAAGGGCGGTGATGACCGCGACCACGAGCGGAAGCGGCTCCTCGCTGAGGTCAACGATGCGCCAGACGTCTCCGCTCGCCATGATGGCGCTCAGAACGTTCTCAATCGTCCTCTCGTAAACGGGAATGCTCGTCTTCTCCTTAACCCTCTCCACTATCTCCCTCATCATGAATCCCTCCAGAAGGATTTTTTGTTCGTAAACGGGGTTAGGGTGGGCCTCTTTTAAGGTTTTCCCAGAAGTGGCAAATTTAATAAACCACCACTCTTACGCGCCTCCGATGATTAGACCCGTTGGAGACGACTTCGTCAAGCGCTACCGCCTTGAGTACAACCTTGAGGCCCTTGAACGGGTTAGGGGAGAAATTGGAGAGAAAGCCTATTCCCGCATGAAGGCCCTGATAGAGTACCGCCTCTGCGGAACGGAGTTCGACCGCTCGCCGATAGACGTTAAGATAGCCCTCGCCTTCTCCGGCGGTTCGGACAGCACGGCCACGCTGAAAATCCTCCGCTGGGCCGGCTTTGAGGTTGTTCCGATTATGGCAAAGCTCCCCCAGATGAAGGAGCAGGTCATCGAGAAAGCCATGGGGCACGGCGCGGTTCTTGTGGAAGTCCCCGGCTACCTTGAGGCGATAACCGAGCAGATGAACAAGGGCGCCCCGATATGCGGCCGCTGTCACTCAATGATTATGGAAGCCGTTGAGAGGAAGGTGAAGGAACTTGGCGTAAGAATTCTCGCGACGGGCGACCTGCTGAGCTCCGGCCTTATCTCAATCTACAAAAAAGACGATCTGGTAGTCCTGAACTTTCCCGCCTTTCTTGCCCTTGACAAAGCTGAGATAATCGAGCTGATTGGTGGGAAGTACGACTTCAAGTTCGGCTGCCCCCTCCTATGGAAGACGTTCAGGAGGGCACCGGGCGTCAAGCGCTTTGCGATACAGCGCGTCCTCCGCGAGCTCAGGGCCAGGGCAATAACCCCGGAAATAGCGGAGGCCCTTATATTCGACATACTGTCCAGGTGATTACCCACTTCTGGCCCAAAAGGTTTAAATCTGTCGTCCTGAACTTCACACAGGTGGTGATTATGGTAACAAAGGAAGAGGTTGAAAACGTCATCAGGAAGGTAGTTGACGAGAAGTTCGTAAAATCCATCGAGGTCGACGAAAAGGGCAACGTTACGGTCACCCTAGCGAAGGACACCCCCAACATCGACGACGTTCTGATAAAGCTCCACTCCGAGCTTGGAAAGCTTGAGGGGGTTGGCACGATAACGATAAACCGCGAGAGGGAGGTAAAGGCTGAGGAGAACGTCGAGCTGAGCGAAGAGCTGGTTCTTGAGAAGCTCAAGGAAGTTATTGACCCCGAGATAGGCATCGACGTCGTTAACCTGGGTCTCATATACGAGGTAAAAGTAAGGCCCGACAGGACGGTTTACGTCAAGATGACTATGACTACCCCAGGCTGTCCGCTCACGATGTGGATTCTTCGCGCGGTTGAGGACAAGGTTCTCGAAATCCCCGGTGTTAAGGACGCCGAAATCGAGCTAACCTTCGACCCGCCGTGGACGCCGGACAGGATAAGCCCCGAGTACAAGAAAAAGCTGGGTCTTTACTGACCCACTCTGTCTTTTTATATCCATCTCTGCTTTCTTTCATGCCATTTTCCACAGATTCTTGTTTTGAACCGCCGGTTTTAGGGACGAAAAGTTTATATTCGTCGGACTCCACTTAAAACCGGTGATGCTGCCATGGCGTGGAAGGTTACCGTCGACCAGGACACCTGCATTGGTGATGCTATCTGTGCCAGCCTCTGCCCGGACGTCTTCGAGATGAACGACGAGGGTAAGGCTGTTCCAATAGTTGAGACCACTGACCTCGAGTGCGCCAAGGAGGCCGCTGAGGCCTGCCCGGTCGGCGCTATTACCCTCGAGGAGGTCTGAAGGCCTCTCTTTTTCCTCTTCATTGTTGAGCTGGCTTTTCTAGAGGTTCTAAAAAGTTTGAAAGAACAGATAAGGACTAAGAACAGAAAAAGAGCTCACTCCAGGCTCAGCCCGAACTTCTTCGCCTGCTCAAGCACGTACTCCCTTATTTCACGTGCCTTTGGTAACTCTGCCACTATTTCGCCGTTCTCGATGAGCGGCTTAAGGAGCGGCTCGACCTTGGCACCGCAGATCGGGCACTTCTCAAGCTTTTTATCCGCCGGGACGCGGTGGTAGTGGCCGTTCTCACAGCGGTAGACCTGCTTCCTTCCGCTGAGCTTGCCGCGCTTGGTTATGGGCTTCCCTTCGACCTCAACTATGTCAAGCGAGAAGTCAACGGGCTTCGCCGAAGCTATGGAGCCACCGACGCCGAAGGCGTCTGCAACGTCCACTATCTCCCTTATTTTCTCCTCGTCGAGGCCGCCGCTCACGAATATCTTAACGTGCTCGTAGCCCCTCAGGTCGAGCTCCCAGCGGACTTCCTCGATTATCCTCCTGAAGCTGCCCCTCCTTGAGCTGGGAGTGTCGAGCCTCACCGCCGCAAGCCTCTCTCCAAGTGCTTCAGCCGCCATGAGTGCCTCGAACTTTTCATCGCAGAGCGTGTCAACCAAAGCCGTCCTCGGGACTTCGGGCTCAACCACTTCGTCGAAGTACTTCCATGCCTTCACTTGGTCGCCGACGGTGAGAATCAGCGCGTGGGGCATCGTCCCGACGGGCTTCTCCCCTATCATCTCAGCACCCAGGACACCTGAGACGCCGTCGCAGCCGCCTATGAAGGCCGAGCGGTCAATCATAGGTGCTATTGCCGGGTGCATGTGCCTTATGCCAAAGGAGTAGACAGGCTTGAAGTCCGCCGCTATCTTCGTCCTGAGTGCGGCGGTGGCTATTCCGCTCGCCTGGCTGAGCATTCCGAGCAGGGCAGTCTCGTAGATTCCGAACTCCTCGTAGTAGCCCTCTATCTGGAGCACCGGCTCGTAGGGGTGGAATATCGTGCCTTCCCTCATCGCGTAGACGTTCACGGGCAGGCCCTCAAGGAGCTTCGCTACCTCTTCGATTCCTGCTAAAACCCCCCACTTCCAGCCGTTTGGTAGAGATGTGGTGGTCACATCGGCGAAGACCTTCCTGTGGATGCCCTTCGCATCGAGGATTTTCTTCGTCCTGATGAAGTAAACGTCAGTGGTCTTTCCGGCTTTGATATCCTCCTCATGGGCGATGTAGAAGTCTCTCATATCGATCACCTGATTGAGAGTCCGTGCAATCCGATTTAAGGGTTTCCAATGGCAAACCTTATGGGAAGAAGCGTCGAAATATTAAACCATGACCGCGATGAAACCCATTTCCGAACTCATCTCCCTAAAGGGAAGGAGGGCCCTGATAACGGGCGCAGCATCGGGAATTGGCCGTGCAGCGTCCCTGAGGTTCGCCGAGGCCGGGGCAGACCTTGAGCTTGTGGACGTAGACGAGTTCGGGCTGAAGGGGGTCAAGGAGCTCGCAGAGGAGTTCGGCGTCGAGGTTAACGTCCACCGCGTTGACCTCTCGCGTAAGGTCGAGATTGACCTCCTCTGGGAAGCCCTGAGGGGAAGGGAGCCGGACATCCTCATAAACAACGCCGGCGTCTACTGGTTCAAGGAGTTCACTGAGGTTGACGAAGACTTTTATGAGAAAGTCATGGCGATAAACCTCCACTCCGTCTTTTGGATGTGTCAGCACTTCGTCCGGGCGAGGAAGGACAGGGGCGGCGTGATAATCAACGTGAGCTCCATAGAGGCCTTCCTGCCCTTTGCGAGGGGTTTGGTTCACTACGATACGGCCAAGCTCGGTGTGGTCGCCTTAACGAGGGCGATAGCGAGGGAGTACGGGAAGAAGATCAGGACAAACGTGGTGGTTCCGGGCGGTATAGAGACGGAAGGAGTGAAGAAACTCAAGAAGGAAGCGATAATGAAGTTTAACGTGGAAAAGATGGGAATATCCTTCCACTTCAACGCCCGCCTCCCCATGGGACGCTTTGGGGAACCCGATGAGGTGGCGAGGGTGATGCTCTTTCTCGCGAGCGACCTGGCGAGCTACGTCAACGGCGCGGTAATTCCCGTGGACGGCGGCTTTCTGTCAACTTAACCTGAAGGGAAGCTCTACCTCTTCGCCCTTCTCGATTTTGTGGAGCTCCCTGCGGTATGCCTCAAGCGGCCTGTCCCCGACATTCACAAAGCCAGCAAACGTCTTCGGCCTCTTCTCAAGCTCGTCGAAGAACCTCGGATAGTTTTTGTCCCTCACGATGTGGTGGTCGAGGATTATCTTTGCCCCCGTCTCGCGGATTATCTCGTTAAGGTTCTTAACGCCGGTCTCCCAGCTCCCCTCGGCGCGCTTTCCAAGGTATGTAGGCGGCCCGCCGGTTATTAAGATGTCTGGAACTTTCTCAATTATCCACTCGACGGCCTTCCTGTTGAGGAGCTGGATGTCGCTGGCGTGGATTAACCTCTTCGAGCCGTCGTCTATAAGAACCATCACCACGAAGCCGAGCCTTGAGCCCTCGCTCCCGTGAGGAACGGCTGGCGAGAACTCCAGCTTAAGCCCACCGAGGTCGAAGCTCCTCCCGTCGGCGAACTCGATCTTTTTCGCTATCGGCTCAGCGTTCTTCAGGAAGGCCCAGGCCCTCTTCCTCTGGCTGAAGTTTATGTTTTCCTTGGGGTGCTTGGTGAAAATCAGCTTCCCGGTATAGATTTCTCTCGCGTACTCCTCGCTGGAGCTCTCGTAGAGGCCTTCAAAGAACGGCGTGTGGTGGTCGTAGTGGTAGTGCGAGATTGCAACAACGTCCGCCTTCCTCGCGTAGGCCTGGACTTTCTTTCTCATCTTCTGCAGGGCCTCAAGCTCGATTTTCGCTGGCGGGAGGCCGTAGCGCTTCGGCCCAAGGGCAACGCCTGGGTCTATGATGATTTTTACCCCTGCGGCTTCAACGAAGGTCGCGAGACTCCTAACGCCGAGGCTCTCAGAGGCGAGCGGGACGACCCTCATCCGATTCCCTCCCAAAGCAACACTTCGACACCATCGCCTCCAAGGTACTCCCTGAGCGTAACCTTCCAGGGGGCCAGCGAGAAGTAGTACATTGGATCCTGGTATGGCACGCCTATTGTTATCTCGGACACGTCCCCCTTGAGAACAATGTAGTTATAGGCTGGATAGCCCTCGAAATACTTAAGGCCCTCCCATTTCTGTATGCCCGCATCTCCAATATCCACGAGAACCGCCGTGGTTCTCTCCCCAGTTATCAGCTCGACCGGAGAGGAAATGTTCATTAGTCTAATGTGGAGCAATATCATGTTGTCTCTGAAACCCGCATCAACGAGCTCGGCGTTTCCGTTGCCCATTTTCTTTATCATGACCGTGTAGCTGTTCCGGAACTTTCCGGTAGGGCTACGCTCCATCTCGGCGTATATCTCCTCCAGCTTCCTGCCTGCCTCATCGGAGGCCTTAAATGGAGCCATTTGATATGCTAGTTCAAACGACGGAAGCTGGTACACTCCAACATAGTAGCCGTCTCTGAGGTAACCCCCGGTCATGCTGTAAACACTCAGCATTTCCTCAAGTGATGAGAAGGGGACAGCCTTGGCCGTACCGGCCGGGAACCACCCTATCACCCATGTGTTCTCATTGGCCCTTAAGACCTTGAACTTGCTCTCTCCATAGGAGATATGGAAATACGAGGTCGCAAACCAGTCGTAAAGCTCCCAGTGGCCGTCGGGATAATGGGCCACCAGAAAGGCGTGTCCTATGTCACACGGGGGCCTGCTGGATACGAAGAAGTACTCCGCGGTGATGTTGTATATGAGGTTTATGCGTTTCATGAGGGCGTAGCTTACGAGTGTCCAGTCCGAGCACTTGCCCCCATGCACTACAGTATAAGAGGGCAGATCAAGCCTAGAATCACGAACGTAATTCACTCTGTCAAGAAGCAACATATAAGCGGTTCCCCGCACAAGCTCCGGTGTAGGGGTCTCGCCCATTCCCTCTATCAAGGCAATGCTTCTGCTGATGATATCATCTAAATACCTCCGGAGGACATCGTTGTTAAGGTCTTTCTCAAGCTCTTCGGGTGAAAACCACACGTAACCTGGCCTCTGTGAAGAGTTTTCCTGCTCCTCGAACAGGTCAGACAGCGATGGTAAGGACGGCCTTGTCACGTTGCCAGCGTTGCTCCGCCGGTACTCAATGAGCTTGACGGGCGCAAGGAAGAACCTTTCGAGCCCGCTTCCTTTATCCGGAATCGGGAGAAACGTAACGGCTACGTTGCTCAGCAGAAGAAAGATGAGCATCACCCCGATTACCGGCTTCAGTATCAGGGTACGCCCTCTTCCCGCCATGGTGTATTATAATTCGAACCAAAACTTCTTAATCGTTTTGTCTCGGGGGCCTTTAGATACGTTAGGGAGAACTTTTTAAGGGCTCGCGCTTAGGTCAAGTCGATGCACCGATGAGGAGTGTCATCCCTCCTGATGTCGAGATGATGACATTATCCCCACCTGAGGTGGTCTCATGCTCGGATTTTTGAAAAGAAAGAAGAAAGAAGTCCGCGGGCCCTTCGTGTACCTGACCGAGCCCACCTTTCTCTACCACACCAAGACGGAAAAGGCAATCCTCGAGATTATCGAGGAAAAACTGGGCTCAAACAACGTCCTCGTCCCCTCAGACTACGGCATGAGGGACACCAGCGACAGGATTAAGGAAGCTGAATACCTCGTTGCAGTTGCCCCGCTCGGGAAGTTCTCGTCCCTCGTCTGCAGGGAAGTCAAAATCGCGCAGGAGCTTGGCGTTAAAATCTGCACCTTGCTCATAGCCCGCGAGGGGAACGAGCTGGTCTACCTGTGGGTCGAGGGTATTCCTGAAGACGTAGAATGGCTCTCCCCTGAGGAGACTATGGAGTTCACCAAGACCTTCATCAACAGCGAGTTCATGGACCAGATAAAGCACGGCCTTATCTTCGGCTCAAGAAAAAGGGAGTGGTAGAGAAAGTTTCCAGCACCTATCACGACCGCCTTCTTCACTCTGTCCATCAGCCGCATACTCTGGTAAAAGGCACTCTCTTGTGAGGGCCAATCATAGTTCGGAACTCGTTCGCAGTGTAAATTCCATAGGGAAGGGTTCCAGATACGTTTTTGGGCCTAGAGTTGCCCACACCCATACACAACCCTTTCGGGCACAAAATGCTTAGAAAAGGAAGTTCAGTTGAATCCAACCTCTTTCAGAATCTCTACAACCTTATTAAAGGGTTCTGCAAGGGTTTCCTCGCTCCCATCTTCTTCCTTAACCCTTGCCTCAATCATTTCCAGCACCTCGATTTTATGCATGCGTTTATTATGGCGAAGTGACAATAACACCAAAGGTTATAAACTTTTCGTGTAAGCCATTTGATTTACACTGTCAATGGGGAGAAAGAATGTAAAAATGTAACAAATGTCCGACTAACACGCGCGTCGAAAGGAAAGGGACATTCCGCAATGTTATACTGGGGTGACACATCAAAGTACACTATCATTCGGCTACACCAGCGCCTTAAACCACCTGGAGAGACAATTTTCTTCAATGCCGCTTCAAACGGAAGAAATCTGAGAGAATCTTTTTATCCGGTTCTCACAATCCTCATCAGGTGATAGAAATGGTGAAGATACCCGAAAGCCACCCGCGCTACTGGAGCCTCTACTACAGGGAGAAGATCATCGAGGGAATGGGGAAGGGCATGACCGCAAAGGCCGGCCTCATTGCCCATGGCCGCGGCGAGGCCTTTGACTACCTCATCGGGGAGAGGACGATAGAGCCGGCGGAGAGGGCTATGAAGGCAGCTGTTGCGAAACTGCTCTTGGCAAAGCACCCGGTCATTTCGGTGAACGGCAACGTCGCTGCACTCGTCCCGAAGGAGACGATAGAGCTCGCCAAGGCCCTCAACGCAAAGCTTGAGATAAACCTCTTTTACAGGACGGAGGAGCGCGTTAGAGCGATAGCCGAAGAGCTCCGCAAATACGGCCCGGAGATAGAGCTTCTCGGAATTAACCCGACGAAAAGGATTCCCGGTCTGGAGCACGAACGCGGGAAAGTAGATGAGAACGGCATATGGAAGGCAGACGTCGTAGTCGTCCCGCTGGAGGACGGTGACAGGACGGAGGCGCTCGTGAAGATGGGCAAGTTCGTCATCACGGTTGACCTAAACCCGCTGTCAAGGAGCGCGAGAATGGCCGACATAACAATAGTGGACAACATAGTCAGGGCTTACCCAAGGATGACGGAGCTGGCAAGGGAGATGAAGGACTACAGCAGGGACGAGCTCATGAAAATCGTTGAACAGTACGACAACGGGAAGACGCTGAGCGACGTGCTCATCCACATAAGGGACAGGCTAACTAAGCTTGCCGAGGAAGGAATTTGGAGAAGAAAAACGCTGGAGTGAACCTAAAGCTCCTTTTCGGTCTTTTCCACGAGCTTTCTAAGCCCCATAATGAGTTCCGTCTCACTGCCGGCCTTGGAAACAACCAGCGGAACCCTCTCGCGCTCGGCGAGCTTTACTGCGAGCTCGTCCAGCTTCTTGACCCCATGGAGGACGACGACTGCAGGCTTGAGGCCCTGGACGCGGACGGCTATCATTGGACTCCTTCCGGTTGTTACCTTGGTGAAGACCAGCGCCCTCTCAGTAGTCCAGCCGTAGAGCTTGAGGAACTCCTCACTGCTCATTTCAAGGATTGCCCGTATGCTGTCAACGACTGTGTAGCCGTATATGCGCCTATCGAGGAGGTGCATGTTGGCGACGACTTCTCCCTTAACTGCTTCAACGATGTCCTTTATCGTCACGGGAAGGGCAAACTCCCTGATGTCGAGTATCGCATCAGTGGGAAGCTCACCCTCTATCGTCTTGCTGAAGGCGCGGATTACGTTCCCGCCGCGCTTCTCGTCTATTTCAAGAAGGGCCTCAACAAACTTCCTTATCGTCGAGGCGCCGGGGCTCTTCCTCCTTCCGCCCTCATAATCGCTGATGACAGAAGATGAGACGCCGAGGTAATCAGCAAGTTCGGTCTGGCTTATGCCAAAAATCTCGCGCCATTTCCTCATAGTCTTTCCAGGGTCAGCGGAAAGGGTTATCTCCCCAGCGATTCTTTTAGCGAGCGCTTCTTTCTCTTTCTCCAGCATGCGTGTGACTACTCGTAATGAATTATAAGTCTTTCGGCAATTGCTTAAACCCCTTCAGGTTTTGGACTATTAGATGAAACTGACCTCCTCCCTGCCCTGAAGGGCGAGGCTTTCAAAAGAAAAATGTAACCACACAAAAAACACCGGCAGAGAACCTTCAGAAGTCGAGAACTGTTCAAAACAGAAGTTTGACTGGTGGGGCCGCCGAGATTTGAACTCGGGTCTCCGGCTCCCGAAGCCGGAAGGATAGGCCAAGCTACCCCACGGCCCCATGCCCGCTCATAAGGACTTCGCAGGCCTTATAAAGTTTACGGCCTACTACGGCAGGGTGTGTAATCATGAGAGTCAGCATCATCGTCCCAACTTACAACGAGCGCGATAACCTTCCGGAACTCTTTGAGAGAATTTCGGGCTCACTCAAAGGCTACGACTACGAGATAATAATCGTCGACGACGACTCTCCAGATGAGACGTGGAAGCTCGCGGAAGAGCTTTCAAATAAGTACCCAGTCAAGGTAATCAGGCGAACCGACAAGAAGGGGCTCTCCTCCGCTGTAATCAGAGGGTTCAAGGAAGCAACCGGCGACGTTTTTGTCGTGATGGACGCAGATTTACAGCACCCTCCAGAGGTCATCCCCAACCTTCTGAAGGCCATTGAGGAAGGTGCCGACATAGCAATAGCGAGCAGGTACGTGCCCGGTGGAGGGGTCAAGAACTGGTACTGGTACAGGAAGCTAATCTCAAAGGGCGCGATAATGCTCGGCCGCATCGCCCTGCCGAAGATAAGGAACGTTAAAGACCCGGTGAGCGGTTTCTTCGCCCTGCGGAGGGAAGTCGTCGAAGGGGCCGAGCTGAATCCGGTCGGCTTTAAAATCCTGATGGAAATCCTGGTTAAAGGCAACTACCGCAAAGTCGTTGAAGTGCCATTCGTCTTCGGCCTGAGGAAGGCGGGCGAGAGCAAGCTGAGCGGCAAGACGATGCTCAACTACCTGAGGCACCTCTACCGCCTCATGCGCTGGGAGGGTGAGCTGGACAGGCTCGTGAAGTTCTCAATAGTCGGATTCTCAGGAATTCTCGTCAACGAGGGCTTCCTCTGGCTGTTTGTTCACCTTGGTCTGAGCAAGTACGTCGCAAACATCCCCGCAACCGAGCTGGCGATACTAAACAACTTCATATGGAACGACCTGTGGACGTTTAGAGACCTCAAGCGGAAGCCCCTATGGAAGAGGCTCGCAAGCTTCCACGCCGCGGCGCTGACGGGTGTACTCGTCCAGTGGGCAATCTACGTGCCCCTCGTGTGGCTCGGCCTGCATTACTTACTGGCAAATCTAATCGGCATAGGAGTATCGTTCTTGGTTCGCTTCGCCGTCAACAGGCACGTCACGTGGGGTTGAATATCCCACAAAGACTAACCTTTTATACTGGATTTTCTTTATGATTTTCCAAGGAGGTGTGCAGAAAATGTATGTAGGGGAGCTGCTCAAGGGGCTTGACAGGATACCCACCGGAATTCCCGGACTCGATGGGATGGTTGGAGGGGGATTCCTGCCCGGCAGGGTGTACCTTGTCACAGGCCCCCCTGGAAGCGGTAAGACAACGTTTGGGATACAGTTCCTGGTGGAAGGTGCAAAGAACGACGAGAAGGGGCTGTTTATCTCGCTCTTTGAGCCACAGGAAGTTATCATCCAGGACATGCTCCGTTACAATTTTGGGATACTTGACCACTTCCAGTCAAAGAGGATAGTCTTCTATGACCTGGGAGAGATTCTTCTAAGCGCCAACCGCGAGCTCACGTGGGAAGAGCTCTTCAAACTTCTCATAGAGATAATCAAGCGCGAAAAAGCCAAGAGGGTAGTTATCGACTCATTCAGCCTCTTCGAGTCCTTCGTCAGTGACCCCGCAGGAAAGAAAAAGGCCCTGGGTCGCTTCGTCAGACTGTTACGCTCCCTTGAGGTCACAACGATTCTCCTGTCGGAGATGCTGAGCTCTGAAAAATACACAGACGAGTATTACCTCGCCGACGGCGTCATAGTGCTCCACCACTTTATGCGCAACTACCAGATGATTAGGGCCCTGCAAGTGCTCAAGATGAGGGGTGTTCCCCACGACAGCAACCTCAAGAGGCTCCGCTTCACGACGGACGGAATAAGGGTCTACCAGGAGGCGCCGCTATGACGGACAGGAAAAAGACCCTCCTTAAGGAGGCATACCAGCTCGGATACTTCATAGGCTTCAAGGGGCACAGCGAGTGGGCTGGATGGGTAAGGGAAAAGAAGGAAGAACTGTACAAGAAGGCAGAAGATCTCGGAATCTACGAGGCCGTTAAGGAGGCATACAGAAAGGGCAAAGAGCTTGGACAGAGGGACAGGGCAGAGGAACTTCAGAAAGGTCTTGTGGTTAAACTCGAGCCGGAGGATCTCGAGTCAAAACCGGAGCACGCTGCCCCAATCGAGAGCGAGGAGGTAGAGGCAGAGGAGCGCACAGAGATCGAGCACGAGTACGTGGAGTTCCTTCAGACCACGAAGCTGACAATGCCTCCCGAACTTTTGGACACTCTAAAGCACCTTGAGGCACCAAAGATGCTCCGGCTGGGAGACTAACCTTTTTAGGTTCTTTCCCCGTCTTATTATGGTGGCCTTTATGAAGATGCCCGACGTCCGGCTGAACCCCGAAAAAGTTCTCAAGGAAGTTTCTGAAATAGCCGAGTTCCACAGGATTCAGGGCTCAAGGGAGCTCGTTCAGGGCGTTGAGATGCTCAAAGAAAAGCCCGACGCCATAGGAATTGAAAACCGCATCGTAAGTTCTTCTTACGACGGGGAGACCTGGCACGGAACCCTAGCGTCCCCCCTAGCCTGGAACCCAGTCTACGGGGAGCTCTCTTATGGAGAAAAGATGCTAACGACGGAAGAGAGCCCCCTTTTACTGATGGCCCACTCCCCAGCAGGGGAGGCCAGGGGGGAACTTCTCCCGATTCTCCGCGAGGAGGACTGGGAAAAGGCCGAGGGAAAAATCGTTCTCATTGGGAGGGACTGGAGGAACGCCTATAAGAAGGCCAACGAAGCCGGGGCAAAAGCGTTCATAGCTTATCGTGAGGGAACGGGAGAGTTCTACCCGTACATTGGCCTCTTCCTCACGAAAGAGGATTTGGAATGGGCGAAAATCCCGGCCCTAGCCGTGCCCGAGAATATAGCAAGGGACCTGGTTTCCAAAGCCCTTAAGGGCGGCGTGGAGGTCAGCCTCTCGGCCCAGGTCGATACTCCCGGAAAGGAAGAGCTTCCGATGCTATACGCAACCGTTGGGGAACCGCCTTACATAGTCCTCTCGGCCCACATCTGTCACCCCAAGCCCGGAGCAAACGACAACGCGAGCGGGAGCGCGATGCTGATTGAGCTCGCTAGGATTCTGAATGAGGCATACAGAGACTCGTTCCGCTTCGGGTTTGCCTTCCTGTGGGTTCCAGAGTACCACGGGACGCAGGCCTTTTTTGAGAAGGCGAAACCGGACGAATTCTACGTCAACATAAACCTCGACATGGTAGCTGGCAGTTCTGACAGGAACGGGTCAACTCTCATGCTCGTCAGGGCACCGCTATCGCGCTTCTCCATCGTTTCCGGCCTCTTGGAGCACTTCATAGAGCAGACAAACCGGAAAGGAAAGAGCTTTTCAGGAAGCGACCTCCCCGCGATGCCCTTCAAGGCTTACCCCTACGAGATGGGGAGCGACCACGACATCTTCAACTTCTTCGGAGTTCCGGGCACGATGCCCATAACGTGGCCCGATAAGTTCTACCACTCAAGCGGGGACACCGTTGAGAAGCTAAGCCTAGAGTCAATCGCGATAATAGGAAACGCCGTCCTAGCAACTGCTCTTGCGCTTGCAATGGAGGAGAAAGAAAAGCTTAGGCGCTTTGCGAGGGGCTATGCAATGAAAGTCCTCGGAGAGACGGCCATGAACGTAGACACTGAGGAGAGCGAAAAGCTCGTGATGAGGGGCCTCGCGAGGGATTCAGCCTTCATCGGCTTCGAGCTCGGCCACGACTTCGAGAGCAAACCCTGGCTCAAGTGGAAAGATAGGGGAATCCTCAACGAGAGGCTGGTCAGAAAGAAAGGTGGAAACGCAGAGGAGTTCAGAAAACTAACAGAAGACAGGAAGACCTACAACCAGCTCCACGAACTCCTGATGCTCTCCGAGATGCTACCAAAGGAACGGGCCTTCAGGGCGCTCGAAGAGGAATATGGAGCCGTGGATAAAGAAAAGCTTGAGGCGCTCGTGAAGATGCTCCTGGAGACGGGGGTCGTCAATATTTCGCCCTCGTGAACTCCTTCTCCAGTTCGCTTATTTTTTCAAGTATATTCCGCTTGATGTTTTCGAGGAGCTCCGCCGGCGAAACTGCCGTGTATGTGTAGCCGAGCCAGCCCTGCTGGATTAGCTCCCTCCGGAGCATGCCTTTTCTGTACAGGCTGAGGACGTGCTCTCTGACGGAACGCTCGCTGATGCCGACTTCCTTGACTATCTCAGTAATCCTCATCGGCCTCTTCTTCTCCAGGAGCAGGCGGTATATCCTCAGCTCGGTCTTCTTCACACCCAGGGAGCGGAGCAGTGCCTCAAGCCTCTCGTAAACCTCACTCATTTTTTCTCACCGCTGCACTTCTCACCTATGAAGTTATTTATGCATACACCTTAATAAGAGTTTTCTTAGACCTCAATCCTTCCGAGGTACAGCCCCTCCGGCAGGAACAGCTCAACTTCCCGCACACCCCTCAGGAAGGGAATCAGCCTTATGCCCTCTCTGATGTCAAAGCCCTCTATGTAGGGGTTGATTGTGGGGAGAACAAGGAACTTCCCGGTTCTAACGAAGACCTTGACCTTACGCGCAGTTCCGCCGTACTTCAGCGTGTAGGCGGGGTGGGCGTGGCCGAGGAAGGCCTCTTCAAACTCGACTTCCGGAAGTCTCGTGTGGCCGTGCAGGAAAAGGTGGCCGTCGATAACGAAGTGGTCAGCGACCTCGACGTTCGGAAACTTCTCAGCGACCTCCTCAATCCTTCCATCGTGGTTGCCCTTGGCGATGAGAACTCTGACATCTTTTACCGCCGAAAAGAACCGGAGGAGCATCTCCTTAAGGCGGAAGCTCAGGCCGAGGGGCTCTTTCACGTCCCCAAGGATTACAAGGGCATCGGCACCCGTTTCAAGAACGAACTCGGCCAGGTGCTCTTCAAAGCCCGTCCTGATTCTCAGGCCCCTCGACAGCTCAAAACCTATGTGGGGGTCGGCTAGCAGAAGGGTCTTTCCGAGGGAGGTGTCAACCAAAATGGATAAACGCTCAAAATCCGAAAAAAGGAACATAGAACCACCGGGCTTCAGATAAGCCCGCGCTCCTTCCTGCGCTGCCTCTTGAGCCTCCTTATCCTCTTCTTGATCCACTTCCACCTCATCCTTCCCTTCTTCTTCCACTTCCTTGGGCGCCTCTTCATGAGCATCACCTCTGAATTTCTCTCCGGGGTCAGCTCGGCAAGCCCATTTTTAAGCTTTTCCCATAAGAGCACAGGGCCCTCTCCTACCGTGAATCCCCCAAAGGACGGCCGAACAATCTTTTCTCATGGGGGATTTCGTACACAACTTAAACATCCCTATTTGTGATTTTGAAAAGTTTTTAGCAGTCAATACGGCATTGCGTTGTTGAAGCTATCGCATTCTGCTAATGTACTGACTAGACGCGTCAAATCCCCGTAAGAGGAAAATTAAACTGCGTATTCGCTTCCCACTAATCTTATCTACTTTGCAGTCCAATCTAGAGGGGTGGTACCATGAAGGTCGCGTACGTCCAGATGGAACCGGCCTTCCTTGACCCCGAAAGGAACTACTCCAAGGCCGAGAAGCTCATAGGCGAGGCCGTCAAGGAAGGCGCCAAGCTCGTTGTTTTACCAGAGCTCTTTGACACCGGCTACAACTTCGAGAGCCGGGACGAGGTAGGGGAGGTGGCCGGCCAGATACCGGACGGCCCGACGACGGAGTTCCTCGTCGAGCTCGCCAGGGAGAAGGAAGTCTTCATAGTCGCGGGAACGGCAGAGAAGGACGAGCGCGGGAACCTCTACAACTCCGCCGTTATCGTTGGCCCCGTGGGGTGGGGATACATAGGAAAGTACCGCAAGGTGCACCTCTTCAACCGTGAGAAGCTCTTCTTCAGGCCCGGGAACCTCGGCTTCCACGTCTTCAACATCGGCATGGCCAAAGTCGGAGTGATGATATGCTTCGACTGGTTCTTCCCGGAGAGCGCGAGGACTTTGGCCCTGAAGGGGGCGGAGATAATAGCCCACCCAAGCAACCTCGTCATGCCCTACGCCCCGAGGGCGATGCCGATTAGGGCTTTGGAGAACCGCGTTTACACGATAACGGCTAACAGAGTCGGCGAGGAGCGCGGGCTCAGGTTCATCGGCAAGAGCACGATAGCTTCGCCAAAGGCAGAGGTTCTGGCAATGGGAAGTGAGGAAAATGAAGAGGTCGCGGTCGTGGAGATAGACCCCTCCCTTGCGAGGGACAAAAGGCTGAACGAGCTCAACGACGTCTTCAAGGACAGACGACCACAGTACTACGTCCTGTGAGGCCCTCTGAGGTAGATGATGTCGCCGACGTTTACGATGCCGTGCTCGCCATTCCTTATTATCCTCGCCTCCTCGAAGAGGGCCTTTCCAAGGCCCGCCAGCCCCGCCAGGTCCCAGTAGCGCGTCTCCATTTCCCCAATCCTCTTCCAGCCCGGCAACTTGTAGTAGCCCCTCCTGATGACACCTCTGAGCGGGTCGTAGCCCTCATCGAGCGAGATTACCGTGTAGTCCTCGCCCCGAACTTCAGGCACAATCTCGCGGTAGGCTCTCCTGTAGAAGAACGCCCCAAAGCGGTCGGTCTCTTCAAGCAGGAAGACGCCGTCGCCTTCGAGAACCCCCGCGACGTTCCTGAAGAGCTCTGCCGCCTGGAACGGGTCAAAGTGGGGCATCGTGTGGCCGAAGATTAGGGCAACGTCGAACTTGCCGAGCCTGCTCAGATCGTCGAGGCAGTCCATAACGGCTCCGTAAACCTCACCGCTCACCCACTCCTCGACGAGTAGCAAATCCTCCTTCCTCCTGTCAACAACGGTGAGAGACGCCTCATAGCCCCACTCACGGAGCGTCTCGTAGAGCGCACCGCCGGCTATCCCTGTCCCCGCGCAGAGGTCGAGGATGCGGAGCTTCCGCCTGTCCGGAAGGAGGCCCTCCTTGACGGCCCAGTTGAAGAAGGAGCGCAGTCCCATGAACCTCCTCTGGGCCACCTCGCTCTTCGGGTCCATATACGTCCTCAGGTAGCGATAGAGCTCCTCCATCGTCTCACCAGCACTGGTTGGTGCGTGTTCCTTTTAATAGTAACCCTCCTCGTAGGCGCTCGTTAGGGCGACGAAGGCGGCGTAGAAGACCGCGCCGAGAGAGATAAGCAGGAGGAGCACCACAAACAGAGGGTTCGTATTACCCTTCAAAGCAGACACCGCCAGGAGCAGGCTTATCATTCCCGAAACGACCGCCATCGCCTTTGCAAAGCCGAGTGCCATTTTTCCCCTAAATTTGGGCGCCAGCTGGAAGACTATTGGCCTTGAAGCGAGGAGCGTGAGGCCCAGGATGAAGAGCTGGACAAAGATGAGTATGGAAATTTCCCGGTCTGGAAGCTTCCCATTGATTAGGAGGACCAGGGAGAGCCCTACAAAGACCGTCTGGAGCGCCAAATACTTCCCAACCCGCGGCGGCCTTATTCTCCTTTCGGGCTTCTCGGGGGCCTCCTCGGATAGCTCCTCAAGCTCGTACTCGCGCTTTGCAACCAAGTAAGTCACCGGAATAATCACTCCAAAGCAGGAGAGAAGAACCGCCATCAGCCAAGGCATTGGCAGGAAGAAGGAGAGGAGGATCAGGAGGACCCCGGTCAGCATAATTCCGGCCCCCGAAACGCGGTTGGCCCTTCTCCTCGCCCTCTCCGAGATGTAGGTGTAGCCTATCCTGAAGCCTATCCCTGGCTCCCCCTTAGACGTGAACGTCAGGACTCCCATAATTATGAGGAAAACCCCGAGGAACAGACCATAGAGGATTCTCAGGAGCTCATACCCGTTCATCTCCCCCCACCGTGAGGAGCCTGTATATTGCGAATACGAGGAGGGCGAGGAACAGGTAGACCCCGTAACTTATCACGTTGCTCGGAACGATGCCCACATTGTAGAGGAGGGTTAGTGTAAAGACAGAAACCAGACCACAGCTCAGAACCGTTGTAAACAGGCACCACGCCCCCAGGTTCCTCGGGTAGAAGTTGGCCCTCGCGAAGAAGGCAGGCTCCTTGGCTGGAAGCGTGAGGACCAGCGGGAGAAGCCAGACTAAAACCGGAACGCCAATAACACCCCATAACCTGCCCGAATAGCCGTCAGGCTCACTGCTCGCGTTGAAGTGGGTCGCAATTCTCTCGGGGAGCCTGTCCCACAGGAGGGCAACCAGCAGGAGGTAAAACGCTAAAAAGCCGAGCTGGGTGAGGAGGTAGGGCTTTATGCTCGCTCCCTCAGTTTTGCCCGTTGCGGGGGGCTTCTCAGGGGCTTCCTCCGATAGCTCATCAAGCTCGTACTCACGCTTTGCCATCCACAGACCGATGAAGAGCTGAATTATGACAAACCCAACCACTCCAAGGGTAAAGATGTTCCTAGAAACACCGTAAAAGGCCAAGGCGAGCAGGAAGAGCGAATATACCACGGAGAACACTCCCGCGAACGTGTTCACCTTCTCCCAGGCCCTCTCGGAGTGATAGGTGTAGCCCACGCGGAAGCCTATGAGAGGGTTTCTCCTCTTCCGAAACGCCAGGGCTAGAAGACCCCCTAAAAGCAGGACCAGAGAAACAAACATCTCAAAAGCTGTCTCACTCATTTCAACCCCTCCAGCCTTTTAAGGGTCTCAACTATTACCTGCAATTCTTGTCTCAGCTCATTCAGAACCTCCTCACCCAGCTCCGTCAGGGAGTAGTACTTCCTCGGCCTTCCTCCGATTTCGGCCCAGCTGTCTCTCACGAGGCCGAGCTTCTTCAGGCTCTTCAGTATGTCGTATAAGGCACCTTCGCTCGGGACGAGCCTTCCCCCGCTGAGCTCCCCGAGCCTCTTCCTTATCGCGTAGCCGTGCAGTTCACCTTCCTTCTCCAGGAGGGAGAGGACCAAATAGGAATAAAGGCCGGAGCGGAAGTCTTTCCTGAGCTTCTTCAGCGCCTTCTCCTTCCTGTCCCCCGAGAGCACCGTGCTTCACCAGATGACCTTCTCTTCCTCTGCGGGCTCGCTCTTTGCCTTTGGAAGTGTATAATACAGCAGTCCAAGTGCGGCGAGAGCGGTTATAAGCTCTGCCCCATACAGAACCGGCTCGCTTTCCATGATCTGGTAGTAGGCCGCAAGGGAGTCAATGAGCGCGTGGAGCCCTATCATCGCAATAAGGCCCTTCTTTCCAAACCCGTTCTGAGCGGCATAGGCTAGGTAAACTCCAGTCCCAACGTGGAAGAGGACGACGAAGTAGCGCTCAACCATTGAGAGAACCGCCGCGCTTGCGGGGACGTCGAGAGGCTCACCGGTCGCAAGGGCCGTGGCCAGAGCGGTTCCGACTATAAAAAAGACCTCAGTTATCCCGAAGCCAAGTCCTATGAAGAGGCCCGCATTTGGGCTTTTGTCCTTGACGAGGAAGTACTTAACACCCTCCTGGACTGCACCAGCGATGAGACCAAGCCACACTGAGACAGCAACGACGAACGCAGTCCCTCTCGCCAGGACGTCGGCGTTTGACCTTATGCCAATCCCAAGGAGAGGAAGCTGCTGAATCGGACTCTGGACGACGATTGCTATGAAGAACGCCACCAGACCTAGGATAAGCTCTCCCCACTTTTGCCTTTTGAAGCCGAGGAAGTAGAGCGTCGTCCACGCGAGCAGTCCTCCAGCTATGGGGAACGGAAGGAGGTACATGCTCACTCCTCCTTCTCAATCACCACGGCAGTGCCATAGGCGTAGACTTCGGCCACGCTTGAGCCGACGTTTGAGGTAGCAAAGCGCACGTTCACAACAGCGTTTGCTCCCAGCTCCTTGGCGCTGAGGGCCATTCTCCTTAAGGCCTCCTCCCTCGCCTCGGCCATCATCTGGGTGTACTCCTTCACCTCACCACCCTTGATGTTCCTGAGGACGGCCATTATGTCCCTGCCTATGTGGGTAGCCTTTACGGTGCCACCCCTGGCCAGGCCCTTGACCTCAACAATCCGGTAGCCCGGAACCGTCTCGGTAGTCACAACCACAACACCCTCAATCGTCTCCATACCTATCACCTCGATGCATCGGACTTCGAGGTATTGTTGGTGCAGGAAGTATAAAAGGTTTTTTGTTTGCAGGGGGACAAAAAGGGATAAGGAATAAGCCAAGAAACAAAAACAACGCTACATTATCCTGTTTTCGGAGATGGCCGTTGACGCACCTCTAATCCGCATGAAAAAGAGAACCGTGGCGATACTTAGGGTCAGGGAGAGGGGGGCTGATGCCAGCAGACCAACCAGGATACCAAAGGCCTTTCCGTTCACCACAATGAAACTGACCTCCTCCCCGCCCTGAAGGGCGAGGGTTCCAACGGTTTAATCCCTCGCCACGGACGGGGAGGTTTGAGGGGCTTCATTAAAACCCAATTCGAAACGGGCTTTCAGCCCCTCTGGCCGGGTCTCCGGCCAGTTACCCCTCCTCTGAGCGTAAAGACCACTCAGATTCGGGGTTATGGTTTTCACAACCTTCTTCAAAATGTTAAACGCCCCAACTAAATCCGCGTTAAAAACAAGCCCCGTTGCGGGACACTTAAACAAACCCCTAACAAACCTCGCCCCCTCGTGAGGCTTCCCGCAGACAGGGCAAACCTTAGAAGTGAAAGCCTCACCAACGAGCACAACTTTAATACCATACTCTTCCGCAACTTCCGTCAAGCGTTTAATGACATAATTAAATCGCCAGACGTGAGAGAGAATGAAATTCTGCTTTTTGCCCTTGTTAGAGTTCCGAGCTATCCCCTTCGGATAGCCAACGACAATTTTGGAAACTCCCAACTCGTGGAGCTTCCTAACTGTTTGTCTTACCGCCGTGTTGATGTAGTGCTTGGCTTGAAGCTTAGCCTTCACGTGCATTCTTTTAAGCCTTCTACTCGTCTTGGCTCCACTCTTGTTGAGTTTTGATTGGTAGTCAGCAATTTTTCTTCGCCAGTAGAAGTCAATGCTTTTAAGCGGCCTTCCATTCACGAGGAAGCTTTCTCCATTCTCAACGTAGATTGCCATCAAATTGTTCACTCCCAGGTCAATGCCCGCCGAGAGGTTGCCTTTTGGCGTTCTTGGAATGCTTATCCATTCCCCACCCTCAAGTTTTTCCCCGACAGTAAGGCTGACGTGAGCATACCACTTCCGCTTAACGGGGTCGTAGGTTATCTCTAACCGCCCCTGCTTGCCCTTAAGGTGAACTCTACCCTTGAACTGGACTTCGAGGCGTTTAAACTTGCCGAGGCCTTTTAAGATTAGTTTATTGCCCTCAATCTTATATTGGTCGTTTCTCAGGACGATTAAGGGTTTTCTCCTTCCCTCTTCTTTCAAGTAGTTTGGTGGTTTTGGTTTGAGCCAGTTGGGGAGTTCTCCATTCCTCTTCTTCCTCAGGAGTGAGAAGAACGAACGCCACGCTTCAGCGTTTTTGCGAGAAATTTGTTGGACTGTGGCGGAGCCGATTTCTCGTTTAAACTCTTCGTAAACGGTTTTTTCTGTGCTGTTGAAGTCCACGATTTTGTGTTGGAAGAATTCTTGTCGCCTCAAGTAGTTTACTCGGTTCCAGGCTTTGGCTCCTGAATCGGCTAACTGGTGGAGGATTTTTGCTTGTTCTTTAGAGGGCTGGAGTTTTACCGTTACTGAGCGCTTCATATCAAGGCATGGTATAAATTTTAGGCTTTAAAATAGTTTTGCCTTCCTGCCTAAAGGCCGGTTGGGTGGTAACCAGCCTCAAGATAGCTTCCAAGGACGATGGCAAGGGCCATAATGACAAGAGAGCCGGCCGAAAACGCCACGCCAGGGGAACCCGCGGGCACGGAGACAAAGCTCCACAGGCCGGGCACGGGTTCCGGGAGCGGAAACCTGACTCCAATATGGAAGCCCTCAAAACTGAGGACTTTGGTCAGATTGCTGTAGTCCATCAGGCTCAATATTATCGGAACGGGCAGAAGCCATTTGGTTTCTTCGAACTTTCCCCATGCCTCGCCGAGAAGCTCAATGAACCTCACCATGTTGTCCACCGTTTTATATCGTGGTTTCCAGTTTTTAACTTTTTTTGGTGGTACTAATGCCGATGCACATTTAAAACCTTTCCAGCTACACATTGCGGTGATCCAATGCACGAGATTTCGAACGGCGAGATATTGAGAACACTGCGAGAGCTCAACGCCAGAAGGGTGCTCATCCAGACGCCCGAAGGCCTCAAGCGAGAGGCCCAGGCGCTGGCGGACTTCCTTGAGGAGAACGGAATGGAGGCGGTAATAAGCGGCGACATCAACTACGGCGCCTGCGACCCCGCCGACAGGGAGGCAAAGATGCTCGGTTGCGACGCTCTCATACACCTCGGCCACAGTTACATGAGGCTCAAGCTGGAAGTTCCCACGATATTCGTTCCGGCTTTTGCTAAGGTTGATGTCGTGCCGGTGCTTGAGAAGAACATCGGGGAGATTAGGAAGCTCGGAAGGAGGATAGCCCTCGTCACGACGGCCCAGCACATTCACCAGCTTGAGCGGGCGAAGGAGTTTCTGGAAAAAGCGGGCTTTGAAGTAGTCGTTGGTAGGGGGGACTCAAGGGTGAGCTGGCCGGGGCAGGTTCTCGGGTGCAACTTCTCTGCCGCTAAGGTTGACGCCGAGGGAATCCTTTTCATAGGGGCCGGCTACTTCCACCCGCTCGGCGTTGCGCTCGCGACCAGAAAGCCGACCCTCGCGGTAAACCCATACTCCGGCGATGCGATATGGATGGATAATGAAGCGGAACGCCTGATAAGGAGGCGCTGGGCCCAGATAGCAAAGGCTATGGACGCCAAAAAGTTCGGTGTGATAACGAGCACGAAGAAGGGCCAGCTCCGCCTGGCGGAAGCGAAGCGTATAGTGAAGCTCCTCCGCGAGCACGGGAAGTATGCAAAGCTCATAGCCATGAATCACATAAACTATCCCGCTCTTGAGGGCTTCGACTTCGACGCTTACGTTGTCGTTGCCTGCCCGCGCGTCCCGATAGACGACTACGAGAACTGGAGGAAACCGGTGCTGACCCCGCCTGAAGTCGAAATTCTCCTAGGCCTGCGCGAGGATTACGAGTTCGACGAGATAAGGGGGGCAGAGCGGAGGGAAGATGAGCCTTTAGGTATTTCAGTGAAGCGCTGACCCTGCTTTCGCACTCCGATTTTTTGCTTATCTTTGGCATAGACGCACAGTTTTGAAAGGGAGAAGTTGACGTTAAGTGATATGCCAACCGGGCATCGTTTAACAAAAACAATATAAGATTTAAAACCCCATATCCCAACGTCATGTCGTCTGACAAAAATAAAAGTGCCGAACTCGTGAAGGAGTACCTGAGTTCATGGAAGATTGGAAAAGTTGTCGAACTAGCTCTAAAGGACGAGGAGGTCCTCCTGACGCTCTTCAGGCTCCTCCGCGAGGAAGACGACGAACTCAAAATCCGCGCCCTCACGGCGCTTGAAGACGTGTTTAAAGCACTCCCCGACGTTAAGCAGCTCATCTTCGTGGAAAGGTTTCTCGACGACCTGATAAAACTGCTAGAGAGCGACAACGACAACGTCTTAATCCACACAATCAGGGCCATTGGTAGGTTAATAGAAGGCGTCCCCCTGCAGCCCGGGAAGTTTGTAGAACTTGCCCACGCCTTCAAAAACCTTGTCAAATCCAGGAAAAACGAGGCGGTTCTGCTTGAGATACCCTCCGTCCTCAAGGTCATGAGGCCGACTTCTTACACACCCCAACTCATGGACGCCATCTCAAGGCTCCTGAAGTCAAGCAATCTCCGCCTTAAGGCCATGGGGCTGAGACTGCTCCTCAACGCAGGTTCGTTCACCGGAAACCCCTCTGTGATGAAAACATTCTTCTCGGAGGTTTATTATGCACTCCTGGAACGGGAAGACGCCCCCCTGGTTGATTTCTGCCTTGACCTAATACTTGAAGTTGTGCACTACCCGCTGAGAGACGAGTTCATGGACGAGGTTGCCCACGTGCTGACCGCGGTTAAAGAAATTGCCCTCCGGAAAAACTCAGAGCTGGCGGAGAAAGCCAAAACCGTTGCGGAAGAACTTGAGCTGGCCATTTGCAGGTACTACTCCCAAAACCCTGAGAAAGCCAAGGAAAAAATACACGAACTCTTAATAAACGAGCGCTTTTATGAGGCCATTGACCTCGCCCTGGCCGTTGGAGACGGCTACATCCTGAAATGGCTCGCAGACGTTCTTGAAGAACTCGGCAAGGAGACACTGATAGTCAACCAAAGGATTTTACCGGGCCCGAAGTACGTTTCAGTGCCTCCAGAGAAGAAAGCCCAGAGACATCTCAGGCCCCCCACTATATCCAAATTCATCGAGAGAAAGAAAAGCGTTATAGAAACGCTGAGCAGAGAACTGGCGTCAGGAGGGGGGCTGACCAAAGAGGAGAAAGATACACTGGAACGGGCACTGAGGGCGGGGGACGAAAAGACGCTCATAGAGCTGTCCAAGAAACGAATCGAGGTCGTGTTCGAACTCCTCCGCAAACTTGAAAACGGAGACAAGTTCGAAAAGATGGACGCCCTGTGGGCGTTCTCAAAGCTCGCCGAAAAAATCGAACCGGAGGCAGTTTTTATCCTGGAGCCGGCAGTGGACGACCTTCTAAGGGTGGCCCACTCAACTAAAAACAGGTGGATGAGGCAGAGGGCCTCAAAGACACTCGCACTCCTGGCCTCAAAGAGCAAAAACGGTGCCAGGATAGTCAGGGAATTTCTCGATGACTACCTTTCAGGGGACCTGAAACGGGTAGTCCCGGCATTGGAGTTCTTCAGCTATTATTTCGAGAGAAACTGGGACGAAAACATTGCCAAGGCAGTCCTCTCCCGCCTTTCAGACTACCTTAGAAGGGAGGAAACCCGCTTTGATGCGCTCCTCACGCTTGAAGGGCTCGTGAGAATGGCCCCGCCGGAGAAAGCTGGACTCCTGTTGCCGTTTGTCAGCGTGCTCAAAGAGGTGAAGAAATCCGCCCCCTACCAGGACCAAAAGCTTGCCATACGGATTCTGGAGGGGATAGCTTCGAAGGTAAAGCTGAGATGAGACTACATAAGAGCCTTAATGACCCTGATGGCGTCTTCCCTCGTCCTAACTCGAATATTCATGTTTTTCTCATCTGCTATACCCTGAAGCATTCGCCTTGTAGGGAATTCCCCCAGGAACGTGACCAGCGTGTTGTAAATCTCCTCGGGGTTTTCACCATTTTCAAGCTCCTCCATGGCCCGATCAACACTTTCAAGCATTATGCTCAAAAAGTTATATTTCCGTTTTAACATATCCATGAGCTCCCCGGCCATATCAACCACCGAGGTACTCCTCCAGGGCCTTCAACAGGTCTTCAACACCCGTTGATTCCACGGAGAGGTGTAGCTCCGCCACTAGGTCATAAATGAAGATCTTTGCTGCGAACTCCCCGAAGAGCTCTTTGAGAGCGTTGTAGAACTTTCTCGGGTCTTCTTCAATTATCTCAATGCCTTTGCCGTACTTCGAGTTGAGATAGGCCGTTATGGTTGCCTCAAACGGGCGCCCAAGCCTCCGGAGGATTTCTCTGGCAGTGGCGCTGATCATAGCAGGCCCAACACGGGGTTCAAACAATCTCAATCCCCCCACGGGTTATTTTGAACTCCCTTAGAACCGCCTTGTGCTCGGAGTGCCGGGACTTAAGGACTAACAGGTAGCGTCTGATGCTATCACCGGATTTTTTGGGGAGTTCGTAGTCAAGAATCGTTATGCTATCCATTAGTGTGCTGAAACCTGCTGAGGGCAGTGCATTCGGGTCTTGGGGAATGTATGTCATTATGAACGTTATGTCTTTCTCCTTGGCGAGAAGCTGCAGGTACCTCAGGGCCCTTATAAAGTCCCTCTCGTCCATATGGCTCTTCATTGCCGAGATGGAGTCTATAAACAGAACGTCTGAGAGGTTTTCATTCATAAGGTTCTTTATGAGGGCATAATACTGCAGAGGCGTCATGGCCTCCGGAACCAACGAGACCACTCTAAAGTGATCCGCCAATCCCAGCCTCTCCATGGTCTCGGAGAGGGCCCCCGGCACTTCTTCAAAGGTCACATAGAGTACGTTTAATCCCTGTTTCGCCATATTTGACGCCATCGTCAAGGCGAATATTGTCTTGCCGCTCCCCGTCGGCCCTGCTATTAGGTTGATACTCCCCCTGTAGAAGCCTCCCCCTATGAGCTCGTCAAACTCAGGGATACCAGTTTTAATCCGCTCTCTTGTGTTTATCTCCCTTCCAGTGAACTTTAGCTCCGGAGTGGTTATAACGTCTATACCGTATTCCGTTATGACGTACTCATAGGTGCTTTTGGTTATCTTCCTCCCACGCATCTTGGGTATCGTCAAATACCGCTTGATTACCTCTCTCTGCCTTTCCATCTCCAGCACGATGACGCCGTCAACAACGAACTCTTCAACCCCAAAACCTACCCGCTTCTCCCCGTAGGGTATCTCATCAATCAGTATGGCCAGAGCGTTAAGCGTGTTTACTATACGCCCGATAATTGAGTGGAGGAAAGACCTCAGCATTGCCGTCCCAAAGATTTGGCCCAGAACCGTCACGGAGTCAAACACAATTATATCAGGCTTCCACTCCACAAGCTCCTGAATTAAAAAATCAAGGAAGTCCTTCATCTCGTTCTCAGGCATCGTGAGCATATCGTAGAACCTAAACAGGCCTTTGGCTTCCAGCTCATCAAAATCAACTCCACTCTCCCGTGCGTTCTCATAGAACTGCCTCTTTGTCTCAGCGAAAGATACGTACGCCCCTTTAAGGCCCCTTTTCATGTTGTTGTCAAGAATGTGAATGGCCAGATGGGTTTTTCCGGTTCCAGGGTTTCCAGCTATTAAAACGCTTGTCCCCCTCGAGAAGCCTCCCGACAAAGCCTTGTCGAGGCCGGGTATGCCCGTAGGTATCAGTTCCATGCACTACCCCCTTATTTGCAGACCACCCCAAAATATAAATACATTTCGTAGGATTTTCCAAGGCCCCACAATGCTTAATACCTCCACGGGATAGTGTTAGACAGTTGTCCCGGTGAGCCACATGAGAAAGAAGCACCTTGCGATGCTCCTATCAAGGCTCGAAGGCTTCCCCCAGCCGAAGCCCGAGCTCGAACAGTACAGAACTCCTGGAGATGTAGCGGCGGAACTGCTCTGGTTGGCTCATTCCTTCGGCGACATGGCTGGAAAAACCGTGGCCGACCTTGGGGCAGGAACGGGTGTTCTGAGCATTGGGGCAGCTTTACTCGGGGCAGAAAAAGTCTACGCGGTTGAAGCCGATAAAAAAGCCCTCGAAGCGGCGAAGAGAAACGCAACCTCGCTCGGGATAGAAGAGAAAATCGAGTTCATAAACGCCGACGTCTCCGAGTTTAGCGGGCGCGTTGATACCGTTGTAATGAACCCGCCCTTCGGGAGCCAGAAGAAGCATGCAGACAGGCCTTTTTTGATGAAGGCCTTCGAGGTTGCCGACGTGGTCTACTCAATCCACCTCGCGAAGCCGGAAGTCAGGAACTTTATTGAAAAATTCTCAGCAGACTGGGGGTTCAGGGCAACAAAACTGAAGACCGTTCCCTTTGAGATTCCCGCCCAGTTCTCCTTCCACAGAAAAAGGCTGGAGAGAATCCTCGTTGACATATACCGCTTTGAAAGGGTAGCCGTTTTGCGGGGAAGCCCGGCCGAAAAAAATATATTGGGCACTGAGTAAAACCCAATGCAGATATAATCACCACCGGTGGCGTATATGTCCAAGAGCAGAATTGACTCAGTGCTCAAAAAATGGGAAATAATGAATCTAATTAAGCTCGCAAAGGATAGAGACGATGCTCTAAGAGAAATTCTCCGGGCAGCCACCTCAGATGACCCCAACCTCAGACTCGCATCGCTCTCGGCACTCCTGGATGTCGTCCGAGGGGCCAACTGGCGCGAGAGGAAGAGAATTCTTGAACTCGGCTTCGATGTCCTCGTTGATGCCCTCTCGACCGACGACCCGGGCGTCATCTGGAGAACCCTTGAGATACTCGCCACACTCCTCAAGAACAACCCCCTCAGCGGTGCCAGGCTCCTAAAGCTCGTGAGGGCCCTGATGCCACTCTCAGAAACGGAGAACGTCCTCATCTGGGACGGAATTCTCAAGGTCGTGGACAATGTAATGGCCCCGTACATAGACAACGAGACGGCAGAGGAGTTAAGAAATATCCTGCAGAGAGGAACGCGCAGAGAAGCGATAATAGTCGCGGAAATACTCCTCGAAACGGGGGCAATAGACAAGAACCACTGGACAGTCATCGTGGAAAACGTGGCCGAAGCCCTGCTCAGCGGGGAGCCGGTTCTGGTAGATGCCGGCCTGGTTGCATCCGTAAAAATTTCAAAGCTTCCACCGGTTTACCCCATGGATATCCTGATAAAGGAGCTCTTCCCAGCGCTTAGAAAGCTGATCGCCGACTGCAACGACCAGATAAGGAAGGCTAGGACCATTGAGGCCTTTGACAGGCTTAGGGAGACACTCGTCCGCTACTACAGGGTCAGACCCAGGGAGGCCCAGAGGGCCGCTGAAGAACTCATGAGTCTCGGCCTTGTGGACGAGGCACTCCTAATCTCCTCAGCAGCCGGGACAACCCTAGCGTCTTCCTGGGCAACGTACAGGGGCAGGGGTAGGCTCTGATGGCAAAGCTAAAACTATCCGACAGGCAGCTCTACGCGCTCATCGAGGCAGTTAAACTGGGCGAGGTAGTCAAGCCCAGCCAGCAGGCCAAGAGGAAGGCGTTCTCAAAGTATAAAATCGAGGGCTGGGAAAACTCCAAGCTTACGGGCATTTTCTACTCCATCCAGCGCAGGCTTGGCCTGATAGATGAAATAATTACCGAGCTCGTTGGAGTCTCTCCCCTAATCCTCGACCCCTGGCTGAGGGCTACGCTGAGGGTGGCCGTTGAGGTCGCCGTTTTCAGAGACCCCAATGAAAAAACGCTCCAGCACCTCAAGGGGCTCGCCAAGTTCCTCTCAGGCAGAACCCACCCCTACGTCGGCTATTATTACTACGAACTCCTACCGAGGATTATCAGCTACGTTCCAAAGCTCGACTCAGAGGAGAAAAGGCTGAAGTGGGAGTACCTCTTTCCGGAGTGGTTCATAGTAAGGATGAGGGCACTCATTGGCAGTGAAGCCGAGGAGCTCCTTAAGGCCCTCAACGAGACGCTCCCCGTCAGTCTCCGCGTCAACCGCCTCAAGACGAGCGTTGAGGAAGTAGAAGCATACCTCCGCTCCAAGAACCTGCGCTTCGAGAGGAGCGAAAAAGTCGAGACTGTTATCCGGGTATTAGACCCCTTCAACCCTGGAAAGCTCATGGAGCAGGGCCTCGCCCTGCCTCAGGAGGAGGCCTCCGCCGTCGCGTCCCTCGTCCTTGACCCGAAACCCGGCGAGACAGTTGTTGACCTTGCCGCCGCTCCGGGTGGTAAGACTGCCCACATGGCCGAGCTGATGAAAAACAAGGGCAAAATCTACGCCTTTGACGTTGACCCCGCGAGGATTAAGCGCATGAAAGACGTCCTCAGGTGGGCCGGAGTCGAGATTGCAGAAATCAGAAAGCTGGACGGCAGAAAAGCTCCAGAAGTCCTCGGCGAGGAAATAGCGGACAGAGTCCTCCTCGATGCTCCCTGCACGAGCGACGGGACGATAGCAAAGAACCCAGAGCTGAGGTGGCGCCTCCAGGAAAAGAACATCCCGAAGGTCGTGGCCCTCCAGAAGGAGCTGATAGAAAGCGCCTGGAAGCTCCTGAAGCCCGGCGGAAGGCTTCTTTACTCTACCTGTTCGATGCTCCCCGAGGAAAACGAAGGGGTTGTGAAATGGTTCCTTGAGAGACACGATGACGCGAAGCTCGTTCCCCTCAACGGCCCCTACGACCCCGGCTTTCTGGAGGGGACAATGAGGGCCTGGCCCCACAGGCAGGGGACGATCGGCTTCTTCTACGCGCTGATAGAAAAGAAAAGATAATGGACTCATCCCTCTTTCTCTACCCTCACCCTCAGCTCCTCCGCGAACCAGTTGACCCTCTGCGGGAACGGTATCTCAATCCCGGCCTCGTCAAGGGCTTCTTTTACCCTCTTGACTATCTGAGTCCTGACGTCAAACCACTTCTCGCTCGGCGCCCACGCCCTGATGGCTATGTTGACGCTGTTGTCTCCGAGGTTGCTCACAAAGACGGCCGGCTCGGGCTCTGCAAGGACATAGGGCATCTCGTCGAGGGTCTTTTTTATGACCTCGATGGCCCTCCCGGCGTCTTCCGTGTATGCTATGCCCACTGTTATGTCAACCCTCCTAGCCGGATACTTCTGGAGGTTCTTTATCTCGCTGTTGAAGAGCTTTTCATTTGGAATCCTGACGAGGAGGCCGTCCCACGTTCTTATCCTCGTGGAGAGAATCCTGATGTCGTGGACGATTCCGGAGTAGCCGGCAACCTCCACGGGGTCGCCTATCTTGAGGGGCTTGTCAAAGTACATGAATATGCCCGAGATGAAGTTTGAAACGACCGTCTGGGAGGCAAAACCGAGGACGATGCCTGTTATCCCCGCGGCGGCGATGAGCGTGCTCAGCCTGCCCGTGAAGCCCGCTATGTTGAGCGCTATGAAGAACGCCAGCGTGACTACAAGGTAGTAGAAGAGCTTGGCTTTGAGTTGCACCTCGGGGAGCCTCTGCTGGGGAGAGCTCATTATCATGTAGTCCTTCGTCTTCTTGGCAAGGACGTAGGAGAAGTAAAAGACCAGGACAGCTGTCAGCAAGTTGCTTATGCTCGTCCCGGCGATTTCGTAGGACAGGACACCAAGCGCGTGGAAGCTGTAGACGACCGCTATAACGACTATCAGGTTGTAGAGCGTCGAAGCGGTGTCCTCGTTGATTATCCACACGTATCTCGTGCTCCTCGAAAGGTTGAGGAGGTACCTCCTGACGAGCCTAGCCACGATGGCGCCCAACACGAGAATCAGGAGGGCCTTCACTACCGCCCCAAGGGTCAGCGTGAGGAAAAGCTCCTTCCCGAGGAGCCCCTGCTCCCAGAATGAAGCTGTCGTGTTCATGCTCACCACCTCATCAGGAAGTTTGGAAGGGACAGGCCTTCTCCAACCGCATTCAGTCCGTCTTTGGGAGGCTTTCCGGTGTTGCTCACGTAGGGAACGTTGTCTCTTATCGTGACTATGAGGAGGGGGTAGTAAGCCCTTGAACTTTCATAGTACATTGGGGTCTTCCATATCGGGATCACCACCCTCTCAAGGGCCTTCCACTCAGGGGTTGGGTTTGAGACTATGAGCTTTGCAATCCCTATAGACTCTGGTTCTTCGGGGTAGAAGGAACCGACGTGGTAACGGCAGATTACACCGGCTTCCAGAGTGCCGTAGAGGGCATATTTCTCCCTGCCCAGAATGAAGTGGTCCACAACAAGCCCGCCTATCTTGACGTCCACCTCTACCGGGGCCTCAATGAAGCCAGTTATAGAGTCGTGGGGAGGAACAACAAGGGACTCCTTAAAGCGCACCATTAGGAGCTTTACGCCGTAACCTGTTGCCGGGGCGGGGAGAACCCTGAGCTTTTCCCCGTTGTTCTTGAGTATCCTCTCAACATTGTCTCGCCGGTATCTAACCAGGCCCTCGCTCTCCTCGAGAAGGTGGATTTTTTTGTCGCCGACCCTGATGAACTGGGTTTTCAGCTCGTGCTCGCCGAACATGGTTAAAAATAGGTAAAAAAGATTTAAAGTTTGCCTACTGGCCAGTCTCCTCAAGCTTTACATCAACGAGCTTCGCGTGGACGTAAATACTCCCGCTTCCGGGCATTGCGAGCGATGCAGTCACTTCAACCGGGAACGGGAGCTCCGGAACTACAACCGTTTCCCCGTTGGCCTGGGTCAGCCCATCTTGGACGAGGCCACTCCAGGTTACTTTGTACGTCTTGAAGTCCATGCCCGCTAAGGATACATCGTCTCCCGGCTCAACCGTGTAACCATCCCCATTCTCCGTCAGAGCCACATAGCTGAGCACATCCCCGTAGATACCTCCGTAAAAGCCCGTTGGATAGCTCCATATCATGTTGTACTGCTGGAAGCTTTCACTTATGTAGCCGCAGGTGTAGTCACCCTCCATGTTTCCTGCTTCGTCCATCACGTAGTGACAGCTCGGCCCCGTAATCTCAATTTTGACGAAGCTTGGGCCGTTGACCATGTCATAGACCTGGGGCACCCAGAGAATCCCCGAGATGTATTCGTTGGGGTACTCAACGTAGACCGTGTAGTTGTAGGTCTCCCCGCCGATGTCGAGGATGGCGTAGAGTGCATAAACGTCCTCCCCGTTGAGCCGGGTTTCGTAGTAGCCCTTTCTGATGGTCATGTGGACAGTTGAGCCGCCGGAGACGCGGTAGTCGGCCTCGAAGGTTACCTCTTTAACAACGTAATCCTCGCCATCAATGGTTATCGGCTCGCTGGCGTCCCATCCCAGCTGCCAGTTGCCCGATAAGCCCCCACTCGGGATTTCCGTTGGGGTAGAGGTTTCGGTTTGGGTTTCCGTGGGGGTTTCGCTTTCTCCCTGTGAAGTGCCCTGTTTTATCTGGACGTCTATTCCCTCAAACTCCTTTGATAATTTCAGGTCTTCCAGCTTCAGCTTTGAGTAGTAGCTCCCTTCTCCCATCTGGCTGAAGGTTCCCTCGGTCTCCACCGGTATCGGCAGCTCCGGAGCTATCGTTGCCTTTCCCTGCCCTTTAACGTTTCCAAAGGTCCAGCTCCACTCAACTTTGCTCGCCTTGAAGCTCTTCCCTCCGAAGCTCACGGTTCCATCAGGGTCAATTTTGTAGTTGTATCCGAGGCCCATAAATGAGAAGCTGTACTCGTCCGGTTTTGAGAGGTCGTGCTCCTCGAGTCCGCTCCAGACACCCGATGTGACCATCACCCCCCATGCCTGAATGGTTGCGGAGGGTATTCCCTCCATTACGGCCTCGAAATCTCCCTCCTGGTACGGAAGCTCCGAGTACTCTCCCACCGCCGCAGGGTTGCTCCAGTAGAAGTAGTTGCCCCCGTACGACATCTCGATAACGGCAGTCGTCCCGGACATCATAGCCCCAAAGTCCGGGAAAGGTGTGAGGAAGTAAGAGTCGGTGTCTTTAGTTCTATCCTTTATCAGTATGAGGTACTCGAGAGGCCCATTCATTTCGGGGTCGTTTACCGGGATTATCTTTCCGTAGTAGGCGAAGAGGTTGTACTCCCCCAAATCTTTCTTCCCGTTGTCGTCGGAGTATATGTGCGCTTTCACGTAGCCTCTCTGCTTGATGACTTCATAGGAGCGTTCTCCTTCACCGGAGCTCTTGACAGTGAAGGTGTACGTTGTGTAAGTTATATAGTAATCCCGACCCCCAATCTGGACGGGATTGTAGGCGTCCCAGGGAGTCTGCCAGGTTGCGGTTTGGGTCTCTTCTCCACTGGAAGGTGAGGAACTCGGTGAACCACTACCCTCGTTGGTGTTCTCCTGATACGTTTCGATGGGTGATGTTGTCTCATCACCACCGAGACAGCCGCTGGCCACTACCCCCATCAGAATAACAAGAACCAAAAACAATGCCAAGAGACCACCTTTCATGTTAATCCCTCCAAAGCCCGCCAAGAACAGAAAAAGCGGGTAGTTAAATCTATGGTAATATTATGGACACAAGTATATTAAAGGCTTTCTAAAGTTCCAAAATACCCCCAACAATTTGCATTAATTCAAAAATATCTAAATGTTTAGCCAGCCATTAGCTCGGCTCCCACCGTCTCAGCACTTCCACAAACGTCGGAGGGGTCTTCCCAAGTTTCTTTCCAATGTACGCGGGCAGGTCAAACACTCCAATCGTCTTTGCGATTACGCCAGTGTCTGCAGTGGCCACTATCTCGAACGTTTTAAGCTCAAAGTCGGGGCTCTTCACAAGCCTAACCTCCCCAAAAACACCTGCTTCTTTCAATTTCTCTTCCGTGAGCCTTTTGACTTCCCCGCTTCTTGGCGTGCTCTTGCCGTAAAAAACGACGGCCTTTTCCACACCCAGTTCTCCCAGGGCCGTTGCAATTTCGGCTAGAAGTTCTGGGGTTCTTCCGCTTACCCGATACTTTCCCTGGTACTTTAAGTCCCGCACGAGCCCGTCCTCGCAGAGAATGGCCCTCCCTTCAAGAAGGGACTCAAGGGTTATGAGGACGTTGAAGCCGTCTATTCCGAGAACTTTACCCATAACCTCCTCCGGAGAAAGGAGCTTCCGCCTAACTTCCTCAATCCACGAGTCAGAGAATACGCACCTCGCGAGGAGGTGTCTCTCCTCTTTCCCCAGCCTGTAGTGGTTTGCCACGAAGTTAAGGGCGACGCTCTTCCGGTAGCCCCTGTTCAGGAGGTATTTAATGTCGCGGTAGGCCTCGATGAGCATGTTGAAAAATAGAAAAAGGCTCAAATAACCTTTTCGAGGACTTCGCCGCCCTTGCCCGTGTGAATCCTCAGCCGAATATTTCCAGTGAGCAGGGAGCTCCTGACCTTCTTCGTCAGGATTTCGTCCACCTGAAATATCCCTGCCGGGTGCTTCATCCATATCTCGATTAGTATTGGCTGGTTCTCGTCGCCCTCGCGGATTTCCACCCTGTCTATGGCCATCGCCGAGACCGCGTGGATGTCAACCTTGTCCTTTTTGTGGACGAGCCTGCTCCTGCCGGCCTCCATGTCGCAACCGTCGGCTATCGTGATGAGGGAGCCCTCTATGGTGGTGCACGGCACGTGCTCGTCATGGGTGTAAATAGCGTTGAGCGTAAGGGCCTTCAGCAGCAGGGGATCGCGCTTCTCGAACTCATTGACGAGCTTTTCAATTATGGGCTCGGCCAGGAAAACGCTGAACTCGTAGTGGTTAATCCTGTGTATCATGTTGCCGATGTCGTGGAAGAGCGCGCCGAAAGCGACTATGAACTTGCTCCACCACAGGGGTTTACCGAGCTTCTCCGCCGTCGTCTGAATTCCGAACTTCTTGATAATCCTCAGCAGTTCCAGAGCCCTCCTCGTTGTCAGGAGCACGTGCACTGGCCCGTGGTCGTTGAACTGGTAGACGTTGAGCACTATGTAGTTGGCCGTGTCGAAGTAGTAGTGGTATTCCCTAAAGGCCTTCTCGTAGGCCTCGAAGAGCTTGTCATCGTCAAGGAGTTCCCTAATCTCTCTCAGGAGTTCTTCTTCCGTGTACATTCCCACCACCCCACCGGGTGGAGAAGAGGGGGTTTTAAATATTTGGGGAGCTAATATCAAATATCAACAAAATCTCTATAGAACCTTTCTACGGGGGACTCCTTTGGCCTTGCCTCGTACACGGTAATATCATGCGTAAGTAGAACCTTTAGGATTGCAGGAACCTCTTTGTGGTAGTTGGAAACTCTAACTACTACCCCAGACTGTTCAATGCTGACATCATATCCCAGACTGGTGAGCACTTCCCTTGCTCTCGTCTTGTCATTTACTCTAAACACCACAAGGATGTTATTGACGCTTCCAGCGAGTTCTTCAAGTTCTCTTTCCAGTATAATCCTTCCTTCGTTGATAAATGCAACCCTACAGTTTACATCTTCGAAGTACTGAAGTTCACTTAAGATATGGGTAGAAAAAAGGATAATTCTATCGTTCTCAATCATTTTCTTTATTTCGTCCCTCAATCTCAAGACTGTGGACATGTCCAAGTTGCTGAAGGGCTCATCAAGAATGATAACTTCCGGGTCATGGAGAAGTGCCCTGGCAAGCGCAAGTTTCTTTCTCATTCCTCTGCTTAGGTAACCTGCTGGGCTGTTTTTGTATTTTTCAAGTCCAAATTCTTTTAAGACCACATCAATCTTCCCCCTGTCCACATCGTAGATCTCCGCAAAGAATAGAAGGTTTTTATACACACTAATATTGGGATATACCCTCTCACCCTCTGGCAAATAACCCAGCTTCCTTTTTGCCAGTTCTGGCTCTCTCTCCAGGTCAATGCCCTCTATAATGACTCTCCCTTTGGAAAGCGGGATGATCCCTGAGATAGCTCTAAAAGTGGTGGTTTTTCCTGAACCATTAGGGCCAAGTAGCACATAGAGTTCTCCTTTTTTTATAGTAAAGCTTATGTCGTTTATTACATTCTCCTTCCCATAGCCTGCAGAGATATTTTCAACTTCGAGCATAGGAACCACCTTTAGTTTATTATGAATGAAAAGCGATTTATGAGCCTTCTAGACAAGCACACCAGGATTATTGAAACTACCAGGCTGGTTAGCCCAATTATCTGCACAATGGAAAAAAACGTCTGCGGTGGAACCTTACTTGCCAATAAAAAGAGCAATAATGGCATAATACCGACTAATCCCCCCAGCTTAATCTGAGTTGCGTTTTTAGCCCTCACACTAAGGGTGAGGCCAATAGGTATAGCAAAAAGAAGCATTGATATTGACATAGCGACCGTCAAAAACATATAGCCCAGTGTAGGCGTCCATAACCTTCCCACATGTTGTATGAAAACATACTGGATTGCGGCAACATTAATTAAAATCCCTGATAGCATTGTGAGGGTTCCAGCAATGATACTTGCGATGATCTTTCCTAGGATTATCTCACTCTCACTTAAGGGAGAAGCGAAAAGTACTTCCATTGTCTTATTTATCCTTTCGAAAGCAAAGGATGCCACTATAGCGTTATATGTCGAAATAAACGAAAATATCTGGATAACCATTGGTATCTGGACTATGAGGGTGGCAATTGTTATAGCGTCGTCCCCCAGAACTTGAAGCAGGCTTTCTGTTATTCCAAACAGCTGGGGATTGGAAGTTATCTGTTTGTATGCAAGGGCCCTTGATTGAGGCGTGATATACTGTGATCTAGTAACAATTACAAAGCTCAGCACAAATACCATTGAAACCGCGGGAAGAATAATAGAGTAAAGGGTCTCTCTGCTTCCAAAATATGTCCAGAACTCTTTTGATATTACTGTTTTAACCTTTGTCATACACATGCCCCCGAAGGCTTATTGTACCTCTCACCTCATCAAGCCCCACCAGTATCTTTTTGCCGTTGTTTGTTTCAATAAGCACCCCCTTTGTACCAACACAACATGCCCAGACGTTATCTCCCCTTACTGTCCTGAAGGTTCCAACTTTGATGTCCTTAGTGTCTATACCAACTCCGTATGTCCTTTCGATGAGGAATGCATTTACATCGACAACGTCCATTTTAGAGGCCCTTACCTTCTTGTTTCCGAGCAAGGTCTTAATTACAATATTATGCTCGTCTAAGACATTAACAGATAGGGGACACGAAACAACAACTTTTAACATCCAAAGCACCAGTACTATTAACGCTACAAAAAGCGGAAGATCCAAAGCCGAAAGGCCCCCATTCAAAATTATGAGAATTCCTACAATGAAGAAAAGACAGGTACCTAGAACTATCATCGTCACGAGTCTTGAAGCCTTCATTGGCGCAGCCCCCTCTTCTGATTGGAGACCTCCATAATAACATCCACTATATGTATCTTCTTGCTGGTATCTTCAAGGTAAACAAATCCATTTATGAAAAGCCATGTCACTGCCCTTAGGGTATCACTCCTCAGCTGTTTTTCATCGATAGTGGGGAATCTCTGCTTGAGGGCCCTTATTAAAGTCTCGAAGGTACACCCCTTGGGATTTTTGGTCATAACGTATATTTCGGCGAGAGTTGGATTCATTACACATATTTTCCCAGTAATTGGATTGAATGTTATAATCCGTCCGTCATTTTCTCTTCTCCATTTTACTCTTTTGTCTTGTTTTACTTTCATTTTTTGGATGTTTTTTAGCGTCTCTGCTATATTTTTCACAATTTGTGGATCCACATAGATCTCTTCCTCTTTCATATTAACACGCTCCTTATTTTTCTAGAAAGCTCTAACTGTTGATCTGTGGAAATTCTACTCAAATCTATATACCCCCTCCCATTTTTTCGAGTCAATCCAACGTTATTTAATTTCACAAAGTCTTTCTCCGTCTTTAAATATGAGGATACTGTTAATAGGACTGGATTCTGTTTCCAAGCCTCCCTAAGTTCGGGCCAGAGAGCTTCAATCCCATCAGTTACATGCCCATATGCAAAGTTCAGGTAGGGGGTAGGGAGAATGTATCCTTCAGCACTTATTGTTATGACGACAGAATTAATATATGGCCCAAGGATTATATGCTCTGTTGGGTCACCGAAGTCAACTTTTATTGTGAAGTCCTCTCTGTTATCGTAGATCCACTGCAATAACTCTTTGTATTGGCTTTCTGAAGGAGCTAGTTTGATATGTGCCTCAGTCTCAGGAACAAAGTACATAGATCTAACTTCAAACACTCCCAATTTTGATGCCAACTCAACTACATTGGGAAAGTCTTGGATGTTAATACGAGTTGCACAAAATGCAACAGATGTATTTATCCCATAGTCTATGAGTCTTTTTATTGAATCAACTGCTCTGTGAAATATTCCATTTCCCCTTAGTCTGTCCATGATTTCCGGTTTTGATCCATCCAACGAAACCTGCACACTTCCAATATTTAACTCAGAGAGCTTTTTAGCAAATTCTTCAGTGATTAAGGTACCATTAGTCACAAAATTAACTGGAATACCTGCATCATTTGCATATTCTATGATTCTAAAGAATTCTCTGTGTAAGACAGGTTCCCCACCGCACAAACATATCCCGAGAGTTTCCAATTTTGCAAGTTCATCAATCGCTCTCAGGACAATTTCAGTTGGCAGTTCTGGAGCAGATTTTCTCAACGGAGCAGCTACATAGCAGTATGGACATTTAAGATTACACTTGTATGTTAGGTCGATTGCAGCGAATACGGGACCTTTTATCCCATCAAGCCAAGATTTAAGTGCTCTTCTCGCTTTTACATACTTGTCCCATTTTTCAAGGAAACCTGGAAGTTGAGCAGTCCTAAGAGGCTCTTTTAAATTTTTTAGAAATATCTGAAGTAATCCATCACTGGCCACGTAAAGATCATTAAGGTAGGGTAATGTTTCCATAGGTTTTAAACCTCCTTCACACCGAGCTTTCTGGGGTCATAAAGCTCAAAGATTTCCTTAACTACCTCAACGGCCACTAATATAGCGCCCACCGCTACCCAGACTACCGCAGCATACGCGTATCCAACGGCATTTAATATAGCCCATAGTTAACTCCAAACACATCATTAACTCCAACAAACGTATCTGCTGGAACCCCAATATCTCCCCCTACAGGTGGTAGATATTCCATGGTGCTCCCTCCTATAGATTTTTCCATCAGTGCTTTGAATTTGATTATAATTTAAGCTTTTTTTAAACAATAAGTTTCCAACAATAAGTTTAAATTTATAATTAAGATCCGATGGTTACCTTGGACAGGGATTATAGTTTATGCACAACTATGGAATCGGCTTAAATTTATAGCCCACAAGTTGAGTATTGGGGGACAATGGTGAAATTTTGGGTTATCTTTGAACCAGCCGGGGAGCAGTTATATTGCCTACGTCCCAACCTGCCGGGATGCGTGAGTCAGGGGGCTAAAAAAGAAGTTCTAAGGAACATTAAAAAGACTATAGAGCTTTACCTTAAAGTTGCGGAGGAGTTGAAACTAAATGAACAATGCTCGAGATAAAGCACCGCAACATTGAGCCGATAAAAGCCCTAACTACTCCAGCATTCCTTCAAGCTCAAGTATCTTCTTCGAGCGGAGGTAGACGACGGGGATGCCCTTCTCGCGGAGGCGCTTCTTCAGCCCCTTGTCGTTGGTGCAGACAATAACGCGCTCGTTTTTGACCGCGAAGTCGTAAATCTGGTCGTCTATCGGCCTCTCGCCGAACTTTCCAATTTCAACCTTCTCAAACCTCTCCACTAATTTCTTCGCCATCCTGACCGCGAGCAAATCCTTTCCTCGCGTCTTTTTCTCGATGACGTCGAGCTCTTCGAGAACCACGTTTGGGACGACGATTTTAAACTTCACGTCGAGGATTCTGTTGAGCTCGGAAACTATGTCGACCCCAAACTGGCCGGGGATGAGGAGGAAGTTAGTGTCCGGGACAACAAGCCACTCCCTCTTTTTCATGCCGACCACCGGAAAGGAAAAGAAGAGGGGTCACTCCTTAATGAAGCCGTATCCGATGAGGCGCCACCTGCTCCCGACCTGCCTGCTAATGGCGACTCTATCGCCGACCTCGGCACAGACCGGAATCTGGAGCTTAAGCTCGACCTCGTCCTTGCCGAGGCCAGTGACTAGACCCATCGTCCTGGCGGTTCCGACGTTGAGGAGGAGCACCTCTCTCCTCTTGATAGGCTCGACCTTGAGCTCTTCCTCGGTTCCAACGACGCGCTCAAGCAGGTGGACTTCAAGCCTGAGCTCGTCCCATACCGGCGGGAGCTGGCCGGGCTTTCCTACGACGTTTCCGGCCATGAGGTCGCCCTTGGTGAGGTACGGGTCGAGCTTTGTCCCAACACCAACGAGTCCACCAGGGTAAGCCTCTTCAACAAAGCGTCCGCCGGCCTGGAGGGAGACTATCTCGGTGGTTATCGGCTCGTACTTTATCCTGCCGTGCTCCTCGTAGGGAACGCCGGGCCTTATCTCTATCTCGTCGCCAACTTTGAGCTTGCCCTGGACTATAGAGCCTCCAATAACACCGCCGATGAGCTTTTCCGGTGGAGTACCCGGTTTGTTCACGTCGAAGCTCCTCAGGACGAGCATCTTGGGCGGCTTGTTCGGGTCGCGCTCAGGCGTCGGTATGAACTTCTCTATCGCCGCGAGGAGGACGTCAACGTTCGCACCGTGGAGAGCTGAAATCGGGATTATCGGAGCGTTCTCGGCAACGGTTCCCTTCACGAACTCCTTTATCTCCTCGTAGCGCTTGAGGACGGTCTCCCTGTCAACGAGCTCGATCTTGTTGAGGGCTATGACGATGTTCCTGTTGCCGACTATCTGGAGGGCCATGAGGTGCTCCCTGGTCTGGGGCATCACACCCTCGTTGGCGGCGACGACGAGGACGGCACCGTCCATAAGGGAGGCACCGGCGAGCATGGTGGTCATCAGCGCCTCGTGGCCGGGGGCGTCTATGAAGGAGACACGCCTCTCAAACTCGGTCTCAGCGCCACAGTAGGGACATATCGGAGAAGTTGAATACTTGCCGCACTTCGGGCACTTCCTTATCTCCGCGTCGGCGAAGCCTATCTTTATTGTAATACCCCTCCTGAGCTCCTCACTGTGAGTGTCGGTCCAGATTCCTGTGAGGGCCCTTGTGAGCGTCGTCTTACCGTGGTCAACGTGACCCACCATACCTATGTTAATCTCAGCCTGTCTAAACTCCTTCTTCTTTGCCATCTTCTCTCACCCCTAAGCTTAGAAAACGAAGACGTTTATTAAGGTTACCGCAAAGAGAAGAGAAAATCAAAGGGGCTCAGAGAACTATCTTCAGGTTGACCTGGACGATGTTCGGGCTTATGGTGTTGCCGTGGACGGTCTTCTTTCTCCTCTCACCCTTCTCCCTGGGCCTGAAACCTGGCCCCTTGGAGAGGAGTATCTTGACCCTCCTCGGGCCGTGGACGTCCGGCCTCATGGGGAAGCCGTCCTTGTCGGTTCCACCGGTTATCCTGAGCTTGGCATCCTCGGGAATGCTCTCGTCGCCGAATATCTCCCTGAGGTTGAGACCAAGCTCCTTAGCCGAGACCTCGTCTCCAATGCGCTTTCCAACGAGTATTTCTGCCTCGCCACCGCTTATCTCAACCTGCTTCGCGATACCGGTCTTGGGGTTCGATATAACGAGCTTGAAAGTGGCCATTCCTCCCACCTCCATTCATCAGCGGGATTCATTGGGCAGAGCCCTTTCCCGAGCGGTCTTGAACGGAGCGTTTAAAAACCTTACCGTGAACACCGTGAAGCTTAAATATCATGGGGAAAACTCAAGGCAGGTGATAGTATGGCAAAGGAAAAGACGACACTACCCCCAACCGGGGCAGGACTCATGAGGTTCTTCGACGAGGACACGAGGGCAGTAAAGGTGAGCCCGAAGGGCGTCATAGCAATGACTCTCATACTGGTTGCGGTGGAGATCCTGCTACACGCCTTCGGTTCGAGCATCTTTGGTTAAATGAAGCTCGTTTTCTTCAATCCCCTTGCGTTTAGCTCCTCGTCTATTATCCCTCTAACGACCTCTTCAAGCTGCCTCTGGATCAGCGATTCAACGTCGCTCTTAATCTTGTCAATGTCTCCCCTGAGTCCCTCAAGGAGCCTTATGTACTCCTTGGCCATCTCAAGCTGCCCCTCCTGTCTCACAAGCTGTTCTTTGAGGTGGTCAAAGTCGTCCTTCATAATCTGGAACTTCCTGAGCTCACGCTGGAGCTCCTCAAGCTCCCGCTTAAGGTGGTAATTCTCCTCCTTGAGCTGTTCGATGAGTTTTTCTCTGGCCTCAAGCTCGCTCATGAGGTTGTTGTACTCCTCGGCTATCTGGTGGAGCCTCTCAATCTCCCTGAGCGGGGGTACCTTGCCGTCGCCGAGGATTATGACGTCTGGCCCGACGTTAACTATGTCGTCGGGAGATATCTTGAGCTTTTTCTCGCTGGTGAATATGCTCTGGCCTTTTCCGAGGTTCTCGATTTCCTTCATCTTTAGGATGAAGTAGAACTGGTCACCCTCAACCTCAACGTTTATGTCGGTGACGTAACCAAGTATCTTGCCCTCGGTAAGGGAAATGACGAACTTGTTTACAAGTTGGTTAGCCCGTGCATCCTCAGGCATGCCTACCACCGCAGAGGTTTGTCTCTAACTATACTTAACCTTTCCGCCAAACCTTTTAAAAGCCCCGAATGAACTTCAGCCCGGTGGGAAAGATGATAATATTTGCCGGGCGATCCAACGTTGGTAAGAGCACCCTCATCTTCAAGCTAACTGGAAAGAAGGTAAAGCGGGGAAAGAGGCCCGGCGTGACGAGGAAGCCCGTTGAAATCGAGTGGAGGGGAAAAAAAGTCGTAGACCTCCCGGGATTCGGGTTCATGAGCGGGCTTCCAGAGCACGTCCAGGAGCGAATAAAGGACGAGATAGTCCACTTCATCGAGGACAACGCGGGCAAGATAGAGCTCGCAGTCCTCGTCGTCGACGGAAAAGCCTCCCCTGAGATAATAGAGCGCTGGGAGAAGCGTGGTGAGATTCCGATAGACGTGGAGTTCTACCAGTTCCTGAGGGAGCTTGAGATACCGACGGTGGTTGCGGTCAACAAGATTGACAAGGTCAGGAACGTCGAGAGGACTATACACTTCCTCGCCGAAAAGTTTGGGGTGCCCTACTCGGAGATTCCAGAGACCTTCGTTCCAATCTCGGCGAAGTTCGGCAAGAACCTTGAGGAGCTCAAAAAACTCATGGAAAAGAAAATGAGGTCGAAGTCATAGGGTCTCAAGGACGAGGTGGGTGTTGGTCTCCTTGACGCCGTCGAGGGAGGCTATCTCCTCAAGAATCTCGTCGAGCCTCGTCTTGTCTGCCTCTATGATTAAGTCCACGTCACCGGTGACGCGGTAGATTTTCTTTATTTTGAGCTTCCTTATTGCGTTGTAGACCTGCCTCCTCTTTGTGGGCTCTATCTTCACGAAGACGAAGACGTCCCCCTTCTTCTCGCCTAGCAGTTCAAGGGCCTTGTCTGTGAGGTCAATGAAGCCCCTGCCAGTCCTTATGTACCCAAGCTCCTTGAGAACCTTGAGGTGGTTGCTGAGGGCCTGCCTAGTTATTCCAAGTTCATTGGCAAGCTCGTCCTGGGTCTTCTCGACTGTGTGAACCTCAATCCTCCTCCCGTCTTCATAGAGCTTCTTGAGGAGCTTGAGTTGTCGTGAGGTCAGGGCGTTTTTTTCACTCATTTTCCACCACCTTGCAATTTTTCCAATTCAAGTGCGATAAACGTCAAATCAAATTTTTCGCTTTTGCACTGGAAACAGGAGGATTTATAAGTTTTTCTAAGCGTTTCAGACCTAAGGTTTTTTAACTGCCCCCGAAAATCATAGACCATGAACAAGGCCAAGTACACCCGCGATGTCCCACCCGACAGGTTAGAACTCCTGGCAGAGCTGTCATCACGCGACACGGTTAAAATCATGGCCATAGGCAGCCCGGACACCGGAAAGAGCACACTGGTGACGTTCCTGGCCAACGAGCTCATCGGGCTTGGAAAGAGCGTTGCCATAGTGGACTCGGACGTGGGCCAGAAGGGAATCCTGCCACCAGCCACGGTAAGCCTCGCGTTTCCAGAGGAGCCGTTCCTGACGACTTCAGAGCTGGAAGGGGTGGCTCACTACTTCATAGGCACGGTCTCACCGGCCCAGTTCATAGGCGAGATGGCGGTTGGAGTAAAGAGGCTCACGGACATCGCAGAAAGGAGCGCAGACGTTGTCATCGTGGACACGACCGGCTTCGTGACGGGGGCAGGCTTTGAGATGAAGCGCCTCAAGGCAGAGCTCATAAGGCCAGACATAATCGTAATCCTTCAGAAGGAGGGAGAGCTTGAGCCTTTGGCCCGTGCGCTTTCTCCCTACGGGGAAATCGTCAGGCTTGGAGTCAGCGAAAACGCACGGAAGGTCGAAAGGGACGAAAGGCGGGAGATACGCTTCGAGAAGTGGAAGGCGTACTTTTCCGGCTCCAGGCTTGTCGAGTTCAGCCTCTCAGACGTTGCCGTAACAGGGACTTCACTCTTTAACGGCCGCCCACTGGAAGAGAGCGAGAAAACGCTCCTCTCAAGGGCCCTCAGGTGGCTTGTCCTGGCGGGCTGGGAGAGGGACGGACACTACACGGTGGTGAAGGCGGACGAGGAGAACTTCCAGAGGGGCTACCGCTCGATTCACGCCGTTGACTTCGAAAAGTTGAGCAACCTGCTCGTCGGCCTCATAGACGGAGACGGCCTCTGCCTTGGCCTTGGAATACTCAAATGGGTGAACTTCAGCAACGGGACCCTCCAGCTGCTGACCCCGCTCAGCGAAGAAGCCCTCAGCGAGGTAAGGGAAATCCGCTTCGGCAGAATGAGAGTCCTGGAGACGGGTGAGGAGCTGGCCTTCCTGAGGAGAGACGAACTCTGAACCTACAAGGTTTTAAATGCTAACCATAATAGTTGGACGGTGGTAACTTGGAGGCAAAGGCCCTCGTAGAAATAACCAGACCCCACAACTGCATCTTGGCGGGGGTAGTGGGCCTCCTCGGAGCAATAGTGGCGGCGGGCCACTTTCCAGACCCCACAAAGGCCCTGCTGGTCTTCCTGGTGGTCACGCTGGGGTGTGCGGCGGGCAACACGATAAACGACTACTTCGACTACGAGATAGACAGAATAAACCGCCCGGACAGGCCCCTGCCCAGGGGCGCGATGAGCAGGAGGGCAGCATTCTGGTACTCGATGGTGCTGTTTGCGTTGGGCCTGGCCTTTGCCTCTCTCATAAGCATCTACGCCCTCATATTCGCGGCAGTGGCGTACCTCATGATGTTCCTCTACGCCTGGAAGCTCAAGCCTCTGCCCTTTGTAGGCAACGTTGTCGTCGCCGGATTGACGGCCGCAACGCCGCTCTATGGCGCCATAGCGGTAGGGAAGATAGGTCTCGCGGGCCACCTGGCCCTCTGTGCGTTCCTCGTGAACGTCGCCAGGGAGGTCATAAAGGATATAGAGGACGTTGAAGGAGACCTCGCAAAGGGGGCAAAGACCCTCCCGATAGTGATAGGGAAGAAAAAGTCGGCCTACATAGGAGCGCTCTTCGCGTTCCTCACGGTCATTGCGTCGTTCCTTCCCGTCAAAGCAGGGGTAGGTGTAAGCTACATTGCGATGGTGCCCGTAGATGCATTAATCCTCTATTCGGCCTACCTCATCCTGCGCTCGCAGGACAGGGAGGCCGCCCATCTCTCGCAGAAGTTACTTAAAATAAGCATATTCCTCGCCGTCGTGGCGTTCATGATAGCTTCACTCGTGAGGTGATGGATATGGAGTTTGGAGACGAGATAGTTAGAGAGCTGGAAAACGAAGAGCTATGGACCGTACTCACGTTCAAGACTCCCCACGGCCCCACGAAGACTCTAGAAAAGCTCGCCAAGGTCGTTGAGGCGGCAGGCTGGAGGGTGACCTTCAAGGCCAACTGGTGGACGGCTGACATACCCTACGGCCTCATAAGGCTCGACCTCCAGAGAGGGGGCAGGGAAAAAATCCTCCTTGGCAGGTGGATACTCGGAAAGGACTGCGAGCTGGTTCGGATTGAGAGCCTTGGCCTTGAGGAAGGAAAAGAGGAGTTCTTCCGCATGGTGGACAGCATAACATCTACGCTGATACACGATCCAGTAATCAGGACGATGCGCGAGCAGTACTGAATACCTTCTACTATTTTGGGCAATAGAAGAGAGAAGAAAAGAGCTCAGAGGGGCTCGTAGAAGCCTATCTCCGGCTCGTAGATTTCGCCGTCGGCGAGGAGCTGGCTGATGGCCTCTTCTATTATTTCCTCGTCAAACTCCTTGGACAGCTTCTTCACGATAAACTTGTGGGACAGTGCCTTGCCCTTCTCCCGGAGGAGGTTCATGATGGCCTCCTTGGCCTTCTCAAGTTCAGGGTTAACAGGTGTCTCCTCGGTCTCTTCGGTTACTTCCTCCTCTATCAGCTCCTCCTCAAGGGCCCTCTGTTCGAGCATCATAGCATAAAGTTCGTCTATCGTCTGAAGAAGCTCCTCATCAATGCCCTTGTTCTTGGCTATGACCTTTGCCTTGGCGGTCACACCGTACCTGTCGTAGATATCAAAGGCCATTCTCGCCTTCTCGGCGTGCTCGACCTTCTCTTTGAGGGTCTCAAAGCGGTGGAGTATCCAGAAGTTCGGGCTTACCTTCGCAACTCCCTCGACGAGTATCTGCTTGTCGTCGCGCCACTCGGCGACTTTTCCGATTATCTGGACGAGGTCTCCCTTCTTGACCAGCCTTATGAAGCGCGTGTCATCTCTGAATCCGAGAACCCATATTGTCCCAGTCCCATCGTCAATCTGGAACTTGCCGTAGGTCTCGTCGTCGCTTATCACGGGCTCCCTGACTACGGTGGCGACGACCTTTACGCGGTAGACCTTCCTCGCGTCCCTTGTTATGAGGTAGTTGGGCTCAAAGTCGCCCTCGCTCCGCACGTAGTAGCCGTCAAGGATGTCCTTGATGTAAACCCTGCTCGCTGGGAGGCGCTTCTTCATAGCTCCTCACCCCCAAAGAAGTCAATGACGTTTTCAATCTTCGGCAGGACTTTCCTTTCGAGCTCCCTTATCTCTTCAAGAGCCTCCAGGTCGGCGTTGCTGAAGTCCTGTATCACTTCGCCAAAAATGTGAACATCTTCATCGCTCCGTATGACCCTGCCGATGACCCTAACTATCTGGCCGTTTTCGGGCAGGACGTTCTCCTCGCTCTCAACGAGTATGACTCCAGTACCGTCGTCGAGCCAGAAGGTGTAGTCGAGCTTGTCGACCTTGAAAGCCTTGCCGATAATGGAGACGCGGGTGTCATCTTCCCTTATTTCGGCAATCTTCCTCTCGACAGCGGGCTTTCTACGCCTGAACTTTACCTCCTCCATTTCACTCACCACCGAAGGCCTTCAAAACTTCCCTAAGCTCCCTTCTCACAAGCTCAATTTCACGCCTCTCGTTGATTTCTTCCCAGGTTCTGGCCTTCAGCAGGGTTCCGAGGAACTTGTCTTCGGTAACACTGCCCCTGACGATTATCTCCCTGCCGAGGAGCGGGTAGTAGACTTCCTCCGCGAGCTTCCTGCCTGCCTCCCTCATGGTCAGGCCTTCCTCGATGAGCTTCCTGAGCTTCTCATCTATCCCCTCCGGGCTCTCGCCGAGCAGTTCGCTGGCGTCGTCTCCGAAGAGTGTAACGCGGATGTAGCCGGTTGAATCGTCCAGTCCGAAGTCGAGAACGACCATCTTGAGGGGCTTGACGGAACCGTGCTCGGGGCATATCCACTCGTTGCTCGCCGGGTCGTAGTCCACCTTCCTCCTGCACTCCGGGCAGGAGTCGTAGGTTATCACCCTGTAAAGCTTGGAGATGGTCCCCCTGAGCTCCACGAAGCGCTCGTTTCCTTCGAGGTCCTTAATCTTCATTCTCCTGTAGCTGTAGGTTCTGACCTCTTCGAGCGGGGGTATCTCGCTGACGCGCGGGTCGTCGGGGTCTTTGATAATCCTCGTCCTGAAGTTGGCGTGTAGCTCAATCCCCCTCATTCCTTCCTTGACGAGAGGGTCAATGACCTTGATAACGTCGCCCGGACTGAGCTCGTCGTAGTACCTGTTGACGAAGTTATCCCAGAGGACGAGCCTTGCCTGGCCGGTGGAGTCGTAGATTATGATGTTCGCGACTTTTCCGGTCGTGCCGTCCCTCTTCTGGTACTCCCTCGGCGGGAACTTCCTCAGAACCCTCGCGACGATGTTGACGTTGCTCATCCCCGGAACCAGGTCAGCAATGTGGAGGAGCTCCTCCCCCTCATCGAGCTTGACGCCGAGTTCTTCGGCCAGCATGACGGCTGCAGCGTGCTCGGAAATACCGTGAGTCATTGCCAGCTCGGCAATCCTCCCCTCAATTTCATCTTTTGAAAGGCCCCTATGCCGGATTATTCGATTAACTATCTGCTCCTTTGTAAGGCCTACCATAGCACTCACCTTAATGGTAATTGATAAGCGGAGTATTTAAACTTTTTCCTCCTAACTTCTTTGGCCAAGAAATGGCTTCATTTCTGCGTTATTGGAGAAAAAGGATAACTAGGAGCTCAAGAAGTCTTACCAGTTTCAGAGCTTTCCCCGTTTGATTCCTCGGAATTATCACCAGAACCGCCCTCAAGCTTGGCTATAAGGTCGCTGTATTCGGCGTGGACGACCTTCTTAAAGGCCTCCTTGATTATAGCGGGGTCGTTATCAGGGAATCCGTACAGCTCGGCGAACTTCTGGGTGGTTCCAAGGAGCTTTGTTCTCTCGTAGGGCTCAGCGTATATCAGGCCCATCTCGGTGAGCTTCCTGATGTGCTCGTAGGCCTGGCTCCCGCGAAGCTTTATGATCTTGCTCTGCTCTATGGGCTGGAGATATGCTATTAGGGCGAGGGTCTTCAGCTCTCCCGTCCTCAGGTCGGGCCTCGGCATGAGGTGGATTACCCTCTGGCTGTACTCCTGCTTCACCTGCATGACGTACTTGTCCCCAAGAACCTTCACGACCTCTATTGCGCTCTTCCTCTCGGCGTACTCGGCCGCTATGAGTTCAATGAGCTTCTCAAGGTAATCTAGGGATTTTATCCCAAGGGCCTTTGAGAGCTCCCTGACACTGAGAGGTCTCCCTGAAACAAACAGAGCGGCTTCAACGAGGGCCTTGTCTTCCAGCAGTCCCATAGTCCACACCTGGAGACGTTAAGGCATGCGGGCTTATTAAAGCTTCTCGACCGCAAAATTTATAAACCCATCACGACAGGTATGAATCGGCACGGCGGCCATAGCGGCGGGGTTACACCCGGTCTCGTTTCGACCCCGGAAGTTAAGCCCGCCAGCGTTCCCGGGTGTACTGCCCTCCGAGAGGGGGCGGGAAACCGGGAACGCCGCCGGCCACTATCACGCGCCCGGGTGGTGTAGCCCGGCCCATCATACGGGACTGTCACTCCCGTGACCCGGGTTCAAATCCCGGCCCGGGCGCCAAAACACTTTCTGACATAAGCATTGCACCAGAAGTGCTTTTTTGACGTACTCATTGCTTCTAATTAAGCATCTAAACAAATCATCAGTTTTAGCCGAACTTCTTAAAAAACAAGACACAATCAAGAGAGCCTACAGAATTTGGAATGATTACGAGCTTCTCAGTAGGCTCTTCTGAACTAGGTAATCATCAGAAGCCCGCTCCACATGCCGGCGCTGAAGCTTTGTGAAAATTCAACGAGACTCCTCTTTAAAGTCTTTAGGGAATGGAGAAAATTTCTGGTGCGGTGGCCGGGATTTGAACCCGGGTCACCGGCTTGGAAGGCCGGTGTCCTGGACCAGGCTAGACTACCACCGCATGCGAGAAGTGGTGGGGCGAGGGGGATTTGAACCCCCGACACCCGGATCTTCAGTCCGGCGCTCTCCCAGGCTGAGCTACCGCCCCACGCCCAATGATAAGGGGAAGGGGGAGATTTATAAATCTTGCGGTGGTGGGGCCGGAACCACAACAACCTCACTGACAGTCCAAAACATAAATTAGCCCTATCTTCTGGCCCAACTAGGCAAACTGCCCTATCCTCTCCGGGCGGTGGAAAGACGACGCTACCTCCCGTTGGGAGATTCAGTTTCAGGCCTTACTTTCTGAAAAGAACTTTCAACTCATTATTTATACATGCCCCAGTTCAGCCCGAGGTGGACTATTATCAGCGCGTTCATCAGCGGCCCTAAGACGTTTCTGATGTTAAAGAGCTGATTCTTATCCATGCCAAGGAATGGATGGCCGGTCTTGGTTGTGTATAACACTCCCACCGTAACGAACAGAACGCCAATGAACACCACAAGCAGAACCGTCGAGAGAATGGCCCGTGCCTTCACAATGTTCATTTTTTCACCTCCTAAGAATATATCTTACATCCGATTAAAAACGTTTGGAAAGAACAAATGCTGTTCAAATCTTCGGCTCAACCGCGTAAACCGTTTTGTCTTCCCCAATTGCTTCAACCAGACCGCGGTGCCTCCTGAGGCAGCTCTCGCACTCGCCGCAGTGTATAGGTTTACCGTCCTCGGTGAAGCCCTTTGGCATGTAGCAGGAGTTCGAGTACTCGTACTTTGCGCCCAGCTCCTTCAGGAGCCTCGCAATGCCTCTCTTGTCGAGGCCTATCAGGGGAGCGACCACTCTGACCTCGGCCATAGTCCCGTATTTCAGGGCCTCGTTCATTTTTTCAACGAACTCGGGGGTGTTGTCAGGGAAGGTGGCCCCTTCCTCTGCGTTAAAGCCCACCACTATGTCTCCACCACCGAGGGCGTCGAGGAGCGAGGCGGCAACGCTTATGAGAACGAGGTTCCTTGCTGGAACCCACACGCTCTTTGCGGTTTCCTGGGCAACGTTCTCGTCCTCAAGCTCCTCGGCGCTCACCCTCGGGGTCTCCCCGCCAACGAGGGTAGTCCCCCTCAGCTTCGAGAACTCCTCAAGGAAGTCCAGCCTCACAATCTTAAGCGGGACGTTCAGCTCCTTCGAGAAGAACTCCGCGACCCTGTTCATAACCTTCTCTTCGTTGCTCCCGTAGTTAGCGGTGAGCATTATGACCTCGTCGTAGTTCTTCTTCGCCCAGTATAGGCAGGCCGTGCTGTCGAGCCCGCCGGAGAACAAAACTACGGCGCGCTTCATTAGATCACCTCCGGAAGCAGTTTAATCCCCAGTTTTTCCGCACGCTTTCTAAGCTTTTTGTCGTAGGTCGCAAGGGTTCCCTTCTCTTTAGCTATCGCGAGGATTACGGAGTCGTTGTAGTGCTTGAGGCTGAAGTTCTCAAAGAGTTCAAATGCCGAAAGCAAGTATTTTCTGTCGTCTGCGAGCACTACTCTTTCGTTTAGGAGGATTTGTGATAGTGTTTTTTCGGCTTCTTGAGGGACAACGCCCACTACTGCGAGATTCCATATGAACTCGTATACCACAATCGTCGGCAGGACGATTCTGTCGAGGGAATGTATGAGGTCCCTTGCTTCTACGTACTTCTCAGAGCTTCTGTTGATTGAGTAAATGAGCACGTTCGTGTCCACGACGGCTACTCTTTCCATTTGGAAGCCTCCCTGAGAATCTTTTCAGTGTTCTTCTCAATTTCTTCCGGTGTAAAGTCCCTGCCAAGATCAAGGCTTGGCCACTCTACCTCGGCCTTCCTTATGACGATCTCATCTCCCCTCAGCTCAACTGTGAGGTATTCGCCCTGCTTTATGCCAAGGGCCTTCCTAATCTCGGCCGGAATCGTTATCTGGTAGTTCCGGGTCACCTTCGTTATCGGCATAGTAGCCCACCATAGTATAGTAGACTTTCCCCTATAAAGCTCTTTTGGCCAGAAAGGGCACGGGAAAACAGGATAAAACCTCAGCCAAGAGCGAGGCCGACTATCTCCTCCACGCTCGAAAAGCCCTCGCTTTCGAGGTAGGCTTCGATGCCCTCGTTGATTTCCCTGAAGACCTTCCAGCCCCTGAGCGAGACCGCCGTCCCAATCTGGAGCGCCGAGGCCCCGGCCAAAAGGAACTCGACCGCGTCCTGCCACGTTGTTATTCCACCGATGCCTATCACTGGAATGTCAAGAACCTTCGCGAGGTCGTAAACCGCTCTGAGCGCGACGGGCTTAACGCCGGGCCCGGAGTAGCCCCCAACCCGGTTGCTCAGGATTGGCCTCCTCGCGTAGATGTCAATGGCTATTGCCTTCAGCGTGTTTATGGCCGAGACGGCATCTGCACCAGCCTTTTCAGCGGCTAAGCCAAGCTTCGTAATGTCGTCTATGTTCGGCGTCAGCTTCGCGATAACCGGCTTATCGGTGGCGTCCTTGACGGCTTTCACAACCTCGTAAACGTTCTCCGGGTTCTGACCGATTTCCATGCCGTAGCCCTTCGCGTGGGGACAGCTGAGGTTGAGCTCGAAGGCATTAGCGACGTCGCTCAGCTTCTCGGCGAGAAAGGCGAACTCCTCAGGCGTTCCGCCGAAGATTGAGACTATCAGCGGGAAGTCGAAGGTGTAGCCCTCAACCATCTCGAGGAAGCCCTTCCAGCCCGGGTTCGGCAGACCCATCGCGTTTATCAAACCATAGGGAAGCTCGACGATTGTGGGGTTGTCGTAACCTTTCCTCGGCTCGATTCCGATTGATTTCGTAACGACTCCACCGGCTCCTTCCTCGTGGGCGCGTATCCACTGCTCGGGAACCTTGTCGTTGATTCCAGACGCGAGAATCAGCGGATTCTCGAAGCGTATCCCGAAGAGCTCGACCTCAAGGCTCACCATCTTGACACCTCAAAGGCAAAAAGTGAAAGGGAATTTAAGGCTTTTTGATAGTTTCAAGCATCTCCTCGCCGTAGTGGAAGACCCCCGGAAAGCCTCCGGTGTGTATGAAGAGCACGCTTTCGCCGAGCTCGCCCTTCTCAGCCAGCTCCATGAGGCCGTAGAAGGCCTTTCCCGTGTAGACGGGGTCGAGGATTATTCCCTCGCTCGTTCCGACGAACCTTATGAGCTCCGCGACTTCCCTCACTATCTTTCCGTAGGCGCCGAAGCCGTAGTCGTAGATTTTTGGCTCGGGGACATCAACGCTGAGGCCCATAAGCTCAGCCGCCTCAAGCGCGAGGTTCTTCACCCGCTCGTTAAGCCCCTCGACGAAGCCCCCGACGTCTATACCGACGACCTGCCACGGAGCGTCAATTATCGTTGAACCGAGGAGCAGACCTGCCAGCGTCCCGCCGCTCCCAACGGCGTCAACAACGGAGTCAAACTCGACGCCAAGCTGTCTAATCTGAGAGTATATTTCGCCGGCGGCCCTTACGTAGCCGAGCGTTCCCACTGGGGAAGCACCTCCAGCAGGAATCAGATACGGCTTCTTACCCGCATTCCTCAATTCTTCTGCAACCTTCTGAGCTATCGGCCAGAGTTCGCTTGTCCTCTCAACGTCGTAGACCCTCGTCTCTATCCCCATAAGCTTGTCGAGGAGGTAGTTGCCTTTAAGCTGCTCCTTTCCATAGAGGACGAGGACAGCGTCAAGACCGAGGCTTTTCGCGGCGAGGGCCGTGACGAAGGCATGGTTTGAGTGAACGGCGCCGGTGGTTATGACCGTGTCGCACCCTTTGGCCACGGCATCGCCCAGCAAAAACTCAAGCTTTCTCACCTTGTTTCCGCCGATTCCAAAGCCGGTCAAATCGTCACGCTTGACGTAGACATCGACGCCGAGCTTCCTGCTGACGCGCGGGAGGTACTGAATCGGCGTCTCCCACCTTACAAGCTCAACCCTTGGGAACTTCGAGAGAAGGGAACCTACCTTAGGGTGCATAGGAACCACCGTTAAGATTTACATAGAACCGTTCAAAAGTTTAGTGGCGGCGGGCGCGCCCGGGGGTGGGAACCCTCCGCCGCGCCCCTCCACCGGGGCTCCCTCACCCCCGCTACCCCGGGAGCGCCGGACGTCCCGCCTACCGCTGCTCCCTTCCGGGCCTGGCGGGGTTCGGCGGGCAAAGGGCGTTAGCCCGGCCCTCCAGCCGGACCTCGCCCACCGCCGGCCCCCCGGGACGAGGGCTCATCGTTATACCCCGGCTTCGGGGCGCGGTTTTGGGAACCGCCCCCCGGGCTTCGGCCCCGGCATATCGGCGGTTTCCGGTTACAGGGGACGCCGAACCCCCCGGCCTAGCCCGCCGCCAGCTACCTTATCCACGGCCCGATATATAAAGCTTTGGTAGGCAAGAAAACCAAAGGTGGAGAACCTTCGGATTGAAAAATTTTCATAAACAAAGCAGAGCATTCATTCATAGGTGACGTTTAATGCGCCTTAATGAACATCCTGTTCTCAGGTTTGAACGTGGCAGGGAAGTCACAATCTACTTCAAAGGCCAGCCAATCAAGGCGTACGAGGGAGAAACAATTGCAACGGCCCTACATGCCGCGGGGATTCGGGTTCTCAACTACTCCCCCAACGAAAAGCGCCCGAGAGGACTCTTCTGTGCAATAGGCAAGTGTTCCTCCTGCCTCATGGTCGTCAACGGAATCCCAAACGTCCGCTCCTGCATAACCCTCGTGGAAGACGGCATGGCCATAGAGCCCCAGCACGGGAAGGCCAAACTGCCCAGGGACGCAAAACCGCCGGAGTTCAAGGATGCAAAGGTAGTAAAGGGTGACATCGTGGTAATCGGCGGTGGCCCGGCTGGCTTGATGGCGGCCATCCACGCGGCAGACGCAGGGGCAAAGGTCGTTCTCCTCGACGAGAACCACATGCTCGGCGGCCAGCTCGTCAAGCAGACGCACAAGTTCTTCGGCAAACGCGAGCAGTTTGCGGGGGTCAGGGGCGTAGAGATAGCGAAAATCCTTGAGAACGAGGCCAGAAAGAGGGAAAACATCGAGGTATTCCTCAAAACTTCCGCCGTCGGCATCTTCCAGGAGGGTGACGAGAAGCTCGTCCTTGCCGTCAGGGACAACCGCGAGCTGATTGAGTTCCGCGGAAGGGCAGTCATAGTTGCCACCGGTGCCATGGAGAAGATGATACCCTTCGAGAACAACGACCTGCCTGGAATCTACGGCGCGGGAGCGATTCAGACCCTCATGAACACCTACGGGGTCAAGCCTGGCGACAGGGTTCTCATAGTCGGAGCCGGAAACGTTGGGCTTATCCTCGCCTACCAGCTCCTCCAGGCCGGCGTTGAGGTCAAGGCAATAGTGGAGGCCATGCCCAAGATTGGGGGCTACTTCGTCCACGCCGCCAAGGTCAGGCGCTTAGGCATTCCGATACTAACGAGGCACACCATCCTGCGCGCCGAGGGGAAGGAGAAGGTTGAGAGGGCTGTCGTTGCCAGGCTGGACGAGAACTGGAGGCCGATACCCGGAACCGAGAAAGTCTTCGATGTTGACGTCATAGCCCTCGCCGTAGGCTTGAGGCCGAGCATCGAGCTACTCCACCAGGCCGGCTGTCAGATAAAGTTCGTCCGCGAGCTCGGAGGCCATGTAGCCGTTCGCGACGAGTGGATGGAGACCACTGTGAGGGGAATATTCGTTGCCGGCGACTCTGCTGGGATAGAGGAAGCCACAACCGCCATGCTCGAAGGGAAGATAGCGGGCATAGCCGCCGCCCTCAGGCTCGGCATAGCGGACGAGAGCTGGCTCAAGGAGATGGAGAAGGCCCAGCGCGACCTTGAGGAGTTCCGCTCCGGGCCGTTTGGCAGGCACGTGCTTGAGGGCATAAAGAAGGCGTTGGTGGTGAGAGAATGAGTGAAATCCCTGCCTACCTCAGAAACGGCTACATAACGCCGGAGGAGCTCTTCAAGATAATCCCGAAACCGAGCGAGGAGAGGCTGAGGGTGAAGCCCGTCGCCGTCCCCGAGTGCCCGCAGGAGATACCCTGCGCCCCGTGCAGGGAGATATGCCCCACCGGCGCCATAAGCATGCCGACACCCAACGACCTGCCGATGGTTGACTACGAGAAGTGCATTGGCTGCTCCCTCTGCGTCCAGATATGCCCTGGCCTGGCCTTCTTCATGGTGCACTACGTCGGCGACAAGGCGAGAATAACGATGCCCCACGAACTTCTCCCCGTTCCAGAGAGAGGCGAAGAGGTTGTTCTCCTCAACCGCGTCGGAGAGCCTGTTGGGAGGGGCAAAGTCATCACGGTAGTCCCCAGGGAGAAAACCAAGGGCGACACGCCGATTATCACGGTAGAAGTGCCCATCGAGCTCGCCTGGGAGGTAAGGGCTGTGAAGGTCGAGAGGGGTGAGTGATATGGGGAAGAAAATCGTCTGCCGCTGTAACGACGTCACCGTTGAAGATGTAGAGAGACTCATTGATTCAGGCGTCACGGACATCGAGGAGATAAAGCGTCTAACTCGCATAGGCATGGGGCCCTGTCAGGGGAGGACGTGCATTCCAATAGTCCTCGGCATACTAGCCAGAAAGACCGGGAAGAGGCCAGAGGAGATACCGCTCCCGAAGGCGAGGGTTCCGACCAGGCCCGTCCGCGTAGAGGTCATAGTGGGTGGTGACGATGAGTAAAATAGCCATCATCGGCGGCGGGATAACGGGCGTTGCCACCGCCTACGAGCTGGCGAAGCTCGGCGAGGAGGTAGTCATCTTCGAGAAGAACTACTTCGGCTCCGGCTCGACCTTCCGCTGTGCAACGGGCATCCGCGCCCAGTTCACGGACGAGGCGAACATCAGGCTCATGAAGTACTCCATCGAGCGGTGGGAGAAGCTCGAGGAGGAGCTCGAGGCCGAGATAGGCTTCAGGCACTCCGGTTACCTCTTCCTGGCGACGAGCGAAGAGGAGGTTGAAGCCTTTAAAAACAACATAAAGCTCCAGAACAGATTTGGCGTTCCCACGAGGCTCATAGATATGGACGAGGCAAAGGAAATAGTCCCGCCGCTCAACACGGAGCCGTTCTTGGCCGGGGCCTGGAACCCGATGGACGGAAAGGCCAACCCCTTCAAGACGCTCTTTGCTTATCTCATGAAAGCCAAGGAACTGGGCGTTGACGCGCGCGAGCACACGGAGGTTGTGGCTCTGGAGCGCGAGGGGGACGAGATAACTGCAGTCAAATTCAGGAGCAACGGAAAGGTCGAGACAGTTAAAGTTGATGCCGTCCTGAACGCGGCCAATGCGTGGGCACCGCTTATCAACGAGATGGCGGGCTTAAGGCGCGACATTGTTCCAATTAAGGCCTACAAGCACCAGCTCGTCAAGACCGAACCACTGGAGAGGGGACAGGCAGAACCACTGGTCTGCCCGCCGGCCTGGGACGACGCCTACATAATCCAGGACGGTGAGGACGGCGGAATAATCTGCGGTGCTGGGATAGAGCACAAAGCAAGGAGCCTCAACGACTACGAGCCGACCTACGACTTCCTGCGCGGGGTTCTGAAGTATGCAGTAAAGATAGCCCCTCCGCTCCGCTACGCCCACATAGTCCGCCAGTGGGCAGGTTTCTATGCAAAAACTCCCGACAAGAACCCCGCCATCGGAAAGCTCCTCGACAACTTCTACATAGCGGCGGGCTTCAGCGGGCACGGCTTCATGATGGCGCCTGCCGTTGGAGAGGCGATGGCGGAGTTCATGACCAAAGGAAGGAGCAGGGTACCGCTCGACTGGGAGTGGTACGACCCGTACCGCTTCGAGCGCGGAGAGCTCCGTACGAGTGCCTTCCAGATTGGATGAGCGCTTTCTCGCGCCCCTTCTTTTTAACACCCCAGCGTCGAGAAAAAGGTTATAAAGGGGCCCCGATTAGCACCGTGAGGGTCATCATGAGAATAGTCTTTGACATAGGCGGTTCAGTTCTCGTTCCCGACGACCCGGACGTGGACTTCATTAAGGCGATAGCGTACGAGCTCATCAAGATAAGCGAAGACCACGAGGTAGCGGTTGTAGTCGGCGGTGGAAAGGTCGCGCGCAAGTACATCCAAGCCGCGAAGACATTCACGCCCAACGAGACCTTCAAGGACTACATTGGAATCCACATCACAAGGGCCAACGCGATGCTCCTGATAGCTGCCCTCGGCGAAAAGGCATATCCCTTCGTTATCCAGGACTTCCGTAAGGCGTGGGAGGTCATCCAGCTCAAGAAGATACCGATAATGGGCGGAACGCACCCAGGCCACACGACGGACGCGGTCTCGGCTCTTCTCGCTGAGTACCTTCAGGCCGACCTTCTCGTCGTCGTCACCAACGTTGACGGCGTCTACGACTCGGATCCGAAAAAGAACCCGAACGCGAGGAAGCTCGACAGGATAACGCCGGAAGGGCTCGTCGAGATTGCAATGGAGGCCGAGAGCAAGGCTGGAGGAAGCGGCGTTGTTGATGCTTTAGCCGCGAAGTTCATCCAGCGCGGCAAGATAAAGACCTACATCGTGGGCAAGAGCGATGCATACCATCTTTTCGACGTCGTGAAGGGCAGGCACAACGGGACTGTTGTTGAGCCTTAAGCTTAACCCTTTTATATTCTCCTGCCTATCCAAAGGCGGTGAGAACATGGAAGCCGACCCGATAAACGTTCTCCTCTACGATATTCGCGAGATGAGGAAAAGACTGGACGAGATGGAAAAGGCCCTCCTGATGCTCAAGGCGAGGCTCGTTGAGGAGGAAGAAGGTGAAAGCCCCGAGGAAATAGAAGCCCTCGAAAGGGAGGCCCTTGAGAGCGGGAAGGAGTGGGAAGAGCTGAAGAGGGAGCTTGGACTATGAGCTTCAAGGTCATCATCGGCAAGAGAGCCGAGAAAGGGATAAGAAGTCTCCCTCCAGCTCATATAAAGCGTTTTGCCGAGCTCGTTGAGACCCTGAAAATCAATCCAGTTCCAGTGGAAAGTTTTGACGTCAAAAAGATGCGTGGTTCTGAGAGGGCTTACCGAGTTAGACTTGGCAATTACAGGGTTCTTTATACGATCCGCTGGGACGAGAACACCGTTGTTATCCTGAAGGTTGAACCCCGCGAAAGGGCCTATCGTTGAACTAACCAAAAGCCAACTTTTTATACCTCCGCGCCTTTCTCCCTCCGGTGGTGCTCATGAAAATCGTGGTCGTCGGTTCTGGCACAGCCGGAAGCAACTTCGCGCTGTTCATGCGCAAGCTCGACAGGAAGGCCGAGATAACTGTCATTGGAAAAGAGCCGACCATGCAGTACTCACCCTGCGCCCTGCCGCACGTCATCAGCGGCACGATCGAGAAGCCCGAAGATGTTATCGTCTTCCCGAACGAGTTCTACGAGAGGCAGAAAATCAACCTCATGCTCAACACCGAAGCTAAAGCCATAGACCGCGAGAGGAAGGTCGTGGTCACCGACAAGGGCGAAGTCCCCTACGACAAGCTCGTCCTTGCCGTCGGCTCAAAGGCCTTCATTCCGCCGATAAAGGGTGTTGAGAACGAGGGCGTCTTCACCCTCAAGAGCCTCGACGACGTGAGGAGGATTAAGGCCTACATAGCCGAGAGGAAGCCGAAGAAGGCCGTCGTTATAGGTGCCGGGCTTATAGGCCTTGAGGGAGCCGAGGCCTTTGCCAAACTCGGCATGGAAGTCCTTGTCGTTGAACTCATGGACAGACTCATGCCGACGATGCTCGACAGGGACACCGCCAAGCTCGTCCAGGAGGAGATGGAGAAGCACGGCGTCTCCTTCCGCTTCGGCGTTGGAGTTAGCGAGATACTCGGCAGTCCCGTTGAGGCAGTTAGGATAGGCGACGAAGAGGTTGAGGCCGACCTTGTACTTGTCGCGACGGGCGTGAGGGCGAACGTTGACCTCGCCAGGGAAGCTGGCCTCGAAGTTAACCGCGGCATAGTGGTGAACGAGCACCTGCAGACGAGCGACCCGGACATATACGCGATAGGCGACTGTGCGGAGGTGATTGACGCGGTGACCGGCGAGAGGACGCTCAGTCAGCTCGGAACGACGGCGGTAAGAATGGCGAAGGTTGCTGCCGAACATATAGCCGGAAAGGACGTCTCCTTCAGGCCCGTCTTCAACACCGCCATAACCGAGCTGTTCGGCCTTGAGATAGGCACGTTCGGCATAACAGAGGAGAGGGCAAAGAAAGAGGGAATCGATGTTGCGGTCGGCAAGTTCAAAGGCTCCACCAAGCCGGAGTACTACCCCGGCGGAAAGCCGATAACAGTCAAGGTCATCTTCAGGAAGTCCGACAGGAGGCTCATCGGTGCCCAGATAGTCGGTGGAGAACGCGTCTGGGGCAGGATAATGACGCTGTCGGCGCTCGCCCAGAAAGGAGCTACCGTTGAGGACGTCGTCTACCTTGAGACCGCCTACGCTCCGCCTGTGAGCCCGACGATAGACCCGATAAGCGTGGCCGCCGAGATGGCCCTCAGAAGGTTCAGATGAGCCTCTTCTCAACAACTTTTTTAAAGTCTGCATTTTCAACTTGACCGGGTGATTGAATGAAACGTCACCTCGTCGTTCTCCTCCTAATAGTGGTTCTAGCCTCAGGGTGCATCTCAGGGGAAAGCGACACAGCGACGAACAATTCCAAGACCGCGACCACCACGCTCATGCCACTGAAAGAGCTGAGGAACTACAGCAAAGAGGAGCTCCTCCAGAACCTCGAAACGATAACGTTCGTCAGATTCCGGACCGAAACGACAGGCATCGCAACGACCATAATAGGGGAAGCAAACCAGACGGTGAGCATAAAGAACGTAAAGGTGGGCTACGTTGATATCACAAACAGGAGGGCAGAGGTAAACTCAACGGCCGCTATGGGCCCGTCAACGCTCAAATCAAGGATTGTCGTAACCAACGAGAGCGCCTACATCGAAGCAATGGGCAGAAAGGAAAACCTGACCGACCCTGAGGTCATTGAAGGTCTTTTTGAGTCCATAAACCCGGTCAGCATCGTGAAAAGAGCCCTCGTTGAGCTCGAACCCATCAAAACTGACTTCATAAACGGCACGCAGGAGTTCTATTACAACCTGACGAACACCCTGGCATTATCGGAGATGCCGGAAGCAGGTAGGGACGGCAATGCCACAATAAAAGGAACCGCCGTTCTGAGGTTCAGGGGCGGGTTCCCGGTCGAGGTTGTATTCAGATACACCCTCACAACGGTCTCCGAGCAGGGAGGAGTGGAAATTACCACCATTATCACAGGCACCGAGAGGACAGAGATACAGGAGATTAAGACAAACGAAGTCTGAGGACTTCCCGCATATTTTCAAATTCTTACATTTCTATCATCAGGCCCAACAAAGTTTAAGTGCCGTTTTTGACAATTTTGGCTTTAGGTGGTTGCCATGAACGTAGAGGTTAAGGGTAAAATCCTGCTGGGTATTGGAACAGGGGTACTGCTGGCCTCATCCCTCAGGGTGTTCGTTGCCGGCGCCTACTCCAGCCTCGAGAAGACGTTCTTTTACGGCATGAAATTCCCCTCCGCACTCGGAGTGGCGCTGTTCATAATCGCCGCACTGGTTGTGGGGAGGCTGAGCAGAAAATCGGGAGCGGCCATAATCGCGGCGTATGCCCTCGCGCTCCTCGCCACCGACGCGACGGAATACACCCACCTCCTCGCGGCGTTTGCACTCCCTGTTGCTCTGACCCTCGTGAAGGAGATTGAAGTGAAATACCTGGCCATGGGCCTCGTGGCCGACCTCGGCCTCCGCGTGCTGGCCGTTGGGGCAGAACCCGCCGACACCCCCCATACAAGGATTATACTCGCTGTTTTCATGCTCCTGGGTGCGTATACCCTCTCAAAAGAGCCAGGGACGCTTAAGAAGCCAGGATTCGAACTCTATACCTTCGCGGCGCTCCTTGAGCTTGGCCTGATATACCCAAACGCTGTGCTCCGCTACTCCGGAATCAAAGTCTATTACCTCCCAACGTTCGTGGGCTTCTCCTTCGTGATAGCCCTCGCGCTGCTGCTGGGTCCCTACCTCTCCAAGAGGCAGGGCGTTGCAACGGCACTGCTCGTCCTCGGCTCTGCCACGCTCTTCCTGAAGCCACTCTCGCTGGTGGGCCTCCCCCTTGCCCTGGCATCGGCTATCGCCCTTCTTGAGAGTGCTAAGGGCAGCAAATGGGGGGTCATTGGGGCGGTTTACCTGTTCATCGTCTCGACCCTCGCACTGGGTACATACGTCGGCAGGGACATCGGCCTGCCCTTCATGGAGGACAGGCTTGAGGCCCTGATTTTTGCCGCGTCTCTCGTCTACGCGCTTTCTACATATAGAAAGCACAGCGAGGTGAGCCTTCCAACCACGAGGGAGACAGCGGGCACGCTCGGCGGCCTTGCAGTCGCTTCGCTCATAGTTCTGGCGCTCTTCCACCCAGGACCGAGCTACGCCGAGGCCAAGAAGGAAGTCGTAATCTGGACGTACAACGTCCACCAGGGCTTCGGGCCCTACGACGGGGCTTTCAACGGCTATGAGCTTGTGAACCTCCTGAGGGAGCAGAAGCCGGACATCTGGGCGGGGCAGGAAGTTGTGGGGGGAATGATAGGCAACGGCTACCAGGACGTCCCGCTCTTTGTCTCAGCATACCTAGGCTACGCCTACGAGTACAAGCCGACAGTTGAAGGCACTTACGGTGTGGCGGTCTTCTCCCACTGGCACATGAAGACCGAGGGGGAGCTGAACCTTAAGAGCGTCGGCCAGGCGAGGCCGGCCCAGAAGGTGACGATTGAAGAGCTCGGTCTGACGGTCATCAACGTCCACATGGGGCTCAGCGAGGAAGAGAGGGCCATGCAGGCGGAGGAGCTCCTGAAGTTCGCCAGGGAACCGCCGGTAGCACACATCATCGCCGGCGACACCAACGCAGAGCCCGACGAGGAGGCCATAAAAATACTCACCCGCGAGTACAGGGACGCATTCTCAGAGAGACCGCCTTATACCTTCCTCTGGAAGCGCGGTGATGTAGTGGACAGGGAGAACATCGATTACATCCTGCTCAAGAAAGACTGGCCAGCGGAGGTCAAAGACTACGGCTGCCTCTGCGACGTTGAGGTGTCCGACCACAGGCCTGTATGGGCACTCATTGAGCTGCCGTGAGGTTTTTATCTCCCCTTTCCACTTTTCTACATGCCGTCGAGGACAAAGGTCAGCAAGCTCATGGCCTACATACTCCGCCATTCTCCAGAGGAGTTCGGGCTTAAACCGGACGCTGAGGGCTTTGTCCCGCTCGATGAACTCGTAAAGGCCCTTCAGACGGTTTATCCAGACGTTACAGAGAAATTCGTGCGTGAGATAGTTGCCCGGGACACAAAGGGTCGCTACGAGATTAGAGGCGACAAAATCCGCGCCCGCTACGGCCACAGCTTTCCGGTCTCATTGAACCACGAGGCGGACAGGGAGTCGAGGGTTCTTTACCACGGCACGCCAAGGAGAAATCTTGAGAGCATCATGCACGAGGGGTTGAAGCCGATGAGGAGGCAGTTCGTCCACCTGAGCACGAGCAGGAGCGAGGCTATAGAGACCGGCAGACGGCACGGGCGGGACGTTGTGCTCCTGATTATTGACGCAGACTGCCTGAGGAAGAAGGGACTGAAAATCTACAAGGCTGGAAAGAACGTGAGGATAGTTGAGAGAGTTCCTCCAGAGTGCATCACCCCGGCAGTCTAAGCGCCAGGACGAAGGCCAACCCCAGAGGTATCAGCGTGCTGAGGAAGTTCAGCGTGAAGCTTATTCCCGAGAGGTAGCCTCCAAGGAGCGGCCCAACCACCCAGCCAAGGCTCATCATAGCGTTGAGGAGGCCCATTCCCTGGGCCCTCTCGCTGACCTTGACGTTCTGGGCGACGTATGTGGACGTTGAGTTTATGGTGAGTATCCACTTGACGCCGGAGAGAAAAGCCACTCCGAACACGAGCCAGACGTTTCTAACGAGCGCGTAGAGCAGGAACGCCAGGCCGTAGCCGGCTATGGCAATGAGGTAGAACCTCTTGGCCCCGTGCCGGTCTATAAGCTTTCCAAGGAAGTAGCCGGTAAGGGCGGCGGCGAGGCTCTCGATACCGAAAATCACACCCACGCTCCACCCGCCGAAGACCTCCTCGAAGTAGACCGAGGAGACGCTGTAGAACTGCCCGCTCGCCACCATCACGAGGAACACCGTCACGTAGAAGGGCCCCAGGTGCCCGCGCATGAGCTTCCTGAAGGCAGAACCCTTGACGGTCGCCCTCCAGCTCTCCCTGCCCTCCTGGACTAGGATCATTCCGAGGAGGGAGCGCCTGCCGGCCGGGCGCTCGCGGATCATGAGCACTATCCCGGCCGAAACGAACAGTATGACGCCCGAGATTATGAAGAGTTTCCTGATGCCGGCGTATTCCACTATCGCCGAGCCGAGGAAGTTACCAACCATGTAGCCGGCGTTCTCGATGGAGTTGAAGAGGCCAAATATCGAGCCTGCCCTCGTCGAGAGCTCCGAGATGAGGGCCGAGTGGGCCGGCGTCATCGCTGACCCAAACGTCCCCTGGAGCGTCCTGAGGATTAGGACGCCGGTCGCGGAGCCAACGAAGGCCATGGCCGTGTAAAAGAGGCCCGTCGAGGCCAGGCCAAAGGCTATGAAGCTCTTCCTGTCACCTGTAGAATCGGAGAGCCAGCCGAAGGGGTACTGAAAGACCGTAGATGTCAGGTTGAAAGCAACGCTCAGAAGGCCCACCATGAACATGCTCGCACCAAGAAGGCGCATGTAGACGCCAAGGTAAGGGAAGGCCATTCCGAATGACATGTTGGCGAGGAACATAGCTACCGCTAGAACGACAATATTCTTCCGTTTAACCCGGAGCTTTTTGAGTTTAAGGGTCTTTTCACGCTTTCCCTGGGTAACAACCAGCTCTCGCCTGCTCATCTCAGGGAGAAGAGGTGGGAGATTTATAAAATTTCCGTCGAAATGGTAAGAAAAAGTTTAGAGCATGGCGTCAGCCCATCTGGAGGGCCTGTCCGCGCAGCTCCCCGCGCTCGAAGCGGTAAGGGTCGTACCACTCGACGGGCAGGTCGGTCTTGCCCTTCGTGATGATGTCTGCGACCATCTCCGCAACAGCGGGTGCCATCATGAAGCCGTGTCCACTGAAGCCGGCAGCAATGTAGTAGTCGCTCAGCTCCTCGATTTTTCCGATGGCAGGGTTGCTGTCAGGGGTCTTGGCGTAGTATCCCGCCCAGGTTCTAAGTATGAGGAGCTCCCTCAGGGCGGGGATTATCTTGGTGAAGTAGTAGCTCACCTCGCGCAGAAACTCGTAGGTGGGGTTCAGGTCGTAGGTCGGGCCGAGCTCGTAACCGACACCGCCGACGACACCGCCGTGGGCCGTCTGAGTTAAGTAAGCGTGACCGTACTTGAAGGAGATGACCATCGGCTTTATGGAGCCCTTCTTTATGGGCTGGGTTATGACCGCCTGGTGCTTGTAGGGCTCTATCGGAATCTTCACGCCTATTCCCGCCATGGCGTTGATGAGCTTGGCCCAGGCGTTGGTGGCGTTGATGACGATGCCGGTTTTGATCGTGCCCCTGGTGGTTTTCAGGCCCTTAATCTCGCCGTTCTTGATTATGAAGTCTTTGACCTCAGTGTACTCCACCAGCCTCGCCCCGAACTCCTCGGCGTGGAGGGCGAACTTGGTCGTCGAGTGGAACGGGTCGGCCTTTCCGTCGGTCGGGTTCCAGGAAGCGGCGATAACCTCGCTTATGTCCAGGAGGGGAACTATCTCCTTGGCCTCCTCTGGCGTTATGAGCCTCGTGGGGACGCCGAACCTGTTCTGTATTGCGATGTTGCGCTTGAAGGTCTCCACCTCTTCGTCGTCGTAGAGCAGGAAGAGGTAGCCCGTCTGCTCGAAGGGGAAGCCGTACTCTTCACTATAGCGCTTCCACAGCTCAACCGAGCGCTTCATGACCTGGACGTTCGCCTCGTCGTTGAACTGCTGCCTTATGCCCGTCCCACAGCGGAAGGTAGAACCTGAACCGATGAAGCGCTTCTCTATGACAGTGACTTCCTCACCGCGCTTGGCGAGCTCGTGTGCTATCGTGACCCCAACGATTCCCCCACCGATGATAGTTATTTCGCTCTTTTCCGGAAGCTCCCTCGTCGGCATCTTCAATCCCTCCCTGCGACAACCTTCATCTTCACGTTCTTAATCGGCGGCCTCGCAACGGGAATGTCGAGCCTGTCCATTGGCGTCCCGCTCCTCTGTGAAGTTAGAAGAGCGCCGTTGAAGAGGCAGTACCTTCCTTGGCAGAAGCCCATGGCGAGATGGGTCAGCCTTTTGATTATCTGGAGGTCGGTTATGCCGCTCTTCACGACGTCGTCAACCTTCTTCAGCGTGACCCCACAGCCGCATATCTGCACGTCCTCTCCGCTCAGCTCATCGAGCGGAAGGCGCGGAAGGGGCCTTGCAATCGGCTCGTATTCCTTCAGCTTCTCCTCGTAGACGCACGGCTCCGCCTCAAAGCCGAACTCCTGGAGGAGATACGCCCCAACGAGCCTTCCTTCGAGGTAGTTGGCGTAGTGGGGCTTTATTGAAACGGCGCTTCCGGCGACGTATATTCCATCGCGTATCCTGTGCTGGGAGTTGAGAACCGGCATGTAGTAGCCGCGCTTGAACCTCAGCTTCCCGCCGGCCTGGGTCACGGGGTTGATGTCCGGAATCCTTCCATCGGCCATTATAACCGCATCTACTTCGTAGCTGTTGCCGTTCCAGTCGATGAGGCGCTCCACCCTGTCGTCTCCTTCCACGCGCTTGGGGTTCGGCACCACAACGTACTCGATTCCCCATCGGTCGAGCTCGGCCGTTATCTCCTCCGGAAACGCGCCGACGACGGCGACCTTTTTCCCGGGGGCGACTCCCCAGACGTTGATGACCTCAAGGGCATCTGCTCTCCTGAAGACGCCGGGGTAGTCGTTGTTCTCGAAGAGCATTATCGAGTCAACGGCTCCAGTTGCCAGAACGACGCGCTTGGCCATTATCTCGATGAGCTGGTCGTCCCTAACTGCAGGGACGAGGAAGTATTCGCCCTTATCAAAAACGCCGAGTGCGGCCGTTCCAAGGAAAACACGGGTGTTCTCCGGGAGCTCAGTAAGCTCCTCCAGGGCCTCTTTCGGGTCGCCAAAGCCCTCCTGCTTGACGCCCTTGAGCTTCAGGTCACCGCCGAGCCAGCCCTTTTCCTCGATCAGTGCCGTGGTAAGCCTGCCGCCGATTTCCTTGATGACGCCCAAACCGGCGGGGCCGGCGCCGATAACTGCGACATCAACGACGTACTGGAGGACGGGCTTTCCTTCATCTATTTCAACCTGCTCCTGGAAATCGGTGTAGGTCTGCCTCTCTATCCTCATTCCGTCCGTTACCTTGAGCTTCCTTCCATTGATGTTCTTTACGCCGTTAACAGTGACCGGGACGGGCCCAAATGTGAACGCACCCCTGTGCCTCCCTTCACTGCTCGTCGTGAGCCAGTAAACGCCGTTTGCGAGCATTGCGACGGGGAACTTTTCCCCCTCGTAGGCCTCGTACGGTTTTCCGTCCAGGTAGATTGTAACCTTCTTAGAAGGGTCCTTTTCCGTCAGGTCGAGCGGTCTCATGCTCCCACCTCGAAGAATTTTAGGTCAGCGTTCGAAATTATGCATCAATGTTTATAAACGTTAGGTTGCCCAAAAATGGTTTAGAACCATTGGTTTGGTTTAACACTGAGATGAACCCAGGCCACACTGCCCCAGAAGAGGGAATAAGGAAAAACGTAGAATCAAACCATACCCTTTGCCAGGACGAACTCGGCTACGTTTTCAACCTGGCTCTTGGCCCTGGTTTCGGTGATGCTCTTCTTGTTGGTTCCCTCTATGGGAACCTTCCTGAAGAGCTCCTCGTGGAGCTTAACGACGTCTTCTGGGGGCTTGGTAATGAGGCTGACGACTATGATAATGAAGAGCGTTATGAAGAAGTTGATGAAGAACACCGGGACACCGTTGAACCATGAGCCTATCGTGCCGAAGATTCCGGGGGCATCGGGGTTGAAGGCCCATCCGTAAATCTTCGCCTCAAAGATGACCTCGCTGATGAGGCCGTAGGCCATGCCGACTATTCCGCCCTCCTTGGTGACGCGCTTCCACCACAGGCTCAGTGTGAGTATCGGGCCAAAGCCGACGGCAAGGCCACCCCACGCGGTAGCGACCATCTGGTAGATAACCTTAGGCCCGGTCAGCGCGAACCAGAGGCCAACGATGGCGACGCCGGCGACGACAAGCCTGGAGATGTTAACCATCTGTTTCTTGCCGACCTCCTTGCCGAGGACCTTGTGGTAGAAGTCCCTTGCTATGGCAGAAGATGCCACGAGCAACTGGGAATCAGCAGTGCTCATGACGGCCGATATGATTCCCGCTATGACGAAGCCGGCCAGCCAGCTGGGCATCAGCTCAACGGCCATAGCAGGGATTACCTTCTCCGGGTCGCTGACGTTAAGCATGCCCGCCTGGTACATCGCGAAGCCGAGGAACCCGGCGAAGAAAGCTCCCCAGAGGACAATTATGGTCCAGGTTCCACTAATGAAGATACCCGGCCTTCTGAGCTTCCTCGGGTCTTCAACGCTCATGTAGCGCGTGACTATGTGGGGCTGGCCGAGGTAGCCAACTATCCAGGACGCATAGCCGATTGCAAAGATTATCGCCGCCCAGCCGGTGGCCCCTCCAAACGGGTCGAGCTTTGCCGGATCGGCCTGGGCTATTAGCGCGGTCGCCTTGTCGAAACCTCCTATCTTGGAGAGCGCCAGGAAGGGGACAATTATCAGAGTCAGGAGCATGAACATTGCCTGGACTACGTCCGTCCAGACCACCGCGAAGAAGCCACCGGTTATAACGTAGGCGGTGAGGATTATCACCGTGATGATGATTCCAGTGTTGTCGCTGATTCCGAAGCCCTCCGCAAAGGTCTTTCCGCCGGCAGTAAACTGCGCGGCAACGTATGCGGTCATGAAGATTATGATTATCAGTGCGCTTAGAAGCCTGATCAGCTTGGTGTTGTCTTTCAGCCTGGCTTCCAGGTAGTCTGGAACCGTTATTGCCCTGAACTTACCGGCGTAGATTCTCAGCCTGGGCCCTATGAGGACGTAGTCCGCAAGGGTGCCAAAAAGGCATCCGATACCTGCCCAGAAGGCACCGAGGCCTGCCTTGAAGGCGCTTCCAGGGTAGCCAAGCATCAGCCAGCCCGAGAAGTCGCTGGCCTTGTCGGAGAGGGTTGCAGCCAGAACATGGACTTTTCTCCCACCGACGAAATACTGGTCTTCTGTTTTGGTGTAACGGTTGGCCCACCAACCGATATAAGCGAGCAGAGCCAGGTAGACCAGAAAACCAAAGAGGATACCGCTGTTCATGCCTTACCCTCCTTCTTAAGTTCTTCAACGAGGTCTTCGTCGTAGGCAAGAATCTCTTCGTCCACGTAGTACTCCTTCCCTGTTATTTTGTCCCAGAAACCGTAGAGGAACATCGTTGCTATTCCCAAAAGGGTCGGAACCACTAGCAATGCCCATCCACCGGCACTTAGTCCCATATTGGACCCCCCTGAATACATATGCTGGCTAATGACCAGCGTTGTATATTGTTGCCAAAAAGTTATAAACCTATCGTTAGAAACTATGAGTTGATGTTTTGTGAAGAGCCCAAAATGCCGAGTTAGCACAATACTGGTGCGGTGTTGTGTATGAAGACCGTAAAAGTCATGAAACCCATATTCCGCCCCGAGACGGAATCAAACTTCGTTTTGTATCCCTACAGGGTATACCACCTCAGGCTTTACTACAGAAGGCTCGGAATGAGCGACAGGGTTTTTGATTACTTCGCCTACGTTGACCTATACCGCCTCGGAGCAGAGCGGGGAGAGGGCTTCATTGAACTCCAGAAGTGGGAAGTCGATGAAAAGAACGTGATGGAACCCCTCGTTGACGACGAGGAAGCCAGAATGAAGGCCTTTGAGAGCGCCATAACCTGGGGAAACTCGCGCGTGATTTCGTGGTGGCTCCCGAGGATTGAAGTCGTCCGGGACGAGCTCGCCTACAAGGTCTTCTGGATTTTTGAGAGAGATGGGACTAAGATAATTCTCGACAGCCTCGACGGAAGTGAGTACAGCCTCGACGTCCTAGCAGGAAAAGGGAAGCGAACCTGCAAGGGGCCACTCTGCCGTTAGCGGGCGTGGATTTCCACTATGTCCCCATCTTCGAGCACGTGGTCTGCTCCGACCCTCTGGCCCGGGAACTTAACGCTCTTGCCCCAGACGCGGGCGTAGCGGAAGTTCTTGGCGAAGTCCTTGTGAATCCTCTCGGCTAAGTCCATAACGGTCGAGCCCCTCTTGAGCGCCACCGGCGGATAGGCAGGCTCCTCGCCCGGGCTCTTGGTAAAGACGCGGATGATTCCGGCCAAATCGTAGAGCTCGTCCTTGAGTTCCTCAAGGTTTATGCCCTTCTTTGCAGATATTGGGACGATTTTGAAGCGGTCTCCGTAGGCTTTCACTAAGCGCTCGTAGTTCTCCTTGCTACCTGGGGCGTCGCCCTTGTTGGCTATGATTATCGCCCTCCTCCACACGAGGCTCTCATCAATCGCATCAGAGAACTCCTCAAGCGTCACGGGCTCCTTAACGGTGATTTCAGCGGAGTGTATCCTCTCCTCCCTGAGCATCTTCATGACTTCCTGGATGTCACCCTTGATGTTCTCCTGGCCGTTGATGACGATTCCACCCATGGCCGTCCTCTTTATTTCAACCTTAGGCTTCTTCTTGTTGACCTTTATTCCTGCCCTCTCGAACTCCCGGAGAAGGATTTCCATCTGTTTAATAGGGTCTTTGGACAGGTCAACGACTATAGCTATCGCGTCGGCGTTCCTGATGACGCTGAGGAGCTGGGGCCCCATGCCCTTTCCGAGGGCGGCACCCTCAACGAGGCCCGGAACCTCAACTAGTTGTATCTGGACGTCCTTGTGGTGCATCATTCCGGGGATTGGCTTAACAGTAGTGAAAGCGTAGTCCGCGACCTCGGCATCAACGTTGGTGAGGGCCTTCAGCAGGGAGCTCTTACCGACGTTTGGAAGACCAGCTAAGACTATCTGGGCGGCACCTTCCTTCCTCACCGCTATTGACGGCCCGCCGCCGCCCTTGCGAACCTGCCTCTGCTTCTCAAGCTCTTTTCTCAGCTCGGCCAGCTTTCTCTTTATCTGAAGGCGAAGCTTCTCCGTCCCCTTGTGCTTTGGGACGGTTGCATACATTTTCTCAAGGGCGCGAATCTTCTCCGGAATAGTCTTGGCGTTCCTGTACTCCTCTTCCGCGGCCAGGTATTCCGCTGTCACGTTCGTTGGCATTCCTGCTCACCCCCTGCCAAAGTTAAAAGACTGACGGCATTTTATAAACATATGGTTGCCGAGAATCGGCAAATTTATAAATATTTCCGAAAATTTTCCGTGATGGTGGTGAAAATGACGAGGAGCGGCCTTGATGAAGTCGACAGGAAAATTCTCATGATACTCCAGAAGAACAGCAGAACGCCCCTCCGTGAGATTTCTAAGGAGGTTGGGCTCGCCGAATCAACCATCTACGAGCGCATAAAGAAGTTAAAAGACAGGGGAATAATAAAGAAGTTCACCGTCATTCTCGATCCAGAGGCCCTGAGCTTCAAAATCCTTGCCTTCATTCTGATAAAGGCGAAGGCCGGAATGTACAGCCACGTTGCCGATGAGCTCAAAAAGTACCCTCAGATATGCGAGGTTTACGAGACAACGGGAGACTACGACATGCTCGTCAAAATCAGGACGAAGAGCAGTGAGGAGCTCAACGAGTTCCTGGACAGAATTGGGGAGATAGAGGGCGTGGACTCAACGCACACTATGGTCGTCCTCAAGGCCCACAAGGAGACCACAGAGCTTCCACTTTAACCATTTTTGTCCAGAAAGTGTTATTAAGCACCTGTTTCTATTTCTCTCCGAACGTTAGGGGGTGATTGAAGTGAAGGTTCTGTTTCTCAGTGCCAACGAGTTTGAGGACGTTGAGCTGATTTACCCGCTTCACAGGATAAAAGAAGAGGGCCACGAGGTGTACATAGCAAGCTTTGAGCGCGGGAAGATTACAGGAAAGCACGGCTACACCGTCGAGGTTCAGCTGAGCTTCGACGAGGTTGACCCCGATGAATTCGACGCCCTTGTTCTACCGGGCGGGAGGGCCCCAGAGCGCGTGAGACTAAACGAGAAAGCAGTCTCAATAGCCAAAAAGATGTTCGAGGACGGAAAACCCGTCGCCACCATCTGCCACGGGCCCCAGATACTCATCTCAGCCGGCGTCCTTAAAGGCAGAAGGGGAACGAGCTACGCGGGGATACGGGACGACATGAGGAACGCCGGTGTCGAGTGGGTGGACGAGCCCGTCGTCGTTGACGGCAACTGGGTAAGCTCAAGGCACCCCGGCGACCTCTACGCCTGGATGAGGGAGTTCGTCAAGCTCCTCCGCTGACCCAGGCTTTTCTTTATGACTTTTGCTCTGAAGTGTGGAACTTTTGTCTTCGTTGAAAAGTGCAACCCTCGCCAAGCGTAAACTTTATACGGAAAAGTGAAGACCGTTTCACAGGTGTTGTGCATGAAGCTAAGGGGAGGCCTCGTTGGGGTAGCTCTGGGTGTGGTGATTACGGCATTTCTCCTTGGAGCAACGCTCACAGCCTTGGCCCTCAAAGGGGACGTCCACGTAGGCTGGGTGACTACAAAAAAGGTTGCGGGGGCGGTTGTGGAAGTCGGCGAGTTCAACGCCTCTGCACTAACCGTTAAGGAAGTGGTCGGAGAGGTAGTCATCGTTTCAGCCAACACCTCCAAGATTGTTCTCAAAAGCAACCTCCCGCTGAACTTCACGGTCGAAAAGGGAGTCCTCACCGTTTACTGCCCTCACAGAACGGTATCCAACATTATAGGGACATCTACCAAAAACCTGTGCTCCGACTACACGAACGGCACCGTTATAGTGGAAGTCCCGGAGGGGCTGCTGGGCATTGACGTCTATGATGTCGTTGGAGAAGTCAGGGTGGCCGCTGAAGCCGGCAGTGTCGAGCTCACGGACATCGTCGGAAACGTCGCAGGGACTTCATGGAACGGCTACCGCATCTCCGACGTCGTGGGTGACATCTCCCTCAGGGTCGCGAAGAGGACGACCATAAACGACGTGATTGGAGATATCACCATAACGGTCCCCACGGGGTTTGAGGCGGTCATCGCAGTCGAGGACGGGGACATCATTGGGGACGTGACCAACAGGGCCAGAGGCGACAAAGGCACCGTCCTAATCAGAGTGAACGACATAATCGGTGACATTGTAGTAGGGAATGACTTTTAAGCCCTCACACCCCCCTATTTTTTGGGAAAGAAAAATGAGGGAAAAAAGACTTGTGAGATCCCGTCGGAACAGGGTCTTTCTTGGGGTTATAGGAGGCATAGCGGAGTACCTCGACGTAGACCCAACGCTGCTCAGGGTCATATTCGCCGTCCTGCTGGTGTTCAACCCCGTCGCCATGACACTGCTCTACTTCCTGCTCGCCATCATAATGCCGGAAGAAGAGTGCGAGGGGACTCCTCTCGAAGAGAGGCTCAGCGAGCTGGCGGAGGAAACCGAAAAGCGGGCCAACGAGATAATTTCGAACGGAGACACCAAGACCCTCGCGATAATACTTATAGTGCTCGGCGCGGCCCTCGTGGCAAAGCCCCTGTTCCCCATAATAGTTGGCCCCATAGGGGGAACAACGCTTCTCGCCGTTGTGCTCCTCATCATAGGCATAATACTGCTCGCGGAGGGTGATTGAAGTGAGGACGCTTGGGCTAATCTTCGTTTTCCTCGGGCTCCTTCTCCTGCTGAAGCAGTTCAACCCAGAGCCCATAGCCTGGCTCCAGCCCTACGCGGGGGCGATAAAGGACGCCTTCTGGGGCGTTACGCTGATGGCCCTCGGACTCTACACGCTGACGAAGAAAACCGCCAGAAAAGTCGTGCTGGCCCTCTACCTCATCTACCTGCTCCTGTACCTGGTGGTGTGAATGGAGCGGTGGAAAATCGTCAGGGCCTTCACCCTCGGCCCCCTCCTTGAGGCGGCCATACCAAAGCCCGGCAACGTAAGCCGCTTCAGGGACTTCGAGGATTTGACCTTTTACCACTTCCTCTTCGCCGAGACCGCCGTCACGGGGGTCTATTACGAGGCTGTGAAGACCGCGGAACTCCTGAGAAAGGGCATACTTGAGCCCCGTGAGGCAGGGCTTGGGGAGCTTATAAAACGGGCTGTCAAAGCCTCGCGCGAGGCCCAGGACGCCAACCCCAACTTCGGCATTATCGCACTCTCAATTCCGCTCATCATGGGAATGGCCATTGGGAAAAACATGCTCGACGCTAGGAAAAAGGCGAGGCTCTTGATAGAGGAGTCAACCGTCAGGGACACGATGGAGTTCTACAGGGCGATAAGGATTGCCAACCCCAAGGGAATTCCGAGCGGCGTCAAGTACGACGTCTATTCCGACGACTCCTTCAGGGAGCTTTTCCAGGACGGGATAAACCTGGCGAGGCTCGCCGAGATGAGCTGTGAGAGGGAGATGATATTCTGCGAGTGGCTCAACGAATACGAGCTGAGCTACTCGACCTTCGGCAGGCTCTATGAGCTGATAGGGGAGCTCCCCCTGGAAGACGCCGTCATAAGGGCTTTCGTTGAGATGCTCGCAAACAACCTCGACACGCTCATCGTAAGAAAAGCGGGCGTAGAGGAGGCAAAGCTTGTCCAGGAAAACGCGAGGAAAGTCCTCGACGGAGAGCTGAGCCTGGAGGAGTTCGATGAATTTATGCGGGAGAAGGGCGACCTGAGGAACCCCGGAAGCCTGGCCGACATCATGGCGGTCTCGCTCAGCCTGCTCGTCCTGAGGGGACTGAGGATAGAACTGAGAGACGGAAGGGTTATAGGACGACCTTGAAGCGCTTCGCCCCGCCGAGGCCGAGTCCAAGAGCTTTGCTGTCTATAACAACGGCGTCCCCTTCGAGCTCCTCAAGAACCCGAACCTTCAGCCCGGAAAGCTCAAGGACTTCCTCCCCACCACCGAACTCCTCGTTCACCTGTTCTCTTATGAACTCGTAGGCCTTTTTCCCAACGAGCACAACGTCGGGCTCGTACCCGTCAAGCCTCAGCTCGTTTGCCTTCTCCTCAACAGAGCTCAGAACACGTATCAGGTCTCCGCGCATTTTCGACACCGGACATAGTTCAACAGAAAAGATTTAAGGGTTTTGGAAATCAAAGGCCAAAAGCCCCCTTAATGCCGTTTATAATCATCTGGACGGCCATGGAGGTCAGTATCAGACCCATCATCCTCGTCATTACCTTTATGCCCACCCTGCCGAGGCGCGCCTTTATCACGTTGGCGGAGCAGAGGACGAGCCATACTGTAATGCCGATCAGGATTATACCCAACAGGACAACGGCCCTTTCCATGACGCCGCCTGCCTTCGCCATGTAAAGCATCACCGTCGTTATCGCACCCGGGCCCGAGATTAGAGGGATTGCAAGGGGAATTATCGCGACCTCCTCAAGTGTAACGACTTCCTCGTCAAACTCCTCGGTCTCCTCGGTGCTTATCTTAACCGAGGATAGCTTGCCCGATAGCATATCCATTGCCATTCTGAAGAGCAGGATTCCCCCTGCTATGGCGAAGGCATCAACGCTCGAACCGAAGAACCGGAAAATCCACTGGCCTATGAGGGCAAAAACCACCAGGGTCACAATAACTGTTATGGCGGTTTTTGTGGCTATCTCTCTCCTCTCGCGTACGCTGAGGTCGTGGGTAATGCCGAGAAACACTGGCACGGCTCCAATAGGGTTCGTTATCGCGAACAGACCGCCGTACAGTATTATAAGATACTTGAGAACGGCAACGATATCCCCCATGACACCACCAACCGGGGACGATAGCTTGTCTTTAAAAAGCTAATGGGGCCATTACGATAGAGCATTGCACATCGAAAAACTTTTTAAAGTTTCCAGCGTTACTTTTTATGGTGATACTTTGGGGCACACCATCTACTATAAAACCGATGTAAGGATGTGGGAGCAGTTCAGCGGCTTCCTTGAGAGGATATCCAACGGACTGGGATACACATTAACAGTCACGAAAACGTCGGCAACTCTGGAACCAGACAATCCCCGGGTCGAGCCCTTAATCATAGAAAAGAAAGGGTTCGGATTCGCAAAGACCAACCTGATAGAGCCCCACCACTCAATCTACCTGCTCGTCCTTCACTCGGTGGCGTTCTTCGGCTCGGTGGAGCTCTGGGAGGACTGAGGGAGATAGACCTCGATTATCCGCACCGGCCTTGCACTGCGGAAGGTTCGGTCTTCCACGAGGACTTTAACGACCCTTCCGGGCTCAGCGTCCGGAACCGCGGGGAGCCAGTAGCGCCCAGGCTTGACGTTTGCAGCTATGTCGTCGTGGACAAAGACTTTGATAACATCATTCTTAACTTCCTCGACGACGCCGTAGGTGTAGTCCCTGCCGAAGGTTCTCTTGAAGTACCAGCGGAAGATTAAGACAAGAGCCGCCACAGAGAGTATGTAAAGGTAGACGTAGACGATACCCCCCGCGTAAAGCCTGACGAGAGAGTACCCAAAAAACGCAAGGAAGGAAAGCGCAGAAAGCACCGCGTAGAAGACCTGATATGGCTTCTTGTCCAGGAGAAAGTCCCCATAACGGCGAAGGAGGTAGCGCAGGTAAAGAAAGTAGGGAGCCGCAACCACAATGAGCCACAGGGGATTTCTAGTCAAAAAGACCAGGGCAAAGTTGAGAAAGAGATACAGCAGAAAGCACAGCTGGAGGTGGAGGCTGAAAAGTTCGTGTAGAGTGACATTGGACTTGACAAACCGACCAGTAAAGCCAAAGCTCGGCGGGTTCTCTGAAGGCTCCGGGAAAATAAAAGACCTGACGGCAGAGACGATGCGCTCTACACTTTCACCTATTGAGTAAAGGAACTCATCGAAGCTCATTTCACATCACCCTGAACCTACTGGAACGAGCAGGTCGTTTGTGTATGGGCCAAAGATAAGGCTGGCGGTTGAGGGGGTTAAGTAAAAATTCTGGTCCAAGACCGAAGTTGATGTTATTCCTCCCGTGGCGGAGATACCGAGGACCTGCATCGCGTTTGGGTCGTCGCCGGCGTAGTTCAGGTAGTCTAGGTATATATAGTCAACGGCCGGTTGTTTGCGGATTAAAAAGTTGAGGTTCGCAGGCAGATTCCTTGGGAGGATAAAGCTAACAAGTCCTATGGGGTATTTAACGCGTCCGTAGACTGCCTTCTGCATTGCCTGGGCGAGGGCAAGGTAACGGGCCCTGTGAGCCGTGCTTCCCCCCTCAAGGCGCTCAAAGAACGAGGGTGCTCCCGCGACGCCGAAGTAACGAGCGTTGACAACACAGCTTATGAAAGGCTGGATGTCGAAGACTTTGACGCTTACGTAGTTGCCGGAGGGGGGCCTCTGCTGGGGAGCGCTCAGCAGGGGGGTGAGAACCCGGTAGGGATACGGGCCCCAGAAGACCCACTCAAAGTTGGCCGAGTTATCGTCGCTGTTATTGACCACGAGGTACACGCTCAGGTTGCCGGCGGGCACCACGCCCACGTCTGCATTCGAGTTCTGAGAGAAAGCGGAACCCGGCTCGTGGGTGAAGTTAAAGACCAGCGTGGACGAGGACAAAATATCCACTTCGTAGCGGTTTGGAGCGTCCACTGACCATGTTCCCGTCTGATACTTTGAAAGAACGTCCTTCCAGTTCTTGAGTATGAAGAGTCTTCCCGCCGTCGTCCAGTTGTCAACGAGCTGGAACGACACCGGAACGGCAGAGGTGAGACGCTCAACGCCCTCAGAGATGTAGCGGAGGTCGAGATACTTTCTGACATAGATGAAATCGTATTCAGTGGGCCCTTTGTAGAACTGGCCAAGGCCGATTGCTGTGTTGTCGCTAGCATATATATCATTAAGAACTCCATAGTAGTAACTGACCACGTTCTGACTTCTCCAGTTCCAGACAAAAGGAGTTACATCCTGGTACGTTATGACGCTAGCATAATAGTCACCGAGGTAATAATAATTGTAGATTTCAATCTCCATGTAACTCCAGGTTTTCTTTGTGTAGCTACCTCCACCGGCTAGTCCATCATCAAAATCCCCAGTATTAACATTAAAATCTCCAAGATGTCCATAATTCCCAATGATATGCTCCATCCAGCCCCATCCAGTTGAGTCTATGTACCACATCCAAAAGGGCTGGTTTTTGATGTAAACTCTCATTCCAACAACGTAGCTAGCCGGGAACGTCTTCTTCGTCCAGAGCCAGACGTCAGGGTTACCTGCCTTGTTGTTTCCTTCTAGACTCAAGATTCCATTACTCACGGAGTAGCTTCCGCGTGGGTTCTTAACGTTCCACTTTGAAGTGTCCAGCGAATCGCCGCTGAAGTCGTCGAAGAACTCGAATACTCCGTCTCCGTTTCCTCTGGTTAGCGGGAGCTCGTCGCCGAACTTAATGTAGACATCACCCGGCAAGTCCGTCCTGACCCATATTATAGCACCACCATCGTCCCAGTATTCAATCCAGAACGGGATTTCAGTAGTGAAATCAGAATCCGAGTAGACTCTAATCCGGGCCATATTACCGGAATGGGGAACGAGCGATGCCCACGTTGAGTTTAGGTACACTGGAACCTGAACGTCAGCGACACCGAAGGGATAATTCAAGGCGACGTGCAGAACGTTCGCAGGGCCTTCAACGGGCGTCGTTACCTCAATACCTCCGTTGAAGTCCGAATTCTTATCCCCATTAACTTGGTAGCGCACGAAGACCGGCTCAGTGGTGTTGAACAAGAATACGCGCTGGCCCGGGCTGAGGGTAACGTTCGTGTAGTAGTTGTCCCCGACAACATTCGAAAGGTAGCCCCTGCTCGGCTGAACCTGGGAACCGGGTGAGTAGTAAATATAGTAATCAGTCCCCGTCACGTTGAGCCATATGAGGACCTCGCTTGAGTCCCACTTTTCAATCCAGTAACTGGCGGGCTGACAGGTGGAGGTGTATATTCTCATCTCAGCAAGGGACCCGCTGTGAGAGATTTCCGAAAACGGCACGGAGGAGGGGTCGAACTTAAGGAGGACAAGGCTGCGGTTGGCAATCCCCGAGAGCCGGAACCCCACGCGTTTGTTGAAGTTTTCATCGCACCAATTAACACTCTGATCTGCCCTTCCTGAGAAAACCAGAACTCCCATGTCCCCATCTCCAAGAATTGAGGACGGGGAAACGAGGGAACCGTTTATGGAGGTTTCAAAGACGTAGGGAACTGCAGGGACAGTGCTCGGCTTGTCCATTAGAACGTATGCAAGGGCTCCTTCCCCGGGATAGGTGTCGCCGTAGTACACCCTATCGCTGGAGATTACCGGCGAAAACGGGGCGGCAAACTTGAGGGGATACGTACTCGGGTCACTGCCGTAGCCAGTGAGGAGGTAGTATGGCGGTGTGAGGTTGGGATAAGCGAAGGAACACGGTTTGACGACCCTCGACATTCTGCCTTTAGTTAAGTGCGCAACCAATGGGTCTTCAAGGTCGGTTATCGGGACAACAACATAAAGAGAGCCCCTCGGGGGAATGCTCGAGTTGTAGACTATCTTCCCGGAAGTGTCCTCTATGACAACCTGGGGAATCGTGACGTTTGCAACGATGTGGAACGAATCAAGCGGAGCTATCGTTAAATGAATGTTGTCAATTATCTCGGAAGGTGGGGTAACCATCCTATAACCCATGGTCGCTAGGTAGTCCCTCACGTTGTTCAGCCATTCGAGCAGGGTTGCGTTGCCCATGAACTGCCTTTCCCTGGAAATCCAATCAGCGCCGGCAGAGCTTATCTGAGAGTAACTTCCGTATTTAACCAGGTTTTCCAGTGCAAGCTGGGCGTCGTCCAAGGGTTCAACGGTCGTTGTGTATGCAATACCCAGAACCAACGCGCGCTGAAGGGAGAGCCTCATAACGTTCTGAAGGTCGAGCTGGAGGTATGAGACAACGTCCTGGGTCGTTTTCAAACGGATCGCCTGCGACTGCGCCTGAAGGATGTAAGAAGTAACGTTGCTGTACGTGGCGAGTAACAGGAGTAGGGGTATGAGCAGAACGAGAGCCGTTGAGTTTATTATAAAACCTCGCCTTTTCATCCTCCCACCCTCCATATCCTAAGGGTCACGGTTATCGGGGATATGGACCTCGGAACGCCGGGCAGGGAAACGTAGTCTATGAGCGTGTCCCCGAGGTTCACAAGGACTGGCTTTGTACAGCCATCTCCCCCGAGGTTCCTGAAAAGCCTGAGCACTGCGTCATCAACCGCGTACTTGGTTGGGTCCAGCTGGCAGGCGGTGATGTTCACGTACTCCCCGGATGTTACGGCATCCGGGCTTCCAACGACGATTGAAGCAGTGTGATGTTGTCCCCCAATCTTGTAAACGTAGGTCAGGTTGTACGCCTTAACACTTGGGTACCCCTGCATAAGGTACGGCTTCACGTCGCCGTAAGGGGCGTAGGCGTTGAGGAGATAGACAACGGAAGCCAAGGTGTACTTCGGAGCAACGTAGTAACAGCGCCCAAAGTTGAGTCTGAAGGCGTTCCGCCCAGTATGAAGGGCATCCCTAACGATTTTGTTCTGATAGTCCCTCGTGACCCTTGTGTACCCCCATCTGGCAAAGGCGTCTACGAAGGGGTTATAATCCGGGGCATAGTAAAGGGTTCTCCAAGAGTTCGTTGATGAGTTCATTAAGACTGAAACCTTCTGAAGGCACTCTCTGAAAGAAGAATGGTACCATGGAAGCTGAAATGTAACGTACAGAGGAACCGCGTACTCCGGTATATCCCACACCCATTCCGCATTGTGATAGAAGTAATCTAAGGCGGAACCACCCCAATAGGAATACGGAGGTATGACCTCTGTAACGTCAACAGAGTACAGGCTCATGGCAGTAAACGGTATGTAATCGGCATAAACGTATGAGTTCTTTCCGTCCAAGTGTAACTCGCCACTCCCCTCCCAGGTAACGTCAAGTAGTATCGTAAAATACGTTCCGGACAGGTCAGAGTAGCTGTAACCCATTTCGTGAATGATGTTCGCAAGTGTTGTGTTTGTGGCAACAAAGTATTCACCCACCCTCGTGAGGGAAAAGCTCCTCGATACACTCCCATAGATTCTAATCGCGGCTGTTACAGTTTTAATATTTTGACCAGCTATCTTAATGCTCAGGTCGGTAAGGTTACCGGGGGCAAAAACGTACTTCTCTATGTGAATGGAGTCATTTGCCCTAACATCAGCAAATGGGTAGTAGTGAGGATACTTAAAGGTGGACGCTTGGGGCGTCTCATACGTTATTATGATATGCTGGGCACCATCCTCACCAGATACGCCACCCCAGTTATATACCTCAACGGTAAAGTTCGTGTCAGTACTCTCATTTACGCTCTTCTGCACGTTCTCAACCAAGTTGCAGTTTCCGCTCCCATCGTCGGTAATTTCCTCAAAGGTCATGATGTTCCCTTGAGGGAAGCAACTGACAGATTTTCCGTTGATATAGGCGTAGTAATTGGAATCGACGACAGCAGCCTCAAAGTACCAGGTGACATTGAGAATCTTCGTGCCGAGTGGAAACTGGCTGGTGGGTATTATGTAAGTTATCCGAATCCACTTTCCACTGTGCTGGGTTGCTACATAGTCGCCCTGGTAAACGTAGCTAGTAACTTTGGCCTTCAGCTTGCTGAGGAAAGCCCTGGCAACGTATCCCCTGGGGGTCTGGTTGTATGAGTAACCGCTAAGCACGAGAGTTGCCGCGGAAACATCCCTTGCAAGGGAGTAGTTGTAAGAGCCCCTGCTCATAAAGGCGTTCGTCCAGTTGTTTATGAGAAGCTCATAGTTGTAGCCCCCAAGCGTTGAGTTTAGGATGTACCCGAGGATTATGGAGGCCTTCTTTTTGTAGTCCTGCCCGGGATAGATAGGGCTCACGGCCCAGTATGTGGCGGCTATCTCGAGGGGGCTCATATCAGGGGTAACCAGGGTCGTGTTCAAAACAGGGTCTGAACCAGACTCCCAGTCATCTATCACGCTTGCGGGAACGAGCTGGCTCAGCGGAACGGTTCTAAGCAGTTTTAGCATCGCGTTCGCATTGTCGAGCTCACTCATCCTCATCTGGGTTTTGTAAACCGACTGAACCTGACTCTCGGCCGTGGTTATAGCCGTTATCATTATCAGAACAAGAAAGAGTGCCAGCACGGCATCAAGCGTGAACACAAATCCCCGCCTCATCTCTCATCCCACACCCACAGTTTTACAAGGAGGGGCTCGTACATCGGGCTAAGAAGAACCCCTATGTCACCTTCATCAACCATCTTAACGGGCTGTGTGAAAGCATTTGAGTACAGGTACATGAGCACGGGCCGACCCGCACCCGTGGGGGCGCTGAACACGTCACCCCAGGGAATGGTGAGGGAGTCACCGGAGCCCCTGTAAGCTGCCACCGTTGTTACGGTACCGCCGGCGAGCTTCCACATTTGGCCCATCACGGTGGGGGTTTTTGAGGTTTTCCAGACGCCCAGAGCCTTCAAGTCTCCACCATCAACTATCACCATGAGGAGGTAACCCGTCTCGTTGGGAATGACGAACCTCAGAAGGGCATAGCTGGGAATCGGATACCTGAGGACACCCCCGAGTAGTATATCCTCGGAATTACCGGTAATCCAGATGGTTCTGTTGTACTTGAAGAGACTCATCACCGTGTTCCTCTCCGAGTACGAGACCCAGTCAGAGGCGTTCATCGCGGCAAACACCCTAGAAATGTCGGCCGGGTTCACGAGGAAAGAGCCGTTGAGGTACGCAACACGGTTCCAGACCTGACTTCCATTTAGCTGTTGGGGGTAGGTGTAGTTGCCCTCGATGTGAGAAACTGTTAGGGGCTGACCCTGACCGTAGCTGAGACAATCGGGGGGAGAAGGGGGCCTCCAATCGGGGGACAGGGGATAGCCGTTGACCGTAAGAACTTTGGAATTATATACTATTCCCGCGGGGGTTCCCTGAACTTTCTCCCATCCATTGCCGGTCCTCCTGTACCAGACCCCCGTCTGGTTGGAGGCGTACCAGATGCCGTTAACACGGACGTAAACGTTTCCAGGACTGGACCCGGCGATACCAACATTTATGCTGACCGATGCACCGGTTATGTCAATCATATAGGGATTGGACGTGTTACCGTAGATTATCAGGTCCTTTGCTATGTCAATATCCCTTGAACCCCCTCCAAGGACCACCAGAGCTCCAAGGACGTAGGCGTTGCCAGCAACGTGAACGGTACCGGCACCTCGTATTATCCAGTCACCACCAATGGCCAGGTAGGGGTACTCCTGAGAGGGAGGATAGTGACCGACGTCTACTGTGATGGAGCCCCTGGTATCAACGCCCACCGGACCAACTATACAGAGGTGAGAGGAGGCTGTGATATCCGTGGACCCCCTAACGTCGAGCGGGGAACAGGGAATTATCGTGGGGTCATCGAAGGAAAGCTGAGCGCTTCCCGTTATTGAGCAACTCCCGTTATACACGTTGAACCCCGGAGGAACACCCCCGCCCACGTTCGGGTTCCACGAGAAATTGGCCTTGAATGCCCACTTACCCAGGTAAAAGTCAAGAAGGAACGGATGCCCCAGGCTGAGGTTTGAAAGGGCATGTCCCCATCTCGAATCGTTGTTCTCAAGGAGATTAAAGAATGCAACAGCTTTGTCGTAATCCACGTACTGGTCAGAATACGCCCTGAGGCCAGGGACTACAAGTGAAGAGGAATCCTCGCTCCAGTTCGGTGGGCTTCCCGGACTTTTAAGGAGCACGTCGAGCATGGTATCTGGAATGCTGGTTCTATCGTACCAGCCGAGGAGGCTCGTAAGGCCGGACTTTAGGTTGTCAGAGGTAGCGCTAACCGCACCTAACATGAAGATGATGATAACGACCGCGAGGAGGGCATCAAAGCTCAGGAGCTGACCACGCTTCATCTCACCACCACCGTTAGGTTAATTCCCATCTCGCCGTAATACAGCTTATTACCCGCGAGCCTAAAGCCAGGAACCGAGGATAGTTTAAGTCTGAGAAAGTCTGTAACGTTGCCTATAAAGGCAGGCTTGGTGGCGGAGTCCGGATACGAGTACACCATCGAAACGTCGAGCGTATCGTTTACCTGAACCACTGTGAGGTCAACAAACCTGCATTCGACCGGAGTGTAGTTCCAGAGCTCGACGATATTGTTAAGGGGTGCGTGGGTCGAATCGTTAACGACGACACCTGTGTTGAGGTACGTACAGACGTCCGAACCAGCGGTTCTAAAAGCGTACACCACGGAGACTCCATTATTCACATCAACAGCGGAGGAGACAAGGTAAACTATCCCAGTTATGAGTATCGCAACTACGAAAAGCAACTCCACAGCGGTCTGACCCTTATGCCGTAACCGTGACCTCGACACCATCTGGAAGCCTCCGTGATTTTATTTTAAACTCCTCGCGGGAAGGTGTCAGAACAACAGAACTATCCACGCCAGGGAAAACCTGAAGCTCTTGAATCACAACATAGTCTCTCCCATCTATGTGGGCCTTCACTATGAGACGGCCATCCGACTTTAAAGTGACGTTGATCAAGTCTCCAGGCTGGAGCTCCAATGGAGCAGTCTTCATCACGGTCATGCCTGGGGCCGCGTAGAGTCTCGCAACGGTTCCTCTCAGGTCTAGGGCAAAGGCCTTAAGCTGTGTTGAAGCCCCAACGACCTCCGCTTCCGCCTTCTCACTCAGGGCAACGTTCATTACGCTGAGCATTGTTATTGAGATTATCGTTACTGCAAAGAGCAAGTCAAGGCTTATCTGACCCCTCATCTCACCCACCCGGCCTAATGTTTATCTTGAGGGTCCTGGAGGCACGGTCATATGCCATGGAGACGGGCTCCGAAGGATTCCACTCAACAACGACTTTCATCATAGAGGGAACGTCGTTAGGACTTAAGGAAACGAGGAAACGGGGCTTGGACGTTGAGTTATAAAGGAAGTACGTCTGAACCCAGACCCCAGTCCTGGTAGAGCCCGAGATAACTGGATCAGAGCCACTTTCAGCAACTGCCACCGCGATTACAGAGTTTTCGGCTTCGACTGGGAAAAGGGAGTCCTCAGTTCCAAGGAACATCAGCTGGACTTGAGGAGACGTTAAGCCAAACGCTTTTTTGAGATACTTGGAATTGCGAAGCAGATTGAAATGCGCATAAACTGTTACCTTCGAACCAGGCCCCTGGGCATAAACCTGGTCCACAGCCCCTGCTATCACGTTAGCAACGCTCTTCTCCTCCAGTGCAATTTGAACGGCCAGGGTCTCAGATGAAGGTGAAGATTCATCAAAACCGACGTTTTTTATGGAGTAGAGTAGCATTATCAGCATTATCGAAAACACCAGCATAAATTCAAGAGATATCTGACCGCGCCTTCTAGGGACTAGCCCCATACTCTCCCACCTACTAACAGGTATAACGGAACTATATTTAACTGTTACTACCCGGATTTGTTTTCAACGACGGCAAATATGCCGGAGGGTGTTTTCCGGGTCTTTACTCCAAAGTAGCCGCCGGTGAAGAGCTTAAACTTGTACCTCTCAGGGTTGAGCCCGTGTTTTGAAACAATCTCCCTGAGCTCGTCTATGAAGAACTGGGTCAGCTCGTAGTAAATCAGGTCAAGTGAGTCCCTTACCCTGTCCCTTACAACCAGGGCAAGGGGCAGTGCAGAAACTGCGAGCAGGATAAGCGGGGAGCCCGTGATAACGGTGGCAATACCCGTCAAGGCAACAAACGCTCCAAGAACCGCGTAAGACACCCTCTCAAACATCCGGAGCTTCTTCCCGTGCTTTACCTTCTCCTCCCAGATGTCGAGCAGGGCGGGGTTGTAAAAGTCGAAGGCGGTGTGCCTCTTTCCCTTCGCTATCCTCTCGCGTATCAGGGCGTCCCAGTCGTCGGTGTAGTAGATGACCTCCCCCTTGAGCTTTGCCCTCTCGGCATCAAGGGACGAGATAATCCTGACTATGTCCTCGGCGCTCTCGTGGGCGATGTGGGAATAAACGGACTTCTCGTCGAGTTCGAGGGCGGCCTCGACCGAGTCCTTCACTGGGTCAGTCATGGGCTCCCCTCCTCAGCCTCTTCGCGACCTCCTCCAGCCTGGGCGAGGATACATCGTAGACCTCCCCTCCCGGATAAAGGTCATCGAAGTCGGGCAGACCGCTGAGGAGCTCGCTCTTCTTAGTCTCGGCCTCCTTCTTTGCCTGCATGAACGACTTTGCGTACTCCTTGGCAGTCCTGACTATCTCCTCGATGCTCTTGCTGTCGTAGATGCCGCTCAGGAGGGTTACAACCTCAACTTCCCTCTCGCGGGGGTCTGGGTAAAAGCCGCGGAAAATCTGCTTGCCCCTGATTTTGTTCGTGAGGTAGTCGAGGGCCTCAAAGATGTCCCCTGCCTTAAGAACCTCAGGCGGACCGTGAACCGCAACGAGGCCGTAGAGGGCGGACTCGATGTTCGCGTCAAGGTATAATCCTTCGCTCTCGAAGGACTTGATTATGAGCCTCGACAGGCTCTTTACCTTGCTCGCCTCGGCCTTCGCATAGCCAACAGTGGCAAAACTTCCAAAGGCCTTGAGGACGAACTTGAGGTCGCTCGCGTCGAGCGTCTGCTCACCGGGGACGTCCACGAGGGCGAGGAGCGAGGCTATCCTCTCGACTATCGTGTAGTTAATCCTCTCGTAGGCCCTGCTTATATCGTCGTTGCCCTCCTTCAGCTTGTTGTTGTCTATGGCGATTATGGAGTCCGCTATCTTGGAGAGCTTGTCTATGGTTATGGCCGCGTTGATTGTGGGCCTTATGCCTTCCTCTCTAAGCGGAAGCGCACCGATTGCAACCACAAGCGAGTCCGGGTACTCCTCCTTGAGCGCCTCCGCTAGGACTGGAGTTCCCCCAGCACCGGTTCCGCCGCCAAAGCCAAAGGTGAGGAAGAAGATGTCAACGTCCTCGTAGCCTACGATGGAGTTTATCTTCTTCATCACCATGGGCAGGTCCCGCTTCATTGCTTCCCTGCCAAGGAGCGGGTTGGCGTTGACGCCCTTGCCCCCCGTGATGCTTTCTCCTATAAGGAGTCTTCTGTCCTGTGGGACGTGCTTGAGATATTCCAGGTCGCCGCGAGAGGTGTTCACAGCCAGTGTCTCGAAGTCAACGAGAGCGAACAGGTCAGCTATCTTCGTCCCGCACTGGCCGATTCCTATTATCAGGGCCCGCAAAGACCTTCACCCCACAGCCAAGAGTGTTATCTCCTCCGGCCCAATCTCACCATCGCCGTTTGAATCGGAAGCAGTGAGAACCATGTAGTTTCCATGGAGGTAGCGGTACATGCCGCTCGTAAAGAGCACGGGGACACCACCAACGGCATCCCCGCCGGCGAGTATCATGAGCACGTAGCCGTCGTGGGTTCTTCCGGGCACTATAACGATGCTCGTAGAGAGCGGGTACTCACTGCCGTCCACAATCACAGACGTTCCGTTGGCCTCAACATGGACAACGGAGTTGTAGCGAGAAACGTCCACGCGGCCGATCGGGGCAACGATTATGTGGTTCCCTTCCCCGGGCGTCATGTTGCCCTCGACGAGCTTAATCTCAACCCCTTCAGAGAGGGAGGAAGCAATCTCCTTGGCAACCGGCTCGTAGCCTTCCCAGTAGTTGACGTACCAAGGTCCCTCTCCAAGGGCCGTCATTACCTCGTGGAGGGTGGTTGGTGGGATAAGGTTGAAGCGGCTCAGGAAGTGAAGGGCTAGGCCCATGTCCGCGGTGCTTACGCTGGCGTTGAGGGCGTTCTCAAGGGTCCAGTGGAGCACTTCCTCGGAGTAGTCGTACCCCAGCGACTTCAGGACATCAGCGGCCCGTATGGTGTACTCCACGGAGGGAACCCCATAGGATACCTCACCTAACATATTAACGCTCCTTCCAAAGTACCCCCAGACACCGCTCGGGAGTCTCTGCTCAATCAGCCACTCAGCGTGCGGGACCAGTTTCTCAGGGGGCACGACCTTTGAGAGCGCCTCAAGGACGGCAACGGTGGTCGGGACATCCTTCCCGGTAGTTGCAGGCAGGAAATAGTTGAGGCGGACTCCCCAGCCGGCATTGCTCACCGAGAGAAGCCACTTTGCCCCGCGCTCGATATCCTCGCCGCTATAACCGAGGGAGATGAGCAGGTTCAGGCCAAGGGCAGTTTCATAGGGCTGGGGAATCGCAAAGAGACCCCTCCAGAGACCGGGTGAAAACTCCAGAGAGCGGGTGAAGTTTATCAGCTCCTCCCTATCCTCTGAGGAGAGGTTTCCAAACTCGGTGAGTATCATGGCCGTGTAATAGTAGTCCTCGGTTATTGTGCCGCGCAGCTCCGCTTCCTCCATGGCAGAGGGAAGGTGCCCTTCAGCCCACGCGAGCGCCTTCCTCACAGCATCTTCGGAGGGGTTCTCATATGACAGGATTCCGAGGAGGGCATAGTAGGTGGCCTTCGCCGAAGAGAGGCCGTCCGTGAAGATTGGCCAGCCCCCATTAGAGTTCTGGCGTGATATCAGTTCATCGTAGAGGAACGCCCGGGGGTTAACTAGATGCCCTTCAGAAGTAACGTCGGAGACACTGGAAAACGCCATAACCGCGTAGGCGGTCGCTATCAGGTTGCTCTCCGTCATGAATGGCATGGCCCTGTTTGCGAGCAGGTAGGTCTCGTTTCTCATACCCAGGCCTTCAAGCATCGCGAGCGACTTTCCGACCTCGAAGTCCAAGGGCTCGTATAACATGACCGCGTAGGTGAGGATAGCCCTCTGGTATTCGTTGAGGTTGCCGCTTGAGAGCAGCTGGTGGCACTCCGAGAGATAAGGAGTAACGTTTGGATAACCAATAGCGTGGAAAGCAATGAGCCTGAGAGCCTGATATTCGGGAGGAAGTGAAGAGGCCTCCGCTATGAAATCAGCGGCCGTTTTAATCGTAAGGCTGTTTGAGTAGTTAAAACCGAGAGTACCGAGTGCCCACAGGGCCAGGGCAGTCGGATAAAATCTTGGAGCCGAACCGGCGGCGTATCCCCAGCCGGGGGAAGAGAACGAACTCAGAAGGTAGCCCCTGGCCCTAATAAGAGCCCCCACAACAGCGTCTTCCCCGGTTTCAATTCCCGACGCCCTTGAAGCTGTCAAAGAGCTGTTGAGTGCAAGTATTACAAGAGCAGTATCGTGGGGAGTGCTGATTTGATTCGCACCGTGCCCCCAGCCACCATCGGGGTTCTGGAGGGCGAGAAGGCTCTCGGTGAGGTTCTTAATTGAAGCCATGACCAAGCTCCCGTTCTGGACTTTTCCGACCATAGAGCCAAGCGCGAGGATTGAGTAAGCCTTCAGCGGGACGGAGTCAGCGTAAGAGTCAACCCCCACAAACACTTTGGACGCACCCTCAAGGACGCTACTCGCGGTGGAGTACGGAACCGTTAAAAACATCATGAGCAGAATTATGGCAAGCGTTCTCCTCATATGCCAACACCCCTTAATTAAAAAACGAAGGAGAATAAATAAAGTTTTCCTCGAAACACGAAAACCGGCGAAAATTTCAGTCCCCGATGAACCTTCCATTCAGCCCCCTTCCGCTGGGGTCGACGTCGTCGCGCATTATCAGCACGACCCTGCTCGGCTCGTACTCGTCTTCAATGTGGTAGCCAGGGAGATGCTTAACCAGCTCCTCCGCAAACGCCTTGATTTCCTCGTGGCGCGGCATGTTGTTTATCGTGAGCCTGTTGCGTGAGAAACCCACGAACATGTAAGCTTTAGCCTCGACGAACATCGGGTTCGCGAGCTTTATCAGCTCGGCGTAGCCCTCCGGGTTGTGCATGTTCTCGCCCTTGACGAGGGTGAGCCTTATCACAGTCCTCGTCTGAGCGTCGCGCATGAGCCTGAGCGTCTCCTTAATCCTGTCCCAGCCGTCCGGAATCATCGGGACGTTGACGCGGTTGTAGGTCTCAATGTCCGGGGCCGTGAGCGAGACGTAGAGCTGGGTCGGGAGCTTGTCCTCCTTTATCATCTCCTCAAGTCTCTCCGGAACTGTTCCGTTGGTAACGATGAAGGTCGTGAACCCGCGCTTGTGGAACTCCTCGACGAGGTCGCCCATGTAGGGGTAGAGCATCGGCTCGCCCGAGAGGCTTATTGCAGCATGCTTGGGGTTCCAGGCCTCCTCGAACTTCTCTTTCGGAACCTTCGGGTTGCCCTTGTAGCCGACGAGGAGCTTTCTCTGGGCCTTTATGCTCTCTTCCACGATGAATGCTGGGTCGTCCCATGGCTGTGGCAATTCTGTGCCGAGGAAGCCCTCCATCGGACGCCAGCAGAATATGCAGTTATGCGTACACCATGCAAGGACCGGCGTCATCTGGAGGCATCTGTGACTCGCTATGCCGTAGAACTTCTGCTTGTAGCAGAACCTGCCCTTTGTGAGGCTCTCCTTGAGCCAGTGGCAGAGCTTAACCCCGCTGTGCCTGCCAACGAGCTCGTAGTGCTGTTTCCTAAAGAGGAGCGCGATTTCATCGGGCATGTTCGGGTCGGACTTCACAACTATCGCCATTAGTCTCACCTAATTCCCTTCTCTGGGCTGGCTTTATATTAGCCTCTTAAAAAGGTGATTGGTCAGGTGTGTGTACGACATGCCGGGGCCGAAATACCTCTGTCGAAAAGTACTTCGGCAATTTCCGAAAACTTTAAAAGCAACCCCTCGACCCTACACCCATGTTTGGAAACGTAAAACCACGCCCCGAGATTAAGGCAAGGGAAATTCAAATAAACTTCTTCGAGGAAGACGTTGAGTTCCCTGAGAAGCCGAGCGTGAAGCTTCTCTACGAGGTCAAGCGCCACCGCCTCGCATAGCCGCGTTTATTAGCACTATATCCTCAAAAAAGACGTGAACCTTAGCCACTACTTTTCCCTTCAGGCCGACTTCCCTTAGCTTCCTGAGGGTCTCCTCCACCCCGGTTATGGAGCTCTGGACTATCTGAACAGTCCCGCGGGGCTTGAGGTACCGCGGAACTTCCTGGATGAACCTGTCGAGGACTTCTCTCCCCCTTTCTCCACCAACGAGGGCAAAGTCTATCGGCTCCTCGGGCTCGCCGGGCAGGTAGGGGGCGTTGAACGTTATCACGTCGAACTTTCCAGAAACGTTCTCAAACAGGTCGCTCACGCGGAACTCGACGTTTTTGATGTTGTTTATCCTCGCGTTTTCCCTTGCCAGCTCGACGGCTATGGGATTGATGTCCACCCCAAGCACGTAGCGGGCTTTTCTGGCCATCAGGAGCGCTATGAGGCCCGTTCCAGCCCCAACGTCGAGGGCTATGTCTCCCTCTTTGACGGCAAGGTTCTCGGCGAGGAGGAACGTGTCCTCTGCCGGCTCATAAACGTCGGGGTGGAGCCTAATCTTGAGGCCGTAGTATGTCGGCATGGTACTTCCAAAGAATTCACTCTTTTTTAGCTTTCTTCAGGTTCGGGTATTAAGGAAGAGAAAAAGAAATCACTTCTTCCACTCGGTGTAGCCGCACCTTCCGCAGGCCCAGCGGTCGCCGTGGTCGGCCATGAAGACGCCGGGGCCGCAGCGCGGGCAGAACTTGTTCTTCCTGATGACCTTTCCGTCCTTAACCTCATAGAGCTTCCACTTCTGGCTGGTCTTTTTCTTCTTCGCCATTTACACCACCTCACTCTTCCTCCTTCTGGATGAGGCCGTCGCGGAGGAGGATGTACTCGGGCTCGATGTAGAGCATCCTCTCCCTGGTCTCGTAGGCCTTGGCGTAGCCCTTGGAGATGTTGCTTCCGAAGTAGCTCCTGATGTACTGGAGCACGGTGGTGTTCGGGTCGAGGTCAAGCATGGCGACGAGCTTACCCTTCACCGCTTCCCTGCTCGGGGTAGGCTCGCCCTCGTGTATGATGTCGAAGTATATTTCCTTCCTTCCGAGGAGCTTGTTCTCCCTTATCTCGGTCACCTTAATCTCCATCACGAACCACCTCCATATTGGCTAAGATGCGGGCACATCTGCGCTTGCATTCGGGGGTTACCTTTATAAGCACTACCCCCTCGTCGGGCTGGCCGTAGAGGACTAGGCTCCCGTAGGGGGCGTACAGCACGGCTGGGATTGCCCCCAAGTCCTCTTCCCCGCTGACGAGTATGTGAACCGGCCTGCCCCTCTCAACGAGGCCGAAGGCCTTTCTGATCGTGTCTAATAAAGCTTTCGTTATCGCCCCAGGAGGGTTTGTAACAGTCATGAAGACGGCCTTTTGGTTTATATCCGGAGAATAGTCGGCCCTCTTGGTCTTGAGGTCGTAGATGGCCAAAGAGGGGGAAATACCGAGCTTGACGACGTTCTCGGTGACGACGTCCCCAACGGTGATGACGGTCTTTCCCCTAAGCTCGTCCTTAATACGGAGGTAGGGCTCCGGAATGGGGCCCCTTATGAGCTCACCCAGCGGTTTTTTGAGCTCCCGGCGGAGCTCCTCAGTTAAGCGGAACAGCATCTCACCTGACCCTTATGGCGTATTTGCCCGGAACTTTAGCCGCCTCGGGTATGCTCTCGCGGAGCTTCTTTGCAATCCTGCTCTCGGTGTCGAGGATTATGACGAGGTCGAACCACTCGTCGCTAAGGTCCCTGCTACCGCAGACAGGGCACCTGTCCTCGGTCGTTATGTAGTGGCAGTGCCTGCAGGCCCTCTCCTTGGCCATCTTCACTCAGCCTCCCCGTGGGCCTTCTTCTTTTCCTGCTCAATCCACTCAAACTTTCCAAGGCCGGGCTGGCGCATCGTCATGTTGATCTTGTTCTCCCTGATGACCTTGCTCTTGACGCTGATGCCGATTATCCTGGCCCTGACGTAGTCGCCGAGCTTGAGGACGCGGTTGGTTTCCTTGCCTATGAACTGCCTGTTCTTCTCGTCGAAGACGACGTAGTCGTCCATGAGCTGGCTTATGTGGACGAGGCCGTCCATCGGGCCGATCCTTATGAACGCACCGTAGGGCATCATCTCGACGACCTCTCCCTCAACGACCTCCCCGTTCTCGGGCTTCCAGACGAGGACGTCGAAGGTGACCTCGTGGTAGGTGGCTCCGTCGCCGGGCACAACGACTCCCTGGCTGACCTCGTGGACATCGAGGATGGCGAGGACGACTCCCTCGTCCCTGTCGTAGATGCCCTCGTAGGTCTCCTTGAGGACGAGCTTTGCGGCCTCCTTGGGGTCCATCGTGAACATCACGGGCGGGATTCTGACAACGTCCTTAACGGTCAAAAGCTTGTACATGGCCAGACCTCCAAAAAGAATTGAAGGGAAAATCACTCCTTCTTACCGAACTTCTCCTTGTAGAGCTCGATGGCGCGGAGGATTTCCTTCTTGGCCTCCTCGGCGTTGCCCCAGCCCTCAATCTTGGTGACCTTGCCCTGGAGCTCCTTGTAGCGCTGGAAGAAGTGGGCAATCTCGTCGAGGAAGGCCTTGGGAACGTCGTCGATGTCCTTCCAGTCCTTGAAGTACGGGTCCTCGACCGGAACGGCGAGAACCTTCCAGTCCTTATCTCCGGAGTCCTCCATCTTCATGATGCCTATCGGCCTGGCCTCGATGATGGTGAGCGGGTAAACGGGCTCGCGCATGATGACCATGATGTCGAAGGGGTCGCCGTCGTCGTACCAGGTCTGGGGGATTATTCCGTAGTCCACCGGGTAGAAGAACGGGCTGTAGAGGACGCGGTCAAGCTTAAGCAGGCCGGTCTTCTTGTCAAGCTCGTACTTGTTCCTGCTTCCCTTCGGAATCTCTATGAGAGCGTAAACGACCTCTGGAACCTCCGGTCCGGGCTCAAGCTCGTGGAACGGGTTCATCTCTAACCACCTCTAACCCTTTTAGAACTCCTAAGGTGGCTTTTAGCTTAAGCTTTTAAAGTTGTTGGTGTCCGGGCTAATTCGCCCGGTACTCGTAAACGGTTCCGCCGTCCGCTATCGCGTAGACATCGGCACCGCCGTCACGGTAGTGAACCACGGGCCTGTCAACCAGCTCGAAAACCCTCTTAAGGTCAGCAGGTGAGGACAGCTCAACGCGCTTTCCTTCTGGGGGAGTCCCCTCAACGGTATACTTTTTCAGGGCGGTAAGCTCCCTGGACTTCGGCTTCTTCTCACGTTTGGCGTAGACGAAACCTGCTGGAGGAATCGCGAAGAGGAGCGCCACTGCAGGGAATACAGTTCTGGCAGTTGAAACGCCGACGTCAGCACCGAGGAAAGACAGTGAGTTGGTTGTAGTCTCAACGCTCCTCACTACCTTCTTATACTCCTTGTCAGCCCCGCTGAAGTACAGCATCCCCGATGAGTCCTGATTCAGCCTGATGTCCTGGGTGAACGGCTCCTGTCCGGAGGGCATGACTTTCACGAGGACGTAAACCTCCCTCTCGGCGCGGTACAGGCCGGTTCCCTCCCGAACCATCTTGAGTCTCGAGTCCATCTCAGTGAAGTTCAGTTCAACGGGAACCTCAAAGGACCCCGTGAAGGTGTCCCTGGCGAGGAGTTCTGTGTCGTTAACGAGGTAGACTTTCTTCTTGCCGGAGGTTACGTAGTAGTTGACGTGGAGCGTGGCCTCGTAGCTCCCGCTGGCGCCGTCCGACGAAAACTTGCAGCTTCCCACTATCGCGTCGGTTATTTTGGAGGGGTAGTACTCCAGGGAAGTCCCGTTCTTGTAGATGGTCTCGTTGGAGAACAGGCCGTAAGCAGTGAAGTGCCCTTCCTGCAGGTAGGCCTCGGAGTAGGTCGCATCCACCGTTACGGGCTCCCTGGAGTAGGCAACGCCCGAATACAGGGCAAAGATTACGGCAAGGGAAACCGAAAGGGCGAGGCCAGCCAAGATTGCACGCTTTTTATCGGATTTTTTCATAATCAACAACCCCCTGAGCTACAGTTTTCGTCTGAGTCATCGTCTTCCCCCCAGACCGCTCTAATGAGAATGCCGTCGCTGACGATGCCGTAGCCGAGGATTTCAGCCCCATCGTTCAGGCTGTAGGTTCCGCACGAGGTGAACTCCTGTTTTCCCGCGGGGTTAATCTTGGTGTGCACCGTCACGTTCAGGTAAGCGCTCCCACCGGCGCTCAGCTCAACGTCCCATAGAATGTGGGTAGAAGCTCCGTGCTGGTTTACCGTGTAATTTCCAGCGCTCGGGGATATTGAGTCTATCTCAAACTCTCCCCCTACAACGTCCTTTATCGTTAGGTTTCTTGCGGCACCATGGTTCGTGACCGTTATCCTGAACACCCACTGCTGGTACGTGTAGAGGGGCACTTCAGTGTTCCCAGAGAGGAGCTCTTTCTTTATCGTGGGGCCCCCGATGGACGTTACGTTCATGGAGCAAGTCTCAATCTTTGCACTCCCCCCGTCCCAGTCCGCGTAGACCGTGAGGGGCACCTCGTAGGCGCCGTCTCCAACGTAACCGTCAGCGGAGAATGTACCCATGATGGGGGCCGAGTCTCCAGGCTCAAGGGTGTAAACGGAACCGTCAATGCTTCCGCTGATGCCCTCTGGAAGCGCCGAGTAGTCGCCCTCAACGTGGAACGTTATTGGCCTGTCCATCCGGTTTTCAACTGTTAGGGCAGTAAACTCCACGCTGGAGCCCGCGTTAACGGAAATTGGCCACTGCAAACAGCGACAGCCTATGTAAGAGTCGTTCCCACTTACGATATCAAACTCAGCATTTCTTTTAGCGGTATAAGCCCGAAAATTCCCGCTCGAACCCACTATCAGAACCAGTCCGAGGAGGAAGGCCGTAAGGAGCATAAATTTCCTCATGCTAACCATCTCCGAGTACCTTGGAGAGAATACTTCCCCTCCGTTTTCTTATTCTAAAGACGTCTCCCTCTGAAATCCCCGCAAGGCGGTAAAATACCAGGAGCGCCCCCGAGAGGACAATGACGTAGGCGACCAGCGGAAGATAAGGGCTGAATGAGTAGAGGAAAGCCACGAGTGATGCGGGAAGCACGGCAGGGTAAGACCTCACCTGGAACTCCTCGCGGTAAATCCTCGTGTCCTCCGGAACGGTGACGTGGACTGGAACTTCGACGCTTGAACCGCCCCCAATGCGGAAAAACGTCGGCCCCAGAATCTGGGCCCTCTCGCTTCCGCCACTCAGGAAGTAGTAGAACGGGTACAAGGCCTTGTTCTCGACGCTCAGGTTCCTCTCAAACGTCGAGCCGGGCAGGTACCAGCCCTCCCTTTGCCCCCCTGCGAGCGTTGAGGAGTACGTAAACGCCAGAGTCCCCCATGAAGCCACCGTTACAGACAGGAAGCCCGCAATTATAAAGACCGACACAACGGCGTAGAGGGTCTTGACGCTCACCCTGTAATACTTAACCCTCTTTTTCCGTTTAGAGCCCCCTGAAAACGTCAGGAACGCCCCAACGATTAGCAGAACCGCCACCGCGTAGACATTGCTCAGCCTCGCCCTCAAGGACTGGATCAAGTCCCCTCCCCCCCTAATGACGAGAGGCCTGCCAAAGAGGACGACAACCTTTCCGACGACGTCAGACCGGTTTACAGGCGGGTAGAGGCCGTCCTGCTGGTCGGTAGCGACGTTGTTATCGCCCTTGGTTATGAAGCCTTCCTCCGTAACCGCGAAGACCCTGTGGACAGTCCAGCCGTCGCGCCGATGGAAGACTATGATATCACCAACGTCAAAGTTTCCCGCGAAGGGGTTAATCAAGAACAGGTCGCCCCTGTTGATCGTGGGCGTCATGCTGTCGGAGTAAGCGTACGACAGAAACACGGGCCTGTCCAGGAAAAAGCCCGCTAACGAGCCGACGAGAAATACAATTACAGTGAGAGCAAAGGTTAACTCTAGTATTTTTTTCATGACAACTCCCCCTCAAAGGGGTGGGGCAAAGGCCCCCGAAAAGAAATCACTGGTTGCAAGCTCCGGCAACTGCCTCAATGCTCATCTGGAACTGGTACTGCCCAATTGTTGAGTTTGTGTTGTCGAATATCATTCCAATCGGAATCGGGTTCCCATGCTCGACGGTGAACTGGATGTTGCTGGCGGGTCCGGCTATCGGGCTGTCGTAGTCGCCCGCGAAGATCATCACATCATCGTGCTCGGTCTTTATGGTGACGCATATCGGATAGGTGGTTTCGTTGTTCTCCCAGAGCTCGTTGCTTACCTGGAACATCTCTTCGAAGACATAGGTGGTGTTCGGGCTCATACCCGTTCCCCCACCAGTTGGGTGGTTCGGGTTGTACTGGCTGATGTCGACGTAAAGCTTACCGGCATCATAGGTCACGTAGGGCTGGAGGGCAGTAAGGTCAATCAGCTCATTGTCGTCTGTGACAACATCAAAGCTCGTCTGCCTATCGGCAGAGTAATACCTGAAGTTTGCTCCGGCTCCAACAGCCAGGAGCATTCCAACCATCAATAAAGCCAATCCAAATAGCTTGTTCATTTTTCACGCCTCCTTCACTGACCGCACTTGCCAACTAGTTCCGCCGGCTCGGTTCCGAGCCTGTAGGCCTGGATGTGTATGCTGCTGCTCTCGGTGTCTCCTGGGAGTGAGTTCCCAACGGTGAAGTCCATACCGACCTTAACGGCATCTCCAGGATCAAGGACAAAGCAGACGTCGTTCTTGGCCATATCGCTGGCGTAGACTACCTGTCCGTTATCAACATAGTGAATGTCGTGGTCCGCGCCGTAGAACTGTATCGCGGTGTTGGCGTTGGTAATCCTGACAACGATGGTCATGTTGTCCTCCCAAAGGTCATTGCTTACCTCAAAGACCTCGTCGAAGTTGTACTCCGAGTTCGGGCTCAGGCCCTGGCCGTAGCCTGGATAGTTCGGGTTGTTCGGGCTTATGTCAACAACCAGCACGCCACCATCGTTTATGTACGCGTAGGGCTGAATGGGCGTCAGGTCAATGAGTTCAGTATCATCGCTGACGATGTCCCAGTGGACACTCCTGTCAGCGTTGTAGTCCCTGAAGTTGGCTCCAGCCCCTAACACGAGACCAAAGGCCACCAACAGGCCAAAAATTCCTAAGGCAAGATTCTTTCTCATTTTTTTCGCCTCCGAATTGGAGGCACTGTGGCAGAGAAGCCAGCGGTGAGAGTGAAGGTTCATCCCTGACCTCGGACACTCAACAACCACTGCAACGGTGAACTCAACGCAGTGCCTCTGCAACCCCTTGCGGGTTGCTCACTAATCCCTTGAGCCGTTGGGGTATATATGAAATGTCGGGTTAACTGCAGGTAATGGTAGGTTACCCAAGAAAAGAAGGCCTAAATGCGCTTCATTTTCCTGTGGTGGATAACGCCAACACCAGCGTAAACCAGCGAGGCCATGGCAAGATAAAGGTCGTTGAGTGAAACGGCAAGTATGAGGAATATCAGCGAGAGCCCCACGTAAAAAGAGCTCCAGCTTATGTCGTTCTTTTTGACCGTCTCCATATAGACCGTAACGTCGTCAGGAACCTTTACAAGGGTCACGACACCGTGTCGGAACGTTATGACGCCCTCACGCTCAAGTTTTGGGATATGTGTCTGAACGAGGCTGACGTACACGCTCTTTCTGTGCTTCCTGTCGGTGTTCCCCTCGTTCTCCGCGATGTATTCCACCATTTCCCTCAGCTCTGCCCGGCCATCGGACTTCTTGAGGTACTCTATCATGAGCATCCTCCTGCTGTTTCCGAGTATGACCGAGGAAGTTCCCATGGCAATCACCGTGCCAACCGATACTGCTTTCTTCCGTTATTGCCGACCCTGAACTCCACCTTTCCCTCCCCAACCAGCCGCCTAAGTGTGCGCTCGACCCTCTGCCTGGTTACGTCGAACCCCCGCTCCGTGAGGAAACGGGTAATGAACGCAACGCTCAGCTCCCCCTCGCGGAGCATGTCGACAATCTCACTCTCGAAGTTATCTCTCATGACTAGGACCTCCCGGCTGGAGTAAGGCCAGCCTCAACAAAAATACGGGGGGGTAGTATTTAAACCTACCTAAAAAGTTCGAATATAGAAGTTTAAGGAAAATAAAGGAATAACAAGCCCGTATTTCCCCGGCCGACCATCAAACAGCTCTTTTCTCTGTGAGGAACGGGTGAGGCAGATACTCGACCAAAACTTCATTTGGATATTATCCAGAGAAGACTCGAAACAAGAACACGTAACCCGGTTACTGAAAGCATTAAAGAGATTATAGCCAAAAACGGGCTTAGGATTGGATAAACCGCAAAGGGAAAAGGTACATCTTGATGTATAACATGAGGTTCGAGAAGGGTTTAAGAGAGGGGGTTCGGGGTTCTGGAGCCCTTGAACGATGGTAGCCCCGCGGGGATTCGAACCCCGGTCGCGGGATCCAGAGTCCCGCATGCTTGGCCGCTACACCACGGGGCTGTGCCCGTTGATAGGTTCAATGGGGGATTTATAAATTTTACTCCCCGCAAGCTTTGCTTGCGCAAAGCTTGACCAAAGGGTTCCAACTGTCCTAAAGGGTTGTGAGGAGGACATGCCTTTCAAGGGGCCGTGGCCTAAAGCGGGTTTGACGTTAAATGGCCAATTGAAAGGGGTTTAATTCAAAAACGCGCCATTCAGGCGCCTTTTCCAAGTGAAACACTCACAGATGAAGCAAATCTAGTAGAAATCCCCTTCTAAAACTGGCAATTTTCAGAAAGGCACATCTTTTCCGCCAGCGCTGAAGCTTTTGGAAAAAGCTTCACCAAAAGTTCGTAGCTCTTTGCATTGTGGTGTTTGGAAGTTTGGTTTTCTTTCTTTTGAGAACCTATTTTTAATGAGAACAATGAACAAAATCCGGGCTTATTAAGGGGGTTTACTCTCCATTGACGCCCGAAGGGCGTCTTTTTAGGTTAAACCCCTTTACAAAGCCTCTAAAGGAGTTCTCACTCAGGATAATTCACTATTTAGTTAGAAAGCCCCATCAAAACTCGCATTTCAAGAAGGGGCTACGAACTTTGATGAAACTTTGCTGGGCAAAGTTTCGATGGTGGGCCCGCGGGGCTTCGAACCCCGGACCTCCCGCTTATCAGGCGGGCGCTCTGACCAGGCTGAGCCACGGGCCCAGGAGAATTATGGTGCCCCGGCCGGGATTTGAACCCGGGTCGCGGGATCGAGAGTCCCGCATGATTGACCGGGCTACACCACCGGGGCGTGTCCGACATTAAGGAAGAGGGAGGGTTTAAAAAGTTTTCGGTCAGAGGAGCTCCCGAACCGTCCTCCGAACCGCCTCGTAGCTGTTGAGCTTCGGCCTCCATCCGGTTGCTTTTGCCTTCTCTATGCTCAGGCGCATGAACTTGACGTCGCCCTTCCATCCGCGGCCTCCGTCAACTCCCCCGGTGAAAACGAACCTCGGCCTCAGCCTCATTTCCTCGCTCACTATCTCCGCTATCTCCTTCACGGTTATCCAGTCGTCGTTGCCCAGGTTGTAAAAATCGACGGTCTTTTCGGACCTCTTGAAGTGCTCGAAGATGTGAAGCATGCCCTCAACCGTGTCGCTCACGTGGAGGTAGCTCTTCCTCTGCGTCCCGTCGCCGAGTATCTCAAGCTCCTTGGGGTTCTTCCTCAGCTTGTTTATGAAGTCGTAGATGACGCCGTGGTTCGAGCGCTCGCCTATGATGTTCGCCAGGCGAAAGATTAGGGCTTTAAAGTCGAAGGTGTGGGCGTAGCCGGAAATTAACGCTTCAGCGGCGAGCTTGGCCCCGCCGTAGACGCTTATCGGTTCGAGCGGGCCGTAGTCTTCAGGTGTTGGTATGACCTCGGCATCGCCGTAGACGGTAGAAGAGCTCGTGAAGACGATGTATTCTACGTTTGAGTCCCTCATGGCGTTGAGCAGGTTGTAGGTTATGAGCACGTTAGTCTCGTAGAGGAGTTCCGGGCTCTGGGAGCTTATTCTAACCTCTGGGTTTGCAGCGAGGTGGAAGACGACGTCAACGCCCTCCACTGCTTTCTTAACGAATTCAGCATCTCTCATGTCACCTTTTATGAACTCAAAGCGCTCGTGGTCGAGCCACCGCTTTATGTTTTCCAAGGTTCCAGCGCTCAGGTCGTCGAGAACCCGTACCTCGTGCCCCTGCTCCATCAGCCTGTCCACCAGATGGGAGCCTATGAACCCGGCTCCCCCGGTCACAAGGGCCTTCATTTTTATCACCACCAAAAGTTCGAGGGGCTGTTATTAAGCTTTAGGAAAGTTTTTTGTATTCAATCCCCAATCTTTTACCATGCAGGTTTACACGCTGAGCAAGGAAGAGAAGGAAAAAATCATTGAGTTACTCAGAGAGCACCTCCTGAAAATGAAGGAGGTAGTTTTTGCTTACCTGCACGGCTCATTTACTGAAGATAGGCCCTTCAGGGACGTTGATATTGCCGTTTATGTAAAGGGCAATGCCCCTCCATTCTACGAGGAAGAGCTTGAAGAGGAGCTCTCAAGGCTGATGGGGCTTCCCGTCGATGTCAGGCTTCTCAACAACGCACCGGTGACCTTCAGGTTCCGGGCCATCGGGGGCCTGCTCCTCTTCAGCAGGGACGAGAGGGCCAGGTGTGATTTTGAGGAGATGACCATGAGGGAGTACCACGATTATTCCTACTATCTAAGGATGTACCGGCGGGAGGCCCTTGGAATACGATGAAAAGTTTATAGCTTTGTTATGTTGAGATATCGGGGAGGGAAGAACCATGAAAGTCCTGATTATGGCGGGCGGCTACGCAACTCGCCTTTGGCCCATAACCAAGGACAATCCAAAGGCGCTGCTTCCTGTTGGAGAGAAGAGGATAATTGATTATATCCTTGAAAAGGCCCTTAAGCTCGACCTGCCCGTTTACATCTCCACGAACCGCTTCTTCGAGTCTCACTTCAGGCCGATCGCTGAAAAATACGGCGTTGGGCTCATCGTTGAGGACACTCTCCACGAGGAGGAGAAGCTCGGGACGATTGGGGCTATGAAGAAGGCCGTTGAGGAGCTCGGCCTGGACGATTATCTTGTAATAGCGGGCGACAACCTCTTCTCGTTCTCGCTTGAGGACTTCCTCGCGCGCTATTCGGGTGAGACCCTCATAGCAGTTTACGACGTTGGTGACCTTGAGCTGGCCAAGAGATACGGTGTTGTTGTCCTTGAAGGTGACAGGGTTGTTGCCTTCGAGGAGAAGCCGGCCCAGCCGCGCTCGACCCTGATCAGTACCGGCGTTTACGTTTTCCCGGAGAGGGTTATGGGGCTCCTTGACGAGTATCTGAGCAACGGGAACAGGGACTCACCGGGCTACTTCGTCCAGTGGCTCCTCTCAAGGGGCGAGCCCATCAAGGCTTACCGCTTCTCGGAGTACTGGTACGACATAGGCTCCGCTGATAGTTACCTTGAGGCCCTGAAGACGCTTTTGAAGGAGAGCCACATCGAGGAAATTCAGATAAGCCCCTACTCGAAGATAATCCCACCTGTTGTCATAAAGCGCGGTGCCAAGATACTGGGCCGCTCGATAATCGGGCCCTTTGCCTACATCGGCGAGGACTGCGTCATCGAGAACTCTGACGTGAGTGATTCGATAATCTTCCGGAAGACGATCATCAGGAGCTCGACGATATGGCGCTCCATAATAGACGAGAAGTGTGAAATAAGGAACCTTGAGCTCAGGAAGAGCCTTGTCGGAGGCCACGCGAAGATACAGAGGGGGGATTAGGTTTTTATACCGCTCCTTTTTTATCAGTTTTGAGGTCTATGGCGGAGAGCTTAAAGCTAAGGTTAATCAAAAACGCGGGCTGGCTTTTTGGGGCAGAGATTATTTCGAAGCTATTGGCCTACGGTGTGATAGTGATTTTGAGCAGAACCCTCGGCCCGGAGGGACTTGGGCAGTACTCCTTTATATTCTATTATGTTGGGCTCCTTGGAATCTTCTCCGATCTGGGCGTTGGTTACTACTTCATGCGTGAGGTCGCGAGGGATAAAAGCAGACTGAAAGAGCTACTTCCAGACGTCTTAGGCTTCAAGATAGTTTTAGCAGGTATTAACTTCTTAATAATTGTAGGAATTACACTTTTCCTCCCGAAGCCGGGGTGGATGAAGGTTCTCATCATTTTAGCTGGAGCCGAGGCGGTGCTTACTTGGATTGCCGGGATTTTTGTTCGCATCATATATGCTCATGAGGTCACAAAGTATGAGGCGATGGCGAGGGCCGTTGAGAGATTCTGGGCATTCTTCGTTGGTGGGGCCGTTTTGTATGTGTTTAAATCCCTCTCACCGTTTATAGTTGCACTTTTAGCTGGTTATACGCTGAGGGAACTCCTGAGGATAAGGTGGAGCCTTCGGTTCGTTGATGAACTCAGGGTTCGCTTTAGGCCGGAAGTCTGGAAGAACCTCCTGATGAAATCCTATCCATTCTGGTTCATAGGGCTCTTCACGCTCATCTACTACCGCACGGACATGGTGATGCTCAGCCTCCTTAGGGGGGATTATGAGACGGGAATTTACAGGGCGGCCTTCACGCTGATTGAGGTTTCCCTGTTCATCCCAGGGATAGTCGTCTCAACGACGATGCCTTCTATGGCTAGACTGTGGAAGGAGGACAGGAAGACACTTGAGACGCTCTTCAAGAAGAGCTTTCAGATGCTTGCCCTTATAGGAATTGGTGGCTTGGCTGGCTACTATATCTTTGCCAGGCTTGGGATTTTGATAGTCTTTGGGGAGAAGTTCCTGCCGAGCGTTCCCGTTCTGAGGATTTTAGCGTTTGCAGTTCCCTTCATGTTCCTCAACTCCCTCTTTGGGAGCTACATGAACGCGACCGGAAGGGAGCTGACCTTTACAAAGATCACGGGGTTTACGGCGTTGCTGAACGTGGTTCTAAACTACGTTCTGATACTGAACTACGGTGCCGAGGGGGCGGCGGTGGCGACGGTGGTGAGCCAGGGGATAGCAAGTGTTTTAAGTTCATACACAATACCTCTTAGGGGGTCGTCGAAATGAGAGTTTCAATTGTTGGTTCGGGTTATGTTGGTCTCGTTACAGGTATGGGCTTTATTAAGTTGGGAAATGACGTTGTTTTCATTGATATTGATGACGAAAAAATTAAGATGATCAACCAAGCTACTCCACCAATTTATGAGGAAGGCTTAGAAGAGTTAATGAAGGAATTCAAGGGAAAATATTATGCGACGAAAGACTACCATGAGGCCATTCTAAACTCAGACATCACATTCATCTGCGTTGGAACGCCATCAGGAGAAGACGGGAGCATTGATTTGACTTATGTTAAAAAGGCCGCCGAAGAAATTGGAAAGGCCTTGAGAGAGAAAGAAGGTTACCATGTTGTTGTAGTCAAAAGCACTGTTCTTCCAGGAACTACCGAGGAGGTTGTAAAGCCTATCATTGAGGAACATTCTGGCAAAAAAGCTTTCGAAGACTTTGGTTTAGCAATGAACCCAGAATTCCTGAGAGAAGGGGTGGCATTAAGAGATTTCTTGAACCCAGATAGAATAGTCATTGGAGTTAAGGATGAAAAAACTAGACAGATTTTGGAAAAGCTTTACGAGCCAATTAACGCTCCAAAGTTGATTGTTGATATCAAAACTGCTGAAATGATTAAATACGCTTCCAACGCTTTTCTTGCAACTAAAATCAGCTTTGCCAATGAGATTGGAAACATCTGCAAAAGGCTCGGCATTGATTCATGGAAAGTCTTTGAAGGTGTTGGTTTAGACCACAGGATCAGCCCCAACTTCTTCAAGAGTGGCCTCGGCTTCGGCGGTTCATGCTTCCCCAAAGACGTTAAGGCATTGATCAGGAAAGCCGAAGAAACTGGTGAAGAACCCTTAATCTTGAAAGCAGTAATTGAAGTCAATGAAAAACAACCATTAAAATTGATTGGGCTTTTAAAGAAGCACGTTCCGGAGTTAAAAGGAAAGACTGTTGGTATTTTGGGTTTGGCATTTAAACCTAACACTGATGATATTAGGGAGGCAAGGTCAATAATTATCGTGGAAAAACTTCTGGAGGAGGGAGCAAAAGTCATTGCCTATGATCCTAAAGCAATGAAAAACTTTAAGCGCTTATTCTCACAAATCGAATACGCTAACTCAGCTCAAGAGGTTCTGGAAAAGACTGATGTGATTTTAATTGTAACTGAGTGGCCTGAGTTTGAGGAGCTAGATTACTCTGGAAAGATCGTGATCGATGGGAGAAGAATTAGAAGTGCTGAAAAAACAGCAAAAATCTATGAGGGGGTTTGCTGGTGAAGGTTAGGAAAGCTGTTATTCCAGCTGCAGGATTGGGAACAAGAATGCTGCCAATAACACGGGCACAGCCGAAGGAAATGGTTCCGGTGGTTCATAAGCCAGTGATTCAATATGTTGTGGAAGAGGCATATTACTCTGGGATTCGGGAAATATTAATAATAACCGGAAAGCACAAACGTGCTATTGAGGATCATTTTGATCGGAGTGAGATTAAAAAGAAAAATAAATACATGGAAGAGCTGGACAGAATTCTTGCAGAAGTTGACATATTTTTTGTACGACAGAGAGAGCAAAAAGGATTAGGAGATGCTGTTAAATATGCAAAACCTTTCGTAGAAGACGAGCCCTTTGCGCTATTATTGGGAGATAATATAACAATCCCACCATGTACAAAAATGCTAATAGACGTCTTCAAAAAATATAGAAGCTCAATAATAGCGGTTGAAAGGGTTCCCAAGGAAAGAATTCCTTATCATGGTATAATACAGGGAAAAGAGATCGAGCCAGGCATATATAAAATTGAGAATATGATTGAGAAGCCAAAAGTTGAAGAGGCTCCCTCGGATATAGCCACACTTGGAAGATATGTCTTAACTCCCGAAATATTTGAATATCTTGAGAGGACAAAACCCGGATATGGAGGCGAGATCCAGCTTACGGATGCACTTAGAGATATGGCAAAAGATGTTGCAGTATATGGTTACCTCTATCCCGGTAGGAGATACGACATTGGAAATAAGCTGGAATGGCTGAAGGCAAATGTTGAGCTTGCACTTGAGGATAAGGAGATTGGAGAAAGTTTCACAGAGTGGGTTAGAAAAGTTGTTATCCCAAGCTTAAATAGGTGGGAAGGCAAATGAAGCTTAAGTTTATGAAAGCGTTTGTAAAACATCCTTTATTTTATCTTAAATATGCTACAGTCTTAAGTGGCGTTGTAGATATCGACTTTCACTCAGATAATTTTCTTAATCTAGTAGAAACCATTAGTACCGTGGTAAAAAACAGAAAAAGCATAATTAGATTCGGGGATGGAGAAATATCGCTACTCTTAGGATTTGATATACGCTTTCAGGAGTACACGCCGGAATTAGCATACTATCTAAAAAGGATTTTAAAAGAATATAATGATAAATCACCCTACGTCCTGGGAATTCCATGGCGATACCTTGTAATGGATTCAGAAACCCTCAAAAAATGGAAAAAAACTCATTTTTGGATTCCATTTAAAATTGTATTCTCTAGATATTTTGACCCAAATACCATATACGGAGATGCATTTGTCTTTCGTCACCTTGCTAGAATAGGCGTGAATATCTTCGAGAAAATTTTGTTGCGCATAAGGCCATGTCCGGATGAAATAACCATCGTTGCAAATGAGTATACAAGACATACAGTTACTTACCTCTGGAAAACAACTAGTGACAAATATAATCTCACAAAGGATATTACGCTAAATTACATAAACATACCCAAAAGGAATGCATTTTTAGAATTGCACAATATCATAGACAGAATTCATGAGATTCATACCCATTGTAAGAATCCAATATTAATATCAGCGGGCCCAACAGGAAAAGTTTTAAGTTACATCCTTTCAGATAGAGGATATTGGGTTCTAGATATAGGCCATTATTTTGATTCGTTTCGGGTTATTCACCTAGAAACGTTGAAGAAATATCACATGAAGTCACTAAGTGTTTAAGGTGATAAAAATGTCTTTGGATCTAGATGACATTTTGGTAGTTATTAGGAGTACTGGAGAAAGAACCGAAAAATTATGTGAATATGCCGTGCTACAAAATGGAATAGACAAAGAGAACATCATTTACGTAAAAAATATATCTCCCTTTTCCAAGGCTTTAGAAGAAGGATATAAGCTAGCGCTTGAATACGGTAAAAAATATACATTTTTCATAGATGCCGATATGATTATTCTGCCAAATACATTAGGGGTTATGGTCGAAGCTATGGAGAGGTTGCCAAATAAAATATTTTTTATGAACCCTTTGGCTTATGACTATTTATCTGGACTAATTATACGCAATGGTCCCCGTCTGTATAGAACTAGTCATTTGCAAGTGGCTATCAAACTTATACAAGATGAGTCTGTTTCATTGAGACCAGAAACGTTCGTTGTTAAAAGGATGCGCAGATTGGGGTATCTTTCAATTGATTTTGATTATCCATCGGCACTTCACGAGTTTGAGCAATATAGGAGAGACATATTTAGGCGAGTCATCACAAGATACTTTAAATCTTCTTCAACAACAAGAAAATATTTGGAGTCTAGGTTTGAAAAGTTACGTAAAACCAATTTAGATTTTGAAGTTGCATATCTAGCAATTGAGTATGCACGAAAAAACAAGGTGAAAAAACCGAAATTGAGCTACGATCAGTACCAAGAGATTTTTAAAGAGTTAAATATTGAAGAGAAAAAGGAGATAAACAATCTAGAATTAACATACAGAGAATTGCTAGAGTTCATAAAGGACAATAAAGACAAATTTATATATTACAAAGAGATGTACTCGGGACTCTCAAATCTTCTAAATGCAATTCTCAACAAAATACGTGAAGATTTGAAAAGTGCTGTAAAGCTGTAGGTATAACTCTTCATTCTTTTTAAAGAGAAAATTGCAAATAAATGCACACCGGAAGTCTCATCTACAACTCAGAGATTATTTAAATCCACAAACGACAAGCAATTTAATCTCTCTCGGACATAGAAAGAGAGCTAATCCAACGTATTAAAGGCCATCTATTAGAATTAAATGAATACAAGTAATATATGAATGTCTATTACTTGGTTGGCTTTTAGAGAAAGAGAGTTTACAGAAGTTAATTGAGAACGTAATTTGGGAGAGATACAATATTTGTAATGTTCAACGTTTTACGTTTCGCATTTTTATTTTATATCTTAAATTTTTCAAATATTGCAAGCAGTTTTTAGTGATTGTAAAAATGTTATATAGAATTGAGTTTCTAATTATTTTTGTTCCAACAAAATAATTATCAATATAATTCAGTTTATTATCGGGGTGATTTCGTATTTTTTCCCATTTATCTGGGTGTCTTGATCCAATTGCAAAGATGTAAATGCTACTATTAGACCAGTCATTAAAATTTATATATATAAGTTCCAACCCGTTTCTTTTAAATAATTCTCTTATAGCAAGTGGTGTAAATCGCCAGTAATCCCCATAATCCGCATGTTGCTCTTGGATAAACGGAACAACTATTATAACTATGTCTTTGCTTAATTCACATAGATTTTTAAAAGCTGTAAATACATCGAATATATGTTCTAGTGTAGTATGATTAAATACAACATCAAATTTATGTCTTAATTCTTTAGGCAAGGGTTGCGTTAAATCCAAGAATATTTCATTTTCCAGAGTCCCTTGAAAACCCCGATATTCCGATTTATAATTTGAAATCCAGTATTCTTCAGCATTCACAAAATAATCTTTGTACCTGCTACCCTCCTTATCAATATCTTTCCAACCGCTTACATTAATAACCCTGCCACTAAATAAATGAGCAAATTTTTTAAGTTCATTATTAGACCACATACGTGGTACTCTGAATTTTCGATCACACAACAAAGTTTTTAATATTCCAAGGTTATAGCTCATTTCATCACCCTCCTACACTCAGTAGTATTCGTTTTATTGTCCATTTCCATTTTATTTCAGGTCTTTTATCTTTTTTGCAGGAACACCCCCCCCAAAGTTCATAAGGTGGAACATCTTTCGTGACAACGGCACCAGCAGCTATAACACTACCTTCTCCGATTTTAACTCCTGGAAGAATGATTGCTCCAGCCCCTATCCAAACACCGTCTTCTATTATTATTGGCTTAGATATATGAGGCCTATTTGTATAAGGCTTAGTTAAGTCAAGTCCCCCAGTATGTAATTGAGCATACGGTGAAATACGGCAGTATCTGCCTATTATTATTTTATCTCTTGCGTTTAGGAGAACACCCTCATTTAATGTTGAATAATCTCCAATTTTTATATTTTTTTTCTTCCCTATTATAATTAGTCTCCCATATATCCGCACTCCTTTACCGAACTGTATATATCGTCTATATCTAATTTTTCTTAAGGAACTCAGGACATACTCCATATTCATAATATATTCCCCCACAAACAATTTCGGTCAAATGGTTTTTATCCACTCCCAATTTTTTACGAACCAGTCGCAGAACTTCTTCAAGCCATCTTCAATTTTTACTTTTGGTTCCCATCCCAAAATCTCTTTCGCCTTTGTTATGTCTGCATAAGTTATCTCAACGTCAGCCTTTGGCTTTTCAACGTACTTTTTCTTGGCCTCCTTTCCCAGATACTTTTCAAGCAGGGATACAAAATAGTCTAGTTCTACGGGCCTATTGTTACCAAGGTTTATTATTTCGTACTCCGTGTCCAGGCTCATCGCTCTCTTAATTCCCTCTACAATGTCGGAGATATAAGTAAAATCCCTCTTTAACTTTCCATATCCATAGATCTCAATCTCCTTACCAAGCATTATATTCTTGGCAAACTTAAAATACGCCATATCAGGGCGACCAAATTCACCATAAACCGTGAAGAATCGTAACCCTATCATTCTTGTACCATAAAGGTGATGGTACGTATAAGCCATCAGCTCATTTGCTCTTTTTGTTGCTGCATAGAGTGATATCGGTTTGTCCACCCTATCGTTTTCCGAAAATGGTATCTTAGTATTCCCTCCATATACTGAGGATGAAGATGCATAAACAACTTGTTCAACATCTTTTCTTCTTGCTAGTTCAAATACGTTGAGTGTCCCGTATTCATTTGAGTGAATATATACCCATGGATTTTCTAGAGAGTACCTTACCCCCGCCTGAGCCCCAAGATGCACTATTAAATCAATTGGAACATCCTTAAGCGAAGAATAAAACTCATTCCAGTTTCCAAGATCCGTCTTTATAAAGGAAAAGTTTGAATACTCACTCAAGATTTCCAATCTTTTCTCTTTTAGCTTCACACTGTAATAGGGATTAAGGTTATCAACTCCAATAACATCCTCCCCCTGTTCAAGGAGAGTTCTTGCCAAATGAAAGCCTATAAATCCAGCCACTCCCGTTATCAATATCATTTATGAACACCCCTATTAGTTATAGCATGGTATAAGCAGAGTTCTTGTTTGGCAATTACTTGTAAACTATAATCTTTCATAAGTTTATTCCTTGCAGTTCGACCAAGCTTTTTGGCCAATTTTGGATTGAATACCAATATAAAGATTGCCCCCCTGATCGAATCAAGAGAAACATCTACGAGCAGTCCAGTTTTCATATGGTCAATAACTTCTCTATTACCTGGAACGTTAGTGGCAATACACGCAAGACCACAAGACATAGCCTCAAGCAAAGCCTTAGGCATGCCTTCATATAATGATGGGAGTACAAATATTTGATACTTGTTTAGAATAAGGGGAATCTCTTCATTAGGAACTGGAGCAAAAAAATGCACACAGACTCTAAGAGCCCTTGCTAATTGCTCGAGATACCCCAATAACTCCCCATGACCATAAAGAGAGAGACATACACTTGGTAACTTCTCAAGACTTTGTATCAAAACATCTAAATTTTTTTGAGAAACAAACCTACCTACAAATACAGCAGATAATCTTTGCTTTGAAACAGAAAGTGGTCTAAATCTATTAGTATCCACATAATTTGGCAATATTTTACATACCTCGCATTTGTGTTTCCTAAGAAGATACATTTTATCCTCACGAGAGGCAACTAAATACACATCTGCCTTTTTACATGAAATACTCTCCAATAAATCTGCAATGATTTTTTTGATTTTATTTTTCTCGAACAGGCTCCAAGTATACCCAGTTCTGACAATCAATGGTTTTTTAAAAAGCCAAGACGCTATCATGGCTGTCCATGCACCAATCATCTGGTTGGTTTTTATAATATCGAGATCCTTAAACAAGTTTCGGTGAATTAATGGCATTAAAACCGAGTATAGGATCTTACCAAAATAACAGTTAAAAATCCTCGGCATTGGAACAACAGTTATATTTGCTGGGAGCTCTTGTTCATATTCTCTGTCGTGCTCCCCATAGGTAAAAAGGTACAATTCCAAATTTGGGTTCTGATTTAAAAGTTCCTCATACAGTCTAATTTCTCTTGAGAAAAGACCTTTTTCTTTCCACGTTTTTAGGGAAACGTTAAAGGTAAAGATTAATCCAATTTTAAGTTTTTTATTCATCTCAGATGCCTCCTAAAGATTATTTGCTTAATTCGTACTGGCACAATATATGAAATTGTTGGCCAAATTAAATATATAATCCCCCACTTGGGATACCCGTATTTTGTTATCGCCAAGTATCTAGCACAAAGAGAATATTTAAGAGAAGTCCTCATCTTGCTGTAGCTAATTCCATGAGTTCGTATTCTATAGAGAATCAAACGTTTAGGGAGTATATAGCATTTATATCTTCTACATACCCTCAGCCATAATTCATAATCCTGGCTAGTTTCAAACCTTTCATTATAACCCCCAATTTGCTCTAAGGTTTGAGTTCTTAGTAAAATCGATGAATGTATGAATGGATTAAATCTTAATATAGCTCGTTGGATGTTCTCATGTGTAACTATGTTATTATTAAGTGAAATCTTAGGATTCAGTATAAGTTTCCCCTCTTCGTTTATAAAGTATGCCTTGGTACCACATAAACCATAGTCGGGATTCTGTTCCATAAACGCCACTTGACGTTCAATGCGAGTTGGTAGACTTATGTCATCCGCATCCATTCTAGCTATATATACCCCAGAAGCCATTGAAATACCAACGTTTAATGTCTTCGTAAGACCTAAAGGACGTTGATTTACGTGTAATCTAATTCTGTTATCTCTTTCTTGCTCAGCTTTTATATACTCAACAACTTCTTTATTATCTGGTCTATCAACAAGTACGATGATTTCTAGATTTCGATACGTCTGATTAATAATACTTCTAAGGCTTAACTTTACATATTTTAGTGGTTCATTAGCAACAGGCAGTAACACCGAGACATTAGGGGTTTTCATAATAACCCACCACTACTTAATTGGCTAAATGTTGAGCCTTGGTATATAATATTAGCAGACGCTCAGCTATATCGTCCCAATTGAACTTCTCGAAAACTATCATGTAACCCCTCCCCCCCATTATTTCAAGCTTTGTTCTAGGAGTATTTAACGCATCTCTTAAAGCCTCTGCAAGATCTTCAACATTCCCCGGCTCAACTAACCACCCATTATATCTGTGTTTTATTAGATATGGATTTTCGCCGACTTTAGTTGCTATAACCGGGAGCTTTGAAGCCCATGCCTCAAGTAAAGTTAGAGGCATACCCTCAAAGAGAGACGGAAGGACAAAAAGTGTAGACGATTTGTATTCCTTCAAAAGCTCTTTCTCGGATAGTTTTCCCTTAAAAATGAAATATCTCTCCAAGCCCAATTTTTTAATAAGCGCACGAACTTCTTTTTCTTCAGGTGTCCACTCAGCGCTTCCCCCCACAATTACTACAACCCCCATATTTCCATCAAATTCCCCCTGTATTTCTTTAATAGCCTCAACTAGATACCTCAGACCCTTTTGTGGATGAATACGCCCCACAAACAGGATTTTGAACATTTTACTTTTTGCAACACTAATTTTATCAAACTTCTTAACGTCGACCCCATTTGGGATGTAGATTGGCCTATTTACGTTAGGATATTTCAAGAATCTCCTATCCACTGTCATCTCAATATTATATTCGATTTTTCTTTGCAAAAAAACTTCAAACATATGTAGAATTCTACTTTTAATTCCCCTTCCATACATCCTTTCTAAAGCCTCAATGCCACTCCCATGGACAGTATATAAGACAGGAATATTAAGTAACCTCGAAAGAATTTTCGCAGGCAATCCAGGTAAATTTGCGTGAGCATGAATTAATGAATAAGGAGCTTTTTTATGGTTGTGCACAATTGCCTTCATAACTTCAAAAACCCAGAAAATTCTGTTCAAAAAAGTAAACGACCTTGGAAATCCAACTCTAATTATCCTCAACTTTCCCCCAAAAAGTTCTTCATTTTCAGCATAAACATTACCATATTTATCTTTTAATGCCATCACATACAAATCAATTTCAACTCCACGCTTAACTAGCCTCTTGCAAATTTCATACACATGAACTTGTCCCCCACCCCATATGGGCTCCCAAGCTTCTATTATCATTGCAACTCTCATACTGCTCTTCACACCCTTATAAGACACTCATCTACAAAAGTTAAAAATCTTTGGTGTCCAAACTGAAATTTAGATGACCCTAACATATAAGCTCCTGATAGTACCTTTCAAGCACATCAACTATCTCTTCCCAATCATACATACTCGCAATATTTATGGCAATGCTTTTCATTTTTCTCCTCCTTTCAAGTGCAGTTAAAATCTTTTCTGCAAAGTCCTTTTCGTTGAGTTCGCTGACGAATCCGTTCTTGCCACTTACAATTAAGTCCTTTGAAGCGTTCATCTCATAATTGACCGTAACGACAGGCAGGCCAGATGCATTTGCCTCCAGAACTACGATTCCAAACCCTTCTCTCAAGGAGGGGAACGCAAAGACCTTAGAGACCTTCATGTGAGCAATTACATCATCGTGGCTCTCCAAGAACCCCAAAAACTCTACATTGTCCGAAGTACCCAAGCTTTTGCTCAAATTCTCCAAATTCTTCCGCTCTGGGCCATTCCCAACGATAAGAGCTTTAATGTCAGGAATTTCTTCTTTGATAACTCTAATTGCATTTAGCAAAAGAGGAACGTTTTTCTCTTTAACCAAGCGTCCCACAAATATGATATCTGATTCCAACTCAGCCTGTTCTATTTTCTGTATCCTTTTGAAGTCTATCCCATTGGGAATAACGTGTACATCTTTCCTTAGTCCTGCATTATAGAGGTCTCTTTTTGTTTTCAAAGAAACCGCCACGTGGCTATCTGTTAACTCAAAGAGCCCCCTCTCAGTCGCTTGTCCAAACATGCCAGCTTTTCCCAAGTATTCAAACCAATACTTCCCCCAGAATTCATGCCATGTTATGATTAGCTTTGAATTTTGAAACATTGCACCAGCTTTAGAGGAATACGCCGGAAAGTATGGGGAAGCCTGGCAGTCTATGACGTCAAACTTTTCATTTCTAAATAAAGGAACTAGCTTAAGGGCATGGAGCAGAGGAGGGGTTATTGCCCTTCTTCCATTACTGTAAATTTTCTTAGCTCTTATCGTCCCGTGATAAAAAATTCCACTTCTCTCAATAACCTCTTTTCCATTCCAGAGCTTGTAGCCGAATACGTGAACTTCGTGTTTCTTTGCAAGCCGCTTGGCTAGTTCATGGATCCTTTTTTCAACGCCTCCTTTTACCCATGGATAAATCACATCGTAAACAAACGCTATTCTTAACGTTTCTCCCATAGCCACCAAAAGCTTATAATTTTCCTGCTTTATTAAAATTTGGTGTCCCAAATGGCTCAAAAGTATTTCGTTCATCCCTTAGCTGTTGTTGAAGATGACGTTGAAATTGGGGAAGGGACTAGAATATGGCACTTCGCCCACATAAGGAAGGGCGCCAAAATAGGCAGGAACTGCAACATAGGGAAGGACGTTTACATTGACGTCGGAGTCGAGATAGGCAACAACGCTAAAATCCAGAACGGAGTGAGCGTTTATCGTGGAGTAAAAGTCGAAGATGACATTTTTCTCGGCCCGCACATGACATAAACTCTGCACCGTGGGTTGGGCGCAGTCCTCAATTAGATAAAGCTTGTAGTCCTTGGCAATCTCTTTAAAGGTCTTCATGTTAGTAGGCTGGCCGTAGGGGTGAACTACTAGAATTGCTCTGGTTTTGTCTGTTATTTTTTTCAAGAACATCGTTTGGGTCGAGGTTGAACGTCTTTGGATCTATGTCTGCAAAAACGGGCTTTGCTCCTTGGAAGAGGATTGAGTTTAAAGAGGCTATGAATGTGAAGGGCGTTGTGATGACCTCATCGCCGGGGCCGATTTTGAGGACTTTTAAGGCAACATCCAAAGCCGTGGTACCGGTGGTCACTGCAATAGCATGTTTTGCTCCCAAGTATTGGGCGAACTCTTTTTCAAAAGCCTCAACTTCCTTTCCGCTTGCAAGCATTCCGCTCTTCAAAACCTTCAGTTACCACATTTATTTCTTCTTCGCAAATCAAAGGTCTGGCAATTGGGATCATTTTTCCTCCTCCTTAATTGCTTTAAATATCATGAGAGTCCTTTTCATTTCGGGGTCTTTAACTCTCCTGTAATATTCCTCGTACTTCTCATCTGGGATTTCCTCCATCTCTTAAACTCGTCTCCAAGTAGGTTTAATAGCTCCTCACTAGAAATCTCCAACTTTCCACCTCTATCCATTGTTCAGCACTCTCACAAATCTTTCTCCCTGAGATATCTCCCATAGTCTTCTTTTCTAATTTTAACTTCCTTTCCACAGCGGGAGCACTTAAAGAGTATTCCCTCTTCATCCTCACCCACCTTTTCTTTGGGGGCCTTCCGCAGTAGCAGACGAAGTCCTTCAAACGTTACGCCGCAGACTATAGTTGCGTGGGCTCCAATAGAAGCACCTTTTTTAACTAGTGTTGGAACGAGTTCCCAGTCCTCGTTGAACGCCCTAGGATAGAGGTCGTTTGTAAGAATGCCAAAAGGTAGGAACCTATGGAGATATTGCAGCCTTCAGCTTCTACCCAACCAAAAACATGACCACCGGCGAGGGCGGGATGGTCGTAACCAATAATGACGAGTTAGCCAGGAGGGCAGATTTAATTAGAAACCATGGCTAAGTTGAGAGGTATCTCCATGTGGAGCTCGGCTACAATTTAAGGATGACAAACATAGCCGGTGCAATCGGTAGAGTCCAGCTCAAAAAGCTTGATGCTTGGAACGCTAAGCGCATAGAAAACGCCAAGCTCTTGAGCGGGGGAATAAGCAAAATTAAGGGATTAGTTTCACCATACGTTGATGAAAGAGTTAAACACGTCTTCCACCAATATGTAATTAGGGGTTGAAGATGAGTTTCCATTGAGCAGAGATGATTGACGAACTCTTAATGCTGTTGACTAGGAAGTAACTGCAAAGCTTTGCAATTTATTGCTTGTTCAAACTTAAAAGGTAGACCAAATAGACTAGTGTTGCACCTGTTTTGCAACCCTCTGCAACTGTATTTGCAGTTAACTTAAGAGTTAAGTTAACTCAAAGACCCCGCAGAGAGCCTATTTTCCAGAAAAACTTGTCCTTAATGGAGATCTATTTAGGTTTAGTTAAGTCCTTTTGCATTTTGCAAAAATTTTGACCGAGAATATCTTCGCGTTGCACTATCTGCAGGAATGAAACGCAGTAAGGGCTCGGATATATGCACCACTTCGAAGCATCAGCGTCAATTATTGACGCGACATATAAGTGGGATAAGAAATCGCGACTCGCAAACGCAAATGCAAAGCAAAATGTTAAGTTTAACCACATCCACAGCTAAAACCGAAAATAGGTCGTGAGGATTCGTTTGAAGGACAGCGGAAAGAGCCAGTGAAAGCTTTAAATACTAACCCCAAAATAAGGTCTAAGGAGGCCAGAAGATGCTCTGACTCCTGAGGCTATCATCCCTAACAACCACCGTTGCCGGTTTCCTCTTCTGGGCAATCGCCGCGAGGCTTTATCCCGCTGAGGACGTTGGGGTTGCGAGCGCCATTGTTTCAGCACTAAACCTGACGTTCCAGCTTTCAATGCTAGGCATGAACTTTGCTATAATCCGGTTCTATCCTGAATACAAAGAGAGGGCCGTCGGCAGTGCCCTCATAATAACCAGCGGGGCGGGTGCTCATTTCAACCTCTTCTAAATATCCCTCTGTCAATGACTTTCTTATCCATAGCATAAGCGTACCTTATGACTGTCCCGTTGACCTCTTCGGGAAGCTCGAACTCTTCCTTCCCCTTTACGTCGTACCATTTGTTGAAGACTTGGGTTCCGTTGTCCAAGAAGCCCCAGATTCCCAGCCTCGTTCCGGTCGCGTTTTCAAAGTGGAAGATTATTATACCATTATCTTTCTCAACCCGGACGTTCGGGTGCTTGAGCCTCAAGACTTTTATCAATCCACCGTCTGAATAAACCAGCTCGTAGGGCTTTTCAGGCCTTATGAAGAGCTTCGCGAGAGTTGTATTGAACGTCTCCTCATTCATGAATATTGCGTATTTATAGTTCAAGTTTATGTAGAGATAAGTATTGGAGTTCGAGATTGAGAGCTCGGGCTTTAAGGTCTTCTGCCCGTACTCGACATAGACTTCTTTTGGTGCAATTAACTGCCCGTTGAGATTGACCTGCACATCCCACCTCTCTCCAGGCTTTGCTATTATAGTATGGCCTCCTTTCTGGAATATCAACGCCCCTGCGCTGGAGGTGAGTGGCATGACTAAAACTCCGTACTTCTCGGTGATGTTGTACTTTGGATGCCCGTTTGCCGTCTCGACGATGGCCCCGAACTTGAGGAAGTCATAGTAGCTCACGATGACGTAGTCGACTCCTAGGCTCACGGCCCAGTTCTCATCCCTCTTTCCCAGGTAGTAGAGGGCAACATCTGAATTGGGGGCTATCTCTGCCACGGGGCTTCTTCTAGAATAGTAGGTTACCCACGTACCGTAATCCCACCAGGCTAAGACGATGTCGTTCTCGTTCGAGTTGTCTTTTAGCCATGTTAGGGCGTCCTCCCATGCTTCGTTCATAAAGGGCTTCGTGTCCAGGACATTTTTGAACGCAAAGGCCCCGTTTATCGCCGGAAGTAACATCAGAAGGGCCAAAGCGGCCCCATACGCCCTCTTGTCTTTAAGTCGGGGCATTACCACATTGTGGGCCTCCGCCAACCCAACTCCGGCCATAATGGCTATCGCCAGTGAGCCTATTGAAACAAACCTCACCCAAATGGAGAGCAGGTAGAGACTCGGCATTATCAGCCCCAAGAGAAGGAAGTCTTCCGCCTTCACGTGCTTTGGACGAAAGCGCAGGAGGAATAGCGGGCTCAAGAAGAGGCTTATCGAAAACGCCTTCCACAGGTCCTGGAAGGTCGTGGGCCTTGTCTCCATTATCGGGACGCCCTCGAACATACCGAAAACACTGAACAGCCCCCTCAATGCCGGGAACTTAGTGATGATCACGAGGAAGGACAAAGTAGACAGGCCAATTATAATACCTATCCGTGCTTTTTTATCCTTCACGAATTTTAAAAGTAGTATAAGGAGCACCACAAAAGCCAGCGAAAGCGGTACGAGGTAATAGAGGTGAACCAAAAGGTATGCGTCCTTTATCAGCCCAAATTCAACCCCCAGCTCTGTCGCAAGGGACTTCCCAATCCCTTTGGTGTACCCAAACATGCCGTAGCCGAATTTCCCACCCAAGAAATTTGCGATGACCGCCCCGAGTACTGTTGAGAGAATCAAAGCGAAAGCATCAAGCAGGTTTTCTTTTTTGTCTAGGATGAAAGCTCCAGTAGCTAGGAAAACACCATTTGCCAGCAGGAACACAAAGATTGGATAATACGCCTGCCAGAAGATTGCAGCAAAACCACTCGCAAGGGCAGGGATCAGATAAAAAGCGAACCTCTTGAATCCCCACTCTTTTCTATCGGCACTGAGTGCCAGAGCGATACCAGACAAAGCTACCGAATACCAGAAGAGCATATAGTTATCTCCCCTATAATAATTTGCCATTGACCGGAAGATGTGCCCAAAGCTTAGGGCTAGAAACAGTGATGCAAAAAATGCTCTCTTTATATCATAGAGCTTAAGGAGCGCAAGATAAAGGAAGACTACCGTTAAAACCCCAAAAATCACGGGAGTTATTTTAAATGCCGTTTGGAGAGAAATTCCAAAGACGCTTAAAACCTTATAAACGTAAGCCGGAGTCATCCAGAGCCCAAGGGGATGGAAGTCCTTAACTTGAAATCCCCACGGGCCGTTGGCAATCGTGAAAAAGTTGAACCACTCACCGGCCTTCAGAACTTCCTCGATGTAAGCTAAATGAAAATAGGGGTCATAACCGAGAAGATACTTGAACCTAATCGAGAGCAACCGTACTATTAGCGCGATTGTGACAACTACGCCTAAAGCTACTTTTTGACCCAATAGACAGCGCTCACTCATAAATATCCCTTACCCAATAGTATCATCCCCTGTTAAAAAGTTAATTCATAAACCACATCGGGTTTCAAAATAAAAATTTCACCAAACTTCAATATCCAGTCGATTTCATAACCTTGCGGGACAAGGAAAAGGTTTTAAAATTATGAGTTGGTTTTAACTAACTGGTAAAGATTACCCCAAACAGGGAGGTTCAATAATGAACCTGACAACAAAGCTCAGTGCCCTTAGATATGGATTTTACAGGGACGCTTTCATCATGATGGTGGCCATGACACTGTCCAACTTCTTCAACTACCTGTATCAGCTCTTGATGGGTCGTCTATTAACTCCGCAGGAATACGGCGAGCTTTTCAGCCTTCTATCGCTGTTCTACATATTCTCGGTGCTTTCCAATACTGTAAACGCATCCATGACCAAATTCACCGCAGTGTATAAGGTGAACAACGAATATGGGAAAATCAAGGCCCTTTTAATCAAGGCCACCAAAAGCCTTTCACTTTTAGGCATTGGAGTGTATGTTGTACTGATTCTGCTATCGCCCTTTATATCCAGCTTTTTACACATTGAAAACAGGGTTTATGTGATAGCCCTTTTCGCCTCGATACCCTTTGGACTAGTGCTCCCCGCCCACCAGGGAATCCTCAGAGGACTCCAGAGGTTTGTCGCTCTGGGGGTGAGCGTTTCATCATGGGCGCTCTTCAAGCTCATCTTCGGTGTTCTCCTTGTGTTGCTCGGCTATGGTGTTCTGGGCGGTGTGCTGGGAGTTTTCTTGGCACACGTTGGGGCATTTCTGATAACGCTGCTCTTTCTGAGAGACTTGTTTGGCTATAGAGACGGCGATAATCATAAGGTGGAGCTCACGGACATCATAAAGTACAGTGTGCCAGCTTTTTTGGCAATATTTGCCTACACAACTATGTGGAACATTGACGTTATTCTCGTGAAGCACTACTTATCTCCTACAGAGGCAGGAAACTACTCTGCAATCTCTGTTCTAGGTAAGATAGCCCTCTTTGCTCCCGGAGCTGTGAGCATGGTGGTATTTCCCAAAGCGGCAGAGAACCATGAGAGAGGAGAAGGACACTTTCATATTCTACTCAGGGGACTGGCCCTAGTATCTTTAATCTCAGGGGGCATCGTTTTGGCCTATGCACTCTTCCCAGAATTCATAATCACCTTCATCTACGGCGAAAAATACCTCAGCGTTGCCCCTTATCTCTGGAGGTATGGGCTGGCGATGATGTTCTTTGCAATGGCGAGTGTAACTATTAACTACATGCTGTCCATAAACAAGACAAAGGTAGCTTGGTATGTGTTGGGTATGCTAATAGTGGAGATAGGAGTGCTCTCCATAACCAGAGATATTCTCACAATAATAAACACACTAATTGCCATTGGTTTGATCACAGTTAGTACGTTGCTCGTATCTGCATGGAGGCAGGTTTAATGGCTCTAATCTCGGTGTTAATGCCCGCATACAACGAGGGAAAAGGACTGGAAAATGCAGTAAAAACCACAATGAAGGAGCTGAAGGGGTTAGACTACGAAATTATCATGATCAACGATGGTTCAAATGACGATACCGAAGAAGTCGCTAAAATGCTGTGTGATAGTTATAAAGAGGTTAAGCTAGTAAGCTACCCCCAGAATAAGGGGAAGGGATACGCTCTCAAAAAAGGTTTTGAAAAAAGTCGTGGGGATATAATCGTGTTCTTTGATTCTGACCTCGATATACCCCCATCCCAAATACGGAGATTTTTAAGAGCTCTAGATAATGGATACGATGTTGTCATTGGCTCTAAATATTTGCCAGGAGCTAGAGTAAAGTATTCTGAAAAACGCAGACTCTTCAGCATTCTCTACAGAACTTTGGTAAAAGTTCTGCTAAATTTGGACGTCACAGATACCCAAGTTGGATTGAAAGTGTTCAAAAGGGAAGTTTTAGAGAAAGCCTTCTCAAAAGTTCTGGTCAAAAAATATGCTTTCGATGTGGAGCTTTTAACTGTAATAAATATGTACGGCTACAGAATTCACGAGATACCCATTAAAATCGAACACAATACTTTTAACTCCTCCATAAACTACAGAGAGATAGCACGGATGTTTGTCGACACGATGGCAGTATTTTACAGGAAAAACATATTACATTACTACAACGGTGATAGGGAATGAAGATCCTCTGGCTCAACTGGAAGGATATACAACATCCAGAAGCGGGAGGAGCAGAGGTATATACTCATGAAATAGCAAAAAGGCTTGTCAAGAAAGGCTATGAAGTCACTCTCTTTACCTCACACTTTAAAGGGGCAGAAAGAAGGGACGAGATTGATGGGATTGAAATAGTCAGGGAAGGAAAAATAGTTGGGCTTTTTGACACTGTTTACTCGCATGCAAAGAGATTTTACAGGGAGAATAAAGATGAGTTTGATTTGGTTATTGATGAAATAAACACGCGACCGTTCTTAACCCCTAAATACGTTGACAAGCCGATCATAGCGCTGATACACCAACTGGCAGTTGAGTTTTGGGATTATAAAACCCCTTTTCCGATTAATCTTATTGGAAAGCACTTTTTGGAGCCATACTGGCTGAGGCATTACGTTAATATAAAAACTATAACCGTTTCTGAATCCACGAAGGCAGATTTAGAGAGATTAGGGTTTAAAGATGTCGAGATAGTTTACAATGGATTGGATGGGAACATCTTAGAAGAAGTTCCTGAAAAGGAAGAAGAATTCACAGCTATATTTGTTGGCAGACTAACTCCAACCAAAAAGCCTGAAGACGCTATAAAAGCGTTCAAAATGTTCGATAAAGGCAAGCTCTGGGTCGTTGGCAGGGGAGAGCTCATGGAAAAGCTTAAAAAACGGTATGGTCAGGATAATATTGATTTTAAAGGCTTCGTCCCGGAGAACGAGAAAATTGAGCTCATGAAAAGAGCCCATGTGCTGTTGGTTCCAGGGATAAGAGAAGGGTGGGGACGGGTGGTAATTGAGGCAAATGCCCTAGGAACACCAGTTGTTGGATACAACGTTCCGGGGCTTAGAGACTCAATAAAGCACGGCTACAACGGTTTGCTGTGTGAACCAAATCCCAAGGCTATGAGCGAAGCACTTGAAGAATTGTATGAAGATGAAGCCCTTAGGAAAAGATTAAGTGAAAATGCTTTGGAATGGGCAAAAAGGTTTGATTGGGACGAGAGTGCAGAGAGGTTTGAAGAGATTTTAAAATCCACAGTTGGTGAGTGAAATGGGGAAAGAAGAGATGCCGTTGGTTTCAGTTATTATTCCAACGTATAATTCGGAAAAAACGATTGGAAGGTGTTTGGAATCTATTAAAAACCAGACTTACAAAAATGTAGAGATTATTGTTGTTGATAATTTTTCTCGAGATAGAACAGTTGAGATATGCAAAAAATACAATGCAAAGGTCATCCAAATCAAGAGCGAGAGAACAAAAGCGAAGAATGTTGGACTAAAGAATGCAAACGGAAAGTATGTTCTATTTATTGATTCCGACATGGAATTAACTCCAAAGGTTATAGAGGAGGGTGTCATACTGATTGAATCAGATCCTAAAATTGGTGGCATAATAATCCCCGAACGCTCTGTTGGTAATAGTTATTGGGTCAAGGTTAGAGATTTTGAAAGAAGTTTTTATGCCGGAACAGAGATAGAGTCCGCGCGCTTTTTTAGAAAAGACCTAGCTTTACAAGTTGGTGGTTTCGATGAAGACGTTGTGTTCTTTGAGGAGTCTACACTTCCTCAGAAGATTGAGAAACTTGGATATAATGTAAAGGCGAGAATCTCATCGTATATTCTCCACCACGAGGAAAACTTCTCATTATTAAAATGGCTTAAAAAGAAATATTATTATGGAAAGACAGCTAAAATGTACAAAGCAAAATATAGAGAGTATGGAAGCAAACAGATAAGTTTGTTTTACAGATTCGGATTGTTTTTTAAGAGAAAGAGATTTTGGAGTAAACCACATTTGGCTTTTGGCGTAATTGTTTTAAAAGGATTGGAATATTTAGCTGGGGGGATGGGGTATATATTCTCAAAATAATGTTGATGTCTTGCTTGTTACCCATTATACAAACATACCAGGAACGTCACATCAGCTGATTAGGTATCTCAAAGAGAATCACATAACATTTGTTGCACTCCTATTGCCATTAAACAAGCACACAGATTTGCCGTACATGGTATTACATAATGACAATATCTCTGCAATATCCGGTGGTAATGTTGTAAATAGCTATTTGGCCGATATTATATTTGGGAGTACACTTGCATCCAGATATAACTGGAAAGTATATATTGGTGCAGATCCATTGAGTGTCATAATTGGGATAGTGTTGAAAATACTTCAGAAGCGGGATAAGTCCGTTGTAGTGTTTTATTCTTTAGATTATAGTCCGAGACGGTTCAAAAACTTATTGCTAAATGGGATCTACAAGCTTATTGATAAAATAGCAGTAAAGTTTTCGGATTATATATGGTGTGTCTCGCATGAAATGATTAGAGGTAGGATACTTGAGGGGGCACCTCCAGAAAAGGTTATATACGTTCCCAATGGGATTTGGGATATTCCAAAAGGAATCCGAAAAAATATATCAAAAGGGATATTTCCTCTTGTTTTTGTAGGAACAGTTGGAAATCAATTTGATCTACAAGAGGTAATAGAACTTGCTAACCATTATAAGGTTCAACTATATATCATAGGAGACGGACCACAACTAACACATCTCAAGGACATTTCAGAAAGTTGCACGACGAAGTTTCTCGGAAAACTTGAGCATGACAAAGTTTTGAAAATACTGCTTTCACAAGAATGGATAGGAATCGCTCCCTATAACACAAAAGTGAGTCATGTTAAGTATGGTTTTCCATTAAAAGTTATTGAGTATTTATCCTGTGGGCTTCCAGTAATAATATCGAGGGCAGTTCCATTCTACAAGGAAATTTTATTTTATAAATGTGGAGTTGTATACTCCAATAGACAGGAACTTGAGAATATCATTAGGAGCCTATCAAAGGGGAGACTTAGTAAAAAAGAATATCGCAAGCTCAGTATAAGATGTCGTCAGCTCTCAAAAAAGTTTTATTGGGTGGCAATATATGAAAGAGCATTTAGTAAATTACTTAATGAAACATAAGAAAAACAGCGACCTTAGATATAGTATGATAACAGGCCTAAATACAGTAATTCCTCCAGAATTTATCAGAGATAAAAGAGTTGTGATTATTGGGAACTATGGAGATGGAAATTTAGGAGACGAAGCAATGCTACTAATATTGCTCAGATATCTCCATAAACTGAACGTGAATTCTGTATATATCCCAACTAAAAATCCAAGTTTTATTTCGGTAACTTATAAGCATAAGTATCCTTCAATATTTCCAATATACTTTCTTGATGTGATTCGGATTTTGCTTTCGTTCCTTTGTGCGGATACTATCATTATCGGAGGAGGAAGTATATATTCACAAGAATCTGGAATAGGGACAGTGTTTAGTTCAATATTGGGGTTCCTCGCAAGGACATTGTTCAAAAAACGATTAATATTTGCAGGAATAGGTTATTCAAAGAGTACCAAAAGATTTGTTAAAGAAATATCGAAATTGCCCTTAAGTGTTGCAGACATAATATCTGTAAGAGATTATCAATCCTTAAATAATATACTTTCCCTTGGAGTTAAACCTGACAGAGTTATGATAACCAAGGACATAACGCTATTTCCCTTCCTCCTTCCAGCGTCTCCTCAGTATGGGAGGGAAATTTTAATTCACGAGGGAGTGCCAGTCAACTATGAGGTCACATTGGTTGGAATCTCAGTAAGGTATACTGATAGTAAGGTCGCAAACGAGAAGGTAGTTAGAGTATTGCCCGAAGTCATAAAGTGGATAGTTGATAATGCCAATGCATATATTATATTTTTGCCATTTGGACCAGCATACGTGAGCAGAGTTTCAGATAGTGAGTTTGCTATGCGAATAATCTCACAGCTTCCCGAACGATACAAGCAGAGATGCAAAGTTATAAGTTACTATCCTCCTAGTATTATGCTTTCAATAATTAAACATTTAGATGTAATCATTGGGATGAGATATCATGCGCTTGTTTTTGCATATAAAGTAGGTGTCCCATATGTGGGAATAAGTTATGACGAGAAGTGCACAAATTTTTTAGTTGATACTGGGAAAAAAGTCATTCAAGCAGAGGATCTGTCATTTGATGAACTAATAAATGAATTAAAAAAGATAAAGATATTCCAAAGGTGATGCTATGCTTAAGAAACATCAAAGATACATAATCCTATTTATCGTTGCAATATCCCTCTTTTTGGTAAGTGTTAGAGCACTTTTGCTTTATCAAGGATACGTAATACTTTCCGAGCAACTGGAGGCAATTAGTTATGAGAAATTTTGGCCAATGTATAAATTTGCCTGGGATTGCCAGGTAGGATTATTCCCATTAGAAGAGTTCCCAAAGGTTTACCTATACAACTTCTTAATATTAGTTAGCAAAAATATCTTCCATTTATCCTTTAGGTCATTTGAAATATTATTACTTGGTCTTCAGTTTCCTTTAGGATTTATTTTTGCTTATTGTCTTTTGAAATATTTCATCAAAAACACATTTCTGATTTCTCAAGAGGATTTTAAAGTAGAGATTGCGAGCATCGTAGGAGCCATAATATACGTAATAAACCCCTGGGTGGCTGTGTATCAGCATAATATAAGTTTAAAATTTCAACATGCTCTTTTACCTCTTACATACCTGTATTTTTTAAAAACCCTTCTCGAACATAAAAAATTAAGGTATGCAATAATCGGAGCAACATTGTTAGCTTTGGTGGCCAGTTACAGATATATTGCAGTTATCATCCCTATATACTTGGTTACAATAATGTGGTATCTGGTTTCTAACAAAAATGGTACCTCCCTGATGTCTCTCTTTAAATCAATCATATATTATGGGGGATTCTTCATATTATTTAGCTTGGGCAAATTTATTGCCCCAATATTGTATTCAGTAAGCATGCCCGCACAAGTTGCCCCTGCTAAAAACTTTGATTATAGCTACATGTTGTTGGAAAAGACAGTGAATGTATTCGCTTCTAGGTTTAGCGTATATTCTTGGTCATTAATATATTGGGACTCTTTAATGTATCTATTCTTAGTTATAATGCTCCTGACATTGTTATCATATATACTACCTAAAAAACAAGTTGTAGCAAACAATTCAATGTTATTGTTGCCCATCACAATTTACCTTGTGTATCTACCCTTTACATCTGAGGATCTGAATATATTCAGGGTCGAGGTTTTATGGAGAAGCTCAATAATGATGTACTTTTTGAGACTTTTAAGGCAGGGTAGAATAAACTATATGCCCGCATTGCTGGCACTAAGTATGATGACTTCTATATTTTTATATAAAATTATGTTGCGGCTTGATAAGAAAATATTTTCAAGTGTACTTGTTGCCATCGTTGTTATCTCATCAATTTCCGCGTGGCCAATTTTTACAGGAGATATGAACGGATACTGGACGCCAGCAAAGATTCCCACCGATTACACTATTGCAAACTCGCTTATGGAGAACAACATTAATTACCACGCTCTTTGGGTGCCTCCATTTTCAACTGCGCGACCAGTATGGCTAAACACTACAAGATTAGAAGGGCCACCAGCGGGAATTTTCGCTATGAGGAATTCAAATCTACCTGTGTATTATCACAGGAATATATACTTTTTTGACTATTATGGGCCGCTGACTCCGTTTCCCTTTGTATATCCATTATCGGGATATAAAGGAACAGACTTACCAAAGTTGTATTATTCTATTAATATAAAATATTTGATATTGCATTATGATCTAAATAGCTCTGCTATCAATCCGGAGGATATTAAATCAAAGATAGGGCAGTTAAGACAGCTTGGATTTAGGGAAGTGTATACCGGCAATTATCTAACGATGTTTCAAATTTTTAACAATACGTCTAGTAGAATAAGAATCGGTTCTATTATTGTCATAACAAACAAGGGTTTGCCGGTATATGAATCAATTGTACATCCTGCAAACTTTAGAGACCTTCAAGAGTTAGGACTTGTTTTTTACTCCGAGACCAATAGGAATAGCAAAATTTTAAAGATATCAAGTAGTGTTGTACTAGATTCTCCAGAAGATTTTTCGATATTCGCTACACCTTCAACCAGAATATATCCTCCAGCAATTTATGCAGACAGAATGGTAACTACATATAACAAAGGATGGAGGTATGTTCCAGAAATCTCATCTCCAACATTTCAGAGGGCAGTATCAAAAGAAAAAACTTTACCTTGGAGTTGGGATTTTGATTATTCCAAGGGGCTAGTCATGACTAATGCAGAATTTCAAAAATCCTCCAACACAATTTCAAATAAAACGCTGGTAGCAATTTGGACATTTCAAGATAAGAGAGAGTTATCAGCGTGGGCAAATTATACTGACCAAATACAGTGGAATTCTATACAGACTCTATCACTGCAGAATGGCACATTAGTAACAACGCTATATAACTCAACTTGGGGCTGGAAAACCGTCAAATCTCCTCTCATACATATAAGCTCGAGTCATGTTTATCATTTTGAACTTAGGATTAAAGGATACAATGCGCATGGGGTGCACATAAAGGTTCTTGAACTTGACAAGGATAGTACACCAATATTGACTAGATATGTTAAAACTGTTGGAAGCGGCACCTTCGACTGGAAAACTGTAACTTTTGATTACCAGCCCGAAAATGAAAACACCAAGTATCTCCAACTCCAAATATGGCACGGTCATGAAACAGATAAACCTTTGCCCAACGTGATCTGGGTAGATGATGTGAAAGTTTATGACATAACAAACTACACTAAGCCAGTCACCCTCGAAATTCCCTTCAAAGTCGATAAAACCGATAATTACAAGATTTTCATTCGCTACTTTAAGAACCAGAAAGGCGGAGCAATAAGGGTCTATCTCGATGGAACTCCGATTTATATCAAAACCAAGGATCAGCTAAATAAATTTGTTTGGAAGGATTTAGGCACATTCAAGCTTGAAAAAGGAGAACATAAAATAGTTCTCGAAAACGTCAGAGGCTTCAATGCAGTTAATTTATTTGCATTGGTACCAGAGAACGAGTACTATAAAGCAAAGGAAGAAGTTAAGCGATTACTCCAGAACAAGACAGTAATTTACATATTTGAAGCTGAATCAGACCTTTACAACTCTAATGCTGATACCATTAAAAACCTCAACGCAAGCAACGGAGAACTCATAAAATTCAAAGACGATGGGGAAGCTTGGCAAGACATGGAAATAGTGAAGAACAGCACCTACAAGATTGCATTAAAGGGTATAGGCACATTTAATGTATCCATAGGGAACTACAGCTACATTTTAAGCTCAGAGAATCTAACATTCAGATACACCCCAACTTTTTACTTGAGAGAAGGAAAGTATAAACTAAAAATCACTCCTGTATCAAAGGATGCCATCTTAGATGTCGTCTGGCTCTATTCAACAGACAACAACGAGACCCTCGAGGACATCTTCAACGTCAACGAAACTCCCGCCACAGTCCAAAACTACACAAAAATCAACCCGACCCTCTGGAAGGTCAAAGTCAACGCCACGAAGCCGTTCTTCCTGACCTTCGCCGAGTCCTATGACCCGCTGTGGGAGGCGAGGGTCTACAAGGATGGAAAGCTCGTCGAGAAAGTCAAGCCCGTTCCAGTATACGGAGTCATAAACGGCTTCTGGATCAACCAGACAGGAGATCTTGAAATAGTCCTAAGGTACACTCCCCAAGACTGGTTTGAGAGGGGGCTGATAATCTCCTTAACAACCTTTGTCTTGAGCATCTTCTATATCTTCTACGACTGGAGGAGAGAGAAAGGCGACAGGTGGGCAGGGAGATTGGAAGAGAAGTTCAAAAGGTTAGCAGAGAACGTCAAGAGCAGAATCTTCAGGAGGTGATCGTTACGAAAAAGTTAATCCTTCTGATTTTCATCTCTTTACTGCTCACCTCCGTTTCAGCTAACGTAGAGGAAAGCAAAGAATGGCAAGGCAACGGGGTTAAGGTAGAACATTTGACAATCAACAATGACACAATTCTAAAGGCAACTTCCGTAGGAAGGGGATTTAGTACCCTAGTTTCACCACTAATCCCTATTAATACAACTCTAAAGTACTCATTCTCAATAAAAGCCGAAAACGCCAGCGGCATTTTGGCTGAGATAGCTTATTTCAATGAAAATAAAACGTTTCTCTTCGCAAAGAACCTTACGTTCATAGGAAAGAGCTCTTTTGAGTGGAAAGAAGTAGAAATGGTTGCCCTGCCTTCAAAAGAGGCCAGATTCTCCGCCCTGGTTATTGTGATAAACAGCACCGGGACGGTTTATCTTGATAACTTAACCATTACCGAGGCCAAGCCAATAGAAAAACCAAAGGCAGAGACAAGTACAAGCCAAACTAAAACTGAAACACCAGAAAGCACCAAGGCTACGATCCCCCAAGAAACCAAAGAAGAAACCCCAACAAACGAAACGGAAAACATCCAAAGGCTCCTGATTGACGATGAGGACATTAAAGTCGAAATCCTTCTAAACAAAACTTACCACCCTGGAGATACAATCAGAGCGGACTTCTACATAACCAACAAGAAGGGAGTAGTTAACGAAATAGACATCAGGCTCGAAGTTTACTACTTTGGAGTCAAGGTTTTCTCTTATGAACATCCTTCCTGGCGTGAATACAGCGAAGGGAAAACTATTCACATATTCCACGAATCCAAGCTCCCAATGATAACTCCCCCCGGGAAGTATACTTTAAAGTTCTACATAACTCCAGCGGGCAGGGAAACGAAAGAGATAAGCACGTCAATAACGGTAAAGCCCAACGCAAAGTGGTTCCTGTTTGTTATAACCGTAATAACGCTCTTTTTTGGAACCGTGCTTCTGCTTAAAAAGTACTGGAAGTTGATAACTAAAACATACAAGGAATTCTCAATAGGACAGAAGTTCGTGTTCTTCGCTGTAATAGGGCTGATAATTGCAGCGGTTATCCTTGCATTTGGGGCTGAAAACTACGCCAATGATGTTGCTATTGTAGTCTATTACCTTCTCCTCGTTGGCGTCCTAAACGAATGGGTTGAATATCTGGAGCCCAGATGGGATAGGGAAGACGTGAGGGAAGCCATCAGTGTTTACCTCCTCGCCCTCTTGATGTACCTCTCAAGGGACACCCTGACAGTTTATCCAGCGGTGGCGGTGTTAATCATAGGGACTGCTGTTGGGATATTAAAAATAAAACAAATACGCAGACTTTTCAAAAAAGAAAAGGGAGTCAAAAAGAGAAACATTGAGGAAGTCAAGATAATCGGTGAAACGGAAGATGGGTTCATAATTCTGAGAACAGACGGTGAGGAGGATGAAAGAGAAGAATAAACTAATCTTGCTCTGGTTCCTCCTAATTTTCATTCCCCTCTTCACTTTGAGGCTCTTTCAGGACGAGATGTTATACTTAATCATCTCAAGAAAAGCCCTGCAGTTTGAGTTTTCCCCAAGGTCTTCGCTCGTTTTTATCCTGACGTCCCCGTTTATGGCGTTCGAAAGCTTTGACTTGAAGGTCTTTCTTCCGAGGATTGCAACTTCTTTGATAACACTCTTGGATCTGCTCCTAATCTACGAAATAGGCAAAAGGCATTACGGAAAAAGGGCCGGATTCTTGGGTTCACTAATGTTTCTGCTGTCATTCGTTACCCTACGGTATGGTGCGAGATACACTCTAGAACCCTGGGGGGCTTTCTTTATTCTTCTGGCCATTTATTATTTCCACGAAAAGCCCTTACTGTCGGCCTTCTTCACAGGTTTGGCGTTTTGTGCAAGGGAAACCTGGCTCACAACGTACCCCTTCTTCTTGATGTACGCATGGAAAAGAAAAAAAGAAGATTTCCCAAAAATCCTGATAACTTCAGCGCTCCCAGTAGCCTTGAACCTGCTGTTTATTGCGTCGATCAACTTCTACGGAAGCCCATTGGGGTACAACACGCGAGATACATTAAGCTGGGGGTTGAGTGGAATTTTAAGCCATGCACTGAGGAGCTGGCTTGAATTCTTAATAGGTTATCCTCTGATTGTCATTGGTTTCGTTTATGCCGTCCTAAAAGACTCAAAGAATAGAAATCTCCTGTGGGTTGTCCTTCCCTCGATACTAACCTTAAATGGCGTGAACGGATTCCTGCTCAACGGCCCGTTCGAGCGCTATACCTTCGGACCTTTAGCTTTGATGAGCATCTCCGCTGGCCATGGAATAATCAAGCTTTACGAAGAGTTAAGGCCTAAGATTAAAGCCATAAACATTTTAACGATTAAAAGATGGGTTGCCGTGTTTCTAATTGTCCAGTTTTTATTTTTCAACGCTGCCGTCCTAAAGCTCAGTGATATAAGGGCAAAGGGCATCCAAGACTACGGCTACTGGTACGACAGGGAAGTTTTCAGAATTCTAAAAGAAAACGCCAATCCAGATGAATTTTTTGCCGGAACTCCACACCCAGCCCTTTTAGGCTTCGAGAACTGGAAATGGGCCGACAGGAATATACAAAGAGCCATAGAACTAAACCCCGACTGGATCATAACTTTCGAGAGCTGGGTCAATTTTAGGGAAAACCCCCATGAAATAGGGGAACTGGAGATATATTCAGCGGGTCCGTACTTGTTGATTCATGCCAAGGAAAATGGTGCAATAGGAAAGTACGTCGTTCCGAGTGACCTGAGGCTCTGGAAGTTCAGGAAGTGAAGCGTCTAACCGTTTTCCTTCCGATTATCGCCATTTTCCTTCTTGTCTTTTCGTCGTTCAGCAGGAGCAGAATATTCTCCGCAAGGTCTTTTTCGTCCAATTCGGCCAGGAGGCCATTCTTTTTTTCTTCGACAATTACTGGAAATTCCCCTGCTTTGCTCGTTATAACTGGCGTCCCTAAAGCCAACGCTTCCAGGACTACCATTCCAAAGGCCTCGCTTTTAGACGAAGGCAGAACCAGAAGCCTGGCCTTCTTGTAGTTCTCTATCAGCTCTTTTTTGCTCACAAAGCCAAGGAACCTAACGTTGCTCTCAAGGCCCAGTTCCCTGGACAGCTCTTCATAGTATCCTCTCAAATCTCCATCTCCGATTATGATAAGTCTAACGTTGGGAATCTCCCTTTTGACTAGAACTAATGCCCGTAACAGTAAGTCTAGGTTCTTCCACCTGTGGAACTTTCCCAGTTGCCCCACGAAGAGGATAACGTTCCCTTCCCCTTTGAAATCGGGCTTGGCGAGAAGGAACTCTTCACTAACTTTCGGGTATTTCACCTTCGAATAAAACCCCTTTTTCCACAGAACCCTTTGAACGTACCTAGAAACCGAAACCAATCTGGCGTTTTTCAGCGTTATTTTTTCAACAGTCCTCTCATAAAGCCCTGCGAGAAGATCCACCCATGAGCCCTTTTTGAGCTCTCCGGAGTGATAAACAATGACCACTGGCTTCTTCAAAAGCGTGGCAACAAAGGATGCCACATCGGCAAAAAAAGGAACTGGAGTATGGGCAATTAAAAGCTCGAAATTCTCTCTTTTCATCATTTTCAGGAGCTCAAAGGGGAGAAAAAGCCTAATCGGAGTGTTCGAGAGAATAAAGTCAGGTTTTTTCCTCAAAACCTCGATTTTTCCAATTTTCTCGTGCCTATCTGCTTCCTTTGTGGAACACACGACGACCACTTCATTCTCTTTACTCAGCTCTTTGACCATTTCGTATGCGTACCTCTCCAGCCCACCCCCTTCCGGGTAAAAGTAGGGAGAAACTATCAGAACCCTCACTCAAAGCCCTCCTTCAACATTAGAGAGCTTATAAAGAAGGAGAAGAATATAAGCTGGATGCTCAGCGCTATCAGAGTCAGGACAATTATGGCTGACCTTACCTCAAACAGCTCACCATATCCTGCCTCCCTCCACTTCAGGAATATCCTTACGCCCAAAGTCAAGCCCGCAACAAACAGTGTCCCACCGAGTATGAGCCCTTCCTCCAAAATTGAATACCTCATGAAAAACTTAGTTATTCTGTCAGGCCTATCCAGCCCTTCTTTGACGGCGTAGACCTTTCCAGATATTCCGAAATTTATCACCTGAAAGCCCACTATTGTCAAAAGGCTTCCCAAGATCATAGTGTGCATTCTCAACGGATCCGTATTGTAAGCGTAAGCTATGAGACCAAAACCAATGATAACCAAAAACAGCCCCGGAAGTAAAAATAGATAAGAGGGCGAATAGAGGAGCATCAGCCTCAGGTGCCTCCACCCGTCCCTGAACGAGTGAAGCTTTGAGTCCCCAATTCTTGGATAATAAGTTATAGGCACCTCCGCAATCCTTAAACCGGCCTTTGCCGCCTCTATCACCATTTCGCTCGCGAACTCCATGCCCCTACATTTTAGGGGAAGCTTCTCAAGGGCCTCCCGTTTTATCGCCCTGAATCCACAGTGGGCGTCGGAAATTCCTGCCTTGAAAAATAAATTCAGGATCTTCGTCAGGAGAGGGTTTCCCACGTAGCGGTGCAACCAGGGCATGGCCCCGGGTTTGATCTCGCCTTTCAACCGCGTACCCATGACAAAATCAACATCTTCATTTTTCAGCATCTCCAGAAACTTTGGGATGTCCCTTGGGTCATAGCTCCCGTCCGCATCCATCATTACAATGTACTTCCCCTTTGCAACCGCGAAGCCCTCTAAATATGCATCCCCGTAGCCCTTTCTTTTCTGCCGAACAACCTTTGCACCCAGGTTTCTTGCGATTTCTGGAGTCCTATCACTGCTCTTGTCCACAACTATGATCTCGTAAGATATCCCCATCTGCTCGAGGGTCTCTTTTATCTGGCTTATAATCTTAGCAACTGCCTTTTCTTCGTTCATGGTTGGCAAAATCACTGAAACTTCAACGCCCATCTAGAACCCTCTCATAAAATTTTTCTGTTAATTCGGCTATGTTGCTCCAGTCATACCGTTTGGCGTTTTTTATGCAGTTTCTTTTAAGCTTTTTTCCACGAGAGAGCGATATTTCAATATATTTTGCTAGGGAGGTCGGAGAGGGTTGCGATACGAAGCCAGTGTACCCGTGTATTATTAAACCCTCGACAGCGTTCATTGGATAGTTCACTGTCACTACAGGCAGGCCGGAAGCGTTTGCTTCCAGAGCCACTATACCAAAGCCTTCTCTTTTTGAAGGGAGAACGAAGGCTTTTGATGATTTCATGTATGAGATTACCTCATCATGTGACTCAAGGAATCCCACAAATTTCACATTTTCAGACAGCCCTAAGTCAAAGGCTAATTTTTCCAGCTGATACTTTTCCGGCCCGTCTCCTACTATGAGAGCACTAATGTCTGGCATATTTTTCTTCACTTCCACTAGTGCCTCTAAGAGCAACTCAACATTTTTCTCTTTAATCAGACGTCCCACGAAGACCACATCGTACTCATCCTCTGCTTTTTTCACCTTGCTTATTTTCTCAAAATCAATACCGTTCGGAATAAACTCGCTCGTCACTCCCAAAGACCTCAGTCTCTTTTGAGTTAGTTTAGAGACAGAAATATTGTTTGTCGTCAGTTTACTCGTTAATTTTTCTATTTGAGCCCCAAATACTCCCAAACTTCCCAGGTACTCCATCCAGTATTCTCCCCAAACTTCGTGCCACGTGACCACCAGAGGGATGTTTTTTAGGGCCGAGTGAAACTTAATTGAGAAGCAAGAGAGATACGGAAATTGCTGGCAGTCTACGATATCATAACTCCCATTAAATTTGGAAAGTAGCTTCACTGCAAAGTATACCGCCCCCCTAATGGAACGTCTGCCTCCAGAGTAGAGAGACAACCATCGTCCGACCTTGTGAAGCTTGATCTCTGTTAAATCCCTCCAGTCTAGGCCATACCAATAAACTTCATGTTTTTTCGCAAGTCTCCTTCCTATCTCGTATACTCTTTTTTCAACTCCACCTTTCACAAATGGACAACCTCATAGGCGTGGAGAACTTTGAGAAGAAGGACTACGGCGTCGAGATAAAGGCCAGAAAGCTCGGGGGAGTTAGGGAATGGATGTAGAGGACTACATTCTGCTCTTCCTGTCAGCGTGGGTTCTCATATCCGCGTTAGCGACGAGAAGTATCGACGTTTTCCTAACCCTGGCACTGATAGGGCTTTTGATAACACTGGAGGTTGGCGGCCTGTTCCTGAGCAGGGAGCAGAAGGAAAACCTGAAGCCTCTCGTCGAGCTCCTTCTCGTTATATTCGCCATAGTGGTGATGAAGAAAGTCTACGAAGTCCTGAGCGGGTGACTTTGGTATTTTCCCAGAAAGCAGGATACCAATCGAAAAATATAAATATCCTAAAACAGGATAATCCTGTTGGTGGATTATGAATGAAATTCTATAACAGAGAGAGGGAACTTGAAGCTCTGGAAAAAAGCTTTGGCCTTACTGATACCAGGTCTTCGCTGGTCATAATCACGGGCAGGCGCAGAATTGGGAAAACAAGACTTGTTAAGGAATTTTTCTCAAGGAAAAACATCCCGTACCTTGACTTCTTTGTCTCGGTTAAGGAGGAGCGCCTTCTGCTGGAGGATTTTCGGGAGGAGATTGAAGAAAAACTCGGCTATTCTCCCAAATTCGAAAGTTTTGAGGATTTCATGAACTTCCTGTTCCGGACACAGGATAGGACAGCCGTGTTTTTTGACGAATTTCAGAACTTCCTGAAGATAAACCCCTCCATAGTTCATGACTTCCAGAAATTCTGGGACAGGTATAAGGAGGACAAAAAGTTCTTCATAGTGCTTTCTGGCTCTTACATCGGGATGATGCGAAAAGTGTTCCTCCTCCGGAGGTCACCGCTGTACGGGAGGAGCGACCTTTACATAGACCTCAAACCATTAAAACCTGGCACGGTCTTTCAGATGCTCGACGACATGGGTGTGAAAGACTTTGAGGAAAAAATAAAGTTCTACGGTGTTTTTGGCGGCGTGCCGAAGTACTACGAATATCTTGAGCTCTTCAAAGAAGAGAATTTCTTTGATTTTCTGGAGCAGATGCTCAGGTTTTCATCAATCCTCCAGAGCGAGGGCGAGGCCCTTCTCATAGAGGAGTTCGGGAGGGCCCACAAAATATACTTCTCTATACTCGAGGCAATTGCAAGCGGCAGAAACACACTCGTGGAGATAGCGAACGCAATTTCACAGAAACCAACGACCATAACGAAATACCTGAAATCCCTTGAAGATTATTTCAACTTGATTTCGAGAGAAAAGCCTGTTCTAGAAAAGAGGGCCAAAAAGTCCCGCTATATTATTAGTGACTACTTCCTAAACTTCTGGTTCACGTTCATACGAAAAAACCAGGGTTTGGTTGAAACTGAAAACTATGATGCTCTAATAAAGAAGATAGAGGCCAATTTCTCGACATATTTCGGCAGGATATTCGAGAGAGTCGTCAGGGACATTCTGGTCGAACTGAACCAAAGAGGTGTTGTGGAGTTTGAGGAGATAGGGCCCCAATGGGGCAAGGCCAAGAAAGGCAGCTACGAGATTGACCTCGTCGGTATAAAAGGCGATAAGGCCTTGTTCGTTGAAGTGAAGTGGCGGGACGGCGTTAATGCCGAGGCCATCCTCAATGACCTGAAGGAAAAGGTAGATTTAACCAAATGGAAAGGCAAAAAAGAGTTTCTAATCATTGCGAAGAGCTTCAAAAAGAGGGCCAATGGCGCAATCTGCTGGGATTTAAGGGACCTTGAAAGGCTGCTTTTACGCGGGTAATTTCTGACTCTGTTAGAAGGAAAACCATTTTAAGCACTCCCCCTGTTATCGGTGGTCGAATGGACTGGAGAGACTACTGGGACCTGATAACGATCATCGCGCTCTCGCTCATCCTTGACTTCCTCATCGCTTTCTACCCCGACAGCCTGCTTAGGAAGGCCCTCGGGCTGGCCTTCGTGCTCTTCTTCCCGGGCTACGTCTTCATAACCGCCCTTTTCCCCGAGAAAAAAGAACTCGACAACCTTGAGAGGCTCGCGCTGAGCTTCGGCCTGAGCATAGCCATCGTCCCCCTCATAGGCCTCGGCCTCAACTACACGCCCTGGGGCATAAGGCTCAAGCCAATCCTCGTCAGCCTGACGGCCTTCAACGTAGCCTTCGCGCTCATAGCCATCTACCGCAGGAGGAACGCAATCTACCCCTGGGTTCCCAGGATAACGCTCGAAAAGATAAAGGAGGAGCTTGGGTGGGAGCAGTCCAGCAGGCTCGACAAGGCCCTGACGGTAGTCCTTATAATCGCGATAATGACCTCCATTGGTACCCTCGCCTACGTGGTGACACATTCCAAGCCCGGCGAGGCCTTCACAGAGTTCTACATCCTCGGGCCCGAGGGAAAGGCCGCTGATTACCCAACCGAGCTGTTCATCGGAGAAAACGCCACAGTAATAATCGGCATCGTCAACCACGAACACAGGAACGTGACATACTACGTCCAGACCTGGCTCGTAAACCTGACCTGGGACAACACTACAAACACCACCATAATCCACGAGATGTACCCGATGCCCGGCTGGTTCAACGTGACTCTGCCTCACGTTCCAGTGGACATTGAAGGCAACTGGACGCCCCAGTTCGAGACGAACTACACCTTCAGCATAAACAGACCCGGAAAGTGGCAACTATGGTTCCTCCTCTTCAAAGACGAACCGCCAGAACTCCCACCGGCACCACCAGACGGAAACTACGCCGAGACAGAGGCCAAGAACCTAATACTGGACGCCATAAACGGAACCACCCAAAGTCTTAAACTGAATATACAGGTGCTTGAGTGAGCAATTACTTGGCAGTATCGAAAAGTATATAAACGATCTCTTCAATAGTCTACGGTGTTACTAATGAGTGCAGTCAATATGAAACACCTGGCCATCGTGTCCGCAATCCTGGCCATGCTGGCGTTATCGGGCGTGGCCAGGTCTTACTTCACGGACACGGCGCTCTCCGAAGGCAACACCATAACCACCGGAGAGCTCGACGTTGCCATCAGCAAAGACGGAAAGCGCTTCTACAACGAGCTGAAGCTCTTTGAGGTAGAAAACCTGCTCCCTGGAGAAAACAGGACTGTAACGTTCTACGTCAAGAACAGGGGCACTGTTGATATGGGAAGGCTCACGCTGACCCTAAACGTCAGGAACTACGAAGTTAAGATGTCGCCGGCGGAGAAGGAGGTAGACTCAACACCCGAAGAGGGTGAACTCGGAAAGTGGCTGACACTGAGGGCAATCACAGTCAACGGAAGGAAAATTAAAGTCAACGAAACCCTCAACTCACTCAGCGGAAAGGCAATAACGCTCCCACAGATGCTCAAGCCAGATGAGAGCGCACAGGTCGAGATGACCTTCGAACTGCCTAAAGAAGCCGGCAACGAGTGCCAGACTGATGGAGTAAAGCTGACAATAAGAGTGGACGCCGGCCAGTGAACTTTTAATACCTCCCTCCAATTTTTCCCGGTGGAAGCATGATTGGAATAATATTCGATATGGACGGTGTCGTTTACAGGGGTAACCAGCGCATCGAGGGGGCAAAGGAGGCAATCGAGTACCTCAAGGAGAAGGGAATCCCCTTTGTCTTCCTCACCAACAACTCCACCAGAACACCCAAAATGTATCGAGAAAAGCTCCTCTCCATGGGCATAGACGTCCCAGAGGAGAGAATAGTCACCTCCGGGCTGGCGACGAGGCTCTACATGAAGGAACACATGGAGCCCGGGAAGGTCTTTGTCATAGGCGGCAAGGGGCTCCACGAGGAGATGGAAAACCTCGGCTGGGGGACGGTGAGCCTTGAAGAGTGCAGGGAAGGAAAGTGGAAGGAAATCAGGCACGTAGTCGTCGGCCTCGACCCGGAGCTGACCTACGAGAAGCTCAAGTACGGGACGCTCGCCATCAGGAACGGGGCGACATTTATAGGGACGAACCCCGACACCACTTACCCGGCAGAGGGGGGCCTCTACCCCGGCGCCGGGGCAATAATAGCGTCGCTGAAGGCATCAACTGACAGGGAACCCCTCATAATCGGAAAGCCGAACGAGCCGGCCTGTGAGGTTGTAAAAACAAAGCTCGGCAACGTTGACGAAATCTGGATGGTCGGCGACAGGCTTGACACGGACATAGCATTTGCAAAGCGCTTCGGCATGAAGGCATTGATGGTTCTCACGGGCGTCAGCACCCTGAATGACGTCGAGAAGAGTGAAGTCAAGCCCGACCTCGTCCTGCCGAGCATAAAGGGGCTCCTCGACTACCTCAAAGCGGTGGTAGAATGAAGGCCAGGGAGCTCATCGAGAGGCTCATATGGCAGGAGAACGAGCTCTACAACCTCTACAAGCTCGGGGAGACCTTTGCCCTCTTCGAGAGGCCCGAGATGAGGGACACATTCATGCTCATAGCGGAGGAGGAGCTGAGGCACAGGGAGACCCTGAAGGGGCTCCTGGGCGAGGGAACACTCGAAAATCTGATAGTGGACTACACCGAGGAGCTCTCGATAGAGCCAGTCCTCAGCGACGAGAGGGCAGAACCCCAGAGCCTCGAAGAGCTAGTGGTTGAAGCGGTGGTGAGGGAGCGACACGCCTACGAGATGTACATGAGACTCTCAAAGCTCCTCGGAGAGCCCTTCAACGACCTCTTTCTCCACCTCGCGAGGGAAGAGCTTACCCACGCGTACAGGCTGAAGCTCCTGTACGAGACCCTCTAATCATCCACCGCTTTTTCTACATCATTCCATACCATCCAATGTGATAACCCAGAATTCGTCATGGTGGCAACGTTAACCAGGGTAAGGTATATTAGGAGACTAGGCCGAAAATGGGGCACTGATGATTTTACTAATTGACAAAATTATGTATAATGATATGTCAGGGGTGTTTATATGGCTGTTGAAAAAGTGATGAAAAGAGACGGTAGAATCGTGCCATTTGATAGGGAGCGTATAAGGTGGGCCATCCAGAGGGCAATGCTTGAGGTTGGAATCCACGATGAGAAGCTCCTCAACAGGGTCGTCAGGAGAGTCGTCAGAAGGGTGAACGAGCTCTACGACGGGCAGATTCCAAACATTGAGAACATTCAAGACATCGTCGAGCTTGAGCTCATGAGAGCTGGCCTCTTCGACGTCGCCAAGGCCTACATCCTCTACCGCAAGAAGAAGGCAGAAATCCGCGAGGAGAAGAAGAAAATCCTCAACAAGGACAGGCTCGATGAAATAGACAAGCGCTTCTCCCTCAACGCCCTCCGCGTTTTAGCGAGCAGATACCTCATAAGGAACGAGAAGGGGGAGATTGTTGAGAGCCCGAAGGAGCTCTTTGAGAGGGTCGCCACCCTCGCGGTCATCCCCGATTTACTCTACGACGAGCGCGTTTACGACAAGAACGGAAAGCACGAGCAGGATTTAAGCCGGGTCAAGTACTACTTAGAGCACTTCGAGGAGTTCGACGGGAAGTACTCAATAGGGCGCTTCAAGCTTAACAAGTACCACTTCGAGAGGCTCGTGAACCTCTACCGCGAGCTGGCGGAGAAGGGCAAGATGAAGGTCTCGATAGACGAGTTCCTAAGCATGCTCGAGAACGGGGCCTTCGACGATTACGAGAGCGAGGTGGAGGAGTACTACAGGCTGATGGCAGGTCAGGTTTTCATGCCCAACACTCCGGCCCTCATCAACTCAGGAAGGCCCCTCGGCATGCTCTCGGCCTGTTTCGTTGTCCCAATAGAGGACGACATGGAGAGCATAATGAAGGCCGCGCACGACGTGGCCATGATACAGAAGATGGGAGGAGGTACGGGGCTTAATTTCTCAAAACTCCGTCCGGAGGGGGATTTCGTCGGTTCCACCGCTGGAGCGGCGTGTTTCACGGGAGACACTAGGATTCTCACAGACAGGGGCTTCATCCCAATAGAGGAAATAGTGCATGGTGAGAAACCAAAAATCATCACCCACGCGGGACTTAGGAGCATTGTAGAGGCCTATGACAACGGAGAAATGGAGGTATTTAGGGTCGTCACAGAGGATGGCTACGAGCTCAAGGTTACGAACGACCACAAGTTCCTCGTCTTTGATGAAAACGGGAAACCCCTCCTTAAGCCCCTGAGGGAGCTGAACGTCGGCGATTACATCTACATCCTTGCCCCAGAGTGGAAAGGTGGAGAATACGTCAAGCTGAAGACGGACATCGAGCTTAAGAGTAAAGGCTACGAAGTGAACCTGCCATCAATACTCAACGAGAAACTCGCATATCTCCTCGGAATCATACACGCAGACGGACACGTGAGACACTATTTTGAGAACGGGAAGAGGAAGAACTCAAAGATAGAAATCTACCTGAACCAGAGTGAAACGGGGATAAAGGAGAAGGTCAAAAGGTACTTTAAAGAGCTCTTTGGCATCGAGCCAAAGGAGTTCCTGAGGGAAGAGAGCCACAAGATAACACTCGTCATTCCCTCAACGAAGATAGTCAGGTTCCTCGAAGCAAACAGTCTTTCAAAAGACAAATCTGAAAACATACGCGTCCCGGAGGCCATCTTCAGGAGCCCGCCGTCGGTTATGGCCGCTTTCCTTGCGGGATTCTTTGATGGGGATGGCGCGCTCGACCAGCACTACAGAATAGCCTTCAAGTCCGTTTCAAAGGAGTTCATAAAGGACGCCCAGCTCCTCTTCATGGCCCTTGGAATCGTCACAAGCATACAGGAGTACAGCCCAAACGCTCCCGGCCACAGAACCGTCTACACACTCAGAGTTCAGACGAGGGACATGAAGCTCAAGGCATTTGAAACCCTAAAAGAGTCAGTCAAACTGTCAGAAATAGCCAATGAAGCGATTAATAACCTCGAAGAGAACGGGAAGAACAAGAAGTATTCCTTCCCGTTCAACGTGATATACCGCATAAAGAACCCGGAGATGAGGGCAAAGATACAGAGGGACTACAAGCTCTTAGCTTACAACTCGAAGGTAACACACAGGGCCTTTATAAGGAAGGTGCTTGAGCTTAAAGATGAACTCGGTCTCGATGAAGAGGAAGTCAAGTACTTTGAAATGCTTTCAAAACTGTATCCAACGAGGATAACTAAGATAGAGCCCCTTGGAAAGCGCCATGTCTATGACCTCCAGGTTGAGGAAGTTCACCTCCTCACGGGAAACGGAGTTTACACCTCCAACAGCGGGCCAGTTTCCTTCATGCACCTCATAGATGCAGTCAGCGACGTCATCAAGCAGGGAGGCGTAAGGCGCGGAGCAAACATGGGAATCCTCGAGGTCTGGCATCCCGACATAGAGAAGTTCATTCACGCGAAGGAGAGAAACACTGGAACCAACGTGCTCAGCAACTTCAACATCAGCGTCGGCATCTGGGAGGACTTCTGGGAAGCCCTGAAGGAGGGCAAGCGCTACCCGCTCGTGAACCCGAGGACCGGCGAGAAGGTCAAGGAGATAGACCCCAAGAGCCTCTTCGAGGAGTTAGCGTTCATGGCCTGGAGCAAGGCCGACCCCGGAGTTATATTCTTCGACGTCATCAACAGGAGGAACGTTTTAGCGGAAGCGAAGGGAGGGCCGATACGGGCTACTAACCCGTGTGTGGTCGGGGAGACGAGGATTCTTACCCCAGAAGGATACATCAAAGCAGAAGAACTCTTCACGCTCGCGAAGGAGCGCGGAAAGAAGGAGGCTGTTGCGGTAGAGGGCATAACCGACGGAGGGGAACCCTACGCCTACGCGGTTGAGGTTCTCCTTCCGGGAGAAGAGAGAGTGGAGTACAAAACGGTTCACGGAGCTGAGCTGACGATTGCTGACCCGGTAGCGGTTCCCGCCTACGTCTGGAAGGTCGGCAGGAAGACCGTCGCGAGGGTGAAGACAAAAGAAGGATACGAAATAACCGCAACACTTGACCACAAACTCATGACCCCTGAGGGCTGGAAGGAAGTTAAGGATATAACTCCGGGTGACAAAATACTCCTCCCGCGCTTTGAAGTCGAAGATGACTTCGGAAGCGAGAGCATAGGGGAGGACTTAGCCTTCGTTCTCGGCTGGTTCATTGGAGACGGATACCTCAACACAAACGACAGGAGGGCATGGTTCTACTTCAATGCCGAAAAGGAAGAGGAAACAGCCTGGAAAGTCAGGGAAATACTTGTCAAACACTTCGGAATCAAAGCCGAGCCCCACCGCTACGGCAATCAGATTAAGCTCGGCGTTAGAGGAAAAGCTTACGAGTGGATTGAGAGCATCGTCAAAACCAACGACAAGCGCGTTCCCGAAATCGTCTTCAGGCTAAAGCCGAGGGAGATAGCGGCTTTCCTCCGTGGCCTCTTCAGTGCCGATGGCTACGTTGATAACGACAAGGCGATAAGGCTAACCTCCAAGGACCGCGAGCTACTCAGGGAAGTCCAGGACCTCCTGTTGCTCTTCGGAATACTGTCCAAGCTCTACGAAAGGCCGTACCCGAGTGAGTTCAGGTACACCACCAAAGACGGCGAGGAGAGAACTTACAAAGGCGAGGGTTACCACGAGCTCGTCATAGCCAACTACAGCAGGAAGCTCTTCTCGGAGAAGATTGGCTTTGAAGGCTACAAGATGGAGAAGCTCAGCCTCAAGAAGACCAAGAGGGACGAGCCTATCGTTACCGTGGAGAGTGTCGAAGTACTTGGAGAAGAGCTCGTTTACGACTTCACCGTTCCAGAGAAGCACAGCTACATAAGCAACGGCTTCCTGAGCCACAACTGCGGAGAGGAACCACTTTACGAATACGAATCGTGCAACCTCGCGAGCATCAACCTTGCCAAATTTGTAAAGTATGACGACGAAGGAAAGCCCTACTTCGACTGGGACGAGTACGCCTACGTGATTCAGAAAGTAGCTAAATACCTCGACAACGCCATCGACGTCAACCGCTTCCCGCTCCCGGAGATAGACCACAACACGAAGCTAACCCGGAGAATAGGCGTCGGAATGATGGGACTGGCAGATGCGCTCTTCAAGCTCGGCATACCCTACAACAGCGAGGAAGGCTTCGCCTTCATGAGGAAGGCCACCGAGTATCTCACCTTCTACGCCTACAAGTACAGCGTTGAGGCCGCCAAAAAGCGCGGAACGTTCCCGCTCTACGAGAAGAGTGCCTACAAGGACGGCGAGCTACCGGTCGAGGGCTTCTACCACCGCGAGATATGGACGCTCCCGTGGGACGAGCTCGTCGAGGAAATCAAACGCTATGGAGTCAGGAACGGCATGGTGACCACCTGCCCACCGACGGGCTCGGTTTCAATGATAGCAGACACCTCCAGCGGAATCGAGCCAATCTTTGCCCTCGTCTACAAGAAGAGCGTCACCGTCGGCGAGTTCTACTACGTTGACCCAGTCTTTGAGGCAGAGCTCAAGAAGCGCGGTCTCTGGAGTGAGCAGCTACTGAAGAAGATAAGCGACAACTATGGAAGTGTGCAGGGCCTTGAGGAGATTCCAGAGGACATGCAGAGGGTCTTCGTGACCTCGATGGACGTCCACTGGCTCGACCACATCCTGGCTCAGGCCAACATACAGCTCTGGCTCACCGACAGCGCGAGCAAGACGATAAACATGCCGAACGACGCAACGGTGGAGGACGTTAAAGCGGCATACCTTTTAGCTTACAAGCTCGGCTGTAAGGGAATAACAGTCTACCGCGACGGCTCGCTCTCGGTGCAGGTCTACAGCGTCGAGGGAGAAAAGAGGAAGCGCGTCCCGGCCAAACCGAGCAGGTACGCGGTCGAGAAGCTCAAAGCCGTTGTCGAGGCCGAGCCCTGGCTGGCCAATTTCATCAACGTCGAGGCCATACTCAACGGCACCAACGGGAAAGAGAAGATAGGACAAACGCTCAGCTTTTCCCTGAGCACGGCAAAGGCCATCACGCCAAAGACGCCAGAGCACCCGCACCATGCGGAGAAACCGGAGATTCCCGAGGAGAAGATTAAGGAGCTCCTTGGAGTGGCTTACTGCCCGGTCTGCTACGAGAAAGACGGAGAGCTGGTAGAGCTCAGGATGGAGAGCGGTTGCGCCACCTGCCCGCGCTGTGGATGGAGCAAGTGTGTCATCAGCTGAGGGTTTCTTCCGTTTTCTTTGCCCCCTAATTTCATTCCCCCGAGCACCTTTTAACATCCTCCTGCCAAAATAGGTTTTTTAAGGCCTATCTTTTAACTTCTACCACTCACCCAAAGCTTAAGTTCGGCGTTGAGAACTCACGCTATTCGGAGGTGTTCCTATGGACAAGGTTTACCTAACCTGGTGGCAGATTGATAGGGCCGTCTTCGCGCTCGCCGAAGAACTGAGAAAGCACTTCATGCCCGACGTGATAGTCGGAATCGCGAGGGGCGGGCTTATTCCAGCGGTGAGGCTGAGCCACGTTCTGGGCGATGTGGAGCTCAAGGTCATAGACGTAAAGTTCTACAAGGGCATAGACGAGAGGATGGAAAAGCCTGTCGTTACGATTCCGCTCCACGGCTCGCTGGAGGGCAAGAAGGTTGTCATCGTGGATGACGTCAGCGACACCGGAAAAACCCTCGAAGTCGTCATCGAGGAGGTCAAGAAGGCCGGGGCAGAGGAGGTTAAGGTCGCCTGCCTCAGTATGAAGCCCTGGACGAAGGTCGTTCCCGACTTCTACGTCTTCAGGACGGACAAATGGATAGTCTTCCCCTGGGAGGAGTTCCCGGTCGTTGTCAGGGAATGAGCTCTTTCTCTTTAGACTTTATCCACCTTCGGTCATTTTGGGCGACCCATCAAAACCCACCAAGACACTATCACCCAGAAAGGCAGTATTTCTCATTACTAAAACTTGGGGAAAATTATATAAGCGTGGACATGTACTTTTAGAAACGGGTAAGTGCTATGCAACAGGGAAACAGGAACACGCCGAGGTTCCATTACATCGTTCTCTTAATAACCCTGCTTCCGTTGTGTTGCCCAAACCACGCACTCGCCCAGGACTGGACGCTCGAAGATGCGGTGGTTTCAGGGGACGGCATATACGTTTTAACCGATAACGGCACTCTCATGAAGGTTACGGAAGAGCTGGAAGCCCTCTGGGAGGCAGAGCTTTCAGGAGGGATCAAATTTTACCTCGCACCTGCCCCTGAAGGAGTAACTCTCGTCGGCGGTGTCCTCGCCAGAATTGACGGTGATGGAGGCCTCCTCTGGGCAAAAAACATGAGTGCAGACGATGCCGGAGTACTACCCGATGGCAGTGTCGTTTTTGTGAGCGAGAACCTGTTAGGGGTTATAGACCCAAAAGGAGCCACTATAAGGGCCTACCAACTTCTCCTGAACGGAACCGAGGAAACAGTCCCAGGAACTGGCATTTACCTGGAGGATGCTGTGCCCCTCGGCAATGCCCTCATCGTAACCGGAACCGTCAGCTTTCCAGGAGACCCAAAGTCCCATATCCTCATCGGGGCGGTTTCGTTGAACGGGAGCCTGCTATGGACAAAGGTTCTCAACACAGACTATTACGATAGGGTTGATGGAGCGTTCCGCTCCGGAGAGCACGCGGTCATCGCAGGGGTCTACGGGGGTGGAAGCGACGCGCCGTGGATAGCCAACTACTTCGTTCTGAAGGTATCCACAGAGGGCAGAATCGAGTGGTTCAACTCCTACACCTGCCCCCACGAGAAGGACTGGGACGACTTTTGGAGCATGAAAGTACTGGGCTTATCTTGCAACAAAAAGATTTGCGTTCTTGGAACCACCACCGGAACTTTTGTCCTTGATACTGATGGAACTTTCCCTATATACCTCAACGTTTCGGGGAAGGTTACAGGAATCGTTAATGACTCAGCACTCATACTCTCGAACTGGACACTACTCACAATCCCTCTCAACCAAAGTGAAGGAACAGAAAAGTGCTACACAGTAGGAATCCCTTTCAGAGAAATACCTGTCAAAGTGGAAATCCACCCCACGAAGTTCAGTACTCCCGACGCTCCCCTGCAAGTGCTGACACTACAGAGAACAAACCGTCAGCCCAAAATACATTCCGAAAAACAGCGGGACGGCCAGGAATACTTCAGTGTCGTCCTTTTAATCGCAATACTAATTGGAACCGCTCTGATGTTGGCTAAACGCGAGCCGTGACGCTCCGGGGAACTGTGAACAGGTCATTCGAAACCCTCTTTAACCCATCCTCCAACTTTTCTCGGTGGTGGTATGAGGGCGTTCATAGCTATTGATGTTAGCGACAAGGTGAGGGATAACCTCATTAAGGCTCAGGAGAGGATTGGAAACAAAGCAGCGAAAATAAAGTTCGTCGAGAGGGAGAACTTCCACGTCACGCTCAAGTTCCTCGGCGAGATTGACGAGGTAACGGCGGAAGAGGTTAAGAAGGCCCTGGAGGAGATAGCGAGGAAGCACAAAAAGCACCGCGTTCGCGTTAAGGGCATCGGCGTCTTCCCGAACCCGAACTACGTTAGGGTAATATGGGCCGGAATCGAGAACGACGAAGGCATTAAGGCGATAGCCAATGACGTAGAGCGCGAGATGAGGAGGCTCGGCTTCAAGAAGGACAAAGACTTCGTGGCCCACATAACAATCGGGCGCGTCAAGTTCGTTCGCGATAAGGTTGAACTGGCGATGGCGCTCAAAGACCTTGCCAACGAGGACTTCGGCGAGTTTGAGGTTGAGGCAATAGAGCTGAAGAAGAGCACACTGACCCCAAAGGGCCCCATCTACGAGACCGTCGCGAGGTTCGAGCTGGCGGAGTGAGGTGTTGAAATGGACGTCAAGGCAGTGATAGGGCAAGTCCTCCAGAGAATCCGCCCAACGGAGGAAGAGAGGGCCTTTGTTGAAGGGCTGGTGAGAGAATTAGGGAAAATCGCAAAAGAAGCAATCGAAAGGCTGGGCCTCGACGTCAAGCCCTACTTCGTTGGCTCCCTAGCCAAGGATACTTATCTGGCCGGAGACCACGACGTTGACCTTTTCCTTGCTTTTCCCCTCGATACCCCCCTCGAAGAGCTTAGAGAGAGGGGCCTTGAGCTCGGAAAGGCCATTGCTGAAGGCCTTGACGGCTATGAAGTGGCCTACGCTGAGCACCCCTACGTGAGGGCCAAATATAAGGGTGTGAGCGTTGACCTCGTGCCCTGCTACGACGTCAGAAGCTGGAAAGAGGTTAGGACGGCCGTTGACCGCTCGATACTCCACACGAAGTGGGCCCTTGAGAACCTCAGCGGCAGGAACGACGAGGTCAGGCTCTTGAAGCGCTTCCTCAAGGGGATAAACGCCTACGGGAGCGAGATTTATGTGAGGGGCTTCTCCGGCTACCTGGCCGAAATACTCATCATCAAGTACGGCTCGTTCCTGGACGTCCTGGAGAAAGCGGATTTCATGCTGAGGCAGAAGGTAATAGACCCCGAGAACTGGCTGAAGAAGGAGCCAGAGATAGCGCTAAAGACCGTGAAGAGGGAGACCGAGGAGGATAAACCGCTGATAGTTATAGACCCCGTCGACCCGAGGCGGAACGTTTCAGCCAACCTGAGCTGGGAGCGCTACGGAATCTTCTACTTCAAGGCGCACCAGTTCCTGGAAAACCCCTCTGAAGAGTTCTTTTTTGGAAAAACTCAGAAAACGGGGAACTATCTAGAAGAGCTCAGAAGGAAGGGAACCCACCTCGTTACCATAATGTTTCCAAAGCCAGACCTCGTTGATGACGTCCTCCTCCCACAGCTGGAGAGGAGCGCCAGGGGCTTTGAGAGGGCTCTATCAAGGGAAGGGTTCAGAGTCCTCGGCTGGGACGCCGGGCACAGGGCCGGGGAGGCGTTCGTGATGCTTGAGGTGGACAGGAGAGAAAGGGAGAAGGTCACGATAAAGCCCGGGCCGGAGTTCTTCACCGAGAGGGGCTGGGACTTCTACAGGAAGAACGAGAAGGTGTGGGTCATCGGCAAGAGACTCTACGCTGAGAAGAGAGTTAAGGAGAACATCATTGACGTCATCTTGGAGCTCATAGAGAAGAACCAGGTCGCGCTGGGAAAGAACGTGAGGGAAGATATAAAAAACGCAAAAATCCTGCTAGACTACGTTCCCAAGGAGCTGGAGGAGGACGCATATCTCTTCCTGAGCAGAGAGAAGTGGAACCTGAAGGGCCAGCAGTAGGGTTTCTTTCCTCGCCATCTTTTCTTTAATGTCTTCCAGTATACGCTTGAGCTTCAAGCAATCCTCTCCACCGAGCTTCGTCAGCAGGGAAATGCAGTCGGAGGGCACTTCTTCGGGGCACTCCTTTTTCTTCTCCTCCAACACCGCCACCTCCACAGGATTGGAAAGAGGAGATAACACAAGGCTCATCTCCTGTGCTCGCACCACTCCTGGTTCTCCCAGTGGCCGTGCCTCTCGCCCGGTATGTGGCCGGTATCAGCCACTGCCCAGTCGAGGTTATAGCCCTCAATGAGTGCCCTCAGTTCGCCCCCAAGGTCGCGCCTGCCGACGTATAGAGCGGCCCTCGTCACCACGTTGTAGCCGCTGTTGGGGACTTCCGGTCTAAGAGCGTCCCTCCAGGCGTCTTCACTCGTCTCCCAGCCCTCCAGGGAAGGCATCGCCCCGAAGTTCCAGATGTGATATAGGCTCTCAAAGTTGAGTAGCTTCAGGTAGGCTTCCACGAAGAGGTTCTGGAGCTCATCCCCGTCAAAGTAGTCTATGAGTTCTATTAAAGCCTTCGTCATTACCGCGACGTTGCCGAAGGCGACGCGGGTGTCGAGGTTCTCCCAGAAGCGCGGGCAGGAGTGGTTTGCGAGGAGCATGAGGTAGTAAACCCTTCCGAGCTTCAGGGCATTTCTGTCTCCGCCAGCAGGCTCAAGCACGTAGTCGAGCGAAGTATCCATGCCGAAGTAATCGTAGTAGTCCCTAAAGAATACCCTAGCGTAGCGGACGAGGAACTCCTCAGCGTTGGCCCCAAGCCCTTCGAGGCCCTTCAAGACTCCCCGCCTCACCACCCTGTTCAGCTCCTCGAAGAGGCGTGTGAAGGCGACCTTCCAGAGCTGAGAGATTTTCCTGCCGTTCACTTCTCTCGCGAAGACCTTTCCGTCTGCCCTCCTGTATCCAAGCCACCGGCAGTCGCTCGTCTTGCCGTCCGTGCTCAGGTCAAAGTAGTCGCTCCAGCTTGAGTAGTCCTTGACGCCCATCTCAAAGGAGCACTCGCCGTCCAAGCGCTTGAACCCCCCGGTGAGCTTCTTCCTCACGAACTCCATTGCCGAGACCCGTTCGACGCCGTTCCTCTCAAGTCCCTCCATCCAGGCGGTGAAGCGGTCGAGCTGGGCGGGGTTCCCGAGGAGGCTCTCAAGGTCGCTCGCGGTGAAGACCAAATAGGGGACGCCGAGCTTCTCCTTGTGCCCATCCCTGAGGGCGAGGGTGGCCGAAACCAGGCCGGGGACGTCGAGGGTGTTGAAGGCGAAGGCGTCGCTTATGCTCCACTCCCTCCCGAAGACAAAGGAGTTGCCGTAGCGGTTGCAGGAGTGCTTGGCCTGGGGGAAGTCGTAGAGGAGTTGCCTTTCGTCGAGGAGGAACACAAGCTTCCTGTCGGTTGAGGACTCGATGAGCTCGGCACTGCGGCGTGTTATGACCGCCTCGGGGAGCCAGTAGCCGATTACAGGTTCGTTTCCAATAAGGGGGGCGTAGAAGTCGAATGAAACTCTCGCGAGGATTCTCTGCTCGAACTCGTCAAAGTGGGGGACTATCGGGTGGAACGGGGTCGTTGGAACAGCGTCAAACTTCCCCAGAAGCTCAACGGCGTCTTCGAAGGCGCTCTTATGGTAGTGGAGGAGCATAAGGAACGTGAAGGGCTCTATGTCAACGCTGATGCCCTTCATGCGCGAGAGCGTGTCCGCTATGTGCTCATAGGAGTAGAGCATCGCCCTCGTCCAGTTCTCACCCTTAACTTCCTCCCCCCGGATTTTTATCGCTACGGGGCTCTTTCTTTCCTCATACTCTATCGGCCCGGAGCCGTCTCCATCTTTAACGTAAACTATGTCACCAGGCTGGTATGCGTGGAAGTGGTGGGCATACTTCATCTTCATTGTCTCACCTGTGGTGATACATCCCTCGGCCTTATCTCAGTTTCGGAAAAATTAAAGGGCATTTTTACACAGATGTGCCCGATAGATTAATAAACCTGTGCATTGAAATTTCAGCGGTGGAAAGATGGAGCGCGAGTTCAGGAAGATTCTGGGGGAAGACCTTGCCAACTACCTTGAGCTTCTGAGGGCGAAGCTGGCCTTTGCCGAGGAGCTGTACGGGGTGAAGATGAACTACGTCCCGCTCATAACTGAAGAAGAGGTGGTAGTCCTCGACAAGAACGATGGCAAGATTAAGTGGCTCAAAACCAAGAGGCCGCTCACAGTTGAGGAGTTCAGGGAGCTGGCGGACAAAATAAAGAAAAACCTCGAATCAGGCTACGTCGAGATGCTCCTGGCTATGAACATGTCATGTGTCAATGGGCCTGGCGAGTGAGAAAGCAACCCGGAACTTACATTTTTCTTTTGAAAGCCTCGCCGTTCACGGCGGGGATGCAGTAAACCACCCAACCGGCCTTTAGGCAGGAAGGCAAAACTATTTTAAAGCCTAAAATTTATACCATGCCTTGATATGAAGCGCTCAGTAACAGTAAAACTCCAGCCCTCTAAAGAACAAGCAAAAATCCTCCACCAGTTAGCCGATTCAGGAGCCAAAGCCTGGAACCGAGTAAACTACTTGAGGCGACAAGAATTCTTCCAACACAAAATCGTGGACTTCAATTCAACTGAAAAAACCGTTTACGAAGAGTTTAAACGAGAAATCGGTTCTGCCACGGTTCAGCAGATAGCGAGAAAAAACGCTGAAGCCTGGCGGAGTTTCTTCTCACTCCTGAGGAAGAAGAGGAATGGAGAACTCCCCTCTTGGCTCAAACCAAAACCTCCACTCTACCTCAAAGAAGACGGGAGGAGGAAACCCTTAATCGTTCTCAGGAACGACCAGTACAAGGTTGAAGGGAACAAACTAATCTTCAAAGGCCTTGGCAAGTTTAAACGCCTTGAAGTCCAGTTTAAGGGAAGAATTCACCTGAAGGGCAAGCAGGGGCGGTTAGAGATAACCTACGACCCCGTTAAGCGGAAATGGTATGCTCACGTTAGCCTTACTGTCGAGGAAAAACTTGAGGGTGGGGAATGGGTAAGCGTTCCAAGAACGCCACAAGGGAGCCTTTCAGCGGGCATTGACCTGGGAGTGAACAATCTCATGGCCGTTTACGTGGAGAATGGCGAGAGTTTCCTGGTCAATGGAAGACCGCTTAAAAGCATTGACTTCTACTGGAGGAGAAAAATTGCTGACTACCAGTCAAAACTCAACAAGAGTGGAGCTAAAGCGAGTAGAAAACTCAGGAGAATGCACGATAAAGCGAAACTTCAGGCTAAACACTACATTAACACTGCCGTAAGAGGAACGGTTAGAAAGCTCTACGAGTTGGGAGTTTCTAAAATTGTCGTTGGTTATCCTAAGAGCATAGCTCGGAATTCTGATAGGGGCAAAAGGCAGAACTTCCTCCTCTCCCACGTGTGGCGGTTCAATACGGTTATTAAGCGTCTTAGGGAAGTTGCGGAAGAGTATGGTATTGAGGTTTTGATTGTTGGTGAGGCTTTCACTTCTAAGGTTTGCCCTGTCTGCGGGAAGCCTCACGAGGGGGCGAGGTTTGTTAGGGGTTTGTTTAAGTGTCCCGCAACGGGGCTTGTTTTTAACGCGGATTTAGTTGGTGCTTTCAACATTTTGAAGAAGGTTGTGAAAACCATAACCCCGAATCTGGGCGGGCTTTATGCTCAGAGGAGGGGTAACGGGGGGAAGACCCTCCCCGAGGGGTTCGAAGAACCCTTTTCAAGGGTTGCCCTAATGAGAACCCCTCAAACCTCCCCATCACTGGCGAGGGGTTAACTCGTTGGAACCCTCGCCCTTTAGGGCGGGGAGGAGGTCAGTTCAATAAACCGCACTCAAACTTTTCAAGCTACCCAAGAGGAATACAAAAGAAGGAGAGCTGGAACCTTCAGCACTTCTCGAACTCGACTTTTACGGGGGTCGGGTTGGCCAGGTTGTCGCTGACCGGACAGCGCTCCTCGACCTGCTCAAGCCACTTCTTGAGGGTCTCCTCGTCCGCGTCGGTCTTCACCTTAACCTTGACCCTTATCTCCTTGTATCCGGCCCTCTGGTCCCCCTTGCCGTAGAGCTTCCCGGGGTTGAAGACGCCCTCGACCTCAACGCTCAGGTCTTCGATGTTTATCCCCATGTCCTTGGCAACAAGGGTGGCAACTATGTTTATACAGCCGGCGAGGGCGGCAAGAACGTAGTCTATTGGGCTAGGAGCCTCTCCACCGAGCTTGTCCATCACTATCTCAAAATCTCCGGCCTTGACCTTCATCTTGGTCGGGGAGAGCCTCTCTCCAACAACCTTTAGAACCATGTCCTTATACTCGACCATAACATCACCGTTATTACTTTGGCAGTAATGCCTTAAAAAGGCCACCAAAACCAGAGGTTTAAAAGAAAAGGTTAAAGACTCAGGCGCTTTTTGATTTCCTCAGCTTCTCCTGCCTTAACGACCCAATATTCATCTGAATTGTCTTCTTCGATGAAATAGTTTATAAACACACAGGGACAGTAACGAACGCGATGAACCGCTCGGAGCTCATACTCCTCGGCATCACGGCGATATGGGGCTTTACATTCCCCGCGATGAAGGTTAGCCTTGACTACCTCCCGCCGATACTCTTTCTAGCTTACCGCTTCGGTCTGGCGTCCCTCCTGATGCTCCTCGTTTTCAGGTCAAAGGTCTTGAAGAAGGAGACACTCAAGGAGGGGTTTATCGTTGGGCTCACTCTGTTCTTCGGCCACGGGTTCCAGATAGTGGGCCTCAAATACACTACAGCCTCGAATTCAGCCTTCATCACTTCGCTCTACGTCGTCTTTACACCGTTCATAGCGTATTTCATTCTCAGAGATAGGCTCAAGCCACGGGATGTAATCTCGCTGGCGGTGGCCCTGGCAGGTCTCTACCTGATTTCAGGGGCGAGCCTGGACTTCAACTACGGCGACCTGCTCACAGTGTTCTGCGCCCTCAGCTTCGCCTTCCAGATAGTTCTCATCCAGAAGTTCGGGGAGAAAGACTACCTCAGCCTGGCATTCTGGCAGATATTCTGGAACTTCGTCCTCTCGCTGGCGTTTGCCCTCATCTTTGAACCTTTCGTACTTCCAAAGAACCCCCTCCCCTGGCTCGGCATCTTATACACCTCGGTATTCGCTACCGTTATAGCGTTCACACTCCAGGTGAAGCACCAGAGGAACACGAAGGCCCATAAAGCGGCGCTGATATACTCTGCCGAGCCGATATTCGGCCACATATCGGCCTTTCTGACGATAGGAGAAGTCCTGAGCCTCAAGGGCTACCTCGGTGCGGCTTTAATCATGGCAGGCGTTTGGAACGAGATACGGAACCACCGGTAGAGAGATTTGGAAACAAAAGGTTAATAAATTATCAGAGCGAACCATTTTCCGGAGGTGGTTGCCATGGTGCACGCTTACATCAAGAAGAAGACCAGAGAGTTCTCAAAGGAAGAAAAGGAGAAGCGCTACAAGTACTTGGGAAAGGAAGTCATAGACGTTGACGATCCCGGGCTTGACAGCATCCCGGAGTTCTACGGCATAGCAAACGCCATATGGCGCGACTGGAAGAACGGAGAGATAAGCACCAAGACGGCCCTCGGAAGGCTCGCGCTCCTTAAACTGCTGACGTACAAGACCAAGAACAAGAAAATCCAGGACATCCCCGAGGAAGACCTTGAGGAGGTCAGGAAGTTCATCGACTACGTCATTCAGGTCATCAAGAACGAGAGCAGGAGAAGGGGCGAGCCCGAGGAGGAGAGACAGGTCGAGGAGAAAGCTTCATCGTAAGGCTTCTCTTACAAATTCTCCCGCCCTCAGGATTTTAACTTTTCTTCCATCAAAACGATAAGTTTTGGTGGCTTCATCCCTCATCTGGACGATGTGCTTCGTGTTTTCCGAGATAATATAATCCACTTTCTTGGCGTAGGCCACGTCAAAGAACTTAGCGTCATTCGGGTCCCCCAGGTTCTTTAGGAACTCATGGTCATCGGAGAACTTTCGCCGAGGACGAACCATGACACTGTTTTTAATAACCATCGCCAAAATCCGCAATGCACGTCTCGTAAACCCCGTTTCCATACCGATGCCGAGAACCTGAGTTTTCATTTCCTCGATGATTTCATCTGAGACAAAATTTACGATATAGCCCCTTTGAAGGGCCTTTAATATATGCCACGCTGGAGATTTTGGAAGGTCCTTAGACTTCAACGCACTAATAAGGACGGATGTATCTAACACAACTTTGATTTTACCCGCCATCTCAAACAACTCCTAACTCTCTCAACTTCACCTCGATGCGTTTAAACTTCTTAAAGCTCCGCTCACCTATCTTCATAAGTTCCTCAAGGTTGTAATCTATCCCAACATGCTCCTCCTCCAGTTCACGTTCCCACTTTTCAAGCTCTTCATCAGTAACGGTAGTGGCCAGCCTTTCAACTTCCCTCATCAGTCGTTTCATCTCAAAAAACCACACTATGTCCTCGGGCTTCTCATGAATTTTCCTCGCGAGCTGGACAATCCATTCACTAACCGAACGCCTGGCTTCTTCGTCGGTCTTAAGCATTAACTCAATCGCCCTTACATCAGACGCCATAACTCTCCCCATTCTTTTATCCGCGACGGATTATAAAACTCTACCGTTGACAGTGCTTGGCTAAAACTCCATAAAATCTTAAAACCCGAAAGCCTAACCGTAACCGCCCTCCCCTCTCACACCCCCGTGATGAATGAGCGGGGGACGGTCGGGGAGGGTACACTCCCGTTATTCCTTCTCGAAATAGAGCTCACGGTTCAGCCTCGGTATCATCGCCATCAGGACTGCAATCTCGTTGAGTTCCGTTCTCGTGAGCAACCCTTTGCTCAGGACGCCTATCGCGCCGATTTTCTTCTTGAGCTCAGGGTCTTTGACGAGCTCGCCCATAGCGATTCCCACTTCAACGCCCTCATTGAGGACTTTCTCGATGACGACCGGCGGGTACTCAAAGCCCGGCCCGTGGCCGACGGTTATCATCCCATCTGGGCTCGCCACCGCGCAGACCTGAATATCGAGGTAGCCCGTCAGCGTTTTTGGGAACGGGTATATCCCCGCCTCGATTCCCACGCCGAGGTCGGCACCGGTCTTCTCCAAGGCCTGTTTTGCCCTGTTAACTGCTCCCCGCGTTGTCTCCTCCAGACCGATAGGCTGGTCTGAAACGCCGCTGTCCACTTCAACGCCAAAGACCTCAACGTCGCCATAAATCCGTCTCATCACGTTCTCAACGGCTTTGACCTTCGTTGGGTTGGTTGAGCCGACCGCGATTCTCATACCACCACCGAAGCCAGTTGGTAGAAAACCTTATAAGCTCGCTTCCCAATTCTGGCCCGATACCCATGAGGGGGGAGTGTTTTATCCTTCGCTCCGCCCGTTTCGAGGCTTAAGCCCTCTTCTGGGTTAGCCGTAACTATCACTTCTGGAGGGTTCTGGGATGATTAAGGAGCCAGAGTTTAGAGAATACAACCCAGGCAAGCTTGAGGAAAAGATAGAGGCGTTCTGGAAAGAGAACAACACCTACGAGAAGGTCAAGGCCAGCAGGGCGAACGGCCCGAAGTACTACTTCCTCGACGGACCACCCTATGTGAGCGGTGCGATACACCTCGGAACGGCCTGGAACAAGATAATCAAGGACATGATAATCCGCTTCAGGACCATGCAGGGCTACAACGTTAGGAGACAGCCGGGCTTCGACATGCACGGCCTGCCGATAGAGGTCAAGGTCGAGCAGGCCCTCGGGCTCAAAACCAAGAAGGACATCGAGACCGAGATAGGTGTTGACAACTTCATCAAGAAGTGTAAGGAGTTCGCCCTCAACAACCTGAAGATAATGACCGAGCAGTTCAAGATGCTCGGAATCTGGATGGACTGGGACAATCCCTACATGACCATAAAGAACGAGTACATAGAGTCCGGCTGGTTCACGCTCAAGAAGGCCTGGGAGAAGGGGCTTTTGGAGAAGGACAAGCGCGTCCTCCACTGGTGCCCGCGCTGTGAGACCGCTCTGGCCGAGCACGAGGTTCGCGGTGAGTACAAGGTCAGGAAGGACCCGAGCATCTACGTCAAGTTCCCGGTCGAGGGCAAGGAGAACGAGTATCTCCTCATCTGGACTACCACACCGTGGACGCTCCCGGCCAACTTAGCCGTTACCGTTCACCCCGAGTACGACTACGCGAGGGTTAGGGTCGAGACCGAGAACGGCGAGGAGTACTGGATAATCGCGAAGGCTCTCGTCGAGCGCGTTCTTGCTGAGGTTGGGGTCAGGGGCGAGGTGGTCGAGGAGTTCAAGGGCGAGGAGCTTGAGGGAGTGAGATACGTTCACGTCCTTCTCGACGAGTACCCGAGGCAGAGGGAGTTCCGCGAGAAGTACGAGTGGGCGCACCGCGTAATCCTCGGCGAGCACGTTACGCTTGAGGACGGTACCGGACTGGTTCACACCGCGCCGGGCCACGGTGAGGAGGACTTCGAGGTCGGGCAGAAGTACGGTCTGCCTGTTTACAGCCCGGTCAACGACCAGGGTCGCTACACCGAGGGCAGGTGGAAGGGCGTCTACGTCAAGGACGCCGACCCGGAGATAATAGAGCACCTAAAGGAGAAGGGCTACCTCGTGAAGGCCGGAACGATAGAGCACAAGTACCCGCACTGCTGGCGCTGTAAGACCCCGCTGATTTTCAGGGCGACCGACCAGTGGTTCCTCAAGGTCAGCAAGGTGAAGGACAAGATAATCAAGGAGAACGACGAGAAGGTTACGTGGTATCCCGAGTGGGTCAAAGTAAGGTACGACAACGGCGTCATGAACTCGGGCGACTGGGTCATAAGCAGGCAGAGGTACTGGGGAATACCGCTCCCGATATGGCAGAGCGAGGACGGCGAGATATACGTCGTTGGAAGCTTTGAGGAGCTTGTAAGACTTTCTGTGGCCATAGAGGTTAACGGCGAGAGGATAGAACTTCCGGAGGACTACAACGAGAAGCTCAGGGTCATAGAGGAGAAGCTTGGCCCAGAAGATTTGCACAGGCCCTACGTCGATGCCTTCATCATAAAGGTCAACGGCAAGGAAATGAGGCGCGTTAAAGACGTCGTTGATGTGTGGTTCGACAGCGGAATAGCGAGCTGGGCGTCGCTCGACTACCCACGCAACAAGGAGCTCTTTGAGAAGCTCTGGCCGGCCGACTTCATAGTCGAGGGCGAAGACCAGGTCACCAAGTGGTTCTACTCCCAGCAGGCCGCGAGCGTCATAGCCTTCGACACCGTGCCGTACAGGAAGGTGGCCATGCACGGCTACGTCCTCGATGAGAAGGGAGACAAGATGAGCAAGAGCCTCGGCAACATCATAAGGCCCGAGGAGGTCGTCCAGAAGGAGGGAAGGGACCCATTCAGGTTCTACATGCTCTGGGCCACCAACCCCTGGGAGAACCTCCGCTTCAGCTGGAAGGGCCTGGCTCAGGTCAAGAGAATGCTCAACATACTCTGGAACGTTTACGTGCTCAGCGCCACATACATGAGCCTCGACAACTTTGACCCGACGAAGCTCAAGCCAGAGGAGCTTCCGTTCCGCGAGGAAGACAGGTGGATACTCAGCAGGGTCAACGGGCTCATAAAGGACGTCGAAGAGGGTATAGAGACCTTCAGGCTGACGAAAGCGACGAGAGCCATTTACAACTTCGTCGTCGAGGACCTGAGCAGGTGGTACGTTCGCTTAATCAGGAAGCGCATGTGGGTCGAGGGCGACGACCCGGACAAGTTGGCGGCCTACTACACCGTCTGGAAGGTCTTCGACGTCCTGCTGAGGCTGATGGCCCCGTTCACGCCCTACATAGCCGAGGAGATATACCAGAACATGCTCAGGCCGTTCCTCGGCGTGGAAAGCGTCCACATGCTCGACTGGCCAAAGCCCGACGAGGAAGCCATAGACGAGGAGCTTGAGCGCGAGATGGAGGCGGTAAGGAAGATAGTCGAGGCTGGCTCTTCAGCGAGGCAGAGGGCCAAGATAAAGCTCCGCTACCCGGTCAGGAGGATAATCGTCGAGACCGAGGACGAGACCGTGAAGAAGGCCGTTGAGAGGCTCAACAGAATCCTGCGCGACCAGCTCAACGCCAAAGAAGTGGTCGTCGGAAAGGTCGAGCGCGAGCTCGTCATCAAGCCCAACTTCGCCAAGGTCGGGCCGGAGTTCAAGGGCGACGCAAAACTCGTGATAGACTGGATAAACGAGCACGGAAGGGAACTCTACGAGAAGGGTGAGATGGACGTTGAACTCGAAGGAAAGACCTTCCACCTCACGAGGGAGCACCTGACCATCGAGGAGAAACTGCCCGACTTCTTCGTCAGCGAGGAGTTCGAGGGAGGAAGGGTCTTCGTGGACAAGACCCTCACGAGGGAGCTCCTCGCCGAGGGCCTCGCCAGAGAGTTCGTCAGGAGGATACAGGAGATGCGCAAGCGCCTTGATTTGGACGTCAACGACAGAATTGCCGTCACCATCGAGACCACCGACGAGAACCGCGAACTGCTCGAGGAGAACCTCGACTACATAAAGAAGGAGACGAGGGCAACCGAGGTGGTCTTCGGAGAGGCGAAGGGATTCGTCGTCGAGTGGCCCGAAGTGCAGGCGAAGATAGGGATTGAGAAGGTGGAGTGAGGAATTTTTTTATTTCAGCCTTCACTTGTTTCACCATTTTAATCGTAAAAGTTAAAATTAAATTCTCAGACATCAATTACGGTGACAGCTATGACTGAATGGACATTTTCTGACCATAACTTAATACAAAAAGACGTTGTGCAGATTCTTCGATTCTATGGATTCACGGCTCAAGAAGAAACACCTGCGAGAATCCCAGAAGGAGGATACGGAAGAACCGACGTCGTCGGTAAAAAGGGCCATATAACAATAGGAGTGGAGATTGTAGACAGCGGGGATGTCGCCAGAGATGCCAAGAAGCTGGTAATGAATGGGTACACATACAAATACATTATCGTCCTTCGCCCTTCAAAACACGTGGATAAAATTTTGGTTGATGGAGAAATTGTAAAGGTTCTCGATCCGACTTCCTTTGAACATGAGCTTCGCCGGGACCTAAGAATACCTCCAACTCACCCGTATTTTAGAGGGGGACTCCAACAAGAACCAGAGATTGAGATAGAAAACATAGCCTCTTCCATCCTCCAAGAGATACGAGATGAACTCTATGACATTGGCTTGGAGATGTACGAGAAAGACGTGTTTGATGCACTGAGAAGAGTCTACATTTCGGGGGAACTCCAAGCGGAAAAACGAGTGGGATATAACCCTGCGGCAAGGATGCCTGGGGAATATCAAACTGTAAACATTCCACCGGAAGTGTTAGCAATCCTTGAGAAACTACAACTTGTTAACACTCAACGAGTCGGAACTGGATACAGCAGAAAGTTGGTGTTATTCCCGAACGAACGGGGGAGAGAAGCAGGTCACGCAATTGTTACTAAAACAATCAGTAAATATCAGGACGAACTTGGCAGGCTCATTCAAAATTATGGCTCCCAGATATGGATTGTCTTGATGGGTTCATTATCAACAAGGTATCCAGGCCAAGATGACTTTTACATAAGCTATCCAATAAATCCAATGAGGAAACTCTACGACGGAGTACTATACAAACCAGAACCCTATGAGAAAAATCCACTGAAAATCATGAAATCAATCTATATAGGAAGAAGCTCATACATTCGTCTTACCTCCCCATCCATAGCACTATTCACAAAGTTTGTAGCGTATACAACACTAAGAGACTTTGCGCTTAGCCTCTTTGAAGAACTAGAAAGATTTGGACTTGCAATAAAGGATTACCTGTATGACTCAAGATGGCACCCCATTGAGGAAGTTTATAAAGCTCCCAGAGAGCTCTTTGAGTTCTTTATCTCGCGCACGAAAGAGCCACCACAGTTAGCATATTACGCCCAAAAGCTGAGTGCTTATTATGTGATTGCTAGAGTTTCCGAAATAGTGCATGCACAAACTGCCCGGAGAACCTATGAGGAACTCCTACAGATATTAGAACTCCCTGAGACAGCAGTAGCCGAGGTGTTGGCAGATATGAACAGACTTGGAATCACTTCACGGCTAGTTACACGGCCAGATGCTGCACCTTTCATCGTATTAAACAAAAAGGCATTTGAAAAATACCTAACGGACAAGATTACAGAAATCGCCAAATACGTCTAGCACTTATGTTGAGGGCTCCACTCATTCATCCACTCCTCAACTTCTTTCAGCGTTTTTCTGAGTTCCTCAACTTCTTCCCAGGCCATACTTCCAAACGCAATCATCAGAACGTCAATGTTACCTTTCTTCTCCTTCTTCCGCTTGGAAGTGCGTTTCTCATCCTCTGTCATGTCAAAAATTGATCTCTCGCTTACTTAACGTTTCCCCTCATCCAAAAACCCCAGCCTCCACACCACCCAGGGCTGGGCAACGATTATGGTTAGAAGTAGGGGAACCGTCAGTTTTTCAACTTTTCTTGGCGCGTAGAAGTTAACTAATCCTTTCGAAACCCTTATAACTTATGCCCCCATAAGTTACTTACGGTGGCGTAAGTGCTGTTTGACCTCAGACCGAAGGAGAGGAGAGAGGATATTTTCGACAGGGAAAAGGAGTTCAAGGACCTTGAGAAAAGCGTTGAGAGGTATCCTCTGACTCTCCTTCTCGGAATAAGGCGCGTGGGCAAGAGCTCGATACTCAGGGCTTACCTCAACGAGAACCCCGGGATTCTGATAGACTGCAGGGAGCTCTACGCCGAGAGCGGGCACATAACGAAAGATGACCTCATAAGAGAAATTCAGTCGAAAAGGGGACCCCTTCAGAGAACCCTTGCCCGGTTCAGGGTAAAGCTGAACCTCCGGTTTCTTGAGATAGAACCGGAAGAGGCCTCGCTGAGGGAGGTCTTCAGGGGGCTGAACGAAGTCGGCGAGAAAACGGGGAGGCTCATAATAGCCTTTGACGAGGCCCAGTACCTGCGCTTCTACGGCTCACGGGGCGGGAAGGAGCTTTTGGCTTTGTTTGCCCACACCTACGACACTCTGCCAAACCTCAGGATTATCTTAACCGGCTCGGAAGTTGGCCTGCTCCATGACTTTCTTGGCATAGACGACTACGAGAGCCCGCTTTACGGCAGGGTCGGGGGCGAAATCTACGTCAGGCCCTTCGACGAAAAAACCTCAAAGGAGTTCCTGAGAACAGGCTTTAGAGAAGCCGGCCTCGATGTGGATGACGACACCATAAACCGCGCCGTATCAATCATTGACGGAATCCCTGGCTGGCTCGTCCTCTTCGGCGTGAAATACCTTGAAACGAGAGACTTCGAAAAGGCGATGGAAGCAACGCTCAACGTTGCAAAGGGCCTGCTGTTCGGTGAGCTGGAGGAGCTTGAAAGGAGGAGCAGGAGGTACACTGAGATTTTACGGGCGATAGCCCTCGGCTACAACAGGTGGAGCCTGATAAGAGACTACCTCGCCGTGAAGGGTATGAGAACTCCCGAACCACGGTTATACGAACTTCTCAAGAACCTGAAGAAGATGGGGTGGATTGAGGAGGAGAACGGGGAGTACAGATTGGCCGACCCAGTGATTAAGCTAATCCTGAGAGGGTCATAGAGCCTGATTGCACTGGTTGGGCTTTTGCTTTTCCTTTTCCATTCAGTCACATCACTTTTCCAAAATTTTCACCTTCAATCCGTACTCCTCGAAGCGCTTGAAGCCCTCATCGCAGGTGTAGAGCGTTGCGTTGTTGGCTATGGCAGTGGAAGCTATGAGAAGGTCTTTCAGGGGAGGTCGTTTTCCTTTCTTCATGAGGTCTCTGAAAATCGCTCCCGCTACCTTTGCGGAGTTTTCATCGAATTCAACCTTGGGCATCATCTCAAGCATTAGTTCCTCCCTCTCTTTGAGATGACCACAGTGAAGTTCAAAAATGACAATCGTTGGTAAATGATATTCCCTGTTCCCTTCTTGATAGAGCTCTTCCACAATCTTTCCGTTCCCGCCGAAGAGCTCGATTACCACGCTGGTGTCCAGGAGTCCATCCATTCTTCGACCTCCTTCAATTCCTTCTTGAGCTCTTCAAGCTCTTCGGGGGTTCTCGTTCCAAAAGCTATCATGAGCACGTCAAGGTTGCCCTTCTTTTTTTTGCCTATAAGCTCCCGCAGTATCTCGGAAAAGCTCTTGTTACCCTTCATCTTCACGAGCTCATAGTAAACGTCATCGGCTATGGTTATCGTCTTTCCCAAATCCCCTCACCTATAAGTGCATGCACACACGAAATATTTAAAGATTGCCGGCAAACATCTTCCACGTAATCCACAGCTGGGCGACGACGATCAGTGCAAGCGCTAACGCAGTCATTACTCTACTCTTCTTCGACCCGTAGAGACCCACAAGGCCAAAGAGGAAGTTTAGACCCGCCAGCTTGAGGAGAAACTCCACAACCTCGTACTTCTGCCAAGGGCAAAGAGCCGACCAATTAAATCGTCACCGCTGGGGTAAGATAAGTGAAGCGCGATGAGCCTGACAGTAACGAGAACTGCCGTATAAAGGAGGTTCTGCTTTATTGTGACCTCAATAAGCAAACCTCTATCTGGCTCCCTGCCGGTAATGAGCCTGTAGAGGGAAAGCGGGAATACCATCACCCAGATAACCATGGAGACGAGCACAATGAAGAAAGCAAAGATGTATGCCCAAAGGGCTATTCCGTTGAGGAGTCCCCTAACAGGGTCGCCAGCCAGCAGTACGACAGTCGAGAAGAGGCCCCAGAACACGAGGGTTTTTCCAATAATATCAAAAATCTCCTTGGCGAGGTAGAGCCTGCCGTGGGTCTTCTCAATGATTTCTGGAAGGCGCTTTAAGTCCTCCCGCGAGTAGCCGTACCTTTCTAAGGCCTTCCCGACGAAGTGAAGGGCCGCGATGAGAAAGGGCACCAGAAGGACCACGACTGCAATGACGCCGAGGGGGCTTAAGTTGTCCCTCATCTCTGATGAAATCGTCCAGAGCACAACCCAGAAGCCCACGGTGAGGAGCCACGGCATGAGGTAGTCCCTAACAAAGACCCGCATGGATGCTGGTATTCCTAATAAGGCAGACAACTTTTCTCAATCCTCCTGAAAGGAGTCATGCCACCCAAAAGAAATCTTGAATTGTAACAGGTAGGGCAGTGAAAACAGAAAAAACGAATAGAGATGTCAGATTAGGAGCTCAAACTCGTCCCCATGCTCAACGGCAACCCTGAGAACCCCATTCTCAAAGCTCTCGTCCACGATTCTACCCTCAATCGCCTTGACTTCCTCAACGCCCCTCAGCGCGACTTCGCTTGCACCGCTCAGGTGGTTCCTGAAGCGGAGGGTTCTGCTGTCCCCGCCGAGCAGGGTGGCAGTCGAGTAAACGACCTCAACCCCCCCGACCTTAACGCCAAAGGGCATGAAGAGAGCCCCGCGCTTTCTCATCTCGATGCCGTCTAGGAGCTTCGGAACCTCGATTCCCCTATACTTCACCTTTCCGAAGACCCTGTGGCCGCGGGGGTTGAGCACGACGAGGTAGTTGCCGCGCGGAATCGCTATCATGTCCCTGTCGGTCACGCTGAAGTCTCTGTCCACCCCCTGCATCTCCAAAAGCCTGTCAACGAACTTCCGGTGCAGGTCGTGGTAGCTTGTGTAGTACTGGAGCCTGAAGCCGAGGACGATGGCACTCCCCCTCCCCTTCCTAACGAGCGTTCCCGCGGGCTTCCCGTAGTGGAAGACGAAGGGCTCCCCTCCCCTGACTTCCCGAACCGTGTTCCTGACGAGCATTCTGTCTATTCCGTCGCTCTCAACGCTCGTGAACTGGATAAGCCTAACGTTGTCCCTCGCCTCAACCCTCTCAACCTCGACGCCCAGGAACTCTGCCAGGGACGAGTAGGGCTTCATGTTCTCGTCGAGATACGGAAGCATCGGCAGGATTACGAGGTTTCCGCCCCTCTCGACGAACTCAGCGAGCTTGTCCTGGACTTCACGGGACATGAAGTCGAGGGAGTAAACCCAGAGCTGGCCGTAGCCCAGCATCTCCTCCACGCTTGCCTCTTCAAGGTCTAGGACGTCAAAGGGGACGTTGCTCATTGCCAGGAGCGTCAAGAGCCCGCGCTCGCCGAAAAGGTACTCGTTGAGGTTCACGCTCTCCGTCAGACCGTCCCGGAGTCCGAAGGTTGAGAGAGCCTCGTACGGCTCGTAGGTACCGAAGGCGACCTTAGGCCGGAGCTCTGAGCCGGCAAAGCCGGGGTTGTTGAGCAGGAACTCGCCGAGCCACTCTATTGGCTCCACGTGAGGGCGCTCGTCCCCGTCAAGGCTGAGGGGCGAATAAACGTCCCACGTCACCCCGTTGTGGGACTCGTAGCCTTTGGGATTCTCACCGCCGACGTAGAGGTAGTAGTTGATGTTGTGGATTCCAAGGGCGGCTATCAGCGAGTAGAGGTGCTCGGCCTCGTCCGGCTCGATGGTGTGGGCGAGCGAAGCCTGGGTCTCTATACTCAGCGGCGGCGTTCCGAGCCTCTTCTGGTAGAAGCGGTAGATTCCAGTTTTGTAGTAGATGTGGCCGAGCCTGTCCTCCTTGAGGTCGAAGGAGCGGTAGAATGAGTACCAGAACTCAGTCCACAGGTGGACGCTGAGGCCCCTCTCAGTTACATAGCGGTAGAAGTGCCTCCACGCCGCGAGGAGCAGGTACGGGTCGAGTATGCTTATTGGGACGTCCACGTAGCGCCTGAGGTGGTCGTAAAGGGTTTCCACGTAGCGGTTGGTCATCCATATCTTGAAGTGGTGCCAGTCGAGTATCTTCGGCAGGGGCTCGTCTTCGCTCGCGGGGGCGCGGACTTCCGAGTAGTCCCCCACGGGCGTCCCGTAGCGCTCGCTCAGCTCGTCAAGGGTGTAGTTGTCCCTCAGCCACCTCTCCCATAGGCCGCCGGGTCTTATTATGACCTCGTTGTAGTCCGTCAGGAAGGGCTGAAAGATTGTCTCCCAGTAGGACGGCTCATCGTCTATTGACACGCTTATTATCGGTCCGCCGTTGGTGTAGAGGTACTCCCTGATTATTGGGAGGACAGCGTCATACCACTTCGAGACTGCCTCCAGGTAGGTCGGGTGGAGATAGGTAATCGGCGGGTAGTAGATGTCTCCAGGAAGCGGGCCGTTGGGGCCCCTGGCGAGTATCTCCGGGTGTTTCTGGATAAGCCAGTCCGGGATTCCGCCGTTCCTCCACTCGCCGCAGATGTACGGGCCGGGCCTTATGATGACCTTAAGGCCAACTTTGTCCGCCAGCTCAAGGAACCCCACAAGGTCTCTCTGGGGGTGCGTCTCGCCCGTGAAGTCGAAGCTCCCCTCTTCCGGCTCGTGCCAGTTCCAGGCGACATAGGTGTCCACGGTATTGAGGTTGCGCCTCTTCATTTTTTCCAGTCTGTCTCGCCAGCTCTCCCTCGGCACCCTGAAGAACTGGAGCGTCCCCCCGTAGATGAGGAAGCGCTCCCCGTCCAGTATGTAAGTCTTACCATCGTAGCCAACCTTCATCACCATCACCACTTGACCACCTTGCTGAGAAACCTTGGATTGTCCGGATTCAAACCGCGCGATACGGCCTTGTAGTAGGCGAGGAGCTGAATTATCGGCAGGTAGATGACGGGACTTGCAAGCTCGTCCAGTTCGGGGACTTCGATGAAGTAGTCCGCCCCGGTGTCGCGCCTTCCGACGGTGAAAACCTTCGCCCCCTGGTTCTGGAACTCCCTAGTGAGCTTCTCGTGCCAGTCAAAGGGCTCCGTTACAAGGAGAACAACGAGGGTTCCGTCGTCGGCGATTGACTTGAATCCGTGCCTGACCTCGAACGTCGGGTACGCCTCGCTCCAGAAGAGGGCCATCTCCTTCATCTTCAGCATGGCCTCAAGGGCTATCGGGTAGAGTATCCCGGAGCCGAGAAAGATAACGTTTCTGAAATCGAAGCCCTCAACCAGCTCCCTTACGTAGCCCTCGTTCCCGAGAACCTCTTCTGTAAGGGTTGCAACGTGACCGGCGTCGAGGGTCTCCCCCCCGTAGGAGTGGAGCAGTAGCTGGAGGTAAGCGAAGTAAAAGGCCGGGAACGAGTGAGTCATGACGACGCTCTCCTCGTGGGCCGGGACGACAAGGGCGTAGTCTGCCTCCCTTGAAAGGGTGCTCTCGTAGGCCGTCAGTGCGAACTTGGGGACATCAAGAACCCTAAGGGCCTCAACGGCCTCGGTCGTCTCCCCCGAGCGGGATATCGCAACGAGGAGCTCGGGGCTCCCAATGCTGTACCACTCGCGTGAATAGAGAAGTTCGGAGCAGGGGGCGCTGAACCCCCTGCCCCCGAGGCGGGTGGTTGCCATGGCCAGCGGCTGCGACAGGAAGTGGGAACTGCCGCAACCTGTATACACTATCTCTCTCGGTAACCGGAAGTCGTGATTGGCCACGAAGTCCTCAAACGCTTTCTGGGCCTTCATTATTCCCTCAGGAGTCTTTCTAATCTCCTTAATCGTCGAGTGCACCTCACTCACCCCCGTAAAGATGACAGGCAACCCAGTGATCTTTTTCAACCTCAAGAAGGGCCGGGCGCGACCTGAAACAGGTTTTCCTGGCTCTGGGGCACCTGGGGGCGTAGCGGCACCCCTGGAGGGAATACACGGTTTCCTCTTCCTTCTCCGGCTCTATGCCCTTGAACTCCCACTTGACGTTCAAATCCGGGACGCTCTCAAGGAGCATTTTCGTGTACGGGTGGAGCGGGTTGTAGAAGACCTTCTCGGTGTCGCCCATCTCCACCACTGTCCCGCGGTACATGATAATCGTAGAGTCGCTGATGTAGTAGCCGAGGGCCAAATCGTGGGTGACGAAGAGGATAGAAGTCCCGTACCTGTCCCTGAAGTCGCCGAGAAGGTTGAGAATGTCAATTCTCGTGCTTGCGTCGAGCATCGAGACGGCCTCGTCCGCTATGAGGAGCTTCGGCTTCAACAGCAGGGCCCTCGCTATGAGGATTCTCTGGAGCTGGCCGCCGCTGAGCTGGTGCGGGAACTTTCCGCGAATCTGGTCTGGGTTGAGGCCGACCTGGACGAGGGCCTTGTTGATTGCCTCGTCCCTCTCGCCCCTGCTGACGTCAGGGAGGTACGAGTCAAATACAAGGTCAAAGGACCTGTCTATCGGGTACAGGGGGTTAAAGCTCGCAAAGGGGTCCTGGAAGACGGCCTGAACCTGGCGGTAGTAGTCCCGCCGGAGCTCCTTCTTGCTCATCTGGAGGACGTCCCTGCCCTCGAAGAGTATCCTCCCGCCCGTCGGCTGGATTAGGCGCAGGATGAGCTTTCCGATGGTCGTCTTCCCGCTGCCGCTTTCTCCAACGAGGGAAACTATCTCCCCCTTCTTCATGGTGAAGCTGACATCATCAACGGCCCTGATTTCAAAGCCCCCGATTAGGCCGGAGGTGAACGTCTTCGTGAGGTGCTCAACCCTCAGAAGCTCGCTCATCAGTCCTCACCCCCGAGAAGGTGGCAGGCCGCGTAGTGCTCTTCACTCACTTTGGCGAGCCCAGGCTCGACGTGCGGGCACTTGTCGAGGGCGTAGGGACAGCGCGTGTAGAAGCGGCAGCCCTTCGGCGGGTTGAGAAGGCTTATCGGGTAGCCGGGAATTCCCTTGAGCTTCTGCTTTTTGTACTGCACGCCCATTCTCGGCAGGGAGTTGAGGAGGAGCTGGGTGTAGGGGTGGCTCGGTTCGTTGATGACCTCTTCCGTCGGGCCGATTTCGACGACCTTGCCGGCGTACATCACCATTATCCTGTCCGCTATCTTGTCGAGCAACGCTAAGTCGTGGGTGACGAAGATTATTGACTTGACGATTCCCTCTTCCATGAAGTAGTGGAGGAGCTCGATGACGACGCGCTGCGTGGTAACGTCTAAGGCAGAGGTGACCTCGTCCGCGATGAGCAGGTCGGGGTTCAGCAGGGTAGAGACCACCATTGTCGCGCGCTGGCGCATGCCGCCGCTGAGCTCAACGGGGTACATCTCGGCGACCTTTGGGGAGAGCTTGACCATCTCAAGCCTCTCACGGAGGAGCTTCTCAACCTCCTCGCGGTCTGTGCGGCCGTGTTCTCTCGCCAAGTCCCAAACGATGTCCTTGATTTTCTTCGTGGGGTTGAGGGCGTTCATGGCGTACTGGGGGATGATGGAGAGCTCGGTGTAGCGGATTTTCCGGGACTCCCTAACGTCCATCGTCATCAAATCCCTGCCCTTGAACAGGGCCCTACCGCCCATGTGCACCATCGGGGGCTTTCTGAGGATTAAGGAGTGGACGAGCGTCGATTTCCCACAGCCGCTCTCGCCGGCTATTCCAAAGACCTCCCCCTCCCTCACCTCGAATGAGACGCCATCAACGGCCTTAACGTGTCCAAGGGGCGTTGAGTAGTACACCCTGAGGTCTTCAACGTTGAGCATTGCCATTTTACTCCCTCCTGAGGCGCGGGTTGAACACTTCCTCAAGGCCGATGTTGATGAAAAACAACGCCGTGATGATGAGGGTGATTATCAGCCCCGGCGGAATGAACCACCACCACCAGCCAAACTGGAGCGCGTTGTAGGCTATTGCCCTCTGGAGGATGTTTCCGAGCGAGACCATTGTGGTCGGGCCCAGGCCTATGAAGTCGAGGGTGGCGCTCGCGAGGATTGCCCCGCTGAACTGCAGGATTCCGGCCATGAAGACATAGGAAATCATGTTGGGCATTACCTCTGTGAAGACAATCTTCAGGTCGCTGAGTCCAGCAAGCTTTGATAGGTGGACGAACTCCCTGTTCTTGAGCGAGAGGGTCTGACTTCTAACGGCCCTTGCGACCCAGGGCCAGCCGGTGAGGCCTATGATGACCGCCTGGACTTCCGGCGTCCTTGCGGACAGGTATGCCGCGACCAAGATGAGGAGCACGATAGAGGGGATAACGAGCATTATGTTGGTGAACATCATCAGGAGCTCGTCCACCCAGCCACCCTTGTAGCCCGCGAAAAGGCCTATCGTTATTCCAAGGGCCGTTCCTATAACCGCCGCGAGGAACGCTATCCACAGGCTCGTCCTCAGGCCGTAGACGAGCCTCGCGTAGAGGTCCTGGCCGTTGATGTTCGTGCCAAGGATATGGAGAACCTCGACCTCCTTGCCCGTGTACGTCGTTATGACCTCCCTGCTCATCGGCGGGAGGGTCTTCTCACCGTAGGAGGCTATTTTAACGCCCTCGACCTTTGTATAGTAGAGGCCGTCCCACGCGAACGGAGTGAGGAGCGGGCCTATGAGAGAGAACACTACAAAAAACATCAGGAGGCCAAAGCCAAACTGGAACTTTCTGTTCCTGAACGCGATTTTAACGACCTCGAACCGTTTCCTCCTGGGCATATTCAACCCTCCGTGTAGCTGGCCCTGACGCGCGGGTCTATGAAGGCGTAAATTATGTCAATCAGGAAGTTGGCCGCGAGGACTGAGATGACGACGATCAGGAACGCTCCCTGGAGGAGGAAGTAGTCCTGGTTGAGGGCGGCGTTCATTATGAGCACTCCTATTCCCGGGTAGTTGAAGACTATCTCCGTCGCAATAGCCCCAGCAACCATCATTCCGAGCTGTAAGGCCAGACCCGTGACCTGGGGCAGAATAGCGTTCCTGTAGGCGTGCTTGGTCATCAGCTTCTCGCTCGCGCCAAGGGCCTCAAGGTAGCGGACGTAGTCGGCTTCAAGCTCGTAGATTATCATGTTGCGCATTCCTATCGCCCAGCTGCCTATCATGACTATGAAAAGGCTCAGGAAGGGCAGAATCCAGTGGCTGAGGAAGCTCTTGATGAACGCCCACGAGAAGCTTGGAACCATGTCGGGCGCGTAGGCGCCAGAATACGGGAGCCAGCCGAGTTTAACACCTATAACGTAGACGAGAATCATCGCGAACCAGAAGTAGGGCATACTCGCGAGGAAGTAAAAGACCGGCATCGTGTACCTGTCATACTTCTTGTTTTTACCCGCGATTGCACCGAGCCAGTTTCCAACAAGCCAGCTCAGAACGATTGCAGGCAGGAGGACGATTATATCATAGGGGAGGGCGTGCCCGATTATACTCGAAACTGGGGCGTTGTACAGCATACTGTACCCCAAATCCCCGTGGAAGAGGTTGGACCAGAAGTTTATGAACTGCTTCCAGAGCGGCTGGTTTAAGCCGTAGAGCTCTTCGTAGAACTTCACGAGCTGAGGGCCCGCGGCGCTACCGCTCCGCGACATCATCGCCTCGATTGGGTTTCCCGGCATAAGCCTTGGGAGGAGCCAGTTGAGAGTCACGGCAAACACGAGGGTTATCACATACACAAAGACCTTTCGTGCGAGGTATTTCTTGAACCCCATTGTTACCCCCACCGCGTTTGTTGTATAGATAAGGAAAAGGAAAGGAGACATCACCTTCTGCGTCTCAACAGGAGCGGGACGACTGCAAGGCCCACAATGAGGGCCGGGCCGCAGATTCCTCCACCCTCTTCATTGGTCGAGCTGGAGGGCGTGCTCGTGGTCTCCTGGGACTGCGAGGGTGAAGTTGTATGAGACTCCGTGGTCGTTGCTGGAGCCTCGCCGGCCGGCTTAACTCCCAGAAGCGCCAGGGCGGTTCCCCAGGTTCCATACTTGGCCCAGAATATCGGGACGCCGTAGGGGTTCTTCTCGTTGGGCCAGTTGGTCCAGTACTTGGTGTTGGCCTCGTAGAACAGGGTGGCCATGTAAACCGGGACGGCGGGAACGTCTTTGAGCCAGATTTCGCTGAGCTTCTTTACGTATTCTGCCTCCTTGTTTGGATCGGTGGTCTTAGAGAACTCGTCAAGCACACCCTGGGCCTCGGAGTTTGTGTAGTTTCCGAAGTTCGCAACACCCCCCTCGCTGAGAAGGGCGTTGTAGACAGCGTAGGCGGTCGGCTGGAAGGTTCCGGACCAGTGGAGACCGAGGTCGAACTCGCCGTTGTGGTACCTGTCCATCATTGCACCCCAGTCGTACTTGTCTATGACGACTTTGATTCCAAGGGCCCTGAGCTGGTTCTGGATTATCTCCGCGGCCGAAATCCAGTCAGAACAGCCGGCACAGGTGACGAGGTGGAGCTCGATTTCTTTGCCGTTGTAGGTTCTCCAGCCGTTCGAGTCCTTCTTCATTCCAAGCTCGTCGAGTATCCTGTTGGCCTCGGCGATGTCCCCGTAATTCCAGCCGTACTTCTCAACGAGGCCGTCGAGGTCTATCTTGTCGGCCCACTTCTGGAGGAGACCGGTTCCAAAGGGTATCTCCGCGGGCTTTCCGCCGATGGGACCGTTCTTAACAATCTGGTCTGGGTTTATGGCCATGGCTATGGCCTTCCTGAACTGCGGGTTGTCCATTGGAGGCTTCTTGGTGTTGAAGTAGAGCAGAACCGGGGCAACCGGCGGGAAGTACGGAGGCTCCTCAAGCCAGCTGGCGAGGTTCGGGTTCTGCTTCTTTGCCTGGACGATGTCAATGTAGTAGGTTCCAACGTCGAGGTCTCCCTTGATGAACATGTTCGCGGCCTGGGAGTTGTCCTTAACGTAGAGCTGGATGATGTATTTCGGAGCCGGTTTGCCGAAGACGTCGTTGCCCCACCAGTCGTCGTTCCTGACGAGAATCGCCTTCTGCTGCTCCACGACCTCATCAAGCTTGTAAGGGCCAGAACCGACAAGGTACTTCTTCTCGTCACCGAGAAACGTCATCTTGGGTATCTGCTTGGGGTCAACGTCCTTGAAGATGTGCTTCGGAATTATGAGGGCACCCTGCCCCCAGCCGTAGAAGAGCTGAAGCTGCCAGAGCTGGTAGTTAGGGGTGCCGTCAAACACGAACTCGACTGTCCTGTCATCCACAACTTTTATCTCCTCCAGGCCGAGGGCAGTCCAGTCCCTCAGCCCAATCTCCTGGTAGTACTCGTAGGAGAACTTAACGTCCTCAGCGGTGAGGGGCTCACCGTCCTGCCATCTGAGCCCTGAGCGGAGCTTGACCTGGAAAACGTTTGGTTCCACCCAATCCCAGCTTTCGGCGAGCCAGGGTTTAAGTTCGCCGGTCATGAAGTTCAGCATCGCGAGGGGCTCGAATATGAGGCCATCGAGACCGATGATATTGCCGCCTTGGAACGGGTTTGCGTTTGTCGGAGGAGCACTGTTGGCAGTGTACAGCGTCTCACTCCTTGGATACATCGAAGCAGCGCTGACTGGAGCAAAACCAAAAACGCTACCGAGCATCACGGCCACAACGGCCATGGCCAGATACCGTTTTGCAGTTTTCATAGTTTGTCACCTCATTATAAACAATGTCAATTTTATAACATTTTGGGATTCTATATAAAGCTTTTGGCGGACGTTTATGTCCCTCAATGCATAAACTGTGCGCAAATTACAGAAATGTGCCCCGCCACACTCAAAAACTATAAAAGCCATAAGAACCACAAATAATTACAAAGTTATAAAACAAAAAGCGGTGAAAGGATATGTCCAACTTCCTCTGGGGTGTCGTGCAGTCGGCTTTTCAGTTCGAGATGGGAGATCCCCTAAGAAGGAATATAGACTCCCGGAGCGACTGGTGGCACTGGGTCAGAGACCCGTTTAACATCAAAAACGACCTCGTGAGCGGAGACCTGCCCGAAGACGGGATAAACAACTACGAGCTCTACGAGATAGACCACCGCCTGGCTAAAGGCCTCGGACTGAACGCTTACCAGCTCACAATTGAGTGGAGCAGGGTATTTCCCTGCCCCACGCGCTCGGTAGAGGTTAAAGTCGAGAGGGACTCCTACGGCCTGATAAAGTGCGTGAAGGTTACAAAGGGAGCCCTTGAAGAACTTGACCGGCTCGCAAACAGGAGGGAGATCCTCCACTACCTGGCGGTTCTCAGGAACCTCAAAAAGCTCGGTTTCACGACCTTTGTGACCCTGAACCACCAGACGCTGCCCATCTGGGTTCACGACCCCCTCTGGACGAGGAGCGACTTCGAGGGGAGCAGGGCGAGGGGCTGGGTGGACGAGGACAGCATAATCGAGTTCGTAAAGTTCTCGGCCTATTCGGCCTGGAAGTTCGGCGAGCTGGTCGATTTCTGGGCGACCTTCGATGAGCCCATGGTGACCGTCGAGCTCGGCTATCTGGCCCCGTACGTCGGCTGGCCGCCGGGAATCCTAAACCCCGAAGCAGCGAAGCGCGTTGTAATCAACCAGATGGTGGCGCACGCGAGGGCGTATGACGCGATAAAGGAGCACACAAAAGCGCCAGTTGGGATAATACTCAACATAATCCCAGCCTACCCACTAAACCCCAGCGACGCCAGGGACGTCAAAGCCGCCGAGAACTACGACTACTTCCACAACAGGCTCTTCCTGGAGGCCCTGAACCGGGGTAGGGTTGACCTGGAGCTTGACTGGAACCCGGTAAAAATCCCCCACCTGGAAAGAAACGACTGGATAGGCAACAACTACTACACGAGAGAGGTCGTCAAGTGGGTTGAGCCGCGCTTCAAGGAGCTCCCGATGGTGACCTTCGTTGGGGTTGAGGGCTACGGCTACTCCGGGAACCCGAACGGCGTCTCCCCGGACAACAATCCGACTAGTGACTTCGGCTGGGAGGTCTATCCGAAAGGGTTATACGACTCCACCGTGGAGGGCGCAGAGTACGGGAAGCCGGTTTACATCACCGAGAACGGCGTGGCAGACTCAAAGGACATACTCCGCCCAAGGTACATAGTTGAGCACGTGGAGGAAGTCAGGAGGCTCGTCGAGAACGGAATAGACGTTAGGGGCTACTTCCACTGGGCGCTGACCGACAACTACGAATGGGCCATGGGGTTCAAAATCCGCTTCGGCCTCTACGAAGTGGACATGATAACAAAGGAGCGCATACCAAGGAGGAACAGCGTTGAAACGTACCGCAAGGTTGTAAAGGAGGGATTGGAATGAAGACGATAGCGGTTGATGAGAAGACGTGGAAGAAGATTAAGATGCTCAAGGACAAGCTCGATGCCCGCTCCTACGACGAGGTTCTTCAGAAGCTCATAGAGACGTGGCACCTCGTCGAGCTCGACAAGAAGGTGGACAACGTAATCGTTGATGAGGAAGAGGCAGAAACTCTGATTAACATACTCGAAAAGAAGAAGGGGAGTTGACCATGCCGCTGCCTCCCGACATAACCTTCGACAGCATAACGCTCCTCAAAATGCACACAGCGAAGAGAAAGAGACAGCTAGAAATAACGCTCGCCAAGTTCAACGTCTCCCTCTCGATAATAACAGTCTACCGCTACCTCTCGGCCAAGGCCTACCTCAAGAGGAACGTCGAGAAGGAGCTGGAAGTCCTCAAGGACATCTACAACATAATCCCTCTCGACGACAGGATAATAACCAAGGGGGCCCAGATAGAGGGCCAGCTCCTCCAGAGGGGCATCATGCTCGACCTTGAGGACATACTGACGGCCTCAACGGCAATATGCACCAACAGCCTCCTCGTAACGGACAACCCCAAGCGCTACGAGCCCATAAGGCAGTTCGGCCTCGACACGATGCCCCTGGAGAAGTTCCTCGGCGAGCTCGAAAGGATAGTGAAGAAGGAGCTCAAATGAGCTCCGCAAAGGGAGTTATGTGCAGGAACAGCCCGGGGATAAAGCGCAGGCCTTCGGCGTACTTTGTCCCGACCTTTTTTCCATAATACAGCGCCACAGTCCTGAGGAACGGCTCCCACTTCTCCCAGACATCGTCGGTGAACTGGCTCCGGTGGGCCCTGACCGCCCTCAGCTTCAGCTTCATAAGGTCGGTTATATCAACGAAGTAGTTGGGCTTCGCGGTGTAGTAGAAGCCGAGGACATCAACCTGGTGGGGCTCTATGCCCAGCTGGAGGTCGCTCGGAACGACGTTTGGCAACGGGGAGAACGAAACTGCCTCAAGGGCGAGCCTGCCGGCGGTTACGTGGTCGGGGTGGGCCTCATACGGCAACCAGGGGTCGGGGGCGAGAACGGCGTCAGGCTTCTCGCGTCTTATGACCTTGATTATCTGGTTCCTCGCCTCAACGGTGTAGGGGAGCTCCGTATCTTTGTAGCCGAGCCAGATAATCCTGTTCACGCCGAGCATTTTTGCACTCTCTTCCTCCTCCCGCCTGCGGGTTAATGCCAGCTCGTGGGCGCTAACACTTTCATCGGTGGTTCCCATTGAGCCGTCGGTGAGGCAGAGGTAGACGACTTCCTTCCCCATCTCAGTCAGCTTCCTTATCGTGCCCCCCATGCCGATGACGCAGTCATCAGGGTGGGGCTCAATGCAGAGAACCTTGTCCACGTCATTGAGCGGGTTCTCCAGGTCAAAATCCAGCTTGTCTATAAGCGCTTTCAGGGCGGATTCAAAGTCATCAAACTCCTCGAAGGCCAACTCAACCACCGCCGTTTTATAAAAATTGTCAATTTTATAATGTTTTTGGTTAGTTTCTACCCAGCCTGTGTGACGACATGGCCAACATTATGGGGGCACTGACCACGATGTTCCAAAATTACAAAAATGGCATAAATATAAAATTGGAAAAAGTTATAAATAATTGGAGCATATCCAATGCGACAACCCTTGAGGTGTCGCGACATGAAAAGTGGAAAGGCAACCCTGCTACTCGTAGCCCTGCTGGTGCTCTCCCTGGCACCGCAGGTGTACTACCCCTGGGTTTCTGGAGCAACGACCGTAGAACTGAGGGGCCAGGCCATCGCCTGGGACATCGTGAACCTGACATGGAGCCCCTACGAGGGGACAAAGGCCTATGAGGTCTATCGCTCAACAGACCCAAACGCAATCCTGAGCCCCAGCAACCTCGTAGCGACGGTTAACTGGAGCAGTTACCCCCAGTACGAACCTGGAAAGGTCTACAATCAGGGTGACATCGTTGAGTACAACGGCAAAATATGGCGGGCAAAGTACTGGACGCAGAGCGTCCCCGGAGGCGATGCATGGACCCTTCTTGGAGACGCCGTCCCGACGACCAACTACCTCGATCAGTGGAACCTCAAGGCCAACACGACCTACTACTACGCCGTGGTTCCGGTTCTGGCAGACGGCTCGAGAGGCAGTCCCTCAAACGTCCTGACCGTAACGACGCCCGCCCAGCCGTACAGGGTCGTGGTCTACTACATCTCCTGGGGCAGGTACGCGAGGAAGTTCTACGTCAGCGATATCCCCTGGGAGAAGGTCACCCACGTGAACTATGCCTTCCTGAAGCCGAACGAGGACGGGAGCATAAGCTTCTTCGACAGCTACGGCGACGAGCTCAACCTGGAAGACCTGAAGGAGTACAAGAAAAAGTATCCGCAGGTCAAGGTGCTCATCAGCGTCGGCGGCTGGACCCTGAGCAAGTACTTCTCGGACATAGCGGCAGACCCAGCCAAGAGGCAGAGGTTCGCGGAGAGCGCCCTTGAATACATCAGAAAGTACAACCTCGACGGCCTCGACATTGACTGGGAGTACCCGGGCGGGGGCGGAATGGAAGGAAACCACGTGCGCCCGGACGACGGTAAAAACTTCGTCCTCCTCCTCAAGACCGTCAGAGAGGTGTTCGACAGGGCGGAGCTTGAGGACCGCAAGGAGTACCTCCTCACCGCGGCAGTCCCGGCAGACCCAGTCAAGGCAGGAAGGATAGACTGGGCCGAAGCCACCAAGTACCTCGACTTCATAAACGTGATGACATACGACTACCACGGCGCATGGGACAGCATCACCGGCCACCTCGCGCCGCTCTACGCCGACCCAAACGCCCCGTACACCAACCCGAACATAAAATGGAACTTCAACGTGAACGCTTCCATTCAGTGGTACATCAAGCACGTCCCTGACAAGACCAAAATCGTTCTCGGCCTGCCGTTCTACAGCAGGAGCTTTGCCAACGTTCCGCCCACCAACAACGGCCTGTACCAGCCCTTCAGCGGAACCCCCGACGGAACGTGGGGGCCAGCCTGGGAAACCTACGGCGTGATGGACTACTGGGACGTGGCCGAGAAAAACAAGAGCTCGGAGTACAACTACTACTGGGACCCCGTGGCAATGGTCGCATGGCTGTACTCACCGACGAAGAAGATATTCATAACATTTGACGACCCGAGGGCCATAGGCATAAAGGTAGACTACATGCTCAAGAACGGAATCGGAGGCGTCATGGTATGGGAGATAACCGCGGATAGAAAGCCGGGCACCAACGACCACCCGCTCCTTGACACCGTTCTGGAGCACCTCGGAGAAAAGCCGCCGGCGTGGATTCCCGACACCTACTACCTCGGTGCAAGCGTCCCGGCAAACCTGACCATCCCGGAACCGAGCTATGACAACAGCACGGATTCTGAAGAGCCCAACACCGGAGACGGAAACCAGACCGACACAGGACAGCCGGACAACGGGGCCGGCGGTAACGACAGCGGCCAGCCAGAAGAGAGCCCGGACAACTCAACTGACACCGGAGACACTTCAAACCAGACCATAGAGCCGGTAAAACCGGGTGCGATAGCCGTAAAGCACACCTCGTGGGGCACCGGCGGTGAATACGACATAACCCTAAACCTCGGAGGCGAGTACGACTGGAAGCTCTACGTAAAGCTCGAAGGCGCGAGCCTGGCCAGCCACTGGAGCGCCAATAAAGCGGAAAACGGAAGCTGGATTGTCTTCACGCCCCCGAGCTGGAACCGCGGGCCAACTGCAACCTTTGGGTTCACCTACACCGGCGGCAACCCAGAGATGATCGCGGTTCTCGTGGTAAACGGGGCCGTGTGGGACGTGTGGCCCGAAGGGACACCTGTGCCTCCGGAATTCGGCGGACTCAACGGGTCTTCAGGGGACTCTTCAAACGACAACACGGTACCGGGAGACGTTGCACTCCCGGCGAAGGTTCAGTGGCCGGCAAAGGTCTTCTCACCCTACGTCGACATAACGCTCTACCCGACCCCATCAATAAGCGAGATGATGAAGAAAACGGGCGTCAGGTTCTTCAACCTGGCGTTTATCGTGGCGTCCACCAGCGGGGCCTGCGAGCCCGCGTGGGCCGGGGCCTACAAGGTTTCAGACAAGTTTTACCTCGAGGAGATAAACAGGGTCAGGAGCATGGGTGGAGACGTCCTCATAGCCTTCGGAGGCGCTAACGGGCCGTACCTGGCAGAGAAGTGCTCCTCCCCGGAGGACCTGGCTTCGGCCATAGAAGAAGTCATAACAACGTACAACGCCACGTGGCTCACCTTTGACGTGGAGGGGGCGTACCTCCAGAAGATGGAAGACAACGACAAGCGCGCAAAGGCCCTCGCAATGATTCAGAAGAAGTACCCGAACCTAAAGGTCAGCTTCACCCTTCCTGTTCTGCCCAGCGGCCTGACCCAGGCAGGCATAGACTTCCTGAAGAACCTCATCGAGAACGGCGTCAGAATCGACCGCGTTGACATCATGGCGATGGACTACGGCGACTGGGCGGCACCCAACCCCGATGGAAAGATGGGCGAGTACGCGATTCAGGCAGCCAAGAGCACGTTCAACCAGCTTAAGGAGCTGTTCCCCAACAAGAGCGACGCTGAAATCTGGCAGATGCTCTCCATTACCCCAATGATAGGAGTGAACGATATAACAAGCGAGGTGTTCTACCCGAGCGACGCCTGGAAGCTCATGGACTGGGCAAACTCAACCGGCGTTGGAATGCTCTCGATGTGGTCAATGACCAGAGACCACCCGGGAAGCGGCGGTGTTTCCCCGCGCCACTCAGGACTGCCCGACATTGAGGACTACGAGTTCAGCAGGATATTCAACCAGTACACAGACCAGAGCGGCCTCCCGGCCCTGGACTTCACACCAGAACTCGGCCCGATTCCACGGCCGGACACTTCAAACGAGGGCACCCCAGACAACAACCAGACCGACACCGAGCAACCTGACAACACAGACAACGGCACCGACTCAAGCGGAGACCAGAACCCCGCCGGCAACGTCACGCTTGTGAGACCGGGGGCAATTAAGGTTACACTCAACGACTGGGGCAACACCGAGTACGATGTCACACTCGACCTCGGGGGAACCTACGACTGGACGCTGAAAGTGAAGCTCAGAGAGGGCTCATCTATAAGCTCCCACTGGAGCACCAACAAGGCCGAACAGGACGGGTACATCGTGTTCACCCCAATGAGCTGGAACCGCGGGCCAACGGCCACCTTCGGTTTCATAGCAACGGGAAGCAAACCCGTGGAGCAGATGGTGCTCGAAATCAACGGGGAAATCTGGGACATCTGGCCAGAGGGGAGCTCAATATCCCAACCTGACCAGAACCAGAGCGACCAGACACCCTCCCAGAACCAGACCGAAACAATCCCCGACAACACAACCTACGTCCCAGCCGGCCCGGGCCTTCCGGAGCACTTCTTTGCCCCGTACATTGACGTGACGCTGGGCGTCCACAGGCCCCTTGTGGACTACTACAACCTCACCGGGACGCCGTACTTCACCCTGGCCTTCGTCATCTACAGCCAGGCATTCAACGGGCCCAGCTGGGGCGGAAAGCTCCCGCTCGATGCCTTCGTTGAGGAGGTCAAGGAGCTGAGGGAGGCCGGGGGCGATGTCATAATAGCGTTCGGCGGTGCGGTTGGGCCCTACCTCTGCCAGCAGGCCCAGAGCGCCGAACAGCTGGCCCAGTGGTACATTCAAGTAATAGACATGTACAACGCAACGTACCTCGACTTTGACATCGAGAGCGGTGTCAATGAAAACGTGTTCATTGAGGCCCTCAAGATAGTGCAGAGGGAGAGGCCCTGGGTCAAGTTCAGCCTTACACTGCCCGCGGACCCAGGAATAGGAGTCGCAAGGGGATACGGGCTCATAGAGAGCCTCGCCAAGAACGGCGTCGAGGTTGACAGGGTCAACCCGATGACCATGGACTACTACTGGACGCCGGCCAACGCCGAGAACGCGATAAAGGTCGCGGAAAACACATTCAGACAGCTCAAACAGATATACCCGAACAAAACGGACAGGGAAATATGGGGAATGATAGGACTGACCCCGATGATCGGAACCAACGACGACAAGAGCGTGTTCACGCTCAGCGACGCCCAGCAGCTCGTTGAGTGGGCAGTTCAGCACGGACTGAGGTCCCTCGCCTTCTGGAGCGTGGACCGCGACCACCCAGGGCCTGAGGGAGAAGTCTCGCCGCTCCACAGGGGAACCAGCGACCCTGACTGGGCCTACAGCCACGTCTTCGTGCAGTTCATGACTGCGTTCCAGCCCCAGGGCGTCGTGCCCCAGGCGGTCGCAGTTTCGATATGATTTTTCTCTTTCCTTATCTCTTTACGGCAGAGGAATCCTCTCGACCTCAAGCCTGTCCCACGTGGGGTACTCCTCAACGATGAAGAACTTCACGTCGCCCTCGATTGCCTCCGCCAGCTCGACTGCCACTTCTTCCGGCATCTCAATCCTGCCCTTCTCGCGGTTGATGTAGAGCCACTCCTCAGGAACCTCCGCTTCTTCCACGAGGAACCGGTAGAGCTCGTCGAGGTCGTCGTATTCAGCGATGCCAAAGCGGAGCGTCCCGTCCTCCGTTACCTCCATGTAAGGTTTAGCCACGTTCTTCGCCATTCTCCTGAGCCTGTTCCTGAGCTGGACGGCGTCCTTGAGCTTGGCGGTGCAGAGGTGGTAGCTCAGCGAGGTGTTCTCCTCGCCCCATTCGAGGAGCTTGAGGCCGAGCTCAAGGGAGCCCTTTATGGCGGAACTCTCGTCGCTTACCGGCTGGTAGCCCATGTCGAGCATCGTCTTAAGGGTGACCTCGCTGAACTCAAGCTCGTTCACGTTGAGGAACTTCGCGCCGAGACTGTCAAGGAACTCCGCGTACCACTTCATCTTCTCGAACTGCCCCGGAATCGAGGGAATCTCGCCGCCGATGTCCCAGTCGAAGTCGAAGGCATTTTTTATGTTCTCAATCTCGACCTTGAAGAGCTTCGAGTTGGGATTGAAGAGGTCAGGGTGAAAGCGTATCTCGTCGAGGCCGGCATCGTAGAGCTTCTCAAGGTTCTTCTTCGTGGCGAGGGCGCCGGTGGTGTAGAGGTGGACGTGGAAGTCCTCTCCAAAAGTCTCCTTGAGGACCCGGATGTACTCAACCGTCCTGTCGAGCCTAGCAAGCGGGTCTCCGCCAGTAACGCCCACTCCCCTGGCCTCTTGAATCATGGTCTCCTCAATGACGTCGTCAATTTTCTTGACTGGCCTCTCGTTGGCATACACGACATCGCCACGCCTCCAGGGGCTCAGCGGGCAGTAAAAGCAGTTCCTCGGGCAGGCTCCAGTTGTGAAGAGGACGAGCTTCTCACCTCTAACGCAGAGCTGACAGCCTTTGGGGAGCTCTCTCACAGCGTATGAAAAGTAAGGCGTCTCCCTGACCATCGACTCACCTCGCTAACCCTAAACGCGGGGGAGAGCTTAAAAAGGTTGGCGGGCAAAGTTGTGGAGATGCCTATGAGGGAGAAGCCGAAGTACCTGCCGCCGACGCTCCGCGAGAAGCACCGCTACATAGCCTTCCAGGTCATCGGGGAGAGGCCGTTTAAGAAGGACGAGATAAAGAGGGCAATCTGGGACGCGAGCCTCTCAACGCTGGGAACCCTCGGATCGGCGAGGGCAAAGCCCTGGTTCATCAAGTTCGACGAGAAGAGCCAGACCGGGATAGTCAGGGTGGACAGGAAGCACGTTGAGGAGCTCCGCTTTGCCCTGACCCTCGTGACCGAGATAAACGGCTCAAAGGCCATCTTCAGAACCCTCGGTGTTTCCGGAACAATAAAAAGGCTGAAAAAGAAATTTTTGGCCGAGTTCGGCTGGCGTTAGCGGAGGAACGGGACGGCCCTGTCAACGGCCCCCTCGTAGACCCTCATGTACCTCCTGCAGGCGTTCTCCCACGTGAAGTCTTTCGTTGCCCTCTTCCGTCCGTTCTCGCGGAGCCTTCTCAGAGTCTCCTCGTCCAGCTCCTTCGCGAACACCATTGCCCTGGCAAGGGCAAATGCGTCCCTCGGCGGGACGAGCAGTCCGGTGGCGTTCTCGGGGTCTGTGTTGAGGTCTATTATTGTGTCCTTGAGTCCGCCGACAGCACTGCCTATCGGCACTGCGCCGAGGCACATAGCTTCTAGCTGGACTAAGCCAAAGGGCTCGAAGTAAGACGGAATCACCACGAAGTCCACCGAGCCGTAGAGCTCCCTGACCGTCTCCCTGCTGAGGAGCTCAGTAACAACTCTAACGTTCTCCGGGAAGCGGTTCTCAACGGCCCTGGCCCAGGCCTCCAATCCTGGGTCGCCCTTACCGATTATGATGAACCTCATGTCCTTGAAGGCAGGGTCTGAAGAGAGTATCTCTATAGCCCTAAGGAGCGTATCAACTCCCTTCTGGGCCCTGTCGAAGCGGCCGATGAACATGAAGGCCTTCCCGTCGCTCAGGCCGAAGCGCTCCAGTATTATCTTCCTCCGCTCTTCCCTCGGCTTGTCCGCGTTCTCAAGGAGCTCCTCATTCCAGAAGGAGCAGTCTATGCCGTTGAAGACGTGCGTGACCTTGCCGTCAAAGTTCCTGAAGAAGTCCCACTCCTCCCACAGGTAGCTCCTGCTCACGGTGGTGACCATGTCTGTGATGTAGCCGGCCGTGTGCTCAGGGTCAATGTCCGGGTAGGGGGCGAGCTCGCTCAGGTTCGCCTCGTGGAAGAGCCAGGCCGGGACTTTGGCCTTGTTGAGCCTGTGGACTGTGAATACGCTCCTTACCCCGAAGTACTTCTTCAGGAGGCCGAGGGCAAAGGCGGTGTGCCAGTCGTGGGCGTGGACTACGTCCGGCTTGAACGTTTCAATGAGGTCGTTCATCAGCCCGACGGCCGCTTTTCCGAAGAGGACAGTTTTTTTTAGCATGGCTTCCCAGCTCGGCCCGTAGACGTCCTGCTCGCTCAAAAGCCCGCCGCCGAGGGAGTAAACGAGGACGCCGTTCTGCTCCCTCCTCCTGACTGTTACCTCGACTTCTTCCCCGAAGGCGGAGACCTTAATGGAGCCGATTACTTCCCCGAGGTTCCGCCCGTGGTCTGGCGTGAAGACAACGACCTCGTTGCCGAGCTTAACTAAGCCTTCGGCTATGCTAGTTATCGCCTCTGCAAGGCCTCCAACCTTGACCGGAAGGTACTCGAAACCCAGCGTTAAGACTTTCATTAGGATACACCCCCAGATGCTAATCAAAGGGTGAACACAATCACAACGGCTCGCTTACCGTAAGTCTGATATCCGTGCTCTCGTAGTCCTCCAGGACAGCAAACATGCCCCCAACTTTCACAATTCCCCCCTCAGTCTCTACGTGAAGGTTGTTAATCGCCTCCCTGAGCGAGAGGGTGTACCCCACCACGAGCCCGCTTATGGTCTCCTCCTTCCCGGTCTCAACGTGCTTGGCCCTGATTGTGGCCATGAGGCGCCTGTCCTTGAGGTGTCTGGAGGCAAAATCAACCGCGTGGAACATGGCAAAAAACCGGAGGTCGTCGGGGTTGTTAATCACCTCCAGCCTCAGCGCCGACTCCTTGAAAATCTCTATTATGAGGCTGTAGTGAGAGAATATTATCTCAGGGTAGGTTGACCTAAAGGCGGGAAGGTTCTTTGATTTGAATGCAGCGTTCTGGACGGCAACAACCTCCTTGCCGTCGGCCATCCCTATAATGTGGTTGAGCCTTTGAAACTCCCTCACAAACAGGTTGCCCCTGCCCCTGAACTTGGAGGGATCCGGAGCCTTGTCGGTGTACACAGAAAGTGTTACTCCCCGCTCGAACGTCCGGAGCAGGTCTTCCTCCAGCTGCCCCCAGAACTCGCTGGGGACAACAACGATTACCTCGTTCTCGGCGGAATCTATCGCCTCCCTGAACATTTCAAGGGCCTCATCAAGGCTTCTGCTCCTCCAGATTGCTGGCCGGTGGTCGTCCCGCTTTACGTCGCGCAGAGCTTTTTCCAGTTGCTCAACTATCGTCTCAAGCTCCTTCTTAAACCTGAGGAACGCTATCCTCGGTGAGTAGGCAGCATAGACTTTGGGGCTGCCCTCTATCTCTGTGACAAACCCCCTCGCCTTCAGGGACGAAACCGTGTCGTAGACCCTGTTATATGGCACCCCGCTTTTTGTTGATATCTCCTTTGCAGTGCTGGGGCCATAGACGAGGAGCGTCCAGTATGTCAGGATTTCATATTTTGTAAAGCCAATCTCGCTCAGCGCCTGCATGAGGTTTGAGGGGATTTCCATTCGTCACCACCCACATGCACAAAAAATAAAGGTGTTAAGAAAGTTTGGCCAGAAGGTCAAGGTACCTTTCAAGGTGCTTGGTGATGATGAAATTCCCCTTGACCCTCTCTTTGGCCTTCCTGCCCATCTCCCTTGCGACCTCGGGGTGCTTGATGAGGTATATGGCTTTCTCCGCGGCCTCGTTGACGTCCCTAATGAGGAACCCCGTCTCCCCGTCGATGATCTGGAGCTTTATCCCCCCAACAGCCCTCCCGATTACCGGCTTCTCCTTCCACATCGCCTCGGTAACTGTCAGGCCGAAGCCTTCCCTGATGGACATCTGAAGGACTACGTCGCTTGCCCTCTGGAAGGCGTTTACCTCCCTCGCGTGGACTCCGTTGAAGTTAGTGAGCACCTTGACGTCGTAGTCCTCACCGATTTTCCTCAGGGTCTTCTCGAAGTACACCCACCCCTCCGGGTCGTCGTGGGCCATTACACCGACCAGGAGGAGCTGGACGTCGGGGATTTTCTCCTTGACCTTCCTGTAAACGTCAATGACGTCGAAGACGCCCTTCCACGGGTCAAAGCGGGCGACCTGGGTGAGGATTGGCCTGTCCGGGTCGACGTCAAACCTCTCAAGCGTCATGAGTACCTCAGTCTCGCTCAGCTCCATGTTCTTCTCGCTGAGGGGGTCAATTGATGGCGGCATTATGACGACTTTGTCCCCCTCAAGGTCGCTCTGTACGTACTCCTCCATGTGAAATATGTACGCGTCGTATTTTTCCACGAACCGCCTCAGGAACTTCCAGAACTCCATGTTGGGGTCGCTCAGGTCGATGTGGCACCTCCATATCCACGGCCGCTTCTTCTCATAGAACTCGACGAGCGGTGCCGGCTGCGGGTCGTGGATGAGCACGTAGTCGAAGGAGCCCAAGTCAACGTCCCCGGCGTTCTTCCTGTTGGTCTCAATGTAGAGGCGCTTCATATCTTCGGTTAAGCGGAGCTCCTTGTTCCCCTGGAGGGCGTTGTGGAAGCTCTTCGTGACGTTGAAGAACTCATCGGTGCCCTCGATGACGAACCACCTGGCGTCCAGCCCAACGTCCCTCATCAGGGGAACGAGGTTGTGAAGGATTTCGGCGACGCCACCTCCAAAGGACGTCGAGTTCACGTTGGCAAAGGTCGCGCCTTTTACGCGCTCCGCCTTTTCAAGTATCCTGTTCAGGGCTTCCTCACCGATTATTCCCTTGTAGTCCTGGAGCCTCTTTCCCGTTCCCCCAAACTCAGTTACCTCAAACATGCAACCACCTCACTCTCCCTTTATGGCACCAGCGGTAAGCCCGCTGACGATATACCTCTGGAAGATGAGCGCCAGTATGACCAGCGGAATTGTCGAGATTGCAGAGGCGGCCATTATGTTGCCCCAGGGCACCTCTCCGTGAACTCCCTGGAACAGGGCTATGCCCACGGGCACCGTCCTGGCTCTGTAGTCCGTCGTGAAGAGCAGGGCAAACATGAACTCGTTGAAGGCCGCTATGAAGACCAGGAGGGCCGTTGAAAACAGGGCCGGTGCAGACAGCGGCAGTATGACCTTGTAAAGCGTCTGAATTCTCGATGCGCCGTCTATCATGGCGGCCTCATCGAGGTCCTTGGGGAGCTGGGAGAAGTAACTGAGGAGCATCCAGAGGGCCAGGGGCAGTGTCCACGCCACGTAGGGGAAAAACAGGGCCTTGTAGGTGTTTATCCACCCCAGCTTTTCAATGAACTTGAACAGGTAACCCACCAGGCTTATCTGCGGGAACATCGAGACTCCAAGGACAAAGATGGGCACCACGAGCCTGCCCCTGAAGTTTATCCTTGAGACCGCGTACGCTCCTAAGGCGGAGGTCATGACGGTCGTGATTGTCACAATGGTGGCTATGACAATGCTGTTCCTGAAGTAGTCCAGGAAGTGGAGCGTCGGGTCGCTGAGGACTGTCCTGTAGTTATCCAGCGTGAACTCGAAGCGGACGTAGGGGGACCCCAGGAAGGTCGCGTCTTTTGTGAACGAGATTATTATCATCCAGACGAATGGAAAGAGGCACACCAGCACCATCAGGGCCGCCCCGATGATTAGCAGGGCCTTTTTGAGGAACTTCTCGTTCATTTCAATCCCTCCTGGAACCGTCCTACCTTGAGGTACACCACCGTAAAGCTCAGGACAGTCAGGAAGGTGATTATCGAGATTGCAGAGCCGACGCCGTAGTCACCGAGGTTGTAGTAGTTGAAGGCCAGCATGGAGAGGGACATCGTGGCTCCGCCCGGCCCCCCGCCTGTGAGGACGTAGATGACGTCGAACACCCTCAGGGCGTCTATCGTCCTCAGCGTCACCGCGACTATCAGGACAGGCCTGAGGAGGGGCAGGGTCACGTGCCTGAACCTCTGAAACATGTTCGCCCCGTCTATGATGGCGGCCTCGTACGTGTCACCGGGTATGGCCTGAAGCCCCGCAAGGAGAAGGAGCGTCATGAAGGGCGTTGTCTTCCACACGTCTGCAAAAACCACCGCAAAGAACGCGCTCAGGGGGCTTCCAAGCCAGTTAACACCACCCAGCCCAATTGAGTTCAGAATCCAGTTAAAGAGGCCGTAGCTGTAGTTATACATAAGCTCCCAGGTTCTGGCAGAAATTATGGTGGGAACCGCCCAAGGGATAAGGACTATAGCCCTCAAAATTCCCCTTCCTTTCATACGCTCGTTCAGTATGAGCGCAAAGGCCAGACCGAGTATCGTCTCAAGACCGACACTCACGAGGGAGAACGACACAGTAACGAAGAGGGAGTACCAGAACTCTCTCTTGCTGAGCACGTTAATATAGTTATCAAGCCCCACGAACTTAAAACCCGGGATAAAGGTCACGTCCCTGTGCAGGCTTATCCAGAAGGTTCCAAGAACAGGTATTATGATGAAGAGCACCACAAACGCCAGCATGGGGGACAGCATTCCATAGGCGAGCTTCTCTTCGGGGTACCTTGCACCACCCATTGGCACCACCTCATTGGACGTCGCAGACCCGCTGAAAAAAGAAAGAACAGGAACTTCAGCCGTACTGCTTGACCAGCTCCTCGGCCTCCTGTTGGGCCTTGTCGAGGGCCTCCTGTGGGCTCATGCTACCTGCAAGGGCCGCATTAACGTACTTCTGGATAATCTGGCTGAGCTGTGGGTAGTACGGGACGATTGGCCTCGGAACTGCGTTCTCGAAAACGCTCCTGAGGTTCTTCAGGTGGGGAGCGGCCTTCAAGACGTCCTGGTCATCGTAGACATCCGTCCTTCCGGGGTTCCAGCCGAGGTTTATGGCGAAGTTCTTCTGCTGCTCGTAGCTCTCAACGAACTTAACGAAGGCCCAGGCGAGCTCCTTGTTGTCGGAATACTTGTTTATACCGATGTGCCAGCCTCCAAGGGTGGCCGCGCTCTTGTGTCCAGGGAAGTGCGGGAGCGGGGCTATCCCAACCTTGCCCTTGACAGGGGAGTCGTTGGCGTTGTGGAGTCCCCATGCGTACGGCCAGTTCCTCTCAAATGCGGCGTTGCCCTGCTGGAACGTAAGCCTGACGGGCTCCTCGGTCATCTCGGTGTAGGTGCTCGGCGGTGACACCTTGTACTCGTGTATCAGGTCCACCATGAACTGAAGGGCCTCGACGTTCTCAGGCTTGTTCAGGGTCGGAACCCACTTGCCATTCTCAAAGTGTCCGAGCTCGCCGCCGTTGCTGTATACATACTCGACGAAGTCACACACGAGCCCTTCGTACTGTTTACCCTGCCAAACGAAGCCCCAGAAGTTGGGGTTGCCCTGCCTCTCGCCCTCCTGTATCTTCTGAGCCATCTCTACAAGCTCATCCCAGGTCTCGGGCGGCTTGTCGTAGCCGTACTTCTGGAGGAGGTCTGTCCTGTAGTAGAGCAGGCCGGCATCAACGTAAACAGGAAGTGCCCAGAGCTTTCCGTTCTGCCTGTCGGCAAGGTTGATGACGCTCTGGAAGAAAACACTTAGGTCGTAGTTGTCCCTCTCAACATAAGAATCGAGAGGCTCAAGCCATCCGGACGCAATGAACTGGCCGAGCCAGGCGACGTCCATCAGAAAGACATCAGGATCACTCGACTTGGACCTCAGCGCGTTCACGAGGTCGAGTCTTCTCTGGTCGGTGTCAGTTGCCTGTCTCTTAAGCTCAACCGTGACTCCCGGATGCTCCTTCTCAAACTCAGCAATGACATTCTTCCAGTACTCAATTTCGTTTGGAGCACCGCCAACTGCAAAAACAATCTTCCCTTCAAGCTTGGTGCTCTCAGTGCCGGTAGTGGACTCTGAGGTTCCACCAATGCAGCCGCTGGCTATCACGGCAGATATCACAAGACCCAACAGAACTATCCCCCAGAGGGGCCTTTTCCCCATGCTCATATGAGGACACCTCATGATGGTATGTATACTAAAAGTATATATGCTTTGTGGTACCGATACAGGCACAAGAAACGATATGTACACCAAAGAACAAAAATTAACATCGAACCAATTTTTCAATCTCGGCTGCACCATAGAGTATCCACAAAAACGCGTTCTCCACGACCAAAACTCGACCGGACAGGTTATAAGACCTTTGAGGATATAGCTATATACTCGACGTATACAACAGAGCCATAAAAAGAAAAGCGGAATCACTCAAGGAGTATGAACTTCTCTCCCTCGACGTCTTCGAAGTAGCTTCCGATTCCCCCGACCTTGAGCTCCTTACCGTCGCTCCTGACGGTTATGTTGGCGGTCAGCGGGGTGTACTCGTAATCAACTACTTCGCCTTCAATGGTAACGGGCTCCTTGGTGTCAACGAGCCTTCCAACGACCTCAATTTTCTTCGGGAGCTTGACGTACTTCAGGACTGTAATGAGAGTCCTGATGTTCACCAGCGACAGGGGCTTGGGCAGGGCCTCGTAGTTGAGGGGCTTTACGACCTCGCTGTTGTCGAAGTAAATCGTGTAGAACCAGTGCATGTAGTTCTGGATAATCTTGGGGCTCTTGGCCCAGAAGGAGTAGAACTTCTCGCGTCTTTTATCCCGTGGAAGGGCACCGAAGAAGAGGGCGTAATCTATGTCACCGATTACCCAGCTGGCCATTAACCAGGGGGCTCCTCCAGTCCTCGCGAGGAGTATGTTGTCGGCCCTGAGCCAGTCCGGAATTTCCTCACCCACGTTCGTGATTATAACAAAGATTATATCCTTTCTAGCCCTGATATCGCCCTTCAAGAGCTTAAGGAACTCCAACGGGGTGTTTATCAGAACCTCGTGCTTTGCAGTCCTTATCACATACTCCGCGCGCTCAACGGTGTTGTCAAAGCCCTGGATTGTCCATACCTCCGGCAGGTCCTCGCCGTGAACCTCGCGGTAGAGCTCAAGGAAAGCCTTCTTGAGGTTCTCGATGTCCTCTATGAAGTCCTCCTTTATCTTCTCCAGAACGACCTCAGGGTTGACGGGCTTGTAAAGCCTGGGCGAGCCCTGCATGACGTCAACGAACCCCTTTCTGTGGAGGGAGCTGAGAACGTCGTAAACCCTCGTGTGCGGAATCCCGCTCTCCTTCGTTATGTCCGTGGCCTTGCTGGGGCCGAGTTTGAGAAGAGTTATGTAAGCTAAACTCTCATACTTAGTAAGGCCGAGCCTCTGGAGCTTTTCAATTATTTCCTCCTCCCTCATGATATGACCTCCAACCTTTTAAATTTCACCGGCGGCAGTTTATTCATCAGTAGTGATACGTGGTGGTGGAAGTGTATAAAACTTTCGGGTTCAGGGCTGACAAGAAATTTGGCAGAGTAGCCGAAGTCGAGTTTTCAATCCCCTATGGGGGAGAAAAGTATGCGTATCTCCTCGGAAGCTTCAACGCCTTCAACGAGGGCTCCTTCCGAATGAAAAAGAAAGGAGAACGGTGGAGCATCACGGTCGAGCTCCCTGAAGGCGTCTGGCACTACGCGTTTTCCCTTGGGGGGAAGTTCACCGTAGACCCCGAAAATCCCAGGAGAGAAGCATACAGACGTATATCGTACAAGTTCGAGAAGGAGACGAGCGTCGCCGTCATCAAGGGGCCGGGGAAGTTTTTCCACAGACCCAGTGCGGTCTACCTGTATTCCTTCGCCGGGAGAACCCACATCATATTACGGTCTGAGCCCAATCTGGTAAAAGAAGCCTCCGTTGTTCTTGGGAACGAGAGCTTTCCCGTGAGGAGAAAAGCCGGCGATGAGCTTTTTGAGTACTTTGAGGCCGTCCTGCCCAAAAAAGGCGAGATCGAATATCGCTTTGAAATCCGGAGAAAAGATGGAGAAATCGAGACCCTCGGGCCCTTCAGGGCTAGTCCCTATAAACTGGAAGCCCCGAGATGGGTTTTTGACAGGGTGTTCTACCAGATAATGCCGGACAGGTTTGAGAAGGGCCTTCAGAATGCGCCAGAAGAAGGGCTCCGTGGGGAGCAGTTCCACGGCGGCGACCTTGAGGGGGTAAGGCGGAGGCTGGAGCACCTCGAAGAGCTCGGTATAAACGCTCTCTACCTCACCCCCATATTCGAGTCCATGACGTACCACCGCTACGACGTTACCGACTACTTCCACGTTGACAGAAAGCTTGGAGGGGACGAGACTTTCTCCCGGCTGGTCCAGGAGCTTAAAGAGAGGGGCATTAAACTCATTCTCGACGGGGTCTTCCACCACACGAGCTTTTTCCACCCGTACTTCCAGGACGTTCTCACAAAGGGGGAGAAGAGCCGCTACAAGGACTTCTACCGGATATTGGACTTCCCCGCTGTCCCTGAAGAGTTCCTGGAAGTCCTGAACTCCGACCTCCCAGGGGTGGAAAAATACAGGAAGCTCAAGGAGCTAAAATGGAATTACGAGTCCTTCTTCTCTGTATGGGCGATGCCGAGGCTCAACCACGACAACCCAGAGGTAAGGAGCTTCGTGAGGGATGTAATGAAGTACTGGCTCGACAGGGGGGCAGACGGCTGGAGGCTGGACGTCGCACACGGCGTCCCCCCTGAGCTCTGGAGGGAAGTCAGGTCAGCCCTCCCAGAGGACGCGTACCTGATGGGGGAGGTCATGGACGACGCCCGGCCCTGGGTCTTCGACGCCTTTCACGGCACCATGAACTACCCGCTTTACGACCTCATCCTGAGGTTCTTTGTGGAAAGGGAAATCACAGCGGAGGAGTTCCTTAACGGTCTTGAGCTCCTAAGCGCCCGCCTGGGCCCGGCTGAATATGCTATGTACAACTTCCTCGACAACCACGACACCGAACGCTTCCTCGACCTCGTCGGGGACAAGAAAAAGTACCTCTGTGCCCTCGCCTTCCTGATGACGTACAAGGGAATCCCCTCGATATTCTACGGCGATGAAATAGGGCTGAAGGGTCGGCTCAACGGCGGCCTGAGCGCAGGCAGGGCTCCAATGACCTGGAACCTGGGAGAGTGGGACACCGAAATCCTTGACGTCACGAGGACACTCATTAACCTAAGGAAAGAGAGCAGGGCACTCCAGCTCGGCACTTTCAGACCGCTGAAGTTCGAGGATGGCCTGCTCGTTTACGAGAGGGCCTACGAGGAGGAGAAAGTTATGGTGGCCATAAACTACTCAGGAGAAGAAGCAGAACTGGAGCTTCCTGCAGGATATCGGAAAGTAAGGGGAGCACAGCGCATTGTGCTCCGCCCGTGGTCTTTTGCTGTGCTCACTTTCAAGGAGTAGACCCCTATGTACATTTTTATCCAGACCCACAAGAGTGGGCAGGTGAGCGCAAGATATATATATCACCAAGAATGATACTTAATCACCAAAGATGAGGCGGGTGATAAAGTATGAAAAAGGCCCTGTTTGCCCTGATTTTGGTAGGCCTTATGGCCTTTAGCGTAGTGGCCAGCGGCTGCATCTCCTCGAACGAGGAGAGCACGAGCCAAACCACCAGCTCTTCGAGCCCCAATGAAACAACCACGAGCTCCCCGTCCCCCACGGAGACAACCACTCCTACGCCCGAGGAGACGGAATGTGGAAGCGGAAAGGTCGTAATCTGGCACAAAATGCAGCCCAACGAGCTTGAGGTCTTCCAGAGCCTCGCAGAGGAGTACATGGCAATGTGCCCCGAGGTTGAGATAGTCTTCGAGCAGAAGCCGAACCTTGAGGACGCCCTCAAGGCCGCCATCCCGACCGGCCAGGGCCCAGACCTCTTCATATGGGCCCACGACTGGATTGGGAAGTTCGCCGATGCGGGCCTTCTTGAGCCCATAGACGACTACGTCACCGACGACATCCTAAACCTCTTCGTCCCGATGGGCCAGGACGCAATGCAGTACAAGGGCCACTACTACGCCATGCCCTTCTCCGCTGAGACCGTCGCCATCATCTACAACAAGGACATGGTCAGCGAGCCACCCAAGACCTTCGACGATATGAAGGCCATAATGGAGAAGTACTACGACCCGGACAACGAGAAGTACGGAATAGCCTGGCCGATAAACGCCTACTTCATCTCCGGCATTGCCCAGGCCTTCGGTGGTTACTACTTCGACGACCAGACTGAAATGCCAGGCCTTGACAAGCCCGAAACAATAGAGGGCTTCGAGTTCTTCTTTAAGAACATCTGGCCATACATGGCCCCGACCGCCGACTACAACACCCAGCAGAGCATCTTCCTTGAAAAGCGCGCCCCAATGATGGTGAACGGCCCGTGGAGCATAAGCGACGTCAAGAAAGCTGGCATAGACTTCGGCGTCGTCCCGCTCCCGCCGATAACCAAGGACGGCAAGGAGTACTGGCCGAGGCCCTACGGCGGAGTCAAGAACATCTACTTCGCCGCGAGCATAAAGAACAAGGAGGCCGCCTGGAAGTTCGTCAAGTGGTTCACCACCAATCCCGACGTTATCAAGGAGCTCTCACTCCAGCTCGGATACATTCCAGTCCTTAAGGGAGTCCTCAACGACCCAGAAATCCAGGCTGACCCCGTCATCTACGGCTTTGGCCAGGCAGTCCAGCACGCCTACCTGATGCCAAAGAGCCCGAAGATGGGCGCAGTCTGGGGCGGTGTTGACGGAGCCATCAACGAAATACTCAAGGACCCGACCAACGCCAACATAGCCGAGATCCTCAAGAATCACCAGCAGGAGATACTTGAAAACATAGAGGGTTGACTTCTTACTTTTCTACAATTTTTCTTGGAGGGGTCAAATATGAAGAAAACAACAATGATTGCCCTGTTCCTAATACTCCCAGGAATTGCAGCATTTTTGTTCTTCAACATGTGGCCGATACTGTACTCGGTTTACCTGGCGTTCACCAACGCACAGCTCGGAAACTTCCCTATCCAGGCCCCCAATGCGCCACCGCTTAAGCTCGTCGGACTGGAGAACTTCAAGTGGGTACTCAGTGACGAGAAGTTCAGGAGGGCCTTTCTCTGGACGTGGTTATTCGTCCTGACCAGCGTCACCCTGAAAGTCGTCGTCGGCGTCCTCCTCAGCCTGCTCTACAACAGCAAATACGTGAAGGGTAAGATGATATACCGCTCCCTGCTCATAATCCCCTGGGCCCTGCCCCTGCTCTTCTCGGTCACCGTCTGGAAGTTTATGTTTGACCCGATTTTTGGCCCCATAAACCAGGTACTCAAGTCCCTCGGAATCAGCGGGCCGAACTGGATCAGCGACCCCACCTGGGGCTTCATTGCACTCAACCTGATTGAGGTCTGGCTTGCCTACCCGTTCATGGTGACTGTAATAACAGCGGCACTGCAGTCGATTCCGGACACCCTGATAGAGGCGGCCATAATCGACGGTGCCAACTACTGGCAGAGGGTCAGGCACGTCGTCCTGCCCGTCGTTGGGAAGCCGATAGCATTCGCAACGATACTCACCAGCGCGGCGAGCTTCCAGTACTTCATGGTGCCATACATCTACAACGCGGGCCTCTTCGAGGACAAGTTCATACTGCTCTACGGCTACAGGAAGGCCTTCGGCGCCAGCCCGCACTACGGCAGGGCCGCGGCGATAATGGTGATAGCCACGCTGGTTCTTGCCGTCTACATGTACGTTAACGTCAGGATAACGAAGCTCCAGGAGGGTGCCAAAGGATGATGGGGAGACGCAAGGGGGAAGTCCTTAAGAGCTTCCTCATGACCCTGCTGGCCATCTTCGTCATGTTCATCATACTCTTCCCGGTGTACTACATATTCACAGTCTCGCTGGAGCCGAGCTCAACGCTCGCGACCACTGAACTCCACCTGATACCCAGAAACGTCAGCCTTGACTCATACCGCGAGGTGCTCTTCGGGTTCTCCGGAGGTAAGGTGAGTGAGAACTTCACTGGAACCATCGAGGGAAGCGCCTACATCAAGGACGGCAAGCTGTACCTCGTAGAGGGAACGATAAAGGGCAAGGTCAAGTACGGGCCATTCACCGGACTGGTATTTGAAGTCCCCGTTAAAAACAAGGTCTTCGACGTCTCAGCGGAAAAGAACGTCCAGGGACAGCTGAAGGGAGAAGTTAGAGGTGTTTTTACCCTCACGAGAATAAACGAAGACGGCACAATCGGCTTTGCGGTAATAAAGGACGTGGAGCTGAAGAGCGGAACAGTTGACGGAACTTCAGTCTCAGGCCCGATGGAGAAGTATGTTGTCGTCAGGAACAGCGGAACCGTCAGCTTCACGGCCATCGGCAAGTTCGTGAACTCCAAGTTCTTCGGCTACCTGAAGAACAGCCTCATCATAGCCACATTAACAGTGTTGCTGACCCTCGTTTTCGTCGTCCCAGCGTCCTACGCGTTCTCCAGAATGCAGTTCTTCGGCAGGGAGCACGTGCTGTACTTCTACCTGATGTTCACTCAAGTGTCAGGAGGTCTCGGAATCGCAGGGCTCATAGCGCTCTACGGTATGATAGTCAAGCTCGGCCTATACGACAAACTGCCGGTGATGTCCCTCATCTACGCCGCCGGAAGCGTCCCGTTCAACACGTGGCTCCTCAAGGGTTACATTGACTCCATAAGCCCCGACTTCGACGAGGCGGCGCTTGTCGACGGCGCCAGCTACCTGCAGATAATCAGGTACGTCCTCCTCCCAATGGCACTGCCCGGAATAGCGACCGTTGCAATCTTCGCCTTCATAGGCGGCTGGACGGAGTTCGTCCTTGCAAGCCTGCTGCTGACCGGGAACAACCAGCCACTTTCAGTCTGGATATACACCCTCATGGGCGGCATAGGCAGGGGAATAGACTGGAGCTACTTCGCGGCCGCTGCCCTGCTGTTCGCCCTGCCGGTGTTCGTGATGTTTATGCTCGCCCAGAACTACATAAGGAGCGGCCTTACAGTTGGAGGTCTAAAGGAGTGAGGTGATAGAATGAGAAGGGTCGCTGCCCTTTTCCTTGCCTTTTTGATGGTTGGGAGTCTGATTGGAGCGAACGCGAAAACGGTCGGAGCGGCCGAGCCGAAGCCGCTCAACGTCATAATAGTCTGGCACCAGCACCAGCCCTACTACTACGACCCGATCCAGGACGTCTATACCAGGCCCTGGGTCAGACTCCACGCGGCGAACAACTACTGGAAGATGGCCTATTACCTGAGCCAGTATCCGGACGTTCATGTTGCCATTGACCTCTCCGGCTCGCTAATAGCCCAGCTGGCGGACTACATGAACGGCAAGAAGGACACCTACCAGATAATCACCGAGAAGATAGCCAACGGCGAGCCCCTCACCGTCGAGGAGAAATGGCTCATGCTCCAGGCCCCCGGAGGGTTCTTTGACCACACGATTCCGTGGAACGGCGAGCCGATAGCCGACCCGAACGGCAACCCGACAAGGGACTTCTGGAACCGCTACACAGAGCTGAAGGACAAGATGATGGCCGCAAAGGCCAAGTACGCCAACCTGCCGCTCGAGGAGCAGAAGGCCGCTGTGACGAACGAGTTCACCGAGGGGGACTACATCGACCTCGCCGTCCTCTTCAATCTCGCCTGGATTGACTACAAGTACATAACGGACACTCCCGAGCTCAAGGCCCTCTACGAGAAGGTCGATGAGGGCGGCTACACGAGGGAGGACGTCAAGACTGTCCTCGAAGCCCAGATGTGGCTCCTCAACCACACCTTCGAGGAGCACGAGAAGATAAACCTCCTCCTCGAAAACGGCAACGTTGAGGTGACCGTCGTCCCCTACGCCCACCCGATAGGGCCGATACTCAACGACTTCGGCTGGGAGGGTGACTTCGACGACCAGGTGAAGAGGGCGGACGAGCTGTACAAGCAGTACCTTGGAAACGGAACCGCCGTCCCGGTTGGAGGCTGGGCCGCCGAGAGTGCCCTCAACGACAAAACTCTGGAAACCCTCGCCGAGAACGGCTGGACCTGGGTCATGACAGACCAGCTCGTCCTGGAGAGGCTCGGTATCGAGGGAACCGTCGAGAACTACTACAAGCCCTGGGTGGCCGAGTTCAACGGAAAGAAGATTTACCTCTTCCCGCGCGACCACGCTCTCAGCGACCGCGTTGGGTTCACATACGGCGGAATGAACCAGTACGAGGCAGTTGAGGACTTCGTGAACGAGCTCCTCAAGATACAAAAGCAGAACTACGACGGCTCGCTGGTCTACGTCGTCACCCTCGACGGCGAGAACCCGTGGGAGAACTACCCCTACGACGGCCAGCTCTTCCTTGAGACGCTCTACAAGAAGCTCACCGAGCTCCAGAAGGCTGGCTTAATCAGAACCGTCACCCCAAGCGAGTACATCAAGCTCTACGGCGACAAGGCCAACAGGCTCACCCCAAAGATGATGGAGCGCCTCGACCTTACCGGCGAGAACGTTAACGCCCTCCTCAAGGCCGAGAGCCTCGGCGACCTCTACGACATGGCCGGAGTTAATGAGGAGATGCAGTGGCCAGAGAGCAGCTGGATTGACGGAACCCTTTCAACATGGATAGGCGAGCCTCAGGAGAACTACGGCTGGTACTGGCTCTACCTCGCGAGAAAGGCTCTAATGGAGAACAGGGACAAGATGAGCCAGGAGGACTGGGAGAAGGCTTACGAGTATCTTCTGAGAGCGGAGGCGAGCGACTGGTTCTGGTGGTACGGGAGCGACCAGAACAGCGGCCAGGACTACTCCTTTGACCGTTACCTAAAGACCTACCTTTATGAGATTTACAAGCTGGCCGGAGTCGAGCCGCCGAGTTACCTCTTCGGAAACTACTTCCCGGACGGCGAGCCATACGTTACGAGGGCCCTCGACGGCCTTGGAGAGGGCCAGGTGAAGGAGTACTCCAGCATGTCACCCCTCGCGGAGGGAGTTAGCGTCTACTTCGACGGAGACGGAATCCACTTCGCGGTCAAGGGCGACCTCAGCGAGTTTGAGGTGAGCATCTGGGAGAAGGGCAAGCGCGTCGGCAACACGTTCACCCTCCTCCAGGAGAGGCCGACCGAGCTCAGGTACTCGATGTTCCCGTTCTCAAAGGACAGCGTCGGCCTCCTCATAACCAAGCACATCGTTTACCGCGACGGAAAGGCCGAGGTCTACACCGCCACCGACTACGAGAGGAGCGAGAAGCTTGGAGAGGCGACCGTCAGGAAGACCGACGAGGGAATTGAGGTCGTCGTGCCATTCGACTACATAGAGACCCCTGAGGACTTCTACTTCGCGGTTTCCACTGTCAAGGACGGAGAACTTGAGGTCATAACAACCCCTGTCGAACTTAAGCTCCCGACAGAGGTCAAAGGAGTAACAATCGTTGACATCGCCGACCCTGAAGGAGATGACCACGGGCCGGGAACCTACACCTACCCGACCGACAAGGTCTTCGAACCGGGACACCTCGACCTCCTCCGCTTCAGGGTGCTTGAGCAGACCGACGCCTACGTCATGGAGTTCTACTTCAAGAACCTCGCTGACAACCCGTGGAACGGGCCAAACGGCTTCAGCCTCCAGATAATCGAAGTCTACCTCGACTTCAAGGAGGGCGGAAACAGCTCGGCGATAAAGATGTTCCCCGACGGGCCGGGAAGCAATGTCAACCTTGACCCAGACCACCCGTGGGACGTGGCCTTCAGGATTGCCGGCTGGGACTACGGCAACCTCATAGTCCTCCCGGACGGAACCGCCCTGCAGGGCGAGATGCAGATTTCGGCAGACCCCGTCAAGAACGCCATAATAGTCAAACTCCCGAAGAAGTACCTGCCAGAGGTTGGAGAGTACGGGCTCTACGCCACAGTCCTCGTCGGCTCGCAGGACGGCTACGGCCCGGACAAGTGGAGGCCTGTAGCAGTCGAGGCTGAACAGTGGAAGGGTGGTGGAGCCGACCCAGACGCTGTCATAAACGGCGTCGCACCTAGAGTCTACGACCTCCTTGTCCCAGAAGGCTTCAAACCGACCCAGGAGGAACAGCTCAGCTCCTACGACACCCAGAACATGAAACTCGCAACCGTCACCATGATACCGCTCGTCCAGGGAACTGGCGGGGAAGAAGAGACTTCTACAGAGACTCCGGCAGAAGAGACCCAGACCGAGACCTCAACTGAGACTGAGACGAGCACGAACACAACCACCACTACTGAGGAGACTACTACGACGAATGCTACTAACGAGGAAACTACCACGACCACCACCGGGCAGACAACTACTACTGAGCAGGCAGGCACTTCGACTGAGGAGGGTGGCGGAATCTGCGGCCCGGCCTTCATAGTCGGCCTCGCAATAGTGCCGCTCCTCCTCAGGAGGAGGCGCTGACCTTTCCTTTAAATTTTAAGGGGTGGTGAGATGGCGGAAGTTAAGCTCATCCATGTGTGGAAGCAGTTTGGCGACTTTACCGCCGTCAAAGACATGACCCTTGATATTAAGGACGGCGAGTTCATGATACTCCTCGGGCCGTCCGGCTGTGGAAAGACCACAACCCTCAGAATGATAGCCGGTCTGGAAGAGCCCACGAAAGGCCAGATTTACATCGGAGACAAGCTCGTCGCCGACCCGGAGAAGGGAGTCTTTGTCCCGCCAAAGGACAGGGACATCGCAATGGTCTTCCAGAGCTACGCGCTCTACCCGCACATGACCGTCTACGACAACATAGCCTTCCCGCTCAAGCTGAGGAAGGTTCCGAAGCAGGAGATTGACAAGCGAGTGAGAGAAGTCGCGGAGATGCTCGGTCTCACGGAGTTCCTGCACAGAAAGCCAAGGGAGCTCAGCGGTGGACAGAGACAGCGTGTCGCCCTCGGCAGGGCAATCGTGAGAAAGCCGCAGGTCTTCCTCATGGACGAGCCGCTGAGCAACCTTGACGCAAAGCTCCGTGTAAAGATGCGCGCCGAGCTCAAGAGGCTCCAGAGACAGCTCGGCGTCACCACGATTTACGTCACCCACGACCAGGTTGAGGCCATGACTATGGGCGACAGGATTGCCGTCATTAACAGGGGCGTCCTCCAGCAGGTTGGAACCCCCGAGGAAGTCTACGACAGGCCGGCCAACACGTTCGTTGCCGGCTTCATCGGTTCACCGCCGATGAACTTCATTGATGCAACCGTCACAGAAGACGGCTTCGTGGACTTCGGCGAGTTCAAGCTCAAGCTCTTACCAGATCAGTTTGAGGTTCTTGAGGAGAAGAACCTCGTCGGAAAGGATGTCATTTTCGGCATCAGGCCGGAAGACCTCTACGATGCCATGTTCGCCCAGGTGAAGATTCCGGGGGAGAACATGGTCAGGGCTATGGTGGACATCATAGAGAACCTCGGAAGCGAGAAGATAGTCCACCTCCGCGTGGGCAACGTGACCTTCCTTGGCTCCTTCCGCGCCGAGTCCAAGGTCGTGGAGGGCCAGGAGGTCGACGTTGTCTTCGACATGCATAAGGCCCACATCTTCGAGAAGGGAAGCGGAAAGGCCGTGTTCTGAAGCTTTTTAAACCCCCGTTTCTATTTTCTCCCATGCCAATTGAGGACTTCGCGGATTTTCTGGCGGAGAAGTTTCCAAAGGGAAAAATAGTCGAGCTGGGGATAGGCTTCCAAATAAAGGTAGCGCTCAGGCTGAAGGAGCTCGGATACGACGTTCTGGCAGTGGACTGGAACGAGGAAGCCGTGGAAAACGCGAGGAAAGCGGGGATTAAAGCCGTTCGGGACGACCTGTTCAGGCCGAAGCTGGAGCTCTACAGCGACGCGGTTGCCCTTTACTCCGTGAGGCCAACACCAGAGATAATGAGGCCGATTATTGAGTTAAGCCGGAAAGTAAGGGTTCCCCTAGTAATTCTACCGCTGAGCGGCGACTCCGTCCCGAGGGGACTGCGGCTGGTAAACTACCGAAGGCTATCAATCTACACCACCAAAGATATTTAAGGGCCCGCCCAACTAAACACGGTGGTGTTATGAAGCTCTTCGGCACGGCTGGAATCCGCGGGACTCTGTGGGAGAAGGTCACGCCGGAACTCGCGATGGACATTGGAAAGGCCATGGGGACGTACGTTGACGGAGAGACCGTGGCCGTTGCCAGGGACGGCAGGACGTCAAGCGTGATGCTCCAGAGCGCGCTCATTTCCGGGCTCCTCTCGACAGGAAAGGAAGTCCTTGACTTTGGCCTGATTCCGACGCCAGCCCTGGCGTGGGGAACGAGGAAATACGCCGACGGGGGGGTCATGATAACCGCGAGCCACAACCCCCCGACGGACAACGGCATAAAGGTCTTCAACGGTGACGGGACGGAATTCTACGTTGAGCAGGAGAGAGAGCTTGAGGAGCTCGTTTTCTCCAAGAACTTCAGAAAGGCCCAGTGGGACGAGATAAAGGGCCTCAAAAGCCTCGACATTAGGGATGAATACATTAAGGCTGTTCTCGACTTTGTCAATCACGAAACAAACCTAACGGTTCTCTACGACGGCGCCAACGGTGCTGGAAGCGTTGTGGCGCCGTACCTCCTCCGGGAGATGGGCGCCAAAGTGATAAGCGTGAACGCCCACATCGACGGCCACTTCCCGGGAAGGAAGCCGGAGCCGAGGTACGAGAACATCGCCTACCTCGGCGAGCTCGCGAGGACGCTCGGCGCTGACCTGGTCATCGCTCAGGACGGCGACGCCGACAGGATAGCAGTCTTCGACGAGAAGGGTCAGTACGTGAACGAGGACGCCCTGATAGCCCTCTTCGCCAAACTCTACGTGGAGGAGCACGGAGGAGGAACTGTCGTCGTCTCGATAGACACCGGCTCAAGGATAGACCACGTTGTTGAGGAAGCGGGCGGAAAGGTTGTAAGAATTCCCCTCGGCCAGCCCCACGACGGAATAAAGAAGTACGGCGCCATCTTTGCCGCCGAGCCCTGGAAGCTCGTCCACCCGAAGTTCGGCCCGTGGATAGACAGCTTCGTGACGATGGGGCTCCTCATAAAGCTCATAGACGAGCGCGGAAAGCCGCTCTCCCAAATAATCAAGGAGGAGATACCAACCTACTACTTGACCAAGAAGAACGTGAGGTGCCCAGACGATCTCAAAAAGGCCGTCCTCGAAAGGGCACACCGGGTTCTTGAAGAAAAGCTTGGGGACGAGATTAAGGAAGTCCTCACGATTTCGGGCTACCGCTTCCAGCTCAAGGACGGCTCTTGGGTTCTGGTGAGACCGAGCGGAACGGAGCCGAAGATTCGCGTCGTGGTCGAGGCCCCGAGCGAGAAGAGGCGCGACGAGCTCTTTGAGCTTGCCTACAGCGTCGTCGCAAAAGAAGTGGAAAAGCTCAAACAAAGCGGGCAGGCCTGAGCGTTCTGACTGCTATTTCCTTTTTGTCCACCATTACCCTGAACCCTTCTTTGGCGACGTAGGTCTTTACGCCCGTGACGTTTTCTATGTATTTGGCCTCCTTGTATGGGTTCGCAAAGTGCATTTTCATTCCGATGTGGCTCATTACCAGCACCTCAGGCTTCTTCTCCATGCTCTTCAGCATCTCGACGGCATCGTCGGTACTGAGGTGGTACGGAATACCCATGTCCCTTGGTCTCGTAATTGCCGCTATGAGAACCCTCGCCCCGTCGTGCCATTTTATCAGGCCGTCGAAATACGCAGTGTCCGGAATGTAGGATATGTCCCCGTAGGCTGTCCTCATGCGGAAGCCTATCGTGGTCGGGTCTGAGTGCTTGCTGGGAGTTATCAGGAACTCCTCCTCGCCGATAGTTATCTTGTTGCCGGGCTCCGGCGTGTGGACGCTCTCCAGGACGTCTATGTGGTACTTGCTTATCGCCGGCGTGTGATCCTCGTCGCCGTAGACGACGCTCTTAGATGCTATCAGCGTCCCCCTCTTCTTCAGAGCACCGCCTGTCATCGCCTCAACCATGACCTCTAGGTCGTTGCAGTGGTCTACGTGCCTGTGGGAGACAAAGATGGCGTCGAGCTTCCTCGGGTCGAGCTTGTAGCGCCAGCTCCTCACAAGCGCCCCGGGCCCAGGGTCAACGTAGACGTTCCTGCTGGCCCTTATGTGGAACCCTCCCGTGGAGCGGAACTGGGTTATGGTAATGAACCTGCCCCCACCGCTCCCCAGGAACGTTATCTCTATCACTTCCCCACCTCCGTATCCTTTGCGGACGGTGAAATATACAACCGGGAGTATATAAGGCATTGCCCCACATCGGCGGAGCAAAAAGAGCAGAGAGCACCATGGCAGTGGAAAACTTTCAAGAGGGGTGCCACCAAGCACACAGACAAACGTAAATGAACACAACAAAACATTTTTATGACGCGGCACCTAATTACTATGCCCAATTAAGGGGGTGACAACAATGGAGTTCAAACCCTATATACCACCCGAGAAATCCCTGCCCGAATACACTCTGAAGGCTTTTGTTTTGGGTATTGTGCTTTCAGTGATAATGGGCGCGGCAAACGCCTACCTCGGCATGTACGCCGGTATGACCGTGAGCGCCAGCATTCCAGCAGCGGTTATATCGATGGCAATACTTCTTGCGTTCAAGGACAAGAACATCCTCGAAAACAACATGGTGCAGACGGCGGCTTCAGCAGGCGAGTCCCTCGCGGCGGGAGTCATCTTCACGTTCCCGGCGCTGGTCGTCCTCGAGTACTACACGACCTTCCCGTACTACCTGGTCACGGCGATAGCGGCTCTCGGCGGTTCCCTCGGTGCGCTCTTCACAATCGTCCTCAGGAGGGCGTTCATAGCCGAGGAGAAGCTCCCGTACCCGGAGGGTACCGCCTGTGCGGAAGTCCTCATAGCCGGTGACAAGGGTGGAAGCCACGCGAAGCCGATATTCATAGGTGGAATATTCGGTGCGCTCTACAAGTTCCTCGGAAGCATCGGCGTGTGGAAGGGAACCCTTGAAGGCGCGAAGTTCATTGGAAAAAGGGTTCTCTACCTTGGAAGCGACCTCTCCGCCGCGCTGGTAAGCGTCGGTTACATCGTTGGGCTTAATATAGCCTTCCTTGTCTTCCTCGGTGGTGCAATAGCATGGTTCATAGCGATTCCCATCTATGCCGCCTCATACGGCAACCCCGATGGTCTTAGTGCCGTCGACCTTGCCTGGACCATCTGGAGCACCAAGATTAGGTACATGGGAGTAGGTGCGATGGTCGTCGGTGGCCTCTGGAGCCTCATCAAGCTCAGGGGGCCGATAAGCAGAGGTATCAAGGCCGGTCTCGAAGCCGCTAAGCACAGGCAGGCCGGAGGTACTGTCCTGAGGACAGAGGAGGACATGCCTCTTAACTACGTAATAGTCCTCATCGTTGCCTTCGTCATTCCGCTCTTCCTCCTGTACATGCACGTGCTCGATAGCGTCCTCCACGCTGCGGTGATGGCAGTTCTCATGCTCATACTGGGCTTCTTCGGAAGCGCAATAGCAGGCTACCTCGCGGGTATCGTCGGCTCATCAAACAACCCGGTCTCAGGAATAACCATCATGAGCCTCCTCTTCACGGCCCTCATCCTCAAGGCCCTCGGCCTTACTGGCATTGAAGGCGCAGTCGCCACCATACTCGTCGCTGCCGTCGTGTGTACCGCTGCAGCAATAGCTGGAGACACCATGCAGGACCTTGCCACTGGTTACATCGTCGGTGCAACACCCAAGAGGCAGCAGGTCTTTGAGATTGTCGGTGTGTTCGCGGCGGCCCTCGTCATGGCTCCCGTCCTCAACCTCCTGATTGAGGCGTACGGAATAGCAGGAACTCCCACGGCAAAAGAAAACGCCCTCGCCGCACCGCAGGCCTTCCTGATGGCAAAGGTCACCCAGGGTGTCTTCGAGGGCAACCTGCCGTGGAACATGGTCTTCATCGGTGCCGGAATTGCAATAGTGCTCATAATTCTCGACGAGATACTCGCCATGAAGGGCTCAAGCTTCAGGACTCCGGTAATGCCCGTGGCCGTCGGTATATACCTGCCGCTTTCACTTGGCGTCCCGATATTCCTCGGCGGTATCGTTAGGTACTTCGTCGACAAGGTCAGGGGCGCCAAGGGTGAGAGCCTCACCGACCCAGGAGTCCTCGGAGCGGCGGGCCTTATAACGGGAGAGGCTCTCATGGGAATAGTGTTCGCCGCACTCATCATTGGCGACGTGGCGCCCTCCGTCTCCACCACGACCGCCGGCAACGTCCTCGGAGCCCTCTTCCTCTTTGGACTGCTTGGCTGGCTCTACAAGATAGGAAAAGAGGGCCAGTGAAGGCCCGTCCCTTTATTTCCTCTTTTGGAGGGGACTTTCATGGAAGAGTACCTCGAGCTTGTCCCAGTGCCAAACCCCAAAGTCCAGCTGAAGAAGATTGACGGCAAGTACTACCTCTTAATCCCCATGGACTCAAAGCTGGACTTTCTGGCCCGGAGGCTCCACGGGGACTACAGAAGGATAGAGCTCGACGAGGTAGGGGCATACACGTGGGAGCTCTGCGACGGCAGGAGAACTGTGAGGGAGATTGGTAAGGCCCTCAAGGCCCGCTTTGGAGAAGAAGTTGAGCCCCTCTACGAGCGCCTGGTGACTTTTCTTTTTGAGCTGGCCAGGAGGTATCTGGTTGAGTTTAAAAGGGTAAGCGAGCTATAGTATGGTGGTGATACCCGTGAGCGAAGTCCTTGAAAAGGTCTCGCAGGAGATTGAAAAGCTCCGCGACGAGATGGTAAAAACACTCGTCGAGCTGATTAAGATTCCGGCCATAAGTCCTGACTACGGCTACGAGGGCGAATACGACAAGGCCCAGAAGCTCCTTGAGATAATCAAGGACTGGCCGTTCGACAAGGTTGAGGTTTACAACGCGCCCGACGAGAGGGCCAAAAACGGCGTCAGGCCGAGCATTCTGGCCTACTACTACGGCGAAAAGGGTGAGGAGAGCCCGCGCCTGTGGATTCTAACGCACCTTGACGTAGTCCCGCCCGGAGACCTGAGCAAGTGGACGGTTACCGAGCCCTTCAAGCCGGTCGTGAAGGACGGGAAAGTTTACGGACGCGGAAGCGAGGACAACGGGCAGAGCCTGGTGGCGAGCCTCTATGCGGTAAGGGCCATGATGAACCTCGGCATAAGGCCGAAGAGGACAGTTATTTTGGCCTTCGTCAGCGACGAGGAGACCGGCAGCAAGTACGGCGTCGAGTGGCTGATGAAGAACCACCCGGAGCTCTTCAGGAAGGACGACCTTGTCCTCGTCCCGGACGGCGGAAACGAGGACGGAACCTTCATAGAGGTCGCCGAGAAGAGCATCCTCTGGCTCAAGGTAAGGGTCAAGGGCAAGCAGGTTCACGCGAGCATGCCCGACAAGGGCCTCAACGCCCACCGCGTTGCCCTCGACTTCGCCTACCACCTCGACAGACTCCTCCACGAGAAGTACGGCGAGAGGGACGAGCTCTTCGACCCGCCTGAGAGCACCTTCGAGCCGACGATGGTCAAAAACCCCGCGGACAGCCCGAACATAGCCCCCGGCGAGCACGAGCTCGTCTTCGACTGCAGGGTTCTGCCGAGGTATAACCTCGACGAGGTCCTCGCCGACGCAGAGAAGTTGGCCGAAGAGGTCAAGGAGAGGCACAGGAAGGAAGTTGACGGAGAAGTCCTGCCGGAGATAGAGTTCGAAGTCCTCCAGCGCGTTGATGCCCCGGAGCCGACGGACCCGAACAGCGAGATAGTGAAGCTCCTCCAGGAGGCCCTCAGGAAGCTCCGCGGAAAGGAGGCCAAGGTCGGCGGAATAGGCGGCGGAACCTTCGCGGCCTACTTCAGGAAGCTCGGAATCCCGGCGGTGGTCTGGGCGACACTCGACGAGATGGCCCACCAGCCCAACGAGTACGCGAAGATAGACAACATGGTCGAGGACGCGAAGGTCATGGCAGCGCTGGCGCTTCTCTGAGCAAAAGCTTTTTCTTCCTCTTTTCCACCTTGGGTTATGCCCCTCTGGAAGGACGGAAAGCTCGGACTGCCGGTCAAAGAGGCGGTAAAGCTCTTCCCGGAGCTTGAAAAATACCTCGACAAACGCGGAAGACTCGACCTCTCGAACAGGGAGACGAGGATACTCTACAACAGGGCAATAGCAAAGGCCCTCTTCGGGCTTGAGATTGAGTACCACCCGCGAGGACTTGTAACGACGCCGGTCTCGCGCTACCTCTTCCTGAAGACGTTCCTGCGCGGAGGAGAGAAGGTTCTGGAAATCGGCACGGGACACACCGCAATGATAGCCCTCATGGCAGAGAAGCTATTCAAGTGCGACGTTACGGCGACGGAGCTCGATGAGGAGTTCTTCGAGTACGCAAGGAAGAACATCGAGAGGAACGGCGCCAGAGTTAGATTGCTCAAAAGCAACGGTGGAATAATCCGGGGCGTCGTCCCGGAGGGGGAGCGTTTTGATGTAGTTTTTTCCGCTCCGCCCTACTACGAGAAACCGACGAGGGGTGTTTTGACGGAGCGGGAAGGGGTTGGAGGGGGCAAATACGGCGAGGCGTTCTCGGTGAAGCTCCTCGAAGAGGCTAGGGACTACTTAAAACCCGGTGGAAGGGTGGCCCTCTTCCTGCCCGACAAAGAACCCTTGATAGACGCGATATCAGAAAAAGGAAAGGAGCTTGACTACTCGGTGAAGGACGTCCGCTTTAAGGCGGGAACCCGGTGGAGACACAGCCTGATTTTAACGCTTTAGGGACTCCGACCGTGGGCGTCTCAGCATTGGCTCTCAGTGGAGGTGCTTTCTTGTCACAGTCCCCATACTACAATGTACAGGAGTGACAAATTTAAGGCTTTCTCATAGCTTAAAACTAGAAGTTGTTGAAGGATGAGTCACCAGCTCCACCAAAAACACCCCATTCAAAATGCTCAAATCAGAGCACAATGAACAAAATTCCTTATAAACTTTTTTAGTTACAATGAATGATTAAAAGAAGTCACTAGCTCCACTCCAGTTGAAATGTACCTTTTTATGTAATTATTTAAGATTTTTGTATCTATTATTAGATACACTAAGTACCTTTTGTTATCAATATATAATGGTGATATGATGATTGGTGAAAGGTTCAACATCCACAACAAGGATTGGGTTAAGCAGGTTGGTTCTTATGTTGTTTTTTCTGACACAAGGCTAGGTGAAATGAGCCTTTTTGGAAAACTAGTCTATGCAGATGACACCACAGCAGTTGTGCAGAACTCAGATGTTGTTATTGTTTCCAGAACAGGGTATTATTCAACAAGAGCATTAGAAGTTTATGAAGAACTCAAAGACAAGATTGAATTTGAAGAAGAGGGTGATGAAGACTTTGACTATTATGAACTTCTCAAAGAGAGAACAGAAGATGAAGAAGAGGACTGTGATGAAGAAGAAGAGGAAGATGAGGATTGGGATATTGAAGAACAATTGATTGAACAGTATGAGTACAAAGCATTCATAGAAGACCACCCACCAATTGAAGTTCTTAGAGACATAGAAGAAGATGATGAAGGGGTGATGATAGAATGAAGTACAAGAAAGTCTCTTCTTCAAGCTTTATAACTAATGTAAAAGACAAAGATAACAGTGTAATCAAAAATGTGCTTATTAAGAAGCTTCACTATGATAAGAAACACAACACAATGAAAGTCTTCTTTAATGCAACTGATTGCTCAGAACTGAGATTAGAAGAAGGAGAATGGCTTATAGAAGATTATAGAAACAAAGCAAGCTACACTGAAAATTTAGAAAGGTGGAGGTCAGGGTTACAACTTACATTCAACACCACAGCCTCACAACTGCTAAATCTTTTCAATAGAAGATTTCTTGGGTTAAAGATTGATGTAGAAAACAGAAAAATCTCAATACTTAAATTCCCACAGCAAGCTGAAGAGAAGCTAGAAGAAGTGATGCAATCACTGTGACCCTCTCTTCTATTTCCATTATTCATATATATTATATATATGAATAATTGGTTTTTGAGTGTACAACATTGTTTGAAGTTATGCTTATTTTTATAAAAACTCACTCATCATTTTTTAGTGAAACACTAAGTGATTTTATCACTATTATATAATAGGTGATAACAAGATGACTGACACACACAATCAAAAAGTTGAGAAGATTGAAATGAAGGGTAAAATACACAAGCTCAAAAACAGTAGCTCACAACTAGTTATCTATAAGAGAACAGTCCCTGAAGACTTTGAGTTTAAAGAAGAGTATGTGTGTGTTCTTGTGACAAAACAGGGGACTGTAAAGTTCAAAACAAAGAAGTTCAAACACAACAAACTCATCAGATTCAAAGTCCCATCAACAATAGCTGAAGTATATGTTGAACAAGGGATGAGGGTCAATATTACTGTTATTGATGATAAAATAATAGTAGTTGAAGAAGGGGTCTCTACTGACTCAATTTCTTTTCTTTATCCTAAGTACTCTATAATATTATATACTAATGAAGAAGGAGGTGATGAATGATGATGGGTAATGTCAATGAGAAGGGTTTCACAATCATAGCACTGCTACAACTCATACTTCTCACAATAGCACTCATCAGAGCACTCAGAATTGATGTTGTGGGGTTACTGTCAACCTTTCATTTTTTGATTTATACTAAGTGGTCTATAGTATTATGTGTAATGGAGGTGATGCTATGAAGGGTAAGGTTCACAATCAAGATGATGTTGTTGTTGAAATGATAGCACAAACAAAGTTCAAAATCATCATTCCTGAGAGAACAGTCAGCATCATAAATGGTGCTGGATACTTCTCAGTCAAAAAGAAACACATCACAAGCCTCATAGAGCTGAAAAAGAAAGACAAAATTAAGACAGAAATGATAATTGCTGGGCAGAAAATTAAATTCCTCAGCAAAATGTACAACTACAAACAATACAACATCAACTATCAAATCCCAACAATCATAGTTGATATGTTAAGAACAGAATTTGGCTTCTCAGGGTTCAGGTTCACAGTCAACATCACAATCATTGTTGATGTAGAGAAGAACACTCAGAAACTAATCCTGGAAGTACCACAGTGGGAAATTGAGAGATGTTTTGACCTCAAGAAATTTGAAGAAGAGATGATAGGGGGTGAGGCTGAATGATGACAGCCCCAACCCCACAGGAACAAAAGACCCTCAGTAATAATAAAGACAAAAAACACTTAGAAATTAATAAAGAACAAACAGCAGAACAAATTGTTAAGTACCTTCAACAATACTATCTAGAAGAGCAAGGCTGGGCTGACAGAGATGACTGGTACTTCTGCCTCACCAGACTCAACAAGGAGAATAAAGGCAAGATAGACTTCTACTTCACAATCAAAGAACTCAAAGAAGAGCCTCAAAAAATTAAGATTTGGATAATTGAAAACATAGAAGAGTACAACCTATACCACAGCATCTTCATCTACCAACAAGCAAAAAGAAAAGCAGAATTTGCAATCAAAGAAAGCAGGGTTGTATTTATTGACATTGACAAACAGGGACACCAACCAATATCAATCAAGGAAATCAACAAAGACATCAGAGAAATTATGCAGAAGTGGTTCACAAACAGAGAAATCCACTACAGTGTAATTCAGAGTGGAAGAGGAATCCATATCAAGATAGTGCTCTCACAACTCCTATCAGAAGAGGAATATAAGAGGCTCTCTCTGTTAACAGAAATCTTTAGAGACTCAAACTTCAAAGTTGATAATATCTATGACTTTGCTAGGATTATTAGACTACCATACAGCATAAATCAAGAAAGCAAAAAGCAAGCTAGGATTGTTTACAAAACTGAAGAAACAACTAAAAAAGAGAAGTTCATAGAGTTGGTTAATGAACTAGAGAAGCTCAGAGAAGCAAGGAAAAACACAGAAAAGGAATTTGATGATGATACAGTAATTGATATTGATGATGACAAGCTCACAGAAGTAGCAAGAGATGTTTACTTAGTAATTAAAGACTTCTATAAACAGAGTACAAGACACAATCTGATGTTCTTTACCCTATCTACCATATACAAATACAGTAGAATAACAGAAGAACAGTTAAGGTTTATTACAGAAGAACTCATCAGTTTGCTCAATGATGATGAAGAAAAACAAAGAATAAGCATTGTTAAATCAATAGTCAAACAAGAAGAGTTCTCTGGAAGAGAGAAGATAGCAACAGTCAGTTTCTTCTTCACACAAGATGAGCAAGGGAACATCATAGAAGACAGAAGACTCTCACAATTTGCTAATGCTAACAAACTAGAGCTAGAAGAAGCAAAAGAAATCATAATAAAGCTCAAAAAAGACATAATAGAAGTACTGAAGCAGAAGGGTTATGTTTATAACAAAAAGTTCCTAGGAAGGGTTAGAATAAGCAATAAAGGAAGAATTGTTGATGTTGAAGTCTTCAGAGACTCAGTAACACTTGCATTCTACAAAAGAACTGATGAGAATGAACTTAAACTGATTGGGAGAGAGAACTTCATAAAAGCAAGAATAATCCTCAAAGAGGTCACAATAAAGAGAAATGAACTGAAAAAGACTTCTGAGTGGCTCTACACTGTCAAAATCATCTCAGACTTCACTACTGAAGAATTCAAACAGGCCAGCCTCAAGAAGATTGCAGAATACCTCTATGGCTCACCCCTGGTCAGAATGAAGTCAAAACAGCAAATAGAGACAATCCTACAAGCTGTGTTTGAAATACTCATCAGATATTACAAGATTAAGATAACAAAGCTCTCAGAGACTTTTGAAATGAACTGGGATGAAGAAAAGAAGAGATACACACACAATGCTATTGAGTTTTGGAATGAGACTTACTCACTCTCTGACACTAGAAACTACCACCAGATGGTCTCTGATGATGACATCAGAAAATTCCTGGAAATTCTCTCAGAAATCCAGGACATCAACCTATTCTACACAGTATCTGGGACATTCATAAGCTCCTACTTCAATAATGAACTCAGAATGAAACCATTGTTGTGGGTTTGGAGCAAAGAAGCTGGGATTGGTAAATCAACCCTAGCAGAACTCCTCACAGAGAAAGCATTTGCAATAAAGAAGCTTTCAGTACAAGAGGTCAAGAGTGACTTCAGAATTGTGAAAGCACTCTCCCTTGGACACTTTATGATTGCCCTTGATGATGTTAGCAAAATAGACAAGAACCTAAGAGATTTTGTGAAAGCATACCTAACAGGTGTCAAGAGTGTAACAAGGGGTAGAGCAGACCTCAGTTCTCTGAATATTGACCTTAGAGCCACTCTTATGATAACCAGTAATAATAAACTAATGGTAGAAGATGAGGCATTCAAAGACAGGGTTATACAGATAAAGCTAGAAGATTATGTTTTTGAAACAGAAGAAACAGTAGACAAGATTTATGAGCTAACAGAGGGTGTTGGTTATAGAATAGCAGACCTCTTAGTAGAGTACTTCAGAGCAAAGAATCAAACCTTCACAGACCTTGTTAAAGAGAGTTATAAGATTCTGAAAGAGCTTAACCTGAATGTACACTCCAGAAGACTCCAATTGTATGCACAAGTCTGGGCAGGGCTTGTAATACTGTATGACTTTGCAGAAGCATTTGGTGTTGAAAAACTCAAAGAGAAGCTCAAATACATAGCAGAACACTCAACAGAGATTATTGAACAAATAGAAGCTATACAAAATGATGTCTCAGAATCAGTACTCTATGTTGATGACATTATTGAAAAATTGGAATCAGCAACATTCATCAAGAGAACAGATAAGGGTGAATTGCTTGTTACTTCAACAGTACTTAGAATGCTAAGAGAAACAAACAAACTGTTTGAAGAGATTAGAAGTCTCAAAGAACTAGAAACACTCATCAACTACAAGTACAAGAACATTGCTAAACTCAAGACTGTCAGAATCAACAATAAACCAGTTTGGGGGCTTCTAATTGATTTAACAGAGGTTAGAACAAACAAAACTGATGAAGAAGAGCTTGTAGAAGAAGTGTATCAACTGCTCAAAGAAGTCAAGAATTATGATTCAATCAGCTTTGACAAGTTTATCTCACTCTTACTCACTAGAATCAGTGTTAATGATGAAGAAAAGGTTGCAGAAAAAGTGAAGGAATTATTATTAACAAAGTTTAGAAAGAACATAGAACTATTGGGAACAGAAATGTCATCACTACTCAACAACAGTGAAGTACCAGTATTCAAGGTGAAAAGAATTTGATGTCTTTTCTTTTTACTTGGTTTCAAAAACAAACTTTTCTGGTGTAAGAAGTTTGTAAGATGAACTGTAAGATTTACCATTCTTACAAATCTTACAATCTTACAGACAGAAGAGGGCTTCCTTAGTATCAAAGAAGGTCTCACAGACCTTCTAAAACTATTGAAAACCATCAATCTTACAAGCCTAAAAATCCTCAGATTTTGAAATAGAGCCTTCACAGGGGAGCTATTTGTAAGATTGTAAGATTGAAAATCATATACAATCAAACTTTTTCAAAAAATCTTTACATTCTTGTCATAACCCTTTACATTTGTCAATAACATTAATGTTCTCACAATTTAATTAATCTTACAAATCTTACAATCTTACATCAACCATAATTCTCTGTTTGTTGAAAGAAAGCTGTATAAGGCCTTATTTGGCTAAAACAGAGATAAGCCTTAATAGGGCTTCTTTAGTATAAAAGAAGGCAGGAGAAAGCTGTAAGATTTGTAAGATTGTGTAAGATTTTTGGTGCTGAGGTTACATTAGATGTCATCATCAATATCATCCTCAACCACAGCACTCTCATCATCACCCAGTACAATGAGGAAGCTTTCATTTGTCTTTGCTGTTGTACTGTACAACTCAGCTTTAATCTCATATTTATTAATCTCACCCCAATCAAAGAATCTGGGGTACAGTACTATTGAGATTGTATCTGTTACAGTCTTCTTTTCTTTGTAGAAGTCAATCATCACATCAAACACAATAACATTGTCTTTTGTGTGTTTTTTGTAGTATATTAAAACACCACAATAGTGTATTATTGCTTCATCATATACAAATTTGTCAGAAATGTCTTCAAAGCAGTATTCAGATATTTTGTTTAAGTCTATCACAAGCTCTTCTTGTTCTAGTATCTCCCTGTTCAAATACTGTGCTTTGATAAAATCAAACACCATCTTTCCAACATAATAATTAAGCTCACTCATATTATATAATATGAATAATGGATTAAAAGCTTTTTCATCATATATTGAAACCCTTCATTTTGTGACTATTTTTGTTTTGTATAACCCAGCTTATCACCATACAATTATCCTTTACAATGAAAGGTGGTAAGAGATTTAGTTGTGGTATTCAATTTGCAGTGAACCCCACACTCTTATTCATATATATTATATAATATATGATATATGGTCATCACTTTACACTGTTTTATTCTAATTGCTAAGTGAAAATTTCACTATATTATGAATGGGAATCACAATGACTGGGGTCATCAGTCAACCACAATCAAAGTTTGAATCATACCCAATCAGACTCTCTGATGAAGATTTAGAGTTTGTTAAAGAGTTCTTAGAGGAAGTCTATCAAATCTTTGAGGAGTTTGAGCAAGTGTATGAGACAGAAAAATGGGAAGAACTTAAGCAGGAGATTTCAGAGTCTGAAGAAGTTAGGTTAATCCCTGCTGATGCAATAGCTGTCTCTCATTTGAGCAGGTGTGAGTATCAGGCTTATATGCTCAGAAAGAAGCATATTGATAGATATGGTGATGGTTACTATAAAGTTAGTGATTCACAGTTCTCTGAGACAAATTACCTTAATCAGGGTTGGAGTCAGAAGACTGGGACTTGGTTTGATAGGTTCTTGAAGTACAAGCTCTCACAAACAAGATTCAGTGATTTTGTTGAGTTTGATGTTGTTGTGGAAGAGGAGTTTCAGGGGGTTCTGTTCTACAGCAGAATTGATGTTGTCCTCTTCACACCTAATCAAAAAAAGATTGGGATTGAGATAAAGAGTAGGCACATTCATCAGTTTGACTACTTACAGCTTCAGTTCTACAAGCTGTTCTTTGATGCTGTGATTGTCTTTAGTCCCTATCTGTACAGATACTGGAAGAAGGAAGCTCTAGACTGGAAGCTTATCACTCAAAACACAAAGAAGGGTCAGAGAAGGGGTGATTTGATGTTTGATGATGATATGAACATAAAAATACATTACAGAGATGAGGAAGCAGAGAGTTGGATTAAGTATTTTGAAGATTATGCTGAGAGAATTAAGAACCCTGACAGCCCTGTGTTACTCAATATTGACTTTTGTGAGGCCTGTGATTATAAAGAGAAGTGTAAAGTTTACTGGCTTGTCCAACAGAAGAACATCAAAGATGGGTTGAAACTCTTTGTCAGAAAGAACAAAGTCAAATTCAGTGATTTTGAAGATTTTGATAAGACTCTTGAACTTCTAAACAAGATTAGCTACTTCTTCTGACCCCCTAAAAACACTTATAAAACCCTTCTTTATATTTTTTCTTTGGGTGTATTGTGATGATTAAGGAAGTGAAGAGTATTAGTGAAATGATTAATGATTTGTTGAGAACTGAAGCAGTTATCAGAGATGCTTTGTTTGAAGAGTTAGAAGCTCTTGAGAACTTAATTGAACAGGGGAAGCAAGATAATAGGATTTCTGATGATTTTGCACAGGAACTAATTGAGCAAATTAAGAAGATTGAGAAGTTTGTTGTTATGAATGTTTGAGTGAGTTTCATTTTTTATTGATACTTTCATCATAATGTACTTTTTTGTACACACAAAAGGGGAGTTTTGTAAATTACAAACCCACCACAATAATTGTAATGAGAATGTGTTAATTCAATCAGTTTCTCATTACAAACTATTGGTAACATAATATGTAATATGTGTTGCATACCCTCATTTATTTTTTGTAAATCTTAAGCAGTTTTTGTTATTATATTCTATGGTGACTGTGATGGTAGAGTTCAAAGTCACAGATGAAAAGGCACTTAGGCTTGGTGAATTCTTGTTCAAAGCTGATGAAGCTCTCAACATTGAAAAAACAGCACAAAGACTAAACAAAACATACAACTGGGAGATAAACAGCATCATAGAGCTTCTAGAAAAGCTCACAATACTGTATAACAACATCATAAAGCTGTTTAAGTGGGTTGATGTTGAAGTTGTTGAACTCAGTGTGCACACTAACAGACACCCATACACAATTGAGAGACTGGTTGATAATGAAAACATTGAAAGAGAAATGAGCTACATAGCTAAAGAGCTTGTTATAGACCTGTTCCATTCTCTCAGGGCTGAGAAGCCACTCAAAATTGAGATTGAGCAAAAGATTTTGAAGACAAAGTTCTCAGAGAAGGTAAAGAAGCTCTCAGATGAGTTTGTTGAGATTCTGCTTGACTCTATTCTTGAAAAGAAGCAAGATAATGTAGAAGAGGTGATGAAGAATGACTGAAATCATCAAAAAAGATGATTTGTATGCTATTCACACAGCTACTTCAATTGCACTTATACTATCAATCATTATTGCAGTGATTGCATTGTATGGAATACTAGAAAAAGCTATTACTGAAAACATTGTTCAGCTTCTGTTTCTCATAAATTCAGTAGAATTTGTGATACTTAAGTCTACAGTTGATGATGTTGCTGAAAAACTCAAGGAGGTGAGAGAATGACAGTGTGGGGCTTTGTTACTTATAATCTCATTTTTAGAAAGAAGTTCACACCCACCCCAGGCCACACTCTAGAAGTCTCAAAAGACTCTGTTTCAAACAGAATAGAAATTTGGGAACTTAATAAGTTCAATAATGCTCCAGAAAGACTCCTCTTCTCAATCAAAGATGAAGGAAGGATTATAATCAAACAAGAAGAGGATGGTTCAGTGCTTGTTGAAGTTTACTCAATTCAGCATCAAATCACTGATTCAGACTCTATTAGTCTTGAAAGGCTTATTGAATTGTTTTTAGAAGATGGTTTCACAAAAGAAGAGTTTATGCAGGTTTACAGGGAGATTCAGAAGAGTATAGAGACTGAGTACAAGTTTGACAAGAGATATGATAGTTTCAGTGATGAGCTTCTCTGAACTTTTTATTTTGTTTGGAGGTGTGAGTAATGGTAGAATCAAAAACAAACATCTTTGAAGAACTGAAAGATACAGAAAAAGTTGAATTTAAGAGATATAGACTAGAAGACAAGTGTGGTGAGTTCTTTCTAGTTGTTGTTAGATACTCTGATGAGATTCAGGTCTGGAAGGAGAGATTCATCAATTTCACAACCCCAGATGAATTGAATTCTGAAAAAGAGAGAGATGAGCACTTAGTTCTTTATCCAATCTATTTGAAGCAATTTTTTAGGGGGTGGGATTGGTGATGAAGATTGAAGAAAATTTTCACAAAAAACTCTATAATCAGATGATTAATGAGTTTGAGAAAAATGGACTTTCATACACTGATTTTCTCAGTTTAGGAGCTAGGAAACAGTATTTTCTCAGCAGGTTTTGGTTTATTGGTGCAAGGCTCAGTTTTTTGACTGGTTTTGTGAACACATTCTTTCTGCTGATTATGATAGTGCTCATTCAGTTCACAACTTTAGAACCTCAATCAAAGATAGTCATTGCTCTTGGGGTGCTGGTCATTGTGTTCACTCTGAACACAATAATGAGAGACTATCAGTCTGTCTTTGAAGCTTATTTTAGTGATATTATTCACAAGGAGGTGGTTGAATGAGGGTTTATGTTTATCTCAGAGTTAGTACAGACAAGCAAGACATTGAAAGTCAATATCAATCTATAAAAAAGAAACTACAAGAGCTTAACATTAAAAAGGAAGACATAGAAGTCATCAAAGATGAAGGCATAAGTGGTGGTGTCCCTGCTCTTCAGAGACAGGGCTTTCAATATCTTTTCAGTAAGATTCAGTCTGGGGATGTTCTTATTGTCTCAGAACTCAGTAGATTGGGGAGAAACCTTAGTGATGTCATTTTTGTCTTGGACAAGCTCATTAGGGAGAAAAAAGTCAGGGTAATCAGCTGTAAGGAGAATTTAGATAGTCACAGAGATGCTTTTCAGTTTAAGGTTATGACAACCTTAATTTCACTATTTGCTGACTTGGAAAGAGAATTCATCAGAAAGAGAACAAGAGAGGGGCTTATGAGGGCAAAAGAGCAAGGAAAACACATTGGTAGACCTAGAAAATTAAACTACAAGCTTATTTTCAAACTCTGGGAAGAAGGTAAGTCTATTTCAGAAATTGTAGACCTCACAGGCTATTCTTACAGTGCTGTGGCTGTAGCAATTCATAGAGCAAAGAAGAGGGGTATTCTGATTGAGAAGCCCCAGAGAAGAGTGAAATGGGCTATTTTGGAGAAAGGAGGTGATGGGAATGAGTGAAATGGTGAAGAAAGATGTTTTGTATGAAGTTTATTCAGTAATCAGCTTTATCAAAGCAATATCACTCACAATGTTGCTATTATTGACAGTGTTAGTAGCAATAACTAGTACTACTGGGGTTATTGATTACATAATCTCAGTGTTATACTTCCTAGCAATAGTGATTACTTTTGAACTTGTTGTTGCTGGAAAATACATCAGAAAACAACTTAGGGGTGATAAGAATGAGTAATGTAAAAGAACAGCTCAGAAAGGAGATTTTTGTTAGGAGGAATGACCTCACTGCTGTACTTTCAATCCTCTACCCTGAAGACTCTAAAACAAGAGAACAGCTTATTCATTTGATTACTGATTTAGAGAAGTCTGAAATTACCCTTGTCACAAATTTTCTGATGCTTGCTGAATACCAACAGGTTTCTGATTGGTTTAGAAAGTTTGCTAGAGACTATGTGAAGACAATGTTAGAACTCAGAGTTTCTCACAACAGAAAAGGTAGAGAAGAGGCAATACAGAGCCTTCTCAGAAATGATAAGCACAAACAGGAGACTGATGAGAGTCTGATAGATAAGGTCAGAAAGAAGTTCTTCAACACACCAGGGGATTGAGAGGGGTGATTGAGATGAATGGGCTTCTCTTATCAATTTTTCTATTTTTATTGGTGTATTTGTTTGCTGTTTCATATTCAATCACTAAGTTAGTTGAAAAAGAAAGTAAAGGAGGTGTTTCAAAATGAGCATTCTTGATAGGATTTTTGCACACCAGGAAACTGTTGTTTTTGTGTATAGGACTGGTAAGGTCAAAGTTTTCAAAAAAGCAAGAGATGAAACAGGTGCTTTCATCATAAACAATCATAAGTACTACCCAATTAAAGATAGGAGCACACACATTTTCATAGAGGGTTACAGTAATGAAATAAGCTCTATTGAGTTGATAGAGGGTGATAAAGTTAAACTCATTGGTTCAGAGGATGTAGAGTTAATTGTTCAATCAGAAGTGCTCAGACAGATAGCTAATGCTGGTTCAAAGTGGTTTGAAAAGCTACAAAACAATCAATACATTATGATTGCAATAACTGTATTCAGTCTCTTAGCTGTTATAATGCTTTATTACAAGCTTCAGAACCTTGAAAAAATGGTTCAGGCACTCTGGACTGCTGTTCAAACATTGCAACAGCAACTTTCAACAGTTCAACCCCAACAACCCAATATCAACTTACCATAACACCTTTCCTCTTTTCTTTTATGGGTGTATCTACATATAGATACACTGTCTTTTCTAATATTTTAAGCAGTTTCTGACTTAGTATTATTTGAGAAACTTGTTTGAACAGGGGGTGTTGTTTATGGGGGATAAGGTCAGGACTATTATCTCTGCTTCTTACTCAAAGAGCCTTAAAAAGTTCTATACAACTTCTAAACAAGCTGAGAGGAGAAGGAAGAAGCTAATCAAATATCTTGATAATTCTGTGACTGAGTTGAGGAAGAAGGCAACTGAACTTGCTGAAAGCAAATATTCTATAGCCTCTGAGAATGAAGAGGCTAGAAAAAACTTCCAGGAAAAATTGAAGACTTTCTTCAAACAAATTCAGTTCACAAAGATTCTCTTGTCAGAAAACATTAAACAGGGGCTTTTGAACAAGGATGAGGCTGAAAAATATATGAAGAAGTTTGATGAGCTTGAAAAAAGGACATATACATTGTTTAAGATGGATGCCATTAGAGACTCTGCTAATTCTGTAACCACTGATTATGAAAAGTACCTTAAGTATAGGTTTATGGATAAGGATGCTGTCATAAAGAGATTGCAAGAGAGAGCTAATAGTGAGAAAGACCCCAAAAAGAGAGAGAAGCTTCTAAAGAAGATTAAGGAAATTGAAAAAGAGTCAAAGAAGGCTGATGTTGTTTTGAAGAGATATGAAGAAGGGCTAAGCAATTATATGAGAGACATTATGAAACACCACAAGATGGTTGATGACATCTACCACAAAGCAAAAGAAGAGGCAAGTGAGCAGTATAATGAGCTGAAGAAGAAAGCTAAGAAGTCAAAATCACAGAAGAGCATCACTGAAGGACTAAAATCACTTATTAGTTCTTCAGAAAAGTCATCAGAAAGTGGGTCTGGAGTGTCAGAGTCTGCTGAGGTTAGTTTTGAAGTTGAGGGGTCAGGAGAGTACCCACTCTGAATTATTTATTATTTTGTGGGAGGGGTGAGCAGTGGGGTACAAGAGAATTGTCAGAGCCTCATACAGTAAGAACTTAAATAAAGCAGTTAGACATCTCAAATCCCTTCAGAGTGATAGGAAAAAAGTCCTTAAGTTCCTGGAGCAGGGTGAGAAGGAGCTTCTCAGGAAAGCAGAGAGAACTGTTGTGAGGAGTGAAGCTGACAAAAGGAGAGTTGAGAAGCTTTTCTTGATTGCTGATGCTATTAAAATTGAGATTGATAAAGCACAGAGGTTGGGTTTACTCACAAATGCTGAAGCAAACCATTACAAGCTGAGATATAGTCAATTAAAAGAACAAATGTATGGCATAATCAAAGATAATACTAAGAAGGTTTATGAGAATGAAGCTGAGCAGAAAGCTGAGGCAAAAGCAACTAAGTTTTTGGGTCATAAAATAAAGAGTCCAATGTGGTACATTCTGAAGAATGAGTTTAAGCAAGAGGCTTTGGCTGAAAAGAGGAAGCAGATTGATGAGAAAGAAGAATTAGTTGATAAGGCAAAAGTTTCAGCATTCAAAAAGCTGAGAGACCTCATTTTTAGAAGAGAGAATGAAGAAGGGGGTGAGGAGTGATGGGATATAAGAAGATTGTGAAGTCAGCTTATTCCAAAAACAGATACAAGTACTTGGGTTCTAGAGTTAAAGACTCAAAGAAAAAAGGGCTTGATTCAGTCCAGGACTTTTTAAAGATTAAGAAAGCTATTGTTGAAGACTACAGGTCAGGGAAGATTTCAGAAAAAACAGCTAGAGGAAGGCTTCTTTTGCTCTACAGACTCACATTCAAAGAGAAGAACTCAAAGATTGAGCACATCCCTGAGCAAGAACTTAAGAAGCTCAGAGACAAAATTAAGGATACTATGAATGCTCTTGATGAAGAGTGATTATTCCTATTATATAATATATAATAGGAATTAGTATTATTGTATAGGCTAAACAGTATATCATATATATTATATATGAATAAGCAATAATGGTGATGTATATGAAGTTTGTACTCAGGGTGTCAATCAGTGAAGATAATTATGTTAAGCTTCTTGAACTTTCAAATCAAACAAAACTCTCAGTTTCTGACATCTTTTCTATTGCAGTGTTTGAGTTCCCCTTGGATACAATTGATAAGGCTTATAGTAAGAAGAGGTGGGGTCATTCCACAGCACAATCTCTTAGTGTGTCCTTATCTGTTCTAAACAAGTTTAATTACCTCTGTGAGAGGAGAAGTGACCTCAAAAAGAGTGATGTTGCTGATTTTGTGTTGGATTGGTTTTTTAAAAACATTGAAAGCTTCAAAAAAGAGCTAGAGCTTGTGAAGTTCATCAAATTCTGACTTCCTAGATTTTTTTGAGATGTCATTTCAAATTTTCACAAAAATTTTTATTTTATTTTTATTTTTGAAAAAATTTTTGAATTCTGGATTTTTTCTGAAAACTTTTTGTTTTATTTTTGTGTGAAAATTTTGTTCTGGGTTTTGTGTACTTGTGAGAATTTCTCAACAATATATATTATATGTTTTTGTTCAAAAAATTTTCATCTGTTTTATTTTTGTTTTTTATTTGGAAAATATTTCAAATGAAAAATTTTTCTTTCATCTTGTTTACTTTTTCTGGGAAAAGTTTGAGAAAACATCTCAAAAAAGAACATACTATATATGTGAGATGACCCTGGAAGTTGTGTTTTACTTTTAACAAAATTCTAAGCAGTTTTCAGTTTAATATTATTTGGAAAATTATTTGTGGGTGGTGTGAGTTATGAAACTTGATGAACTTTTCAGCAAGTACAGTTTGTACAAGCAGAGTTTTGCTGTTCCCTTAGATTTCACAAGGTTCTACATAAGCTTTATTGCTTTAAAGCTGAATGAGACAACCTCTAAGCTGAAAGCAATCTATTCTAGCACTGAAACTGTTGATTATGACCTTTATATTGCTTCTGTTGAATCAATACTGACTCTACACAATTTTATAGCACATTTGCTTGATAGGACACTATCTGAAGATGATTTATTGCTCTATCAGTACCTTCTCAAAAAAATCTACAATAATGAAGTTCTAGATGTAGATGAAGTCTATGTACTTAAAGAACTACAGATGCAGGTGTTGGTTGAAAATGGGCTGTTGGATGTCTTCCAGCTAACTAAACCTGAAACACTAATTGATACTTTTGATGATGAAGATAAAGAAGAGTTTGCTGGGGGTGATGAGGGTGAGCAAGGTTAAAATTCAGCTCACCTCATCCCCCATACAATTTGAATCAGATGATGTATCTATAATTAGATGTAGAAAACCAGGTTTATCAAAACTCTTCAAACAACTACTTAGAGATTTAGTGAGATACATTAAAAAGAAAGACTATGACTTGATGATTTTAGTGTTAGGACAAGAGGGCAGTGGTAAGAGCACCTTGGCACTTAGAATAGCAATGTATCTCAATTATCTCATTAGAGATACACTCTCTTTTGATTTGAATTACATCTATGTAGACAAAATAGACTTAGTGAGGTTCTTTGAGAACATTGAAGAACCCTTACAGATTCACATTTTTGATGAAGCCCACAACCTGCTCTCAGCACAGGAAACTTCAACAGCAGTGAGTAGAAACCTCATCAACTTCTTTAAGACTTCTAGGGCACTCAAACAGATTTACATTCTAAATTCAATCAACATAGATTTGAATGCTGATGTTCTCAGAAGGACTGATTTAATCATTGTTGTCAGGGATAGGGGTGTTGCTGAAGTCTACTTCCACTCAAACAAGGACAAGCTCCTTGTTGAGTTGCTGGAACTCAAAAGGAGATACAGTAGAAGCTTCAATGTATCTACAGCAGTCAATATGATTCAGACCAAACCCAATCTAGTAATCAAATTCAAAGCTATCCCAGAAGAGGAGTTCAGCAAGTACTATAGAATCAAATGGGAGAGGATGCTTCAACACAAAGAGATTATTAAGCAGTCCATTATCAATAAACTTTCAAAGGATGACCTTATCAGTGTTTCAGAACTTAAGAAAGAGTATAAACTGTCAAACACCCAATTAGCTCAATTCCTTGAAGCTGTCCAAGACTATTTGATTAAAGAAGGTAACAAGACTTACATCAAAAAAGATATTGTTGAGTCTGTTCTGTCAAACAAACAATAACCTCCTCTCTTTCTCTTCTTTTGTCTGAGTGTATCTATATATAGATACACTGTTTGTATATGTTTTATTTTGAAATGCTAAGTATTTTTTGATATATTATATAATGAAGTACCCCAGACACTGGGGTACTCACCACCTCAACAACAAAGAAAAAGAGGTGATTGGTAATGGACAGAGCTATGAAGTTTGTTATAGCTATAATTGTGGCAGGATTCTTGCTTATTCTAGCAGTTAAGTACAACTTTATGAATGAGCACAGCACAATCACTTATGAGAGAATTGAATATGATGAAGACTTACAACAAGTTGTCAGTAACCAGACAACAATAACAATGCAAGAAGCTGAGCAAGAGTACCCACTTGTCAGGCTCATAAACATAATACTTCTCTTTGCTCTGATTGGGCTTCCAGGTTATCTCATAACCAGAAATGACATAAAAGGTGCTGTGATGGGTTTAATAGGCTATCTAGTAGTTCTCATTACTGAGCCAATGTGGCTGGGACAATTCATATCAATGTGGGTTCTTGGAGGCCTCTACCAGATTGTTGCTCTCATCTTCCTCTCAGCTATAATTGGAGGCATTGGAACTGTTGTTACTTTTAGAGAGAAGCTACAAACTGTCTGATTCCCTTCTCTTCTTTTTCTTTTTACACTGAGTGTATCTCATAGTAGATACACTGATTTTTGTTAAAATCTAAGCAGTTTTCACTCTTAATATATATTGAGACTGAAAAACAAGGGAGGGGTGAGTATGAGCAAGAGAAAAGTTATTGTGCTCACACTTCTCATTCTAGTTCTGATTGAATGGGGGTATGTGAGTGCAATTCTAGAAGAATTCACTATTAATATTTATGATGAATCAGGTCAACCAATCAATGATAACTTTGAATTAGCTGTTTTCAGCTTTGTTTATGAAAATGGACAACAGGATATAGCTCAAAATCAATACTTAGACTTTTGGAACTGGTTACACAACACTTATGCTAATGACACCACAGCACAGTATAATTTTACTGTTATTAAAAAAATGGGTTGGTATGATATGTATTTTCACACAACTGACATAAAACTATCATATGTTGATTTAACTGACACAAATCAAAACTATATATTTGATACTTATTTTCTTGTGAAACTATTGAATGCTAATTTTTATCCCTTACCTGATACAATAACAAACATTGGTGTGAATGATAACAATGCTTATTATCTTATACTCAAACACAAACAATATGACCCAACAATTTTTAGTTCAACATCAGAAGATGTGTTGTACCCAATCAAAAACATACTCAAAATTGATTTTAGTAGTGCTGAGGATTTTGATTATTTTGAAACAAACTTAGAATATAGCTCAGGGACACTGAACTGGATAACAGCTAACTGGTTGTCAATTGACTTAGATGTACAAAATGATACAGATAAGTATCTAACAAAAAAATTGTCTGTTAGTTATCACTATTCCTCTGGTTCAGGGAATTATTATAATATACAAGAATGGACAGGTGAACAGCTTGCTAGAGTTTATAATAATGATTTTGCAGACTTGTTTGTTGGTGTTACAGCTTCATCAAGATATTACAGTTGGACACAAACAGTAACAATACACTATGATTCAGAGCATAGTATCTCATATACCCCAGAAAAAATTGATACTGATGGTGATGGTGAATTAGAAGACTTCAGGTCAGTTGCTGGTATATTTTCAACACCAATTAAATTTAATAGTAAAATATATTATGCATATGTTATTATAAACAAACACTATAAAACTGTCACAGTGAAACTTGTTGAACAGGATTATATTTCAAAAACAACAACTGAACAAGAGTATGAAGCAAAAATATCTGATAAACTAATAACACAATTGGGGGATGGGTATACATTAGAGGCAGGAGTGTATAGACACAATTATAATGATGTCATATTCTATGACTTTTATAGAAACATTTTTGTGTACTTTAATTTTAACACAAGATTAGGATTATTATTAATTAATGTTAAACAAAAAGATTTTGAACAGTTTGCTGATGCAAAGAATGTGTATATATTTACAGATAATCTCAAAGATGATATGAAAATAATTGTTGAATATCTAGATGAAGATACAGGAACAGCTACATTCAAAAAATATTCACTTAAACTTGCTGATTGGTTTAAGGATGCTGATGTTACAACTGTCACAAGACTTATAACAGACCCAGACCAACAATTTGATTACAATAATGATAATTACAATGTTAACATACAAATTATAACAGAAGACCCTGTGACAGGAATACACTCAGCAGGAACTGATGCTGTTGATACTGATGATATTAACAGATATCACTACCTCTTCCCTGACCTGAACCAAGAGAACTGGTTTAAGCTTGTTGCTCAGGTCAACTGGCCAAAAACAGCATATGATGTTACTGTTTATGACAAGAATGGTGCTGATGTAACTGATTCAGTAAACATTAGAGTAGAGAGCACAGATTGTGAAGTAACAAAAGATGATAATACTTATAATAGGTTCTGGATTTCACAAGAAGACTACTCAAAAACCTGTACTGTTGTAATAAGTATAGAAAATGACCAGGGAGCAATAATCTATCAGAAGAGCACAAACTGGGTTGCAAATGGTCAACTCAATTCTGAGATTGTTGATATGAGTACTTCAGCTTCCAGTAACAGTTCATCAGATGAGGGAAGTTCAGGAGAAGGAGAAGACACATTTGGTGATGGGTACTATTTTGTGATTTATGATGACACATTACAGCAAGTATGTGATGAGCAGAGCTATGTGTTCAAAACAGAAGATGGGCAGGTTCTGAACTTCAAAGTCACTGATGACTGTAGAATATACATAGATTGGTCTCAGATTGACCAGGATGGGGATGGTTTGCCTGATTTTCAAACAATAAAAGTCTACAAGGATGGAAAGCTTGTAAGGGAGATTGACACAACAGCTCTAAAGAAGAATGAAGACACAATAATATTTGCTTATGATTCTGATGAAAAGTTTGTGCTCCTCATAAACCTCTACTTTAATACAGACCAGACCCTCTCACAATTAGATTACAATGACATTAGAGATGATTTAATCAACAATATAGACATATCAATTAAATTTGAAGGTAATATGGTCTTGCAGGGGGTCAAACAAGACAATGCAATCATCAACCTGCTCAAACCAACTCAAGAATACAGCTGTAAGGTTATCTTTGATAGAAAATCTGCAACTTATACTACAAGATACACAACATATGCTTGTCTTATTGACAGAAAAGTCCTGTTGGATGGAATGACTTACAATGTCTATGTGTCTGCACAGACAAAAATAGCAAAAGTGCTATTTGGAGTGATTGATTTGGGGGTTCAGATGCAACAGTTTGATTACAATGAAAATATGCAATACAAGAGACTAGATACATTCAACTTCAATATAGCCCTCACAGAAGACTTACAGAATCAGATTGAGAAGAAGAGGATGTTCAGGGACTTCTTCCTGAACACCCAGTTCTGGGCAATGTTAATCATAATTGCTCTAGTTGTGATTGTGAAGTATCTCACACTATCAGATAAGATTGCTGTGGTGTCTGGGGCACTTGTATTCTTAGTGCTTGTTGCTCTACACATCATAAGCAGTGCCTACCTCATTTTAATAAGCCTGATAGCAATTGTAATAGCTAGCCTCAAATTAAGTGATAAACTGACTAGAGGGGGGTCTGACTGATGACTACTCACCCCTCCCCTCCACACCCAAAAGGGGGTGATTGGGGATGAATATTAAATTAATTACATTTGGTATCTTCTTTGTATTCCTCAGTAACATATTAAATTATACATTAGCAGTAATGGATAATCAACAAGCTGATTTGAGTTGGCAGAATCCTGATTTGAGTGTGTATCAGAATGTAGATACACCCTCATCATCAGATGCTATTTATCAAGTTGTTGGATATAACTCAGATAATAGTAATAACAGTTACTGGGGTTTTTGGAACTGGATTAAAAGCTTAGTGTATCCTGAAAGCCTTATACAAAAGATACAAACAATCAGTTTTGTGCTAGGTGTTTTATTTATGTTCCTCTACTACTTCCCAATGGCTTATGGACTATTTGCACTGCTTGTGAAAGTGATTCCATTCATTGGGGATGGATGAAACTTATCTCTCTATTTTTCTTTTTATTCTGTGTGTATCTACTATGAGATACACCATTTTTTGTTAAATTCTAAGCAAAAATTTCATTATTATTTTGTGAGGTGGGGGTAATGTTTGATAGTTGGACAGTACAAGATGCAATGATGTTCTTTTTTCCAATCATAATAATGTTATTTGTGTTCTATATGTTCATAAAGAGTAAAGTCAGAGGTCTGACAGGGTTCATTGTTGCTTTTTTGAATGTGATAGGTACACTAATGATTATGAACACTATAAACCCAGACCCATCACTAAGACTCATATTTGAAGCTTATGCTGTCACCAGCTCAATAATAATACTGTTTAAGTCACTCAGATGACTAACTTTTCTTTTTTATCAGCTTGTATCTAATAGTAGATACCAACAAATTTTTATTTTTAAGATGCTAATTTTAACTGGGTGATTGCTATGGTGAAGAAGACTGAAAAGAAGACAAAGAGGAGAGCAACCCACACTGTCTTCTTAGATGACAAAGCCTTTGAGAAATACAAGAAACTCAAAGAATTGGTTAAAGTAACAACAAACAAGAGAGCTGACACCTCAGCTGTAGTTGATGCTTTGATAACAATAATAGCAGAGAAGAATTTGATTGATGACTTCATAGAGCTTTACCATCAGAAGCTACTAGAGAGGAAGAAGATAGCAAAAGAAGAAAAAGTAAACTTAGAAGAGTTCATAGAAGCTCTCAGGGAGTAGCTTCAAAGATTTGAAAGCCTTATCATACTCTTCTCTTAACATTTTATAGAGATTGGTGTCTGCCCTCACAACCTTATTGATGTAGTGATTCCAGAGGGTTTTTGCAACCTGACTGTTCTCCAATCCTCTACTAGGGTTTCTGTGGTGGGTAAGTAGACTGAGTACAGGCTCTTTGACTCCCATTTCAACCAATCTATTCACATAAGCTTTCTTGCACATCTTCAACTGCACAGGGTAGAGAATCTGTATTATTGTGTTGTTTGAGAGCCTGCTAGCCTTAATCAGCTCTTTTGAATAGACCTGTTCTCTGATTCTCCTGAAAGCCTCATCAAGTCTCCTGTACCCAACAATGTAATCACTGTCACTGAGTCCAAACAACTCTTTGTACTTTATGAGAAGTTCCAGAGCCTCATCATTCAAAAAGTAGAAGTCTAGCTCTCCAATCTTGTTGTTCTTTCCTATAATCATTCTAGCTTCCCAGTCCACATCTCTGAACTTAATGCTTCTCAAATCCCTGAACCTCATTCCTGTGACACTCATAACTGTGAGTGCAACTGATGAACTCCACACAAACCAATCTGTCAACCTCATTTTGTTACTGTTATTGTACAAGTCAACTATCAACTCAATACTCTTTCTAATGTCTTCTGTTGTCACTGCCTTTATTGTTCTGCTATCTCTGTATTCAGCCAACTGGTGTTGATTAACAAGCTTTCTGAGACTGTACTTGTTTTTAAGTGATTGTAATACAAGTAAGTTCTTGTACTCTTCATCAGTCAAATCAATGTTTGTTGCTACCCAATCTAAGAAGTCAAAAAAGCTGTGGTAGAACTTCTGATAGCTTCTGTAACTGTACTTGTTGAACAGATACATCATAAATCTGTGTATAACTTGTCTATTTAGTTGATAGTAGTACACCCCAGACCTAACAATTGTTAGGTGTGGGAACTCATCCCTCATCATTTCTCTGAACTGTCTAGTCCAGTTTCTCAAGTTTCTCATCCAATCTTTTGTGGTTCCTATCTTCTGTTTGTACATCAACCAACCTTCAAAGTCATTGTCTGACACTATCACAAACACTTCTTTGCTCTGCTCAACAAACATATCAACAACTTCAAATCTTGTGTTGTATGTGTACAACTTATCCCACTGCATCACCAATCACCAATGAATACTAGTCACTGCTCTTTTATAAAGATTATCCATACTTCTCAATGTTGTAATTAGACAGTTTGTCAAGAAGAGGTGACTAAAAGTCACTAAAAGTTTATAAGTATTTTGTCAATTGTGATGACTGTATCTCAGTGTAGATACAGCCCTCAGAAGCCTTCTTTTCAATAACAATGAACAAAATTAATAATAGTTTTCAAAATAGTGTAGAGTTAAGATAAGAGTTTTGTGCTTTCTCGTCATCGTCCCAAGCTTCAGTGCATATCCTCAACATAGAGGAACAGGCACTTAAGGTATTCGGTGTCCTTTGATGCCATGAGTATCGGGTGGTCTGGAGCCTGAGTCCTGTAGGGCTCAAGCATCTTGAGGAACTTGCCCGCCTTAGCAGCGGCCGCTATCACCATGTCCTTGAAGGTCTGCATATCAACGTGCTGGGAGCAGGAGGCCGTGACGAGGATTCCCCCTTCCTTCACGAGCTTCAAGCCGGCGTAGTTGACGTTGAAGTACGCCCTGAGCCCGCGCTGGAGGTCTTTCTCGTGCTGGACGAAGGCAGGCGGGTCGAGAATTACTATATCGAACTTCTCTCCCTTCCTGAGCATCTCTTCCATGACCTGGAACGCGGAGCCCGTTATATACTTCATCTTGTCCTCAACCCCGTTGAGCTTGGCGTTCTCCATGACCATGTTGATAGCCCAAGGGGACTTGTCAACGGCAACTACCTCATCGGCGCCAGCAACTGCCGCGTGTATCGCAAAGCCGCCGGTGTAGGTGAAGACATCGAGAACCCTCATTCCAGGTTTGACGTACTTCTCAAGCGCGATGCGGTTCTCTCTCTGGTCGAGGAAGAAGCCGGTCTTCTGACCCCGCATGTCCACGATGAACTTTGCCTTCCCTTCCTCTATTATCGTGCGGTACTTCTCCTTTCCGAGGAGGACACGTTCTATCTCAGGCAAGCCCTCCCTCCGCCTTGAGCGCCCGGTGTTCTTCTCGAAGACCGTCTCGATTTCGGGCTCAGCCTCCATTATGGCCTCCGCAAGGTCAAGCTTGAAGCGCTCCATACCGATGCTCGAAATCTGGATTGAGGCTATCTCGTTGAACCTGTCAACGATGAGGCCCGGCAGGTAGTCCGCCTCGCCGTAGACCATCCTGTATGCCTTGTCGTAGCCGAGAACCTTCTTCCTGTACTCGTTGGCCTTTTTAATCCTCTCCCTGAAGAGCTCCTTCGTTATCGGGGTTTCTCTGTCCTTGATGAGCAGGCGAACCATGATGTTGGAGTTCGGGTTCACAAAGCCCCTCCCGAGGAACTTGCCCCCGCGCGTGTAGACCTCGACTATATCTCCCGGCTCGAAGTCGCCCTCTGTTCTCACCACCCCTTTCTTGAAGACTATCATCGCGCCCTTACCGATAGCTCTCGCAGCCTGAGCGTCAACGATTACCCTCGCCATCTTAACCACCGGAGGAGTTAGAGAAGGGGGTTTAAAAACCTGCCCGGCGATAGGTATTTAACCCCCGGCGTCATATTATAAAGCGGTGGTTTCTATGCACTTCGAGGTTGTGAAGGAGTTCTTGGAAGAAATTGGGGCCGACTGGACAGAGCTCGAGGGTGAGATACACCTCGAGCCGGAGGTCTTCTACGAGGTATGGAAATACGTCGGCCAGCCCGAACTAAAGACCCATGTAATAGAAGACGAGGTCGTCGAGCCCGGTTCTTACGACCCACCTGAGATGAAGTACACCGACGTCAAAAAGGTGAAGGTCAAGAAGGTGTACTTCGAGACGCTGGACGGCAAGAGGATTGTAACCGACTACTCAGAGTTCCAGAGGATTATGAAAGAGAAGAAGTCAGCCTGAGTTCACCTCAGGAGGACAGGGAGCATCAGGGAGCCCATGCAGTTTGTCCTTTTCACGCCGAGAAGAACCGCAAGGTAGCCGGTAATTGAAGATGCCGTAAGCGCCAGCAGTCCCAAGACGCCATCAAAAACGAAGGCCAGGACTATCAAAAACACCAGGACTAAAAAGTTGATGAGCCGGTATGGAAGCCTCGAAAGGGCCCCCGCACAGAGGGCCGCGAGCGCTTCGCCGTAGAGAAGGGTCGCTAGGCCGACAAACAGCGCAAGCAGGACAAACGGGGGCAGGCTCTCAAGGCCTAAGGGCTCCATCAGCGCCACTATCCCGTTTCTTTCTCTCCCAGTTTTTAGGAAGTTGAAGAACGCAAAGAGAAAGTTGGCAGTGTTCAGTGAGTAAACAACAGTTAGGAAAGACCGCTCGTCCCGGGAGACAAAAGTGCCGAGCAGGGCCGCCTGCGACGCGGTGAAGGCCGGAAACAGAGACGCAAGCATGCCTGAGAGCGTCCCGTAAAAGGAGAAGAACGCGAGCTTTGTCGGAGCAATCTCCACTTCAGGCTTCCCCGGTTCTATATTTCTTGTTCCGGAACCTATTGAAGAGACTATCACCGGGACGCCAAAAAGCCCGGTGAAAAGCGCGTAGAACGGCTCCTCCATGGACAGGGAAAGGACTAAGAAGCCCACTGCCCCGGATACAAAAACCACGAAGAGCGCATAGAGACGTTTCACGCCGTCTTCGGTTGCCACGAGGAGAACTATCAAGAAGATGACAGCGATTTTCCCCACAGCCGGCCGATAGAGAGGGGCAAGACGAATGTATATCGGAATAAGAGGGATAGAAAAGAGAGTTGCTAAGAAGCTCGCAACCAGCGCTATTCTGACTACCTCAAGGCCTTTGCCCCTAAGTACGAGCCTGTGAGCGGGCAAAACGCTAAGGGCCGTGCCTCCGTCTGGGACACCGAGAAACGTTGATGGGAGAACATCGAGGAAAGTGTGGGCAGCCCCATGGCGAAGAGGACGACGGGACTCAGCACAACGTCGCGGAGCATGGAGGCCAGCGTGTTCACGTGGATTCCAGGTGTTATTCCAGTGAATGTGCCGAGGAAAAGCCCTAACAGCGCTTCCCGCAGCAAAGGTCATCACCCGACTGGACTTCAAAGGCCGGTTTTCCCTTGTACAGTGTAAAGAAGCCGTAAGCAGTCACGTTATCTCCCTCAACCAGAGAAACGCCGAGCCTCGAAGGCAGCTTCAGTAAGACCGAGCACGTGCCGTTCGTAACGTTCGCTATTCCGAAACCGTTTCTGTAGGTTTTGACCCGGACAGCAGTCCCGGAAATTCTTGCGAAGGAGCCTTCTCTAAAAGAGCATATTCCGTTGGGAAGTTTCTCCCTCGGCCTCACAACAGAGCATTCCAGACAGAGCAGGCTCGACTTTCTTCTGAGGGCTTTGAAACGAAGCGTGTCCCCTGGCCTCGCCCGAAAGCCGTAAAGCCGCAGGGACGTGCAGTTGAGGTTTAAGTACCGGGAGGTGCTCTTAATAACCAAGCACTCCCCTGTCGCTGTTTCCCCGATTTTGGCGTTTTCGAGGGGCTTGCTCTCAGCGGGCCCAAGGAATTCAACATCGCCCCCGTCCCCAGCGTAGAGGATAACCGTCGAGTGCAGCCTCGCTATGCCGAGAACCCTCACGCGGGAGCCTGGCTTGAGGGTTAGGCCGTATGGAAGGTAAACCCTAAACTCTTCGCTCCCGTTCCAGAGGGTTGCGGGGTTTCCGCCGTATAGGACAACACCATCAACAGAGTAAGGCATGCCGTTCCTCAGCTCGTGAAAACTGCCAATTTCCTCCACCTTAACAGGATAAAACTTCGAGCCGTAGGTCAGACCTTGAACTCTTACAAAAGCACCCTTCGAAACGTTCAGCGGATAGGGCAGGTAGACGCGGCGGGGAGTTAAGAGGAGCGGGCCGTTGGAGTACCAGTACGCACCCTCAATCCGTTCGAGGGGAAACGTCGCGTTCGACCGAATCGCCGAGGCAACGTCCATCCACAGGCCGTTCTCGGTTTTTCTAAGCCTGCCTTCCACGGTGTATATCTCCCCAACATTAAGCTGTCGTCCCACTGCAACAGCTTCCCTCCCGTCGTAGAGGAGGGAGAACGATGGGGACGAGCGAACGCAGAGACCAGTAAAGGAATCCCGTTCCAGAGAGTAACGGCTAAGCGCAAGAGAAACGAGTATGAGTGACAACGCCAGGGCAACTACAAGTTCTTTTTTAGACACCATCAAACTTAGTAAGAAGCAGAACTTTAAAAAATTTTGGGTTGAAGGTCAGTAGATTTCCCCGCTTGGATAAACAACTATACCGTCCTCGGTCACTTCGAAGGGATACTTCTTCATGGAATGCCTCGTCTCACGCATCTTCCTGATCAAAAGGTAGCGCTTGAGTTCAACTTCCCTCTCAATGAAGTCAAGCAGGATAACGCCCCTCGCAATGTACTCCTCAATGCCGTACCTGCTAATCTTACCCCTGGCAGGGTCGGGGGCTTCGGTCGTAAGGATTGAGGTGACGCCCATCTCAAGGAGTATTGTATTGAGCTGAAGGAGCATTTCTCTGATGTCCTCTTCCTTCTTAAGGCGGAATGCTATCGATGGAATGGAGTCTATAACCAGTCTCTTCGCGTTAATAGCCTTGACAACGCGGTAGATGTACCTAAGAAAGTCCTCGGTGTTGAGATTGCCCTCAAGAACATACTGCTCCTCAGACGGGAGACCAACCACCGCGCTGACACCGTCCACTATGGCTATCTTGCCCTCGCGCTCATATTTTTCAATGTCCCAACCAAAGGCCTTCATTTCACGTCTCAGGTCCTGGGCACGCTCCTCAAGGGTGACTATGACGCCGGGTTCACCGTAGAGCTCGGCACCCTTGTAAACGAATTGAACGGCGAACGTCGTTTTACCGCTCCCAGTGGGACCAGTCACGAGAACTGTGGTCCCCGCTGGAAATCCTCCCCCAACGAGGTCATCAAAACCGGGAATCCCGGTCTTGACTCTCGGAACCTGCCAAACATTTCCGGTCATAGGAATCACCGTGAGTGCTATTTGGAATTTCCATTCTATCCATTCCCATGCTACTGCTATACCTAATTGATGGTTTGTAGATATAAAACTTTTGGAAGATAATGGAAATAAACTGCAATCCGATGGAAGATTTGCAATGGAACATACCCCAAAACCAGAGAACCAACGCGCGGCCATATATAGAAGGGGAAACGTTTTATTGGATAACCCCAAGTGACTGGAAGGTGAAACCATGCCCGACCCCTTTGGAAGGGAGGCACAGGAGTTAATACGGCGTGAGTTTGGGGACATTTTAACGCTCCTGGAGAGAATCCCCTCAAGCATAGGTGTAGATGAGGCCCTTTCACTCGTCAGATGGATGACTGACTCGAGCGAACCCCCCGCCGAGCTCCTCAAGATTGATGCTCTCGAAGAGCTTAGAGACCTCTTCAGATTCTACGCTCTCTTGGGGGCCCTCGCATTTTCACCGTACGGCATTGAAGTTGAGTTCGTGAGAAAGGCCACCGCGAAGCTCTACCGCGCGCGGATAGAGAGAAAAGGCTCACTTGAAGGGAGCCTCCTAGAAATTGAGCCGGCAGAGGAAGTTCCGGAAAGAGATAGAAAGATACTTGAGAGGGCAATGGACAGAAACCTGCCGAAAGAGGATAAGGAGAAGCTCAAGCTGAAATACAGAATGCCCCTGAGCAAATTCATCGAACTGTGGGACGGGTCTCTGAAAGAGATCTACATCAGAAGGGGCTACGCGTACCTCCGATGGGAAGAAACACTACGGCTCTGGGAGATGGCCTTCGAGAGGCGGTTCGACAGGGCGGTCAGCATTCTCACAGAGGTGCGGGACGAGCTACCGGAGTTCTATGAGAAGCTGAGAGAAAAGCTGGAGGAACTTGCGGGAGAGTACTTCAAAGAGAGGCTCGAGAAGCTTGGAAAAGTCGGCGCCAAACCGCTCCGCCTCGACCTCTTCCCGCCGTGCGTAAAGGAGGCCCTGAAGGGCGTCCCCGCGGGAATGAGGAACTACGCGATTACCGTCCTCCTAACGAGCTTCCTCAGCTACGCGCGCCTCTGTCCGAACCCGCCAAAAAGGGACGTCCGCGTCAAGGACTGCGTGAGCGACCTGAGAATCATTGAGGAGGAAATTCTACCGATTATCATCGAGGCCGGAAACCGCTGTAAACCACCCCTCTTCGAAGACCAGCCCCACGAGATTAAGAACATCTGGTACCACCTCGGCTTCGGCCTCACCGACAGCCCTACCCTTGAGGACAGCGGGAACTCAACCTGGTACTTCCCCCCGAACTGCGACAAGATACGCGCCAACGCGCCCCAGCTGTGCAAGCCGGACAAGCACTGCAGGGGAGTAAAAAACCCGCTGACCTACTACCTCCGCAGGCTCGCGAGGGAAGAGCGGAGCGAGGCTCAAGGGGGTGAGGAAAGTGGCTGAGCTCCTCAGAGAGGTCAGCAGGGAAGAAAGGGAGCTCTACTATAAGGGTGAGTGGAAGGCAGAGATGATACCAGAGTTCATCTTAAAGGAGCTCGAAAAGCGGGAGTTTGGCTTTGACCATACGGGAGAAGGGCCGAGCGACAGGAAAAACGTCTTCGCCGATGTTAGGGATTTGGAGGACTACATCAAGGCGACATCTCCCTACGCGGTCTACACTTCGGTTGCCCTCTACAGGGAGCCGGCTGAAATGGAGGGCTGGCTAGGTGCGGAGCTGGTCTTCGACATAGACGCCAAAGACCTGCCCTTAAGGCGGTGTATGGACAGGCACCCGAGCGGACAGGTCTGTCCAATCTGCCTTGAGGACGCCAAGGAGCTGGCGAAGGACACGCTGGTGGTCCTGAAGGAGGACTTCGGCTTTGAGAACGTCCACGTGGTCTACTCGGGCAGGGGATACCACATAAGGGTTCTTGACGAGTGGGCGCTAAGGCTGGACTCCAAAGCGAGGGAGAGGATTCTCGCATACATCAGCACCTCTGAGGAAGTGACATTTGAGGACGTCATGAGCCGGAGGATTATGCTGTCGAGCGGCTACTTCAGAACCTTCAGGCTCCGGTTCGGCTACTTCATAAAGAGGGCCAACGAGAACCATCTAATAAGTGCTGGGATAAAGAAAGGCCTCGCAAGAAAGATACTGAGCGAGGAGAGCAGGGAGCAGATAGTCAAAAGCTTCGTTGAGAAGGGCCTGCTGGCAGCATTTCCGAGCGGGGTGGGATATAAAACGCTCATACGGTTGTTCTCAATATCAAGCACGTTCTCAAAGGCATACTTTGACGGAAGGGTTACCGTGGACATCAAGAGAATCCTACGCCTGCCCTCAAGCCTTCACTCAAAAGTTGGGCTGGTGGCCACGTACATAGGGGGTGACGAGAAAAATCTTGAGCGCTTCGACCCGTTCAGGGACGCGGTTCCAGAGTTCAGAAAGGAGGAAGTGAAGGAAGCGTACGAGGAGTGGGAGGGCTCCCTGGAATGAGGATAAACCCAAAGGCACAGATAGCGGTCGCAATGCTGATATGGGGAAGCGTCGGGGTATTCGGCAGACTTTCCGGCCTGTCCGGACTGGGTGTGGCCTTTGCAAGGGTCTCGCTTGGGGTGCTCGTCCTCCTCCCAATCCGGAAGTTCAGGAAAAAGCTGGGATACACGCTGGGCAAGCTAAAAGAGAGGCCTCTCCACCTGCTGGCACTGGGAGCGTCTTTAGCTCTTAACTGGGCCTTTCTGTTTACCGCCTTCAACTACACTACCATAGCCAACGCCGTCCTCGTTTACTACGTTTCTCCCGTCCTGGCGATGCTGATTTCGTGGCGCTTCCTCGGAGAGGGCCTTGACAGGCGGAAAATAGCCGGCATCGGGATGGCCTTTGCTGGACTGCTCCTTATAACATCGTCCAGAAAATCAGCCGCTCGGACAGGGACTTCATAGGAATAGTCCTTGCATTCCTGGCGGCGTTCTTCTATGCTCTAATCCCAAACCTGGGCAGGTTCCTCAGGGAGATTGACGGCGAAAGCCTGACGTTCCTCCAGCTGGCGGTAGCTTCTGCCGTTTTAGTCCCCTTCGTGGCCGTTGAAAACGTCGGAAACCCGGTCTAGTGGGCAATAGCGGTTCTCGTTCTCGTGCATACTGTATTCGCTCCCTACCTTTACATGGACGGGCTGAAAAGGTCGAGGTCAAAGACGCCGCTTTGCTCAGCTACCTCGACCCGCTGAGCGCGATAGTTTACGCGTTCTTGGTCTTCGTAGAAGTTTCATCTATTGATTTGGCGAGGGGGTCGTAGCCCGCCTTCTGTATCAAGGGGGCATTCGACTGAGCGGCCTACCACGGGGCTCACACCGGGAACTCATCGCCCCTCCCTCGGCCTTGCACCCCGCGGGACGGCCGTTTCACCGCATCCCCCGGGATTGTCTGCGGGTTAGCTCGGGACCCGTCGCCGGGCCCTTCGCACGCGTCATTCACATCTCCCGGGGGCCGTGTCGTTTCTGCGCCGTTGCCCTCCCTCTCGGGAGGTGCCTTGCGGCACCGCGGCCCCGGTGCGGTGGGCGGAACTTCCTCGGGAGTACCCCGAGAGCCCCCGACCCCCTCGCCGTAAGGAAGTAGAAAAGGGAGAATAAAAAGGTTTGGTCACTTCTTTTTGGGGAGAGAGTCCCTTTCCCAGAACGTAGGAGGCCTCGGCCTCCTGAATCTCCCGAGAGGAGAGCGACGTTTTGGCCCACGCTTCCCCCGGCGCTTTCTCCCTGCCTGATTTCTGTGGATGCAATACGCCCCACTCACGACCAGTGCAGTAATCAACAGGACTGCGAACAGCCACCACAACCCACCGGACGTCGGCGCACCCGTTGAGTTTGATGGAGTGTAGCTCGAAGTGGTGTTCTCTACAGGCGTAGTTGAAGTGTTTGTGGGAGCAGGTCCCGGTGTTGGGGGAGAGGGCTGCTCAAACGTCCCGCTCGCCGAGCTAACGCGGCCGCCGACGGAGAGATTGAAGGTGTACTCAACGTCACCGGCACCCGATGGAAACACAAAGACAACGGTGGAATTCCCGGATGGAACGTCAATGACCTTCGAGCCTTTGTACACAGTACCGTTTTCGAAGCGGAGCAGGTATGAGATAACACCCGAAGCCGCGGCGCCGGGGTTTGAAATCATGACACGAAACTCCAGGTTCTCCTCTGAGTACACTGGGACAACCGAGGAAATCCTGGGGGCCTCAACAACTTCGTAGGTTGCGGACGCTGTGCCGATAACATTTTCACCGACGCCTATGGAGATTGATATGTTATAGCGGCCGGGAGCCTCTGTAAAAAGAGGCACTTCAAAGACAAAGGAACCCTCCCCAAGGGAAAGCTGCTTGAGCAAAGTGTCCACGTGTTCCCCTTTATCATTGATGAACCGGACCGTTAGATTGGCAGGTATATTTCGCTGAGACATTACAGAGACGTATGCGACGGCCGAATCTCCAACATAAACCCTGTCTTTTTCAAGGGAAACGCCCAGAAGGGAAACCCCCCACTCCAGGGAAAAAGTCAAGGTCTTAGAAAACGTCCCCCGCGGGGTCTTTATGACGTATTTTAGGGTATAGTCCCCCTGCCCGAGAGAGTAGGGGAGTTTCACGTTAAAGAGCACAGTAGAATCTGAAGCAGGCTCAAAGACAATGGCCTTACTCAAGCTTACGTAGGTCTTCCCGCCGCGAGAGATTGTCAGAAAAGCCGTCCCATTAACGGCCACATGACCCATGTTATAGACCGAGGAATACACCACCAGCTCGCCCCCAATAAAAACCCTGGGCCAGCTCCCTGTGAGTGTGTAAACGTTAACGTCTCCAAAGTGAAGCGGGCTTTCCAAGACGGTTAAAGGCACGGAGACAATGAATATTGACAGCTCCCCGGTAGGAAGAACCCCCAGAAACCGAATTTTTAGAGAATAGCCCCCGGGTGCTACCGTTGGGGCACAGCTCACGTTGTATCTAAACGTCATTCCCTCCCCCAGCCCCCAGTCCTGAACCACACGGGGGGATATCGTTACATTGAAGCCCTCCACGCGCCTTCCGTCAGGCGACTCAACCCAGACCTCCCTCACTGAAGCCAGCTTGTAGTTCACCCTGTGGGGATTCAGAACAACGACGCTTCCATCCGAGTAGTCCCCCGCTATGACCTGAATCACTTGGTCCGAAGAAGCGGCTGTCAGAGGCAGAATCGCCAGCAATACCAGTACAATGAGCGTCACTGAAGAAATTCTCCGCATCAGCATCACCTTAAAGTTATACAACTGGAAAATATAAAACGTTACCTGTTATAGACCAGTATGCCAACGCCCGAAAGGGCCAGAACGATGGAGAAAAACAAGAACAGCCAATACAACATCAAGCCTGAGAAGTGCTCCCTGGCAATGAGGGCAACCGCGAGGAGCATCACCCCGTAAAGGAGCGCAAAAATCCCAAGGACAATTGGGGTCTCTACCCCAACAAGCACGAGGATTCCAAAAATCGCTCCCACAAGTACGGTAACCTGGGGCACCGTAAAGATGAGGTAGTTTAGGAACACCCTCTCGTCGTCCATACCCATCACTCCGCTATGAATGCGTAGGTCGTTGTCGTCGGCAGCTCACGTCTAACCCTCGAAAGCAGGTACCTCGGGTAGAGCCTCTCCACGGGCTCGTCTAAGGGGTCGTATGAACCGAGGAGTTTGTCTATCACCTTGACGGCAACCTTTCCCCTGACGCGGAAGTAGCCCCTGAAGTCGCTCACAATCTCAAGGACTATGGGGAGCAGGAGCTGAGTATCCTCACCCGGATCTAGCAAACCCTTGATGCGCTCAAGCTCAGCGCGTCTAAAAGAGTGCTCGCTCCCGTCCCTAAGCCTGACCGACGGTCTGTTCTCTTCAAGGAGCTGGGCAAGGGTCGGTCTCTTTGCAGGAAGATGACTGTTTATGCGGTAGATTTCCTTTAGGATTGAGTTTTCAGGGTTCATACAGGTGTTAATCCAGGGCAAGACAGATAAACGTTGTTTAGCATTTTTTTGTCAAAAGAACAGCTGGAAACCAACAAAATATGCATTTTAATGTCAAAAAGATTAAGCACGCCGGCCGTTTTTTGTCACGTGTTCAAAAATCCAGGAGAAAGGGTTAATTAGGAGTATTTGTTCACCAAAAGGCGGAAATAATTAGACGTTTAAGCAAAGGAGGAATGAAAAAATGAACATAAGTGCAAAATTTCCAAATGTTGATATCACCAGGCCGAGGTTCTTACAGCTCATATTCGTGGACATAAACGGCGTCCCAAAGGGCCTGGAAATTCCCATCGAGAGGTACGAAGAGGCCGTTGAGGACGGCATAGCCTTTGACGGCTCTTCCATCCCAGGGTTCCAGGGCATAGAAGACAGCGATCTCATCTTTAAGGCAGACCCCAGCACGTACGCAGAAGTCCCCTGGGAAGGAATAGCAAGGGTCTACGGCTACATCTACAAGGACGGAAAGCCCTACGGAGCAGACCCCAGAGGAGTCCTGAGGAGGACCCTCAAAAGGCTCGAAAAGGAAGGGTTCAAGGCATATATAGGGCCAGAGCCGGAGTTCTACCTCTTCAAGAAGAACGGCACGTGGGAGCTCCACATACCAGACAGTGGAGGGTATTTTGACCTGGTGACGCTCGACAAGGCGAGGGAGCTCAGGAGAGAAATAGCACTCTACATGCCGTCGTTTGGCCTCGTGCCTGAGGCACTCCACCACGAGGTTGGCAAAGCTCAGCACGAGATTGACTTCCGCTACGACGAGGCCCTAAAGACCGCGGACAACCTCGTGAGCTTCAAGTACCTCGTCAAGGCCATAGCCGAGATGAGAGGCCTCCACGCGACGTTCATGCCAAAACCCCTCTACGGATTCCCTGGCAACGGGATGCACCTCCACATAAGCCTCTGGAGGAACGGAGAGAACGCCTTCGCAGGGGGAGACGGACTGAGCGAGACTGCAATCCACTTCATAGCCGGAATCTTGAAGCACGCAAAGGCCCTCGCCGCCGTAACCAACCCAACGGTGAACAGCTACAAGCGCCTCGTTCCCGGTTACGAGGCCCCCGTTTACATCAGCTGGGGCTACAGAAACAGGAGCACCCTCGTGAGGATTCCAGCCTTCCAGAACAGCGGGGCGAGGATAGAGTACAGGTGCCCGGACCCCAGCGCCAACCCATATCTGGCAATAGCCGCGGTTCTGATGGCAGGACTCGACGGAATAAAGAGAAAGCTCGAACCCGATGCATACGTCGAGGGCAACGTCTACAACATGACCGAGGAAGAAAGAAACAGGCGGGGAATCGAAACCCTGCCCGGAAGCCTTGGAGAGGCACTCGAAGAACTCAAAAAGGACAGGATTGTGAGAGACGCCCTTGGCGAGGCGTACAGAAACTTCATCGCCTACAAAGAGAACGAATGGAGCGAATACGTGACCTACCTTGAGAGTGAAGGACTGCCGGTTAAGACGAAAAAAGTGACGGAGTGGGAGCTTGAGAGGTACTTCTACATTTGAGTCCCTCAGCCCTTCTCCTCTTTGATGTGAACCAGCACAGAGGCCCCGATTATGAGGGCCCCACCAAGCACCTGGGACAGCGTAAGCTTTTCCCCGAAGAGAATGTATGCGAGGAGTATTGCGACAACGGGCTCTATAGTTGCGACTATACTTGCCCTGCTGACCTCCACTTCCTTCAGAGCGTGGTTGTAGAGGACGTAGCCGAGGAACGTCGGGAAGAGTGCCAGTGCGAAGAGGTAGGGGACCGCACCGGTCGGAACGCTAAAGTCAGAGAACGGGATGAGGAAGAAGAACCCAAAAAGCAGGGTGTAGAAGAGGGCCTTCTCGGGCTCTTCTTTTCTCACGGCGAGCTTTGCAAGAACCCCATAGAGGGCGTAGGTCAGCCCGGTAAGGAGGCCGAATACAAGCGCCCTGGCGGAAAATTCAGCCCCAGAACCGTTGACGAGGACAACTCCAACCATCACCATGACCAGCGCAACGAGCTTTTCCCTGCTCATCGGCTCCCCAAAGACCAGCCGTCCCAGGACTATCGAGTACACCGGCGCGGTGTAGAGGAGCAGGACAGCAAAGGAGACCGAGGAGATAGTTACAGTGTAGAAATAGAGCGTGTAGAAGAGAAATATGCTGAAGAACCCGTAAAGGGCATAGAACTTCAGCCTTCCCTTCTCAATGGAGAGCCCGATACCCCTGAGCTTAAGGTACATGCCCAGGAGTATCAGGGCAAAAAGGACGCGGTAAAATACCATAGTGAACGGGCTGAGGCCAAAGCCGTCGAGGTACTTGGCGAAGATACCGAGAGTCCCCCACATAGACGCAGCGAGAAAAACGAGAATGTAGCCCCTCTTCATGCGCTCACCTCAGAACTCTGGCCCGATGGGGAGTCTCCTCTTGTGCTCGCTCTTCTTCACGAGGCCTTCGACGTATTCTACCCTCTCAACTGGAACGCCAAGCTCCCTCGCTATTTCCCCCTTCTCCATCTTCAAGTCAACTAGACGCCACAGGATTTCATCAAGGAGGCGGTAGCTTATTCCCAGCTCGTCCTCGTCGGTCTGCCCCTCCCAGAGGCCGGCAGAGGGCTTCTTCTGGATTATCCCCTCAGGAACTCCCAGACGCTTTGCTATCTCCCAGACCTCTGTCTTGTAGAGATTTATGAGCGGAGCGTAGTCGCTCGCCCCGTCGCCCCACTTGGTGAAATAGCCGGTCAGAAACTCACTCCGGTTGGAGGTACCCAGGACGAGGTAGTTCCTGGCGTTGGCGTGGGCATAGAGGAGAACCATCCTCGTCCTTGACATTACGTTCCCCCTGCTCAGGGTGTCGAGCCCTCCAACGGCCCTCTCGAACTCATCTACGATGGGCTTTATGTTTATCAGCTCGTATTCGATTCCCAGGCTCTCACAGACGAGTTTCGCGTCATCAACATCGCGGTTTTCGTAGTAGGGCATGATGAGCCCCATAACCCTATCCTTCCCAAGGGCCCTAACGGCGAGGTACGCGACGGTCGCGCTGTCTATGCCCCCGCTGATTCCAATCACAACTCCATTCGCCCCAGCATCGCCCACTTTCTCTTTTATGAAGTCCACGGTGGTTTTTATAGCGACATCATAGTTTAGAGCCCTCATTTTTCTCCCCCCTCTTCTTTGCCGTTGCCTTCTCTTTGAGGGACTCCATGAAGCTTAGGTACCCCCTAAAGGCGATAACGCTTCCCACGATCATGATGAAAAACGCCAGGAAGCCGAGATAAGAATACGGGTACTCCACCCACTTTACAGCATACGAATAGCTGACCTCCCCGTTCTCGACCAGAACAGACGGGGGCGAAGAAAGTTCCAACCTCTCGCTGCTCCCAGACAGGGTGTAGGTGTTTTCCACACCATCGGCGATTACCCTGACCGAAGCGTTGTCCGAGGAAATCTCAAGGCTTATACTCACAACTTCCCCAGACACCTCAATCTCGTCACCAATGGAGTGAGTTCCGGGCCCCCAAACGCCAGTTCGAACGTCTTCTCTGAGCACGTTATAAGAGGCGGCAAGGGACATCAGAAAAGCCAGCAACAGCAGTATCAGGCCAGTTCTGATTGGGGGATACGTAATACCTTCTCTGAAGCTACTCATCAGGTACCACCTTCAACAACGAGAGACAGAGAATTAAAATAAAAAAGTTGTGTGGGCTCAGTATTTCCCGACAAGATGGCACTCCGCCCAGTGGTTGTGCTCGTACTCGATGAGCTGCGGGTGTTTGGTGTCGCAGAGACCCTTCTGGGCGTAGATACACCTCGGGTGGAAGCGGCATCCAGGCGGTATGTCCACGGCGTTGGGGACTTCACCCTTGATCGGGAGCTCCTTGATGATGTTCCTGCGCTCGGGCTTCGGCTCTGGAACCGCGGCCAGGAGTGCCCTCGTGTACGGGTGGAGCGGGTTGTCAATGACGACTTTCGCTGGGCCCATCTCGACAATCCTTCCAAGGTACATGACTGCCATCCAGTCGGCGAAGTACCTTGCAGTGGACATATCGTGGGTGATGTAGAGGTAAGTAACTCCCATCTTCTCCTTGAGCTCCTTCATCAGCTCGAGGACTTCCGCACGGATTGAAACGTCAAGCATCGAGACCGGCTCGTCGGCAACGATGAAAGTCGGGTTAAGGATGAGGGCCCTTGCTATTGCCACACGCTGCCTCTGTCCACCCGAGAGCATGTGGGGGTTCCTGCCCACGTACTCCTCGGGAGGGGTAATTTTAACCATCTCAAGGGCCTTGTAAATGAGTTCCTCCCTCTCAGCCCTCGTTTCACCGATTCCGTGGATCAGCAGGGGCTCCTCAAGCACGTCGTATATCTTGAACCTGGGGTTCATTGAAGAGAACGGGTCCTGGAATATCATCTGAACTTTCCTTCTGTATGCGAGGAGTTCTTCCTTTGTCCTAATCTCAGTGACATCCTGACCCTCCAGGTATATTTTACCCTCCGTGGGCTCAAGGAGCTTCACTATGAGCTTTCCAGTGGTGGACTTTCCACAGCCGCTCTCACCGACGAGGGCAAAGACCTGTTGCTTGCCTATCTCAAAGCTTACCCCATCAACGGCGTGGACGAAGCGCTGAGGCTCACCGCGAAGGCTGGCAAGGAAGCCCCTCTTGATTGGGAAGTACTTCTTAAGGTTTTCAACTTTAAGTACCGGCTCGGCCATGTCTCACACCTCACAGCAACCAGCATGCAGCGTAGTGGTCTTTATCAACTTCCTTCATCTCGGGAACCTGCTCCTTACAAACCTGCATTGCATACGGGCACCTCGGGTGGAAGCGGCATCCTTTCGGCGGGTTGAGGAGGTTGGGCGGCTGTCCCGGAATGAATTCGAGCTTTTCGACGTCTTCGTGGAGCCTTGGAATGGCGGCAAGGAGCTTCTGGGTGTACGGGTGGGCAGGCTCGTAGTAAATCTTCTCGCTGTCTCCAATCTCCACGATTTTGCCCGCGTACATGATGGCAACGCGGTCGCTAATCTCAGCGAGGATGCTGAGGTCGTGGGTAATGAATATCATCGAGAGGCCGAGCTCCTTCTTCAGCCTCTTCATGAGGTTGATAATCTGGGCCTGGACAACGACGTCAAGGGCCGTGGTCGGCTCGTCGGCTATGACGACGCTCGGCTCCATGAGCAACGCGGTTGCAATGATAACACGCTGCTTCATACCACCTGAGAGCTCGTGAGGGTAGCGGTAGACGATCTCGGGGTCGAGACCAACGAGCTCAAGGTATTTCTGGGCCCTGTCGAGCGCCTCTTCCTTGCTCATTCCCTTGTGGTAGATCAGGGGCTCTATCATCTGGTAGCCGACGGTGTAAACGGGGTTAAGAGCGTTCATAGCACCCTGAAAGATCATGGATATCTTCTGCCAGCGTATCTCCTTCCTGAGCACACTCTCGGGGAGGCCGACTATCTCCCTGCCGTCGATTTTGATGCTGCCGTCCACAATCTTTCCAGGCGGCGTGGGCATGCCCATTAAAGTAAAACCAAGGGAGGACTTGCCGCATCCGCTCTCTCCGGCAAGTCCAAGGACTTCACCCTTCTTTATGTCAAAGCTTATGTCGTCAACTGCCCTCACTACACCCCTGTTGGTGAAGTAGTACATCTTAAGGTTGCGAACTTCAAGGACGGGTTTTGCCATTTTTACCACCTCACAGCCTCCTCAATCTCGGGTTGAGCACTCTGTCGAGGGCGGTACCTATGAGCACGAACGTCAGTCCGACGAGGGCGATTGCAAGTCCGGGCGGGATAACCCACCACCAGTAACCGTTCACTGCCGCACCGGCCGTCTGTGCATCGTGGAGTATCTGCCCCCACGTAACCGCGGTCGGGTCACCGAGACCCAGGTAGCTCAGTGAAGCCTCTGAAAGCACGGCACCGGGAACGCTGAGTGCCATCTGGGCAAAGGCATACGGAAGGAGCTGTGGAACCATGTGCTTGAAGATTATCCTACCTGTACCGGCACCCAGAACCTTGGCAGCTTCAACGTAAGTCTGCTCCTTAATCTGGAGCGCCATACTTCTGGCAACCCTCGCTATACCGACCCATCCGAATATTGCGAGTAGCACGACTATCTGCCAGAGCGCGATGTGGCCTCCAAAGTACGCACCCATGAGGATGAGTATCGGAAGGCTGGGTATTGATGCCATGAACTCCTGGAACCTCATCATAATCTCGTCCTTCCATCCACCGAGGTACGCGCTCGTAACACCGTAGAATATTCCGATAAGGACACTGACAACGGCAACTGAGATACCGATAACGAGGGATACTCTTGAACCCCAGATGATACCTGAAAGCAGGTCCCTTCCCTTGAAGTCTGTTCCGAGCCAGCCGTAGGTTCTACCCGTGAATATAATCCTGGCATCATCAAAGGAAACGGAAGTGCCTTCAGGGACGTTCACGAGTATAGTGAACTTGTAAGTACCCTTCAGGGGCTCGGGGTGCTCGAGGATGTTCTCGTTGAACTTTCCGAAGATTACTTTGGTGGCGTCCATAAGGGTTCTGTACTGGAACTCCTGAAGCGGGTCAATTTGTATGCCCTCGCTCTTAATCCAGTTGATGAGGTTGGCCCTAACCTGCGGGTGGGTACCGAGCTGGAGGACAATCTTTCCTGAGAACTTGTAGTTCTCTATTAAAGTAACCTCTCTGCCGTCGGGCCTTTCAACCATGACCGTTATTGAGGGCTTGCCTCCGTCGGCATTACCGACGAGATCTTTTATAACTATGTCCTGGGGCGGAACATCGTACTCGTTGTTGTAGGTAACTTCTATGCGGTAGCCGGAGTCGGTCTCCGTTATGAGCTTCTGGAGGGCCTCACCCTCGATTATCAAATGGGCGGCCTTCTTTTCGCCGGAAAATGCGTTTACCCAGACTGGGGGCACGTTCTTAGGGTTGTCAAGCCAGAACTCCTGCCATTTATCAGGGATGTCAGGTGACGTCAACACCGGGGCAGCGACTGCAGTAAAGATGAACAGGATTAACAACCCTATACCCAGTAAACCGGACTTCTGCCTTTTGAAGTCACTCCAAAACTCTGAAAGGGACTGTTTAAAGTCAACCCAACGCATGGCCCGTCACCTCACATGTGTTCAGATGCACCAACCTTAACTCTCGGGTCAAGGAATCCATATGCAAGGTCCGCGATGATAACACCCGCGAGGTAAAGCAGCACGTTTACGAATGTCAGACCCATGATGAGGTTCGTCTCGTTGGTCTCAATTGCAATCCAGTAAACCCTACCCATTCCAGGCCACGTAAAGACGCTCTCGGTGATTATAGCACCGCCAAGGGAACCGAGGAGGCTGAAGATGATCATCGTAACAACCGGGGGAGCTGCTGCCCTAAGGGCGTGGCCGTATATAACCTTCCTCTCGGGGATACCCTTTGCCCTTGCAGCCATAATGAAGTCTTCCTGCATCGTACCGATCATGATGTTCCTAATAACCCACGCCCAAGCTCCGAAGGAGACGATAACTATTGTCAACACCGGAAGGGTCATACGCTTGAGGATGTCGGCTATGTGAGCCCACCCGGTGAGGTTCGGGTCAGGGATTGCCCTAGACGGGAACCATCCAAGCTTGAACGAAAACACGAGCAGCATTATCATCCCGAACCACCACATCGGGATGCTGCTCATTATCAGGGCTATGATTGAAAGTGCCCTGTCGAAGAGACTGCCGACCATCTGGGCGGCCTTTACACCGAGGAGGATACCCAAAACTATGATTATTATCTGCGCGGTCGTGAAGAGCTGGATTGTGCGGGGAATTGCAGTCTTAAGGATGGCCACGACGTCCTTTTCGGAACCAAACACAGGGTTCTTGGTCTTTCCGAAGTCGAATGTCAGCGTGCGCTTAAAGTAGTATTGAACCCTCCACCAGTAGGGCTTGTCAAGGTGGTACATGGATCTATAGTATTCAAGTCTCTGTGCCCTCCAGGCGTCGGGGTCCTCGGGGGTCTGCCCCTTTTGCTGGAGGGCCTGGAACTCAGCATTCACTCGCTGTATTATTGTCTCCTGGAGGTCCTTTTCCGCCACTTTAACGAAAAGGGCGGACATCACTAATGTAACTATAGTCAGCACTATAAGAGCATTCAGTATTCTAATGACCAGATATTTTCCAAATCCCATAAAATTCCCTCCTTCACTGTTCTGTACTGCTAGGTTCAATTTTGAGCATTGTCTTTTTCTTGTCTGTAAAACTTTATTTAAATACTTTACGCATACGACCATAAGCCCAAGCAAAAGAGCGAATCGAAGAATGTCAAAATACGTACCCCAACAAAAGTTGAAGAAGGGAAAGAGAGGAATCACTTCCTTCTTCTGAGGAGCAGCGGGACCACTGCAAGCCCAACAAGGGCCGCAGGTCCGCAGATTCCTCCTCCCTCTTCGGTGGTCTCCTGGGTCTCGGTGGGCTTAGTGGTCTCGGTTGGCTTGGTAGTCCCGGTCGGTTTGCTGGTCTCAGTCGGGGTGGTGGACTCAACGTTAGCAGGCTTGGCGCTCCTGAGTGCCCACCTAGAAGCCAGACCGGCAACCGGGTCAACGACGTCGATCTTAACCCTCTTGTTCACGGCGTAGAACTCCCAGTTCTCGTAGGTGAAGACCCTGAAGCTCTCGTAGATACCAATGGCGGTACCGAGCCTGTTGAAGTCCCAGTACTTGTCCTCGCTGTCCATCTTAACGCCCTTGTTCTCACCCGCGTAGATTACCAGAGCAAAGTCGTCGGCAGTCCAGTCAAGGAGCGGCTGGATCTTGTCCACGGTGTTGTAGTAGTCAAGACCAAGCTTGCTGAGGCCCTTGGCGATGTCCCCGTCACCGAGGTACTTGAGGACTTCCTCAAGGGTGGCCCTCTCGGTGTTCTCCGGGCTCCACTTCCAGCCAACAAGGCCTGGAGCATACCAGATGCTAGAATAGTACTGGATAATCCTAGATGGCGAGAACTTAACGTTGCTCGAGGAGACCCAGCCCTCGGTGTAGAAGTTCCACTGGTATGAGCTCGGGTCACTGGTGTAGACCATACCGCTCGCGGTCCTCCTGTCAACAATCTGGGCCTCCGCATCGAAGCCAGCATCCTTGAGAACGCTCACGAGGTACTGGGCAACGTCCTTCCTCTCGTCCTCGGAACGGCCGATACCGACAATCTTAACCGGCTCGCCCTCGAAGTACCACTTGCCGTCAACCTTCTTGAGCTCGTAGCCCATCTTGGCAAGCTCCTGGGCGGCCTCCTGCATGCCCTCCTCAATCAGCTGGAGGGCAAACGTCTCGTCCGGCTGCTCTGAGAGCTCAAACGCATCAACGACCGGCTTGATGTACTCGTAACCAGTCTCGGTTGATGTCCACGGAGTGTACATGGCACCGGCGCTACCCTGGAAGATGTTCTGAGCGATGTGGGCCCTGCTTATCAGGTACTCAAGGGCAAACCTGACCTTCCTAACGGCGAACGGGTTGAAGTACTTCTTGTCACCAGCGGTAATCAGATACGGGTTGTCCGGGTCGTGAACCGGGTTGAAGACGAAGTCACCGAAGGCGGCAGTGCTCTTGTAAAGGTCAATCGCGTTCTTCTGCTCCTGACTTAGGCCTGTGAACCTGTAGGCCGGGAACGGGTACCAGAGGACGTCGTAAGTGCCCTTGGCGACCTCAAGGATTGCGGTGTCCTGGTTCTGGAGACCATAGACCTCAATGGTCTCGAAGTATGGCTCGGCCCTGTACTTGCCCTCGGCGAAGGCCGGAACCGTCCACTTGTCGAACTTCTTGAGCCTGACGAAGAGGTTCTCGGGCTGGTACTCATCAATGTAGTACGGACCATTGCCGATGACGGCATGGTGGTGCTCGTCAATGAACTTGGCTATGGAGTCGTAAGCAGCAATGGCCTCGTTCTCGTTCTCGATGTAGGGCTTGAGGAACTCCGGAATCGGCTTGGAGTTCTTGAGCTCGAGGAGCTCCTCCTTTATGGCCTGGGCGTGCTTCGGGTTGATCTGGTCGAGCTGCTCAATCTCCTCGGTGGACTCACTCCAGGAGTACTTCTCGTTGTGGGCAACGAGCTCGCTCATTGCGTACCAGAGCTGCCAGGGAGTGCCAGTGAACGGGACAACGTAGGCAGCCGTCATTATCTCGCTCGGCGGGAAGTAGTAGTTGTGGTAGACTTCAAAGACCATCCTGTCGTCGGTCTGCTCAACGAACTTGATACCGAGGATTGTTGCCATGGAGTCACCGCTCCAGTCGGCCTCGCTGGCGTCGTAATACGGGTCGTCATCACCGTCCTGGTGGATCCACTCCCAGCTCCAGGCAAGGCTATACATGACGTCAGCGGCGCTGACCTTGTGGCCATCGTGGAAGTAGGGCCTGTCACACTCAATCTTGGCATAGGTCTTGGCAGTCTCGCCGGCGTGAGCGGCGACCCAGGTGTCGGTTGTCGAGTTGAATATCACAGCGTCCTCAGGGACGGTTACATCCTTCTTGTATTCGACCACACGGCAGTGGTAGGGGACGGGAAGACCCTCAACGCCGTAGGGGAATCCACTGTCAAAAACCAGGTCAGCAATTCTCCTTGAGTAAGTGTCACTGTAACCGCTGGAGCTCGGGTTCCAGACACCCATGAAGAGGGCACCGGTTGAAGAGTAGATGACGGTCTTGAGGACCTTGTCGCCCTCTGCGGCAGCTACTGGCCTGGCCACTGGGGTCGCTATCAAACTAAACAACAACAAAACTGCAGCAATCATGCCCCAGGTTTTCTTCATATTCATTTATTCGGCCTCCTTTTCCACTTTTTAGCAGTGTTGCCATATATAGGGTATAATGGCATGAAGCTATACATTCGAGTAATATTTAAGGGTTACGTTAGTGTACAAACCACCAGAACAGATCTGTCGGAAAAAAGACTCGATCATGGACAGAAAAGCATTAAGGGTTCAAAAGAGACAATGCGACATGAACGTGGCTTTGGAATCATGTAAAAGTTAGAATTCACCCACAATTCTGAAAAAATCTTGAGACACGCTTGGGGAAACCCGAAAAAAGCATTTCCTCTCAATTTCATAATGCAAAAATCTTAAAACCCCCTCCAAAAAACCCATGTGCGGGCTTTAATGCACGAGCTCGTATTAAAAGGAAAGTTCGTTCTCAGGGGAAGAATCGTCGAGGGCAGTATAGCGGTTGATGACGGAAAAATATCGCAGATAGCAACCCGGACTCTAACCGGAGAAAAGGAGCTGGATTTGTCGCGGTATCTAATTCTCCCGGGCCTGATAGACACCCACGTTCACCTCAGGGACTTCGAAGAGGAAAGGAAGGAAACAGTCGAGAGCGGGACAAAGGCGGCCCTTCACGGGGGAATCACCGCGGTCTTTGACATGCCCAACACAAAGCCGCCGGTGATGGACTCAAAAACGTTCAAAAAACGCCTTGAGCTGTTCCAGAAAAAAGCTTATGCCGACTACGCAGTCGGGTTTCTAATGAAGGACAACTGCAAAGAGGCGATAACCGCGGGAGCCGACTTTTACAAGGCCTTCATGGGCGCATCAACCGGTGGGATATACTCGGAAAACTTTGAGGACGACTACGCCTGTGCACCGGGAGTTTTGAGCGTCCACGCTGAGGATGCCGAACTAATCAGAGAAATGCCGGAGAGGCCACCGGAAGTGGAAGAAAAGGCGATACATAAAGCCCTCGAAAGCGCCGGGAGGCTCAAGAAGCCCCTGAACATATGCCACGTCTCAACGAAAGGTGGGCTGGAGGCAATACTGGATAAAAACCTTCCGTGGGTCAGCTTTGAAGTTACTCCACACCACCTATTTCTCACAAGAAAAGGCTACGAGAGAAACCCTCTCCTAAAGGTCTACCCGCCACTGAGGACGAAAGACCACGTTGAAGCGCTCTGGAGAAACTTCTCAAAAATTCCGATAATAGCGAGTGACCACGCACCCCACACGCTGGAGGACAAGGAAGCAGGAGCGGCCGGGATTCCCGGGCTTGAGACCGAAGTGGCGCTGCTCCTCGACGCCGTGAACAGGGGAGTAATCAGCGTTTTTGACATCGTTGAGAAGATGCACGAGAACCCCATCAAGGTCTTCGGGATTAGGGGAAGGGACTTTGCAGCCGGAAACGATGCAACTTTCACGGTGATTGACCTGAAGAGGGAGTGGAGGGTTAGACCCGAGGAGTTCTACACGAAGGCCAAATGGAGCCCCTGGGAGGGCAGAAAGCTGAGAGGAAAGGTCGTGATGACGGTTCTCCATGGAGAAGTCGTTATGGAGGACGATGAAATTATTGGAAAGCCAAAGGGGGTTCGCCTAAATGTACAGGGTAGTTGAGCTTAAGGAGACCTGGGAAGTCGCGAGGGACGTCCGGGCGTTCAGGCTCTCAGGGGAGTTTGACTTTACGCCCGGGCAGTTCGTTATGGTCTGGCTCCCCGGCGCCGGGGAAAAGCCCTTCAGCCTGGCGTGGAGGGACATGCTCGTTGTCAAGCGCGTCGGGCCGTTCACGTCGAGGCTCTTCGGCCTGGAGGAAGGGGACAGGCTGTGGATTCGCGGACCCTATGGAAGGGGCTTCGAACTCAGGGGGGACAGACCTGCACTCGTGGCGGGAGGTATAGGAATTCCGCCGCTCTACGCCCTAGCACGACAGTATAAAGGCATATTCAAAGAGGTAACGCTCATCTACGGCGCCCGCTCAAAGGACGAGCTTGCACTGATGGATATCGAGAACTACGTGGACGAAGTGATTATCACGACCGACGACGGCTCGGCAGGGGTTAAGGGCTTCCCAACGGACGTTTTGGCCGAAAGGAAGGACGACTTTGACCAGGTCTACGCCTGCGGCCCGGAGCCCATGCTGAGGGCAGTCCTGCGGGTCATGGACTACCGGAACGTCCAGGTCTCGGCCGAGCGCTACATGAAGTGCGGCATAGGCGTCTGCGGCTCCTGCAACCTCGGAAAATACCTCGTGTGCAGGGACGGCCCGGTCTTTGACGGCCTTCAACTGAGGGGACTTCTCTGACCAATCACCTTTTTAAGGCCCTTTTTTCCGCTCCCACCGGTGAGAGAATGAAGTACAGCTGGGAGGAGTTCGCGAGAAAGATGGGCGTCGAGCCCCAGATTTTGGAGAACAAAGAGGCGAGGCTGTTAAAGGAGTTTGTCATGGATCTTAAGTTCCCAACCCACTGCCAGGGGTGTCAGGGCCTTGATTTGAGCAACCCAAACCCGGTTCACCACCCGAGCTACGAGTTAACCCCCGCGTGCAACCACGACTGCATATTCTGCTACTCCAACGTTGCGGTGAAGCTCGGAAAGGTTCCAAAACCCGGCTACTACGGCTGGGAGAACCCAAAGGCAATCACCGTTTCGCAGTACGGCGAGCCCCTGCTGAGCAAGCGAATAGTAGAGGTCAACAGAATGCTCCGCGAGAGGTTTCCGGAGGCGAGGCTCGACCTCCAGACGAACGGCTCGCTTTTGACTGAGGAGCTGTGGGAGAAGCTCGACTTCGATATCGTCATGATAAGCCTCGACGCGGCCACTCGTGAGAAACACCTGAAGATAACCAACGCCGACACCTTCGACGCCGTGGTGAACGCTCTCAGAATAGTCGGCGCCGACAAGAGCGTCCGCTCCGTCGTCAGGACGATATTCATGCCCGGCATCAACGACGAGGATATACCGAAGATAGCAGAGCTTGCCGCTTCCCTCGGAATAGACGAGATGATGCTCCAGCCGCTGACAATCCACGAGCTCAACGTGGAGAGGCTTAAGAAGGCCGGACTGGACTTTGAAAGGGCCGGGAGCGTTAGGGAGCTCCTCAAGACAGTGATGGAGGCAAAGAAATACATAGACGTCAGGATAAGCGGCTGCCTCCTGGCACAGCTCAAGAGAATGGACTCACTCACGCTCTTCAGCGTCAAGAGGGTCGCGCGGGAGGTTGCACCCATTGTAAAAAGGAAGAGGGAAGAACTCTAACTTTCCTATTTCTCAGAAAAGGGCTAAAACCTGAAACGCGTAGTAAATACAGTGATAACGTTGCTGGCCAAGGTTATGGCTATTCTTCTCCTGCTGGCATTTTTCTTCATGAACTTAGCTTTAATGATGGCCAGACTCATGAGCAAGCTGGCTGGAATAACGCTAAGGAGAACCTTCCGCATTGACGTTCCAGGGAACCAGAAGAAAACCCTTGAAAGGCTGTTCACACTGATTTGTATCATAGTTGGCATCTACGGGGTCTGGAAAGTCCGCTGGGACTACTTGGCCATGCTCTTTGCTTTTCTGGCTTTCAGAAGCGGCGCGAATGTCTCCAGAACTCTCGTCTATAGCATCCACGACGGCAGGATTATTGAAAGATACACCAGTGATGACAGGGTCTTCGGAATACTAGAGAAAGCAGTTAAGGTAAGCCTGCTTCTAGAAGGTATGTTCATTGTTGCCTTCGCGCTGGCTTACAAGGCCCTTTCCCTGACAACCACTTCAACAGGAACATCAACGACGCTCTTCGTGATGGCCCTCTGGTTAGCAGGCTTCGTTTTCGGGGCCATCTTCGGCTGGTTTATGGCGAGGAACAACGATGGCATTCTCCTCGAAGACCAGATAACGGTGGTTCTGCTCTTTGCGGGGAAGAAGGGTAAGGAGAAAACTATTGAGCCGGTTCTCAAAACCCTCAAGGGCTTCGAAAGGTACAGGAGGTAGCCTTATAAAACGCGCCTCCCTTCTTTTCGCCATGCTCAAGTGCTCACTCTGCGTCCACGATGAAAGGACAGCCAAAATAGACATCATCGACGGGAAGCCAATATGCAGGGAGTGCCAGGTCTATCTCAAGCACCCGATTGAGGGGGAGAAAATCAGGAAAGAGCTCGAGGAGCTAATGAAGGACGTTGATAGGGCCGTAGTCGCATACTCCGGAGGAAAGGACAGTGTTGTGTCGCTCTATCTCGCAAAGGAAGTCTACAAGGTGCCGGAGCTTGAAGCAGTCATGATAGACCACGGGCTCATGGCGGAGGAAGCGATAGAGAACGCAAAAAGGATAGCTGAGTACCTGAGAGTTCCGTTCAAGGTTCTTCGCTATGACTACTCGGACATCTTTAGAGAGGCCCTGCTAAATGGTGAATCCCCCTGCAGGCGCTGTTCCAAGAGGACTATGGAAAAGCTCAGGAAGTACGCCCTCAAAAACGGCTACCGCTACATCATCACCGGCCACGAGCTGCCGTTCGGCCACCACCCCTACAGGCTCATGAGTGGGGGGGTGATTCAGATAAGGCTCCTCTCAATGATGACCGAGGAGGAGCGCTTTGAAATACTGAAAGAGCTCCCCTTTGAGTTCCCAGAGCTGCCGGGTTACACGACCAACTGCCTCGTCCTCGGCCCGGCGTTGGAGCGCTACTGGGAAAAGCACGGCCATTCTTTTGAGCACAGAAGGATAGCTGCTTTAGTCCGCTACGGGCTGATGAGCAGGGAGAGAGCCGAGGAAGAGCTGAAAAAGCCCAAGGTGCCAGAGGAGCAGTGGAGGGTTGTGCTTGAAAAACTGGGAATAACGGAAGACGCGCTGGATTAAAGAAAGCGGAAGGGCAAAAATGAAAGCTCACTGGTCCCCGGAGGAGTTTATGAGCTCCCTCAGCTTTTCTTTTGCAACGTCAAGAACGTCTTCGGGCTCGGCTTCCACCTTTCCCCGGGCAAGGTTGTCGGTTCCCCCACCCTTGCCCCCAAGCTCCTCGATGACCTTTGAGAGGAGCTCCTTCATGGAGACCTCCACTTCTTCGTTCCTCGCGAATAGGACGTAGTTTTCTCCGGCAATGAGGAGTATCGAGCCGGGGTTGTTCTCAACGAAGTTGACGGCGAAGGCCTGGGCGTCCTTCATCGGCCACTTCTCGACGAGGGTAACGACGTTATAGTGGCCAATCTCCTCCGCCTTGTCTATCAAGGCCAGGCCCTTCCAGCGCCAGAGCTCACGCCTGAGCTCCTCAATCTTCCCTTCAAGGGAGCCCATCTCGGCCTTCAGGTCTTTGACGCGCTCGATGAGGGGCCTGTTCTTGTTGGGCATCTCCTCAAGGGAACTCCAGTAGTCCTCAAGGAGCTCGTTGAGTGTCCTCAAAGCCCTGTTGCCGGCCACGAACTCTATCCTCCATAGGTCTCTGGACTTCTTGTAGAAGCGCAGAACCTTGATAAGCCCGACCTCAGAGGTGTTCCTGACGTGCGTCCCGCCGCAGGGCGTCCTGTCAACGTCGCCGATGCTCACTATCCTGACCCTGTCGGTTACCTTGCTCACGTGCTTCCTCAGCGTCTTAAGTAGCTCCTCCGGAAGGTACTTGAACTCCTCGACGGTTACGGGAATACCCTCTGCCACTATTCTGTTTGCTTCGATTTCCGCCTTTGTAATCATATCCCAGTCAAGCTCGCCGTTGACCTCAATCTTGTTGTAGTGCTCGAAAATCTGGAAGCCCGTCGTGTCGAGGTCGTAGAGCTTCTTGAGAACAGCGGAGAGAATGTGCTGGCCGGTGTGGTTCTTCATGTTCTCGTATCTCCAGTCCCAGTCGAGCTTGAGCGTAACTTCCTCCCCCTTCTCTGGAAGCCTGCCCTCAAGTACCCCCTCGTGCCAGATTTCCTTCCGCTCCTTGACGTTGGTGACTTCAATTGCAAAGCCGTCTCCCTCTATGAGCCCCCGGTCAGAGGGCTGACCCCCGCCTTCAGGATAAAAGATAGTCCTATCAAGGACAAGCTCAACTAGACCGTTACCGAGGTCTTTAACTTCAACTACCCTTGCTGTCGTCTCCTTGAGATAGGGGTCTTTGTAGTACAGCTTTTCAGTCATCATCAAACACCTCTTCAGTCTTTTGCTCCTTTGCGTATTCACTAACCATCATCCTAAGGAGAGAAGCCAGCTCCTTGTTATACCTATCCTGCATGTCGGCGAATTTCCTGAGGGCAAGGGCTATTCCCTTGAGCCTCTTGATGTCGTTGACTATCTCTTCCTGTTCTCTCGAAATTTCCTCCAAAACGGAGCTAATCTCGACCATTACCTCTATATCCCTCCCCAGTATCTCGGTGCCCTCCTTAATGCGATCCATGACCGTCAGAGCATCGCGGAGTGTCTCCAGCTGTCCCATAACACGGGCGTTGAAGTCCTTAATCTCCTTGGCAAGGTTCATCGTTTGGACGGCCATGTTCCTGATCTCCTCGGCAACGACAGCAAAGCCCCGCCCGGCCTCTCCCGCACGGGCCGCCTCGATTGAGGCGTTCAAGGCAACCAGGTTTGTCTGTTTGGCAACACTGGCTATTGAATCGCTTATTTTTGAAATGTATTCAAGATTCTCAACAAGGGTGTTGAACTCGCTGGCAAAGACCTCAAAGCGCTGGAAAAAGGGTAAAAACTCCTGCTGGAACTTTTCGAGCTCTTTCATAACCCTGGACAGCTTTTCTATGTTCTCTATTATTGCGAGGTTGTTGTCCAGGAACTGCCCGCTTATCTCCTCTGCAAGTTCATCAACGATTTTACTGGACTCCCTGCTGGACGTTTTTATACGAACTGACTGGGCCAGCGCATTTGAGGCCTTCTCGATGCTTCTGATGTTCATGCTACCACCTCAGCGGTAGAGGTCAACGCCGCACTTCAGGTTCTCAAGGAAGTCGTAAAAGCGCGGTATGAACTTTTTGGGTATGATTGCCCCGTGCTGAGGCAGTATTGCCTCAACGTCAAGGAACCTGACCTTGTCCAGCCAAGCTTTTATTGCCTTGTTGCTGGCCATTAGCCTTTCGTGGACGGGTCTCATGGCCTGAATGTGTCTCTCGATATTCTCGACAACGATGTATGGCTCGTCAAGGAGCGCTATGCCAATGTCACCGGTAAAGAGGAACTTGCTCCTGTGGTCGTATATTGTGAAATGGCCGGGACTGTGGAGGAAGTGGGCGGGAATGAACTCAAGGGTCGTTGCCCCGAATGAGAGCGTTTCACCTTCATCAGGGAGCTCGTGTGTGATGCTCTTGGCGTCCTCGAAGCCGAAGTGAGGTAAAAACCTCGTCCAGAGCCAGTGGACAATTATTTTCGCGTTGCTGACTTCCCTCCAGAGGGGAAGGCTCCCCGCGACGTCGGGATCCTGATGACATATGTAAACGTACTCGATGTCCCGGGGGTCTATGTATTTGGAGATGTTGGCGAGAACTTTTGAGAAAATCTTGTACCCTCCTGGATCTATCAGGATACCTTTCCCCCTGCTGACTATGAGGTAGCTGTTGACGTCGACGTCTTCTCCCCCCTCCTGCGTCCCGAGGTAAACGACCAGGTGTTCCTCGTCACGGTAGAGAACGTGATCCTTTCGCGGGTCAAGCCCGGGCTCAATAAAATACTCCCCCACACCCGATCACCAAAGGAGATTACGGACAAATTATATTTAAGCGATTTGCCTACACAAACACCTACATAAGAGAGAAGAGATTTAAAAAAGCACTAAAAGCCCTAATTCAGCCCCTTGCGGCGATTAACGCCTTGACCCTCTTGAGCCTGAAGAAGTTCTCGCGCTCCATCTCGTCGAGGCGCTGTTTGATGAACTTAACGGTGGCCTCCATGCGCGGGATTATGATGTACTCAAGGGCATTGACACGCCTCTTCGTGACCTCTATCTCCTTCGCGAGCCTCTTGAGCGTCTCCTCGACCTCAGCAAGGCGGACCGCCAGGTCAAGGACTTCCTCGAACTTCTCTGCTGCGGTGTCGACCCTCGCAGAGCTGGACACGAAGGCGTAGCCGCGCTCCACGGCACTCCTCTTAAAGCTCTCGGCCTCTATCATGGGGACGGAGACGCCCATAACGTTCCTCTTGAGGATTTCGACTTCCCTGTTGGGCTTCACCGAGAGACTTATCTCCTTGAGGCGGAGCGTTCCAAGCTCTATCTCGGCCATCTGAATGGCCTCAAAGGCCTCCTTCATCTTAAGGTTGAGCTCGCGCCTCAGCTGAAGCGCCTCGTCGTAGATTGTAAAGAACTCCATGACCAGAGCGTCCTGCTTGTCCTTGAGGAGCTTGTGGCCCTTCTTGGCCAGCTGGATGCGCCTCTTCAGGTTGAGGAGCTCCATTCTGGTGGGCTTGACGTTGAGCAGTTCTGCCATCTCGACCACCTAAAAAGTTGGAAAGTTAAGAGCCCCTCTTCCTGTACTTGGGGTGGTACTTGAGGATGTACTCCTTCCTGACACGCTTGAGCTCGCTCTCCGGAAGCTCCGCCAGGAGCTCCCAGCCGAGGTCGAGGGTCTCGAAGATGCTCCTGTCCTCATCGTAGCGCTGGGCGACGAATTCTCTCTCGAACCTGTCCGCGAACTTGAGGTACTTCCTGTCGGTCTCGCTTAAAGCTTCTTCACCAACGACGGCGACGAGGTCTCTGAGAGACCTTCCCTCAGCGTAGGCCGCGTAGAGCTGCTGGCTGAGCTGCGGGTGGTCCTCACGGGTCATGCCCTTACCGATACCGTCCTTCATCAGACGGCTGAGACTCGGAAGGACGTCAATTGGCGGGTAGATACCCTTCCTGTGGAGCTCCCTGCTGAGGACTATCTGGCCCTCGGTGATGTAACCGGTAAGGTCCGGAATCGGGTGGGTGATATCGTCGTCGGGCATCGTCAGGATGGGCACCTGGGTTATGCTTCCCTTCTTGCCCCTGACACGGCCGGCGCGCTCGTAGATTGTGGCGAGGTCGGTGTACATGTAACCCGGATAACCGCGCCTTCCAGGAACCTCTTCTCTAGCAGCGGAAATCTCACGCAGAGCCTCGGCGTAGTTGGTCATATCGGTGAGGATAACGAGCACCTGCATGTCGTAGTCGAAAGCTAAATACTCCGCAACGGTGAGGGCCATACGCGGGGTGATGATACGCTCAATGGCCGGGTCGTCGGCGAGGTTGAGGAACAGGACTGCCCTCTCAATGGCTCCGGTCTCCTCGAAGCTCTTCTTGAAGAAATTCGCTTCTTCGTAGGTGATACCCATGGCAGCAAAGACGACGGCGAACTGCTCCTCCTCACCGAGAACCTTGGCCTGCCTGGCTATCTGGGCCGCGAGCATGTTGTGTGGCAGACCTGAACCGCTGAATATCGGGAGCTTCTGACCGCGGATGAGGGTGTTCATACCGTCTATGGCGGAGATACCGGTCTGGATGAAGTCCCTCGGGTATGCTCTCGCAACTGGATTGAGCGGGGCGCCGTGGACGTCGCGCCTGTCCTCGGGGATAATTTCCGGCCCGCCGTCTATGGGCTTGCCTATACCGTTGAAGATCCTTCCCAGCATGTCCATTGAAACGGGAACCTTGAGCGTCTCGCCGGTGAAGCGGACGCTCGTTGTTTTGACGTCCAAATCGCGGGTTCCCTCGAAGACCTGGACTATCGCGAGGTTCTCCCTGGCCTCAAGAACCTGTCCCTTCCTCTTCTCTCCGCTTTCGGTCTCTATCTCGACGACCTCACCGTAGGCCACTCCCTTGACGCCCTCGACAATCATCAGAGGGCCATAAATCTTGCTAACGGTGGAGTACTCCATTCCCGGCATGAGCATCACGCCCCGTACTTCTTGAAGAGCTCTTCAAACTGCTCGTTCGTCTCATCTATGAGCGCCCTAACCTTCTCGATGTCGGGCTCGAACTTCATACGGCCAATCTTCTCCCTGACCGGGAGCTTGGCTATCTCGTCCACTGGGACGCCCCTGTCCACGGCTTCCATCGTCCTGTTGTAGAAGTTGAGGATTACGCGCATCATGGTGACCTGCTTCTTCGGCGGGCAGTAGGTATCGACCTCGTCAAAGGCGTCCTGCTGGAGGTAGTCCTCACGGAGCATCCTCGTGACGATGAGTATGGCCTTCTCCCTGTCGGGCAGTGCATCTGGACCGACGATTCTGACAATCTCCTGGAGTTCGGCTTCCTTCTGGAGGAGGGCCATGGCAGTGTCACGCATCTTCCTCCACTCTGGGTCAACGTTCTTGTGCCACCAGTCCTGAATGGCGTCGAGGTAGAGCGAGTAGCTCCTCAGCCAGTTGATTGCCGGGAAGTGCCTCCTCCTCGCGAGGTCGGCATCGAGGGCCCAGAAGACCTTGACGACACGCAGGGTGTTCTGGACGACGGGCTCGCTGAAGTCACCACCAGGCGGTGAAACGGCACCGATGACGGAGACACTACCGACCCTCGGCTCGCTTCCAAGGGTAACTACACGGCCGGCACGCTCGTAGAACTCCGCAATCTTGCTCGCGAGGTAGGCCGGATAACCTTCCTCACCGGGCATCTCTTCAAGCCTTCCGGAAATCTCACGCAGAGCCTCGGCCCATCTTGAGGTCGAGTCTGCCATCAGAGCGACGTCGTAGCCCTGGTCACGGAAGTACTCGGCGATGGTGATTCCGGTGTAGATTGAAGCCTCACGGGCGGCAACGGGCATGTTTGAAGTGTTGGCTATGAGAACGGTTCTCTCCATGAGCGGTTTACCGGTCTTCGGGTCCTTGAGCTTGGGGAACTCCTCAAGGACGTCGGTCATCTCGTTTCCGCGCTCACCGCAACCTATGTAAACGACGACCTGTGCGTCACTCCACTTCGCCAGCTGGTGCTGGGTGACGGTCTTTCCTGAACCGAACGGACCCGGAATGGCGGCGGTTCCACCCTTGGCTATTGAGAAGAAGGTGTCTATCGTCCTCTGTCCGGTGATGAGCGGAACCTCCGGCGGGAGCTTGTTCTTGTAGGGCCTCTTGACACGGACGGGCCAGCGGTGGTACATCTTGAGCTCCTCGATGGTTCCGTCCGGCTTCTTGACCTTGGCTATGACCTCCTCGACGGTGTAGTCACCTTCCTCGGCTATCTCGACTATCTCACCCTCGACCCATGGAGGAACGAGGATTTTGTGCTCGATGATGCTGGTCTCGGGGACAACACCGAGGATGTCTCCGCCGGTGACCTTGTCGCCGACCTTGACCTTGGGCGTGAAGTGCCACTTCTTGTCCCTCGGCAAAGCCGGAGCGGTAAGACCCCTAGCAATGAAGTCACCGCTGAGCTCGCGGAGCTTCTCAAGAGGCCTCTGGATACCGTCGTACATCGAGGTAAGCAGTCCCGGGCCGAGCTCAACGCTGAGCGATGAACCCGTTCCCTCAACGGGCTCACCGGGCCTTATGCCCGCAGTCTCCTCGTAGACCTGAATGACCGCCCTGTCACCTTCAAGACGGATTATTTCTCCTATGAGGCCCATCTCACCGACGCGGACAACCTCGTACATCTTGCTTCCTTTCATGCCGTCCGCAACGACGAGTGGTCCGGTAACACGAATTATCCTTCCCATTTTCCTTCACCTCTTGAGCTCAACACCAATCGCCCTCCTGACTATCTCGCGGAGGGCTTCTTCACCGAACGTAGAGCCGGACTTGTCCGGCACCTGAAGGATGATTGGAATGGTAACGTCGGGAAGCTCAACCCTCTGGGCGAACCTCTCGGTTATGAGTATTATTCCGACGTCGCCCCTCTCAATGAGCTCCATAAGCTTGTTCTTGAGCCTCTCCATCTCGAGGGGTGTGTCCTCAAAGGCATACACCTCATGAGCCCCTGCAAGTTTGAAGCCCAGGGCAGTGTCCCTGTCACCGAGGACGGCTATCTTCATGCCACCTCACCCACTAGCTCCTTTATCCTCTCGGGCTTGACTCCGTTCTCCACCAGCTTGGCTATTGCCCTCAGCTTCCTGACTTCCCTCTCCTTCATGAGGACGTAGCTGAGCGGAGTGGCGATGCTGAGCGGGTAGACGCGCTCCAGCTCTAAGACCTTCGTAATCATGTAGTCGTTGAGCGCCCTCTCGAGGGCGTTCAGGTCCCTCTCGATCTCCTCCCTGACGCTCCTGATGATGTGGCCGTACTTGGTAGACTCAAGTCCCGCCAGGGCCATCTCAAAGGAGTCCACGTTCAGGATTGGGTCGAGTTCGATGGTTCCTCCGGGGACGAGCATCTCCTTTATCTCCTCCGCAGGGAGGCCTGCCTTCTTGGCCCTGAGGGCAGTCAGCATGTTGAGCTTGTCGATTGAAAACCTGACGTAGTCTTCGAGGACAGCTCTCTCGTCGTCTTTCCTTGAGAGGGCGTAGTTCAGGAGCTTCTCGTAGTACATCCTGTACAGCTCGGCCTCAAAGCGCGTAACGTCTATCTCGCCGAGGAGAAGCTTCTGGTAGAGCCCCTCGTAAGGGGTGCCCTCCAGGATAACCAGAATCTCCTCGAGGGTCTTCGCCTCGGCCATGGCCTTTACCTTGGGGAGCATCGTACCGAGCTCGATGACGTAGTCGCTCGCCGGCTCGTTGGCGAGCTTGGCCTTGACGACGTTGGTTATGTTCCTGACGTCCCAGCCTTCAAGGAGGAGCTCGAAGAAGCCCCTTGAGCGCTTGGGGAGTATCTTGAACATGAGCTCGTAGGTTCCAGCGAGAGCCTTCTCAAGGGCCCTCTCGATTTCCTCGATTGAGTAAGTGGAAACGTCGGTAAAGTACTCCTTGTACTCCGTGTCCTCCAGGCTCACGACAAAGTTCTGGAGGGTCTTGCTCTCCGCCAGCTCATTGAACTTCTGCTCCGTGAGGAGCCTGGCCTCCATTACCTTAATCCTCGCGTTCGGGTACGAGTAGGGGGTGTACTTCCAGACCATCTTGGCCGTTTTGTAGCCCACCCACGTAAATATGACTGCGATGGTGGTGTTGAGGATTCCCGTTACTGCCTCCATCTTAATCACCCAAAGAGGGCCTTCGCAATGGTAGCCCTCAGCTCGCTCTCAAAGCGCGCTATCCTAGACTCGAAGGTGTTGTCGACCCTTACCGTCCCGTCGGGGCTCTCAACGAGGACTCCGCCGATTGTCTGAATCGGCTCGCCAACGATGACCTCGACGTCCTTCCCGAGGGCCTCGCGGAGCTTCTCCTTGAACTCGGAGAGCCTCTCAACGATGAGCTTGAGGGTTCTATCGTTCGAGCGGAGAACGACCCTATCAACCCCGAGCTCCTCAACGGCGTTGGCCGTGAGCCCGACGACCATCGGGAAGTACTCATCTTCGGACAGGCTGGCAAGCCTCTCCTTGAGGGACTCCAGGACTTTTCTTATCAGCTCCTCCTGAGCGGCAAGCTTCTTCTTCCTGACCTCAAGCTTTGCGTTGGCTATTATCCTCTGCTTCTCAATCTCGGCCTGTGTCTTTGCCTTCCTGAGTATCCACTCGACCTTGGCCTCGGCCCTCTTCCTGGCCTCCTCTTTGAGCTTCTCGGCCTCTTCCTTCGCCTCGTTGATGATGTACTGTATCTTCTGCTCCGCTTCCCTGTTTATCTCCTGAATTATGAGTTCTGCACCCTCCATTTTCAGTCCTCCTCAGGCTGTAAAAAAAAGGAGATTGGCTCAAAGGCCGACTCCGGTGGCTATCATAATGAGCGCACCGACGAGACCGAATATTGCGGTGGTCTCTGCCATAGCGGCGAAGACGACGTTCTGGGTGAAGGTCTTCGGGTTCTTGGCAACGGCACCGATACCGGCGCTTGCGATTATACCCTGCGGGATGGCCGAGAGGCCGGTAAGGCCAACGGTGAGGCCAGCACCGAGGAGTATGGCGCTCTTAACGATGTTTTCAGGGGTGTTGGCGGTGAACTTGAAGCCACCGCCTATAATCCCCGCGCTCATCAGGATAAGGAACAGCGTAATGAGGCCGTAGATGCTCTGGGTCATCGGCAGACCTTCAAGTATGAGCGCGTTCCTGAAGTTCTTCTCGTCCTCTGCCACCGCTCCTGCAGCTGCAGTACCTGCTATACCAATACCAAAGGCCGAAGCGACACCAGCTATACCCGCGGCGAGCGCCGCGCCCAGGGATACGTAAACTATCGGATCCATCTTTCATGCACCTCCATCAGCTTTCAGCTCAAGTTTTGAAACTTCCCTCTTGGACTTGAACGGGGTGAACGGCTTCCCGTCACCCGAGTAAAAGGTTCCGAAGAACTCAACATAGTGAAGACGGAGCGAGTGAACGAACGCTCCAAGGGCGTTTATTGCCACTGAAAACAGCTGACCGCCAAAGAATATAATCAAACCTACGACAATTCCAATGGGAACGACGCTTACCTTGATTCCCCAGACCATTTCCGCCAGGATATTGATGACCAGCGCTATTCCACTGGTTGCAAGGGCCAAAGCCATCAAACGGGCGTAGCTGAGCCAGTTGCCCACGAAGCCAAAGAAGTCCGAGATTAACATCAGGGCCGCGAGTCCGCCGTTGCTGACTATTTCTCCCACCACAAAGAGCACCAGACCAGCACCGAAGATGACCTTGGCGAGCATTGTCATGGAGGTATTCTTGGTTGCAAGGAGGGCTACGGCAATTATGATCAGCATCCATGGAAGCTGTTCAAACACCGCGCCCTTGACGTCGCCGTTCTTCCACTTGACGACAAAGCCGGTGGCATAGCCCGTGAAGAGGTGCGCCAGACCTATGGCAAGGGCCATCATCAGCACGGTCATCGGTTGCTTGAGCGGATCCGCTATGCGCGGGAACTGGGCGTTTGAGTTGCCCGTGATGTGCTGGAGGAGTATGTCCCCCGCGTTGCCGAAGTAACTGCCGAAGAGAGCACCCATGAGCATCGTGAAGAACGAACTCCAGAGGAGGGTGTAGGCGAACTTGTAGGTTCCGTCGTTGAACTTCCTGTGTCCTTTAACGAGTAATGCCGCAATCACGCCGATGATAAGGCCGTACATGAAGTCAGTGAGCATGAAGCCGAAGAAGAACGAGTACGTGAACGCTATGATGAGCGTTGGGTCTATCTCGTTGTACTTGGGGACACCGTACATCTCGGTAATCATCTCGAAGGGCCTGACCCACTTCGGGTTCTTGAGCTTTATCGGAATCTCGTCGAGCTCAGCCTCGGTGGGCTCGCGGACGTTTATGTAGGCCTTTCCTTCCGTTACGTCCTTTATCCCCTCAAGAACCTTGGGGACGTCCATCCTTGGAAGCCACCCGGTCAAAGCGAACGTCATGTTGGTCCTCGCGAGCATTGGAAGCACTGAGGCCTTGTCGCGCTCGTTGTCAAGGAGCTCCTTATAGAAAACGACGTCGTCGTAGTACTTCTCGGCCAGGCTCTCCTCTTCTTTTCTGATCTCGTCGAGCTCCCTCAGCTTGGCGTCAAGCTTTCTCCTGTACTCTTTGAGGAGCTCCGCGGGAGTCCCCTCACCCCCAGGAACCTCTATCTTCTCGAAGGAGTGCTTTGCAAGGACTGAATTGACCTTATCCTGATACCTGCTGAGGGTCGCTATAACAAGGAGAACCTTCTCACCGGAGTCCTTCGTAACGAGGGCGAATTTACCCTCCGTGACCCCTTTGAGGTCTTCAATGAGGGGCTTCAGCCTCGTCCTGTCCAGAGTACCCACTGTGACCTTTACGAGCCCGGAGTGCCTGAGGTAGCGGACGTCCAGGTTAAGGGGCGAGAGAGTCTCAAGTACTTCAATGGACTCGTTGATGCGCTCAATCTCGCTCTGGAGTGCGTTCATCTGGGACTCAAGGGCCTTTATCTCGGGCTCAACTTTCGATAGGAACTCTTCAACGTCCTTTATCAGCTTTTCAACGCCCTCGTAGTGGTAAGTCCTTCTGGCGCGCTCCTTCGGGAAGAAGAACCCCTTCAGTCCCCCTCCGGAGGTCTTCTTGTGGGCCTTCAGAAAGTCCACAATCCTGGATATTGTTATGCTGTACGAAGCGGCCTTCCGGTAGTACTCGTTGGGGGCGTCCCTCTGGGCGACCTTAACGTCGAGCTCGCGAATCTCAACGAGCCCGGCCTCGTGGAGGTAAGTCAGCAGCTCGTCCTTGTAGCGGTTAAGGGTTATGACCTCGAGCTTGACCATTTCCTCGGGCCTGAACATTTCAGCCCCCTCTCACAAGCTCTATCGCCCTGGCTATGGCAGTCTCGAAGTTCGTCTCGGCCTTTGAGCGAAGGGACTCGATTTCCCTCTCACCCTCCTCAATAATCCTCTTGGCCTCGGCTTCGCCCTCTTCTCTCGCCTTCTGAACGAGGGACTCGGCCTCGGCCTGGGCCTTGGCGAGAATTTCCTCCTCGATGGTCTTGGCCTCTTCCTTGGCATTGCGGACAATGGCTTTGGCCTCTTCCTTCGCACGCTCAATACGTTCCTCTGCTTCCCGTTCTGCTTCAACAATCCGCTTGATGACGTCCTCCATGAACCGTCCCTCCGATGACAATGAAAACAGGTGAGCCCTTTTGACGGTTTTGGCTTCCCTAACCAGCTTTAAATAGTTTATGGTGTTCATGAATTAATGAAATGAGAATTATGAAAAATGTTTAAAATTTAAAACACCACAAATACCGTCCAAATTTGTTAGTTTGCTGGCTAATCTTCGCCCTCCAAGAGCTCCTTAACGTCCTTAAGGACTGAGTTCTTGGCGAAAACTATAATCTGACCCTTCTCAGGGAGCCTCGTGTCCCCCGACGGGATTATCAGGTTGCCTTTTTCGTCGTAAACTGCTATTATCAGAGCGTCTTTTGGTAGGTTGAGCTCCTTAACTAGCTTTCCTGCGATTTTGCTGTTCTCGTCAATGTTGAAGCGCACTATCTCCGCCCCCTCCTTCGGGAAGAGGACGCGGTCGAAGCCGGGCGTGACTATGTTTCTGCTTATGTATTCCGCCGCTATCACTTCCGGGGAGATTACGAAGTCAAAGTACTTCCTGAGGTCAGTTACCTCCTCGAATATGAGCCTGTTCTTGGGGTTGCTTATCCTCAGCGACGTCTTGATATTCGGGTTGAGGTGCTTCGCCAAGATGCACGCGAGCAGGTTGGCGTCGTCCTTGCCCGTAAGCGCCGCGAAAGCGTCGGCCTGCTTTATGTTGGCCTCTTCGAGAGTCCTCGGGTCGGTGGCGTCACCTTCTATGACCAGGCCGTTTATCTGCATCGAGAGCTCCTTCGCCCTATTTCTGTCCATCTCTATTATCGTGACGTCGTGGCCGTCCGCTTCGAGCATCTTCGCGACCAGGTATCCAACCCTACCGGCACCCATTATTATGACGTACATCACTTCTCACCAACGAGGTACTTTGCTATCTCAGCGTAGGCGGGCCTCGTAATCAGGGTTCCAATAACGACACCGATTATAGTCGTCACGGCAAAGCCCTTCAGCGTCCCGACGAAGTATACCAGAAGGAGGCTCATGGCCGCTATCGTCGTTGCCGCGGATGCGAAGATGATGAAGAACGCCCTTCCAATCCTCTTGAGGGTACTGGAGCGCCTCGTTATCTTGGTGGACTTGTCCCCGCCGAGAAGCTCGTCGGTTATGACTATCTGCTGGTCAACACCGGTTCCTATGGCCGCTATAATGCCTGCTATGCTCGGAAGGTCAAGGTTCCACTTTATCAGGGCAGCGATTCCGAGTATGATGATAACCTCGGAGAGGCTCGTGCTTGCGACTGGTATCGCTATCTTCCAGCTCCTGTAGTGAAGGTAAACGATGAGCAGCACCGCCATCAGGGCGGCTATCCCCGCGTAGAGCGCCTGGGTCTTGAAGCTCTCACCGAGCTTTGGCGAGATGAACTCCATGCCTATGACCTTAAGCTTAACAGGGAGGGAACCGCTCTTGAGGACTGTGTAAACGGTCCTAGCTTCCTGCTCGGCCTGGAACCTGTTAGAGGCATGACCTGTTATCTGTACATCGGTCTGAGGCTCGCCTTGGGCAAGCTCCGCACCGAGGGAGTAGGGGCCGTAGAGGCCGAGAACCTTCTTGATGAACTCCTCGTCCGTAACGCCACTCTGCTTCGGGATGTAGCGGACGCTAACGTTCATTGCCTTGAGCTCATCTACAAGCTCCGCACCAACTCCAGCGAGGACAATCTGCTTCCCGTTGGCGAGTCTCTTCAGCTCCTCAGCGCTCTGGTTTGCATACACCACCGTGGTAGTATTGAAGGCGCTCTCTATCCTCTCGATGAGGTACGGGGCCTCAGGGGCGTTGGCGTTGAAGGCTGTGCTGTTCATGAGGTCGTAAATGCTCCTGGGCACGACGAGGAGCGAGTCAGCGGGCGGGTCAAGGAACATGTCAACGGGCCAGCCCGGCTTACCCTTGGCGAGCTCGGCGAACTTCTCAGCGGCTTCCTTGGAAATCCTGAAGGGAACTGCCCAGCTGTTGTCAGACTTAACCTGGTAAACGCCAACGTAGGTTATGTCCTTACCCGTTCCAAATATTACCCCGTTGAACTCCATGTAGAAGACACCCTGGCTCTCAATGACCTTCTTGAGGGAGTTGGCTTCCTCAGTGCTCGTCACGTTAGCCACTTTAACAACGACAATGTCATTTCCCTGCGCCTGAATCTGGACCTCCCTCAGCCCAAAGGTGTTCAAACGCTCCTGGAGCGAGTCTGTCACAATCTCCATTGTGCTGGAATCAACGGGGCGCTCAGTCTGGGCTATGAGGGCGACTCCACCCGCGATGTCTATTCCGTAGGTCAATGGACGTACAGCAAGCGTCGCTATCGAACCAGCGACAAAGATGATGAGCAGGAGAACTTTCCAGTTGAGGAGGAGCTTTTTAAGCTTCCTGTTCATGCCTTAACCCCCCTGGTGGTGAGATACCAGCGGAGAACGCCGGCGTTGAAGACCCAGGTGTTCATGAAGTCCGCGAGGAGACCGAATATGAGGACTATGGCTATGTTGTCTATCGTCGGCGACGTTGAAATCAGCCACAGCATAAACAGAGCTCCAAGGGTCGTCGTGCTCATGGTGAAGCCCGTTGAAACAGCGCTGAGGTAGGCCTCCTCTATGGTGTCCTCCTTCCTGCGCGTGAGCTTGGTGGTGAGGAGTATGTTGCTGTCAACGGTGTAACCGATGAGCATCAGCAGGGCCGCTATCGTTGCCGTCGTCAGCTGGATTCCAAAGACACCCATCAGCGCAATTGCAATTATCATGTCTGAGAGTGCCGAGAAAATTATCGCCAGCGACGAGACCGGGTTCCTGAAGAACAGGAAGACCACCACGGCCATTGCCAGGAAGGCAAACGCTATGGCCCTAATGCCCTGTCTCTTGGCGAGCTCACCGAACGTTGGAAGAACCTCGCTGTGAGTGTAGTCTGCATCTGGGTACTTCTGCTTGAGGGCCTTAATAATCTGGGTGGGGTCAGCGTTAGCGGGGGTGTAAACGCGAATTCCCTTTGACCCATCAACGCTCGTAAAGCTCTCGACATTGACGGAGAACCCAAGCTGGTCACCCAGCCATTTCTCGACCTGGTCGGGGTCGGCGCTTATCCCGTAGCCAGTAACCACGACACCGCCCCTGAGCTCAATGCCAAGCGGCGGGAAGTGAACCGCCACTAAGAGCAGGGCCACTATAAAGACGGCGAGTGGATAGGTTATCATCTTTTTCGGTTCCATTTCAGCCAAAAACCGGAGCTTTTCGCGTTTTTTCGCCCGGAACTCATTGGTCTCCCCGGGCTTTTTAGCCTTCTTCTTGGCCATACGTTCACCCCTGAAAGCTTTTAATCTCGACTTGTGGTTAGTTTGAAATGCGAGTTTTAAAATTAGTGGTTCATTGGTTTAAACTGGACACTGTTCACCAGAAAGGTTTAAACGGCTTTAATCGCCTCAAAGTCCGTTTTGTCAGTAAGTAACCGGATTTTTCAAAAACTACCAGAAAACTTCAGTTTAAATCCATAAAATTCAATTCTGGCCAGTTCAGAGCCGAAACGGCCCGCTAATTCCTGTTCACTTTGGGGATTAACTTTAAAAAGGGAGCGTACTACCCACCACCCAGGTGAGAGACCATGAGCGAGATCGAGACTATTGGGTTTCACTACGTTGTTGAAGCCGCGGGGTGCGATCCAGAGGTTCTCGGTAACGCTGACAAGATAAGGCAGATATTCCTTGAGGCGGCAAAGGTAGGCAACATGGAAGTCAAGTCAAGCTACTTCTTCAAGTTCTCACCGACCGGCGTCAGCGGTGTAGTTATCGTCGCCGAGAGCCACATCTCAATCCACACCTGGCCAGAGAAGGGCTACGCCGCACTTGACGTTTACACCTGCGGAACCAAGGCCGAGCCCGAGAAGGCCGTTGACTACATCCTCGAACAGCTCAAGGCCAAGTACGCCCACGTTTCCGAGATAAAGCGCGGAATCGAGGAGGACGACGAGACTTTCACCCACATGATAATGACGTGGGAAGAGGCCCTGAGGAAGAATGGAAACGGAAGTTAAAGGAGCTTCCCTATCTCTTTTATCCTGCTCAAAGCGTCGTCAAGTATCTTCCTGACGTTCTCAAGCTTCGCCTTGAGTGCCCTGTTCTCCTCTTCGAGGCTCTTGACTTTCTCTTCAAGCTCCTCCACTCTGGCCTCAAGCTCCTCTTTCTCCTTCTTGAGCTTCTCGTACTCCTCCATAGCAACGAGCTGGCCGCCCTTGGCCAGAACCTCGACGTTCTTCACGAGTTCGTCGAGCTTGCCCTGCTTTATGAGCTCATAAGTTTCTCTGACGAGCTGGCCGGCCTTGGTCTCACCCTTGAGGTGCTTCCTTATCGTCGCCTCAGTCCTGCCGAGCTCCTCGGCGATTTCGCTGGTGGTCATGCCAGCCTTCTCCCTGGCTATGGCACCCGCAGCGACTGCAAGGCTGTCAACCCAGGTCAGTCTCTCTGCCGGATCCTTTATGAGCTCTATAACTTCGGGCCTGAAGAGCGTCGCGAAGAGGAGTATGCTCTCAAGCCTGTGAATCTCCTCCCTCCCAATCGGGTTCAGCGGAACCTCCATTCTCTCACCCCCTTTCAGTTTTCACTCAACCTCAACAACGGTCTTCCTCTTGAGAACTTTGTCCGGGTAAACGACTATTCCTTTGTCGGTGATATCGAACGGGTGCCTCCTCATGCTGTGGCTTGTCCCGCGCATCTTCCAGACTATCAACGAGCGCTTGAGCTCGCCGTCAATCTCGTCAAGGTCGAGCCTTATTATGCCGTCAACGCCGTGCTCAACTCCCGGACCGCCGAACCCGCGTTCGCCGACACTTATCTGGCTCACGAGTATGCTCGTAACTCCAAGACCGGCCAAAACGCGCTTGAGCTGCATGACGATGCCCCTCGCCATCGCCGGCTTGTTGATGTAGAGCGTTGTCACTGAGTCTATGACGACCCTCTTGGCGTTTATGTCCTTCACGGCCGTCCTGAGGACGTCTATGAACTCCCTGATGTCGGTGAGGTCGTGGACGATGTACTTCTCGTACTCCTTGCTCTTACCAATGCCCGCGGTGAAGGCATCGACCATCGCGAACATTCCTTCTTCCTCGTACTTCCTGACGTCCCAGCCGAACTCGGCCATGTTCTGCCTTACCTGAACGGGATGTTCCTCAAGGGCAACGTAGATGCCAGGCTCACCCATCTGGAGGCCGTTCCAGAGGAACTGCTGGCTGAATATCGTCTTCCCCGTTCCCGGCCCGCCGCTGAGAAGGACAGCGTTCCTCTCGGGGATTCCCCCATGGAGAATTTCGTCCATGCCAGGGATGCCCGTCTTGACTTTCCTGACCATGAGCGTCACCTCCTTTAGTAACCTTTGGTTACCATTTGAATTCTATGCGGAAGGTCTTAAAAAGATTACGGGGGAGAGGTCATTTGACCCAATATCCAACCTCACCCACGCATTTTGGCAAACACAACGACAAGAGCCAGCAATGAAAAAACTACCAGTGCCGGTTTCCAGTTTATCCCCTCCTGCCGCGACACAGTCTCCGTAACTTTGTTGACTTCGTGACTGGTTTTAAGGGCGTCCACGGGGGAAGGTGAAGTTGGCAACGGTTCTTTCCTCAGGGAGACGTTGACCACGCTCACGTCACCCGCGTTAAGGGATACCACAAGCACGGCTTTCTCATAGCCGCTTTTTTCTACGGTCACGCTGTAGCTGCCGGGAGCCAACGTGATGTTGCAGGGAGTGAAGCACTGTTCGCCACCCACAGTAACGGTAGCACCCTCTGGCGATGTTAAAATCCTCAGGACGGGCATCTGAACGAGTTCCAGGGAGATGGCCTGTGATTCTCCGGGTGCGAGCCCAACAAGGACAGAGCTTGGAAGATACCTTGGAAGCGAAGCAGAAACGTTGTAGACACCTGCAGTCAGGTTCAGGGAGCAGGGAGAAGTACAGGTTACGTTCCCAATTCTCACCTCTGCCCCGGAAGGGACAGTGGTAATACGGAGGTTCGCAGGCAGAAGGCTAAGGGTGAGGTCGAGCGAAACGCTTTCGTTGGCGGGGACTGTCACGTTTTCAACGATGCCCCCATACCCTGGAAGAGACGCACTGAGCGTGTAAACTCCCTCAGGAAGGACGAGTTTAATGGGACTTCTACCAGAGAAAACCTCATTATTTCCCGCAAAGATTTTTAGACTAGCATTGGCAGGCTCGGTTAGGACTTCAAGTACTCCCGCCCCGGAGTGGACCAAAACAACGCGTGAGAGAGCGGATAGATCCGCATAAAGGGCTACCCTTTTTTCAGTTGAATTCACGACGCCAGAGACAAATGGATAGCCTCTCGCACCGATGGATACATTGTAGGGGCTCAGCTCAGGAGTGAGCGGAAGGTGAACCACCATAGGAGTGAACCACTCCCCGAAGAGATGAAAGCCGTTGATGTAGACGGTAGCGTTGCAGGGTCTCGATGTTATCTCCACGGGGACGGAAGATACCGCGTTTTCAATATACGCGAAGGAGCACCCTCCCTGTGAGCTCCAGCCGCCGCCTCCCTCAGAAATCCTGATGAGGCAGTATTTTTTGACACCCCCATACTCGGCGACCACAGGAACGCCGCTGGGAAGGAGAAGGTATTCCCTTTCGCGACACGGCGAGAAGAGAACAGTTTCCATTGGAACCGGCCTTGAAGGCCCCCTCGCCGAGCTCTCGCCTTCACCCTCACTCCAATCCGGGGCCGCCATACACGGGGTCTTCTCGGATTCTATTGAAGGCACCTCTCTGCCTGAAAGAAAGACTGTGGCTGTCGAGAAACCGCCCAATGACCTTCTCAGAAGCGACTCATTAATCTCAACCACCAGGGGAGCATCACCAACGCTCACGTTGAGAACGAGGGTAACGTTTCCAACGGAGAGCTCAACGGGCCAGTCCCCTTCACTCAGGTTCAGCACGATAGGGGCCACCGAAGTCAGGTTTCCAGCCCTTACCTGGCCGTCAAACTCAAAAAACACAGGGGTCGAAGATGCAGACGGCGCCAAGAGCCCGCTAAATAAGACTGAGAGCAGAAGCAACCTCCTCCACGCTACCATCATGCTTCACCCTCCCTCCTGCTATGACTACCACCCTGTCCGCGAACTCAAGGAACGGCTTCCATATGTGAGAAACCACAACAATAGACAGACCCTCAGAGGCAAAACGCTCCAACAGGCCGACGATTTCAGGTATCGCATCAAAATCAAGGTTCACAAGCGGCTCATCCAGCAGGACAAGCTCTGGCTCCCCCACGAACGCAGATGCTATGCTCAACCGCTTCATCATTCCTGCCGAGTACGTGGAAATCCTCCTATCGAGAAAGCCCCCAAGTGAAAACGCCTCAATGATATCCGACGTAGACCCGCCCCTAATCTCAGCCAGGAACTCAAGCCACTCACGCCCCGTCCTGTGCTTCGGTAGGGCAGGAGGGTCAAAAGACACACCAAACCTCTGTCTAACGTTCGCGTCGGCCCAGGGATCGCCCCCGAAGACCCGGATCACACCTTCAGTGGGCCTGTACGTTCCAGCACAGAGGTTCAGAAAGGTGCTCTTGCCTCCCCCGTTGGGCCCCAGGATTAAGGTAACGCCCTCACCAATTCCGATGCTGACCGAATCGAGCGCTGTTATGTGGCCAAAACGTTTTGTAAGGTGTTTTGTCCGGATTATCATCTCCGCACCCCCGTAAGGACAAACAGGAGCGCAGATGTGCCGCCAACAAGGTACTCAATTGAAAGCGCCCTCGAAGAGGGGTAGCTCCCCATGCCCGAGATTGCCACCGAAGCCGGCGCCTGGGAAGACACAACAACGCAGTACGGGCCCGAGTGATTGAACTCAACGACCGCCCTGCCCGAGCCGACAAGCTCTGACGAGTAGAGAAATCTGCCCTCCACTGGATCGTAGAAAGCCACCGAATAGTTGTCCTGTCCGTTCATGTTGAGGGCAAGAACCCTCGCGGAGGGAACGACGGCACACGATGCATCTACTGCAAAGTCCGAGTAAGGCTTGGAAAGTTCAATGTGCTGGATGACGAGTGCCACCAGAGTGAAGACAGCTACAAGAAAAAGCGTGAGCCTGAAGAGCCTCATTTGACATCCCTCCTTTCTGCCACGTAAGTAGTCAGGATGATAAGCAGAACCGGAAGAAAAACGCAGGGGAGAAAAGCGGACGAGAGCAGGTGGGGAATCCAGCCGGAAAGAGCGATTTCAGAAGTGTACGCCTGGAGTATTGCAGTGTTGAGAACCTTAGGGGGTAGAAATGATGCCCCCAGAGAATAGGGAACGTAGAGGGCGGAAAGTCCAGCCATTATTGAGACGAAGGTGTTGAGGGAGATTATAGCCACGAAAGAGGAAACTGCAACTGCATAAAAGACAGCCAGAGCCCAGTACAGGAGGTATACCAGGAGCAGACCCTTCGAGAGGAAGGCACTGAGAATGAAGCTTCCGGTATCGCCGAAGATGTAGGCAACCGTCAGAATAAACGGGAGAAATGAGGCCGTGAACAGCAGTACAAAAACTGCCAGAACCTTGGAGAGAACAAGCCTTTTCCTCCCCACGGGTAGGGAGTAAACTGAAAGAGCAAAGCGAGTGTCTCTATCGTTTCTCAGAACCAGAGATGACAGGAGGACGGCGGTCAGAATAAAAGACGTATACACCCTTTCGGACAGAAGGGGAACGCTGACCCCCATGGCCCGGTATGAAAAAGCCACGAGAGAGTCCTCCTCAGGAGGGAACACCATAAAGTGATTCGATACCCTAATCCCCCCAATGAACAGGGAAGTGCCGATGAGCAGGAAACCAAAGGCAAACGCGGCGAGGTTCAGCGGGTCTCCAAGCTCCCAGCGAAGAATTTTCATCCAATCCACCTCCTAAAGTCCCTAAAACCGACTGCAAAGGCGACAAGAACAGTGAACGCAAAGTAGTATGCGAGGGGGCTGGTCGGCCTCTCTAACGAACGTTCCTCTGGAAACCCCACGTTGGTCGCATAGAGGTTCCAGCCCTGAAGCCAGCGCTTGTCTGCACCCTCAGAGAGGAATCTGCGGAGGGCCCTGGAAGCGTTCACGTCCTCCATGCTGGATCTGATAATCCCCATGAGGACGAATTCGGGAGGGGTTGCACTCAGGTCTGATGCTATCATAAGGCCGGTCGATGAGTCATAGAGCGCCGAGAACGAAGTTCCGCCAGAGCAGCTGTAGTTGGGGCCGCTGAGGCTGAACGGCACCACATCGGATTCAAGATATATGAACGGCGGATGGAAGGTACGCAGGTATGTCAGGACTTCAAAGTCTTTATAGCGGGAGTAGCTCAGGTTCTCAACCCGCATCACCCAGTTTCCGCCCTCCGGAACCGTGACGTTCAGGAGAAGCGCGCCGGGCTCAGGAGGGGCGGACGGGTCAATGAAGAAGCTCGGCCTGGCAACGGGTGTGCCGTTTACGATGTAGGCCCCAGTCTCAAGGTCGAGCGTAAGAACTTCCGAGAACACCAGAACGCTCGCGTTCGCGATGTCGGGACTTTCAATTACCACGTTATGGAGCTCAAGCCTGACGCGGATTTTAGCCGTCGTATTGTCCACAGAGAGGACTTTAAAGGAGAGGTAAGACGTCCCCATCGGCCAGAGAACGGTAACGTAGTTCTCACCCCGAGAAACGTTTAGGTAGCGAGAAAGCGCCTCAAAGGAGCGCTCGTTGAGCATATCAACTTTGACCATGATGTCGTTTATCCCAAAGCGGGCGTCCTCCGGGACGACAACGGTGTAGTTCACATAAGTTCCAGGCTTTAGCCAGAACGGAGCGGCAGACACTGGGGTGGTTCCCAGATAAAAGATTAGAATGCAGAGGGCAAGCACAATCTCAGCCCGCACGCGAGGTCACCCGAGTCAGTGCTTGTAGAAGTGAGGAATCAGCGCAAAGGCCTCCCCGGTATCACCATTGTACCTCTCGTAGGGTATCTTTGTGTATGAAACCCTTGCTCCGGTGTATTTTACCACCCGCGACCTGTCCACCTTGACGCCGGACCAGTATGCAACATGCCTCACGGTTGAAGTGTCTACGGTTATTTTTCCATCGCATATGTTAAGCCATCCTGAGACACCCGCCCAGACCCATTCATCTGGGGCCCACTGGGGGGTGTCCGCGTCATGGTCATACATTCTCCAGCATCCTGATGAGGAAGAGACAGCCTTCGAGCTCCATGCCGATACGCTGGCCAGAGAGACCAAACTAACAAGACAGAGGAGCAATCCAAGTTTCACAGGATTTTTCACACATATCACCTCCGTTAAAGGCATTCACTCTGACCTCCTCCCCGCCCTAAAGGGCAAGGGTTCTAACGAACTACCCTAGCCATTGACGGGAGGGTTTGCGGGCCCATCACCTACTCCCGTTGCCGGTTTCGGCTCCAGCCCGCAGGCCCGGTCTAAGGCCCGTTACCCCTACCGCAGAGCGGTTCGGGGTTATCATTTTAGAGGCCACCCATCAGAGCTTTTGACTGCCACAGCGGGCAGTCTTGAGAGGACGCCTTACGGCGTCAACCCTCCAATGCTGGAGGGTAACGCGAAACCCCTCATCTCGTCGGGTTGTTTCTCGGTGGCCTTTTCGAAGTCTTACTAACTTATAAGAGTTTAAAAGAGTTTCGACTGTTTAACGCCCGTTGAATGTAATGAGCAAAGTTGAACCATATAAAACTTTTGTTAAACAAAAGTATCTTCATAGTACTATACGTATAAATCCAACTCTGCAAGGTATTCTCGGTGGAAACCCATGGTGCTCTGCCCACCTTGGGGATTTTTAAGCAGCATGAGGCACTGGACCGATTTGAATTCAGCGGTTCCTCCTCAGAAACTCCCCGATGTCAGTGACGTTGAGAATGAACTTCCGGTTGCTCTCAGGGTTTATCCTACCGATACCGAGGATAACGCCGTTCTCGTCGTATATTACCAGCTTCTTAGTCCCCTGCCAGACGTATTTTCGGACACCGCTCCTAGGCACGTCCTTGCCAGTCGTGAACAGAAAGCCCGCCTTTGGGCTTAGAACCGCGTAGTTCTTCTCGACCTCAACGAAGTAGAAGAACTCGACGTTGGGGTAAAACTTTTCCACGAGGTTCTTATCAACCTTAATCGTGCCGACGAAGGTTCCGTAGGCGTAGGGCTTGATTTTTAGGCCCTCAATCTCGGCCCACACCCTCCCGTTGACGGCGTAAACGTCCCTGAACCTACCCTCAACGACGGCGAAGAAGTGGTGCTCAAGCTCACCGTACTTCTCGGCCTCGCGGAGGATTAAGTCGTACTCCCAGGCCGAAGCCCGTCGGTAGCGGAGTTCCTTGCTCATGTTTCTGACATCGGCAGGGGGCTTAAAAGCTTAGCCTTCGAGCCCCTCCAAAAGCTCCGAGAAACCCTCTATATCAGTTCTCTCAAACTCCTCCTCGAACTCAAGGCCGAGCTCCGCTATCTCTTCAGGCGTTATTGTTGTTTCAGGCTCGTCGGCGTTTACTCCTAGACAGCTCCCGTCGTAGTAGAGCCAGAGCTCCTGGCCTCTGTAGTGGAAGGGCTTTTCCCCTTCCACGCCGAGGGGCTTTCTTGAAACCATAAACGGGTAGATGCGGCATATGAGAGGCCTAACTTTGTGAATCGTGCACTTACCAGTCTCAGGGTCGTGGAAGACACAGCCCAAGTCCCACTCCCTCACAGCTAAAACGAAGCGCACCTTGTCGCCCTCAATTGAGAACGTTACGAAGTCCTGAGGGTCATAGCCAGCTTTAGTTATTCGCTCTATATCCTTTAGGGTCAGGTAGATGTGTCTCCCCCTGCAGCAGTCGAGGCAGTAGAGACAGCGGAAGCCAATGAGTTCGTTGAAGGGTCTCGGTTTGAAGCGCATAAGGCGAGTTCTCAGCACAGATAAAAACCTTTGCTTTACTAACGACGATTTAATTTCAGAAAGGTTTATATGTCCCAGAGTTTTTCCCCCATATGGTGGTTCATGTGTACGCAATAGAGACAGAAAACTTGACTAAAGTTTACAATGGAACAGTCGCAGTTGACCACCTCAACCTCAAGGTCAAGAAAGGCACCGTTTACGGGTTCCTGGGCCCCAACGGGGCGGGCAAAACAACGACAATCCTCATGCTCCTGGGCCTCGTGGAGCCCACGGAGGGGACGGCGTACATAGCAGGAATCAACGTGATGGAAAAGCCAGTCGAAGTCAAGAGGATAACCGGGTTCATGCCGGCTGAGGGGGGCCTCTACCCGAACATGAGCGCCCTCGACAACCTCCTGTACTTTTCCAAGTTCTACCGGATGCCCCGGAACGAGGCCGAGAAGAGAGCAAAGGAACTGCTCGACCTCGTCGGGCTCAGAGAAGTCGCGAACAAGAAGGCCGGGGAGTTCTCCACAGGCATGAAGCAGCGCCTTTTACTCGCACAGGCCCTCATAAACGACCCAGAAGTGCTCTTCCTTGACGAGCCGACCAACGGCCTCGACCCGCGCGGAGTCATCGAGATGAGGGAGCTTATAAGGGAGCTGAAAAAGGACGGAAAGACAGTGTTCTTCTCGTCACACATACTCCCGGAGGTCGAGGAGGTTAGCGATGAAATCGGCATAATCTCCCGGGGAAAACTCCTCGCAAGCGGCAGTCAGGAGGAGATTAAGCGGAAGTTCATTGAGGGAAGGGTCGTCATAACCGTGGAGACGAAGCAGCCGCTCGAAATAAGCGGGCTGAGCACGGAGGTTACTGACTGGCACAGGGAAGGACCGAACAGGATAACCGTATACGCCTCACGGGACGTCCGCGAAGACCTGATTAGGGAGCTGACGGGAATGGGTTACACCGTCACCGACATCCACCTCCACGAGCCGACCCTCGAGGAGGTCTTTCTTGAGCTGGTTTACGGGAGGGAGAGAGAATGATAGGAGCTATAGCGGCCAAAGAGTTCCGCGACTACATAACCAGCAGGCGCTTCTTGGTTCTCTTCGGGTTCCTGCTCCTCATAACCCTGCTCGCGCTGGTCCAGGTAAAGACGGGCATGATGTCGTGGATGACCGAGGAAGGAGAAAGCCCAGAGGTCTATGAGGTCATGTGGGGCGTCACGCATTACCTGGGCCTCGCGGGGGGAATATTCGCCCTTGCCCTCGGCTTTGACGCCATAACCAGAGAGAGGGAGGAGAGAACCCTGAAAGTCCTCATGGGGCACCCCGTCTACAGAGACCAGATAATACTTGGCAAGCTCATAGGCGGTGCCGTTACGCTCGCCGTGGCGGTCTTCATAACGTTCCTCGTTATCCTCGGAGCGCTGATGTGGATGGGAGTTAACGTGGACAGCACATCGGTCACGAGGCTGGCAGTTTACTTCGTCTTTGCATACGTCTACCTCCTGGTGTTCTTCGGGATAGCCGTGGCGTTCTCGGCACACTCCAAGTCCAGCGGCAGCGCCCTGATGTACGCCCTCGTGCTCTTCCTGGCGGTCACGGTAGTTTTTGAGTCCATAGCTCCGATAGTGGCGGACCACGTGGCCGGCCCGCGACCACAGCCCCCCACGTACGACCCAGGTAACTTTGAGAACATGACGCTGGAACAGCTGAAAGAGCAGGAGAAGCTGTGGGAAGAATACGAGGAGCAAATGAAGGAGTGGAACAAGAAATACTTCGAGACCGTTGAGACAATTAGCAGCCTGTCGCCGCAGGCGGACTTCGAGCAGATATCCCAGTACGTCCTGAACCCCCACGCACGCTCATGGGAAGACGTCATGTTCCCGATTGGAATGGACGACTCCGAAGAGCCAACGTACAGCCTGGCAGAGAGCCTGTCCTTTGCAAAGAAGGAGATAGTCTTCATGATGGCGTATCTCGTCGTGGGCTTCGTTGCGGCGTACCTCGGCTTTGTTAGAGCTGAGATAAGGTGATGGGAATGAAAAAGGCCCTCGCTCTGATTCTTTTTCTCCTCTTGGTCACGCCGGTAGCGTCTGCCAAAGCAATCACCGTAACCCTCCACGTTGGCCAGAGCATAAGGGTCAACGGAATTCCAGTTGAGTTCGTGGACTTTTCGAGCGACGGGAGGGCGGCCATCAGAGTAAACGGGACAACCTACGTGCTCTCCTTTGGGGACACGGTGGAAATCGCCGAAGGATTGAATCTAACGGCGGGGAGCCTCAAATACAACGAGGGCACGGTTCGCATAATCCTTATCGGTGATGACGTCCGCGTTGAGGATTCCCCAGGAAACATAGTCCTGGAGGCCCAGTTTCCAAGCAAAATAACGGCACCAGGTGGGGAGATCTCGTTCCAGGTTACCGTGAAGAACGAAGGCGGCGACGCTTTCGTCCCGCTCTCGGTTGATGTCCCGCCGGGGTGGAGCGCCAGAATAACCGACGGAAGCTCGGATATCAACGGCGTCTACCTCAGACACGGCGAGAGCGCCCAGGTCACCATAGTCGTGAAAACGTCCGCCGAGACTGGCAGGTTTGAGCTCACCTTCCGCGCCGGCGAAAGCCAAATGCCCCTCTACGTCACGATAAAGGGCGATGGTATTAGGGTTCTGTGCGACTACCCCGTCAAGGAAGTGGAAGCCGGCGAAAGCGTCCAGTTCCAGCTTGTCCTTACCTCGCCGTCTCCCACTGTGGTATTTCTGAACGCTGACATGCCCGAAGGATGGAGAGCAAAGTTCCTCGCAGGTGGAGAGCCGGTTCGGGCGGTTAGGGTCTCCGGCGAGAGCACGGTGGCGCTGGTGGTAGAAGTCCCGAGCGATGCAGGGGTTGGAATGTACAACATCACCGTAAAGGCAGGAGACGCGGAAGAGCGGCTCGGAGTGTACGTGAACAGAACCCACGCGGGAGAAAACGGGACGCTCTCAATCAAGGTCACAGACAGGGAGTCCGGGTCGTACATCGCCGGCGCAAGGGTTGAGCTTCTACGGGGCGGGGAGATGGTTGCGGAAGCAAAGACGCTCTCCGACGGGACGGCAGTTATAGAGGCCCCCGAAGGGAGCTACACCGTCCGGATTTCAAAGGAGGCCTACAGAGAGGTTGAGAAAAACGTCGAGATAAGGGCGGGCAGGAAAGGAGAGCTCCAAGTAAGCATGCAGAAGCTCCCCTACTACCTTGAGGTGAGCGCTCCGGAGCCCTCAAAGAGCCAGGTGCTTGGGCAGACGTTCATCTACCCCGTTGTCCTGAAGAACCTCGGAACGCAGGACGACACGTACTCATTGAGCCTGCAGGTGCCAGAGAACTGGGGCGGAATGGTGGTTGAAGACCCCACCTCTCACACGGGAATAACGAGCGCCTACGTGAAGGCGGGAGAAGAAAAGCACCTCTACGTAATCTTGATACCCCCAGACACGGCCGAGCTCGGGACGTACAGCTCAAAACTCAGCGTGACCTCCGAGGGAAGCGGGGAGAGCAGGGAAATAGACCTCACGGCAAGGCTGACGGGCAGCTACGGGATGACCGCGACCCTGGAAAGGTACAGCCTGAAGGTAGAGGCGGGAGACGAGGCAAAGACCTCCGTTAGGGTGTACAACACGGGAACCAGCCCGCTGACCAACGTCAGGCTGGAGGTAGAGGCCCCCAAAGGGTGGAACGTAAAGGTGGAGCCCCGCAAAGTGCCCTCCCTCGGAAGGGACGAGGAAGTCGAGTTTACGTTGGAGGTGACGGTTCCCGAAAACACCGACGCGGGAGACTACGTTATCACAGTAAAGGCCGTCAGCGACCAGAAGAGCAGAGAGACGAGCCTCAGAGTCACCGTAAATAAGGGAAGCGGTCAGACGTACTTGGGAATGGCCATAATCCTGGGAGCACTCCTCGTGCTCGGGCTCCTGCTGAGGAAGTACGGAAGGCGTTAAGCCCCGTTCTCTTCTTTTCCCCCATTTTACTAACTTTTCCACAGAAAACTTTTTAAGGACTTAAAGTTACTTTTGGTGAAAAAAGTTGGGAGGTGGTTCCATGGAATCCGGTGAGCTCAAGAAGAACTGGGCATGGATGCTCGTGCTTGGCGTGATATTCACAACACTTGGAGTCGCGGGACTGCTCCTCCTGCCGCTGATGACGATAACGAGCGTTGCGGTGTTCGGAGCGTTCATGGTCGTTGGTGGAGCGCTCCAGATTGCGCAGGGAATCGCCAAAACGAAGGACTGGAAGAGCAGGGGCCTGCACATTCTCATGGGCATTATCTACGTTATCGGCGGTATAGCGACCCTTGAGAATCCCGTTCTCGCGACGACAGTGCTGACGCTCGTCCTCGGGTTCTCGCTGATAGCGATAGGCGCGATAAGGATCGGCGTGGCCTTCCAGAACAAGGACGTCAACCAAGTGGGCCCTGATGATCCTCTCAGGCGTCGTCACAATCCTCCTAGGCGCAATGATAGTGCTCCAGTGGCCTTGGTCAAGCCTCTGGGCAATCGGACTGTTCGTCTCAGTTGACCTGCTGATGAGCGGTGCGAACTTCATAGCGATAGCGCTGGCGGCTAAAGTTGAGAAAGAAAAAAGCGGAGTTCTGGCTTAAGCTTAAGTGTTCAGGTGGGCGTCGAACTCCTTACTCTTTTTGTAATCAGCGTAGCTCCTGTCGAGCCTCTTTGCAACGTAGGGCCCGTTCTTACGGTAGCCGAACTTCCTGTAGTACTCCCTGACGCCAACACCGCTTATGACGAGCATCTTCTTGACGTCGAACTCCTCCCTCGCTATTCTCTCTGCCTCGGCCAGAAGCTCCCTTCCGTAGCCCCGGTGCTGCCACTCGTACCTCGGCTTCCCACCTATCGGCACGAGCGGGCCGTAAACGTGGAGCTCCCTGACTATGGCCGAGGGACAGCAGTTTATCTCCTTCCTGTGGGCTTTCTCGCTCGGAATCCTCAGGCGGAGGAAGCCTATCAGGATATCGTTCTTAACGTCCTCAAAGCTCAGAAAGATTTCCCTTCCGCCAGCGGCATCGTAGTCCTCGCGGAGGAGCTTGATGTGCTCGACCTCGGGCTGGATTCCGAACTTCTCCATCATGTGGCCGACTTCCCTAAAGCGAATCTCCCTCGGCCTTATGCCACGCTTTATCAGCTCGTTGAGGACGAGCTGGCCCAGGTTGGAGTGCTTGACGCCGTCAACGATGAGCTGGACTGGAATGTCGCGCTGAATTCTCATGACGCGAACCCACTTCGGGAAGAGCTTGTAGGCCTCGACGAGGAGCTCCACGGCCTCCTCAGTATGGTAGGGGCGGTACTTGCCTTCCTTCCACCAGCGGTAGAGGGGGGCGTCCCTCGTGACGAGCGTCGGGTAGATTTTGAGCATGTCCGGCCTGAAGCGGGGGTCTTCAAAGATTGTGCGGAATGTGTAAAGGTCGCGCTCGAAGTTGCTCCCCGGCAGACCGGGCATTATGTGGTAGTTTATCTTCAAGCCAGCATCGCGGAGGAGCTGTGTGGCCTTAACTATCTCCTCGACGCCGTGACCTCTCTTAGTCCTCTCGTGGATGAAGTTGAAAACCGTCTGGACGCCAAGCTCAACGCGCGTAGTTCCCAGCTTGAGCATCCTGTCTATGTGCCTCTCGAAGGCCCAGTCCGGGCGGGTCTCTATGGTAAGGCCGACCATTCTAACCTTAGCTTTCTCGTTCTTCCTCTGCTCGTCTTCGAGGTAGTAGTAGGGCTTTGAGTGGGTTTTCTCCCAGGCTTCCTTGAACTTCGGGTCCTCCTCAAAAACGGACTCGTCCTTCTTCACTATCAGCCTAATCAGCTTCTCTTCGAGGTTTTCTATATCCTTAAAGTACGGGAAGTCGTTCATCGCCTTGAAGGCGCACTTGACGAACCACTCCTGGTAATCGAGATCAACCGCCGGAAAAGTCCCGCCCTGAATTATAACCTCGACCTTGTCAACGTCGTGGCCTATGTCGGTGAGCTGCTTGAGGCGGCGCATCATGATGATGTATGGATGATAGGCGCTCTGGACGGCCCTAAGGGCAGAAGGCTCCCTTCCGGTGTAACTCTGGGGCGAGCCGACGCTCGGCCCACCGGGGCAGTAGATACAGCGCCCATGGGGACAGGGAAAGGGCTTCGTCATCATTGCAACGACCGCGACGCCGCTTATCGTCCTCGTCGGCTTTCTCTTGAGCAGGTCTCTGAACTCGTCCCTCCTCTCCTCGGGGATTGCCTTGAGTATGTCAGAATTACCTGGAATCTTTGAGAGGTGATACTTCCTGGATACGGCTATCTTGTACCTGTTAAGCTCCTCACGGGTCTTTATCTCGCCGCTCATCACGAGTCTCGCAAGCTCCTCGACGGCCTTTTCAAACTCGTCCATAACAACACCTCTCGCTTGATGTAGGGCGGGGTTTTAAAAGGGTTTGCGGGGCATATTCAGTTACTGAATAATTTACCAAGTGAATAGGTGATAACCATGAACCGCAACGAACTTGTATCTTTCCTCGACGATTACCTTCAGGTTTCGGCTTACCCGGACAAGTCGAGCAACGGCCTCCAGGTGGAGGGGAAGGCGGAGGTCGAAAGGATAGCGTTTGCCGTTGACACAACACTCAAAACCATTGAAGGGGCCGTTAAGGGCAAGGCTGACATGATGATAGTGCACCACGGAATGATTTGGGGAGGCCTTAACTACATAACAGGTATCCACTACAAAAGGCTGAAGATGCTAATCGAGAACGACCTGAACCTCTACGTGGCTCACCTGCCCCTCGATGCGCACCCAGAGGTCGGCAACAACGTCGGCCTGCTCCGCCTGCTCGATTTAGAGCCCAAAAGGCCCTTCGGCGAGTACAAAAGCCTGAGCATAGGCTTCTACGGCGAGTTTGAGGAACCTCAGCCGATTGAGAAAGTTGCCCAAATAATAGCGGAAAAGCTCGATACAACAGTTAGAACCTACGAGTTCGGGAAGAGAGTTATTAAAACAGTTGGTGCGATAAGCGGCGCCGGTGCCTTTGCGCTGGAAGAAGCCTACAGAAAGGGGATAGACCTCCTGATAACGGGCGAATTCGGCCACGCAGATTATTTAACGGCCCTTGACCTGCCCCAGAGCGTTTTGGTTGCGGGACACTACAAGACGGAGACGCTGGGCGTCAAGGCCCTGATGAAGCTCATTAGGGAGCGCTTTGGTCTCGATGTCTTTTTCATAGACGAGCCGACCGGCCTTTGAATTCCATTTTTTGGCGTAACCACCTACACAAAAGTATTAATAACACGTCGAAACAAACACTTTTTAGGTGACCACGGTGAACAAGGCCCTAGCGATTATGGCCATCATAACCATTGCACTCGTCGCGTATGCATTTCAGACGGCCCAGCTACCGCCAGCAACAATCGAGTACAAAGAAGTGTTCTACATGAACAACCAGAGCGTTACGTTCATTACAAAAGACGGCTTCGGGCTCTTCACGATGGAAATAGAGCCAAAGATAAGCTCATTTGAGCTGAGAATCGAATTCCCAGAGGGTACGAGCTACCTCGTCAGGTACGGAGATGAGACGTACAGAGGAACTGGAACGTTCAAGATTAAGGTGAGCAAGGACAGCCTGCCGAACCAGGTCTACGTCCAGTTCCAGCTCCCGAAAGAACTCACGAGGAAGGTGATATACGAGGGCGAGAGCCCTGAGATAAGGATTGTCGGCGAGCAGGTACCTTTCTGGCACGCTGAGGACATAATCTACATCAAGTACCGGAAGGAAGAGAAGTCCTGAGCTCTGAGAGAACCTTTTCTTCTCCCATTATTCTGAGGACGAGCCCAACCTCTTCCGCGTATTTGAGAACCCAGCCAGGACTAGCTCTGAAGGGTGTTATCACCCACAGCTCCGGAAAGCCGGCGCGGTGGGCCTTAACCACGTCGTAGAGAACCCTTTGCGGAAACCACTTGAAAGATGCTTCGAGCTCTATCGCCAAAACTTTTTCCTCGCCGTCAAGGATTGCAACGTCTATTCTCGTGCCGTCCGGCGTCCTGTATTCCAGGACGGCGTTAAGGCCGAGCTCTTCTGCGAGCGCGATTATCTGACGTGTCAGGGTTTTGACCTTGATTTGAAACACCTCAAAGGATAAAAGAAGCGGGAGTTAAAAAGATACTCTACTTCCGATTTTCACCCTCAACATGAGCATCACCTCAAGTCCGCTCTCCTGAACTTTAACCACGAGACTGCCAGGTAAACGAGCGTCGGGACGACCAGCAGGGCCAGGTTGCCTGGATAGTTGAGAACCTCTGATAGCGATTTCGGCGGAAGGCCTCTCTTCGGAGAAACCGCCCTTGCAAGCACGGTGTAGTGCAGGTTAGGACTCGGCACGTGAAGGGAGTTGCGGGCTAGAACATCAACTAACGACTCCCCCGCCGAGTTTGAGGCCGCAATGACGGCGATTGGAACTGCAAAGCTCAGCAGGAACGCGAGAACCAGCGAGACGAAAAGCGCCTTCCTGCCCCGCATAAAGGCCGAAAGCAAATAGCCGAGCGCTAAGTACTGGACGAGCGAGAGGAAAAGGAGGGAGCCAAAGGCAAGGCCAAGCTCAAGGGTTTTACTCAGGGGGGCACCCAGGTGGAGGGCGTAGGCAACGAGGGTGGCCAGATAGAGGGTAGCCCCGATGAAGACGGCAGAGATATCGCTCAGGAGCGTCCCGAGGAAAAAGTCCCTCCTCCTCAACGGCTTGCTCAGCAGAACTCTAACAGTGCCGGTCTCGATGGCCGAGCCTATCGAGACCGCCCCGAGGGGGAGGACAACAAAGGGGAGGAATACACCGGCCAAAGCCGAAATTAGGGCGTTCAAAATGCCGGGGACTCCCCAGCTGGCGTAATAATCCCCAAGCATGTCCAAGTTAAGGAAGGCCGTTAGGGTTGCCAGAGCTATGAAAGCCATGAAGCGCTTGCTCTGGAGGCTCAGCCCGAGGAAAACGCCGTAGAGCCCGCGTGGAGAGAAGGAAAAACCGGGGACGGTGATAGACTCAGAAGCCCTCAGCTCCCTCCTCCGGAAGGCCTCCATTCCCGCGAGCGACAGGCCAACGGAAAGGGCCAAAAGTCCTCCAACGGCCTTATGGGAGACGGAAACGCTCCCCCCGATGGAGATTGCCCCATCAAGATAAGCGGTCGGGATGAAGGAATAATCGAACTTTCCAAGGAGAAGGAGAACTACAAACGCTCCCAGCCCGAGGAAGACCCCCGAATCGCGGGAGGTCGCTAAAGGGAGGAGGAGCAGGGCGATTCCGACTACACCAACCAGCGAGAGCGAAAGGGCGAGGGAGCCGATGATGTAGTCCCTAACTTCAAGACCGTGGGCGAGCATCGCGAGCGCTCCCGAGAGTGAAATCCCAAGAGCGGAAATTAGTGCGAGCTTCAGCCCCTCAAGAGCCCAGCCGAGGAAGTAGCGCCTCCTCGTGAGGGGCTTTGAGAGGAGTAAACGGACATTGCCCCGCTCGAATTCCGACCCAAAGCGCGAGAGGAGAAGGACTAAGACGAGTGGAATCAAAAGGAACTTGATGAAGTTTGGAAGCCACTTAGAGAGCAAATCGGCCGTTATCAGGTAGCCGAGTTTTTCGGGAGACACGTTGGGGTAGTGAGCGGTAAACCTGTTAACGTCTATCTCGACCGCTACGGCCGGGAAGAGGGAAAGGAGGAAGAGCGCGAGCCTATGCCTCATCCTACACCACCCCAAGCGCTGAAGTCCATCCTCGAAAGCCTGAACGCTGAAAGGATGAGCGGGATAGCAGAGAGCACCATAAGAACCAGAGACGCCTCCGCTGAGCTAATCGCCGGAGCGAAAAGGAGCGCGAGCACCGGAATAAGGATTAGAGCACCTTTCCTCGTGAACAGTCCTATGAAGAAAGTCAGGGACGCTAAAAAGAAGGCCACTCCAAAGGAAAACCTGCACACGGGGATTGAGATTCCAAAGAGCAGGGAAGTAATGAGAAAGCGCCTCAGGAGGTAGCTCCTGCCAACTGGTTTGCTGAGTATTAAAACGGGGTTCTCCGAGAGAACTTCAAGGGAGGCGAGGGGCAGGAGGAATAGCAGTGCGAAGGACTTCAGTGTCCCGTCAACGGGAAGAATCAGGAGAACGAGAAGGGCCTGAAAAGTTCTTGAGGCCCACAGGCCAGCGAGTTCTTTTCCAATCCACCAGGGAAGGGAGGGGATATACAGTGCAGGGAGAGAGGGTTTGATAACGGTTCCCGGCTCGAAGCGAAGAAAGAGGAAAAGGGCAAGGGAAGTGAGGGCCAAGAAGGTGGCCAGCGTTATGGAGAGCCGGAGGAAAGCATCTTCCCTGTCGTCAGTTTCAACGTCCCTCGCGAAGAGCTCAAGCTGTGCACCGGGAGAAAAGAAGGCGTAGTTTGAGTAACGTCTCTCAAGCTCAGTAACGAGCCTGCCATATTCTTCTTTATTAGCCTCGTAGTCTTCCAGGCTCTTTATCTCAAGGGCACTCTGGGCCTTTTCCTGGGCCTTAAGCTGGACGATTCCCGGGGGGACAAAGGTGAGCAGGAGAAAAATTACAATGCCCGCGGTCATGGCCTTTTTGGGGCTCTTAATTGCAAGGGAAGTCAGATAACCCAGCGGGAGGAAGGGAATGGCAAAAAGGGCAAAGACCACAGAGCGGACGTCAAAGAGAGCAAATGGGGCAATCATAAGGAAAACAATCAGTAGGTTGGAGAGAAAGAGCTCAAAAAAGAGGTGCAGTCGCCGGTAGGGCTTGGAGAGAAAAACCTGGGCTGTCTCCCAGAAATCACCGGAGAACGCCACGAAGAGAAAACCCGCAACAAAGTAGGGTAACACGAGGCGGGCATCATCGAGGAGGGGATAAAGGGCTAATCCCATCGCGTAGAGCAGGAACACATTCCACTTGAGCTTCAGCGATTCGAGCGTAAACACCGGATATGCCCCGCGCCATACGACCTCCGACATTAAACCACATCCCTCCAGACAGAAGCTACAAAGACTTTTATAAGATTTTTCTATCTCCGAGGAGTTATCAGGGTGTTAAAATTTTTCCAACCGCCCAAAACCAAAAAATGAATGAAAAGCCGCCCGAAGCTCCGTTAGCTCCTCAGCGCTTTAACGACGTCAAGCCTGTTAAGCGCCCTCTCCGTCAGCAGAACTATGAAGACCCCATAGAAGGGGTAAAGCACCAGCAGTAGAGGGAATATTTTAGTCAAATCGCCCACACCAAGCTCCGCTGGCAGAACGATATTCCCGATGTACTCCCCGACCTTAAGGCTTACCGGCAGGGCCAGGAGCGAGCCTGCAATCAGCGAGGGCAGAGCCTTTCTCAGGGACTCTTTCCAGACGTGGGAGTTCGGGATTCCGACAGCTTTGAGCGTTGCGTAGACCTTCTCGTTGCTCTCGATTTCGAGGTAAATTAAGGCGAAGAGCGCGAAGAGGCTTATGGGGAAGATTATGCCCATCACCCCGTAAGCCGCAGCCTTAAAGAGCATTAAGTTGTTCTCCGTCTGCCTCTTTAAATCATCTATGGTATGCACCTTCAACCCAAGCCTCTCATATTCCTCCTTTAGCTCCTCCGGGTTTTCCGCGTTCAGAAAGGCGACTCTATCTGGGACAGCGTTAATCTTCGGAAGAAACACTGCTTTGAAGTCGTAGAAGTACATGTCGCTTATCCCAACAACGCGGTATTCCCTCTCCTCCCCGAGAAGCTGGACTTTAATCGTATCGCCCACCTTCAGGCCGAGCTTCCTCGCGAGGCCCTTCTCAATGACCGCCTCGTCTTCCTTCTCGAACCACCGGCCGGCGATGAGGGTTTTCTCAAAGATGCTTTCATAGTCAAAGAAGTATATCTCCGTGGTCATTCCGTTAACCTTTTGCCCGCTCAGATAGCCGGCCTTCTCCCCGGGAATCTGTGCTATTTTCGAAGGATCACCCCACACCTCAAGATTATAGGGAAGTTCAAGGGTTAGTGTGTTTTCAATCCCCTTGACGCCAAAGTATGCCGAGGAGGAGGCTAAGAAAACGACGAAAAAGGCGGCGAAGAACCTGAGCCGGGAGCTCTTTCTGGGGGTGAAGCGCAGGGCCTCGATCGTCCGAATCCTCGAAACGTAGAGGTAGGGGAGCGAGAGGATTAAGGCTGTGCCGAGCAGAATTATGACATCGAACTTCAGCGGGTAGAGACAATCCGGACTCGTTGAGAGCGGGAATCTTGAAGATACGTAGGAATGGCCGAGTTTTATTCCAAGCGGAATGCCGACCAAATATGCAGTTAAAGCGATGAGAAGATAGTCTCCAGCAAAGAGGGAGAACGTGAAGGAATCTGAAAGGCCCAGCGCTTTTAAAATCCCGACCTCTCTTACATTTCCCTTGACGTGCGTCACCGTGAGGAGGACGATGACGACCAGCGAGGCACCGAGGAGCAGGTAGAAAAAGCTCATTGCGAAGTTTTTGATGTTCTTCAAGCTGTCCATGTATGGAATTTCACTGTCTTCATAGACCTGGAAATAATCAACCTTCGCGTTCTCCATTAAGAACATGGCCAGGGCTTCCGTGTTGTTGCAACGCATAAGGGCGTAAAGATGTTGACCCTTTTTATTTACCAGCACAAATGGAACGCCTGAGAGATAGTAGTACGAAGCCCTGACTTCATACTCCCTGTCCCCAATCTTAATTCTATCGCCCTTCTTTATCCTCAGGAATGCCAAAACAACGGCACCATCTTCAGGTGTTTTCACGTGGAGGGACTTGAACTCACCGTAGCCAACCGATGCCCGGTATTCTTTCCCGTTGAACTCCACCTCCGTGTCGTTAAAGTAGACGTAGTTCACGACTTCCCCAAACCTGCCCAGCTCCTCGACCGTGACCCCCTCGACGGCAAGCTCCACGTTCCCCCGCTTGGCAAAATCCTCAACGGCCTTGCTTATACTGCCAACCGCCGAGAGTGTAAAGTTGAAACCGAGGCTTACAAAGAGAAACGCCAGGAATACAATAGCAACCCTTTTCTTTTCGTGCCTGAGCTTTCTAAGGGTTACTTTTAACTTCATGAACCTCACCGTCCCTGAGGATTATTAAAACGTCGGCGAACTCGAAAAACTCCCTCTCGTGGGTTGACGCTATAACAGTAACGCCCTCTTCCTCGTTTATTTCCCTCAGCAGACGCCAGATTCTCATCTTGTTCTCCCAGTCTAAATTGGCAGTCGGCTCATCCGCGAAGAGGTATCTCGGCTTATTAGCTAAAGCCCTCGCGATTGCAATCCTCTGCCTTTCTCCACCGCTCATGTGTTCGGGCAGTTTGTCCGCTAAGTGCTCCGCGTTGACCAGCTTCAACAGCTCCAGCGCCCTCCCCTCGGAGTTCCTGATTTTCCGGGAGTACTTCATCGGGAGCATGACGTTTTCGAGGCCGGTCAGGTAGGGCACAAGGTAAAAGAACTGGAATATTATCCCGAAGTTTTCCAGGCGGTAGCGCCTCAGCTCTTTCTCCCCCATTGCGGTCATATCGGTCCCGTCCACTATGACCCTGCCACCCGTCGGCCTGTCAATGCCTGTCAAGATGTTGAGAAGGGTGGTCTTCCCGCTCCCCGAAGCGCCGGCTATGATGTAAAACCTCCCCTCCTCGAACTTCAGGTTAATCCCCTTTAAAGCCCGAACTTTGCCAAACTCATACACCTTCTCAACGTTCTGGGCTTCGATCATTTTCACCACCATTGAATGTTTGCCAAAACTGACCCGCTGTCAAGCTTATTTTTTCGCTAGTGAGATACTCATATAACGAAAGTGCGGCACCAAATGATTCGAGAAAGATACAATATGGTTTTGGTATATAAGTCTCAATGTCCACTAATTGATCAGCAAACAGATACAGGGCATCCTTAAGTATGAGATCTTTCCCGATTCCACTTACTAAGAATTTTGCAGTATCTATCGGAATATCTACCTCAGAAAGAACCATGAGGACATTTTCAAGAATTTTGTTTAGATAGGTGCTATAAATATAAAATGTCGAAATTTTTGCCTGATTGTGTAGATTGTACGGCGTATTTGTGATTTTGTTCAGATATTTTTTGTTAGGAAAACATCCAATAAATTGTAAAATCATTTCAGAAGAGTTAATAGAGTCTATCTGATACGGGGATTTATATTCTTTTAATGCTCGAGCAACCTCTGTTTTAGCTATGAGAGATAAGGCCTTATAAAGTTTAATATTTGTAGTTGGAGAAGAAGGAGATTTTTTACCAAATACTAACACATTGCTAGATACACTAGGTAGCGGAGTGTATAGCGCTCCAACCCATAAGGCGACACCAGAAGAATAATGTATTTCCATAGGGATGGCCCGTCCAGAAAGCACCGGGATAAATAAAGTAGAAGCGGAGTTCATATGTATTAACATTCCATTTTCCAAGAGTTTTTCCGCAATATATCTAACAGCGTGTATTGAAGACATATACTGCCAAGATTTGAGAGAAGTCAGTTGTTCAACCGAAAGACTGTTGGTCATAGTGTGAAGAATTACATTTTCATATTTTATTTCAATTTCTTTAAATTTTGATAAATAGTCATACCACGGGGCAGCAGCTTCTAGTGACGTTACCAAATTCACATATACGGTATCATACTTCTTTGAATATTTTGAAAGTGTCGCATCCAATGCTGGAATAATAAGCTTCTCTATTCTCCCCTTCATCGTGCCAGATAGCTTGAGCTTACCAGTAATGTATGAAATAGGATACACGTTAAAGTCAATCTTTTTTGAAGAAATGTGTAGAGTAGTCGTCTTGATATGAGATGATCCAATGTCTATACCCAACACTACACCACTCTTTTCCATTTTGCTCACCTTCAATCTGTATATTGTCCTAAATATGTTACTATGTTACAGATCTATTATCTCAAGCTCTCTAAGTTGATTCACAAATTCCAAAAAATCTTTACGAACTTGTTCTAGGGGGATAGAATATTTCCTTGAAATCTCCTGACATGCCTGCTCAAAGTCTCTGCCTTCTTGCAACAATGATATAAAATCTCTTGCCGTAGTATTAAGTTCGTATACTCTTCCTGTGGAGAGATTCACTAAAAAATTGTCTTCGGTAATAATACAAAACTCCTTTAATTTAAATTTTGAGACATTCATCTTTGACACCTCCGTAGTATGCCGCTACTGGGCAGAATGGACAAGAAGTCTTTAAAGGGCAATTTCTACATGGTATTTTTTCATATAACTCATCTATCCACCTCCTCGCCATTACAAAAAATTCAGAGTTTAGGATGTCCTCAATAGTAACAAGCCCATCCATGATATTTGGGACAGCATAATACCCGTTTTCCCCATAGAAAATTTTTCTAAATATTGGCTCTGCAAATTTGCCACATGGGTACACATTCCCATAGGGATCCAAATATATTCTTCTTTTATTGTATGCTGCACAGCTTTTCCAAGTGCTTTGTGTAGATTGTATATTAAAGCTAAAATCTTTCAATGAAAGACCATTTAAACGTTTAAATAACCGAAATACTCTGCTAGAAACCTCATGCATATACACCTTTATTGGGGGCAAGTTTTCTTGGTTTCGTTCATAGTTAATTTTTTTTAGTTCAGCGTACATTTTAGCGAAGTTTTTTTCAACTTCGTCCCAGGAGATACTCAATAACTTATAATTAACACGAGCATTTCCACTGGAAATGTCAATTGGGAATACATTTATGATTACTTTGCTTTTTATGTGTCTAAATAGATGGGGTAAATTCTTAAGAGAATCCGCATTTAACCCATTAATAACATAGTTTACCTGAAGATAAAAGCCTGGATCATCATGTTTCAAACTATCAATAAGTTCAATTGATTTCCAAAGTGAATCAAACGTGCCTCTTCCCCTTATTTTTTCATGCACTTCTGCAGTTCCACCATCAATACTAAAGGTAATACGCCCCAGTTTCGTCAAATCCATCTTATCTAAATATTTCCATAAGATTGTTCCATTAGTAGCTATCCACAAGGACGACACATTTTTAATATCCGACAATGTGTTCCATATATCCACAAAATCAGGATGTACTGTTGACTCTCCATTTGTAGGAGAGAAAACTACACGAATTGCAGTATAATGGGATTTTTCCAACATTTCTAAGAAAGGTATCCACTCGCTGTATCTCAACTCACGGATGTTCTTTAAGTCACCCAAGTTATAAACCTTATTAATAAACTCTTCATTTCTATAAGAAGCAACTGAACAGTGAGCACAATTAAGATTACACCTGAATGTTAAATGCCACTCAACTCCTATACTATATGCATGATAATCTAGCATGACCATGGATTACACCCCCCAACTTTTCTAGGAAAAACTCCCCACTAGTCAAAACAGCACTGCGCATTTATACAACCTCCCGGGCATCCTGTTGGTTCACAGTCGTCTTCTGACAGAGATATAACCTTTGGCGGTTCATACTTCGACTTCTCCATAGCTCATCACCTCCATTAAGTTTTTGCATTACGATTTACTGACTACTGAAAGATATTAGGAAAAATTCAAAGATAACACATTACACATTCATTCAGTCGTTACAACAGGGATCTGATATCGAGCCTCCGAAGCATCCCTCTGGTTGAACCCCCTCCTCAGATAAAACCCTAACTTTTGGCAGTTCATACTCCGGCTTCTCCATCATACATCACCTCCATTAAGTTTTTGCGTTTCATATTAGTCACTATATCGTATTTAACTTTTTCGCTCTTAATGTTGTAAGTATGTTGAAAATCTTTTTTTTTCCTTGTGTCATACTGGCAAAAGGTTTAGCAAAAACTTAATTAATAAGTTATTTGTCCAATTAGAATAAGTGATGCCAATGATTCACATAGTTGGTGTAGGACCGGCAGGGGCATCTTTAGCTTACTACCTTAAAGATGAATTTAAAGTAAGAGGTTATGAAATAAGGAAATCCCCCGGAGCAAAACCCTGTGCTTGGGCAGTTCCAAGAAGTTTGGAAAAATATATCAAAATTCCAGAGGAAGTCATTTTAAACAAGATATATGGACAAAAGATATATCTTAACAATAAGCTACTGAGTGAAAATTATCAAAGATTACCGCAGGGGTATATACTCAACAAACCATCATTCATTAAATGGCTTTTGGATGGAGTGGACGTTAAACTAGGCAAATCCATCAAATTTAAGGGACAAGAGCCAGAACTAAGAACGAGAGACGGTGATATCACTGTGATTGCAACAGGAAGCATATTTCATAATGAAAGCAAGTGGAAGTTTCTGACGTACCAATATATACTTAAAGATGCCAAAATCGAAGATGATATTATAGAAATTAGGTTTTACACTGATTTCGTCGGCTACATCTGGGTATTCCCACGAGGAAATAAAGCAGATGTGGGCATTGGAGGATTTTTAAGCCATGACGAATTGAAAGCGAGACTTGACTCTTTCATTAAAAATGATGAGCGTTTTAGATACACAAAAATTGAAAGAAAAGAAGGCGCACACATTTATGCCGGAGGCATAAAAGAGGAGTTGTACAATTTTAAGTATCCAGTTATAGGAGAGGCGCTGGGGGCAGTGTACCCCCTAACTGGCGAAGGAATAAGACCCTCCATAATTTCCTCCCATGCTCTCTTCAGGTCTATAAAGTATGGAAAACCATTCAAAGAAGAGTTTGAAAAAACCGGAGTTCCCCAGCAAATCAACTTTCAAAAACAACTAGTCGAAGCCCTCCTAAAAGCACCACCCCATCTGAGAGAGGTATTCATAAGAGAATACTTCAAAAGCTCCAAAAATCCATTATAGGTTATTACCAATTGTTCAACAAATTTACAGAAATTCCACGAAAAATCATCATCCCCCAAATAACCTATTATCAAAGATAAGTAAAAACACGTCCTCAAGTGATAGATCCTCCACCTTAATCTGAAGGGCACCTTTCAAGGAGAGAAACCTCACGAACTCATCAACTTCGTCAACCTTAAGATACGCAACGAGATGAGTATAGCCGTTCTTAAAGGTGCACTTCACAAGACCGTCACAGTTGCAGTCGAATTTTCCCTCCACCAGGGCCACAACCTTCTTATCAACTGGAACCCTAAGCTTTCTACTTATCTCCTCGGGCTTTCCCTCCAGGATAGGCCTCTTGTTGAAGAGCAGAACCCTGTCACTCAGCTTCTCGGCCTCCCCTAGATCGTGGGTGGTGAGCAGGACCGTGGTCCTGAAGTCCCTTGCCATAGTCAGTATCGCGTCGTGTATCTCACCCTTGGTTATGACGTCGAGAAAAACCGTCGGCTCGTCGAGTATGAGGTACTTCGGCCTCACCACCAAGGCGGAGGCGATGTAAACCTTCTGCTTCATTCCGGCCGAGAGCTTCTGGTACCACTCGTCCCTCTTCTCCCACAGGTTCAACAGCTTGAGCGCGTACTCTATGCGCTCCCCTATCTCCCCCTCCGGAACCTTCCAGAGCCTCGCAATGAACCGGAGGTTCCTCTGAATGCTTAAACGCCACTGGAATATGCCCCACATGTCCCTCTCGCCAGTGAAAACCGTGAACATCTTGCCCGCAACCTTGCCGTGCTCCCGGAAGCTGTCATGGCCGTCTATGAGCAACCTCCCAGAACTCGGCTCCAGCAGGCCGTTGGCAATTTTACAGAGGGTCGTCTTTCCCGCACCGTTCGGGCCGAGGAGGCCGAATATTTCCCCCTCCCGAACCCTGAAGTTCAAATCCACTAGGGCCGGAATCTCCTCCCTCGGCTTACCTAGAAAGTCCTTTATGCTCTTCAGGTCGAAGAAGCCCCGGAACGGGGGAGGATAGTACTTGGTCAGGTGCTCCGCCTCTATCATCTGACCACCTCAGACGTGCCCGAGGGTGCCCAGTTGCATCGCCTTGCCGACCCCCCAGCGGAACATCGCTACGCCAACGACCAGCATGACCCCAGTGGTGATGACGAGGTTAACGAAGCTGGGCCAGATCTGGGACACTGAATAGCCCCCGCCCATAGTCAGCCTGGCCATCTCAAGAATGTACCTCTCGGGGTGTATCTTGGAAATAGGCTGGAGCCACCAAGGGAGAACTTGGGGTGGAAAGTAAAGACCACTAACGAGCTGAGACGTGAGGTTCAGAAACCAGTTTATGGGATCCTGTCTGGCTTTAGTTGCGGCCCGAAAGCCCGCTGAAAAAAGTTCAAGGGCGAAAGTGAGGGTGAAGCCCGCGAGGATAACAAGCAAAGCACCGAGGTTGATGTGTATGACCAAGCCGTAGAAGAAAACGAAGACTGCCGTTATCAGACCCATTATCATAAGGCTCCAGACGACGTTCCAAGCGTTTATCCCCACGAAGATCGCCACCATTCCTGCTGGAGAGGCGTAGAGCATTGGGAAGCTCCGCCCAATCAGGAGCTTGGAAAGGCTACCCCGCGGAAGGAATATTATGTTATGCACGATGAAGCCTATCAGAAAGAACTGTAGGAATGAGTCGGTTCCGTACTGCTCGATGTTCGCATTTATAGTCACCAGACTGGCGAATATCCCCATCACCACAACCTGGATTAGAAGGCCTATCAGATAGCTGACCACATCCCAGCGGTAGCTGAAAAAGATCGCCCTCTGAACCTCGAAGAACTCGCGGACTATTCTAAGGCCGTCCCTCATTTCAACCGAGAAAAGTTAGAGAGAGGATTTAAAAAGATAACGGCTTCTCAAAGGACATTCACCAAAGCTCACCCGAGCCTCTTCTTGACCTCCTCTATCGCCTCCTCGGCCTTCAGCGGGTTCTTTATCCTGCCCTGGGCGAGCTCTTTCCTTCCGCCACCGCCACCGCCAGCGACGGAGGTTATTATTTTCGCCAGCTCCTCAGCCTTAAGGTCAAGGCCGTCGCCAACGGCAACGACAAAGTGGCCCTCCCTGCTGATGAGGACTACAACCCTCTTCTCCTTCCTGAGCCTGTTGGCGGCCTCGCGGAGGTCGTCCATCGTGCCCTCGACAACTGCACCTATGAACTCCACCCCGCCGACCTTCTCGGCCTTGTCTTCGAGCTCGTAGACGAGGAGCTTGGCTAACTCTTTCCTGAGCTTCTCGACCTCCTTCCTGGCCTCCTTCCACTCGTTGAAGAACCTCTCCGCGGTTTCTGGCACCTTCTCCACTGGAACGCGGAAGATTTCAGCGGTCTTCTTGAGGAGCCTCTCCGTCTCTTGCATCCAGTCAACAGCGGCCTCTCCGGCGGCGAATATTATTCTCTCAACGCCGTCCTGTATGCGCTCGGTCCTCAGGATCTTAATCGGGCCTATTAGACCGGTGTTCGGCAGGTGCGTTCCACCACAGGCCTGAACGTCCCAGTCCTCTATTTTAACGACCCTTATCGTTCTTCCGGGAACGACGCCACCCTGGTAGAGGCGGAAGCCGTACTTCATTTCTGCTTCGGTCCTCGGAAGCCACTCCCAGGTCACCTCCCTGTTCTCCATGACGACGCGGTTGGCGAGGCGCTCGATTTCTCTAAGTTCCTCCTCGGTGATGCGCTTGTAGTGACTTATGTCCAGCCTCGCCCAGTCGGTGTGGAGCTGACTTCCAGCTTGCCAGACGTGCTTTCCTAAGACTCTGACGAGAGCTCCCATGAGGACGTGCGTTCCCGTGTGGTGGCGCATGTGCTGTATTCTCCTGTCCCAGTCGAGCTTCCCGTGAACTTTAACGCCCGGCTTGAAGAGCTCCGGCCTCTCGACCCTGTGGAGGATTACCCTCCCGACCTTCTGGACGTTGGTGACCCTGACTTCCTCTCCGTTAACCTCAAGCGTTCCGGTGTCGTAGGGCTGACCGCCACCCTCCGGATAGAGGGCCGTCTGGTTGAGCACGACCCAGTCGTCTATGACCTTGAGAACCTCGGCATCGAACTCCTTCATGAACGGGTCCTCGTAGTAGAGCGTCCTCGTCTCGGGCAAATCCTTGACCAGCTCGAAGTCAACGACGTATTCAGCGGCGGTCTTCTTCTCGGTTTTCTCGGCCTGTTTAGCCACGAGCGTGTAGAAGTTGTCCGGAATCTCGACCGTTATGCCCTCTTTCTGCGCCACTTCTGCCACTATCTCAGGGGTAAGGCCGTGGCTCTCGTAGAACAGTATCAGCTTCTCAAGCGGGAGCTCGTTGATGCCCTTCTTCTTGAGCTTCGCTATCTCGCGCTTGACGAGGTCGCTTCCCCTCTTGAGGGTCTCCTGATAGCGCTTCTCCTCGACGTTGATTATGTCGAGAATAACATCTTCCATCTCCTTGAACTCGGGGAACGTCGGTGAGAGCTCCTTTATGTGCATCGCGACGATTTCAGCGAGCGGAACTTCGAGGCCGAGCTCCCTCAGATGTCTTATGCTCTTCCTTATGAGGAGCCTAGCTAAATAGCCTGCCTTAACGTTGGACGGGATTACACCGTCGGCGAGCATGAATGTCAGGGCCTTGGTGTGGTCGGCTATGGCGTAGATGAGCTCGTAGGGCCTAACGGCCTTCTCAAGCTCCTCGACGGTTATGCCGACGCGCTTCGCCACCTGCTCGCGGAGGTAACGCAGGTCGCCCATGTCCTCGATGTCGAATATTCCAGCGAGGCGGGAGTTCTCCATCAGAATTCTCTCGTCTATCTTTTCAACGCCGGCCATCTTCTTCAGGGGCTCGATGACATAGCCGAGGACGGCGTCGTAAGCGGTAGGCGTTCCGTGGCTCATCCAGACGAGCCTCTCAAGGCCGTAGCCGGTGTCAACAACGCGGGTCTCCATCGGGACGTAGTAGTCGCCCTTTATCTCAACCACCTGGCTCGGGTCGGCGTTTTCGGGGGCCTTCTTGTACTGCATGAAGACGAGCGTTGCAACCTCAAGACCGCGGTAGAGCACCTCGAACGCCGGCCCGGCGTTTCCTCCACCAGCCCAGGGGTTCTCCTTGAAGGTGATGTCCTCTGGCTTCATGCCGAGCTCCTTCGTGAAGAACTCGAAGGCCAGCTCAACGGTCTCGTCCATCCAGTAGATTGGCTTGCCCGGGTAGTTGAAGGCGTGGTGGGCCATCATCTCGAAAATCGTGAAGTGTCTGCCCGTTATTCCGACGTTGTCAATGTCTGTGAACCTTATCGAGGGCTGACTTATGGTGAGCGGGTTGGCTGGAGGGTCGGCCTCACCGCTGATTACCCACGGCTGGAAGTCCATTATGCTCGCTCCAACGAGCAGGACGTCGTCTCTCCAGCGCGGAAGAACCGGGTAGCGATTCACCCTTCCGTGGCCGTGCTTCTCAAAGAAGCTCAGGAACTTCTCGCGCATCTCGTCGAGGGTGTACTTCTTCGGAATGCCCGGCTTTCCGATGAACCCGTACTCGTCACACGGCGGGTCGCCGCAGGTCTCCCTGTCAGGGTCGAGCGTCCAGAAGTACTTGCCGCACTTGGGGCACTGCTTTCTAATCCATCCTTCCTCTTTGAACATTCTCGTGGTCATGTCCATGCTCATTAGCATCACCCCTTAAGCTGACCTAAAAAGAGGGGAGCTCCTAATTAACCTTTCCCTCACTCCTTTGAGTCAAGGGAAAGGTCAACGTCCACGTCCTCGAACTCCTCTTCATTTATGTACACAAGCGGAACCTTGAGCTTTTGGAGGAGCTCAAACAGCTGTCTTTCGCGCCTCTCCATCATTTCAACCTTGTGCCTCAGGCTGGCGTTCTCGATGCTCAGGTTTGTAGCTTCCTCGGTCTTCCTCCTGAGCTGCATTCTAAGCTCTATTATCTCCTCCTCAAGCTCGCGGATGGAGCGCTCAAGCCTCTCAATCTCCTCGATGTACTCGCGGCAGATTTTCCTCTTTATCATCTCGGTCAGCCCCGCGAAACCTCCTCACCGCTCAGGGGGCTCCAGACTCATCATCCCAAACGGCAACTATACGGCAACTATTCACCCGCAAGTAATTTATTTAAATGTCACGGGGGACGGTCGCCCCATGAGGGCAAAAAACTACGTGCTGGTGTTAGTAGTCGCCGCGGTACTCCTCACTGCAGGGTGCCTCGGCGGGAAAACAGTTGAGAACGCAGGGACGGTCACCGTCGAGAAGAACAGGACAGTTACAGAGACAACAACGACCACTAAAATCGTCCCCGTGGAGAACAGGAGCTCGGAGATGGAGCTTGCCGAGAACCTCTCAAAGTGCAATAGCCAGGTACTGCTACTCCAGCAGGCCCTTAACCAGACGATGGAGAGACTAAAAAACCTCAGCGAGAGCTACAAAGCCTGCCTAGTGGAAGTTGAAAGCCAGAGGAATACAAGCAAAAGCTTGAAGGCATGCGAGGACGACCTAGCCAGAACCCGGGAGAAACTGAGGGAGACAACGGCGGAGCTGGAGTCCTGCAGGGAGCGGCTTGAAAACATGTCCGGCAACACTACAAGCGTTGAGCTTCTGCCTGACGAAGAGTACTACCGCAGGGCCATAAGTGCAATAGATAACTCCAGGGAGAGTGTATACGTTATGATGTTCTTGATGAAGTACGACCCAGGGGACAGCTTTGACTGGGCCAACGACCTCATACGGGCCCTCGTCAGCGCCAGGAGAAGGGGCGTCGAAGTCCACGTGCTCCTTGAAGACAGCCTCGAAGACAACAGGGAGGCCTACGAGTACCTCCGCTCCAACGGAGTAGATGTTTCCTTTGACTCACCCCAAACGACCCTCCACGCAAAGGTCATAGTTGTTGACGGCGAAATAGTTTTCATCGGGAGCCACAACTGGAGCGAGAGCGCCCTGTACTGGAACCACGAGGTGAGCGTACGGATACGCTCCAGGGAAATGGCAGAGAGGGTAATAGCGTACTTCGAGGACGTCAGAAGGGAGGCCTGAGTCCTCCACACTTTTTTATACTTCTCACACTACACAGAACCATAGAAAGGGGTGGTCTGGATATACCTGAAGTAGCGCTCCTGCCCTCCCTTCGTGAGAAAGTTTGAGGCGGGGAAGATGAAAAGAAAGGCCAGAGAGTTTAGAGTTGAAGTTAAGAAATGAGTTCAGAGGCCCAGAAGGGCCAGCACTTCTTCCACAACCCTCTCCTTCTCCACGGCCCTCTGTTCTCCGCTCTCCATGTCCCTTATAGTCACCCTGCCCTCGGCGAGGTCTCTCTTACCGATGAGTACGACGTAGGGGACACCGAGCCTTCCAGCATAGTCAAGGGCCTTCCTAAGCTTTCTGCCGGTCAGCTCAACGTCGGCCTTAACGCCAGCCCTCCTGAGGGCCGAAACCACATCAACTGCGGTCTTTTTGAGCTCAGCCTCGTTTCCGATTGGAATCACGTAGACGTCGGGTCTCAGCTTCGGCTCCGGAATTAGGCCCTTCCATTCGAGGATTGGAATGAGCCTCTCAACGCCTATTGCGAAACCCGTCGCTGGCGTCGGCTTGCCACCGAAGACCTCGATGAGGTTGTCGTACCTTCCACCGCCGCCTATCGAGCCGATTCCGAGGTCGTTCGGCGCTATCGCCTCGAAGACGACGCTCGTGTAGTAGTCAAAACCGCGCGCTATTCCGAGGTCAATCCTAATCCATTTCGAGACTCCATAGGCGTCGAGCAGGTCAACCAGCTCGTAGAGGCGCTTGATTTCTTCTTTAGCCTTCTCGCTCGTGAAGAGCTCTTCCGCCTTCGGGAGAACCTCGTTCGGCTCGCCCTTTATTTCAATCAGCGAGAGGACTTTCTCGACGCCCTCATCGTCCAGCCCAAAGTCTTTCAAAGCTTTAACGAACTCCTCTTGGGTAAGCTTGTCCTTCTTGTCTATGAGCCTCATGAGCCCGATGTCGTCTTTGACGCTGAGCATCTTGGCGAACTCGTCGAGCAGAATTCTGTCACCGACGTTCACTGTGAAGTCCTCAAGGCCTGTGGCGAGGTAGCTCTCTGTGAAGAGCGCGATTACCTCAGCATCGGCCTCGACCTTATCGCTCCCGATGAGCTCAACGCCCGCCTGCCAGAACTCACGGTAGCGGCCGCTCTGTGGTTCCTCGTAGCGGAACATGTTGGCGATGTAGTACCACTTGATGGGCTTCGGAGCCGTTTGGAAAGATGAGACGTAGAGCCTCGCGACGCTCGAAGTCATGTCCGGCCTCAGGGAGATGTCCCTACCCCCCTTGTCGAGGAAGGCGTAGAGCTGTTTAACGACTTCCTCACCGCTCCTGAGCCTAAAGAGGTCAGTGTATTCAAAAGTGGGCGTTAAGACCTCGTGAAAGTTATAACGCTCAAAGGTTTCGCGAATCTTGTCAAGCACCCATCTCCTCTTCGCCATCTCTCCTGGTAAAAAGTCCCTCGTCCCCTTAACGCGCTCAACTTTCATTTCTCTCACCTTTTCAGAAGAGAGGAGGGAGAAGTTAAAAGGTTATCCCGACAAGGTTTGACGTTCATCCAGAAGATGTCATGAGGAGGTATATCCCGACGACGCCCTCGACCATCATTTGAGCCCCAATGGCCATTATGAAGAGACCGATTATCCTTATCGTGACGCTCAGGAACGTCTTATTGACCGACTTCATCATGTAAAGCGCAACAAACATCGAGATGGCAACGATAGCTATCGCTATGGCAGTGGCCGAAAGGGAAACGAGGTAGCCATACTCGGCCGTGAGGGTGATGGCGGCAGTTATCGCGGCGGGACCGGCTATCAGGGGCATCGCAACGGGAACGGCGGCTAGAGCGAGTATGTCGCGCTCCCTCTTCAGCGTGAACATTCCGCCGCCTTCCAGCGCTTCCAGACCTATCTTGAAGAGAACGAAGCCCCCAGCAACCTTCAGGGCGTTTATGTCTATGTGGAAAATCTCCCGCAGAATTATCTGGCCGGCCACGGCGAAGCTCGCCAGGAGAAGGAAACCTATAAGGTTGGCCCTTATGATGAGGGCTTTAATGTCCTCTATGTGGAAGTCCTCGCGCAGAAAGCTGACGAGGAGTATCTTATCGCTCGGGTCTATCATGATGAGCATCAGCAGTGCGGAGCTCAGTATGGTTGACAGTTCACTCATATTCGGAGCTGGGGAAAGCGATTTAAAAAGCTACCCCTCATATTGAACAAGCGATGACGAGACCGGCACTGTCTGAGGTATGATGAGCACTCGGTTGGCCGAGCTAGTCGAGCTTTTCAAAGCGGAGATGGTGCATTTTCCCATTTTTCGTCGAGAGCCTGAAGTCGTAGGTCATGGGGTTCAAAGCTCGGACTTGGAGTTTTGAGTACGACCATTCTCTCAACAAGCGTATCATCTTTTATGCTAGACTTGAAAGCTACCATTGTGTCAGAGATGCTTGAAACCCACGCAACAAGACGCTCGGAAACAACGTCTGTGTTAACAAGGAGTATTGTTGATATCGTTCTGTTGAGTGACTCTCTGGCAAGAAATGCAACTTCAGAGTTCAGAAGCTTGAGAGTTGCCTTCTCCCCGAACATTACCACAGTACCATCGAGGGTATATATCAGCTTAATTATTCCTTTGCCTTCAGAAAGGGGGTATATAACGTCTCGGTAGATTTTTTCTATTTTGGGCGCTAGGGTATCTTCTGTTGGATTATCAACCCTGATAACATAGTCATCAAAAGGTGGAATGTTATAGCGAGACCCAAAGAGGTCAACAATCTTCAGAAATCCTTGCTTGGCTAGCTCGGGAATATTAAGTCCCGCAAAAGATGCCCGGGAAATAAGTCGAGGGACAGGAAGGGAGTAGTTGTGAACAACGCCAAAAAAATCCTCCTCTACGAGGGCCCTGAGAATTTCGAACCCGAGTGTCCAACCAAGGGAGTAGGCGTCATAGAGTATTGAGGTTACCGAACCGTTTTCTACGCTCTCTACAATGAGCTCACTGACCACATCCACACCATTAACGCGCGGCATAGTATCCCCCGTTCAGGCTCTTATGAACTCCACGGCGTGCCTGAGCTCTCCAACTATCTGTCTCAGTTCAAGGATGTTCCTCCTGACTTCCTCCAGGGCAGAGGCCTGCTCCTCAGCACTCGCACTGACCTCCTCGGCGCTGGCAGTTGTTTCTTCGGCACTCGCGGCAAGGTTCTCAAGGGCCTTCTTGGCCTCTTCCATCTCCTCGTTCGTCCGCCCTATCTCAGACTTAAGCCCCGAGAAGCGCTCCTCGACGTCCTTCAAGAGCTCGCTGATATTGACCAGGTAACCAACGGTCTCCCTCAGGAAGTCCACAGACTCGTCTATGACCCTTGAGCCGTTCTTTGTCTCAATTACGGCGTTCTCCACTTTGTCCTGGATTTCGTTAACTATCTCCTTTATCTTCTCAGCCGCCCGTTTGCTCTCCTCCGCTAGATTCCTGATCTCCTCGGCAACGACGGCAAATCCTTTCCCAGCATCACCCGCCCGCGCCGCTTCAACGGCCGCATTGAGTGCCAGAAGGTTAGTCTGCTCCGCAATTGAGCTGATTGCGTTTATTATCTCGTCAATATGCCTGCTCCTGTCGGCAACCTCTGAGACAGCCTCACTTATAGAGCGCATTGAGCTCTGAATCTGCCCAATCTGAGAAATGGCCCGCTGTCCGTTCTCCTCACCTTCCCTGGCTATGTTAAGAACTTCCTCTACAATACCACTGAACTCCTCAACGGCCTCCATAGTCTTCCTAGTCAAGTCCGCAGTCATGTTAACGCTGTCCGTTATCATTGTGATGCTCTCCTGCTGTCTCTGCGCCTCTGTACTGACCTGACTAATGGCCTCAGCGACCTGACCTACAGCTTCACTTATCTCAGATGTAATCTTAGTGAGGTCGTCAGCCCGGTTCTCAAGAGTCGTAGCAAGCTCCTTGACAGTCACCATAAGGCTCTTCAGATTCACTATCGCAGAACGCATTGAGTTGAGAATTTCCTCAAAGTCACCCTTAGCGTGGGCCGTTAACTCTTCAGTTATGTCGCCTTGGGATATTTTCTCCATTCTTTCAGCTATGAGTTCAAGGGTCTCAAGAACATCTGTCGAAATTACTTTGAAAGCCTCAAGAAGCCTACCTATCTCATCATTTTCACGGTAGCGGATTCTCCCTATCATCTGCTCCGCTTCTTTGAGCCGGCCCTCAGAAATCGCGTTCGCAACGCGTGTCATTTCAACTACCGGTTCAAGGGCGGAGCCCATCAGCTTGAAGGCTATCCCGCCCGACACAAGGGCAGTGAGTGCCATTATCCCTATGTTCATCCAGAGGATACGCCTGTGTGAGCTGAGGACAGCCTGCACAGAGGCTCCTGCAGACGCTAGGGCCCCTGTAAGCTGCTTCATAGCAATCTGCTGGACGATAATGGCGCTGAGAACTACAAGAACCAGGGGAATGGCAATAGCCATGAAAAGCTTCCTTCTGAAGTCCATGGCTCACACCTCTCCCTTTATTCCCCTGAGTTCTGGGAAAACGCTTTTCTTTACAACAAATCCCTCTCCGCCCCTTTCGAGTTGGAGGACAATCGGAAACATTAGCCTTAGGAGGGGAAGGGCCTCAAAAGAAGCCTGTCCCACTGATTCGGAGTTAATAAAGACCACGTTGATAACATCTTTGTTCTGTATTATTTGTCTGCCTATGTCGTGTATCTGCTCAATCAGCTCCTTTTTGTCGAAGAGGTTCATAATCATGTCAATACCTACTTGTATGTTGAGTTTGACTCTGTTATTGTCATCGCTCCTCAATATCCTAGACAGCGCTTCCTCGTAGCGAACCTTGTAAACGGGATATGGGGAGATAGGCACTGTTTGAAGGACGTTTCCAACGTTTATCTTACCCCCAACTTTGATTACCGAGATGTTGCTGATAAAGTCGGTATCCATACCCAAAAGCTCCGCGTGGTAGAGATACACTGAAAAGGCGTCAAAGAAGTCAGTCACGACTAAGTCTATTTGGGAATCTCCGCAGCATTCAAAGACATCTCTAAGAAGCTTAACCAACACATACCCAACTATGTCCTCGGAAGTATGTTCTATTAGCACACTCGCCTTTTGACTCATTACTATCTTCGCGATACCCATTCAATACACCCCCCTTCTCAAAATTTTGGAAAGAATGTGCTATTTTTAAATGTTTTTGCATATTTTAGTTACATAAACTATCCAATCCAATTCAAAATCAATTGAAAATCTTACAAAATAAAACACAAAGTAAATAGTTTAAAAAACTGTTTAGTAATGCTCAATAGTTTAAAAATAAAATGTCCAAAGGTCAAAACTGAAACCTTTAGAGTTAGAGACAACACCCAGACAATATAATAAAATAGAGGTTCAACAAAGTTTTTTATTAGACCTTGCACCTAGTACCAACTGTAACACCCAAAGATTCTAACAATTTGACAAAGAAGCTTCTATGATTTTTTACCCGCCCCACGAGTCTAGATACCGTAGAAAAGGAACGACCTGTCATCTTGGCTATTGCCCCTGGTTCCACCTTTAAACACAAATAAAGATACGCAACTACCAACGAGAATTTCAAATCATGAAGCCCCTTTAGAGGAGTCCCTTCCAGCTCAGTGAACGTCCTACCGCAGGACTTGCACCTGAATCGCTGAATCCTTAAACCGTTAGCTTTAACCACGCCGCCGATTCTCACAAGTGATGTTGAGCCACAGACAGGGCACTTTGGGGGAACTAGTGTTGATGCCCTTCTGATAATTACTTCTTCAGGGATAGAGAGAATTTGCTCAAGCTCCCTCAGAGAGTCCATCGACGCCATAATTTCACCCAGACGAGCCTAATTCTGTTTATATTTTTTAGGTTTTATTGTGATTTCTTGAAATGAAATTATGGAAATATTTAACGATAATTATTGTTTTAATCAAAAAACATTACCTATTAAACGGAAGCTCAAAAAATGTTGCAAGTTTAACGTTCAAACTGGAATCAAAACCAGCATATCATAATATGAAAAACAAAAAAACTCAAAACACACAAGATCCGAAGACAAAGAATGAAAAAACAAAATGCCCAACAACATTCTTTCAAGAGACCTTACGAACGAGCCTTTAGTAACACGTCCAGCACCCGCTCCAAGAACTTCCTGTGCTTGTACGCTCTTATTGATAGTCTTTTAACAGAGGGATACGACATCCCCAGCAATTTGGCTATGGCAGACTCCTTCAAGCCAGCTCTGAGGCGGAGATACGCCACCGCCACAAGGGCTTTTGGGTCATGAACCCCCTTAAAGGGCGTGTCTTCGAGTTCCGTGAATGTTCTGCCACAGCGCTTGCACTGAAAGCGCTGAACCCTGAAGCTACCCCTGTCCAAATAGCCTATCCTGACGACATCTCTTGAACCGCAATCAGGGCATGCGAGGTCGAAGCCGCACCACCTTGACTGCTTCAATGATGTCTTTCTCTGAGGCCCTCATGATGCGGGAAAACTCTCCAAATGACCTTGCCTCCATTTTCACCACCCCCATAACTCGATTATAGTAACAAAAAGTTGCAATTATAAAATTTTGTGACCAATATCGTGCCTAGATATAATAAAAACAACACAAATGAACGTAAAGATGTGCACATCAGTGTCCCGCGGAAAACACAGTCTTAAGCAGGGGCGGCGTTATCACCGTCGTCACGAACACCATGAGAATGGCCACGGTTAGTGCGTCCGAACCGATTACACCGCTCGACATCGCAACGGCGAGCATCGCCAGCTCGACGCCCATTCTGGGAACCATTCCAACACCGATTCTGAGAGAGGACGCCCAGTCAAAGCCGGCAAGCCTTGCACCGAGGCCACATCCAACTATTTTGCTCACTATGGCCATGATGGTGTACAGGACGGCGAAGAGGCCAGCGTGAGGTATGTAGCCAAGCTCTATTCTCATGCCCACCTCAACAAAGAACAGTGGAATGAAGAGGGAGTAGCCGAGGACGTTCATATGGTCCATTATCGCCTTCTTCTTGGAGCTCTGGCCGAGTGCGAGGCCCGTGAGGTACGCTCCAAGTATTGAAGCGAGGTTCAGGTGCTCGGCCAAGTATGCGAAGACGATAAGGAAGACCAGGGCAAAGGCAGTCTCGCTCTCAGGAAGGTCTATGCGCGAGATAAAGCGAAAAGCCCCGTCCGCGAGGCCGGGCCCGAAGTAGAGGAAGAAAAAGAGGAGCAATGAAACAGAGATAATGACCTCAAGGAGGCTGGAGTAGTCAACGCTCCCGCCCTTTATAATCGAGATTGCCACCGTGAGTACGAGAATTCCAAGGATATCGTCAACGACGGCAGCCGCGAGAATCGTCGTCCCCTCGCGCGTGTTGAGCTTTCTGAGCTCCATTAATACCTTCACCGTTATGCTCACGCTCGTCGGCGTCATCATGGCGCCGTAGAGGACGGCCTCGTGGAGGGGGACGAAAAAGTAAGCGACGGCAAAGCCGAGGAGAAAAGAAACGAGAACACCTACCCCTGCAACTACAACGCTCTGCTTCCCGACGCGCTTGAACTCCTCCAGCTCGCTCTCAAGGCCCGCTATGAAGAGGAGCAACAGGACTCCAAGGTTGGCAAACTGGCTTATAACCTCGTTCGTCTCGAAGAATATGCCAATCAACAGGCCCCCAAATATCTGGCCCAGAACCACAGGCTGGCCAAACCTTTCGAAGATATAGCCCATCAGCTTCGCCGTTGCAAGCATTACCGCTATCAGGAGGAGTATCTCCATGCTATCGCCCCTATTCCCTCGAAAAGGCCCACTTCAGGAGGAAAGGAGTAACCAGCGTCGTTATTATCACCATGCTGACGGGTATCGAGAACGTCCCCCTGTCAAAGACGCCCTCCCGGAGGCCTATGTTGGCCATTATAAGGGCCACCTCCATTCTCGGAACCATGCCAACCCCAACCTGAAGGGCTTCCCGAGCCTTAAACCCTGTGAGCACTCCACCAATTCCACAGCCGATAATTTTTCCAACTATCGCCATAACCGCGTAGAGTCCTGCAAAGGCCCCTACGTGGGCCAAGACGTGGACGTTGGTCTCAATGCCTATGCTGACGAGAAAGACTGGTATAAATAGCGAGTAGCCGATGGTCAGGGTCTTGCTGGTGATTTCTCTCGCCTCGGCACTGCCCGCCACAATGAGGCCGGCAAGGTAAGCGCCCGTTATGCCCGCCAGCTGGAACCGCTCGGCGATGTAGGCAAAAATGAGCATTATGGCTATTGCAAAGGCCGTTACCGTCTCCGGCAGGTTTATTCTCTCAGACGCCCTCAGGGCTTCCTTTACCGCGGGACTGCCAAGGAGGAGACCAAGGATGAAAAAGAGGACAACTTCACCGAGGATTATAAGGACGTCCACGGGATAAACGCTCCCCTTTGTGTTCATGGCGACGAGAACCGTTAAAATTATGATACCAAGGACGTCGTCAACGACGGCAGCCGCGAGAATCGTTGTGCCGACCCTTGTACGGAGCTTTTTCATCTCCATAAGGATGCTCGTTGTCAGACCGACGCTCGTGGCAGTCAGAATTCCACCCAAGAATAGTGCCTGGAGGTGGGAATACCCCCATGCAAGGGCACTGACGTACCCAAGAATAAATGGGATTATAACGCCAAGAACTGCCACTATGAAGGCGGGAACACCGACGTTTTTGAACTCCTCGATGTCGGTTTCGAGGCCTGCCAGGAAAAGCAGCATGACGACGCCGAGCTCAGCGATTAGTTTAATTCCTTCATCATATGCCACCAAGTTTAACAGTGACGGACCTATTAAAATGCCACCAATCAGCTGGCCGAGGGCCGCAGGAAACCCAAAGCGAACTGTGAGGTAGCCGAACAGCTTTGCAACTACGAGTATCAGCGCCAGCTCCAGGAACACGTCCATGATTATCATCCCGCTTTGGTTTTTAGAGGCTCACGAGGAGACTATGCGAATCAGACGGATTATGTCCTTGACCTCAAGGACGCCGTGGACGCGGTTTTCATCGTCAACAACCGGGAGGTGGTGCTTTCCCGTTTCGAGCATTATCCCTATCGCCCGACCGAGGTTGTCATTGACGTGGATGGTTACGGGCCTGCGAACCATTATGTCCCCCACACGGGAGGCACGGTTAATGGAATACTTCTTCAGCAGGCCGACACCGACTATGGAGTACCTCTTGGGGGGCTCGAAGAAGCGGAGAATGTCCTTCATGGTGACGAAGCCAAGGAGCTTGCCCTCATTATCAACGATGACAGCGGAGCTTTCCTCGTCCCTGAGGCTCTGCACGAGCTTTGATAGGGGGTCTTCAGGGTGAAGCGTCAGGAACTCCCTGTCCATGACCAGCCTGACGGGAACCTTGGAGATGTAGCGGATGTTGTGGCTGAGCTCCTCCTTGCGCTGGAGCTGTATCATTCTGCGCTTGCTGTGGATTATCTTCACTTTCTTGGCCTTTGTAGCTTTGTTATTCTCAAAGGTCTTTACTTGCTCCATAATGCACCCACTGAATTTAATAATACACAAAAGTGTTTAAAGGTTTCGGGGATTTTTTGGCAAGTTCGTGTTAATAGCAGGGAAAAAATGAAAACAGATTAACCAGGAATTTGCCAAAAACTTTTTAAGGAACAACCCAGAGACACCGGTAAGGGAAATATGGTTTCTGGAACCGGAGACGGAAAGACCTACGACGTCGTTATTGTTGGAGCTGGCCCCGCTGGACTTTTCGCGGCCTACGAGCTGGCGGAGAAGAGCGACCTGAGCGTTCTCGTCATAGATGAAGGCGGCGACGTCAAGCAGCGCGTTTGTCCGATGTACGAGCTCGGTTATTGTGTCGAGTGCAAGCCCTGCCACATAATGAGCGGTGTCGGCGGCGCCGGCGGTCTGAGCGACGGCACGATAAACCTCCGTCCGGACATTGGCGGTGACCTAACCGAGCTGACGAACGATGAGAACTACGCCTGGCAGCTCGTATGGGAAGTTGACCAGATTTTTCTAAAGCATAAAGCACCGAGGAACCTCTTCAAGGGGAACCCGGAGCAGGTGAAGTACTGGGAGCAGAAGGCGGCACAGGCGGGAGTGAAGTTCATACCCATAATCCAGAGGCACATAGGCTCCGACAGGACGCCCGAGGTCATAGACGACATAAAGCGGTATCTGGAGAGCAAAGGGGTCAAGTTTCTCCTCTGGACGAAGGCTTTGGAGTTCGGAAAGGGCTGGGTCAAAGTGAGGCGCGGAAAGGACGTCTTCGAGATTAAAGCCCGCTACATAATCGTTGCCCCCGGAAGGGGCGGGGCGGACTGGTTCCACGAGGTGGCCCAGAGGATAGGCCTAAAGGCGAGGCACGGGCCCATTGACGTTGGCGTCCGCGTTGAGGTTCCGGCGATAGTCATGGAGCCGATAACGAGCATAAACCACGACCCCAAGTTCCACATCTACACCGACACCTACGACGACTTCGTGAGGACTTTCTGCACCAACCCGAACGGCTTCGTCGTCGAGGAGCGCTACGACGGCTACGTCGGTGTAAACGGTCACTCGATGCACGAGAAGAAGAGCAACAACACCAACTTCGCCTTCCTGAGCAGGATAGAGCTCACCGAGCCCGTTGAGGACACGACAGCTTACGGCAAGAGCATAGCGCAGTTAGCTACCACGATAGGCGGTGGGAAGCCCCTCATTCAGCGCCTCGGCGACCTGAGGAGGGGAAGGAGGAGCACGTGGGCGAGGATAAGGAGGAGCGACGTCGAGCCCACCTTAAAGAACGTAACGCCGGGAGACATAGCGATGGCTTTACCGCACCGTGTCGTGACGAACATCATAGAGGGCCTGGAAAAGCTCGACCGCGTTCTTCCGGGCGTTGCAAGCGACCACACACTCCTCTACGCGCCGGAAATCAAGTACTATGCCATGAAGGTCGAGGTAGACGAGAACCTTGAGACGAGCATCGAGGGCATCTTTGCCGCTGGAGACGGAGCCGGTTTGAGCAGGGACATAGTAAACGCAGCCGCCACCGGCCTCCTCGCCGCGAGGGGAATACTCAAGAAGGAGGGCCTCTACACCGAGAAGGACTTCAGGAAGCCGGGGAACTGGAAGGAAAAGATAGAGTCGCTCAGCTGACTCCCATCACTACTTTTTCCCAATTCTCCCATATACGCTAACCATTAACACACATAGAAGAGCATTGAGAAAAGTATTTATGCATTGACACTGTATTTTAGTTCTGGGTGGTGTATATGAATACAATCCTTGATGCCCTCACAAACGCCAGAGAGGGCATAATCCTGGTGGAGTACCCATCGAAGGGCCACCCCGAACTGACGTTCTTTGAAATTGTCAACAGGTGGAGGCAGAAAGGTATAACCCCCCTTATAGTCGATATCTGGGACACCCTTCACATTTTTATCCAGAACCTGAAGTTTGAGGGGAAGGAGCTGGACATCAGTGACGTTCCAGTGATAAAGGAAAGGGGCGTCGTTAAGACAGGAAAGCTCATAGGACGGGTTGATGTCATGGAAGACTTTGACTACCACCTCGCGGCCTATGGCCAGCTCGCAAGGAGAGTCCCAGAGCAGTCAAGGAACCACACGATAGTAGTGGGGATGGAGAAGTTCTCATTTCCATTCATAGACAACCCCCCCAAGCTGGAGCGGTATTTTGAAAGAGTAACAAGAAGATACCTGACCATAGAGAACAGAACCAACTTTCTGTTCCTCAACACGGACATCGCCTCCGAGTACCTCAGGAAGGGGCTTGAACTGGACTCTGACTACGTGGTGAAAATAGACGGCAGGAACGTCCAGCTCTTAAAGTCGCCGGGGGTGACTGAAAATGGACTTTAAGGAGTACCTATCAAGGATTTCTCCCGGGGAGAGCGTCCTCATCGAACACACCTCCCTGTCAGCATATCCCCTCGCATTCTACAGAATTGGCGAGAAGTACGGCTGGGACAGAATCCTTCTTATTGACGTGATAGACTCCAGCCTGATAGTTCTCAGGTGGCTCAGGCTCTCAGGCAGCGGCGTTCCCACCAACATCAGAAGAATAAAGGTGGGAGGGGTCTCAAGCTGGGGCAACGTGGTGCTGGACGTTAACCCGTACAATGACCCGGGAATCTTTATGAGTAAGGTAACCAAGACTGTGCAGAGGTTGTACTCAAAAAACGACTTTACTGTAGCCCTCATCATGAACCCCGAGAGACTCGTCCCCCTCCAAAACGGGGACAGGAGTTTTATACTGGCACTCGCAGACATGGCGTCCGCATTCCTCGGAAACCCCCGGAAAGTTGCCTTCTACTTCATCAACGGGGAGATCGCGGATAAAGGGTACCTGGCCCTCCTTGAGGAGGCCTTCACGCGGGTTCTGGCATTCACGGAAAAGACAAAGCTCACAGTCCTGAAATCTCTTGAAATTGGAGAGGAAGGGCGCGAGATAGAGCTTAAGTAATGCGGAGAAGAAAACAGCGAGATTACAGCATCTTTTCTGTTTTATTTCCCCTAATGATATTCCAAACAGCCGGGACAGAAAAACTTCTTAAAGTCCTGATAAAATTACGTCACGGGTGATTATGTGGAAGCCCTGGCCATGGTCATCGGGTCCGCGGTTGCATACCTGGTTCTGTCCTGGAGAAAGGAAAGAGAATGGGAGGAGGAGCTTGAGCTCAGCAGGGGGCTCAACATCGTCAGAATGTTCAAAGACCCTGAGTACAACATAACTCCAAAAAACCGCCAGAACACCAAAGTGGCCATCAAGCACGCCGTTAAGATAGACAAACGCGCTCTTCTGGAGAACATGCCCAAGAGCGCAACGATTATCATAGTGGACAGTGAGGGGAGAGCCTACGCGGGTAAATTCGGGGGAGTAGAATATGAACAAAGAGGAATATTTCCTTTCAAAAAGAACGTTCCAAAGATTAAGGTAAGGACAGCAAAGCAGGGCCGGCCGGTTGTAAGGGAATACAACAACATCGACGAAGTCTACATCAAGCTGATGAAGAGCACCGAGCGCATAGCCGAGGAGTGGAGGAAGGATAAGTTCTACTACGCCGCCATCGTGGCAAAAAAGAAGGGCAGGTATCCGTTTAAGATAAGGAGAGGCTAATACCGAAGGTTCCCCCACAAAACAAGGCTAACATCACATAGATGACATTAAGAAGAGCCCTCACAGTGGGAGGGGCTTCAAAAAGCCATAACTGAAAGAAAAAATAGAAAACTCAACAAGAGAGAACAGCAGGCTCCCTTTACCTTGCCACCTCCAATACAATCACTAACCCGGGATAGCTCCAGGAGTCGCCTGTATGTGCGGATATCCTAATTTCATCGTTGATAAGACCTATCTTCATGTAGTAGGCGTCGCACTCCCTCAGCGGTTTATCCCATTCACTTTCTCCCCGAACCGAGGCCCCAGCCAGTAATAGCGGACGAGCTTCTCCGCCAGTAGGGGATGGTAATAAAGCGCCAAATCGGATATCCCGTATAAAACCCACCCTTCCGTAAATCCATACGGAAGATAATTATTGGCAGGTCGTCCAGTGTTCACCAGCGATTCAAAGTCAGATTCAGCGTTCTCTTTCAGCCTCACATCCCTGTGGTATTGAGGATACCTCTCAAGGAGTAGCTCCTCAGTTAGATTCTCGATTAGCCCAATGTCCTCCCAGGTCATTCTGTACGCCATACTTCCAAGCCTCTCACAGGCCCACGTCCAGTTCTCCACGTTAACCTCACCCTTCCCGTCCAGAGAAATCCTGTAGAACGTCACGTTCTCTATTTCGCCCATACCCCTCTCGATTGAGTACCAGTAGTAGTTGCCAAGGGGGATTATCGGGAGTTCCTGATCGAGGACAAAATACGTGCCGTTGATTTTTATCGCTACTGTTGCGTGACCTATCGTTTGGTTCCAGTAGTCGATGCTGAGAACGTAAACTGGACTAACGTTGGCGTCGAGGAGGAGGTCGGCGGTTAGAATTGCGTAGTCTGTGCATATCCCGCTACGCAGGGCAAAAGCCGTGTCGTTGGTAGCCTGGAGCATTGTAAGGTTGAGGTACCGTTCCTTTTCGCTCTCATTAAGAGAGTCCCACAACTCAACACTTTGGTTCACGTACTCCGCCTTTGTATAGTTGTACTCGATATTTTCATCAATCCACCCCAAAACCGCCCACGCCCAGTCAAGGGCTGAAGTATACCCCAAAAAGCGCGATGAGATATTCTCAACTTTTTTCTCAGCAGAAAACTTAGGGCGGATTTGAGGGCGTCTGTTTCAGTTCCTTCGTACCTCCAGTCATGAGTCGGTCGGTTCCAATCCCAACCTCGTATCCGTCAGGCAGGTAATCCCCGTCGGTGTCCATCATGAGGGGATTGGTGTAGTAGACTAAAACCTCCCGCCCATCTGTCAAGTTATCCCGGTCAGTATCGTTCACTAAGGGATTCGTTCCGTAGGTGAGAACCTCGTCTCCATCGCTGAGACCATCACCATCCGTGTCGGCCTTCAACGGGTTGGTTCCTTTGGATAACTCCACGCCGTCTAAAAGAGCATCACCGTCAGTATCCTCGAGGCCCGGACTCGTATTCAAGATAAAGGCTTCCCTGTAATCACTCAACCCATCGCCATCGGTGTCATTGGTTAAGGGGTTAGTTTTAAGTTCAAGTTCCTCTCCATCAGGGATCCCATCCGCATCCGTGTCGGCCCCCAATGGGTTAGTCCCAATCTTAACCTCTTCACCATCGTCCAAACCATCGCCATCCGTGTCTTTCCTGTCAGGATCCGTCCTATAAACGTTTATTTCATCCCAATTTGAGAGGCCATCCCCATCGGAGTCCACCTCCTTAGATACTATCGTGTCAGTACCAGTGCCTGAAGGAACCCTCGATGTAACGTGCTCCTTGGGCGTTTGGGTCGCAGTACCCCCTCCCTCAATGCACGCAGATGAAAAAACGACACTAACAAGAACCGCTATTAGAATTGGTGCAACGATTGTATCCAACCTTATGGCCGGAACCCTCCATTTTCAATAGTAAGCTTCGTTCCCAAAGGTTATATGCCTTGCTACGTCACCACAAACATTTAATTAGCCTAAAAGAAGGGTTCTAAGGTGAAGAAAAATGCCGATGAGATGCAAGTTCTGTAAGAAACCAGCCTTCATCAAGCTTCACTACCCAAAGATGTACCTCTGCGAGGAGCACTTCAAGGAGTACTTCGAGAGAAAGGTCAAACGAACGATAGAGCGCTACAAAATGCTCAAACCAGATGAAAGGGTTCTTGTGGTCGTCAGCGGTGGCAAGGACTCGGCCGTCACCGCTTACATCCTCAAGAAGCTCGGCTACAACATAGAGTGCCTCCACATAAACCTCGGAATCGGCGAGTACTCGGAAAAGAGCGAGAGCTACGCTAAGAAACAGTGCGAGGCCTTAGGGGTTCCTCTTCACATAGTCCGCGTCAAAGAGCTTCTCGGCAAAGGAATCGGAGAAGTTAGGACAAGGAGGCCGACCTGCTCCTACTGCGGTTTAACGAAGCGCTACATCTTCAACAAGTTCGCCTACGACAACGGCTTTGACGCCGTCGCCACCGGCCACAACCTCGACGACGAGGCGAGCTTCATCTTCTCGAACATGATGCACTGGAACACACAGTACTTAGCGAAGCAGGGGCCGGTGACGCCGAGCCAGTTCAACGGCAAGCTCGTGAAGAAGGTCAAACCGCTGTACGAGGTCACAGAGAGGGAAGTGGTGGCCTACGCTCTCGCTAATGGCATCGAGTACATGATGGAGGAGTGTCCCTATTCCGTTGGAGCGACAACGATTGAATACAAGGAGATACTCAACGAGATGGAAGAGAAGAGGCCCGGGACGAAAATCAACTTCGTCAAGGGCTTTCTACGAAAGAGGCACCTCTTCGAGGCCGAACTTCAGGAGGCGGAGCTGAGAGAGTGCAGAGTCTGCGGCATGCCGTCGAGCGGAGAAGTCTGCTCGTTCTGCAGGTTCTGGCGCCTTGAAGAGCCGATAGACTTCAGGGTGAAAAGATGAGGGTAGTCGCCACGTTCCCGAGGCTCAGAAAAACACTCATACGCGCTATGGGAGCGTATAAGGTGTTCCTGTGGGCATGCTCGGCAGTTTCGGCAGTAATGGCCGGCATAAACGCAGCGACGGGGCGGACAGCCCCCGCGCTCATATACCTGACAGCGTGGGCGTTCTTCACTGCCTCGGCGCTCATGAACTCGGACTTGGAGGAGGAGCTCAGGAGAACACGCTTCACGGTGTACTGGCGGTTCTTCAGCCGCTATTCCCCTCCCCTCGGTGGCTACGCAGTGCTCCACATACTCACGGGTCTGGTCTTTATAACCGCAGACCTCGTTCAGGGCGGCTACAGTCCCCTCGCCCTCATGCTTATCCTAAAGGGAGTCTTTGAACATGTACTTCAGGGGCTCGCGGAGAACCTGAAGGCAGCTTCCTTCCTGTACTCGGAAGTCCTTACCGGAGACCTCGACAGGATTGCCCTGAAAGACCCCTTTAAGTGAAGCGCCTCGTCTTCTCCCAGTGGAGCCTGCCGGCGAGGAGCCTCAGCAGGCCACGCATCGTGTAAACAACCCCCGCAAGGACGAAGAGAAGGAAGTAAGCGGGGTAAGCCCCAACGAACCACCACTGGACTCCAAACCCAGTTCTCCGTTTTTCAAGCCAGTTCGAATAGGCAACCGAGACCCAGAAGACAAGGAACGCGAGGACTGAAATCACGAGAAAGAGTCTGGGCCTGGCGAGGGCCAGGGGAACGCCCCCCGAGAGGACGAGGTAGCCGTTGAGAAGAACCGAGAGGAACCAGAACACCGGCACAAGGTAGCTCATCATGTAAAAGTGCTCTATGAAGGCCTCAGTAAGGCCAGAGCAACTCCTCAGGACTGGCCAGTAGTATTCAAGCATGACCTGGAGGTGTCCCTGCGCCCAGCGGGAGCGCTGTTTGATGTAGTCCTTCATCGTCTCGACGGCCTCTTCCCAGCCAGTAACACCGTGGTAGTACCAGAAGCGGTAGCCCTCTATCAGCGCCCTCGCCCAGAGGTCCGTGTCCTCGGTAACGGAGTCCTCACGGAACTTGCCCAGGCGAAGGAGATGCGAAAAGCGGAGAAGAGCGACCGTTCCGCCGTACTTTCCATTTTCATTGAGCTTCATGTCCCCCTCTATGGCAACGTTAAAGCCCACGAGCCTCTCAAGGGTTATAAAGCGGGTGATGAAGTTCCTGTTCCAGTTTCTCGGCCTGACGTTACCCTGCACCCCAATGACGTAGTTGGGGGCACTTTCCATGATGCCCACGAGAGTCCTCAGAGCATCAGGCCCGAGGAGGTAGTCCGCATCGAGAATAAAAATGTAGTCAGGCCACTTGAACGCGGCCTCTATGACCTCAAGGGTGTAGTTCAGGGCCCTCGGCTTGCTCCGTCCCCTGTGGGACGGGACGTTGATGACAACCGCTTTGCCCCTCCAGGCCGATTCGATTTTCTTCATTACCTCAAGCGTCCGGTCGGTGGAGTTGTCGTTTATCAGAAAGACCTTGAAGTTTGAGTAGTCCTGGTTAAGCACAGAACGGGCCGTTTTCTCTATGACCGCCTCTTCATTGTGGGCGGGAATGAGGACGTAAACCGTTGGCTCAAAGAAACCCCTGGGAACTGGTTTCGGCCTCGCCGGATAGTCCCTTTGGGTGGCAAAGATGAGGAGCGTGTAGAAGACGAGGCCCGACGAGACCATGACGAACAGGAAAAACAGGACTGCCTCAAGTATGTAAGGAACCGGAATCAACAGGGAGAGCCCCGCCAGCAGGAGAATGTACAGGTAAAGCACTGATTGGAACTTGAGGGACGGCCTCATCACAAGGGTTTTATTCTGGAAGTATATATACCCTCTGGTTAAAATGGCAGGGATAAAAATCATAGGGGCATCTCACGCGGGCAGGCTGGCCAGGGAGCTGGCCGGTGAGGGGGCGCTCAAAAGCGAGAGCACTGAAAGGTACTTTGCCGAATTTCTTCTGGGTGGGCGCAGGTGCAGGGTGACCCACGAATACAAAACGGGAGAAATCTTTGTGTGGTTCGAGGAGAAAGCCGCTGTAAGCGTTCTAAAGAGAATTTTAGGCCTCACCCAGTACCTTGGAAAGGCCCTCGTTGTGGGAATCCTGCCCGGCCGGGAACTCCCGAAAGAGGCCTTCATAGAGGTTCCAGGGGGAAGAATTGGCATCACCCATGCCGGAGAAGGGCTCTGGATTGGGTGGGACGGGACGAACTGGCTCTTCTCTGCGACAGTTCAGGGGATAGCAGAGCTCATTGAAATCCTGGAGGCAGGGAGATGAAGCGGGGGTACGTCCTCCTTTTGCTTGCTGTCTCAGTGGTGGAGTTCCTGCCCCTCTTCTTCGCCCCAGCCAACCCCGACCTGAAGGGCGACGGCCTCGGACACCTCTTTAAAGTCCACAAGCTAATGGAGGACGGCTGGGAGCCGTGGATAGAGGAATGGTATGCGGGCTTCCCCCTCCTCAGGTTCTATCCCCCCGGTTCGTACATTATCGCGGCTTTCTTCGGGAAGGTTTTTGGGAGTGCAGTCAGGGGCTACGCGGCGACCCTCATGCTGACGGCGTTCCTCGGTGCCCTCGCCTTGCATACCTACCTGAAGAGGCTTGAAAAAGAGCCCTACGTAGCACCGCTCGTTTTCCTGCTCTTCCCGTGGCACCTCGGCGTCGCGTACATCGAGGGCAACTTCCCTAGGGCGAACGCCATCCATCTTGCCCCTCTCTTCCTCCTCGGAGTCCTCCTCCTGCGGGAATACAGGGAGAGATACCTGCTCCTCTCGGCCCTCTCGATTTCGCTGGTCGTCATCACCCACCACTCAATTGTGATTCCCCTCCTCATCCTCGCACTCGCACTGCACTGGGAGAGCCTTACGGAGCTCCGTGCTATCGGGAACGCCCTGAGGGTCACGGGGGCGGTAATCTTTCTCACCGCATTCTGGTACATACCTTTCTTCTATGACAGGGAATGGACACACTTTTGGAACATATCCACAAACAAATGGCTCTTTCATGGATACAGCGTGTCCCCCGACCGGTTCATAACTCCCCCAGGAATCTTTATGGTGGCATTACTGGCCACAGCAGTGGCAATCGGAATCCGGAGGCAGAAATTGGATACAAAAAAAGTTACACTGATCGGGACATTCGCGTACCTATCACTCGGCCAGTATTCCCCAACCAGATGGCTCTACCACCTTCCCATTGTATCACTCATCCCGCCATACAGATGGCTCGACGTTACATCAATTTTAGTGCCCCTGATTGTAGCGGACTCCCTTGAGGGCATGAAGCCGAGGCCAAAAGCCATTGCTGGACTCGCTCTGGTGCTTATTGCGGCAATTCCAACAGCGGTGCTAATGCCCGATATTGGGCCTTACCCCCAAAATTTAGTTGAGATTGGAAGATTTCTCAGAGAACAGCCCGGGGACGACTGGAGGTTCACACTGTACCCCCTTTTAGGGGTTGCCCATTACAGCTACCTTCCTGTTCTAAGTTCAAAGGGTACAATGAATGGCTGGTACCATGAGGGAAACCCCGCCGGAGACGGAGAATGGCGGATGTGGTCTCTCCTGGAGACAGGAAAGAACGCGACTCCGTATCTCAGAGCATACGCGGTGAGATTCTTCATAAGCTGCACGGATACCGCACCCTACGGTTACACATACCGACATACCGTAGGAGGGTGCAGGGTCTATGACTCCAACGTGAGCTTCGTCCAGCCGGTTTCAACCCTCATGGCCGGCCACTTCTATGACCTGCCCCTCGACTACGCGTACACCGAAGAGCTCCCCTCGAACCTCTCGGGGGTAATCGCCGTTATCTATTCAGGCAACCCGGACAACCACACGGCAGAAAATCTCTGGGAGTTCGTAAAAAGCGGAGGGACGCTCATATGGGTCCCTGAAAGCACAGACACGCTCTTCGGAGTCAGAGCTCAGGTAAGGCCGATAAACGCTTCAGAGCTCTCCTCCGAGGTCTACAACGTCTCCCGCTTCGCGTCTTTCAGGTACGGGGATTTCCCGTGGTACGGGCCGGTGTTCACGAACGTGAGCCCAATAGTGAGCATGGGAAAGTGGACGCTGATAGGGGCCAAACAGATTGGAAACGGAACCCTCTACGTCCTCGGAGGCAACTTCCTGTACCACATAGCCTACACGGGCTCCCAGTACGAGCTGGAAGTCCTGAAGAGCCTTATCCCCCAAGAGGAGGCCCGGATTCAGATAGACCAACTCGTCCGCGGGGACGGCCGGTATTCGTTCAGGATAACGGCCAAAAAGCCCGTGCTCTTAAGGGTATCGGAGGCTTACTTCCCCCACTGGAAAGTAAAGGTAAACGGGCGCGAGGCCAATGTCGTAAGGGACGACAGGACGGGGCTTACGCTCGTAAGCGTCGGGGCTGGAAGCTCTGAAATCAGCGCCGCGTTCATTGACCCATTCATCAAACTCCGCTACTATTCGGCCCTCGCATGGGCAATAATCGCAGCCTACACACTGCTGGAGTTCGCACCGATGAGGAGACTTTCGGGCCCTGAGCTGTGATGAGGGCCACCCTATCCGAGGCTTCCGCTGGGTAAACGGTAGACCTCTAAGATGGTTTGCCCATTCATTCGGAAGCGGGCTTTCGAAAGAAAAATGTAATGGCTTGCAAACGGGTTTTCTTTTTTTATTTAGCCCCCCCCGATGGTATTTCGAATCGTTTATATACCCCGAGGGCATAAACTAACCCAAAGTTATCAAAGGGGGTGGACGAATGCTCGGGAACGTCATCAACGGCCTATGGGATTCACTAAAGCCGGGGGAAATCGTGCTGATAGAGAGAACGGACGTTAAAGACCAGTACTTTGGGTTGCACCACCTCATAACCTGGGGACTTTCCAAAGGATACACAGTTCTCGTTGTTGATGTCATTGATTCCCTGCACCTCATAAAGGCCAAGGCCAAGCTGGCAGGCTTCGATGGCGAGACGTTTGAGAACGTCAACGTCATAAAGATAGGAGGGAAAATAAAGAACGGAAATGTCGTTGCCTGGATAAGCGACCTCAGCGAACCTGTCATACTGATGGGAAAGTTTAAAGAGGCGTACGAGAAGTTCGTGGAGGAAAACGCACCCGTTCTAACGATAGCCTTGGGTATCGAGAAGCTCTTCGCGACTTCAGAGGTGGTGCCCAAAAACGTTCATCTGCTCCTCAGCCTCCTAGCCCAATACGTTGGAAACGAGGACAGGCTGGCGGTTCACCTCATCAAGACGTCCCTGCTAGATGAGAGCAGAAAGTTTCTCCTGGGGCTCTTGGAAGACGTTGCCACGACGGTCATTAGGGTGTCGTCCCTGGGAAGAATGTCGGAGTTCAACGTCGTCAAGTCAATAAGAAAGGACATGGAGGGGGTCTCCCTCAGGGTCTAGCGTTCTCTGAAGGAGAGCCTGAACCTCAGCTCCCCCCCGACCGGGAAGAGCACCGTGTAGCTGACGCCCTGCTGGATGAAGTCCCAGCCGCTCTCGCTCTGGCTGAGGGTCTTTATCGGGAACTTCCACACTCTCGCCTTTTTGTCGAGCTCTATGGCGACCTTTCCGATGCCGTACGGGTCGTTCACCTCGAACTTATCTGCCTCGAATTCAGCGGGCTCCTCCATGACGCTGTGGACGGCTAAGTTAAGCTCGACGCCGAAGAGAGCTTTTACGTCGCTCCTCACGGCGTAGTCCACGACGAAGCCGTCCTCAGTCATGTGGAAGGTCTTCTCGACCCTCGCAGGTTTCCCTGCGACGGTGCCGTCGCGCTCAAGGGCGACACCGCCTTCGAAGAGGCTGTAGTCGTAGGCGCCAGCAAGGAAGTCACCGAGCTCAACGTACCTGTTGAGGCGGTACTCGTCGAGGGTGGTCTCCAGGTCGAGGAAGTGATCCTGGAGGATAGCCCTAAGGTAGCTGTCGTACGCTAATTCGCGCCTGATCTCCTCAGGTATCTGCCTGCCGAGCTCGTGTATGCTAGCAACACCCTCTTCGCTCTCCTCCTCCGGCGTGGCCGCCTCAGGAACCTCGTGGTAGTGCTCCCAGCGCCTCATGAGCACGTCGTTGTAGTTGACTGCCTTCCTCTTGGAGCTGAGCTCGAAGAGGGCTCCACCGTAGGCGGGCTTGAAGACCGCGTAGAAGTTCCCGTTCTCAAGGAAGACCTCATCGCGACCGTCGAAGTCAATATCCCTCACGAAGCTTCCGGTGGAAACGTGGCTGTTGGCCTTGATGATGTTCTCCCAGATGGCCCTCCTAAGGTGAGGCAGGTAGACGCCACCGAAGACGCCGTGCCAGTAGGCGTCATTGCACTGGGCCTTGAGGACGAAGTGCCTGGCCTCAGGGTTTTCCCTCACCAGCTTGCTCACCATGAGCATGCGCTTGTGCATGTAGTTGCTCTCCGGGTACTTGAAGAAGAAGTTCTTCCAGATTCCGCCGCGGACGAATATGCGGTAGCGCTCGAACTGTCCCCCCTCCTTCAGCTTCTCGACGAACTCGACGAAGAGCTTAGCCTGCTTGGCCGGGAGCGACCACTCGCTCATCTCGAAGTAAGAAGCTATGGGTAGATAGACGAGACCCTTTGGTTTGAACCTCTTGAGGTACTCCGAGTAGAGGGTGAGGTTTATCCTCTCGTCGCTTGAGACCCTGTCAAAGAACTCCCTGAGCCAGCCCTTCTCGTAGACCCACTCGTACGTTCCAGGCCAGACACCGAACTTCTCGCCGTCGTCGTGGAAAACCGTGACCTTGCTCTCATCACCGTCGTCGAGGCTGTGGAGGTACTCTATAGTCTTCTCGACCGGTCTGAACGGGATTAAGTAGCGGAGCTTCTCGTCTATCGGGAAGACCGTTATGACCTCTCCCCCGTCCTCGGTGTAGTAGGGCCAGTAGAGCTCCTCCCTGCTCAGGCCGGCGCTCATGAAGTGGTAGTCATCAACGATGACGTAGTCAATCCCAGCCTCGCGGAGGCTCTTAACGAGCTCTGGCTGCCAGACGCGCTCTGTGAGCCAGACACCCCTTGCGTCGTAGCCGAGCTTCTTTGCGAAGTCCTTGAGGAGCTTTATCTGCTCTATCCTGTCCTCCTTCGGGATGGCCGCGAGTACCGGTTCGTAGAAGCCGGCAACGACTATCTCAAGCTGTCCCCTCTTCACGAGGCTCCTGAGGAGGTCTATGTGCTCGGGCTTGTTTTCGGCTAGCCACTCAAGGAGCGGGCCGGAGTAGTGGGCCGCGACCTTCATGTTCGGGTACTCTTCCAGTGTCTCCATGAAGGGCCTGTACGACCTTTCATAAGCACTCTCAAAGACCCAGCCAAAGTTTCCCAAGGGCTGGTGGTTGTGGATTCCAAAGATAAAGTTCACCATGGCAACCACCCTCTGACCAATGTTATCACTAGCAGTGATATTAAAAGAAAGACATATAAACCTTTTCTTTCATCTGTCACTGTAGGTGACTATTGCACACCCGTGGGACTTCCACACATTGGGGGTGGTACGATGAGAAAAACAACTGCAATCCTGTTGGTTTTTCTGTTGCTGCTCGGTTTAGTGCATCCTACAGATAGTTTTGTAAGTGCCATGTACGGCACGAAGACTATAGATGGTAATCTAAACGACTGGACGGCAAGCGACCTAATAGCGGTCGGGCAGGACACCGGCCTTGCCGGGGCCAACCTTGACAGGCTTTACGTTGCCTGGGACGACCAGTACCTCTACATCGCGATAAAGACGAACAACACCGAACACTGGAACACCGTCCTCGGAGTTGGAATTGACATCGACCCCGGAACTGGGAACGGCTACGTCGGGGCCGACCAGGATGGCGACCCCTCGAACGGTTTTGAGGACATCTGGTGGCGGAACATCGGTTTCGGGGGAGGCTACGCAATAGACTACGAGCTCTACTTCTGGTACGACTCCGGGAACCAGAGAATCGGCGGTGGAGACTTCAAGCACTGGAACGGAAACGGCTGGGACGACGTTGGGATAGGAAACGTCAAGTACGCATCATCTCCGGACCCATCATTTGGAACGGTGGAGCTTGCAATCCCCTGGGAGGCCCTCGGCGGGCGCCCAGAGAAAATTGCTCTAATCGCCTGGCTCGCGGGAGATGGCGCCCACAGCTCGGCAATAGACACTCTCCCCGTTGATCCCGATGTTGATTACCCGACAGCTGGAGACGGAGAATGGACGGACGGAGACATACTCACTAGCCTCGCGGAAATCTCAGTCGCACCCAAGACTATAGATGGCGACCTGAACGACTGGGACACCTCCGACATCGTAGTTGTCGGACATGACAATGGGCTGGCTGGAGCTAACTTAGACAAGATGTACATCTCATGGGACGATCAGTATCTTTACATTGCGATAAAAACGAACAATACCGAAAAGTGGTGGCCAGACTATGGCATAGCCATCGATGTTGACCCCGGAAGTGGCAATGGTGGAACCACAGACCCCTGGGCGAAAAATATACAGTTCTCAGGACAGTTCCTCCCAGATTACATAATCTACGCTGAAGCTCAAAATGGCGAGATTACCTGGATGGGAATGCATGACTGGACTGGAAGCGGATGGGGAAGCATGGGTAACGTAAAAGACATCGGAGACTACGCTTATGTCGGAGGAGACCAAGGAATCCAGACCATAGAAATAAAAATACCCTGGTCAGCCCTCGGAGGAAAGCGTTCAAAGTTCGCAATAATTTCATGGATTGCAGGAAACAATGACGGAGACTCTGCAGTTGACACTCTTCCAATTGACCCCGCAATAGACTACTCAAACATAAACAGCGAATGGACAGACCAAGACATACTTACCAATATGTTTCTCTGTGAATGGTTCCTTATGGCAGACCTCACCGCCAGTATAACCGGCCCCACTATCGCGGGACTCAACAGAACGACCGAATACCGTGTCACCGTGAAGAACCTCGGTTCCCTTCCGGCCTCCGATGCTGAGGTCAGGGCCTACGTAAACGACACACTCATCTCCAACTGGACGGTAGACCTCGGTGCCGGAGAGGAGAGGGAGCTCACTTTCACGTGGAAACCAAACGAAACTGGCCGGTACACGCTGAAGGTTACGGTGGATGAGGACAACCTTATCGAGGAGGCCAACGAGGACAACAACGTCATCACAATGGACGTTGATGTGGTGTGGGTTGGAAAAATAGAGGTTGACGGCAACCCGGACGACTGGCCAACCGCAGAGCTGTCAAACAACACCTACGACGTAGTCAGCGGCACGTTCATCTGGAAGGACGCTGAGAACGACCACAGGACTGACAAAGACATCTATCTCTCAGAAACCGACTACACTTCAAGCCATGCAGACCTCACAGAGGTGGCCGTTACAAAGGACGACCACTACGTCTACTTCCTCTTCAAGTTCAGAAACATGAGCAACATGAAGCTCGGAGCAAACGGAGCAACGTTCATAGCCGTCCCCATAGACTACAGGGACGGTGGAAAAGCCGGGCGTTTCGCGGGTAGCATGGACACGGGTTCGGTTATAGAGTGGGACATCCAGATGGCGGTTAACCTCAAGTGCTCGGGATGCACCGGCGACACCGCTGTAATGCCCGCGGGCAACAGCGTTGAGTCCATGCTGTACTTCATAGACCCTGACAACAACATAGTCACAGTGAATGGGGCAGTCGTTGCCGTAAACCTCACCGCGAACACAGTTGAGGTCAAGGTTCCGGTGGAGGTCTTCGGTGGAGCGACCAAGTTCAGCTTCCAGGTTGCCACCGGCCTAAGCTGGGGAGGTGGAGTCTGGAACTTTGGAGACCCCTTCAACGACGACGACATCAGCGACGCCGTTGACGTGCTGAGCGACAAGCCTACAAAGGATGAAGTCCTTGACGGATACCTCGACTACTACATCAAAATCGAGACCAACGGTATAGTCAAGGAGGCAAACGCCGTAGACTACACCCTAGTGCGCAGGAAAATGGAGCTGCAGGAGTTCTGGGGTAACTTCATCGCCCTAAACAGGTACTACGGAGTCTGGCACTTCAAGAACGACTACGAGCGCTACCTTGAGCTCCGCGAGTACTTCGAGAACGCGACCCTCCCAGATGAAATCGCGGAGAAAGTCAGGGAATATGAAGACACCGTAACAGACCTCCTCAAACTCTACAACGAGGGCAAGGAGAGCATTGATAAAGGAAACGCCGCTTTCGGAGCCTCACTCAAGATATTCCGCGCATACACTGGGCTGAAGAGAGTACTCAAGGAAATGGAAGCTCTAAAGGTGACGGTTGAAGAGGGCAACTTCGAAAAGCTCCAGCACCTCGAGGAGCTCTCCAAGAACCTCACAAAGACCATAGACGGAAACCTAGACGACTGGAGCGTTCCGCAGGTGGCCGTTGATGAGGCCGGCTATGGACAGGACGGAGCAGACCTCAAGGCCCTCTACGTTGACTACGACGACCAGTTCCTCTACATAGCCCTAACAACCGAGAACAGGGCCTCCTGGAGGATTGCCTACGGCATCTCGCTGGACTACAAGGACGGCGGCTACACCGGAGACCAGGACTCCTGGGGCAAGAAGGTCAGCTTCAGCAGGGGAATAGACGCTCAGCTGTACTTCTTCTGGAACGGAGAATTCTTCGGAGACCCCGGAACCAGCACGATAACCAGCGCCCAGCTCGTCCTCTGGAATGGAACCGGCTGGGAGTACAAGGACCTCCAGTTAGTGGGGTTCTACGCCTACACCGGCGGAGCAGAAGACGGCCTCCAGACCCTTGAGATAGCGATTCCGTGGGAAGCCCTCGGCGTCAAGCCAGGAGAGATAAACATTGTCGCCTACGTCACCGGACAGGGCGCCGGCGACTCGGCGGTTGACTCGCTACCGCTCCAGGACGCGGTCAAGGACACCGAGCCAGGCCAGGAGTGGGGCGACGCGGATACATTCACCCAGTTCGCCACGGTCACCACAGAGTGACCGCCCGTTTCTTCCCTTTTCTACATTTCTGGATTTTTAGCTCAGATAACGAGTCCCGCCAGGTAAACGGCCAGCGCCACAGCGAGCTGGTTAGAGAAGTTGTCGTCGGGCGGGAGGTTGTAGAACTCGGCTATCGTCCCGGTCAGAGAGCCGGCAACCGCGAGCGGGAGGCCCACGAGCGGAGTGAGCACTGCCAGACCAGCGAGAAAGTATGCGAGGCTCCCCTCAACGCTCTTTCCGTTTGAAAAGCGGTGCCTGCCAAGACTCTTCCCGACTATGGCGGCGAGGGCATCTCCGAGGGTCGCGAGGGCTATGGCGCCGACCGCGACCTCCTTCGGGAAGAAATAGACCACTATGAAGGACGCCGCCGCGAAGTAGATGTGCGCGGCAACGCGGTCTCTCTCGTGCTCCCTCGTTATCTCGTCGATGTGGTTTTCAATGAGTTCTATTTTCTCAAGGACATCCGGGGAGACGTAGAGGCCCAGCTCTTTCTTTATCCTGTCCCTCCACTCCTCAATCACGCGGAAGGGCTCCAGAATCACGAACAGGAGGAACGCAAGCCCGACAAATGCGAGGGTGAAGTCCCTCCCAAAGGCCATGTAAACGGCAGGAACGGTTAGACCGGTAATATGGAGGGCTTTACGCTTGATTTCTCTTTTTATGCTCACGTTTAATCACCTCCAGGGCCTCCAAAAGGTCTTTAACAACGTAGTCGGCGTTTCTGACCTTCCTGCCGCTGAAGTAGCCCCGCCTCACGAGGATTCCAACGGCCCCGATTGCCCTCGCACCGGCCATGTCGGTCTCGTCGCGGTCGCCGACGACGTAGACTTCGCTGTCTGGAAACCTCTCCAGGGCGAGGCGGAAGTTGTAGTCCTCAAACTTGCTGTGTCCCGTCTCACCGCTTATGATTACGTCGTCAAAGTATTCCTCAATCCCGAGGACTTTAAGCTTCTTCCTCTGCCAGTTGGTTGATGAGTCAGTGACGAGAACTAGCTTCGCGCCGAGCCCCTTAAGGCTCCTCAAAAACGGAAGAGCATCTTCATAAAGCCTCAAATGTCTGAAAAAGTGATTTTCAAGGAAGGCCGAGAACTCGACAAGCTCCTCCCCACTTATTCCGGGGTATATCCCCCTAAACAGCTCCTCCACGAGCTCGTGGAGGTCGAGAGTGTGGAGCCTCTTAAGGCCCTCAAGCCCCCTATACCTGGCAGTGAGGAAGTAGAAGAGCGCCCTGAACTTGCGCCTGCGCAGGAGAAAGGGAATAGCGCGGAGCATTGCTCTTTTCCCGGCCTCCCACGTGTTGCAGAGGGTGTCGTCGAGGTCAACAAGCACAAGCATACAGGTAGTTCGGTGGAGGCATTTTAAACCTTAACATTCCCCCAAGCCCCACCATAACAAAAGCCAGTGTTCGGGGGAAGGTTTAAAAGAAAGCGCCACAGATAATCGTTCGATGAGGGGGGATACGCTTATCATAGCGGGCATAGCCCTGATATTCATAGGGTTCCTTCTAGTGTTCCTGGGGACTCTGATTTCCGCCCTGGGAGGAGAAGGGGAAGTCGAGGGCGGAGGCGTGATAATGATAGGCCCCATTCCGATAGTCTTCGGCACGAACAGGGAAGCTGTCACACTGGTCTCGATTTTGGCAGTTCTGCTCATGGTGCTCTGGATAATTGGGGCCCTGATCGCAAGGAGGGGATGACGTGGAGTTCCTGGCTGCCCTTGCGGTTCTACTCGTTACCGCTAAGAGCCTCGAATGGTTTTTCGAGAGGTTTGAGATACACCCGATACTGGCGCATGTGCTCACCGGAATAGCCCTCGGGCCGTTTGCCCTTGGGGTAGTCCACCCAAGTGAGGAGCTCAGGGTTCTCGCGGAGTTCGGGCTGATAATGATGATGCTCTACATGGGGCTGACGAGCAACTTCTCGGCGATAGCCCAGAACACCAAGAAAGCTGTAGTCGTGGCGACCCTGGGAGTTGCGGTCTCCTTCGTGCTGGGGTTTCTTACAGTCTCCTTCTTCGGAAAGGGCATGGCAGCTGCCATATTCATCGGAGTTACCCTCGGAAACACGGCCATAGAGGTTACTAGCGGTGTCCTCGTCAAGGAGAGGGTGAAGAGGGTCATCTCCTCCGTACTCATGGGCGCCGCCTTCGCCGACGACATACTCGCCGTTTACCTCATCGGCATCGTCACGGCGATGGCGAAGGGGAGCCTCAACCTGCAGGCATTTGGAGTGCTCACCCTCAAGATATTCTCCTTTATAGCCGCAACCCTCCTCATCTCTGAGTTCGTCTTCAAGAAGGCCGGGTGGTTCAGGAACATCGTCAGGAACCTCAACGTGTTCTTCACGTTCACCCTCATACTGACCTTCCTGCTCGCCATAATAGCGGAGAACATCGGCCTCAACCAGATAATCGGCGCCTACCTCGCCGGTCTAACGATAAGCAGGCTCCGTGAGAGGAAAGACCCCCTGGTCGTAACTAGGATTAAGCTCAATGAGCTGATCGAAGACCTGCAGGTAGTCCTTACCGAGTTCTTCATCCCGCTCTTCTTCATCTATGTCGGCCTGATGTTCAACCCGCCCCTGAACCAGGTCAGCCTCCCGCTGATAGCCGGCCTCTACGTCTCGGCAGTCCTCGGAAAGCTTATCGGCTGCGGTCTCGGCGCAAAGCTTTCGGGCCTCAGCTGGGACGACTCCATAGCTGTCGGCATAGGAATGGGGGGCAGGGGAAGCCTTGAGCTGGCAATCCTGACCTTCGGCCTCAATGCCGGGCTGATAGACCAGGGCCTCTTCGCCAGCGTCATCATAGTCTCCATGCTGACGGCACTCACGACGCCGGTCTTCTTCAAGGCGTACCTCAAAAGGCAAAAGCTTAAATCATTATCCTGAGAGCGACCACCGGTGAGAGCATGTTTCCAGAGCGGGGAGCGGGCGAGGAGGAAGTGCTGAGTGAGTTAAGGCGGAAAACCGCCGAAGATTTAACGTTCGACTCCGGAAGGATTCTCGGCTCCATGTGCACCTACCCCCACCCCTTTGCGATAAAGGTAATCACCGAGTTCATAGACAGAAACCTCGGAGACCCCGGGCTCCACGTGGGGAGCAGGAAAGTTGAGGAAGAGGCCATCGAGATGCTTTCCAGTCTTCTCGGCCTCGAAAGGGGCTACGGACACATAGTCTCCGGGGGTACCGAGGCGAACATCCTGGCCGTGAGGGCCTTCCGCAATTTAGCCGATGTTGAAAAACCAGAGCTGATTCTGCCAAAGAGCGCGCACTTCTCGTTCATCAAGGCCGGCGAGATGCTGAGGGTCAAGCTCGTGTGGGCGGAGCTCAACGAGGACTACACCGTCAACGTCAAGGACGTGGAGAGTAAGATTACGGACAACACCATTGGAATCGTCGGAATAGCCGGGACAACCGGCCTCGGAGTAGTGGACGACATCCCTGCGCTCAGCGATCTGGCTCTCGACTACGGGCTTCCACTCCACGTTGATGCCGCCTTTGGGGGCTTTGTCATTCCCTTCGCGAAGGCCCTCGGCTACGATATCCCGGACTTCGACTTTCGCTTGAAGGGCGTGAAGAGCATCACCATAGACCCCCACAAGATGGGCATGGTGCCGATTCCGGCCGGGGGAATAATCTTCAGGGAGAAGAAATACATAGACGCGATAAGCGTTCTGGCCCCTTACCTCGCGGGAGGAAGGATATGGCAGGCGACGATAACCGGGACGAGGCCGGGCGCAAACGCCTTGGCCGTCTGGGCGATGATAAAGCACCTCGGCTTCGAGGGCTACAAGGAAATCGTGAGAAAGGCTATGGAGCTGAGCCGGTGGTTCGCGGGCGAGCTGAAGAAAATCCCCGGCGTGTACCTGATACGCGAGCCCGTGCTCAACATCGTCTCCTTCGGCACGGAGAACCTCGAAACGGTGGAAGAGGAGCTGAAGAGAAGGGGCTGGGGAATCAGCGCCCACCGCGGCTACATCAGGATTGTCTTGATGCCCCACGTCAGGGAGGAGCACCTGAAGGAGTTTTTGAGGGATTTGAGAGACGTAATGATGGGAGTCTAATCGGCAACACCCTCTACTCCGTCTCTACTTCTTCACACTCACCCAGAGGGCCCCCATAAAAATTGCAGAATTCAATTAGGCTCGCGGTCAGTCCGTCACTCCCTCGTCACAGCTCGGACAAGGCTGAACTCATCATCCCAACACAGAGGATGTAATTAAAGTTTAAAAACTAATTGTTCTAAAATCATTTGCTAAGAGATACATACACTCCAAAAAACTTGGGAGGAGTGAGTAATATGACAGGGAACTCCAAAAAAGGTGGTGGCATAGTTGTAGTTGTTCTTTTGCTTCTTGGTATTAGTAGTCTCACTATACAGTTGCCCACAGTCAGCGCATCCCAACCATACAGCACCGAGTGGATAGACAACACATATAACATAGTGTTCACGGGAGACCCAACTACGATTTTCGAAGTTGGGTTGCTGGAGTGGGGATAAAGGTAACAGAAAGAACGGTTGTCAAAGTCCAATGCACAATTAGCCGTCCAAAGTACATATCCCGCAAAGCCCGTGAAATACCTGTGAGAATACAAATTAACGACGTGGCCGTGGAGTGGGAGATGTACGTGAACGATGAGAGAATCAAAACTTCAACAGCACACCTGAACATAGGAGGCTACGAGGAGTTACATATAGCAACTTTCAAGATACTGGCCGGTGGAGAAATATATGCATTACTAGAGGAACCAATTCTAAAGTTCAGGGCAGGTAGCAGGGAATATTCAATCCAGTCATCTGAAACGACGATTTACATCCCAGCCCCATACACAACAGATAGCATAACTACGGTAAAACTCTATCCAGAGTTCAAAATGAAAGAAGGATTCAAGCTTATCGTAGACTACGTGTTTGGTTCAAAAACATTTCAGTGGGACATTAGGGAGGTGTCCTTTGACGCCGGCTACTCAATAGACTTTCAAGTGGGACTCCTATCCACGGTGACGATAAACACTGTACCCACTAACGCAGACGTCAGTATCGATGGCGAATACATGGGAAAGAGCCCAGTAACGGTAGAGATAACGCCTGGAAACCACATTGTTGAAGTTACCAAAGAGCACTATCTCCCCGTGCAAAAAGAGATAACAGTATCAGGGAGCACCACTATAACAATTAGGCTACAACCGGACTGGGGCCTAGTGAACGTTTATTCTGAACCCTCAGGAGCCGATGTCTACATAGACGGTCAGCTAGTAGGAACAACCCCCTTAAAAGAGTTCAATTTAACCATTGGAACTCATGAAGTCCGTATTGTAAAAGAAGATTATCAGGAGTATGTTACACAGGTGGAGATATCTCCCGGGTCAACAAAATCAATAACCGCAACCTTAAAACCGAACTGGGGTACAGTCCAAGTCCGCTCGGAGCCATCAGAAGCACAGGTTTATGTAGATAACGAGCTAGTTGGCACGACTCCCATCAACGACCTAAAGCTCAAGGCTGGTGTACATAACATCAAGATAGTGAAGGATGGGTACAAAGAGTTTACAAAACAGGTAGACGTTCGGCCGGGAGCAACTGTTTTAGTGGAAGCAAAACTAGAGCCCGAATTTGGAGTGCTAACGATTCAGACGAGCCCCCAGGGAGCCAATGTATACATAGACAACAGGTACGCCGGGTCCGCCCCCATTACAGTCGAACTTGAACCAGGAACTCATGAAATTCGGGTCGTGATGGAAGGATACGAGGAGTACATCAAACAGATAAACATACAGCCGGGAGTCCAGAACGAAATTGTAGTTACCCTCACAAAAGTTAACACTCAAAGCAGGGAACCTGCATCCTCATCAGAAAACACAAAAGAAGAATCAACCACTACGGAATCCAACAAGGAGAAAGTGGCATACACCTCACAACAGACAGAAAACCCAAAAGAGTCCGGACTCGGAATATGTGGCCCTGGACTATTTGTGATGTTGGCACTTTCAGTTCTTGGTGCCAAAAAGATTAAGAGACAGTAAATCACCCTTTTTCAAATTTTTATTGCTCAGCGATCACCTTTCCTTCCTCATCCTTCGGTTCGCCCATCACTCATCATCGCAGGCCGTTCTTCGTTGGCACCCTTTAATACATTTCCCCCGCCTCGGTATCCAGGTGAGACATAAGGTCGGACGCAGGACTCCACCAAGGACACTCCAGCTACTTAAAGCCCGCCCGCTAACGTTTATAAGACCCGCCGACCAAGTTATCCCAGCAGAAAAAGGTGTTGAACCATGGCAAGCACTGTGGTCATCGTGGTGGCGGCAATAACCGCGTTCTGGCTAATCCTCTACACGCTGTTCGGAAAGAAGGAGGTAGACCCCGAAACAGGGGCACCTGTGGAGAAAGAAGAGGGACTGAGCGTTGACTTTCTCGTAGCGATGTGGAGAACCAAAAGGTTGCTCGGCTTCATAGACCGTGTTTCCAGGGCCAACAGGCGTTTCTGGAAAGTTTACAGCGATATCGGAATAGCACTCGGCTACATGGGCATGGCCTGCGTCTTCTTTATGCTCCTTACGACGGCGCTGAAGACCCTCCAGACCAAGGAAAGCCCCGCCGGAGTCCAGCTCGTTATCCCCGGCGTCACGATACCCCTCTGGTACGGACTGATAGGGCTCGCGGTTGTCATGGTCGTCCACGAACTGAGCCACGGTGTGGTCGCTAGAGCTGAAGGGCTCCCGCTGAAATCGGTTGGCCTGGTTCTGCTCGCGGTTATCCCCGGAGCCTTCGTTGAACCCGACGAGGAAGAACTTCTAAAGGCACCCCTACGCTCAAGGCTCCGCGTTTACGGGGCCGGTTCACTGGCAAACGTCCTGACGGCAATCCTCGCGGCGCTCCTCATAAGCTACGCGGTGAGCCCCCTCCTCACACCCAACGGGGTAGAAGTCGGCGGCGTGATAAAGGGCACCCCCGCGGACGGGGTTCTCCAGAAGGGAGACGTCATCCTCGCCATAAACGGAGAGAGCACTAAAACCATGGACGAGTTCATCACGGTAATGAACAAAACGAAAGCGGGAGAGACAATAACGCTTAGAGTCCTCAGGGAGGGAAAAGAGCTTAACCTGCAGCTGACCCTCGCAGAAAACCCGGACAACCCGGGCAAGGGCTTCATAGGCATCCACCCCGTCCAGCACGTCGCCTCCCGTGTGGGGCACGAAGGAATAGTTCTGCCCCTGTTCTTCGCCCTGTACTGGATTTACGTCCTCAACATAGGAATAGGCCTCATGAACCTCTTCCCGCTCGTCCCCCTCGACGGCGGGAGGATGCTTGACGACGTCATAAAGGAATACCTGCCGGAGGGGGTAGCAAGGCCCGTGAGGTACGCGACGATAGGAATCGGCCTGTTCCTCCTCGCACTGAACCTCCTCCCGGCCCTTCTCAACCTCGCAGGGTAGCGGCTCTGCTCTCTATTTCTCGTTTCTTATCGTTTAGACACCGCAAACCTACCCATGCACCAACCTTTTTAAAAGCTCCAATCGTATGACAACCCATGCCAGCAGTCTGCTCCAAGTGCGGTCGTCCAGCCGTTTACCACGCGCGCTACACGGGTAGGTACTACTGCCACAAGCACTTCAACGAGATGGTGGAGAAGAAGTTCAAGGAGACCGTCAAGAAGTACTGCCTCATAGAGAAGGGCGAGCGAATAGCGGTTGGGGTTTCAGGCGGAAAGGACAGCGTCGTTCTCATGCACCTCTTGGCCAAGCTCCGGGAGAAGTTTCCGTTTGAACTCGTCGCGATAACGATAGACGAGGGCATAGCCGGCTACAGGCCTCCAAGTGTTGAGATAGCGAAGAGGAACGCGAAGAAGCTCGGTATAGAGCACCGCGTTTATTCCTTTAAGGAATACATTGGCTTTACCCTCGACGAGACGGTTGAGATAATGGGAAGTTTTGAGAGGGGCGAACGCGTCGGCGCGTGCTCCTACTGCGGTGTCTGGAGGCGCTGGCTCCTCAACTACGCGGCCAAGGACGTCGGCGCCGACAAACTCGCCGTCGGCCACAACCTCGACGACGAGGTGCAGATGTTCATAATGAACATTCTGAGGGGCGATATAGCGAGATTGGGAAGAACGGGCCCCTACTATGAGGAAATCCACCCGGAGCTCGTCCCGAGGATAAAGCCCCTCCGCGAGATTCCCGAGAAGGAGATTGTCCTCTACGCGGTTCTGAACAACATAGAGGTCGATTTAAGCGAATGCCCCTACGCGGTCGAGGCCTTCAGAGCTGAAATCCGCGACTGGCTCAATGAGATGGAGGAAAGACACCCTGGAACGAAGTATCAAATCCTCAGGAGCTACGACAAGCTCTTCCCGCTCATAGCGAAGACCTACACGAAGAAAACCAGCGAGCTGAACCGCTGTAAGATATGCGGCCAGCCGACGACGGGGGAGATATGCAAGGCCTGCCAGTTCCGCCTTCAGGTCGAGAGGAAGGCGAGGGAGAAGGGGCTGACGTTCAGGGTTGAGTAGCAAAGGTTAAATACAATTGTAGTTAATTCGTATTGGTGATTTCATGGCTGAGAGGGTGGAATACCCGATTTCCGTTAGACTGCCGGGCTACGTTGTCAGGAAGATAGACGAGCTCATAGAGAAAAGGGAATTCCGGAGTCGTTCGGACTTCATAAAGTTCGCCGTTACCTTCACGCTCGGCCAGATGATGCTCGAAGAGGCGAAAGAACTGGCAAGAAGCCTCAGGGAAGAGGAAATCAGGGAGGAGAGTGAGGGAGCACGGGAGAGACTAAGGAAAGGTGAATTTGAGGACGAAGGGGAAGAAGTGAAAGAGATTCTCAGGGAGGTCGAGAGGGAGTACAAGAAGCTAATGGGTGCCGAGTGATGAAAGTCGTCATGGACACCAACGTGGTTCTTGGCGCAATGATAAAACCAGATGGCCTCTCAGCTCTTCTCATAAAGGCACTCGACGGACGTTTCTTCGTGAATTACACGAGCGAAGAAGCCCTAACAGAACTCAGCCTAAAGATGGGAATCCTGGCCGAGATGGGAAAGCTATCAAGCGAATGGAAGCGAATTCTCGCCCGGTATCTGAAAGGCTCCGTGATTGTAGCGCCCTCGGTGAGGGTAAACCTCTCCAGAGACCCAGATGATAACAAGTGGCTTGAGATAGCATACGAGGGGAAGGCAGAGTATATTTTGACCTGGGACGACGACCTTCTGACCCTGCGGGACGAGAACAAGGAATTAACGCTTCAAGACCACGAGATAAAGGTTCTCAAGCCGATAGAGTTCTACCATGAGATTCTAAAGAGACTCTGTTGAGAGGGGCGTTATGATTATCGAGACGGCCGTTCCCTTTGAGGAGCTCGAGGAGATAAGGCGAAAGAGCGGGGCTGGGGTTGGCTTAACCCTTCTCGAAACCATCGAGAGGAACGGGATAGTCCTCAATCGGATTCTCGTGGAAGGCCCTCCTGAGGAAATCGAGCGCTTCATGGGGAAGTTCCGACTGGCGAGGGCCGGCGGTTAGTTTGCGCCCCAAACTTCCGGGCGGGTATTTAAAGGCTCACTCAAACTTTTCTCGGTGAGAGCATGGAGGAACTCAGTGAAGCTCTAAAGGCCATCGAGAGGGAGCTCAACTTCGCGAAGAAGGCGTACAGGGCGAGCGTTTTCCTCTACTGGGCGTGGGCGATGCCCGGGGTTTACCTCCTCGCACAAATCCTGTCAAAGTATGCCGGGATTAGTGAAGGAAACGCCATCCAGTGGCTTTCTCTGGCGGCAGTCGTGGGATTCATCGCCGAAGAGAGAAAGACCTTCAGAAGAGTTATTCAGCTGGAAGAGGCCCTGGGGCACATTGAGGAAACGTCCAGGGGTTACGTTCTTGCTCAGGTTATCGTGTGGCCACTCTCGGCCCTGATTGCCAGCGTGTACACCGAAAACGAGGGTCTATGGTTGCTGGTCTTCATAGGACTCGGCCTGTTCCTCCTGACGGGCGTTGAGTTCATCTTCATTGGAAAAAGGGACTGGAAGACAGCGCTGGCAGGGGTGATACTGCTCTCCTCGACGGCTCTCTACACGGGCTTTGGCTACGCCGTGATGGCCGTTGCCTTCGCATTCTCGCTCACGGCTTACCTCCACCTGAAGGGGGCAATGAGGGAGTGACATGCTCGAAGAACTGGCAAAGCTTTCAAGGTCTCCGCTCGGCAATCCGACGAGGCTGGCAATAGCGCTCTACCTGCTGTCGAGGGAGAGGGCGACCTTCGCAGGCCTGAGAAAAGCCTTGAAGCTCACCGCCGGAAACCTTGAATTTCACCTGAAGGCGCTTGAGGAGGCCGGAATCGTTAGGACATACTATGGCTTTGGAAGGAGGCCGAGGAAGTTCGTCGAAATAACCGAAGATGGAATTGAAGAGCTCAGGGAAGTCCTCAAAATTTTAAGGAAGGTTGCCGGAGATGATTGAGTTCGCGGTTGCCTTTGCCCTGTGGCTGTTGATTTTATCCGCTTCAGGGGCCGTTGCCACCCTGGTCGCCGGGAGATGGGCGAAAAAGGCCGGCTTCGCGATGCAACTGACGATGTTTTTCCTCTCGCTTGCGGTGATCGAGCTCATGGGCGGGCCGGGGAAGTTCGGTCTCGGTGTAAGCTTCAGATACGTTCCCCAGGCAGTTGTTCTCGGCTTTGGTGCCTCGCTTATAATCAACCTGCTCGAAGGCAATCCCTCGGTGCCGATGGAGGAGTTCATGCCCGAGGGCGTTGAAAGGCTCGTTCTCCTCCTCATTCTAGCTCCGCTGGGAGAAGAAGTCTTTACAAGGGGGCTCATCGAGGGCTATCTTTTGAGCCATGACCACTTCTGGAGTGCGATACTCTTCTCAGCTTTGCTCTTCGCACTCCCCCACTGGAGGGCCTACGAAGGAAGCAAAAAACGGAAGATTGTTGCTGTCGGGGGAGCCTTCGTTCTCGGCTCGCTGGCCGGCTACCTCTTAGCACTTGGAGGCATACTCCCTGCAATCGTGCTTCACTCCTCGGCGAATTTGGCGGGACTGATTGTCTTAAGGTTTAGAGAGAAAAACGAAAACTAACCGGACTTTTCTGGCTTCTCTATCTCGACCCTTCCCCTTATCAGCCTGAAAGTATAACCCTCAACACTCGGCTCAAAATCGGGGAGCGGTGAGCTTCTGACAAAGAACTTCTCGACGCCAAAGTTCTCGGTGGGCTGGAACTCTATGACGTACTGGCTGTACAGGGACATCCAGGAAACGAGCTCATCGGAAGCGCGGCTCCGGTTGAGGAGGAATATGTTGAGGGGCCTCTTCCTCTTTTCTGAAATTCTGGCGCGCTCCTTGAAGGCCATGAGCCTCTGAAAGACGCGGATGAAGTTCTTCTCACCGAGAAGGAAGGCCATTCCATCAACTGTAACGTCTATTCCTACTGGCCTTCTATCGCCGATCCGCTCCTTGAGAACGCGGTAGTAGAGGCCGTTGTACTTGGGGAGGAATGTGCTCCCATCTATGGTCGGATCCGTGTAGATGTAATCCTCCGAGTACTTGAGGCCGTAGAAGGAGGAGAATATGTCCACGACCGCGAGGTCACCCCTTCTTCCGAGCTCGTCGATATCGAAGTTTATAGCCATAAGCTCCATGCGGAGGGGTGTGATAGGAAGGACGGAATCGAGGATAACCCCGAAGTCACCCATACCTATCCTGCGCCTCACAATCTCAAAGCCAAGGGCCCAGCCGTTTGAATACGTGTCGTAGACTATCAAGAGGTTGCTGTCTTCAAGGAGACCTCCTCCAAGGGCCTCATCGAGAATTGGGATTCCCGCGCTGAGGACTTCCATACTCTCCACCTCTTATGGAAAGTTTAGAATTCAAAATATTTAACACTACCCCTCAATTCGCGATCGCTACATTCTGAAATTCAGAAAAAGCCCACGCTATAAATAGGAGAAACGCTCATTCTCAACTGGTGATAAAGGATGGAGGAAATCGATGAGCTGAAAAACGTCCTTGAGAGGGTTGAGGGGAAGCTGATAGCGGCGGGGAAGATGTACGGCGCGATGAACTTCGGGATATGGCTCGCCGCCATGGCGGTCTTCTACACGCTGTACGGAGTGTTTGATATGTCCGGCTGGGCCTCAGCCCTCTACTGGGCGGGGGCCATTATGGTCGTTGTGCCGCTGACGGCCAGGATTTGGAGAAGGCTGGAGGGACTGTACTCGGCAGTTTACCCAGACGCGAAAGAGAGGGGAGACAAAAAAGCCGCCTTCTTGATAGGCCTCCCCTGGGCCATCGGAAGCATCGTGGGGTGGGGACTCATACCGTCCCTTGAATGGGTGGGGGTCAGCACAGATGCGAGACTTGGAGTTGGATTCCTGAGCTTCATAGCCATCTCCATCTTCGGCATGTGGCTCCTCATGACCCGCGGAAGAGGAGAGCGCGAGATGATGCCATCGTTCGTACTCCCGCTCCTCGCAATCCCAGTGGTATGGAGAATGGAGACGGGTGCCGTAGTCTGGGCCGGCTTCGTCGTGACGGCGGGGTACTCCTTTACGGTTCTCTGGTACCTCCACTCGGCCTTCAAAGCCATTGAACGGTGATACGATGGAGCCCCTAAGGGAACTGACGAAGAACCACGTCCTCGGCAACCCGATTCGACTGGGCATCGTGCTCTACCTCCTGCCGAGAAGGAAGGCCCTATTCAAGGAGCTCCTGGAAGTCCTGGAAGTAACCCCTGGAAACCTCGACTCGCACCTCAAGGCACTCGAAAGGGAGGGCTACGTGGAGCTCTACAAGGTCTTTGCGGACAGGCCTAGAACGGCAGTCAGGATAACGGAAAAAGGCGTGGAGGAAACCGCGAGGTATTTAAAGGCCCTCAAGAGCGTGCTTGAGGGAATTGAGTAGCCACCCTTTTGTCCTGTCCCCTATCCCAGCCGGAAGGGATAACCCCTCTTCTCGACCACCCACAGCCCAAGGAGCGCCCCGAGGGTGTTCATGGTCAAGTCTCTCAGCTTGTTCTCCGTGCTCTCGGTTATGAAGCCTATCCAGCCTTCGCTCAGCTTTTCCGCCAGCTCCCAGCCGAGGGAGAGTGCATAAAAGACCACGAAGGAGTAAACGATGACCTGCCTTCTTGTGAGCCGGACTCCAAGGGCTTCCAGGCCAGAGAGAACCTCGGCTACAATCAGCCACACCGTCAGCCCTCCGAGGAAGTGGCTTATCATGTCCGCGTTCCGCCAGTCCTTGTGAAAGAGGTCGTAGCTTGTAAAGGGGACGTTAACAAGGGAGACGTGAACCGCTATGAAGACCGAAAGGACTGCCATTGTCTTCTTGTTGTATACCGGGGCCAGGAAGGGCCTGAGCTTCGCCGGCGGGTCTGGGAGCCTTCTCGGAAGAACCAGAGGGACGGAAAGGCCGAGCATTGCCACGAGAGTCCGGTAGATGTGGTCGCTCCTCCCGTTGAGTAGGGCAGTCAAAAACCCCAGAAAGACAACGAAGAGCGAGGAGAGCAAGACAAACCGTTCCCGCCCGATTTCCACCACCAAAAGGATTAAGGCGCCGGGACTTAAATCCCTTGTTTTTTATGCCACCTCTCTGACTCAAGCTCCTCCTCTGCCCTCCGCTTGAGCTCCCTGATGCGCTCAATCCTGTACTCCTCAACCAGCTTGAGGAACCTTTCGGCTTCCCTCTCCTCGTCCTCCTTCTTCCAGCGCTCTAAAAGCTCTTTGATTGCCCTCTCCAGAGTCTCCCTCTCGACGACTGCAAACTCGTCCACGCGCTTGACGTCGAGCTCCTCGCTCGTGAAGAACGGCACGTGCGCCTCGCGTAGGACTTCCCTGACCGGGTCTGGCAGGGGGTTCTCCGTTATCAGCGCCCTAATTCCCTTCTCCACGAGCTCTTCCGCTATTGCTTTTCCAGCGCCCGCGGGGTTCACAACGAAGAGGACGTCGCCCCTCCTCAGGCCAACCTCGCGCTCAATCCTTTCAAGCTCGCGCCAGCTGAGGACGCGGAGCACCTTCAACGGAACCGCACTGCCCCGAACCTCGACGACGTTCATCCTCTTGACCTTGACGAGGTCTCTGCTGAGGCGCTCTATTAGGGCCTTCGCCTCCCTCAGCTGTTTTTCAAGGGCCTCAATGCGCTTCACCTTCGCCTCAAGCTCCCTCTCGCGGAGGACTTTTCTCCTGACCTCCTCGTCGTAGTCCGCTATTCTACGCTCAAGCCTCTCGATGGTTCTTCTCTGCTCCCTAATGATGCCCCTGAGCTCCTCGTTCTCCCTCTCAAGGAGCGCTATCCTCTCCTCAAGCTCGCGGATTTTCCTCACGTACGGCCTCACGTCAACGCTCTCTCCGCCCTCAGGCTCGGGAGTCTCTTCCATGGGCCTCTCGCGCCTCGCAACCCTCTGCATCGCCTCGCCGAGGTTGTAGCCCTGAATTACGAGGGCCTTAACCTCATCCGCCTTCCTCAGAAGTCCCGCCTCGCGGAGCTTGGCCTCGACGTGCTCAAGCTTCGGCTTCAGGCGGAGGTAGGCCTTGTATGCCGCGGCCAGGGCGTCGCGCTGGTGGTCGTCTTCGACCTTGACGCCAAGGCTCCTCAGCAGCTCGTTCTTCTCTTCAACCCTCAAGCTCTCCCTCGGGACGAAGAGCTGGGCCTTGAATGAGCGGGCTATCTTCTCGACGAAGCCCGGAGCGGGGGAAACGTCGGTCGCGACAACAACAGGGTGCCCTATCTCGCTTATGAACCGGAACACTTCACCTACGGGCATGTTCCTTTCGCTGTGGAGGGCTATCACGTTGCCGCTGAGGTCTATCACGGCTATGCCAACGGTTATACCCGGGTCTATGCCCACGATAACGCTCTTCCTCTCCTTCACGGCCTCCTCTCCTTTAAGAGGGGCAAAGCCGAGCTCTGCCCTCTCAACCGGCTGGATTCTGACCTCGACATCCCCACCCCGCATCGGCTTCACGATTCCGGTGAGCTCTTCCCTGCTCGCGTATATCCTGAACTCTCCCCTGGCAAGGCCGTAGTCCTTCTCCTCAGTTTCGAGGTCGAAGGGTATCTCCGCCCGCCTCAGCCTGTCTTCAATCTCCCTAACCTTGTCCCTGACGAGGTTGTGGACGCGCTTCCTGTAGCGGTCCTGGCTCCAGCCGCCCTTGCCGTGGCTCCTTCCGCGGGTGACCCTGACTATGACCTCGTCCTCAAAGGCCAGAACCTCGTAGCCGACGCCCTTGCTCGCGAGCAGGGCGGAGAGCTTAGCCTCCTCGTAGGGGTCGAACCTGTCGCCGGTGGCTATGCCGTGCTCCTTTGCAAGGCTCTGCAGGCTCCTCTGCTCCCCGGGACGGCCGGTCACCTGGACGAGCTTTGTCCCAGGCGGGAGGGCCCGGAGGAACTTTCTAAGGTCGTCGCCGAGCTCTGTGACGCTGTCAATGGCCACTATGTCCGGCCTCTTAGTCCTGATGAAGCGGATCAGGCGGTACAGTGTAAACTCACCCTTTCGCTCAAGCCTCCCGTTGTACCAGCTCACGACTGCGAAGCGCTTTGGGTTCTCGCCAACCACATCTATGCCGAGTATGAGAATGAGCACCACCTCTAACAGGGAGTAGGGAGGGTGGTTTAAAAAGTTGCCACCAAAATGGTTATTTAGTGAAACGCCAATTACACTAAAGAGGTGATAGCATGAAGATGCGGGTTGTTTTTGACAAGGAGTACGACGTCCTCAGGGGAGTGTACAGGGTCAGGGTTAGGGAGCTTGAGTTCGATGAGGAGCTCAAGAAGGTTCTCAACGGAGTAGACCCCCCAATCCGGCTTGGAGACGAGGAGATAAGAGTCTCCGAGCTCAAGGACAAAGTCTTTGACCTCAGAAACAGGGAAGAGGCGGAGAAGATAATGAGCGAAATTAGGGGAGCGCTGATAGAGACACTGAGCTCCCTCATAGCGCGCTTCAGGGAGGCCCAGAGCTTTAACGGCTCGGTGGTTTACGAGATTGACTTCAACGAGCTATTCAATGAGTAGTTCCAAGGCGAGCCTTATCGCTCTGTTTATCGTTTCCTGGGCCATGGACGGCCTCGGCTTGTCGAGGGCCTGGGCATGGTTAAATGGAACGTGGATAAAACCCGCTTTTGCTTCCATTCCTGAGACCGCTATCGTGTGCAGGGCCGTAAACATCGCGGTGTTGCAGACGTAGGTTCCGGCGGTGTTGGAGACCCCAGCCGGGATTCCAGCATCTCTGAGAGCTTTGACAATGGCCTTAATCGGTATCGTGGCAAAGTAGGCATCTGGAGCGCCCTCAAAGACAGGCTCGTCCTCGGGCGCAAAGCCGTCGTTGTCCGGCATCGTTGAGTCCATGACGTTTATTGCAACCCTTTCAACTGTCACGTTGGGCCTTCCGCCCGCCTGACCGGCCATTAGGACGATGTCAGGCTTCTCCTTGGTTATCAGCCTCGGAAGAATTTCCCGAACGCCCTTGAAAGACACGGGCAACTGGACTTTCAGAAGCGTTGCGCCGTTGAGCTCGTCGGGAAGTGCTTTAACGGCCTCCCACGATGGGTTTATGCTCTCACCACCGAAGGGCTCGAAACCCGTCACGAGAACCTTCATACGATCACCGGGAAAGGTAGGTTTTTAGAGTTTAAAAACTACCTCCCACAGAGGGGTGAGGATGAAGTACGATGTCCTAATCATCGGCGGCGGACCCGTTGGCAACTATCTGGCGAGCATTCTCGCGAGGGACTACAGCGTCGCCGTCGTCGAGAAAAAGAACTCCTTCGGGGGAAAGGCATGCACCGGAATAATCGGGGCCGAGAACTACGAGACGCTCAGCCTGCCGAAAAAGGCTATCCTCAACGAGCTCTACGGGGCGACTTTCTATTCGCGAATCCAGAGCTTCTCGATAGGAAGGAAGAGCCCCCAGGCGTACCTCGTTGACAGGAAAACGCTTGAAAGGGAGCTCGCAAAGTCCGCAATGAAACACGGCGCCGAATACCTTATGAGCACGACGTTTAAGGGCTTCAAAGGCGGGAGAGCAGTCCTCCAGCACCTCGGAGAGACCCTCGAAGTCAGGGCCGAGTTCTACATCGGCGCCGACGGCGTGAACAGCACGGTGGCGAAAGCGATGGGAGCGAAGACGAAGGCCGAGTTCCTCAGCGGATACGAGGTTGAGGTGCTGGGAGAGTTTGAAAAGAGGAACGTCGAAGTCTGGGTTAACAAGGAGATAACACCCGAATTCTTCGCGTGGGTGGCTCCCATAGACGAGGAGACCGCCAGGGTGGGGACTTTCGGTAGTATAGAGTCCCTGAACAGGTTCCTGCGCCTCAGGATGCTCAAACCAACAAAGATTCTAGAGTTTAAGGCCGGCCCAGTGGGCTTCGGCTGGAGAAAGCCCTGGGTCAGGGGAAACGTCGCCCTCGTAGGCGACGCCGCTCTGCAGATTAAGCCGACGACCGCAGGGGGAATAGTCTACGGGATGCTCTGTGCAAGGGCCCTGAGGAAAGCCCTGCTTGAGGATAAACCAGAGAACTACTGGAACTACTGCTCCTGGGTGAGGAACCAGATAAGCTTCGGGCTGAGGTTCAGGAAGCTCTTCCTCGGCCTCGACCAGGAGGCCATAGAGAAGATATTTGAAGTCCTTGGCAGTAAGGAAGCGAGGGAGGTAATTGAGAGCCAGGCGGACTTCGACGACCACCTCAGGACTGCAAAGGCAATACTCAAGAGGCCAAGACTTCTCGCAAAGCTCATAAAGGTCAGTCCGAGCCTCATAAAAGCCCTGCTGTGAGGTGGTAAGATGAGGTGGAAGATGGGCCTCCAGGAGGAGTACCTAAAGGCCATAGCCGAGGGCAAAAAGAAGATTGAGGGCCGTCTATATGACGAGAAGAGGCAAGCAATAAAGCCAGGAGATGAGATAGTCTTCGAGAACAAGCTCGTCTGCGTCGTCAAGGACATGAGGGTTTACTCGTCATTCAAGGAGATGCTGGAAAAGGAGGGCCTTGAGAACGTCCTGCCCGGAGTGAAGAGCATCGAGGAGGGCGTTAAGGTCTACAGGCGCTTTTATTCGGAGGAGAAGGAGAAGAAGTACGGGGTCGTTGCCATAGAGGTCGAACCGGTGGCGTGGATTGGGGAACCTAAATGATGTGAACATCAAAACCCAGCTCTCTCAGAGCTTCAAAATCTCTGTCGAGGGTTATTAAGGGCAAGCCGTTGGCGATTGCGACTGAGGCTATCAGCAAATCTCTAAAAGGCATGGCATGTTACTCCCAGGTTGGATATCTGCACGCTAACGCCATCAGGTGTATTACAAGCAATCATCGCCAAAAGACTTTTTATATTCTTAATAGGTAATCTTTATTGACTACCATTAGGAGGTGTCTATATGCGGAGCCCGCGGACACTTGGGCTGTTACTGTTCTTGTTATTACTCACGGGGAGCGTTACGTCCATCGTTGTGGCGACGGTATGGTTACTCGATGAGAACACCACCATTGAAATCCTCGGCTATAACCTTTACGAATTCGAAGGCTCCGGCCACTACGCCGTCTTCTACCCCCTTCCAAACGGTTCAGTCAAACTCTTGAAAACCGGGAAAGTGGAGCTCCTCCCAACCCTCATCAAAATCCCCCGGGAGGAATGGCTGAGAGTATTCTCAGCGGAAAACAACAACGTTCTCAGAACACAGCCAGTTCCCCTCGTGATATTCGTGAACGATAAAGGACTCGGCTTCGCCACCCTCAGGGGAAGCAAAGTCGTACTCAAGCCGCTTGAAGTCCCCAACAAGCCAAGCGTTATGACTGCAAAACCCTGTCCAAAGGGCTACGTTCCCGAGGGACCCCGGTACTGCGTTCCAAACGATGTCACCACGAACTGGGTCGAAGTCCTCGAATCAAAAACAATCACAGAACCAATATCCTTCATCGGAATACGCGTCGAAAACAACGTCCTCCGGAAACTTGAATTTGAAACGTGGCTGTTCTTCCACCGCTCAACGTACGCCTACTGGACGGTGGGATTAAACGTTGGACCCATTACGGTCTACACGAAAAAACTCGGCGAACATTTTGATGGAAAGGGCATTGACATAGGCTACCGTACTCCAGGCAACATCCACCCCGAAGACTCGGTCTGGTCGCGTTACGTTAATCTTTATGTCAAGTATCAAGTGGTGGTTTTTGGCGTCCTCGCCTACGACCGCTACACGGAGAAGTTCACAAAGCTACCTGTAATGGCCACGTATCCCCTTGAAATCATCTCCGAAGGCAGATACACTGTCGAGGAGACATCCAATGGGCCCAAGTTCGTCGAGGGGACAAAAGGGTTATGGTCTCCCTTCATTTCCTCAGAGCCCCATTACTATCGCGTTCCTGACTCCTCCCAAGTGCAAAGAATCTGGTTGTCCTCGAGTGGAGAACAGACGATAGTTTATATGAGGGGCCACTCAAGTTGGAGGTTCACCTCCGAGTCAAGCCTCTCCGTTCCGATTGGGCCGGGAATTGTTAAAGCCCTGCAGGAAACGGATCTCATATCGAGGTACCCGAACCTCGCCAAGGTTCTGAACTCAATATCGCTCACGTTCGGATTCCACTATTACTCGGGAGAGCAGTCCGGGTTCCTTTACTCCATCAAGGGGACTCCCGAGCGCGATTGTTACGCGTTGGTATACATGATGAAGGTAAACACAAGCGATTACCGTCACGTTGACGTCCCAATGCTTTTAGTTACGGTGACGGACGGGAAATCCCCCGGAATTTGTGACCCGAGAACCGGACTCTGCATAGACTCTGCCGATAAGAGCTGATACGGCCTTTTCTTTTATCCTCTGAAGAAAAATAAGAGTGGCAAAGCTGTAACTCAAAGATACCTCTCCTTCACCCACCTGATGAAGTAGTCCGGGTTCAGCTCCTCGCCGATGGCCTTCATGAGGAGCTCCTTCGGCGGGTAGATGCTTCCGTACCTGTGGATTCTCTCGCGGAGCCAGGCCTTTATCGGCTCGAACTCGGCTTTAGCGACCTTCTCCTCGAAGTCCGGGATGTCCTTCTTCATGTGGTAGTATATCTGGCTCGCGAGGAGCGTTCCGATGCTGTAGGTCGGGAAGTAGCCTATCGTTCCGTGCGCCCAGTGGATGTCCTGGAGTATTCCCTCAGCGTAGGTCTTGGGCCTTATGCCGAGGAGCCTCTCCATCTCCTCGTTCCAGAGCTCTGGTAAATCCTTCGCCTTAACGCCCTCGTTGAGCATCATCCTCTCAAGCTTGAAGCGGAGCAGTATGTGGAAGTTGTAGGTGACGACGTCGGCTTCAGTCCTGATGAAGTCCGGGCGAACGATGTTGAAGTACAGGTAAACGTCCTCCGGCGTGTAGTTGGTCATGAAGGGCAGGTTCTCCTTCAGGACAGGGTAGATTAGCCCCGCGAACTCCCTTGAGCGTCCAATGATGTTCTCCCAGAACCTGCTCTGGCTCTCGTGGATTCCAAGGGAAACCCCACCGGCTATCGGGCTGAACATGAATCTCTCGTCCCCCTGGAGCTCGTAGAGCGCGTGTCCGAACTCATGGACGGTGCTCAGGACAGTCCTCCTGAAGTCGTAGCCCTCGTAGCGGGTGGTTATTCTAACATCGCGGATTCCAAACTCTGTGGTAAACGGGTGGGCCGAAACGTCGAGCCTTGAACGGACGCCGAGCGGGAAGCCGAACTTCTCGAGAATCCAGAGGTTCACCTTCTCCATCTGCTCCCTCTCATACTTCTCCTTCTCGAGGGGGTGCTCCCTCGGGACCTTGCCCTCCTCCATTATCCTCTCGAGGAGCGGCTTGAGCTCCTTCTCGAGCTTGTCAAACATCTTCTCGACTTCTTTGGTCGTGAGTCCCTCCTCGAACATATCCAGGAGGGCATCGTAGGGCTCGTCCTCGTAGCCAAGGTACTCGGCGGCCCTCTTGGCGAGGTCTATGATTTTGTCGAGCCAGGGCTCGAACTTTGAGTAGTCGTCTGTCCTCTTAGCCTCCTCCCAGGCCTTGGTCGCCTGGCTCGTGACCTCGCTCATCTCCCTGAGGAACTCCGGCGGGAACGACTTGCTGATTCTTATCTGCCTGTCAAGGACTCTAACAACACCGCGCTCGTACTCGTTGAGGTCTTCGATTCCCTTGGCCTTCTCGACGAGCTCGACGAAGTCCGGTTTGAGCAGAAACTCCTGGCTGAGGACTGAGAGTTCACCCTGGGCAACGCTCCTCTCAAGGATTCCCTCCTTCGGCATGTTGACCTCCATGTCCCAGCCGAGAACGCTCTGAGCGTGGCCGATGGCCCAGATGCGCCTGTACTTGGCTAGAATTTCCTTAATGGTCTCGTTCTGGAAAACAGACTCCATGGGGTATCACCGAAAAATTTTGGGCGTCGGAACTTTTAAACCTTTTCGATGGACATCTAAACGAGGGGGTAAAAGCCGATTACTCAACCGGAAACCGCTTAAAGGGACGGTCGTAGTCACCGAAAAACGCGCAGTTGGTGGTGAAGATGAAGCTCGACCTGGTCGTCCTGGGGCACGTTTCCGTTGACCACATCATCTTTCCGGGGAAGGAAGAGATACTCCTGCCAGGTGGGGCTGCGGCGGCCGTTGCGACCTCTGCTGCCCTTGCCGGTGCAAGAGTGGGTCTCGTGACCAAAGTCGGCGAGGACTTTCCAGAGGAATGGATGGAAAAGCTGGCCTCTATCCTCGATGTTAGGGGAGTCCAAGTCCTTCCTGGAAAGACAATCCACATCTACATGATTTACCACGAGGACGGGAGCGTTGACGCACCGGTAGATATGGGAGTCGCCGAGAAGATGGGGGAGACGCCAATTCCAGAGGAGTACATGGGGGCAGAGGTCTTTCATATAGCCCCTATTCCGCCGGAGGAACAGTTGAAGGTCGTTAAAAGGCTTGAAGGGAAGAGGATAAGCCTCGACTTCAACCCGACATATATGGACGACTACATGGAGAAAAGAGACCTCATGAGAGAAATCGTCTCGCGGGCCGAGGTGGTCTTCCCGAACGAGAGGGAGGCACTCCTCATAACCCGCGCGGAGAGCGTTGAGGAGGCCGCAGAGGTTCTCCACGACTGGGGAGCAAAAATCGTTGTCATAACCCGCGGCGAAAGGGGAGTCCTTGTCTACGACGGACAGTTCAGGGAGTTCCCTGCACTTCCAATAAGGCCCGAGGAAATCGTTGACCCCACCGGTGCCGGGGACGCCTTTGCCGGCGGCTTCCTGGCTGGCTACTCCAGGGGAGAGCCGCTGGAGGCCTGCATAAAGCTCGGGCTGGAGCGGGCGAGGGAAGTTTTGAAGAAAAAGGGGAGCTGGAGCGTTTAGCCCTCCCCTGCGGTTTTTGTAAACAGGTAAAGAGCCAGCACGAGGCCGGCCGCTATTGCGGTGACCTCCAGTTTGGGCAGGAAGGGGGATATCGTGTAGATCAACAGGTACGTTGGAATGCTCAGGAAAGTTGCCAGTACCAGAACGGCGTAGTGCTCATAAGGGGCCCTCTCCCTGTCCATTTGGCCCATTTCAACCGCCAGAAGTGCCAGTGCGACGATGGACAGCCCGAGTACTCCCCCGATATTTTTGTAAACGAGTATTATCCCCGTCCCAATCAGGAATATCATGCCAAAGAAGTGCCAGTGTATTCCTATCAACGCCAGCGGGAAGAGAAGGAGGGCCCATTCTCCTGCTGTGGTGTAGAGCAGGTAACCTGAGAGCACCAGGGGAATCAACGAGTAGAGCCTCCTTTGGAGCCTTCTCATAGGAGGATCACCTCTGCGATGGCGGCTTTTAGAGGTTTCTTGACATCCCAGTCTATTATAATGCCGTGGGCGGCCATCTTTTTGAGGTGCACCTTCCTCTTGAGCCTCAGTAGCTTGAGGGCCAGCTCTTCTTCCTTAGTTTTGGGCTCTACACCACTGTACGGATCTGGGGAAATCACAACGACGCGGTAGCCGTAGGAAGCCATGGTTCTGAGGGCCTCCCTGCTCTCCTCGGTCTGAAGGGTGGAAAAGTAAAGGAGCTGTGCCCTGGGGGGAAAACGAGACCTGATAAGGTGCTCGACCTGGTAGGCTATCATATTGTTTTTGTCGGGCCGGGCCGTGCTGAGGAAGTCAATGCACTTGAAGAAGTGCCTCTTCCCGTAGTCAACGCGAACCCACAGGGGCACTGCCTCGGCCAGGAGCAGACCAAAGCTCGTTCCATTGTTTAGGGCGTTGAGCATTAGCGAGGCAGCAGCTCGGATGAGATAATCAAAGACCCTCTGGCTTTTGTAAGAGGCATCGACTATGAAAATGACGTCCACCTTTCTTTCGCTCTCGTATTCGTTGGCCATTATCCTGCCCGTCTTTGCGGTTGCCTTCCAGTTGATTATCTTCAGCGGGTCTCCCGGCTGGTACTCCCTTATTGCGTGGAACTCGACTCCTTCTCCGACTCTGGGAGATGGGAGCGGGCCCGCGGTGATCTTGGTGCCCTTGGTTGAGTAGGGTGTTGGGACGTCCTCTATTAGGGGCATTCCTATGAGTTCTGTGTAGTGCTCTATGAAGTGATCGAGCTTGAAGAAGCCCATTGGATCCCGGTAACTCACCCTCACGCCGTTGAATTCATGTATCCCTCGTTTGACCTTAACCTTGTACGTTATTACCCGTTCTTCATCTTTTCCAAGCGAGAGCACGTGTTCTCTGCTCCCCTCGACCAGTTCAAGGCCCTCCGGGAGGTCTTCTTCGATTTTGAGACTGGGTATCCTTGTACTGGACTTTATCCTAAGCTTTATCTCCGCGATCTCTCCTTCGAGCATCCTATCGTGGGGGATCTCCCTCTGGATTTCGAGCTTTATCCCCGGCCTGAAGAAGAACAGCGACACGAAGGATACCCAGAGTATTGGGAGCATCAGGTAGACTAACTCCCAGCGCAGGAACAAAAAGGCGGAGATTATTATAACCCACATCGCGAACAGGGTCTCTGCCCCTCTCTCTGTCAGTTCGGGCTTGATTTCCTCTGCCATAGCCATCACTCGAACTTTGGAACTGGAACCCGGTCGAGAATCGTCTCCAGTATACTCTCTTGACTGACCCTTGTGTACCAGAGCTCGCGCTTGAGGATGAGCCTGTGACTCAGTGCGGGAACGGCAACGGCTTTGACGTCATCGGGGATTACGTAGTCCCTTCCGTTGAGTGCCGCGTATGCCCTAGAGAGCTTGAGCAGGGCCAAGCTTCCCCTCGGGGATGCGCCAACCTCGATCTCCTTCTTGTCCTCTCGCGTTGCGGTGACGATGTTAGTTATGTACTCTAGAATCGCATCGCTTACGTAGACGTCTTCGATGGCTTTCTGCATCTCCACGACTTCCCTGGGCGTCGTTACAGACTGGATATCTACCTCTTCCTTCTTCCTTTCCACCCTCCGGCGCAGTATCTCGATTTCTTCCTCCTTGCTTGGGTAGCCGACGCGCAGTCTGACGAGGAAACGATCGAGCTGGGCCTCGGGCAGGGGATAAGTGCCCTCCTGTTCTATCGGGTTCTGTGTGGCTATAACTATGAAGGGCTCTGGGAGCTCGTAGGTCTTGCCTTCAACCGTCACCTGTCTCTCCTGCATTGCTTCAAGCAGAGCGGACTGGGTCTTCGGGGGAGCGCGGTTTATTTCATCGGCCAGGAGGACGTTGGTGAAGACAGGTCCCTTCCTGAACTCGAACTCAAGGGTTTTCTGGTTGAAGACTGAAACGCCGAGTATATCGCTTGGGAGCAGATCCGGCGTAAACTGGACACGCCTGAACTCGACCCCAAGGGCTCTGGCGAAGCTCTTGGCCATGAGGGTCTTTGCAAGGCCCGGCAGATCCTCCAGCAGGATGTGGCCGTCTGCCAGGATCGTCGTCAGTATAAGCTTGAGCACCTCGTCCTTTCCAACTATTGCCTTCTTAACTTCCTTAAGGACTTCGTTACCCTTCAGTTGAACTTCCTCAACTTTCATTTATGTCCACCTCAACAACCTTCAAGGCCTTCTCAAGGTTCTCCACAAAATCCCCCTCCTTATCAAGTAAGAGGAGGGCTTTGTTGGGCTTTTCATGGAGCTCCCTATATGTCTTGGCTTGATCGTCCGAAAGGGTCATGTAGATCTCGATTATTTGCTCTTTCAGTATTGACCTGGAGAGGGGGCTTTTCTTTGCTTTCTCGATTATCTTGGCGATCCTTTTGACTTCGTCTCTTCTCTTTACACTCTGCCTTCTGGTAACGGAGGGGTACGAAATCTTTAGCTCTTCTCCGAAGAGGTATGCGAGTGTGATAAGCGATAATGCCAGCACAGAGAGCCACCTGAGCATATAGGTCCCAAACACCACGCCACCTATCAGGGGCAGGGAGATTAGGATCAGAAACGATTTACGTATTTTCATCTATCCCCCTCCTGATCTCCCTATAGAGGCTCAAAGCCCGTTCAGCGTCTTCCCAGGTTACTTTTTCGGGTGCGTACTTGGCCTTCTCAAACAGTCTTGTCAGCTCGGTGAAGGCTTCCTTCCTGAACCTTACCCGCCTTGCGTGCTCCCAGTGAGTCCAGCTCTCCTTGTATGGAACGCCGAGAACCTCAAGCCAGAGGACAGCGTTCTTGTATATTCCAACAACGGCCTCCCTCGGGTCGCTGAACATATCGAGACCCAATTCCTCCACCTTTCTGTCGAAAAGCTCAGCCCTTTGCCTCATCTCCCGGAGCTTCCTTTTCTTGAGGGCATCGCGGTAATAGGCAACAGCAAAGTAGGCAACAGCCACCACGAAAACGATGATGGCGGCGTAGAAAATGTAAACGGGCGAAGAAAAAACTCTGTGGGTAGCGTTTGTTGAAGTGACGTTATATTCGGGAAGCGCCGGCCCGCCCACGGAAGTGTGGTTGGTGGTGGCGTTGAAGGACGAGTTGGAAGGAAGGGGAGTCTCCGTTTGGCCCATAATGAGGAGAACAAAATAATATCCCAGAAGCCCGATAAAAATTGCAACCCACGAAATCGAAGACGAGGGTTTAAATTCCCACCTGGAAGTGGGGTCTCGCCAGCTGAGAACTATAAAGAGGAGGGCCAGCGCCGAGACTGCCGCGGCGGCACCCAGGAGGATTCCTATTGATGACGCAGAAGTTCTTTTTAACTCCTCCGTCCTGACGCTGTACCTCACTAGAAGCGTCATCAATGAAAACAGAAGAACCAGCAGGGACAGTGACTTTACCCTGATGGACATTTTCATCACGTACAGTAGGAAGAGCACGTTTAAAAGCTTTTATGCAAGTTAAACCTTGGTGGTAGCATGGAGAAGGTTCCAAAGCTCTACGTCGAGAGCACAAGGGAGGAGTGCGTGAAGGACGGGAAAGTAACCGGCGACTGCGTGATAATAGACGGCAACGTAGAGGTGTGGCTCAGGAAGGGAGAGCCCGTGCCCGAGTTCGTGAGCGAGAAGGCAAAGTTCCTCATCAAGGAAGTCTACGACCGCTTTTACCTCTACGTTGACAGGACAGCCCACAAGATGAGCGCAGACGCTATCCTCGTCCTCCCTGACGGCAGGACAAGGAGTTACCTCAAGAAGGGCGACGAGCTGATGCTCCTCCCCGTTGAGGGCTTCACGAAGACATTGATAGCCAACGTCGGCAACAGGGTGAGGACGGGCGATGCCTTCGCGGCGGTAACGACAAGGAAGGGAGAGATCCACTACCTGAAGCCACCGAGGAACGGGACTGTGGTGTTCATTGACGAGATAACCAACAGGCCCCACTACGTCTACTACATTCTCCCAGAGAAGTAGTCACTCACCCTTTATCCCCTTTATTATCGCCTCGATGCTCGACCTCAAGGCGAGGTTTATGGCGTCGAGCCTGTCCATTCCCTTTATCGTGCGCGTGTTGTGGGCGCTCGTTATAATCAGAGACCACTTGTAGATTTCGTCCTTAACCGGAATGCTCTGGAACATCGCTATGAACTTCTCACCACCGGAGCTCACTTCGACTATCTCAACATCGGTGTCCCCGAGCTTCGAGGAGTAAACCTTACGAACCTCGAGGTTGCCGTACTCGTCCCGAAGAACGTCAGAAAGGTATCCCATATCGATCACCATGATAACATTGAGCAAAGGTACTTATATACCTACCGCACAAAAAAGCGAGAAACCAAAAGGGTTATAAAGGGCCGAAGTAAGTCCTCAGTGAAGCAATTTTTGGAGTTGAAGGAAATGAAGGTTGAAGCTGGTGATTACGTTCTGTTTAACTACGTTGGAAGGTTTGAGAACGGTGAAGTTTTTGACACGAGCATAGAGGAGCTCGCCAGGGAACACGGCATTTACGTTGAGGAAAGGGAGTACGGCCCGATGTGGGCAAGGATTGGAGTTGGCGAGATTATTCCGGGTCTCGACGAGGCCCTCATAGGGATGGAGAAGGGCGAGAAGAAGACGGTCACCGTCCCGCCAGAGAAGGCCTATGGCATGCCCAAACCGGAGCTCATAATCAAGGTTCCCATCGAGGAGTTCACAAAAGCAGGACTCGAGCCCCAGGAAGGGCTCTACGTTATGACTGACTCAGGGATAGCGAAGATCCTGAAGGTCGAGGAGAGCATGGTGTCCCTCGACTTCAACCACCCGCTCGCAGGGAAGACCCTCATCTTTGAAGTCGAGATAATGGAGATAAAGAAGTCAGAAGCCGATGTTGATGAGGGCAGCGCCCTTGAAGACAATTGAGCCCATTGCAACGAGCAACGCCGCGTACTTCAAACCGGCGTTGTAGCTCCCTTCTCTTATTACCCCTATTCCGAGCCCTGAAACAAGTGCCTGCGCCACCACGAACGCCATGAGCACGTTTGTCATGGACTCCACTGGCAAGTGAACTCCAGTCCCGGCACCGCTCATTGACTCCATAACCTTTGTAACTATCCCCAGAATCAGCGGGCCCACGAAACCGCTCGTGATTATAAAGAACATTGCCTGCATTCCGGTTGAAGCCTTTCTCTCCTGTTTTATTCTGAGAACCTCACGGACATCGTTTCCGACTGACACCAGGACATCGCTCATCGGCGCACCCCTTTCAAGGGCCTCGATGATAATCATCATCGAGCGATAGATAACTGGAGATTTTTTGTTCCTTAGGGCAAAGGCTCTGAGAGCATCAACGGTTGGACGGCCTTTCTTTATCTCCGCAACGGTTCTCTTGAACTCGTCGGTCAAAGCCCCAAACTTGGCAGTCGTCAGCTCCTCAAGGGCCTCGGAGAAGGATATACCCGCTCTCAGGGAGCTCGCTAGGTAGAAAAACGCATCAGGAAGGTTCTTCTCCATGTCCTCTATCCTTTTGGAGATCCTCCAGTAGGGGTAGATAAACGCCATTCCAATGAAGCCACCAATAAAGGCAACTACACTGTAAAGGGTATTGCCCAGGAAAGATACGACGAGCGCAAAGATAAGCCCCATTAAGAACGAAATCACCAGGTACTCCGCCGCTAGGAAGTTTATACCGGCAGAATAGATGTACAGCTCATACCGTTTGAGGTATTTCTGGGGAATAATTTTCTCAAACAATGTGACAAGAAGCTGTGAGACGCCTCCGCGAGCCAACGTTCTCACCTCGGTTCAGCCTTCTTAATCATGTTAACGATAATCAGCGAGATGGCCGGGAACGCCAGTATTAAGATGACCGCAAGGGTCTGGACGTCAAAGATTAGCTGCTGAGCCATAACTGAACCGGCCAGGACACCAACCACGAACATCGTCGGCATAACTATTGTCATGAACATGTAGATAAAGGCTATACCGTTGACCTTCTGGACATACTCCACAAGCTTCATCCTGTATTCAAATGAGAAGTCCTCAGCCATTTTGTATAGGATGTCTGCAAGGTTTCCACCGAACTTAACGGCCCTAAGAATCTGCTTAACGACCCTGCTTATGTTCTCAGATGCCATTTTCTCCTCGAACTTCGTCAGGGCATCCTCGAAAGAGGAGCCAGTCCTCATGTCCCTCAAGATGAGCTCAAACTCCTCTGAGAGCACTCCGTAGTCGGCCTTTGCAACTGAAAGTATGGCCTCGGCAATGCCAACTCCCGCGCTGAGGAGGGACGCCATGTGTCTGAGTGCGTAGGGCATAGTCCTCTCCACTTCAGTCACGCGCTTCCGCCATACCATCTTTGGATACTGCCTCATGTAGAAGAACCCGCCGAAGAACCCAAGGAGCCCTATGAGGAGGGCGGTGTCTATGGGCATGTAGAGGAGGTAGGCAAAGACAAACCCAAAGAACGCCGCCATCATTGAAACTCCAAGCATATAAGCTACGTACTTCTCCTTCGGCATGAAGATGCTGGCCCTGTAAAGGTCCTGGTCAAGGCCCTTGATTGACTGGGTAAGGGACTCTATCGGGCCTCTGAAGTACTTGAGCATAGCCTCCGCGAGTCTCTCAGAGAAGGATTGGCCAATTTCCTCTTTGCGCCATTCAATGACCTCTTCAACGAACTTCTCCTGCTCGCTTTCTTTCTTTTCTTCCTCTATTTCCTTCTGGAGCTCTTTTAGAGCGCGAAGCCTCTCCTGGATTGACTTACCCTGAGGGATACGGCGCATCGGCTTCTCGGTAATCTCTATGGTCTTGCCACCCAACTTCTCAAGGAACTCTATGAACCCCATGCGAACACCTCACATCATCCGTTGAATCTGTTTGCTAGTCTCAACACTGCTCTCGGAGGCTATCTTCTTCATGAGCTCCTCCTCGTCGATGTAGAACTGCCTGATGTAGTAGCCTACCTCGTTTATGCCCCTGATGCCGTTCTCGATCATCCACTCAAGGATTATCTTGCGTTTTTCTATTTCAAGCTCAATTTCCTTTACGCTCATGCCGGTGTGGTGGGCGAGTGTGTTGAGGGTCTTGCTCGGCACGCCCGTCGGGACGAGTTCATCCTTGGCAGGGTCGTATTTGTAGAGCTTGTTGAGCTGTACGCTCTCCCCTTCTATTCCCGATACCTCAGCTATTTCCGTAACACGTCTTATCGTTCCCTTCTTTCTGCTGTGGAAACGAACCTGCATAATGATGATGTCCAGGGCAGGAATCATGATCCTCGGGACATTCATCGGCGGGCTCTCAAGCCTGACAATCGTTTCTCTGGCGCTGTTTGCGTGGATGGTACCCATACAGTTCGAGACGAGAATCCCGTTGGCCACGTAGTTGTGATCCTCCTCAACGGTGAGATCGTAGAGATACTCTATGCCAAGCTCCCCCGGCTCGACTTCTTCAACGCTCACAACCTCATCCCAGTAGACGTCTCCATCGGCTATCAGCTCAAGCCTCTTGGCCTGAACCCACGCGTCCTCGTCCTTTAAGTCATCAGCAACCTGCTGCAGGGCGAGTGCTATTCCTTTCAGGGCAGAGCGCCTGATTTCCTTCGTTCTGCCCTTCTCGACGTGCCTTATAAGACTCTCCGATATTTTCTCGCCCGCGTAGGTTGAGGCGAGCCTTGAAAGCTCTGAAACCGTGAGGTTAAGCTTTCTCCTGAGCGGTTCGAGCATCACCGGGGAAATCGGGACGCGGTCGGTCCTCTTAACGCGGTACGACCTGTACCTCTTTATGACTTCCTCAAGCTTTGCCCTCTTCCTCGAGTGCCTGAGCGGGATGTAGCGGTGGAACTTAATGAGGTCATCAACGCCCCTGACGGTGACCCTGAAGATTATACCCTCCTTGTAACCCCTGTTCTTCACACGGGAGACCGTGCTTATTATTCCGAGCCTCTGGAGGGCGTACCAGACCTTTCTCGCCAGGTTCTCGCTTCTCGTGGTTAAAATGACAGCGGGGCCCTTCTCATCAACGTAGGCATCGGCATCGAACAGACCCGCTATGAAGTGCCTCAGCAGTTCATCGTTTGCCAGAACCAGGTCAGGGACATCAATCTGTTCCTTGTGTCCCTTAGGTACTCCAAAGGCTCTGTGCAGGAACTCCGCAAAGGGCTTTGATCCGTACGTCACCACGGTGTACGCTGATTCGCGTTTGACCTGCGGCCTGCTCTCAGGGAGGAACTCTGAGAGGGAAGAGGTGAAGGCTTCCATGTACGACTCATCATCGAATGTTGCCGAGATGTAGTAGCCGTCGGAGGATATATAGCCGTCCCCGAGGAGGACTCCAACGGCATAGGAGAGTCCCTCGTCCACTTCACGGACTATCCTCACCGGTTTGGAGTTAACTGAGAGCAGATACTGGGCCGTCTCCGGCGGAATTCCATCGTTCGGAACCTTTACGAGGCCATTTCCATTGGGAACGAGGTAGTAGTCGCTTATTCCAGCGTAGAGTTCGGGGTTGATGACAGCCTTCTTTTGGGGTGGCTTCGGCGGTTTTCTCATAACCGCAACCCTGTCCCCGGGCTTTAGCTTCTCCGCCTCTTTCCTGACCACGTCACCGTCCGAGAACACAAAGAACGGGTGGGTCTTTGTGAGTATAACTTCGTTGCCAGTCCTCGTCCTAACACGAATGAGCTTCTCGCCGGGCCTCACCTTCCTCCGCCAGACTCTCGAAACAATGTGCTTCCCCGCCTTTAAGTCGGGCCCGACACTGACGACCTCAAACCTGTCCTCTTCATTGAGAACCACATACTCCAGATCTTTGTATGTCTCGATTCTGTCGGAGTATTTGGCAAAGAGCTCCTCAAGAAGGTCGCCGATGAGGACAAAGCGCCCGTCTGAGAGCTGTATGACCGAGAAGTCGTAGAGGGCACCATTATGGCCCGTGTTCATAGCAGTGAACATCGTTCTTGCTTCTGGGCCACGAACCTCACCGACGATGATTCTATCCGGACGCATACGGAGGGTGTTCTTGACGAGGTCGTCCATCGTGACCTCTCCCTTACCCTCAAGGTTCGGCGGCCTGGTCTCAAGCCTTACCCAGTGCTCAACGGGGAGCTGGAGCTCGGCGGTGTCCTCGATGGTGATAACGCGCTCGCTCGGTGGAATGAACATTCCAAGGGAGTTAAGCATCGTCGTCTTTCCGGAACCCGTTCCTCCGGCCACAAGAATGTTCGCGGGCTTAACTCCTAGTCCGTCAACAAGAACCCAGAAAAACGCCGCTATCTCAGGGCTTATGGTACCGTACTTGATAAGGTCTATTATGGTGAGCGGGTCTTTCTTGAACTTACGTATGGTTATCGTCGGACCGTCCAAGCTGATTGGGGGAATAGTGGCGTTAACACGGCTTCCGTCCGGGAGACGGGCGTCCAGGAGGGGGCTCTGCTGGTCAATTCTCCTGCCAACTTCCCTCGCTATTCTCTCGATTATGTTGAGTATCTCCTTGTCCTCCGGGAAGACTATGTTGGTCTTACACATGTTGAAGCGCCTGTGCCAGACGTAAACAGGCCTGTTGGTGCCTATGACCATGATTTCCTCAAGGTTGTCGTCCCTGACGAGAGGGTCAAGCTTGCCGTAGCCTATCATCTGCTGGACTATCATGTCGGCCAGAACCTCAATTCTGCCCTCCGAGTAGTGGGGGGCTTCCTCCTTAATCATCTTTTTCACTGCGTTCATGAAGACCTTCCTGCGCTCCTCGGGGTTTGGTATGGCCGTCGGGTCAATTTGAATCTCGGTTATAGCCCTCTCTTTGATGCGCCGGAAGAGCCTTTGCTCTTCTGCGCTGAGCTTGGGGAAGCGAACCTCGTAAATTGGAACGGGTTCTCCCTTGACCCTGATGATACGGACATTGCCGTACGCGTCAAGTACCTCACCCCTTCCGGCCAGGGACGACTCTTCGGAGGGCGAAGAGCCAAGGATATCATGGATATCGCTTGGGGGCCTTCCAGGCGGAACTGGGAGAGTTTTCTTTGGAGGGGCACTTGAGGAGGGTTTCCCGAGAATCTCGCTCAGGACATCAACACCGGTACCGCCGCCAGTGGAGGGCAGTCCCACCAGACCAGCAGGAGTTTCAGGAGGCTTTGATTCAACGGGCTTTGGCCGGGGCTTCGGCTCAGGGGCTGGAGAGGAACCGAGAAGGGAACTCAGAATATCAGCACCGGTCTCCGGCTTTGGGGGCTGGGGTTCCGGCCTTGGTTTAGATGACTCTCCCCCGAGTATGGAGCTCAGTATGTCAGCAGACGTCTGCTCCGGCCCCTTCTTGGCTTCTGTCCCTTCTTTTGAAACGCCTCCAAGGATATCCTCAAGAGAGCCCTCTGAGGAAGAAAATGGAAGGGGCGGCTTCTCTTCCCCCTTCTTTTTGAGAACATTCTCTAATGGATCCGCATTACCGGAGAGTATCTCGTCTATCCAGGAAAAGCCCTCCTCCTTTTTCTTTTTCTCGCCGAACACGAACTCTCACCGTCCGGAGTTGTTATTCCAGCTCACACGGTATGTTATATCAACCCTGTCTCCCATGAATACTATCCATACAGGGAAATCCGGACCGCTATAAGACTTTCTCTCCACCTTCAAAGGCGAGCCAACCTCAACGCCCGAAATCAGGGTGTCCGTGAGCTTGAAGAGGCCGTTCTCAGGAACTGAAACGCTTGGGGCCTTTTTCTCAGGCCTGCTCCTGCCGGAGTACTCCCAAACGAACTTCTGGACGTACTCACTGTATGTCATCGTATAGTTCGGACTGTAGCCGTAGGTCTCGCCGTCGAGGAACACCACGGGCTGTGCAACTGCGAAGAAAACGTCGAAGAGCTTATCCTTGTTTTCAAAGTTAGGAACGTTTGTAATCCTGAAGTTAACGACGCCCTCGTACTTAAGCACCTCTATGTTCCGGTCAGGAATAGGAAACATCGAGCGGACACTCAGGAACATCGGGCTGTTCACGAGATAGGGGTAGAGGGAATCACAGATTAACCCGTCCAGGCCCCCGTTGTTGTCAAGAACCACACCTACGAGAGTGCCGTTTTCATATGTGAGCTCTGTCAGTTTGCCTAGATTGCCACAGTGAGACCTGAAATCGACAAGGGGAACTGGATAAGACGCGTTTTCGTTTATCCTGAAGTTAACAACGACGGTTTCGTAAGGGGCCAGCCAAAAGCCGGTGACGTAGTTAACGGACCTGGAAACGAGTTCCCTCGAAATCGCCCCTTTGATGTTTCCATCGCTGGTTCTGTAATTGTAATGGTACTCACTACCGTTCCCCCGGAGAACCTTAAAGTCATACCTCGGGTTAACCATGACGTATTTGGGATACGGAGCAGTGTTAACGAGCGTGACGTTGAAATCAACCATGATTTCACCGTAGAGGCCTATGTTGTTGTAGGTGATTCCCCCCGAAATAGCGCCCGGAAGGCTGTAATCTTTGGCCAGAGAGAATGCAGGGGCTGAAAGCAACACTACGAAAATCAAAAGAATGGAAAGGGGCTTCCTCATGGGCACCACCTCACGTTGATACCTTCGCTATGTAGAGGTACTGCTGGTTCTGGAGTATATCCGGGACGAAGATTGACGGAACCCTGACGATCACGAGGAACTCCGTATCCGGGGACAGCACGAGCATGTCGGAAGACTGCTCAAGGTCAATAATCTTCCAGCCGTAGTTCTCAAGGGCCTGCTTGGCCTGGTCACTCGCCTGTATCTTTCCGGCGGCTATCGCCTTCAGTATCTCCTTGAGGTCAACGTTGTAGGAATAGCTGGCTGAGGAGCTCTGGCTGGAGCTCTGGGAGTTTGAGTAGGTGTCCGAGACCTGGGTGCCGTTCGAGTACTGGAAGCTACCGGGGTTGTACTCAGAGGCATGGTTCTCCTGGTAGGTCGTTGAAGTTGATGAGCCCGTCGAGCTGCTCTGGCTCTGAGATTCACTGGCCGAGATACGACCGGCATCAGTCGGCAGCAGGACGAGTTCAACGTAGCCCTGGTTCACTATCTCACGGTAGAGGCCCTGAGTACCGTTCTTGGCAAAGAACATCACGGGGTCTCCCGGGGTGAGGAACCCGCCGGTAATCCTCTCCCTTGGAAGCACAAGGGCAATCTCAACGTACTGAACTTCGTGGACACTGTACTGCAGAAGCTCGGCGTAATCAGTGGCCGCGCCGAGCAGGGCCTTCGCCTCAGACTTGGAAACCAGCTGCTTGGAGCCACCCCTCTCAAGGATAATCTCGTTACCGGGAATCTCGTCAATCTTCCAGAAGTAGTAGTCTTTCCAGAGCGAGAGCAGGTATGAGTCCGGGCTTATGGATTCAACTTCCTCAATGGTCTGAGCGTTGGCGACCTGGGTCTCAAGGGTCTTCATTGCAGAGACGACCTTGGTTCTTATGCTGTCTGGAAGCGGCATCGAGAGAAGCGGCTGGAATGCAGTTTTAATTGCCCTGACTTTGGCCTGTTTTGTCTGGTTCAGCTGTTTTTCATAGGCTATTCTCTCCTGCTCGCGGACGCACTCAGAGTATGCCTGAACTGCCTTATCGAAGTAAGCCCTAACGTTTATCCCCTCGAGCTCATCAACGCTACCTGCACTCTGAATCTGCCGTAGAGCCAGGTCTTTAAACTGGAGCGCCTTTTGGACACAGTCTCTATTGGAGAAGTTGTAGCTTGAAAAATAGGTGTTGAGTTCGTTGATTTTACTGGTGCGGAGCTCGTTTAGCTTGGCCGTGCTTCTGCTCTGAAGGTATGAGTAGACGCCAACAGAGATTAGAAGGAGTACTATGATTAAAACAGACGCTCCAACAAGGACTCTCCTACGCCTCTCCTTCTCGCGGATAGTGCTGATGGAGCGGGGTCTGCGGGGGGGCTTCTTCGCCGAAGCCGTTGGTGGTTTAACCGGAGGAGCCTCGGGTTCGGTAGTTACCTTCCCGAGCTCCCTCAGACGCCGTATTTTCGCCTCAATATCCTCAGCCACTTTGAGCACCACCATAACAGTTATCGCAATGTATTATGTCCCGAATAGTTTTTGAGTTCTTAATCCTTATTTACGTTTCGGTGGGAACGTGGAGCGATTGGAAATAGTTGTCAAAGAAGTGAGAGGAAAATGTCCAGTTTTCAAAAAAGGTGACAGAATCGTTGTAGAAGGCCCAAGGGTCAAGCTCGACGAGACCGATGCGGTATGCACCCATGCATTCGCATCGCTACTGCCGTACATAGTTGCGCTACGAAAGGGTATTAAACCGAGCGAGTTAGGCTTGGGCAAAGGAGACAAGGCATACGTCCAGTGTCTCGACCCGGGACCGCCGTACACCGACGGAGGAACCGTAATCTTTGAGATAACGGTGGTTAGAGATGAAGCAGAAGAAGGCCTGGAAGGTCGTTAAGGAAGTCATAGACGAGGCCGACGTGGTCGTTGAGGTAGTTGACGCCAGGGACCCAATAGGGACCCGCAACAGGAAGCTGGAGAGGCTCATCCAGGAGGAGGGCAAACCGCTCCTCATAGTCATGAACAAGGCAGACCTCGTGCCCAAAGAGTGGGCCGAGGAGTACAAGAGGAAGAGCGAGATACCCGTGGTTTTCATATCCGCCCGCGAGAGGAAGGGAACCGGAATCCTCAGGAGGGAGCTCAAAAAGCTCGCAAAGCCCCTGTTAGGCGAGAAAGAGAAGGTCAAGGTGGCCCTGATAGGCTATCCCAACGTCGGCAAGAGCACGATAATAAACACCCTTAAGGGGAAGAGGGCAGTTGGGACAGCGCCCATACCCGGCTACACAAAGGGCAAACAGCTGATAAGGCTCAGCAAGAGGCTCTGGCTCCTTGACAGCCCCGGAGTAGTGCCGATAGACGACTTCGACGAGCTCGTCATAAAGGGCGGCTTCCCGGCGGACAAGATTGAAGAGCCGGTCAAGCCGGCGCTGAAGCTCATATCCAGAATCCTTGAGACGAGAAAGAAAGCGATAACCGAGAAGTTCGGCATAAAGGAGTTTGAGAGCGAGGAGGAAATTCTGAGGCAAATAGGGGAGAAGAGGGGCCTCATAAAGGCCGGCGGAGAGGTAGACCTTGAGGAAACAGCGAGGTGGCTCCTGAGGGAGTGGCAGACAGGTCGCTTTACCCTCTTCGCGAGCGAGGAAGAGAGGAACAGAGACTTCGCCTGGGACTTTGAGGACGTCCTCGAGGGCGTTGAGAAGGAGCTTTTAGTCGACCCGAGAAGAATCCTCTGGCGCTTTGGGGACGAGCTTATGGAAAAGCTGGACAACCAGAAGAGGGCCGGCGTGAGGGAAATCGAGGGGGTAACCGTCGGCATAGCGACCGGCTTCAAGAAGTGCGACTCAGCTTTAAAGTTCCTTGAGGAACTGACCGGAAAGAGCGTCATAGCGAGCGAGTGCTTCGGGAAGAAGTGGAAAGGGGTCATAGCGATACTGGAGTGACTACCCAATGGTGACGGACTGGACCTCTCCCGAGGGCAGTATTAAAACTAAACCGGCGCTCAGGACAGCCATGGCGAGTCCCGGGGGAAGTATCCACCACCAGCAGCCACCGTAGATTGCCCCCTCCATCATTGCCTCTATCATGAAGGAACCCCAGTTTGTGCCTGGGATTAGCCCGAAGAACCCAAAGAGGGAAATAAGCGCCACGACTCTAACCAGGAGCGTCGCGAAGTACCTGGCCGAGAAGCTCAGAATCGGCGGGAATATGTGCTTCCTGAGGACCCACAGTGTCCCAGCTCCCATGATTTCCGCGGCCTTGACGTACTCGTTAACCTTCTCCTTCACGGTCATCATCTTGATGGTCTTTGCGAGCTTGCCCATTATCATTACAGCAACGAGCAGCATGAAAACCACCGGGTTAATCTGCACCTGCTCCCTCAGACCCTGGGTAGAGAACAGCCAGACGAGGACAACGAGCATCGGAAGGAGGGGGAGGGTCATAAGAACCTCCAGAATGAAGCTCAAAGCCTCGCCCACTGCCCCACCAACGTAGCCAGAGACCATCCCGATTATGACGCCCAGGACAACGACGAACACAGCGGTGAAGAAGGCCAGGAACAGGGTGTTGTTCATTGCCTTGACAAAGCCGACCCAGAGGTCCCGACCCCTTGAATCAGTGCCCATCAGGCCGTAGCACGTTCCTATAACCTGCATCTGCGGGGAAAGCGGCTCCGGCGACCTGACCTCAAAGACGTACTCACCTTTAAGGGTCTCAAAGGAAGCGTCCGCGATGAAAAGGAGGTGTGTGGGGGGCCGCAGGACGTAGCTCTCCACAGAGAGGCCGAACACAGAAGATATCTGGCTTTCAACCCCGGACTTCATATTGACGTTCAGGCTCATGTTTTCCGAAACGGGTCTCCCCCTGTAAAGGGTCACCTCGATGCCGTCCGGCCGGGTGACGCTTATTTCAACCTTAACCTGGCGCGAAAGGCCGTAGAACCTTACGTCGTTTGGCTTGTCGGAGGCCCTGTGATTGTAAACAAAGCGGTACACAAAAGTCCCGTTTTCTTCCGAAACCTCAGGGGAGAGCGTTACGGTGGGAGTTAAGTCGCGGAACGTAGAGAACCAGGAGGGATAAGCCCTCCTCGGGTAGTCCTTCCAGTAGTTTATGTCCTCCCACCTCTCAAGCTTTTCTCTATCCACGGTGAGGTTCGAAACAGCGACAAAGAGCAGGAAACAGGCCAGTATCAGAGCGCCCACCTTCCGCCTCATCTCAGCTCACCCTCGGGTCAAGTATGCCCTTAACAAGTTCAAGGAGCAGGGACATCAGAAAGCCGATGGTGGCTATTGACAGCAGAACCACGAAAAACAGGTGATAGTTAAACCTCATGACCACTCCTTGGGGAACCACGACCGTGCGTACGAAGCTGTTCCTCAGAAGGACGCCAAGCCCGCCAAGGCCGAAGAAGGCATCCACAATTAGGTAGTCGGTGGTCATTTCCATGAACTTCTGGACGCTGAAGGACGCGAGCAGTATTGAGATGTTCCGGAGCACGTGCTTTCGGAAGATAACCCCCTCCGGAATTCCTTTAGCCACTTCCGCGAGGATGTAGGGCTTGCCAAGCTCCTCCCTGGACGCATGGGCAACCACCGAAGCGAACTCCCAGACGTGGATAAGGAAAATCGCCCCCACAGGGAGAACCAGGTGCTTCAAAACGTCCAGGACGAGTGCAAACCCTGTTTTTGGAGGAACGGTTGTTATCCCGCTGATGGGCAGAAGGTCAAGTTTGACCGCGAAAACCGACACAAGGACGGCACCGACCCACCAAGAGGGCAGCCCAGCGAAGAAAAGTGCCAGGTTGTCAACGACCGTTGAGAGCCGTTTCCTCTTCACGGCGAGCCGACCGATGATGTAGCCGCCGAGCATGATGGCCAGCATAGAGACGGCCAGCACCAGAATAGAGACCCCGATTGAACGTCCCAGGTCGTAGTCATTCTGAGTCGAAAGGTACTTGAAACTCTTCTTCAGCAGGTCTATACCCATAACGAACAGGTTGTGGGTTCGCACCCCCGCACTCTTGGTCAGGATTCTATAGTAGTACTCCTCAACGCTGATTCCCTCGCGGGTGGCGTTTCGTTCAAGCTCGGAGTAGAACTCGGGATTAAAAATCCTGAAGGACTCTACAGCGTCATAAACGTAGTTCCAAGTACGTTTGTTGGCAGCGGCCCCCGCAACGAGGACAATAACCAGAAGGACGCAGAGGTATATCGCCACCAGCCGGGCAATGCTCTTGAACGGGAGCTTCATTTTGCATCATCCCCTAGATTAGACACTGGACAGTGGAAAAAAGTAAAGATTTTTAAAGAAAATCTCATCAGATTGGCTCAGGCCTGTAGCATATGTCCTCTGGCCACCAACACTCCATGTCCTTCGGGAACGGGCAGCCGCCATGGTCAAAAAGTGGGCAAGGTCTATTTCCAGACTTGGTGTTGTCTCCGGGGTTCACGACTTCGAACTCCATACTTCACCAACCTCCTTTTAATTTTTGACTCATCGGCCGAGGCCTCGCTCACCCCGGCAAGGGGTGAGTTGTACTTAAGTGATTTCAGCATTTTCTCGAAAACCACCGGGTGACTCCGCTTAACTTTGATGTAAAGCCACATGGAAAGCCGTATCAGCTCTCTAATAAACTCACAGTAATAGGGATCAGGTTTGTGAATATCCCCTGAATACATGTAGTTTATGTAATAACAACCCCCTCTGCACAAGGGATAAGCCCAACACTGGCTACATGGCTCCCTTGGGGGATTGAGAAGTATTTTTTGTATTACCTCAGAACTAATATCAACGCCAGATCTAATGTCCCCTATAACGAACCCGTCCATTCCCACAAACCTTTGACATGGATAAAGCCTTCCGTCTGAGGATATCCCAAAAAGTTTCCTACCAGCACCGCAGGGATAGAGAAGGGCGCGCCTCGAGGCCAGGATAGCAAAATACTTCCTAAAGTGGGAATACCTGAACATCGCTGTCTCCTCTATGTGCTGAAGTTCGTACTCGGCAACGAGTCTCAATTGCTCTTTCAGTGGTGGTATTATCTCGCGGAAGCTATTTGAGCCAATAGATGCGGGCTCAATGTGAACACTTCCAACACCGTTTTCTACAAAAAATCTAAAAATTTCAAAATACTTGTCAATCTGCTCCGGAAGTATGGTCGCCCTCACAGTCACAGGAACACCACTGGCAATGAGAAGCCGAAGATTTTTCATGACCACGTCAAACGTTGAATCACCTGTTTTAGTGGGCCGGTTGTGATTCTGTATCTCTCTGGGCCCATCCATACTGAAAACGACATTAAAGCGGAATTTTTTGAAGAAATCCACAACAGAAGGCGTTATCAAGTAACCGTTGGTTGTGATGCTGAAATTAACAGCCTTTCCTAATAAGGTTGCCCTCCGTGAAAGGGTTTCTGCAATGTATCTAAGTATGCGGAAATTCAGGAGAGGCTCACCCCCGAAGAAACCAACGGAGAGCTTGGAGGATCCCTTAGAAAGTAAAAACTCAATTATGTCATCTGCATCATTCTCATCACGGATCATAAACAGCGGAATCCCATGCTGCTGTTCATAACAATACACGCATTTAAAGTTACATGCACTCGTGAGATAGAGAGCAACAGAAGCAGGAACGACTTCCGGGGAGTTATAATCATCGTTCAAGCAATAAGGAACAGCATCCAAGGCCCTCAAGCTTTCTATTATCCTGTCCACATCTTCACGATTGAGTCTAGGGTGCCTTTTTAAGAACTCACTAACGCCCTCGTTAATTCCATACTTTTTAATGTGATTCAGTAGCTCATAACTCTCATTATCCAACCGAATAAGGTGGAGTGTCTTTGGTGAGAACAGAAGGTATTCATCTAGTATTTTATCAAGATACAGTGAACTAATGAATTCCTCGCTCTCCATTTACATTCACCACGTATAATTCTATAACATCCAAGCATATAAAAGTTACGTTCATAAAAATTAACAGTTCGACAAACGAACTTTCCAACAATAAGCAAAATGTCGCAATATACAACTAGAGATCATCATTTGAATACGTACTCAACTTGATAATTAAGTTATAAAAAGCACAGGGTAGAGTATTGATGGTATTGTTATTAGCTCAGCAAAAGCTTAAAAGACGTGCCGAGCACTCGTCATCATGAAGCTCCTGCTCACGACTTCACAGGGAATTGAAGACCTGGCAAAGGCCGAGGTGGAGGGCCTTCTCTCGCCCCTTGGAGTTCAGTTTCGAGTGGAGGAGAGACCTCTCGGTGTCGAGGGGAGGGTTTTGGCAGAGGTTGGCGAGGCCTTCTACACCGACGAGAAGGGACGGAAGAGGGAGCTAAGCGTTTCCACTTACTTAAACGAGCGCTCAAGGCTCCTCCACCGCGTGATAGTCGAGATAGCGAGCGAGAGGTTTGAGGGCATCGGTGAAGACGAGCCAGAGAGGGCCCTCAAGAGGATTGAGGACTTCGTGGCATCGCTTCCAGTGGAAAGACACGTCAAGGTCAGCGAGACATTCGCCGTTAGGAGCTTCCGGAAGGGAGAGCACAGGATAACGAGCGTTGATATAGCCAAAACCGTTGGCAAAGCCATATTCGACCGCCTGTCCCGGTTCGGGACTCCGAAGGTGAACCTCGACCACCCCGCTGTCATATTCAGGGCCGAACTGGTTGGGGACGTCTTCTTCCTAGGGATTGACACTACCGGTGACAGCTCGCTCCATAAGAGGCCCTGGCGCGTCTACGACCACCCCGCGCACCTGAAGGCGAGCATAGCCAACGCGCTGATTGAGCTGGCGAAGCCGGACGGCGGTTCTTTCATCGACCCGTTCTGCGGAAGCGGGACTATTCCAATAGAGCTCGCCCTCAGGGGCTACGGTGGAAGGATAATCGGCCTGGAGAAGTACAGAAAACACCTCAACGGGGCCAAGATGAACGCCCTCTCCGCGGGAGTCTTAGAGCGGATAGAGTTCATACTCGGCGACGCCACCAGGCTGAGCGAGTACGTCGAGAGCGTGGACTTTGCCGTCAGCAACTTTCCATACGGCCTCAAAATCGGGCGGAAGAGCATGATACCGAAGCTCTACATGGACTTTTTCAGCGAGCTTTCCAAAGTCCTCGAAAAGCGCGGCGTCTTCATCACGACGGAAAAGAAGGCCATAGAGAAAGCAATAACGGAGAACGGCTTTGAAATCAAACACCACCGCCTCATCGGCCACGGCGGGCTGATGGTTCATACCTACGTGATAGAATAGCCAAAGAGAAGAAAGGAGAGGGCTCAGACCTTCAGAGCCCTAACCGCGCTGAGGGTCTCCTTTAGGTCTTCGTAGCCGTAGCGGAGGTACTTCCTTCCCTCTTCTTCGTAGCCGTCTGCGAAGGCGCTCCAGGCCCTGTTGAGGGCTCTCTCGCCCCTGCTGAAGATGCTCATGATGTTTCCGTAGGTCATGAGGCCCTCTATCCTGAGGGGCTGGGCCTTCTCGGCGAACTCCTCGAGCTCCTCAAGGACTTTGGTGAGCTCCCTGACGACCTCCTCGCGCGGGGCGTCCATTATCTTCTCAATCCTGCTGATGGCATCGGTGAGGAGGGCGTCGAGCTCCTTGACGCCACCGGTTCCGCTCTCTGCCGCCCTGTGGAGCTCCTCCTTCTCACCCTGGCGCCTGAGGAAGATACCAACGCCCATTATGGCCAGGGAAACGGCCACACCGCCCCACATGGGCGGTATCCTCGCGGCGGTTATTGCGCCGACGATGAGGCCCGCTGTGAGCAGGACGTTTCCGACGAGCTTCTTCATTTCCATCACCTCACGGGTGGAGCACTCCCATGACTGTGAGGACGGCGAACAGGAGCGTCATTGCCGCCTCTCCGACCATAAGCCCTGCCGCGACCGGGAGCACCTTCTCAGTTATGAACTCGTGGCCCCTCTTCCTCTTGAGGACGTCATGGACGACACAGCCAAGTCCGTAGGGCAGGATGTAGAGCATCGGCAGGTACATTGAGAGACCCACGAGGACTCCAAGTCCGGGTATTCCGCTCATTGAGAGCGCAAAGCCGAGGATTCCTCCAGCTAAGAACTTGTCCACCGGGACGTTGCCGCCGAGGATAGCATCGACCATGGACTTGAGGGCCATTGCCTGCGGGGCAGGAACGGTCTCGTTTCCGATACCGTAGGCCCTCCAGATGAGGTCAACGACGGTGAGGGCTATTATCGGGCCTATCCAGGCGGTGAGGAGCTCGACCTTCTGCTGCCTAGAGGGAATTCCACCGACGAGGTGGCCGGTCTTGAGGTCCTGCATCATGTCGGCGGCACCGGAGATGGCGACACCGACGGTGGCTCCGAGGAGTATGGTGAGCGGAACCTGCTTGCCGGTGAGGTAGAGGAGTATCATGACCGACACGAGGGAGAGACCGGAAACCGGGCTCCAGTCGGTCATTCCAGTTGCCATGGCGACGAGCAGTGAGGCGACGAATATCCAGGCGACACCGACGAGCGCAGTGAGCAGGCTCCTGCCGAGGCCGAGACCGCCAATCTGGTAGGTGATGATCAGCAACAGGGCGAATGCAAGGGCTATTCCGGCGTAGAGGTACTTTATCGGGAGCTCCTCGTTCCTGCCTGTTCCGAGCTTGCTCGCGCTGGCTATGCTCCTGAGGGCCACGACGATGACTGGCATCGAGAGTATGAGGCCCGCTATCGAGCCGCCGAGGAGCATTCCGATACCGAGCGGCCTGGTCATGTTGGAGTAAACGAAGCCGCTGACCGCCGCACCGGTGACGTCGCTCGGGAGCCAGCCGAGGGCCTTGACTATTGGCGTGATGATGTAGTATGAGAGTATTCCGCCGGCGAGGACTATGAGACCGTTCCTTCCGGTGATGAGACCCATTCCAAAGACCATCAGAGAGAGGGCCATGCTGAAGTCAATCCACTCCGGGAGGTGGAGCACTGCACCGAGGTCAACGTACTCGGGGATTATCTCCGGAAGGCCGAGCACCGGGAACTGCTGGACGAGGTAGATGAGTGCGCTGACGGCCATGCCTATGAAGAGGAGCCTGGCCTTCTCGATTCCGCTTCCCGGGGTCTTGAGGACGGTCGCAACTGCCGTTCCGGTCGGGAAGCGGAGCCTGTCAATCTCGATCATCTGCTTCCTCAGCGGGATTATGAATGTGATTCCCAGTATCGCTCCCGCCGCGGTGGCAAGGAAGAAGTACAGCATGTTTATCTCTTCGTGGAGCCCCATGATGTAGAGCGCCGGGATGGTGAAGATGACTCCCGAAACGGAGATGTTGACCGCAGAGGCTATGGTCTGGACGATGTTGTTCTCAACGATGGTCCCCTTCTTGAGGATTCCCCTGAGGACTCCCCAGCCGACGATGGCAGCGATTGCCGAACCGCCGGAGGTGAAGCCCATTATCATTCCCGCGTAGGTAAAGCTGGCCGCCATGAAGGCGCCCCAGATGACACCGAGAACTATCGCCGCGGGAGTTATCTCACGGTAGGTCCCCTTCTTCGAACCGGCTTCTACCATCTCTCAACCCCCTGTACAATTTTGTGCACCCATGTCCATGTAAGGGACGAATGTGCAAACCGATAATGTTGCCCCGTTACGAAATTTAAAGTTTTTTAGACCTGTAAAAGTCAAGAAAGCCACGATAAAACCTTTAATGGGTCAAAAGAGGCCTTTTTGCCTTTTTAAGTTCCAACATGGATAAAAACACATCAACAGAATGAACAAATGAACACCAGCGCACATTACGACATCAACCACTCGAAAAAATTTAGAAAAGTAGTAGAGGGATGTGAACAATTACCCATAACATCAGCAGTTTCAAAAGAAGTTGAGGAGAACAAATCAAAGGGCCGAACAAAGATTAGGACCCCAAGGACAGTTGTGAAGACAACCAACGCCAGAACCACAGCAAACAAAACTTATAAGCATGTGGTATTATACTCCATTGGGTGGTCATATGAAGAAGGTCTCCATAATCCTGCTGACCATCGGGCTGGTCGTGGCGATAAGTGCCGGAACGTACTACTTAGTAACCCACTATTGCACTATTACCTATCAGTGGAAGACCAATCTCAACGACTATAAAGAGTACGGACTCTTGGGGGATTCAACTTTAAACGGCTACGTGAGGGCGGACGGAGAGATAAGCGTCTACATCATCACGAAGGACGATTTCAAAAAGCTCAAGGACGGCGAGCCCTTCGACTACTACCGGGCCTGGGAGCACGTGAAGAGCGTCGAGCTCAAGGACGTCAAAATCCCCAAAGGGGACTACGTCCTCGTCGTCAAAAACGAGGAGAATGGCATGCAGTGGATTTCGGTGAAGCTGGTGGACAAGAAGTAGCCTACCAACAGCCCTATAGATTATACATCTATATAGTTTTTGTGTGGCACTATGTTTTATTGCGACAATCTTTATATTTCATATCGTTATTCCCCAGTCGGTGAAACCAATGAAACGGCTCGCGGCACTGTTGCTGGTGTTCCTCCTCGGGATTGCCGTCCTGTCGAGCGGGTGTATAGGCTCGGAAGAGAAGAGCAGCACGAAGCCGAGCCCCGAGAAGGGGAAGCAGACTCAGTCACCCGGTGCTAAAGCCGACATCAAGGCCATAACCCTCCGCACGACGGGGGCGACCTTCCCGCAGTATCAGATTCAGAAGTGGATTAAGGCCTACATGAAGGCCCACCCGGACATTAAGATTGAGTATGAAGGTGGCGGAAGCGGCCACGGGCAGGAGGCGTTTCTAAAGGGCCTGACCGACATTGGGAGGACTGACCCACCCGTCAAGGAGTCAACGTGGAAGAAGTTCTTGGAAACCGGAGACCAGCCCCTCCAGTTCCCGGAGATAGTCGGCGCCGTTGTCGTTGTCTACAACGTTCCCGGTATCGATGAGCTCAGGCTCGATGGCGAAACCCTTGCGAAGATCTTCATGGGCGAGATAGAATACTGGGACGATGAGGCCATAAAGGGTCTCAATCCCAGCGCGAAACTCCCGCACGAGAAGATAATCGTCGTCCACAGGAGCGACGCGAGCGGAACGACGGCAATATTCACCACCTACCTCACCCTCGTGAGCAGGGAGTTTGCCGAGAAAGTTGGTGCAGGAAAGCTCGTCAACTGGCCGGTGGACAAGATGGGAAGGGGAATCGGCGGAAAGGGCAACCCCGGTGTTGTTCAGGCCCTCAAGAGCACCAAGTACAGCATAGCCTACACCGAGCTCTCCTTTGCTATAGAGGATAACCTCAAGGTCGTCGCCCTGAAGAACCGGGCAGGGAAGTTCGTGAAGCCGACCGATGAGAGCATCAAGGCAGCGGTCTCGGCCGTGAAGGCCTACATCCCAGACCCGACCGAGGGCTACAAGGAGGACCTCAAGGGGCTCCTCAACGCGCCCGGCGATAACGCCTACCCGATAGTGGCCTTCACCCACCTCCTCGTCTGGCAGAACAAGGGAGGAAAGCACTACAGCCCCGAGAAGGCCAGGGCAATAAAGGAGTTCCTGAAGTGGGTCCTCACGGAGGGCCAGAAGAATGAATACATCGCTCCAGGATATGTAGGCCTACCGAAAGAAGTTGCCGAAATAGGTCTCAAGGCCGTTGATATGATACAGGAGGGGTGATTTTTCATTTCCCTTTTGTCGAAAAGCAAAAAGAATGGGGGTGAAAAAATGAAAGGAAAGTCTCTTGTTAGCGGTCTGTTGTTGGGTCTTTTAATTTTGAGCCTGATTTCATTCCAGCCAAGCTTTGCATACTCCCCACACGGCGGTGTCAAAAACATCATAATCCTGGTTGGAGACGGCATGGGTCTTGGGCATGTAGAAATTACAAAGCTCGTTTATGGACACTTAAACATGGAAAACTTTCCAGTTACTGGATTTGAGCTTACTGATTCCCTAAGTGGTGAAGTTACAGATTCTGCTGCGGCAGGAACTGCAATATCCACTGGAGCTAAAACGTATAATGGTATGATTTCAGTAACCAACATAACCGGAAAGATAGTTAACTTAACAACCCTACTTGAAGTGGCTCAAGAGCTTGGGAAGTCAACAGGACTGGTCACCACTACAAGGATTACCCATGCAACTCCAGCAGTTTTTGCGTCCCATGTCCCAGATAGGGATATGGAGGGGGAGATAGCAAAGCAACTCATAATGCACAAAGTTAACGTCTTGTTGGGTGGTGGAAGGGAGAAATTCGATGAGAAAAATTTGGAGCTGGCCAAAAAGCAGGGATACAAAGTAGTTTTCACGAAGGAAGAGCTTGAAAAAGTTGAAGGAGATTATGTCCTAGGACTCTTTGCAGAAAGTCACATCCCTTACGTATTGGATAGAAAACCCGATGATGTTGGACTTTTAGAAATGGCCAAAAAGGCAATTTCAATACTCGAGAAGAACCCGAGCGGATTCTTTCTCATGGTTGAGGGCGGAAGGATTGACCATGCAGCCCATGGAAACGATGTCGCATCGGTTGTTGCAGAAACTAAGGAGTTTGACGATGTTGTCAGATACGTGCTGGAATATGCGAAGAAGAGGGGAGATACCTTGGTAATAGTGCTTGCCGATCACGAAACTGGAGGTCTTGCAATAGGTCTAACGTATGGAAATGCAATCGATGAAGATGCCATAAGAAAAATAAAAGCAAGCACGTTGAGGATGGCCAAAGAGGTTAAGGCAGGGAGTAGTGTAAAAGAGGTCCTCAAAAGGTATGCCGGATTTGTCCCAACAGAGGAAGAAGTCAAGTATATTGAGAATGCGCTGCACTCGACAAACAAGTATGCCCTCTCAAATGCAGTAGCCGATGTTATAAACAGGCGTATTGGTGTTGGATTCACCTCCTATGAGCATACAGGAGTTCCAGTTCCGCTCTTAGCTTACGGTCCCGGGGCAGAGAACTTCAGAGGTTTCTTACACCATGTGGATACAGCAAGATTAGTTGCAAAGTTAATGCTCTTTGGAAGGAGGAATATTCCAGTTACCATTTCAAGCGTGAGCAGTGTTAAGGGAGACATAACCGGTGATTACAGGGTTGATGAGAAGGATGCCTACGTTACGCTCATGATGTTTCTCGGAGAAAAAGTGGATAATGAAATTGAAAAGAGAGTCGATATAGACAACAACGGCATGGTTGACTTAAATGACGTCATGTTGATTCTCCAGGAAGCTTGACTTTCCCTCTTTTTTGGTGGTGGCCATGAAAGTCGGCGTAAACACCTGCATAGTTCAAGAGGTCAGCGGAAGGGGCTTTTCCCTTGAGGAGCTGGGCGTTGAAGTCTTGGAGCTCGGCTTTGATGACGTCGAGGTTCTCACAGAGGAAGGAATAAACTGGAGCATCCTAAAGGACCTCGCCGGCCTCGGGACGGAGTTCACCCTGCATGCACCAACCTCAGACGGGAGGAACGTCAGCGTCGACCTCGGCCGCTACAGCAGGATGAACATCGTGACGATGGAGCGCGTCCTCAAGATTGCAAGCGCCCTCGACGCCAATGTTGTGGTCGTTCATGGGGGAGATATAAGGGGGAGCTACCACAGGGCATTCGCGAACACGAGGAGACAGCTTATGGAGATCTCGGCCATAGCCGAGGACTACGGGGTCAAGTTCCTCATCGAGAACCTCACGGACGGCAGGATAGGGGCCTTTCCCCATGAGCTGCTGCCCTTCGTGGAGGAGAACGTCGGGATATGCCTCGACGTCGGTCACGCCTTCCTAACGGCCATGAAGTACGGCGTTCCAATGGACGAGTTCGCCCTGCTGGAGGCTGAGGAAATTCACGTCCACGACAACAACGGGATTATGGACGAGCACCTCCCACCGGAGGAGGGGATGATAGGGAAGAACTACATAGGGCGGCTCATCGAGGCCGTCGAGCCGGAATATGCGGTTCTCGAAATCAGGCGCTATTCAAGGCCCGAGAGCGTCTTCGAGGCGATAGATTTCGTCAAGTCCCTCAAAAAGGTCGAGGTTAAGGGGGTGGCCGTATGGGGGATGCCTTTAAGGCGATGACGTTTCCAGCTGTCCTCGCGGTTTTTATCCTCTTCGCCGGCATGCTGTTCGTCTACTTCACCCACGCCGTGCCGGCCTTCCACCGCTTCGGAATTGACGTCTACCTGAAGAACGTGTGGATAGCCGCCGAGAACCCGGAAGACGAGATCTACGGCGTCGCCGCTGCCATATGGGGGAGCATCTACACCTCGCTGATTGCAATAGCGCTCGCGCTCCCGCTTTCGATTTCTTATTCCATCTTCGTCGTTGATTACGCACCCAAGTGGCTCAAGAACCCCCTCATCATCATCTCCGACATAATGGCCGGGCTCCCGACGATAATCTACGGCCTCTGGGGGGCCCTCGTCCTCGTCCCGTTCCTCAGGGAGCACGTCATGAAGCCCCTTCACGAGCACCTCTCCTTTATCCCGCTCTTCTCCTACCCGCCGACGACCGGCTACAGCTACTTCTCGGCCGGCGTACTGCTCGCGATTATGATTACACCCTTCGCCTCGGCCATAATCAGGGGGGCCTACTCGATGGTCCCCTTCACCTACCGCGAGGCGGTCTACGCGCTCGGCGCGACGAGGTTCGAGGCGACGAGGCTCCTCCTCGGCTACATAAGGCCCGCAATAGTTTCAGGGACGATACTCGCCTTCGGGAGGGCGATAGGAGAGACCGTCGCGGTGTCCCTGGTTATAGGCAACACATTCAACATGACTTGGGAACTCTTCGCTCCCGGTTACACCGTTTCGTCGCTCATAGCGAACCAGTTCGGCAACGCGTTCATCTACGAGTACATGACGCCGGCCCTCTACGCCGCTGGACTTGCGCTCTTCGCGATAGGCCTCGCCGTGAACCTGCTCGGCCTCAGGATTCTGGGGAGGTGGGAGGAGAATGTCAAGGCTTAACGCAAGAAAGCTGAAGGAGAAGGTCTTTTTGGCCTGCGTTGGAGCCTTAACCTTCCTCGCAATCCTGCCTCTCTTCCACATCATCCTCACGGTAACCGCGAAGGGCCTGCCCGTCATAGCGGAGCGCGGGGGGAAGTTCATCACTGGGACGCTCTCCGAGGGCGGAATTGGGCCGGCCGTGGCCGGAACCTTCCTGCTGACCTTCCTCTCGGCCCTCCTCGGGCTTCCGGTTGCCTTCCTCGTCGGCCTCTACGCCTACGAGTTCCCGAACAGCACCATAGGCAGGTGGACGAAGACGCTCCTCCAGATAATGCTCGAATTCCCGACGATACTCGTAGGGGTCTTTGTGATGCAGGTCTTAGTGGTCCCGATGGGGACCTACTCTGCCATAGCCGGCGCGCTGGCCCTCGCGATAATCCTCACGCCCTACGTGGCAGTCTACACCCACGAGGCCATGCGCGAGATACCATTCACCTACCGCGAGGCGGCCTTCTCCCTCGGACTCACGAGGGCGAAGGTCCTCTTCCGGGTCTTAGCGCCGATGGCAAAGCGCGGAGTCCTGACCGGAGTCCTCATAGGCCTCGCCAAGGTTGCCGGAGAGACGGCACCGCTCCTCTTCACCGCCGGCGGGCTCTACGAGAGCTACCCCCACTCCGTGACGAAGCCCGTGGGGGCCATCCCCCTCCTCATCTACCAGCTCGTCCAGAGCCCGAGTAAGGCCGACCACCTGACGGCGTGGGGGGCCTCGCTCGTCCTCCTGCTGATTTTCCTCGGGATATTCGTCCCCATAAGGCTCAGCCTGAGGGAGGTGAAACTGTGAACCACGCGATTGAGACGAAGAACCTGAACGTCTACTACGGCTCAAACCACGTTATCAAGGGCGTTGACCTCCATATTCCCGAGAAGGGCGTCTTCGCGCTCATGGGGCCGAGCGGCTGCGGAAAATCAACGATGCTGAGGACGTTCAACAGGCTGATAGAGCTCAATGAGAGCGCGAGGGTCGAGGGGGAGGTCAGGCTCTTCGGGAGGAACATCTACTCCCCCGATGTTGACCCGATAGAGGTCAGGAGGCAGGTGGGGATGGTCTTTCAGTACCCGAACCCCTTCCCTCACCTGACGATTTACGAGAACGTGGCCCTCGGGCTGAAGTTGAACAACCTGCTCCCGAAGGATGAGATACCGAAGAGGGTCGAGTGGGCGCTGAAGAAGGCGGCCCTCTGGGACGAGGTCAAGGACAGGCTCGACGACTACCCCTCCAACCTGTCCGGCGGCCAGAGGCAGAGGCTCGTCATAGCGCGGGCCCTCGCGATGAGGCCGAGAATCCTCCTGATGGACGAGCCGACCGCGAACATAGACCCCGTTGGAACAGCGAAGATTGAGGAGCTCCTGTTCGAGCTGAAGGAGGAGTACACCATAGTCCTCGTCACCCACTCCCCGGCCCAGGCGGCGCGCGTCTCGGACTGGGTGGCGTTCCTCTACCTCGGGAAGCTGATAGAGGTGGGCCCGACGAGGAAGGTCTTCGAGAACCCGGAGCACGAGCTGACCGAGAAGTACGTGACGGGGGCGCTGGGATGAAGTGGAAGGCGATGGAGAAGGCCCGGAACCTTTTAGAGGAGCTCGGGGGAACGGTACTGACCGCCATGGAGACCCTCGAAAGGGAAGCCAAGGAAAACGAGCCCGGCGAAGTCGAGGAGCTCTTCTGGGAGGCGGTGGACCTGAGGATGAAGCTCAACGACGTGCTCATAGAGATACTCCTCCGCTACCAGCCCCTCGCGAGGGAGTTGCGCTTCGTCCGCTCGGCCCTCGACTCATCCTACGACCTCTACAGGATAGCGAGGCACCTCTCGCGCATGGAGGCGCTGCTCTTCATAGGCAGCCCCGAGTGCGCCCGGGACGTGGCCGTCGGGGGAATGAACCTCATCAGACCGTGGCTGACCATCGGGCTGGAGGCCCTAACCCGTGGCAGGCCATACCCGGTGGAGGAGCTCCCCTTCCTCGAGTCGTCCTTCGAGGACTTCTGGAATGAGAACGTGAAGACGGAGAGCCCGACGGCCATGGGAATGCTGATGCACTGCGAAGGCATCTACAACCACACCAAGGATATCCTCCGTTCGGCCCTCTACTACCTTGAGGGCTCGAAGGGGCTCGAGAGGACCCCGATACTCTTCATCTCGTGAGGTGATAGCATGAGGAAGCTCCTCGACATAGGGATTGAACAGATGAAGAAGATGATTAGGGAGATGGCGAACGGCTCGATGGAGGCCCTCGAGTCGGCGAGGAGGAGCATAGAAGGCGACTTCGACTCGACTGAGGAAATATCTAGCAGGCTCCACATAATAAGGGCAGACGTCCTTGAGCTAGCCACAGAACTCCTCGTCCGCTACTCGCCGGTTGCGAGCGACCTGCGCTTCATCCAGAGCGCCATAGACGTCTCCTACGACCTCTACAGGATTTCGAGGTATGCTATGGAAATAGAGAGGACGACGAGGATTGTCAAGGGTTCAGTGGAGCTGTCGAGAAAGGCCTTTCCCTTAACCGAGGAGGCCGTCAGGCTCTCGGTTGACGCGTTCAGGGAACTCGACGAGACCCTCGTCGGCAGGCTCCTCGAGATAGACAGACAGATTGACAAGTACTACCTGCTCTCCCTCGAGGCCCTGAACGAGAGCCCGGAGAAGGCCGCGGACGCGCTGATAATGCGCCACCTCGAACGGATAAGCGACCACTCCAAGGAGATAGGCGCGAGGGTGATATATATTCGCGAGGGCAGGCGAGTATAACTATATAGATTATTGCGAAAATCTTTATATTTTTGTCATGATATATTCAACCGGTGAAGGATATGTTCGCGGCGATACTGAACCCCTCCATGGTCGAGCTCATGACGGGGAGGAAGCGGAAGAAGACGAGAATGGAAGAAATCGAGGAGGAGTGGCGCGCCTTCCTCGAAAGGTACGAGGCAGAGGACGTCAAGGAGCGCATCAGGCGCCTTTGAGCCCTTTTGACGGCCTTTCATTTTCCCTGTTTTCCCGGCAGGAAAGGTTTCTCCCGGCCTTAAAAGAATTGTTAAGTCTAAAGAGAAAAACCCATCAGCACAGTATCGAGTTCTCCGCCAGAACGTCGAACTCGACCTTTCCGATGCCCTCTACCCACGCCTCTATTTTGTCCCCGTGCCTCAGCGGGCCGACGCCGGCCGGAGTCCCCGTCGCTATGATGTCGCCGGGCTCAAGCGTCATTATCGAGCTTATGTACTCTATCAGCTCCGGAACCTTGAAGACCATCTCGCTCGTCCGCCCGAGCTGTCTAACCTGGCCGTTCACCTTGAGGCCGATTTCAAGGTCGTCTATCTTCAGCTCTCGCCTGTCCACAATCCTCGGCCCGACGGGTGCGAAAGTGTCGAAGCCCTTCGCCACCGTCCAGGGGAGGCCCTTCTTCCTCGCCTCGGCCTGAAGGTCTCTGGCAGTTATATCTAGCAGTATCGTGTAGCCCATCACGTAGTCCATTGCCTTTTCAGCCGGCACGCGCCTGGCGCGCTTTCCTATTATGACGGCCAGCTCAACCTCGTGGTCAACGCGCCTGCTAATCCTCGGCAGGATTATCGGTTCTCCGGGACCGATTAGAGCACTCGGCGGTTTAAGAAAGAAAACCGGCCTTTCCGGGACGTCACTCTCCATCTCCTTTGCGTGCTCGGCGTAGTTCTTAGCTAAAGCCACAATCTTGCTCGGGCGTAGCTCGTAGAAGCCGTCCATGTAGGGAAGCCTGACCATGATACCACCTACACCTCAATCACGGAACTGGAATTAAACCTTTCCGAAAAAATAAAGGGAGAAAGTTCACCCAGCTTCGGCCTCTCCCTCGACGGTCGCAAAGCCGAGCTTGTAGGTTATATAGAGGACGAGGGGCAGCACTATGAACGCCATGAGGTCGCCGGTGTCTCCTGCAAGCCCCAGGACGCTCACGAAGTCCCCGACTCCGGAGAGGTAAACCGCCAGCGGCGGGACGACCGTTATCGCCCACGCAAGCTTTCTGTCCAGTTTCAGGTACTCCTCCATGTTGCTGAGCTGGGCGAGGCCGATTCCTATGTAGCTCGTGGTTATAGCGAAGAGCGGAATAAGGTTTCCAACGAGGAAGCCAGTCCTGCCGAAGAGGCTCTCAAGGGCCTGGGTGGCTATCTGGGGCGTGTCCCTTCCGAAGACGAGCAGGAACGACGCCATGAAGAGGGTGTAGATTGCGGTTGGTATAACAAAGGCCCACGTGAGTAGCTTCTTGGTCTCCTCGTAGCTTCCGAGCCCCTTGTAAACGTCTGGAATGACAGAGTGGCAGCCGAGGGCGAATATTGAGACTCCGATAATCTTCCAGAGGGTTGAAGTGTCCGAGTACAGCGCGTTCTCAAGCCTTCCCTTCGGGAGGAGCATCACTCCAACGGCCAGGAAGAGGGCGAGCATCACAAGGCTCATGGCAAGCTCGCTCTTTCCGCTCGCTTCAAGGCCGAGGTATATCACTATGGACGCGAGAACCCAGAAGATTAGGGCGCCTACTTTAGGGCTCACCCCAAAGAGGGCCGCGAACACGTCCCCCATTCCCGCGATGTACGCGAGGAGGGCCCCGAAGCTCATGAAAGTCACGCTCGCAAACATTATGAGGCCGCCGCCGGGCCCGAGCATCTTTCTGGCCATTGTGCTCAGCTGGGCGCCGCCCATCCTTGCCGAGAAGTACAGGACGATTCTGGCCGTGAAGAGCATGAGGAGCATTACCCCAACGAGCACGAGGACTGCGGGGATTAGGCCTACTTCCTTGGCCGCGTAAGGTAATCCGAGGACACCGGCCCCTATTTGAGTCCCAATTAAAACTGCGAGGGCTTCACTCCTTTTCATAAGACCACCCCCATTAGAATGAAGGCTTTTCGGAGCTAATATCCCTTTTCCCGCAAAAAACACAGGCCTGAGGCCTCTATAATATGCCAAAATGAACTGGAGTAAAGAGAAATGAACAACAAAGAACAGCAGAGCATGAAAAAATTTTCAAGGAATTTCTTTATTGGTCGAATGGATACATGAACACCTACAGAGTACAGGGCCGGAAAGCCACTCCGGCCTGACCTCCTCCCTGCCCTGAAGGGCGAGGCTTTCGAAAGAAAAATATAAAGGCCGCAGAAGCACTCAGGAGGGCTGCCCTGCCTTCCCCCTCATGAACTTCAGTCCCCAGACCATCAGCGCTCCCTGGATTGCCAGAGCGACGAGAAAGCCAGCGATATGTGCACCGAGCGAGAGCGGGTGGCTGGTGGCGAAGTAGTAAACCGTGTAAGCGCCAACGGGTATGTTGAGCAGCGCGCTCGCCACGAGGCCCGGATTGTAGCCGTGCCTGAAGAACATGCCCACGTGCGAGAGGGCGTTTAGGATTGAGAAATAGGCCGTCCATATTCCGAGTGAAATATCAATAAGACTCGCAAGTATGGCCGAGAGCGGGAACGCGACGAAGATTATCGGAACGTTGATCCAAAGGGCGTGTGTTTTTGTGAGCGGCCAGTCCTCCCGCTTTGAGCCCAGGACTTTCCTGTTGAAGAACTCCACGAAGCCGCCGGGGCAGATGTATTCCTCGAACTGGTGCACCCAGTAGACCGGCGTCTGCAGCCAGATGAGGAAGAGGGCGAAGTTCTCTTTGAGGACGAACAGAACCAGCACAACCGTTATGTATACTGCGAGAAAGGGCGTCGAGATCGGCCAGTACTCTTCAAGCCACGCCATCACCGAACGTTTTTTCGTGGACTTCACGGCGACCACCTGTTTAGAAAACGTTCCTGCGGAATATAACTATGATGGTACTTTCGCGGGGGTCTGAATAAAGTCACTTGAACCGCTATCGAGGACAGCATGCAGTCACCAAATGACACCAAGTGCCGCCAGAACCCCTAGAACGATTAGAACCGTCCCCACGGCCTGGTAGAACCGGTGCACGTTTTCGCCCCAGAACATCTTGGAGCGCGCAACCAGGAGCCTGTAAACGACGAAGTTGCTCCGGGTAACGCCAGAAACCAGCATGAAAAGGCCCACCGCGGCCATAACAACTCCCCATATCTGATTCATGTTTTCACCCAACCACCATTGGCAAGGGCGGGTTAAGTACTTTTCCTAATATCTCCTTAAAGCTGGCACAGAAAAGTTCGGGAGCTAAAGAGAAAGAAACGAACGGGAGACGAGAGAGTTACCTGCTGAATTTGTTCAGCCTCTCAACGGTTGAGGATTGTCTCTTACCTCTTGTAATGTCCTCCTGTACCCTCCTGAACTTAACCACGAGGCTAGGCATAAGCTTTAAGCACTAACAAGAACTTAAAGCCTTTTTTCAAAAATTCTTACTACCCATTCCATTTCACTTACAGAAGGAGGATTCTTAGAGAGTTCAATGATAAACCTTGAACTGCCGGGCAACTTTTCAGTTTTTGTATATAGATACAGCTCTTTCCGTTCCTCAAATCCAAGGGAGGCTAAAAAATTCTCCATAACGCGGGACACTGACCTAACTTGAACAGACTTTACTTCAGGATATTTTTCCTGCAGATATTCAAGCAAAAGTTCAAAGGCCCTCATAACTTCGTTATCATCAGTTCCTTTCAGAAAGGGATTTGGAGAGAAATCAAAGATAACAAGACGTGAATCCCCAATAAAATACCTAACTCCAAAGATGTAATTTGAAAGCGTTCCTGCACTGTCTCCATAGTGAACGCTTAAACAGTGAAAGTCATTCCCTCCATAGAACATCTCCAAAAGCTTATTTTCAATCTCCATTTTGGCCTTTCTGCGAGACACATACTCAACCCACCGGGCTTCTTCAAAGAATATGCATGAATTTTTGCCCGCGACAATAAAGAAATTTCCACCGGCGTACCCTTCATTCAGCATTCTGAGTTTTTTATCGTGCCTTAGCGAAAACACCGCCCAGTAGAGAGGAATAGCCTTGTCCAGGAAAGTTTTCCAATCAAACTTCCCAAGAAAGCCCGAGAGTCCCTCAATCCAATCAATTCCGATAAGAACAATGTAAGGGCAAAACTTGTATGACAACTCTGAAAGCTCAGGCTCATTCTCTTTAGAATCAGCAAGATGTTTCAAAAATTTAAGCTTCTGTTGTAAAGAATAAAACTCCTTCCAGCACTCTATAATCGCCTTGGCTTTTTCAGGGTCCCAAAGAAGTTTATAGGGCTTCTTTTGTCTTCCCTGCGAGTTTTGCACAGGAATAGGATCGTCCAAAACCTTCAAACGCACAAGCTCATTCAAGACCCTTCGAACAGACTCTTGTCGTTTTCCAAGTTCTTTTGAGAGGTTATACACGGTAAGTTCTTTACCCTCCTGTGCAAGTTCAATTATTCGGTATGCAATCTCAGTGAATTCCTCAGTATCTTTTAACCTCCCCATATAGGCCCCCGTTATGGTTAGTAGGTATTCACAAAAAAGTGTTTCTTTTTGAGAATACCCCCTTATAAAGTAAACTGCGAAATAAGTATTGACAGTTTTCGGAGGTGATACCATGGGCAAGAAGGGTTCCAAACCCATGACATGGGAGGCCGCGAGGAGAATACAGAGCGCAGTGGACAGCGGAAGGGCCGTCAAGGCGGACGAGGGCTTCAAGGCCAGGGCCATGAGCGCCGCCGCGAGGAACTCGAAGAACAATGACGACGAGTTCGAGGACTGGGTTGTCGAAGAAATAATGCTGGCATCAGAGGAAGGAACAGACGTTGATGATATTTTTGATATTGGCAACTGGTTCTGATATCCTTACTTTTTTGATGGCATTACAACCGGGGGAGGATTCAACATGAGGTTTAAACGCGGGGTTACACACGTTATTTTCTTTGACATTGAATACTACGTTCCCAGAGAACACCGGAACGGGCCCGGATTAAGAGCCAACCCCTACCTGAACGGAAGCTTCGTCATGGGCGGCGTCTTCCAGAGGTACTTCCCCATAGATGAGAAGCCGGAAAAGAAGGAGGAGTTCTGGATATGGGACATGGAAGGTAAGGACGTCGTGGAGCAGGAGAAGAATCTCTTGGAGAAAATATACCTCTACTTCAGGGAGAGCTGGACACGGTGGGAACTGTTGGGCAAAGACCCCGGGCTGACGGAGCCGATGGCAGTAGGCTTCGGGATAACGCGCCTCGATATTCCCGTGCTTTTTGTCAGGAGTCTAATTCACGGAATAGCCGAGCTGGAGAGGCTCTACGACACATACTTTAAACTCAGGCACTTCGACCTCAGCGTCGCCTCCGCCCCTGTACTCCCCGAGAGCAGGAACAGAAAAGTGCTCGCCCCTGTGTCACAGAACTGGGCAGTTCGGAACCTCCTCGGAGACGGAAGAAGAAAACCGAGCGGCACAACCGTGTGGGAACTATACGATGCAGGGGAATATCAGGCCATAATGGAAAGAACCCGCGAGGAGGTGGAACTCGCGAGGAAGGTTTATCAAGAACTTAGAAAATTAAGGAACGGCCTCCCCGGCCGCCCCTGATTTCAGTTCTTTAACGGCTCAGGAATCGCCTTATCCCACTGGTCCCTTGCCAGCTCGCCGGTGTACTTGAACTTCTCGACCTTCTTCTCGGCCTCCTTGCGCTTCTTCTGGTGCTCCTTCAGGAACTCCTGCACCTTCTTGATGAGGTAGCGCTTGCACTCACCGCAGGTAAGCTCTCCAGCTTTACACGCGTGATAGCGCTCCATCAGCTTCTTGTCGTCCTCCTCGAAGAAGATTTCAAGCCATTTGAAGACGACGCACTTCTCCGGGTTTCCGCCCTTCTCCCTCTGCTCTTTGAGCGTCGGCTGACCGCCCGTTAAGGCGAACTTCCAGATTTTCTTTCCAGCTTCCTCAGGGTCATCGGTGAGGTAAACGGCAGTTTCCGGCTTGCTGGCGCTCATCTTCCCCTCAAGGCCCGTCAGCGGCGGGACGAACTTCGAGTGCAAAGCAGCGGTCTTGTAGTAGCCGAGGCTCTCGGCGAAGTCCCTCTGGAGCCTCCAGTAGGGGTCCTGGTCAATTGCTGCTGGAATTAAACAGCGCTTCTTCTCGAAGAAGGTCGGTGCGGCCTGTATGGCAGGGTAGAAAATCATTCCAATCTTGCTCTGGTCGGTGAAGCCAAAAACTGCTCTAGCCATCGAGAAGTTTATCTTCTTGGCTATCGGAAGGGCCATCTCGTAAATCTTCGTGAACTCGCTGTCCTGGAAGATGAAGGTCCTGTCGGGGTCGAAGCCGACCGCTATGATGTCGAGTATGTTCTCGTAGGCCCATCTCTTTGTCTCGTCCAGGGTGAGGTTCTTGAAGAGGAACTTCTCGTCATCGGTTATCTGTATGTAGAGGTTGACGCCAAACTTCTCCTGGAGCCACTTGGTCGCGTAGAACGGGATTATGTGACCTATGTGCATCGGCCCGCTCGGGCCCCTCCCCGTGTACAGGAAGAAGCCCCTTCCGCTCTCGTAGTCGGCAAGGATTTTATCATAGTCCCTGTGGGAGAAGAAGAACCTCCTCCTGAAGAATATCGGCAGTTCGCTCTTCGTGAGCCTTGCGGTCTTCTCCAGCAGTTCATCGGTCAGCGGGCTCGTTCCGAACTCCTCTATCAGCCTGTCGTAGTCCACCAGACCCTCAACGTCCCATGGGGTAACCTTAAATTCGTCCATTCAAAACACCTCCATTTCCAGTGGAAACGAAACTCAAGACTAAGGCGGTGCAGAAGAGGAGGGCTTCACCAAGGCCAAAAACAACCACCGAACATGGGTTGAAAAAGGGGGCGGGAGCATTTAAAGTTTTTGGACGAAGACCATAAAAACCCGGCCAACCTATACGGCCCACCATGAACAGCGAGACCGAAGGAACCCTGCTGGCATTCGCGGTGCTTGTACTGCTCGGTCTCGAGCCGGTTGTAATCAAGGCCAACCCCGTTAGCCCGTTCGCCTTCGCCTCGCTTTCGGCTATAGTCGCGTCTTTAGTCCTCTGGCCCCTCGTCCTGCTCCGGAGCCAGGCAAAGGAAGTCCTTGAGAGGCCGGGCGAGATAAAGAAGACGTTCCTCACGGGTCTTTTCGCGACGGCTATAGCGTACTCACTCTTCGCTTACGGAACCAGGCTGAGCTCGGCCATAAACTCCGCCATAATAACGCGCTTCGAGGTGTTCTACTCGTTTCTAATCTCGTGGCTTCTCCTGAGGGAGAGGATAAGCGGAAGGGCCGTGCTCTCTGCACTCGCCCTAATCGCGGGCGTGTTCCTCGTGGTCACACAAGGGGAGAGGCCCGAACTCCTGAAGGGCGATATCTTGCTTCTCCTGACCCCCCTCTTCTGGCAGCTCGGGCACGCGGTGGCGAAGAAGACCAACTACAGCCCGCTGACCATAGCGGCATTGAGGAACACCTTCGGCGGGCTTCTCCTCCTCGTCCCGGCAGTAATAACTGGCTTCGCCTTCACAGAGTTCGCGTTGGCAGAGGGCATTATAATCGCGCTGACCCAGGGCCTCTGGTACATGGCGATAGCGCGGATCAACCTCTCGAAGGCAACCGCCATCTTGACCCCAGCCCCTGCTTTAACCGTGCTAATCTCAACCGCCGTCCTCGGGGAGGAGGTTACGGCATACCACCTGGCGGGATTAGCTTTAATAACCATCGGAACGCTGACCATCAGCAGGGAAGAAAGTGAGGTGGTAAAATGAAGGTCGTAATCCTGGGTTCCGGTTCCTACAGCGGGACTCCAAAGCCAATGTGCACCTGCGAGAACTGCTCGCGGGCGAGGGTCAATCCGGCATCGAGGAGGACAAGGTTCTCGGTGTACTTTGAGGGAACTCTGGTCGACCCGAGCCCAGACCTGCACTACCACCTTGAGAGGCTGAACAAGAAGGTGGAGCGAGTCTTAATCACGCACGGCCACTTCGACCACGTCTTCGGCCTGCCGGAACTTCAGGTCTTCAAGAGGATGGAGTTCTACTCCCGCAGGGAGACGATTGAGGTCGCGAAGAGCATCGCCAGGCTGGCCTTCGGCTCGGAGAACCCGGAGGGGTACGATTGGAGCTACCACGAGCTCGAACCGTGGGAAGAAACCGGAATAGGGGACATGAAGGTCACGCATTTCCCCGTCGTGCACACGACAACGGCGGGGGGCTTCGTCATAGAGGTGAAGGGCAAGAGGATAGCTGTAACCGGGGACACCGGGCCGGAGATTCTAAAGGACGAGAGGGCCCTAAAGCTGATGGAGGGGGCCGACCTTCTCATAGCCGAGATGACGCACAGGGAGGCAATCCCAGGCACACACCTTGGAGTCAAAGAGGCCATAGAGCTCGCAAAGAGGGTTGGCGCTGGTTACACGGTCTTCGCCCACATAAGCCACAGCAACTACCCCCACGAAGTCCTAGAGAAGAGGGTCAGGGAAAGCGGCGTCGCTGGGGAAGTCTCGAGGGACTTCACGTGGATTGAAGTTTAGATCTGCCTTCTAAGGTCTGCAGGCTTCAAAATCAATGCTATACAAAAAATCGCCAAGAAGACTAAGATCACCCCAAGGAGAAAACCACCGGTCAGGTAGTAGGAAATGAGTAGAAGAGAGCGGAACAGGAGGAGAATAACGGGTATCGCCGCTATCAGAATCACTACTAGGTAGTCCTCAACAAAAGATCTGATCTTTCTCCTGAGACCCATGTTTATACTTTTTGATTTTTGAATTAAATGTTTTTCGTTTATCCAGTCGTAAGAAAGAGGACCGAAACCCCATCAGCATCTACCATCAGAGTGCATTTCAACTCCTCCAGAGTCAAAACTTGTCCAATTGGGCCCTCTCAACAATACAGTATCGAAATTGACAAAGGGTTGCATATAGTACTACACCACGCGAATAGTTTTAATTTTCAAACACAATGCTCATACTGGTGGTGTGATATGCTAATAGACACACAGCTGTATGGAGTCGTTGCAAGAACGACCAAACAAGCACCGAGCCAAACATCACAGCGGTGATACTGGCAGTGGGAATGTACATCGTCTTCTTGGCCATGGCTTATTACACCCTTGTAAAGAAGTCGTAGAAGAGCCGTCTTTGTTCTGCTTTTCCCGTTCTCCATTTATTAGAACCTGTGCCTACAGGTTCGGGCCAATGAAGCAGTCACACCTCAATTCTCTTAGAGTCTTATTGCAACCTTGATTTTCTCGTCTTCCATCTCGATGTTCGCGACTCTTTCAATTCTCTTAGAGTCTTATTGCAACGTTTGTCGAGAGCCTCACCGTTCCCCCAGAGTTCAACTTTCAATTCTCCTGGAGTCTTATTGCAACCTTCTGCCAGGTCGCCATTACCCCACCCCCTCAATAGTCTTTCAATTCTCCTAGAGTCTTATTGCAACATGAGATGGGGATTGTGGACAACATAAAGAACATTTTCACTTTCAATTCTCCTAGAGTCTTATTGCAACATCGTTTCTGCGGCGCCGTTCCTCGCGGAGTTCTCGGCTCTTTCAATTCTCCTAGAGTCTTATTGCAACATGACGACCTAATTCCCTATCTCAAACCAGATGTGTCTTTCAATTCTCCTAGAGTCTTATTGCAACTAGAGAACCCCCCCAACAGCGACAAGACCGTCCACATCACTTTCAATTCTCCTAGAGTCTTATTGCAACTGGGGCAAGGGCTACTACGTGCCCTGGGCCTTCGTCGAGCTTTCAATTCTCCTAGAGTCTTATTGCAACGTGTCGTAGAAGGTAAAGGTTATACTCCTTGAGGATACCTTTCAATTCTCCTAGAGTCTTATTGCAACAGCTTGACCAGCCACTGCCGGGCGCTGTACGGCTCACTTTCAATTCTCCTAGAGTCTTATTGCAACCATTCTCGCAGGCACTAAGGATAATAGCACAGGACCACTTTCAATTCTCCTAGAGTCTTATTGCAACCGTACTCGCTTATGGTTCTCCCCGGAAGGGCCCTCGGCTTTCAATTCTCCTAGAGTCTTATTGCAACCTGGCAAAGTCTGCGTACAAGTCTTCCCAGTGCTTTGTACCTTTCAATTCTCCTAGAGTCTTATTGCAACGGAACAGTGCTCCGAAGACTGCGTAGCCCCTCCACTCTTTCAATTCTCCTAGAGTCTTATTGCAACCTCCTCGCGACCCCCTTCTTCCATCTCGCGGACGATGCTTTCAATTCTCCTAGAGTCTTATTGCAACGACAGCACCCTCAAGCGCCTCGGCTACATTTTCCTTTCTTTCAATTCTCCTAGAGTCTTATTGCAACGTTCGCTTATGCTGGGGGACATCGTCACCTGATATTCTTTCAATTCTCCTAGAGTCTTATTGCAACCTGCAGCAGGAGGAGGAACAACTGTAGCAACAACAACGGCTTTCAATTCTCCTAGAGTCTTATTGCAACCCCTTTTGGCGACCACGACGGCCCTTGAGCCCTTCACTTTCAATTCTCCTAGAGTCTTATTGCAACCTAACTGTCGGCATGGCTACCACCTTCGGCGGTGCTCTCTTTCAATTCTCCTAGAGTCTTATTGCAACGCTACGGCAACTGAGGCTATCTTTACCATAATTAGCCTTTCAATTCTCCTAGAGTCTTATTGCAACAGTGAGTTATCGCGGTGAGTGTAGTCGCTGTCAGTCGCTTTCAATTCTCCTAGAGTCTTATTGCAACCTTTCCGAAAGAACGAAATAAGAAGGGTCAGCAGTCACTTTCAATTCTCCTAGAGTCTTATTGCAACGATACGTTTCATTAAAGGAAGAGCTCGGCGAGCTTGCTTTCAATTCTCCTAGAGTCTTATTGCAACATGAATGTCCTATTATTTTCAATGGGAAACTTATCATCTTTCAATTCTCCTAGAGTCTTATTGCAACTTGAGGAGTACGACCGGCTCTTTCAGGAGGAGTTCGAGCTTTCAATTCTCCTAGAGTCTTATTGCAACCTCGGGGTGGCCCATCTTGTCGGCGACCCAGCCCATCCTTTCAATTCTCCTAGAGTCTTATTGCAACCTCCTCCATCGTGTACTCCCCACCGCGAAGGAACTCGTCTTTCAATTCTCCTAGAGTCTTATTGCAACTAGTAACCTGGTTAGTGGCAGAGTTCGGGTTTATGCTTTCAATTCTCCTAGAGTCTTATTGCAACTCTTTGAGGGTGTTCCGGCAGAAAAGATTCTACCGACTTTCAATTCTCCTAGAGTCTTATTGCAACCTATGAGCACAAGATTAAGGGCCAGATGGACGAAATCCTTTCAATTCTCCTAGAGTCTTATTGCAACTTTATCCTCGCAAGGTCGTCGCCGTAAATGGTAAGAGCTTTCAATTCTCCTAGAGTCTTATTGCAACTGGAGCCTCGGCTACTACTCCTTCGACAACTACGAGCAGCTTTCAATTCTCCTAGAGTCTTATTGCAACTCACCTGCTCCGGCGGGTGCTTCTTCGGGTTGTTCACATCTTTCAATTCTCCTAGAGTCTTATTGCAACAATGAGTTTGTTAATCTCAATCAGCTCAGTAACGTTTCTTTCAATTCTCCTAGAGTCTTATTGCAACCCACTTGGTCGTGCGTAGCAAGGGCACGGAGGACTTCTTTCAATTCTCCTAGAGTCTTATTGCAACCCGCCCACCACCAGACCCGCTTTTTCCAGTTTTTCAGCTTTCAATTCTCCTAGAGTCTTATTGCAACCTCTATTATCTCATCCACCCCTCCTTCCGTAATCCTCTTTCAATTCTCCTAGAGTCTTATTGCAACGCTTTCAGACGCTGACCCTAACCACATTACTTTCTTCTTTCAATTCTCCTAGAGTCTTATTGCAACTCGGAAATTACTCTTCTTCCAGCTCGACGCGTACACGCTTTCAATTCTCCTAGAGTCTTATTGCAACATGTCCGAGCCGACCGGGATGCCGCCAACCTCTGCGACTTTCAATTCTCCTAGAGTCTTATTGCAACCTCGAAATCGGGCTGAGGCTTCCGCTGCGGAGGCCGCTTTCAATTCTCCTAGAGTCTTATTGCAACATTACTTTTGGTACGAACTCTTCTGGCGGGTGACGACTTTCAATTCTCCTAGAGTCTTATTGCAACGAACGGCGACACGGTGGCAGGGCGCGGTATCTTCCGCTTTCAATTCTCCTAGAGTCTTATTGCAACGATGACCCAACAGAAGAAGCAGTTAAATTCGCTTATACCTTTCAATTCTCCTAGAGTCTTATTGCAACCGGCCCTTCCGATGATTGGGGAACCGCATACTCTCCTCCTTTCAATTCTCCTAGAGTCTTATTGCAACTCACCACCTCGAACCTACTAAGGCTATATCCCTTAAAACTTTCAATTCTCCTAGAGTCTTATTGCAACTCCCCTTTCTTCTCCGCTTTTTCCTTGAGTTCTCTACTTTCAATTCTCCTAGAGTCTTATTGCAACGTAGTATGGGGGATTACTATGAGATTGCTAATAAGACCTTTCAATTCTCCTAGAGTCTTATTGCAACGTGACGGGGCGTGGCGTTTGTAGATATTACTGACTTGGCTTTCAATTCTCCTAGAGTCTTATTGCAACGACGCTTAGCGAAGTGCTCGGCGCCCAGTTCCACGACACTTTCAATTCTCCTAGAGTCTTATTGCAACGTACAGCCGAACTCTCAGGTCGTCCAGGTGTATTCGACTTTCAATTCTCCTAGAGTCTTATTGCAACAGGGCGGAAAATTCGCCCATTCGCCCAACAGAGGGCTATAGACACCCAAATATTTAAGCTTTTCTGGAAAACGGCGGTAAAAAGCCCCCCAAAGGCCCCTGATTGGAGCCCTTTGCCGTCTTCAGCAACCAAATAAACCCCTTAAAAAATACAATGAACATCAAAGTACACGAGATTTCCAGGGCCCCAAAGGGAAGGTATTTCGAGCAATTTCCCTTAAAGTTCCCAAAATAATGAAAAACAGCATTTTCAACAGGGTTTAAGGCCAACGGAGGGGTAAGCTTCCCCCATTCAAATTTCCACAAAAAATTCGTTACAAATACCTGCTCAAACCACAACATAATGTCACAATTCCAAAAGAGCAAAAACCGATTTACAAAACCCAAACAGAACTCTATACGGCAAAACTCACGACCAAAAACAAGAGTTCTGGAAAATAGGACTTATGAACGTGATACAAAATACAAAGAGAGAAAAAGCTCAGAGCCTTCCGTTCTCCATAAGCCACTCGCCGTACTTGACGAGGGCGTAGACCGCATCAACGCCGTCCTCGACGGTCTCGTAAACTGGAACGCCCCTGAGCTCGATGTTCCTCGCCATCTTGTGCGGGTACTCACCACCCGGGGCAACGAAGACTATCGGCTTGCCGTACTCCTGCATCTTTGCGACGGCATCAACTATTCCCTCGTCGAGGGCCGGGCTCTGGAAGAGGGCTATGACGACGAGGACGTCGACGTTCGGGTCTTCCAGCGCGTAGCGCATGGCAACCTCGTATCTGCTCGACGGGGCGTCGCCGATGACGTCTATCGGGTTCTTGTAGGACATGTGGGCGGGCAGCTTTCCGGCCTCGATGTCCTTCCTGAACTTCTCGTTCGTCTCTTCGCTCAGCTCGGCGAGCTTCATGCCGCTCTCAAGCAGGCCGTCGCTCATCATGACTCCGGCACCGCCGCCGTTGGTGACTATGGCAACACGATTGCCCTTCGCGGGCTTCTGCATTGCCAGGGCCTTGGCGTAGTTGAAGAGCTGGCGCATGCTCTTGGCGCTTAAAACACCGGTCTGCTCAAAGGCGGCCTCGTATATCTTGAAGGAGCCCGCAAGGGAGCCGGTGTGACTGGCGGCGGCCTTGGCGCCGGCCTCAGTCCTTCCCGCCTTGAGAATAATGATGGGCTTCTTGAGCGTGACCTCCTTGGCGGTGTTGAAGAACTTCCTTCCGTCCTTGACGCCTTCTATGTAGCCGGTGATAACGCCGGTTTTGGGGTCGTCGCCGAGGTAGGCCATGAAGTCGCTCTCGTCGAGGTCTGCCATGTTTCCGAGGCTAATGAACTTGCTCATGCCTATCTTGTGGTTTGCGGCCCAGTCGAGAATCGCCGCTCCGAAAGCACCGCTCTGGCTCATGAAGGCGACCTTTCCGAAGGGCGGCCTGGCCTGTCTCTCCGGCGGGTTGAAGTTGCAGTCGAAGCCGTTCTCAAGGTTGGTGACGCCGAGACAGTTTGGGCCGACGAGCCTTATTCCCCACTTCCTGGCGCGCTTCACAATCTCCTCCTCAAGGTCGGCCCTTCCGGCTTCCTTGAAGCCGGCAGAGATAACGACTGCGCCCTTGACGCCCTTCTCGCCGCACTCGTCGATGACGTCAGGAACAAACTTAGCCGGAACGGCTATGACGGCGACGTCAACCTCGTCGGGTATGTCCTTAATGCTCCTGTAAACGGGGAACTTCTTCCCGTTTATCTCGATTTCACCACCCTTAACGTTGACTGCGTAGACTTTGCCGTCAAAGCGGAGCGTCATGGAGCGCATTATAGCGTTTCCGACCTTCCCTGGCACGTTGGAAGCGCCTATAACAGCGACGCTCCGGGGGTAAAACAGGAAGTCAAGGTTTGGAGCCTCCACCTTTCTCCACCTCCGAAAGTTTTTCGGCCATATCTATTTAAGGGTTCCGAAAGTGGACATTTTATCCAATGGGCTTTTTAAAATGCCGTGTTCCTTTACATATATAAAGCTACCGGAACGGAAAAGGTTAAAACAATTAAGCGTTTAAAAGAGCATTGGAGCGTTAAGATTGGGTGGTCGTGATGCCCAAGGTGAAGGTCATAACAGACCCAGAAGTGATAAAACTGATGCTGGAAGACACGAGAAGGAAGATACTGGCCCTGCTCAGAAACAGAGAGATGACAATCTCCCAGCTCAGTGAGATACTGGGAAAGACACCCCAGACGGTCTACCACCACATCGAAAAGCTCAAGGAGGCGGGCCTCGTCGAGGTCAAGAGGACAGAAATGAAGGGCAACCTCGTTGAGAAGTACTACGGAAGAACGGCCGACGCGTTCTACATCAACCTCTACCTCGGAGACGAGGAGCTCCGCTACTTCGCCCGCTCAAGGCTCAAGACCAAGCTCGACATATTCAAGGCCCTCGGATACGAGTTCAACGATGAGGAACTCCTCAACGTCATGGACAGGCTCCTCAAAAAGGAACACGAGTTCAAAACAGAAATATCCAAAGAGATTGAAGCAAACGAAGACAAGCTCAAGGACTTCTCGAACGAAGACATAATCCACGCAATTGAGTGGCTTGCCATGGCCAAGATGGGTAGAGACGAGGAGAGCATAGAACTGCTTAAAAAGCTTGGAGAGCTCCTCAAGAAGTGATAGCAATGGCGCGGGGAATAAGACTTCTCGTCCTCGATGTGTTGAAGCCCCACCAGCCGATGGTCACGGAGCTGGCCCTGGGTCTCAGCGAGCTAGAAGGCGTGGACGGAGTCAACATAACGCTCGTGGAGATTGACAAGGAGACCGAAAACGTCAAGATAACGATAATGGGCGACGACCTTGACTACGACGAGATAGTCCGGACGATCGAGGAGTTCGGCGGGGTCGTGCACAGCATTGACATGGTTGCCGCCGGGAAAAGAATCATTGAGGAAGAGGAAACCCCACAGGACAAGCTGGAGGAGTAGCGGTTGAAAGAAGTAATAATAATCACACAGCCTGAGAAAGTTAAAATCCTGTCCGAGGAGACCAGGTTTAAGATACTCCAGCTTCTCAGGCAGAGGCCAATGACTGTATGGGAGCTCAGCATAGCGCTCGGAAAGGACAGGACAACCATCTATCGGCACATAAAGGCCCTTGAGAATGCGGGCTTTGTCGAGGAGCTTGGCAGTGAAGGCAATGAGAAGCTCTACGGCAGGACTGCAAGGCTCTTCCTAATAAAGGCCGAGCCGGACGAGAGTGTTGAGAACTTCAGGCAGTCGTACCTCCAGGTGGAGGCCGAGCGCCTGGTAGGGATTCTCGAAAAGGCAGGAATCGAGGTTACGGACAGAGAAAGGCTGAAAGAGCTCATAAAGGACGTTTTAAATGAAATTGAAGTCAGTTCACAGCCAATAATAAAGAAAATATCCGAGGCCAACGTGGAGCTGAGCGAAATAGAGACGTTCCATTTTCTCAACGTGCTGGTGTTCCTCCAGAGCTGTGAGATGTGTGAGAAGGCCAAAGAAATGAAGAAGCTCCTCCAGTTTTAGTTATTTTATTTGCACCGTCCCGTGGTTCCAGCAGGGACGGGAGAGTTTTGTGAGCAGTGTTACACGCCCGGACAGGAACGAATTTTTGATTGATGAACAGAAATATTCTCTGATGGCCATTAATGGCAAAAGCTTAAATATCTCACCATCGGTGATACATATTGGGCCGATGACCTAAAACGAGGCTTCAAATAAGTGGGGTGCGAAGGTATGAAGCCTGCGAAACTCCTCGTCTTTGTGCTCGTAGTCTCTATCCTCGCGGGGCTCTACGCCCAGCCCGCGGGGGCGGCCAAGTACCTGGAGCTCGAAGAGGGCGGCGTCATAATGCAGGCGTTCTACTGGGACGTGCCTTCAGGAGGAATATGGTGGGACACAATACGGCAGAAGATACCGGAGTGGTACGATGCCGGAATCTCCGCAATATGGATTCCCCCGGCGAGCAAGGGCATGGGCGGCGCCTATTCGATGGGCTACGACCCCTACGACTTCTTTGACCTCGGTGAGTACGACCAGAAGGGAACGGTAGAGACGCGCTTTGGCTCCAAGCAGGAGCTCGTGAACATGATAAACACCGCCCACGCCTACGGCATCAAGGTCATCGCAGACATAGTAATCAACCACCGCGCCGGAGGAGACCTTGAGTGGAACCCCTTCGTCAATGACTACACCTGGACGGACTTCTCGAAGGTCGCTTCCGGCAAGTACACGGCCAACTACCTCGACTTCCACCCCAACGAGGTCAAGTGCTGCGACGAGGGCACCTTTGGAGGGTTCCCGGACATAGCCCACGAGAAGAGCTGGGACCAGTACTGGCTCTGGGCGAGCAACGAGAGCTACGCCGCCTACCTCAGGAGCATCGGCGTTGACGCATGGCGCTTCGACTACGTCAAGGGCTACGGAGCGTGGGTCGTCAAGGACTGGCTGGACTGGTGGGGAGGCTGGGCCGTCGGGGAGTACTGGGACACAAACGTTGATGCACTGCTCAACTGGGCCTACTCGAGCGATGCAAAAGTCTTCGACTTCCCGCTCTACTACAAGATGGACGCGGCCTTTGACAACAAGAACATTCCCGCACTCGTCGAGGCCCTCAAGAACGGGGGCACAGTCGTCAGCCGCGACCCGTTTAAGGCCGTAACCTTCGTTGCAAACCACGACACGGACATAATTTGGAACAAGTACCCGGCCTACGCCTTCATCCTCACCTACGAGGGCCAGCCGACGATATTCTACCGCGACTACGAGGAGTGGCTCAACAAGGACAGGCTCAAGAACCTCATCTGGATACACGACCACCTCGCCGGTGGAAGCACCGACATAGTCTACTACGATAACGATGAACTCATCTTCGTCAGGAACGGCTACGGGGACAAGCCGGGGCTTATAACCTACATCAACCTAGGCTCGAGCAAGGCCGGGAGGTGGGTCTACGTTCCGAAGTTCGCGGGAGCGTGCATCCACGAGTACACCGGCAACCTCGGCGGCTGGGTGGACAAGTGGGTGGACTCAAGCGGGTGGGTGTACCTCGAGGCCCCTGCCCACGACCCGGCCAACGGCTATTACGGCTACTCCGTCTGGAGCTACTGCGGGGTGGGCTGAACTTTCGCCCCGTTTTTAATTATTCTTTTAGTTCCCATCAAAAGCCGTTTCAACTCCGGAGTTCAGTAGTTAAAAGGCCCTACCCGTCCCCTGGAGGGGAAACCGCCAGAAACTCCCAGGTCCCCGTTTTCAACCCAATCCAGAACAAAAGAAGCGTCCAGAGGAGCGAAATTACCGTAGCGGAGTACGGCTGACCTCCTCCCCGCCCTGAAGGGCGAGGCTTTCAAAAGAAAAATGTAAAAAAAAGTTGCACGGGGATGCAACAAATACCAGGAGGATGATATAATCATATACTCAACCGGATGACCATCTCCGTTTTCGTTGATTATTTCCGTAGAAATCTCACAAGCCCTTCCAAAGACTTCAACGCTCTCGTTCACGCAGGTCGTCTCGTTTGAAGCTTGGAAGGAAAACAAACGAGACTCTTTGATTTTTCAGGATTTCCCTAACCAGAGCCAGAAAGATAAACTTGAGAAAAGAAAAGACCCTCCGGGTTTCGCCACGCCACCTCAGAACTCCATCACCCACTTAACGGCCTTTGGCACTCTCTTCGCCAGCTCCAGCGCGGTAAAGTTCTCGCCGAGTTCTTCCTTTACCATGTCCCCGGCGAGGCCGTTGAGGAATGCCCCGACCGAAGCGGCCCTCAGCGGTTCGTTGCCGAGCGCGAGGAGTGCACCAACGAGGCCGGCAAGAACATCGCCCGTTCCACCGGTAGTCATTCCCCTGTTCCCTGTCTTGTTGTATTTCCATGTTTTTCCATCGCTTATGATGTCGTAGGCGCCCTTGAGGAGGACGACACCGTCAACCTGACCGGCCTTTTCCGTCACGAGCTTTGCCTTCTCCATGAGCGAACCCTCTGGCTTCTCTCCGAACAGAACCTTGAACTCTCCCGCGTGCGGGGTCAGGACGAAGGTCTTCCCTTCCAGAACGCTCAAGTCCTCAGCCACCGCCTTGAGAGCGTCGGCGTCAATAACCATCGGCTTTTCACAGCGCCTTACGAACTCCCTCACGAACCTTTTTGTCTCCTCCGCGAGGCCTATTCCCGGGCCAATGACGACGGCGTCGGCTTTTTCCGCCAGTTTCAGCACGTCCTCAAGGTGCTCTTCTGTGAAGTTCCTTCCCTCAACAGGCCTAAGGATAACGTCCGGGTCTGTTATGCGCTTTGCTGAGTATTCCGGCATCGTGAGGTAGACCAAGTCCACGAGGTAGCCCGCCGCTTTGGAGGCGAGATACGGCGCGCCGAAGTAGTCCTCGCTCCCGCCGATTACGAGCAGCTTCCCGTTCTGGCCCTTGTGCTCTCCCTTCTTCCTCAGAGCGAACTTCGCGTCACCGGGCCCGACGAGGTGGTAGAGCTCCCTCGGGTAGCCTATCGTTACTATAACACGCTCAAAACCCCCGTACTCCTCCTTGTCCCACTGGAATGTCACCGCGAAGTCTGCCTTAACGAGTACGTTGCTTGGATAGCCGCTCGGCAGGTCGATGCTGACTATCTTTGCCTTCCCGGCGTACTCGTTGATTTTCTCAATAGCAGAGCGGATTGGCTCGCGCGGCTCGCCCTTTGTGCCCGCCCCTAGGAGGGCGTCAACGATGACGTCGTAGCCGCTCAGGTCGAGAGACTTTATGTAGGCCGAGTCCTTCAGCACTTTGATTTTCACGAAGTCGAGGCCCTTCAGGATTTCCCAGTTGTGCCTGGCTTCCTCGCTTCTTATCTTGGCCTCATCGCCGACGAGGAAAAGGGTAACCTCGTTCTCAAAGCTCAGGTGTCTCGCGGCAACGAAGCCGTCACCGCCGTTGTTCCCGGTTCCGGAGAAGACTGCTACCCTGAGGCCCTTTCCAAAGCGCTTCTCAATCACCCGTGCAACTCCAGCACCGGCGTTCTCCATAAGCTGGTAAGGGGTAATCCCGAGCCACTTGGCGTTGATGTCCCAGATGTAAACGTCCTCGATGCGCATGAGCACCACCCAAGAGAATATTTAGAAACCGGCGATAAAAACTTCACCCGTTGAGAACTTCCAGCGCTTTCCGATAGCTCTCTTCAGAGTACAGCACCAGATAAACCTTCTCCACGCTCTTCGCTTCCTTTGAGAACTTCTCCACAACCTCCTTAAAGGTCTTCACGACCTCTTCAAGCGGACAGCCGTAGATGCCGGCGCTTATAGCGGGAAAGGCTATAGTTTTAACGCCCAGCTCGTCAGCCTTCCTCAGCGCGCCGAGAATTGCCTTCCTGAGCTTCTCCTTTTTGTCCCCGTCCCAGACGCCGCCGCAGTAGGGGCCAACCGTGTGGATGACGTACTTGATTCCGTCCTTTTCGAGCCTCATGGCGGGCGTGACCACAACCTCGCCGTGTTCAACGTAATCCTTCCCAACCTGCTCCTGCATGGCCTCCTTGCTTATCCTGATGTACTCTCTGACGTCTCCCACGGCCGCTTTTGCTATTGCATAAGCAACACCGCCGCCGTGCTCAAGGTATCTGTTGGCGGCGTTGACTATGGCCTCTGCCGGAAATCGGGTTATGTCCCCGCGGACAATCTCAAAGTGAACCATGGACTCACCCCCACTCAGTTCACCGGAGGAGCCTATTCAGCCGACCAGTCAAGGAGCTTGCGGAGTATTGCCCGCTCCCTTTCATCAAGGAAAGAATCGTCTCCGGAGATAATGACGGTCGCGTTATGGAGAAGGGCGTAGTCCCTCAGCGTTGCCAGGAATTTGGTAACAGCAGGAAATCCGTTCTGCAGGGTCAAATACTCAAGACCGTCGATAACTATGACGGGGTGTTTTCCGTGCTCGCTGGCCATCTTCATGAATTTAACGGCAATATCGAGCATTTTGGGAAGGTTGGTGGGGGCGATTCCCTCGCTGGACACCGTGGTTATCCAGAACCAGTTGGGAGCCTCATTCTTCTTCCGCGAAAACACCAAGGCACCCTCGAGGATATCCTCTGGAACCGGATTAAGCATGACCACGCCCGGTTTCAGCTTGGTCTTTACATCCCTCATCTCCCCAAACTCGCCGATGAACGAACTATCGAGGAAGGCCTTTATGGAAACGTAGGCGAGAACAAAGGCCAAAACAGCCTCAACCAGACTTAGGGGGAGGTTAGAAAAGTAGTAGCCCCTAAAAAACGAGACGACCCCAAAGAGAACTTCAAGGGAGCCCATAAGCTTAAAATCGCTGTTTCCGGTTAGAATTAAGTACGTTCCGGCAAACATTACACTAATCGAGAGAACCGCAAGCGAAGCTAAGAGATGCTTGGGAAACAGGAAAAGCAACCCGGCTATGGGAACAACGGAAAAGTACCTCAGCTCCCTGGAATATTTAATGGAGCACAGAAGCTCATCCGAGGCCTTTATGTTCCCCAGCCAGATAAGGAACGCAAAAACGGCGAGGCCAGTCATATATACTGACTCCCGCGGGACGAAGAAGGGCACGGAGAGACTGACCCAGGCCAGGGCGTAGTAAAAAAGCGCCTTCCGCCCAGTCAGGTGATAGTTGTAGAAGAGCAGGACGTACGACACGAGAAGCGCCACGCCAAAAACAAACTCTATCATTACCGCTCACCGGCTGTAGCTTACACACATCTACCCAAGGTTAAATTTCCCTCAAGCATTAAAACCTTTCCGCCACCCTCTAACACCCGAAATATTTGAGACCTAACGGCATAGAAAGATATATGAGGGAAAGAGGACTCAAAAGTAGTCCTTCTGTAACCAACTGTCGAGCTAAGCCAGCTTTTCTATAGTTTTTTCGGCCTCATCGAGGATTTTCTCTTCGTCCAGCGTGAGAACCTCGCGGTCGAGCATGAGGATTTTTCCGTCCACTATCGTCGTCTCGACGTCGTTGCCGTTTGCCGAATAGACAATGTGGCTCACGACGTCGTTTATCGGCCTCAGGTGGGGCTTGTTGAAGTCGAAGATGACCACGTCCGCCAGGTAGTCCGGCTTTATCACGCCGGCGTTGAGGCGGAGCGCCCTCGCGCCGTTGAGGGTGGCCATCTTGAAGACAGTCTTTGCATCGGCGACGGTCGGGTCGAGGTTGTGGACTTTGTGGAGCAGGGCGGCCAGCTTCATCTCCTCCACCATGTCGAGGTTGTTGTTGCTGGCGGCGCCGTCTGTGCCGAGGCCGACGTTTATACCGGCGTTGATGAGCCTCTGGAGGGGCATCACGCCGCTGGCGAGCTTCATGTTGCTGCCGGGGTTGTGGGCAACAGTAACGCCGTGCCTCGCGAGTATCTGTATGTCCCTGCTGTCGAGCCAGACCCCATGGGCTATTATGACGTCGCTCCCGAAGAAGCCGATTTCATCGAGCAGGACAACGGGGCTCTTGCCGTAGCGCTCGCTTATCTGGCCCATCTCCGCCATCGTCTCGCTGACGTGGATCGTTATCAGCTTCCCATGCTCGTTCGCCAGCTTCCTGACTTCCTTGAGCAGGGCTATGGAGCAAGTGTAGGGCGCGTGGGGCCCGAAGACGAAGTGAACTCTCTCCGAGCCGAGCTTATCTATGAACTCCATCGTGCGGAGAGCCTCTTTTACCTCCTTTTCAGTCTTCCCAGGGTCTCCGAGGTCTATCATTCCGTATGAGAGGTAGCCCCTGAGCCCGGACTCCTCGACGACCTCGGCAACCGCGTCCATGAAGAAGTACATGTCGAGGAACGTAGTCGTGCCCGTCTTTATCATCTCCAAGGCACCGAGATAGGCACCGACCTTGGTGTAATCCCTTGTCAGCTTCGCTTCCCTCGGCCAGATGTGGTTCTGGAGCCAGTCCATCAGCGGAAGGTCGTCGGCAAGGCCGCGGAAGAGGCCCATCGGGGAGTGGGTGTGGAGGTTTATGAAGCCCGGAGAGACGACCTTTCCTTTTGCGTCTATGACGATATCCGCGGCCTCGGTAATGTTTTTGGCCACCTTAACGATGCGGTTTTCTTCGATGAGAACGTCGGCCTCAACGACCTCAAAGCCCTCCCCGTAGATAACGCGGCCGTTTTTGATGAGAATGCCCATGATCACCACCCCTTTTAAAGGGGTGTGTTTCCCCTGGAAGTTAAAAAGGTGTCGGAAAAGGGTCTAAAACTCAACAAGAGTCGGGCTATCAACTAATCGTAGCAGACCTAAGCATGAAGAGAAGCCCGATTCCGATTGGCGTTAGCAGTGCCGGCACTATAAAGGTCACCCCCGGACCGATGCCCCAGAGAAGGGTTCCCACAACCGGTCCCGGAACCGCGGAGAGCTTTGCCAGCGATGACTTAAAGCCAAGAATAAGGCCCCTATGCTCAGGTGTCGTGTTCTCGACCACGTATCTGTTGGAAGCGACGTTGAGTTGCTCGATGAAGGCGAGAACCGCCAAGAACAGGAAAGCGCCAGAGAACGGGGCGAGTGCGAAGAGAATTAGCAGGGGCACCGAAAGAGAGTCCTTCAGTATTAGGGAGTTTAGACTGCCAATTCTGTCCACAACGTAGCCGGCTATAAACGCACCCACAAGGGTTGCAAAGCCTATGGCGGAGTACAGCCAGGAAATCTGGGAAACGCTGAGCGAGTAAACTTTCTGAAGGAACACCGGAACGAAGGGCGAGGCTATCGAGCTGACGAACAGCTCAAAGCAGATGCAAACCATGAAAAGCTTTAAGGGAGGCTCTTTAAGAAGGGTTACTCCCTTAAGGGCTTCCTTAAACCTCTCAAAGGGTCTGCCGGCTCTTCTTCCGGCGGTTTCAGAAACGCGAAGGTAGAGATGGATGGAGACGAGCACCAGAAGGGCCGAAAGGACAAAAAGACGGGAGTCATCAATCCTCCCAGCAAGATAACCGAAGGTGGGATAGCTCAGAATTCCGGAGGCACTGCTCGCGATGAAGAGGAGCGACATGGCCTTTCCCATGCTATCTCCCGGCACGGACTCGCCCATGAGGGAGAACAACGCTGGGGAGGAGGATGTAAAAGAGGCGCTGAGCATTACTGCCGGTAGAACGATTAACTTACCTCCGGAACCGGCCACAAGGGCGAGAGAAAGTAACGCCAGCACCTCAAAAACCGCAGATACAACAATCATATACCTCCTCCCGTGTGAATCGGCGAAAGCGCCGGCAACAATCGGCAGAAAGCCCGCTAAGACGTTGCTGATTGTCGCGAAGAGGCCCACGAGCGCCGGGCCGCCGATGGAGGCGAGTGTTATGTTCAGGTAGTAGCCGATGAGGTAAGACACAGCGAAAATGTTTAGAGAGTAAGCAGGGAGTAAGGCCTTAATGTTGCCGCTTCTCAGCAGTGCCCGGTAGCCCGGCCCTCCCTTCGAGCCCAAGCTCAGACCCCCAAGCAGGCAGTGTGTTACTTATGAAGGGGAACTCATATTTAAGGATTACCCCCTGCAAAAGTACCACACGAGATTTTGGGTCAAAAATAGGGCTGAGGAAATGAAAGGACGAAATCAAACTAACCAACGTACCATTACGGCCAATCGCTGGACGGAATTAGGCCTTAGTCGTAATCTTCCGATACTCAACGACAACAACCAAACCGTCCTGCTTTATTGTAATTTTCTTTGGAAGTTTTCCGTTGAGTTCAACTTCGTAAGCGGGCATGCCGGGCTTTTTCGGCTTCAAGATGAGAGTGTTACCTCCCATCGTAACATTGAAGGAGTCAAGGTTGTTGAGTATTGCTGCGAATGGGTCGAGGGCGTTGACGTCATATATGGTGGCGTTGAGCGTAAAAGTCCCGTTGGAGGTTACAATTTTCTCAATCCCGTTTTTGATAACAACCTTCTGAATTAGGGAGCCGTTTATGTAGTCGGCCCGGGAGATTTCGTCGGGCTTTGTAAAGTTTACGTAGCTCTCAAACGTCTGATTGCCGATTTTTATTGTCTCTTCGGCGGAGAAGGACTTGATAGAGTGCCAGTAGGGGACCATATCCCCTTTGGAATAGGTGGGGGAAATACATCCCAAAGCCAAGACTGTCAATAATATCAGTACCCACCACTTCATTTTCCTACCCCCGGATTAATCTACGAATATGCTTCTCAGTTGATGACACTTATACACAACACTTATTCTACACTAGAGTTATTCCACATGCACTCATTACACTTCACCATCAATGAGAATCTGAGAATATTTCTCTAAAACTCGCCTATGCTCAAGATTCTTTTCACGAGAAATAAAAAGAGCCACGATCCTTTTGCCCTCTTCTTTGTCAATATTCCGGGTCATGTTTCTGTAGAGACCCCACAAGAGCCATAACTTCCGTTTTTTATAATGAATACTCCTCCGAATCAACAATAGGTAAACCATTAAGACAAGGGCAGATATCACAGCTGCTATTAAAGGACTTCCTTTTAAAGCGGAAAATATGGCCATGGTCATGATAAGAGATATACAAAATTCATCTAAAATAATCTCAGAAAGATATATAAAAAGTTTCGATTGAAGAATTTTAGATGGAGCCATCGTAACTCCTCCCTCAACAATATCCTGCTTTTTTACATACTTCATGAGAGCTTATGTACTTCTTGTATTTTAGATACTCAACTACAATCCCACTTACAACACTACAAATCGGAAAGCACGTGGAAAGGCATGCTGCCACTGCACCCGGAATTGGAGTGGACATTAGACACGCCGTCCCACATACTCCAGTACATGCAGCAGCTCCTCCCAACTTTATCACAGCATCAGCCACATATTCACAGATGAAACATTTCAAAGATCCCCAAAATCCCAGCGGACGAACCTCCCTATGAATATCCCCGTTGGTATTCACAGTATAAACCTCTATTTCATGGGATCCTAATACATATCTGCCCAGCGCTAACGCAGAGCCATATTTGTTCTGGACATACACCAGTTGCCCTACACTGGTGGATCCAATCAGCGGCACCTTAACTATTTCTGTCGTTGTTCCATTGTACTTCACTACCAAAACGGTAGCTTTTTCATACATCGGCACAAGGTTTTGATCCTGCAAGTGCTCTCTCAGCATTGTTGAATCTTTAGCATTGAAAACCCTTAAGACCATTAGATACGCTGTTGGCCCCCTAAGTTCCTGCACTCTAAGATTCCTCGGCAGGCTCACGTTCCCGGAGCAACAGGGGCATTTAGAGGTTTGAGGAACACTCGGAGTTGACTCTGGCGCAACGTTTGACGCAGCCATAGCTGAGCTGGTCGTCAGACCAAGCACGAGGAAGACGAGCAAGATGCCCACAAGCCGCTTCACGGCCATCACCAATATTAATGAAGACAAACTCATATTTAAGCTTTACTCTTTACCATGGTGTGTCTGTTTTTTTCAAGAGTTGGGTAAAAGACTTTACTCGCAGTTTGTTCGACGACCATTAGGAGAGATTATCCAAGTTTAAAAGCGCACCAACAGGCAGTAGTAAAAAGAACGGTAAAAGAGATATGATGAAGAGACCGTGCCACACATCACACGAACATACTCTTAAGCACGTCGGCGCAGCCGCACTTCCTCTCCTCCGGAATCTTCGGGATGCCCTTCTTGAGGAGCTCCTGAACCTTGTAGTTGTTCTCGGCCATGACCTTGAGGACTTCCTGTGCATCAACTGGCTTCTCGGCCCAGACGTCGTAGTCCGTAACTGTTGCGATGTTCACGTAGCACATTCCGAGCTCGCGGGCGAGGTTTATCTCCGGGACGAGCGTCATGCCAATGATGTGGGCGTACTGCCTGAACATGAAGCTCTCGGCGCGGGTTGAGAACCTCGGCCCCTCGATGCAGACGTAGGTGCCCTTCTCGTGGACGGGGAAGCCGAGTTCTTTTGCAGTCTCGTAGAATATCTTCCTCATCTCAGGGCAGAAGGGGTCGGCCATGGAAACGTGGGCAACCCTCGGCCCGTTGTAGAAGGTGTAGTCCCGCTTTTTGGTGAAGTCGATGAACTGGTCGGTTATGACGATGTCGCCGGGCTTGTACTCCTCGCGGAGCGAGCCGACGGCGGTGACGCCAATAACCCTCTCGACGCCGAGCTCCTTGAGGGCCCAGATGTTCGCCCTGTAGGGAACCTCGTGCGGCGGGAACTCGTGGTGCTTGCCGTGCCTCGGTATGAATGCCACCTCAACGCTCTCGATTTCGCCGATTTCCACCGGAGCGGAGGGCCTCCCGTAGGGGGTGTGAACTTTTACAGTTTCCTTCGGCTCAAAGACGCCGTAAACGCCCGAACCGCCTATGATGCCTATCTTCGGCATGGTCATCACCGTGTAAACTGCGCGCCCCTTACATATAAGGGTTGCTTTTCCAGTGGAAATGAAGCCCGCACCGAATGAACGAAAATTTAATAACCTTTGGGAACTAAATCAGTTGTGGGGGTGAGAGCATGGAGAACGAGAAGCCGGTAAAGATCGTTCTGCCGGAGATAAGGAACCCCATTCTCATCGAAGGATACCCAGGGATAGGCCTCGTCGGCCACATAGCGGGCAACTTCCTGGCGAAGGAGCTTGGAATGGATATGATAGGCTACGTTGAGAGCCCGTTCCTTCCACCAATGGCGCTCATCCTCGAAGGGAAGCCCAACCCACCGCTCAGGTTCTACGGGAAGGACAACATAATCCTCGCAGTGGCCGACATATACATCCCGCCGACCCTCGTCAACGAGATAGCCAAAGAGCTCGCGAGCTACCTCAAGGAGATGAACGCCCAAAAGGTAATCTCAATCGGCGGAATAGGGATAGGCTTCTTCAAGGAGAAGATGGAAGTGTGGGGCGTCGGGGCGCGCGAGGAGCTCAACAAAGAGCTTGAAAACCTCGGCGTGAAGATACTCCAGTACGGCTCGATAATGGGCATGAGCGGAAAGCTCCTCTGGGAGGCGAGCAGAAGGGGCCTCGACGCATATGCGCTCCTGGGCGAGACCTTCGGCGACAGGCCAGACCCGAGGGCAGCGGCCAACGTCATCGAGGTACTCAAGAAGCTCACGCCGATTGACGTCTCAACCGAACCTCTCATCAAGGAGGCGGAGATGATAGAGGAGCAGCTCAGAAAGATGCACGAGCAGATGGAGGAGGCAAGGAAGAAGGAGATGAAGCAGTACGAGAGCCTCTACCTGTGAGGTGGTGCAGATGAGAGCGGTAATCCTCGGCGGCATTGCGAGACGAGTGCTGGACGAACTCCTAAGGAACCCCTACAGAACGATAGAGCTCAGGAGCGCCAGGAACGTTTTAGCAGTGGAAAAGGCAATGGACGAGGCCCTCAAACTGTTCCTGACCTACGACCCCATTGAGGACGTCTCCACCGGGACGGAAGGCCTGCTCGCAGACCTCATTGAGGCAAAGCAGCTCGAAATGAGGGTTCCATGGGAGGAAAGCGACGAGCGCGAGATAACGGTCTGCAGGGCAAAGGTAAAGCTCTTTGGGCTCGGAAGGGTCGTTGAAGTCGAGAGAAGGGAAAGAATCCTGGTCGCGAAGGTGAGAGAACTGTTCCCGCACGAGATGAACATGGGTTAAAACAGCTTCAGCTGTTTCCCCCTCGATTTCCTGTCCCTTTTCGGGGGTTCGAGCTTCCTGAACTCGAGGCCCTCTTTTTCAAGGAGTTTCTTGGCCCCGGAGGTGAGTGACGGGGCAACGAGGATTCCCCTGACGTTCTCGTGCTCCTCGCGGAGCGTCTCAACGTAGCGCTTGAGCTGACTGACAGCATGGAGGTCTGCCCTCCTGCGCTTGAGCTCAAGGACGACGAGGTTCCCGTCCCTGTCAACGCCGAGGACATCAACGATGCCGTGCTTAATCGGTTTCTCGCGGTAGAGGGGCTTAAAGCCGGGCTCTATAACTTCGGGGTTCTCAAAGATGAGCTCGGCCATCTCGGCCTCGCTACCCGTCAAAGCGAGCTCCTCGTAGTCCTCTGCATGGAAGACGGTGATTAGGTAAACTTCCTCAAGCTCAACCTCCAGCGTTTCCCTCGGCTTCCTCCTGACCGAGACGAGGACGGGCTTTTCGCGGAGCTCCAGCCTGACAACGCTCCCAGGAGGTTGCCAGTTGACCGGCTCGCGCTTCTCCTTCTGGTGTATCAAGAAAGAGCCGTCGGGCTTGACGATTATAACCCTGTCACCGGGGCCGAGTTCGCTTTTGGCCCTGCCGTCGTAGTGGACCCGACAGCGGGCGAAGATTGTAAGCACTCCCTCGGAGGAAACGGCCGAATCGACGAGGAGTTTTATTTCCTCTGGAGATGGGTTCTCCCTGAGCTCAACCTTGGGCATGAGGAGAGTTGGGGAGGGGATTAAAAAGATTAATCCTCAACTCCCTTCTCTGTAATCCTGAAGACGGCCTCGCCCTCGGGCAGGTGCGGGCTGTCTATGAGCCTGGCGACGCGCTTTCCTGCCTTGCCCTTCCTTAGGTAGATTCTGAGCGTCGCGCTGTGGGCCAAGATGTGGCCACCGACGGGCCTCGTCGGGTCGCCGAAGAAGGCATCAGGCTTCGCCTGCACCTGGTTGGTCACGAAGACCGCTATGTCGTAGAGGTCCGCCAGGCGGTGCAGGTCGGAGAGGTGCTTCGCCAGCTTCTGCTGTCTCTCGGCGAGGGTTCCCCTGCCCACGTACTCGCTCCTGAAGTGGGCCATGAGAGAGTCAACGACGAGTAACTTAACCGGCCTGTCGGTGGCTGCCTTCTCCTTGATTATCTCCTCGGCCCTCTCGACGAGGAGCATCTGGTGGTTGCTGTTGAAAGCGCGCGCAACGTAGATGTTCTTGAGCGTCTCGTCGGGGTCCAAACCGCGGGCCTCGGCTATCTGCCTTATCCTCTCGGGCCTGAAGGTGTTCTCGGTGTCAATCCAGATTACGGAGCCGCCGAGCCCGCCCTCCTCAGGCGGCTTCTGGACCATGACGGCGAGGGTGTGCGCGAGCTGAGTGTTGTGAAGAACGAGGCCGTTTGGTGCTATGAAGTTGTGGGTCTCCGGAACGACAAGGTCGTAAACCCAGTCGTTGTAGTCGATGAGCTCAACGGACTTAACCTCGTAGAACTCAAGCTTTTTGACGAGTTCAATGAACTCAAGGGCCTTCCTGGCTATCTTCTCGTGCTCCTCAATCTCACGCAGGAGGGCGGAGACTACTTTGCCCCTCAGCGGCTCGCGCTTCGGAAGCCCTCTGGTGCGATAGTTGGCAATCTGTCTCTCGGTGAAACCGTGCTTTCTAAGGGCTGTCCACGGGAACGGAAGTTCCGGTTTCTCCCCATTTTCAATCGCGTTCTTTGCGAGTTCCAGTCTATTGAGAGCGTCCCTGAAGTAGTCGGCGACCCTTTCTAGGGTTGCCTCTGTGAACCAGACGTTCTTACTGCGAGTTAGTATGTGGTAGGAGGTTTCGTTGTCCCTCTTAGGCAGTCTGAAGTGCCCGTAAAGAGCGGCCAGGTACCGGGCAACGACAGGTGGATACCTTCCAACGCCACCGTCCGGAAGCTCCGAGTTCTTGAGCAGAGAAACCTTAAGGACCGGGCTGAATGAAGCCCTGTCCTCGCCGGTTATGAAAATCCGGTGATAGACTTCACCGTTGATTTCCTTCTCAGAGACCGCAGGCGAGATGCCAAGGCGCTTCAGCAGGAAAACCAGGCCATCTGCAAGGTTTCTGCTCTTCGTTAAGAATTCAACGTGGGATTTTGCAACGTGGCCGTCCCCGTCGAGATAGCCCGCAAGGAAGCTCACTATCGCGTCTTCGTCACCGTTGAGTATTTTTTCCGGAACTGCTTTGCTTTGAGCGTTCGAAGTGGAGAGTTCCCCGAGCCACTCGGCTGTTTTCTTGCGGAGGAGTATCCTGTAGAGGCCGCGCCTAACTTCAACCCTGGGTTCGTAACCGTCATGGCGCTTGATGAATTCAACTACGAAATCCCTGAGTCCTTCAGAGGCCGTCGTTATTGAGAGCGGGTTCGACGTCCCCTCCGCAACGAAGAGGCCGAGGAAATAGGCCCTCTCATCAGGCACCTTCTTTGAATTCGCTGGAACCTTGCGAACGCCAACTATAACGTCGCCCTCCCTGAGCTCCCCGGCGCGAACCCACTCAAGGCCGTTTCTGAAGACGAGAACCGGGTGAACTGCGGTTATTCTGAGCGTCCTTCCGCGGGACAGGTTGAGCTGAAGTATCTTCCTGACCCTCTCGCGGTACAGGTAGGACGCCTTAGTTCGCCTTATTTCCCCAGTTGAGGGGTCGAAGGTGTAGACGCTCACCGTTTCCAGTGGAACCGCAAAGCCAGTGTCGAAGGGAACTTCGCCGTTCAAAGCCCGGTATTTCTCGTACATCTCCCCGATGGTCTCGAAGTGAACGAGGGTGTCGTTCTCGTAGTAGACTGGAGTGTCCTTGGCGAAGCACTTGCCGCTTCCGAACTCACCGAAGACCTCGGTTATGGCCTGTGTCTCTATTCCGCCTCCGAGGAGCTTGTCGAGGGCTTTGCTTCCAGTGGAAATCCTGCCAATGGTCTTCCTCTTCTCCATGTACTCGTCGGCGCGCATGAAGGTTCCGATGTTAGCGGCTTCTCTGGCGGCCTGGATTATCTTGAGCGCGGCACCTTCGCTTATTCCCGCTATCTCCTTGAGCTCGAGCGGTGAGGCGACGGCTATGGCCTCTATCGTGTCGTAACCGGCCTCGCGAAGCTTCTCAGCTGTGGCAGGACCAACGCCAGGCAAATCCTCAAGGGTCTTGATTTCTTTTTCCTTCTTCTTTGAGGACGATGACGGTGAGCTTTCGGCTATTTCAAGCTCCTCGAACTCCTCAAGCTCTTTAACCTCTTCAACCTTCTTCTTCGCCATGAGACTCACCCGGGAATACCCTTAATGGGGGTAAAGTTCGGTGGTTAAATAACTTTTCCCGGAAAAATCGGGGAGGCAATCTTTTAAGATTTTCGCCCGTTTCGAAAAACGAACTTTATAAACGCCCGAATTTTACTGAAAAGCCAAGAAAGAAGAGAACTACAAAAGATAGACCACGAGCTCAGGATTTTCCAGTGGAAATGGAACTCCTCAGAACTATCAGTCTGGCACCCTTAGGAATCGGCTCGTCGAGCGGGGGATTGAGAACCGGGCCATCCAAGTAGTAGCCCAGAAGAAACAGGTCCTTTGTCTCCTTGAGCTCGCGGAGGGCTTCTATGTACGGCCTGCCCCAGAAGTCCCGTCCGTCTATCACGGTGACGTCGTAGCCCTTAACCGAGCTCGTTATGTCGTCTATAACGTCAACAACCTCAGGCTCGAAGACAGAACTCGCGAGAAGCCTTCCTGCCAGGCTCCTGCTCACGATGACCCTATCCGCACCGGCCCCCTTCAGGAGCTCAACGCTCTCCTCACTCAGGACCTCGACGAGAACCCTTGCATTTGACATCCTTTTCACCATGAGGGTAACAAAGACGGCCTTTGAGTCGTCTTCGAGGGCTAAGATTACGTGAGAAGCCTTTTCAACACGGGCCCTCTCAAGGGTCTCCCTGTTGGTGGGGTCCCCTATGAGAACTTCTATTTCCTCTGGAAGCTCCACCTTCCTGCGCTCCTCTTCACTGGGGAAGACCACGACTATAGGGGCAAGCTTCAGCTCACCGCGCTCAATCGCACCCAGAAGCTCGCTAACACAGGTGGGGACGCTACTGCCCTGGCCAATTATGAGGTAGTGGTTGGAGTATTTAACCCGGTGCATGCCCATCATCCTCCTCAGGGACGAAGAGATGAAGTTCTCAGCCAGGAGAGAAACGAGGGCCGTGAAAGTGGAGATACCGGCGACGGACGCAATCATTGCAACTACCCGCCCTCCTGCACTTGAAGGAGTTACATCGCCGTAGCCTATTGTGGCCATCGTGATAATCGCCCAGTAGAAGGCCGTGAAGAAGTCAACACCCTCGAAATAAGCGAATGCAACGGCAAACACCACGGCAAGCAGCAGCACGGCGAGGGCTATCTGCAGCAACCGGTTTCGGCTGATTTTGACCCTCACGCGGAGAAGCCGCCTCACGACGGTGACCGGTATCATGTATGATGGTTTCCACTCAAAACTTAAAAATATACCCCCACCACAAAACTATCCAGAAATGTTCAGAAAAATACTACAAAGACCAGTTTTTCCAGTGGAAATAAAGGTCTTTTTCGATGGCCATCGAAAAGACCCCCCAGAGTTTCATTTCCACTGGAGCCCACTTTCGGAAAAAGGACGGGTTTAGATGGGTGGCTAAATGCAAACACCAAGATGATGGATTTTTGAGGTATGTAGCCATCATGTTGTTCAGTGAGTTTTCCCATGGTTTATGATGTCGTTCAGAAATTCTGGTTGAAATTCCAGACAAATTCGTCGAATGTTCATAGAAAAATATAAAAACCAGCGCAGAAAAAAAGAACGGGAGCTTTTACCAACAAACAAACGGTCTTCTATTGGAAGCTTCCAAAAGTCGGTTCCAGTGGAAATGAAACTCTGGGGGGGATATGTGCTGTTTAACTTCTGCAAAATAGTAACGATTTCTATTTAACTGGTTTGTATTGTAAAGTTCACTAATGCTCTTTTGTGGCTGTTCATTTATGTTCATTTCTCTTTCAGTGGAAATAAGTGGCCCTATCTTTTTTAGTGTTTCCAAATGCAAATTTTCGTGCACATACCTGTGCACTAAACTTTCCCGTTTCTCGTGGAAGGGCAAACCATTAATGTCCCCACATCGTATTTCTTAGGGTGGTTCCTGTGGAGATTGAGAAGACCATAATCGAATGGCTGCGCTCGGGGAGCGACGATGCAAACGATATCGTTGACCTGCCCTGGGAGGCCAGGCAGCTTGAACCGGGACTCTACATTGCTGAACACCCAAAGATGCCGTTTACGTTGATGGTCTCCTTTGGAGACGGCTTTGTTAGGCTCCTCGTTCCAATGGGCCTTGAGACTTTCTCCATGACCAAAGACGAGAAGCTCAAGGTCTACCACGCGCTCCTCAAGCTCAACGCGGAAGTCAACCTCATGAAGTTCCTCCTCATGGGGATGAACGACGATGTTTACCTCGCGGTTGACCTTGACACGTCGAGCCTTGAAAAGGATGAGTTTAACGACGCCCTGTCTGCCCTACTGGTTGGCCTCCTCTCTGCGGTCTCGGCCCTCGGCCTCGAAGAGGAGTTTGAGGAGCTCCTTAGGGAGCGCGTGCTTGCTATGGTATACGAGAGGCTTCGCAACGGCGCGAGCAGGGAAGAGCTCCTTGACTTCCTGGTTTCCAGGGTAGGGATGTCCAAGAATGAAGCCCTGGCACTCCTCTCGGAGGTGCTTCCCGAGGAGTCTGACAGGAGTTATATGTGAGGCCAATTCCTATCCTTCCCTATATCTGTTTTACATCTTCCTGCTCAACAAGGTATATAAACCCCAGCACCCACACCTGCAATGCTTTCCAGTGTATCCTGTGCTTCCGGTGGAGATTTGGTAGTATGTTCAAAATCTCGGTCAATACTTAGATACAATCCAAAAATATCCCGTATCTTTGACGAAATGTCTTCCTTGTCCGCCCGATTATGGCGGTGCTATAATGGGAGAGTATAATTTCCGGTGGAGATGGGAACCATGGGAGACAGGGACGACTACCTGACTTCAATATTCGAGAAGTACCTCCACGCCAAGAAGATTTTCAAGAACAAGGAAGTTCTGAGGCATAGTTACACACCAAAGGAACTCCCTCACAGGCACGAGCAGATAGACGAGCTCGCCCACATCCTTGTTCCTGTTCTCCGCGGTGAGACTCCTTCTAATGTCTTCGTTTACGGCAAGACTGGAACCGGTAAGACTGTTACAGTGAAGTTCGTCACCGAGGAGCTCAAGAAGATCTCCGAGAAGTACAACATCCCGGTTGAGGTCATATACATAAACTGTGAGATTGTTGACACTCACTACCGCGTTCTCGCCAGGATAGTCAACCACTTCAAAGCTGAGAGCGGTGTGGAGGTTCCCCTCGTCGGCTGGCCAACCGATGAGGTCTACGCCAAGCTAAAGGAGGTTATAGACGCGAGGGAGCGCTTCGTGATTATAGTCCTTGACGAGATAGACAAGCTCATCAAGAAGAGCGGTGACGACATACTCTACTCCCTCACGAGGATCAACACCGAGCTCTCAAGGGCGAAGGTCAGCATAATCGGAATCTCCAACGACCTCAAGTTCAAGGAATACCTCGATGCGCGCGTCCTGTCGAGTCTGAGCGAGGAGGAAGTTGTTTTCCCGCCTTATGACGCCAACCAGCTGAGGGACATTCTCATGCAGCGTGCGGAGGAGGCCTTTTACGAGGGTGTTCTTGACGATGCCGTTGTCCCGCTCTGTGCTGCCCTCGCCGCGAGGGAGCACGGCGACGCGAGAAGGGCCCTTGACCTGCTCCGTGTGGCCGGAGAGATAGCGGAGCGCGAGGGGGCGAGCAAGGTAACCGAGAGGCACGTCTGGAAGGCGCAGGAGAAGATCGAGCAGGACACGATGGAAGAGGTCATAAAGACGCTCCCGCTCCACTCGAAGGTGCTCCTCTACGCCATAGTCATGCTCGACGAGAACGGCGAACTGCCGGCCAACACAGGCGACGTTTACTCCGTCTACAAGTCCCTCTGCGACCACCTCGATGTTGAGCCCCTCACCCAGAGGCGCGTGAGCGACCTAATCAACGAGCTCGATATGCTCGGCATCATCAACGCCAAGGTCGTCAGCAAGGGCCGCTACGGCAGGACGAAGGAAATCCGCCTCAACGTGACTCCATATATGGTTAAGAACATCTACCGCCACGATGAACAGGTTAGAGGCCTCCTCACCCTCACCCTTTCCAAGCAGAGGAGGTTGTTCTGATGCTGGTCGAGGATTTAATCAAGAACAACTACCTGATAACTCCATCAGCCTATTATCTTCTAGAACCCCACTACAAGAGGGACTTCACGCTTGCCGAGCTCATAAAGTTCGCAAAGGCGAGGGGGACGTTTGTCATAGACTCCGCCCTGGCCATGGACTTTCTAGTGGAGAAGGGCGTAGTTTCCACTGGAAGCCCCGATGATAGTGCCCCGGAAGAGGCCACAGAAGAGACTCCTGTAAGTCCTGCTGACGTTGGGTACTCTGAAGATGTCGTTGAAACTGGCGAGACCTCCGTTTCTGAGTCCGTTGAAGGGGATTCTCCCGAGGATATCGCTCCTTCTGATGAAGCAGTTCTCGCGGAGGATGCGGGTTCTATTTCCACTGGAGATGTCGTGGAAAGCGGGGTTGCCACGGCTTCTTCTGGGGAAGAGAGCGTTGAACCCGCCAAAATTGTTGGCGAGACTTCAATTTCCACTGGAGCAACCGCTGAATCGGAGCAATTTCCTGCATCTAATCCTGTTGAAGAATCGATTTCCAGCGAGATTTCAGAGGGGGAGAGTTTTATTTCCACTGGAACGCCTGAACCTGAAGAACTCGTGGATGAAGCCTCTGGTTCATTGGATTCGTCACTAACCGAGGTCGTCGAGGACTCACTTCCAGTGGAAGCCGAGCCCCTGAACGGCAACGGCTACGGGAACTACGCCGACAGTGAGGAGTACTATGAGAACGGCGAGAACGGAAACGGAGTGAAGCCCAAAATCGTCTACGGCGACTACGGGATTCCCATAGCGTACGTTGGCGAGGACGTCGAGGGTGAGAAGAGCTACTCAACGTACCGAGACGTCGTGATACGGCCCAAAGAGGGCTTCCACTACCGCGCGAAGGAAATCCCCGACGATTGGGAAGTGACCTTTGACGTCAAGAACGTGAAGTTCGAGGCCCCCAAGGTCAAGAACGCCGCGAGCAAGGAGGGCGAGATAATAATCCAGGCGTACTCGAACTACTTCAAATCGCGCCTCAAGAAGATGCGCAGAATCTTCCGCGAGAACCCCGAAATCGGGACGGTCATAGACATCGCGAAGCTGAGCTACGTCCGGGACGACGAAGTCACGATAATCGGCCTAGTGAACGACAAGCGCGAAACGGCGAAGGGCTACATGTTCGAGGTGGAAGATGCAACAGGGCGGGTTAAAGTCTTCCTCGGCAGGGACAAGGAGAACGCTTCCCAGGCCTACAACGCAATAATGCCCGATTCAGTCGTTGCCTTCCGCGGTCAGTCTGGAAGGGGAATCTTCTTCGCCAACCGCGTCTTCCTCCCGGATGTGCCGAAGTTCAGGCGCGAGAAGCCTCCACTGGAAGAGAAGGTCTACGCGATTCTGCTGAGCGACATCCACGTCGGCTCGAACAAGTTCTGCGAGAAGGCCTTTGAGAAGTTCCTCGAATGGCTCAACGGCGAGGTCAACAGCAGGGCCGAGGAAGAACTCGTGAGCAGGATTAAGTACATGATAATCGGGGGCGACGTGGTTGATGGCGTCGGTATCTATCCCGGCCAGTACAACGAGCTGGAAATCCCCGATATCTTTGACCAGTACGAAGCTCTGGCAAACCTCCTCCGCAACGTTCCGGATCATATAACGATGTTCATCGGCCCCGGCAACCACGACGCCGCGAGGACTGCCCTTCCCCAGCCCGGCTTTTACGAGGAGTATGCCAAGCCGCTCTACAAGCTCAAGAACGCCGTCATCATAAGCAACCCTGCCGTGATAAACCTCCATGGCAGGGAGTTCCTCGTGGCCCACGGAAGGGGAATAGAGGACGTCGTTGACTTTATTCCGGGGAGAAGCCACCACCACCCGGCACAGGCGATGGTTGACCTCCTCAAGCTCCGCCACATCGCGCCGACCTTCGGGAACAAAGTCCCAATAGCCCCTGACCCAGAGGATACCCTTGTCATCGAGAGCGTTCCAGACCTCTTCCAGGCCGGCCACGTCCACGTTATGGAATACCAGATTTACAGCGGCGTCTTCGTCATAAACACGGGCACCTGGCAGGCGCAGACGGAGTTCCAGAAGATGGTGAACATAGTCCCGACTCCCGCGCGCGTGCCGATAATAGACGTTGAGACGGCCCGCCTGAGGGCCGTTGTGAGCTTTGACCAGTTCTGCGAGGGGGTTTGAATGGGGGAAGAGCTCTACTCGTCTGAGATGAAGGCTTACTTCGAATCACTCCAGAGGGAGATTGACAGGGCCTACGAGATTGCGAGAAAGGCCCGGGCCCAGGGGAAAGACCCAAGCCTCGATGTTGAGGTTCCTCAGGCAACCGACATGGCCGGCCGTGTTGAGAGCCTCGTCGGCCCCCCTGGAGTCGCCGAAAGGATTAGAGAGCTCGTCAAGGAGTACGGTAAGGAACTGGCGGCTCTTAAGGTCGTTGATGAAATCATCGAGGGCAAGTTCGGCGACCTGGGGAGCAAGGAGAAGTACGCGGAGCAGGCGGTCAGAACTGCCCTCGCGATACTCACAGAGGGTATCGTCTCAGCCCCGCTTGAGGGAATCGCTGACGTTAAAATAAAGCGCAACACATGGGCCGATAACAGCGAGTACTTGGCGCTCTACTACGCTGGACCCATCAGGAGTTCTGGTGGAACGGCCCAGGCGCTGAGCGTCCTCGTAGGCGACTACGTGAGGAAAAAGCTCGGCCTCGACCGCTTCAAGCCGAGCGAGGAGCATATAGAGAGGATGGTCGAGGAGATAGACCTCTACCATAGAGCCGTTACGAGACTGCAGTACCACCCGGAGGCAGACGAAGTCAGACTCGCCATGAGGAACATCCCGATTGAGATAACCGGTGAAGAGACCGATAAGGTGGAAGTGAGCCACAGGAACGTCCCCGGGGTTGAGACAAACCACCTCCGCGGCGGCGCTATCCTCGTCCTTGCCGAGGGTGTGCTTCAGAAGGCGAAGAAGCTTGTCAAGTACATAGACAAGATGGGTATTGAGGGATGGGACTGGATAAAGGAGTTCGTCGAGGCCAAGGAAAAGGGTGCGAGCGTTGAGAGTTCCCCTTCGGAAGATTCTAAGGCTGAGGATTCGGGCGCAAAGGAAGAGATCGTTGAGAAGGTTGAGAAGGGCTTCTACTACGAGCTCTACGAGAAGTTCAAGGCCAACATCGCCCCTAACAAGAAGTACACGAAGGAGATAATAGGTGGTAGGCCACTCTTCGCCGAACCCTCAGAGAACGGTGGCTTCCGCCTGCGCTACGGGAGGAGCAGGGTCAGCGGTTTTGCGACGTGGAGCGTCAACCCGGCCACAATGATAATCCTCGACGAGTTCATAGCGATAGGAACGCAGATGAAGACCGAGAGGCCCGGAAAGGGCTGTATCGTTACCCCCGCAACGACTGTTGAGGGGCCGATAGTCAAGCTCAAGGACGGGAGCGTCGTACGGGTTGACGACTACGAGACGGCTCTCAGGGTTAAAAACGAGATTGAGGAGATTCTATACGTCGGAGATGCCCTCGTGAACTTCGGCGACTTCGTTGAGAACAATCAGACGCTTTTGCCGGCCAACTACGTCGAGGAATGGTGGGTTCAGGAGCTGGTGAAGGCAATCGAGGAGCTTTACGAGGTCGAGCTCAAGCCGTTCTCCGACAACCCGCGCGAGGCAATAGAAGAGGCCGCTGAGTACCTCGAAATAGACCCTGATTTCCTAGAAAGCCTTTTGAGAGACCCGCTCAGGGTCAGGCCGAGCGTCGAGCTGGCTATACACCTCTCGAAGGTTCTGGACATACCCTTCCACCCCTACTACACCCTCTACTGGAACACGCTGAAGCCTGAGGAAGTGGAGGAACTCCAGAAGGCTTTACTAAACGCCCAAATCGAGTGGGACGAGTTCCGGAAGCTGAAGTTCGCGAGGAAGGTAATCCTTGACAACGACCCCAGAATCAAGCGCTACCTTGAGCTCCTCGGCCTGCCCCACAGGCTCGAGAGGACAGAGGACAGGAGAAAGGTCATCGTCGTTGACTACCCCTGGAGTTCTGCACTCTTGACTCCCCTCGGCAACCTCGAATGGGAGTTCAAGGCTAAGCCGTTCCACACGGTCATTGATATAATCAACGAGAACAACCCGATAAAGCTCCGCGACAGGGGAATAAGCTGGATAGGGGCCAGAATGGGCAGGCCCGAGAAGGCCAAGGAGAGGAAGATGAAGCCCCCTGTTCAGGTGCTCTTCCCGATTGGTTTGGCGGGAGGCCAGAGCAGGGACATTAAGAAGGCCGCTGAGGAAGGAAAAACAGCTAAGGTCGAGATAGCCTTCTTCAAGTGTCCTAAGTGCGGACACGTTGGCCCCGAGCACCTCTGCCCCGTCTGTGGGACGAGGAAGGAGCTCCTCTGGCACTGCCCCAAGTGCAACGTTGACTACCCAGAGAGCGAGGCGAAGGAGTTCGGCTTCCGGTGCCCGCGCTGCGACGTCGAGCTGAGGCCCTACGCCGAGAGGGAGATAAAGCCCTCCGAACTTCTGAGGCGGGCCATGGACAACGTCAAGGTCTACGGCATCGACAGGCTCAAGGGCGTCAAGGGTATGACATCGGGCTACAAAATGGCCGAGCCCCTTGAAAAGGGCCTCCTGAGGGTTAAGAACGACGTCTACGTTTTCAAGGACGGCACAATCCGCTTCGACGCCACCGACGCCCCGATAACGCACTTCAAGCCGAAGGAGATAGGGGTCAGCGTTGAAAAGCTTCGCGAACTTGGCTACACCCACGACTTCGAGGGCAAGCCCCTTGAGCGGGACGACCAGATAGTCGAGCTGAAGGTTCAGGACATAATCCTCTCCTACGAGGCCGGAAAATACCTCCTCAAGGTCGCGCGCTTCGTCGATGACCTGCTCGAGAAGTTCTACGGCCTGCCGAGGTTCTACAATGCCGAGAAGATGGAGGATTTGATAGGCCACCTCGTCATCGGTTTGGCACCCCACACCTCGGCCGGAATCATCGGCAGGATTATCGGCTTCTCCGACGTTCTGGTCGGCTACGCGCACCCGTATTATCATGCGGCGAAGAGGAGGAACTGCTTCCCTGGCGATACGAGAATCTTAGTCCAGATTGATGGAAAACCTGCGAGGATACCTCTCCGCGAGCTCTACGAGCTGTTTGAAGGGGAAAGCTACGAGAACATGGTCTACGTGAGAAGGAAGTCGAAGAGGGACGTTAAGGTCTACTCCTTCGACCCCGAGAGCGGGAAGGTTGTTCTCACTGACATCGAGGACGTTATAAAAGCGCCGAGCACCGACCACCTGATTCGCTTCGAGCTCGAACTCGGGAGGAGCTTCGAAACGACCGTCGACCACCCGGTTCTCGTCTACGAAAACGGGAAGTTCGTGGAAAAGAGGGCCTTTGAGGTGAAGGAGGGCGATAGAATACTCGTCCCGAGACTTGAATTCGGAGAAGTTTCCCTTGAAAACCTTGACCTGTTGGAGGCCTTCGCTGACGAGAAGTTCAAATCCCTCTGGGACTCCATAATGGTTCGCGGACTTTCGAACTGGCTTTCATCGATTGGGGCTGAAGTCAAATACGATTACCTCCGCAGGGACTCCCTACCGCTTTCAGTACTGCTCAACGTTCTCAAAGAGAAAGGCCTATCAATCAAAGACGTTCCCGACTGCCGGCTCGCTTTCAAGAGGGACAAAGTGACGGTCAAGCGCTTTGTCCCAATAAGGCCTCTGATGCGGGTCCTTGGCTATTACCTCGCCGAGGGCTACGCGAGGGAAAGCAACAGCGTTTACCAGATAAGCTTCTCGATAGCGGACGATGAAGTTCGCGAGGACCTCAAGAGGGCACTGAGAGATGCCTTTGGCAATGGCTTCAAGATATACGAGCGGAGGGAAAAGGTTACAGTCGGCTCGCGTATTCTGTACCTGCTCTTCACAGAAGTTCTCAGTGCAGGGAACAACGCCCACACAAAGCGCGTTCCCTCTCTGGTTTACACACTGCCGAAAGACGCTGTTGCGGAGATGCTTAGAGCGTACTTTGAGGGCGATGGAACTATTATCGGAACGAAGCCAATGGTCGTTGTGTACAGTGTTAACCGGTCCCTGTTAGAGGACATTGATACATTGCTAATCTCTAAATTTGGCCTTTACTCAAGCTGGGGTGTGGACAGGGATGCGAATTCCCGTCCCGGCAACGTTGTTCAAAAATACCATCAGGTCAAGGGTGGTACCGTCCCCGTGTCTAAAATCTACCGTTTGAACCTCTACGGTATTCAGGCGTTGAATTTCATGAATTCAATCGGATTCATTAGCAAAAGAAAGAACAGTGTTGCCAAGCAGTGGAGGGGCTATAACTTCCAACCCTATCGGCGTGCTACTGATATGGGTGTTCTCCTTAAAGTTAGGTCTGTTGAGTTCATTCAGTCTCCCGACGATGTTGTATACTCGCTAAGCGCCTCCAAATATCATACTATAATAATTAGTAATAATATTACTACAGCAAATTGTGATGGCGACGAGGACGCCGTAATGCTTCTCCTCGATGCACTACTAAACTTCAGCAAGTACTATCTCCCAGAGAAGCGCGGTGGCAAAATGGACGCCCCGCTGGTCGTCACCACGCGCCTTGACCCGCGTGAGGTCGACAGCGAGGTACACAATATGGACGTAGTCCGCTATTACCCCCTCGAGTTCTACGAGGCCACCTACGAGATGAAGTCGCCCAAGGAGGTTAAGTTCATCGAGCGCGTTGAAGACCGCCTTGGAAAGCCCGAGATGTACGAGGGGATAAAGTTCACCCACGATACGGACGATATAGGTCTGGGCCCGAAGATGAGCCTGTACAAACAGCTCGGCGACATGGTCGAGAAGGTCGAGAGACAGCTCGCTTTGGCGGAGCGGATTCGGGCGGTCGATGAACACCACGTGGCTGAGACGATACTCAACTCCCACCTGATTCCCGACCTAAGGGGCAACCTGAGGAGCTTCACGAGGCAGGAGTTCCGCTGTGTGAAGTGCAACACGAAATATCGGAGACCCCCTCTCATCGGGTGCTGTCCCAAGTGCGGTGGAAAAATCGTCCTGACGGTGAGCAAAGGTGCGGTGGAAAAGTACCTGCCCACTGCAAAGATGCTGGTTACCCGCTATAAAGTCAAGGACTACACGAGGCAGAGGATTTGCCTGACCGAGAAGGACATAAAGACGCTCTTCGAGACGGTTTTGCCCGAAAAGCAGAGGACTCTGCTCGGCTTCTCGGCGGATGTGTGCGAGAAGATGATTAGGGAGCGGACGGGTTCTTCCAACGGAAAGAACGGCTACCTCGATGGATTCAACGGGAAGGACGGGAAGGCGAGGAAAGCGAAGGCAGAGAATGAGGTCGAGAGGGAGAGGAAGCCCAAGGCCGAAAAGTCGAGAGACCTCAAGAAAGAAGTCAAGAGGGAGAAGGCGAAGGCAAAGCGGAAGAAGCGCATAAGCCTCGATGAGTTCTTCGGGAGTTAGCTATTTATAGTCCCTCCGCCTATTTCTTCCGATGCTCGACCAGTTCAAGCTCCTCCCCAGCGTTGCCTACCTGCGCGTCGAGAAGCAGGCGTTCATAGGCTACTCCATGCCCCTTGCGGGGTGGATGGGGGAGTATCTGATTAACTACCAAAAGCTCCCCAGGCCGAACTTCCTCGGAAGGGCGATGAGAAAGCTGGGCTTTTCCTTTGCTGGCGAGGAGAAGGACGAGCGCTCGATAACCCAGTTCTTCGTGAAGGGGAGCGTCTCAATAAGCGCGAGCTGGGACGTGGAGAGGGAAAGCCTGTTCCTCCAGCTGATTCCGCTCCGCTCAAGGCTCTCCCGCGGGCTGACAATCAGGGCCGAGCACATAGAGTTCTATGACCAGTATGTTGTCAGCATAGAACCCGCCGGTAAGCTTCCACCGGGGGTTAGGGGGATAGGGATTAAGGCTCTAATCCTTGAGGACTTCTATCCGGTCGAGACCCCCTACTGGGGAATGCTCCACGAGGACTGGGAGAGCGAGCTCAACCTGCTCGTCATGAGGGACGAGGTTTATGACTCTTTGAGGCGAGAGGAGTACCGCTGTCCGGTCTGCTTCTCCCCGCTTGCCGAGGAGAACGGCGTTTTGAAGTGCACCCGCTGTGGATTCGTTTATGCCCCTGAGCACGACTTCGAGAGGGTCATCGAGCAGTTCAGCGTGGAGGAGTTTGCGTTTTAGAAACTTTTGCTGGAAAATGGTCAAGAACTCATTATTGGTCTTAAATGGGGAGAATAGAGCAGCCTTCTATTAGAGCCGAGTACCTGGGTGGCTAAGCCAAAAGCAGCGCTCGTCTTTCCCTTTCAATGAGAGAGGTCAGAGGATACTGCCTTTTTTTCATTTAGACTTTTCTTTAGACGGATAATTGGAAACCCGTCATTTTTTAGTTTTTCATTTCCACTCGCAGGGACATCTGCAACTAAAAGAATCCTCCTCTGTTGTTGGGCAAATTTCACGGTGTGCATTGTGCCACTCGTTAAGTCAGCTTCAACGATAACCACTCCGAGGGAGATACCACTAATTATTCTGTTCCTTCGGATGAAGTGGTGTTTCCTGACTTTAGTACCGAGGGGTAATTCTGAGATAAGGAGCCCTCCCTTCTTAACGACTTCTTTTGCGAGCTCTTCGTTTTTCTTAGGTACAATGCTGTCAACAGGGGAAGGAAGAACACTAATTAAATTGGCACCAACATCCAGTGCAGTTCTTGTCACAATCGAATCAATTCCCAGTGCGAGACCAGAAACAATAACAAATCCCTGTTGTGCATAAAACTTGGTGGCCCACTCTGCGTATTTTTTGCCAAGATTGCTTGGCTTTCTTGTGCCAACAATGGCAATTGCAGGTAGATTTAAGAGCTCAATGTTACCAAGAGCATAAAGCGTTTTTGGCGGATCCTTTATCTGACGCAACATGATTGGATACTTGGGGGAATCAATGGGTATTTCGGCGATATCCAAAGGCTCCAGATTGCTCGAATAATCAACAAGTCTTTTCTGAACCACGGTTCACCCCATCCCTGTTTTTGCCAGTGTTATCAGATAAACTTCCGACGCTCCACACCTAAAAAGCTTTTTAATGCAGGCCATCGCCGTTGCTCCCGTGGTTAGAATATCGTCGAAGAGCAAGACTCTTAAATCCTGTATGTCTCCGGTGCAACTTATTGAAAAATTGTGGAGTGCCTCATTGGGTCGTTCTTCAAGTGATCTAGCCAAGTGTGCAGAGGGAACCGAAATTTTTCTCACAAGAACTCCCGTGCCGTTCCGTATGCCAAGGGTTCGCGAAATATACTCTGCTAGTTGCCTGTGTCCCAGACCAATCTTGCCCGCGGAGCTCCTAGGTATTGGGACTATTATATCCGGTTCCAACTCTCTGAATCTTATTAAATTAACAACTTCTTCTGCGAACCTTGAAACAATAAATGGATACCCTTGTTTAAACTCAAGCACTTGCTGTGAGAACTCATCTGGGTACCCTCTTCTTTTGGGTATATAATAACCCAGATAATAAAAAGGCACACTATGCCCATTAACCCATAATGTTTCAGAGTGGTGGTTTGGAACCTTGAGAGGTGGCTTTATTACCCGTTCTCCATCCTCAGTTACCAGCACTTCCATTTTACAGTATCGGCATTTGAAAACAATTCCCTCGGGAGTCTGTTTGGGTATCATTAGGTTACCACAGTTGTCGCAAAATTTACGCTCTGGAAACTCAGCCATCGTATCCCCCCGCTAAAGAGGCATCATCCTGTGTTCATAATTTCGAGGGCAATCTCAACTCCAAGGTGTCTCTCAAGTTCACGGAATACCCTCACTGCCTGCTCCCCATTGCCCGGCCCGCGAAGGTACCATTTGTCAATTTTGGCGTACCACTCCGGATGAGTCTGAGGGTACTGCCTGGTTATGAACTGGCCGATCTCTGGAAGGTCGCACATTCCCCTATCACAGAGAAACCTCACGACCACCGCAGTAACACTGCTCCAGGCAAGCTTATATCTCCTCCAGTTCTCCCAACGGGAGACATCAACACGGTACCACTTACCGTTGAGTTTTACGAACACCCTGAGGGCTGATACCCTTTGAGATCAGTTCCCAGAAGCTCTCTCACTGGAATCGCCGATGCTGGAAGGGACGGAATTTCCCTAGCAGACACGTAAAGGGTTCTGAACCTGTGATCCTGAGAGGAGGACGTCACAGCAGAACGAGTCCTCAGAAGCGTTGAAGCCGATATCGTTCGCGCAGGCACTTGAGTGAGTACCCTTGAGTACTCCGGCGGAATGTTCCTGTAATTAGTGATTTTTCCCTTTGAGAGCCACCGGAGCCTTTCGGCGGCATTCTCTGTGCTTTGGCCTATAAGATCGACGGCGAGAATGACCCTCTCATCAACGCTCTTCCCGGGCTCGAAGGCTTTTAACAGGGCCCATTGGAGCCCGTTGGTAAGGATTCCAAGCTCGACACCTTGGTCAAAGCAGTACCTCGTGAGCTGCCTCGCGTGGCTCGGGTCTATTCGTCCCCCTTTGAATATCGGCACCTTGGTGCTCTTGGCCTCAAGGAAAGCCACCGCTTCTCCGTCAAGCCTAAGAGTGTAGTCCGGCCGCCCTTCGTTCGTGCTAAGCTCCGGCTCGACCTCATCGGGATTGAAAATATCCCAGCCCAGAGCCTGAAGAATTGGGAGGATTATGTGCTGTTTCGTGGACTCTTCGTTGGAGACCCTGCCGGCAAGTTCTTTAACCCGTTCAAGTACACCGGATAGATCCATAACACCACCTCAAAGCCCCGCCTTCCTCAAAATCTCCCTGTACTCGTCCTCTCTGATGTATCTGCCAGAAACGGCAATGAACCTCTTCGGCCTGACTATTTTCGGATACCTACGAACGTTCTTCAGCTTAACAACCATCCAGGGCCTCGGCCTTCTTCCCCTTGAGTGCCACCTTACCCTGTCGCGCTCGTACTTTCTGAGCTCTTCCGGAGTAAGGAAGAGTTCTCTCCCGTACTTCTTGATTATCTCCTCGACGTTCGTGAAGTGCTCAACGCTCTCGACCTCCGCCTCACCGTGCCAGCCCTGATCTTCCCTTGAGGCGTAGAATATCACTTTCATGCCGGGCTTGAGCCTGAGCGTCGAGGGCTTGACGAAGACAGTCTTTCCCTTGTCGAGTATCCTGTCCAGCAGGGGTTTTGGCACGGGAAATGTGGCTCCAACTATGTTTTCTTGCGTTTTCATGTCAATTCACCTACCATTACATAGTTTTTAGTGTTTATATCCATTCTTCCAAAGAAATAATTTGGGAATCAAGAGGAGCTTCGGGGCACAAACAATAATCCAGCGACAATGTGTGGTTTTGTTCCCTCTAGCTCTCTCTTCTTGGCTTCTTCCTGCAGAGTTTTGCGACGGGTAGCGATGCCGAAGCGGTCTATCAATTCTTGGCACAGCTCGATTATATCTTCAGTACGGGCGTTTTTGTTGATTTTTGCCTTCAGCAGTGCATCTTTAAACGGCTCATGGTTTAGGTAGCCCCACTGGACCAGATCAACTAATTTTGAAAGCAATTCTCTCTCACCGGGTTTTTTAGTCCTTTCCAGCCTGCTCTGAAGTCTCTGAAGTATTAACTTGACCTTTGGAGGATACTTGGAGGGACGCCTTCTACTGTATTCAAGGGCACTGCCACTTATCTTGAGGAGCCTCTTAAAGTCCCTTAACGCGATTCTTGCGGCCTCACGATAAACGTCCATGGCCTTCTCATCATTGTATGGGGGTGTTTCTTCTGACAACCCAGTTCTGGCAATTAATTGCTCTATTGGGACGTTCTGCTTCCTCCATTCTCCATCCACCAGTCTGTAGATTAAGTATTGTGACGTAACACCGTTGGAGAGGACAAAGAAAGCATAAGGCTCTTTAGCGTCTGAAAGAGCAATGCTTCTCATTGAATATCTCTTTTTCAGTTCTTCAAACCTTTCCTTGTGGGATTCCATGTATTCCCTCACAAGTTTCTCCGCAAATGTTGTGACCGAGAGGAGGGACTTATCAGCTTCAAGTTCAATCTCATCTAAGTTACTGGTCCGATAAATCGCCTCTATCGCAGACGGGTTCCACTCTTCAGACTCTTCGAGGATTTTACCGTCAGCACCGAGTGCATTGTTGAACTCTGCAATCCTTCTCCTGACCTTCTCAACCAGGCCCAGATTCTCTTCGAGTTTGGTCTCGGGAAAGAAGTTATAGACCAATATTTTGTCGTGTTTTGTTCCTATTCTGTCAACTCTTCCTATGCGCTGTATGAGCTTTATGGGAGTCCAGTGAAGGTCGTAATTAACAACAACGTTGGCGTCCTGGAGGTTAAGACCCTCACTGAGAACGTCCGTGGAGATCAAGATGTCAAGCTCGTCCTCTTTGTCTATGTATTCCTCATATCTGTTGGCCTTCGGTGCAAACCGCCTTATCTTCTCGGCAATTCCTTTTGTATTCGAACTTACGTATGCCATCTTGCGTTTGAGTTCTTCGTTCTCTATAATCTCCTGGAGTCCATTGTAAACCCACTGAACGGTCTCCTCAAACTCACTGAAAACCAGTATCTTCTTCCCCTCCTTCCACAGCTTCTGTATTTCTTCAGCAAGAACCTTTAGTTTTGGGTCCCTTCCTGGATTCTTTTCGAGGTATTCCTTTAGGGGACGTAGGGCCGCCTCCATGGCCTTGAGCTTTTCCAGATCGTAGCGGAGGTCATCCAGAAGTTCACTCCTCCTAAAGGCACCGGCCTTGTACTGTGGAGTTCTTGAGGCGGTGTACTCCTTGATGAATCCTTCAACTTCCTCATCGCTGAGAACCTTGGGTGTCCTGTTTCCATTTATCTTTCCGAGGAGAACGTCATCGAACTCGTCTCCAGCCGGGATGAACTTGTGCTCCACGAACTTGATGAAGTTCTCGGTCTTTATTATGTCCCTCCTAAGGGTCTGGTACATGGCATACCATGAACTCTCAAGGCGTTTGAGGTAGAGAATCCTCATTAGGCCCCTTAGGTTCCTCCCAACGGAGGACAGGCTTCTGTAGGGTTCGGCATCTTTGTAGTGGGGTATCACATAGTCATAGAGGGCAAACCTCGCGTATTTCATGGAGCTAATACCTGCGAGGAAGAGGGTGTAGATATCATCCGGTTTTATTGACGAGTCAAAGGCTATCTTTGAGACAAGCTCCTTGGGGACGAACTCAATCGGGTAAACTTCCGATATCTTGTACGTCAGGACTGAAAGTTTTCTTCTGGGGAAGCATAAGGGTTCTTTACGCCTTTTTACTTTTATGCAGTTGTCTTTTCCGCCGTAAAGACGCAGAATATCGTATCTGGTTCTCCTTATCATTATCTCCCGCAGGACGTACGAGGGGTCTATCTCCCCTTTTTCGATAGCTTTTACCAGCTCATCCCATGTTTGGGGTGTTATCGGGAATGGGTGCCTTCTCTCAGGTAGGAATAGGCGAATCTGGTTGATTATGTCTTTGTACTGCTTCCTGTAGGGGGTTGCCGTGAGGAGAATAACCCTCTTACCAGTGAGGAGTTCCTGAAGGTTTCTATAAGATTTTGTGTTGGTGTTGGCGTAGTGGTGGGCCTCGTCCACCAGAACAGTCTCCACGCTCCGAATGTAATTCTCCATCTCCCGGTATTTTTCAGGTGAGAGTTCTCTGCGAGGTAATAAACCCGCGGAAAACACCCTTCCCGGAATGCGGAATTCGTTGAGAAGGCCTTCCCAGTACTTAACCAGTTCCGGAGGAGCTATCACCGCCACCTCTTTTGAGCGTCCATGGAGGAGCTCGAAAAGGGAGAAGTGCTCCAGCAGGGCCAGGCCTATGTAACTCTTTCCAAGGCCGACCACATCGCTTATGAGAACTCCACCGTACTTGTTTACTATTGCTATGGCCCTTCTGACGGCGTCCCTCTGGAAATCGTAGAGGGTCTCATCCAGTTTCCTTAGCAAGAATTTTGAGTCTTCCTCCAGCATCTCCTTGTAGAGTTCATAGAGACCCCGAATTAAGACCTCGTATGGCAATGGAAGGTTTCCAGGGATCTGGTTTGCCCAGCTTCTCTCAATCACTTCAAGAAGCTTGGGATTAAACGGGACGGCCTCTTCCCATATCTCCTCGTACCATTCCTTGAGGCTCTCGAAGTGCGTTGACTGGACGAGCGCGTTTAGCTCCGTATTGCCCGAAAATCCTGCCAGGGTGAAGTTGCTGGAGCCCACCAGCCCGATTCTCGTAACAGAGCCCCTCGAAGGGTAGAACAGGTACGCCTTGGCATGCATGAATTCCTTCACATAAACGCGGATCTCAAGTTTCTCGTCTCTGAGCCATTTCAGCAGTTTTTGGAGGAATTCCTCGTTCTCAAGAGTCTGCTCCATGTAGTTTGCGTTGGCCTCAATGTCCCTGCTCTGCTCATCCAGATCCGATTTTTCGCTTTCGACTTTCTCCTTTAATCTCTTCAGGGCTTCGAGGGAATGATAAACCATGCTCAGCTGTTCGTAGGTCTCCCTGTTGGTCTGGTTCCCAATTACTATGCGCATTTTTCCGCCGTTGGAGAAGAACTCTTCAAGCTCATCCTGTATTTCTTTCATGCCGCTGATGAACAGAAAGCCCACGGCGACGTCAATCCTGTTGTAGTCCCCGGAGGTTAATACTTCCCTGAGGACGTCTATCAGCCTGATTCCCTTTTTCTTACCATTCACTTCTCTAATTCTGTTATCCACAAGCCCGTATTTGTCGAGGAGGGAGATTGCGGACTCAGACATCAGTTTTCACCTCAACTAAGTCCCCCCAATTCTGCGACAATACCTATGAGTTCCAATCGTAACTCTTCAACAAAGTTCAAAAACTCTTCCATTGATACTGGCTCAATTAGGAGGCCTACGTCCTTTTCCATTTTGGATCTAAGGTCATTAAGGAGCCCTCCCTCTCCGAGGGCCACCACCGCGTTCTTGAGGTTGTTAGTCAAACTGATATATCCAGACGGAATTTTTTTAAGCTCAGAAACCCAAGAAGAAGTGGGGGCATTCTATGGAGAACAGCGAACTTATTAAGATTCTCCAGTTGCTGGCGAAAGCAGAGAGTGAAAAGCCAAAGCTTGATGATGATCTAATCAATAAAGTCATTGAAAAAGTTCTCTCAGACTACCGGCCAAAGGTTGCCCTTGGTAAGGATGGTCAGCTCACAATATCCCTCCCAGGCAACAACGTGCTCTCCACCCTTAAAGAAATGGGCCTTGATACGAACGAGCAGAAACGCTATCTAAATGCGGCAATGAAAAAAACACTAAAGATACTGGGAGAGATGGTCTTCAACGAAAAGGAGCCCGAAAATGAGATTGAAAAGAAAATCTCTGAAACCTTCAACGTTCCTGACCTCAGAGTAAAAGCCAAACTCAAAAGAGCCTATACCCTGCCTGTAATTGACAATATTGAGGTGCATCCTGCAGAGATAAACGTGGATGGAGCGGAGTTGAAGTACTACCTCTTAAAAATCGAACACTTAAAGGACAAGAAGCCCGTTGCAATCAACCTTATCATGACAAAAGGGGATTTGATGAAACTCTACAACGCTATAGGGGAGGTGCTCAGCGATGGCGATGTCGCTCAAGGAAACTAACCAGTACTTCACGGGAACCATTCGAGCTGGACAGCAAACGCTCTACTACGAGAGCGGCCTGGCGTTATCCTCAGAGGAGCCAGAGGAGGTGCTAACTGTATCTGAGGAAGTAACAAGTGCGTTAGAAAGCGCTCTGTCAGCACTCTCATCAAACATAGCGAGGGCGCTGCTAACCCTTCGTGAGATTGTACTCCTTTCGAGCCTTCAGGAGGGGTGGAAGGGAAAGCTTAATGTAGATCTTGAATCCCTGCTTGAGACTTCGATACCTCACAAAGAGCTGATACTCGGTTATCTCCTAAGAATTCTCCCCGAATGGTTGGACAAGCCAGAAGTCAGGGAGATAAAGATAACTGCAGGAACCCCCGAAGGCGGCCTCAACCCCCACATTGTAATAATAGCGAAGTTCAAAGATTCCGAGGAAGCAGTTGATATGTCTGAGGACTTTGAGTACCAGCTCCTCTCAGCAGACCCCAAGGTATCCAACAGAATACTCGTGTACTCTCTCTTTGAATGATGGTGGGGTAGCATGCCCGACTTTGACCCAAAGGGGTTCAAGTTAGTTGGGGACTATTTAAGTTCTTTAAATAATGACTCAGGCGCTCCCCCTCGAGATGCCATAAACAGAACGGCTGTTGGAAGGTATTATTACTCGGCCTTTTTACAGCTGCGGGAGGTTTTAAAGAACGGGTTGAAAAAATACCCTCCATCCCTATGTGATAAGGATCTTAGGGACTTCATCGCTTCCCTTGAGGGTGGTAGCCCCCATGCAGCAATAATAGCTTTTCTTGAAGCACTTAAAGAGGAAATTAACGATGTTAGGATCAGGCAAGTTCATAATTCCATGGTATATCTTAGGAGCCTAAGAAACGCGGCGGACTACGACCTAAAAGAGATGCCGGAGATTAAAACGCCAAGAGGCTCGGAAAAAGTTAACTTCTCATCACAATCCTACGTTCGAAAAGCCCAGCGAAAGTACTCCTTTGTGGAAAACCTACTCGATGATGAGGACGGGGATAAGTTAGAGGATATCATTCGGGTGCGCAAGAATACGGTTATTGATTGCATCAAGAGGGCCTTGAAAACACTGCGCTGAGGGGATAAGTGGGTGGGAAGTTAACGGGCGATGCATTCATTAAACTTCTCGGAGAACTCTTTGAGTCCGTGCTTAGCCGCTTTTTTGAAGCACCTCTTGTACCGCCGGTTGATTCCGAGGGCTCGGTTTATTACAGCGAGTCCGGTAGTAGAGTTGAACTTTCCTATTCCTTTAGCAAGCTCACGGCCGAAAGCCTTTCTCTCTTTTTCAGTCTTCTGCATTTCCTGAACGATTAGGGGCAGGTAGTCCACGAGTGCCTTGATATCCGGGGTTTCTTTTTCAAAAGCCTCACTTAAACCTTCCAGCAACATAATTTGGGTTTCATCTAGCTCAAGGGCCGAAACTATCATTTTTTCGTGTTTCTTGACCAATCTCATTAATTCCCCCATGCTCTTTGTCATCTCGATGTAATCATTTTCGAGCTGTTTGATTATGTCTCTGGCCTTTTCTTTGGGTTCAAATGGGGGTATTGCAATGGAGTAAATGAACAGGGCCCCAAACGCGTATGCAAGGTCATCCGCCAGTTTTTCAAGATCATTACGAGCCTTGTCGAGCTTTTTCTGGAACGTGAGTGCAAGGGATCTTTTGAGTTTTCTCCTCTTTTCTTCTTTCTTCCTCCATTTGATGAATCGGTCGAGAATCTCAAATGCTCCATAAATCTCAAGAATTAGGCTAAGGTATGGTTTTAAGTTTGCTGTGAGAGTTCCTCCGGAGCTAGCAAAGAGTTCCAGCAACGCTTTATCGAGGTTGTGCATAGGAATCCCCATCTAACATGTCAGTTATTATTGAGATGGCTTCGATTTTGGGAGGGAACTTCAGTCAAGTCTCCTAAGTTCTCTTTCTTCTACTGGAGTGAACGTGAACTCAATGATCCCAAATGTTCCTTCACCGTAATATCCCTCAAACTCCTTAGGGGGATCAGGTAGAAAGCCTACAAATCTGTGAATTGTATTAACTAAATCATTCAATTCTAAATTTGAAATCTTACCATTATTGACAATGTATCCCCCCACTCCATTCTTTCTGAGGAACTTGTAGAGCCATAATGCATAGCTTCCACCTACAAATTTGTTATACCATACAAAACCTGAAAATTGGGGTGTTCTTGAGTAAATGACTGGAACAAAGAAATCCATTGGTATTGTGTAATCTTTACATGGTTTTTGCCTCCAGAGCTCCACAATTTCTGGACTCGTAGCTAAATTGGGAACGCCCTGGGTAGACATTAATAAGTATGTGAACAACCAACTAGATCTGGAATTTATTCTTCTTTCTTGCTGGTCACTATCCCACTTTTTACCAAATTTGAATTTGTATCTGTGGGGACTCATTAGAAATTCTTGCTGATGGGCTGTTATTTTCCACATGTTTTTATTAGTTAGCTTTGCTTGAAGAAATGAGGCTCTTATTTCGATTGGTATCGAGTGGGAATCAAGATATTTTACGACAAATAGGATATCTCCCAATTCTATCTTTGTTTTTCCGCATGGTCCACTAGAACTAAATAATGCATATGGCTTCTGGTGGACAAATTTTGTACGGATTGATACTAAATGCCACTGATTATCGGCTCGTAATGGAAATGGGTGTGTGAACATGGCGGAAATATTAGTTAAATACGTTTCAACAATTTTGGGTTCCTTACCTATAGGACTATCCTGAATAGAAAATTTCAAAGCATTATCTAATTCGTAGCTTAATTTTCTTAGAGTATCACTCATAGTTCTATCACCTCAACTCTTCAGGTTTTCCCTTTGAAATGTGTTGATCATTGAGGGTTTTTGTGAACCTAGCTCCTATCACTCCTAAAACCTCTCTAACAGCCTTTTTGTATTCTTCAGAATCAGTAGGGGGAAGTATGACTCTATTTGAATCTTCGTCGATATCAAAAGAAACTTCATCGCCAAACTTTTCTTTTACCCATTTGAAATCCTCTATAGTTGCCTCATTCATGTATTGTTTTGTCACCGGATGAAGTAGCATTTTATGGAGCTGTCTGTTAGATTCTACAGTCTGCTTGAAATTTTGAAGGTCTTCATCTGTGAGAACAGATTGAAGCGTATTACATTGCTCTAGGACTTCTAGGGCTTTTTGCTTTTGATATTCATAGACATTTAACAGGGACTCAAAACCGTTCTTGTTCCAGATTATTCCCCATGAAGATTTTACTTGGTTGGGGTCGTTCTTGCTAAATTTTACAACAAATAAAAAGTCTACAGACTCATCAAATTCTATCCCATCGATTTCTTCGACTGAATTAAAGACAATATTTCTATCAACAAGGCCACCTTTTAAAAAACGTTTCTTCTTGACAATTTTGGATTTTGATAATCTCTTCGCATATCCTATTGCGTAGTATGGAGCACGTAGATAAAACAGATATCCCCAGAGATTACTCTCGATGTTCTTGGGAGCTTTTGCCTCATAGTCCAACCTCAGGACATTGACAAAATAGGACCAGTACGGGAAGCCATCTGAAGTTAATTCAACATAGCAAGGAAATTCTTCCAAATCTGGATGATACATGGGAATACTTTCAGTTTCTAGCTCTGAAATGTAATCAATGTAAGTGGATAGGATTTCCTTAAAGCTTCCTACCACTTCATCAGTAATGGTGGCAGGATAAAATAGGTACTTGTAAGGAGTACTCTCCTCTTTTGGGGTACGATATCGTTTGATGATAAACATTCTTGGAGTAATGACTGGAACTTCATCCTGAACTTTATCCAATGGGGGAAATTCAAGGTCTGAAACTTTAATTCTTGTTAGAGTCTTTTCCTCTATCTCCGCTGTTACCTGACTCATGTTTCATCACACCTCCCCTATGATGAATGAAAATGTGGGATCCTGAATCTAGGCAATATGCTGGCAAAAATAATTCTTCATCCCTATTAAGTTTTTCCATTGACAACAGTATTCCATCTTTATTATTAATAGTGCATAGATAAAGATTGTATCCAAAAAGTAACTTCAATAAGGGATTAACAGCAAATAGAGACGTCGTTAGATACAGAGCAAATATAACTACTAACAAAATTCCCAGTGAGATCACATCATTTACTGTCCTAATGGTTCCAATAAACGGAACTATGTATGTGACGATAAAACCAACATATTGTTCATTAAGATCCCTATCTATTTTAACCAATATTAACTGTCCACTTGTTTTCCTCACGGAGTTTATTACTGCCCGAGACAACAGGAAAATTATAATAAATACCCCCGCCCCAGCAATGAGTCCCCACATCAGAGGAAGGTTCTTTATCAATATTATCACAAAGAGAGGAGAATAAGCTAATAACCCAAGAATAAGCTTTGCCCATCCTTTAAGCACACGGAATCACCCCCTCCCCTTCTTCGAAAACGTCCTCGCCTTAACTAATCTCGCCTTCACGAGCTCAACCACCGCCCTGTAAACCTCAAGCTGCTCCTCCTCCGTCAATCCAAGGGCCTCGAAGATGACCCTGTCGAGCTCCCGCCTGTCGGGAAGAACCCTGTCGAGGGAGACGTCCTCGGGGTTGATGTTGCTCAAATCGCGGTTGGGCTTCGGGAGGCCGAGCTCCTCGAAGATGGACTTGATTTCGTAGTCTTTCAGTCTTTCAAACACCTGTTTTAGCTGTTCTGTGAATCCAGCCAAAGCTTCAGGCTTAAAGACAATAAGCTTTTGAATATCAACTCCTTCAGTCTTCAGCGCTCCTTCTCCAAGATTCGAACGTCCAATAAGTTCTCGAATAAGTGCCTGGTATGTTGCAAATAATGATGCAAAAAGAGCCAATGATGCATTTTTTTCGTCGGCAGTTATCTCAAATAGGTTGTGATCAACTACAATATTTCTACTCTGCAAAATCCCAACAATAAGCCTGTCATTGTGTATCATTGGCCATAGTACATCAGGAGTTTTATGGGGAACTAGTCCATACCAAGGCTTTCTACTTTTAAGGGTGCTACGCTGAGGATATCCTCTCTGCTCTCCCCATTGGATGTAATTAAGAGCGTGAAGTTTTTGATGATCTTTTAGCGAATCTTTGGATTCGTTACAAATAAACGCTACCATCTTTAGTTCTTGCTCATAGATTAGAGGTTTCCTAATTTCTCGGGGACTTATTATTACAGGCCTCAAAAACTCCTCCTCAATGTAGCCCTCCCAACCCGCTTTATTTTTGACGGCGACTAATCCTTCCTCCGGCCTGTGAACCCTGCCACAAATAGGACAGACTGGCCACTCTATCGGGTTCTTGATAGGTTCAAGGTAGAAGAACTCGTTCGCTCCTGTTGTGAATCCTCTTGTGACCTCAGCAATATCCCCCAGCCTCACGAGCTTCCCCTTACCTTTCTCCAGAATCACGTAGAATATCCTCGGTGCTCTAATCAAAATTCCGCCCCACTTCATGCCCCCGTATTCACCAAAGATGTTGTAAGTCCCGAGGAGGGGGTTCCTTTTTCCGACCTCGAAGCCGCCCATTCTGGCGAGCTCCACCGCTTTAACGCTCCTGACCCTAACATCATCGTCCTCGTAGCTGTAAACTTCCCCGCCAAAGACCTCAACGCCCTTCACCTTTCCGGCGTAGCATTCGAGCAGTTTCTCCGCAACCCCTGACTCAATGCCCTCAAAGCCCCTCTTCAGCAGGATGAAGTTGACGCACTCCTCCCCGACCGTGTTGAACAGCTCCTTGGGCTTTCTCGTCAAAACCGTAATCACCGTATTGACATCGGCCTGCTCGAAGCTCCTCCTCGTGTAGTCAATCACCGCCTTGAGGTGGGTGAAGCGGAGGAAGAACTCCTGCAGGGCCTTCCCGAAGTCAACGTCGAGCCAGGAGTTTGAGGTGATGAAGACCAGCGCCCCCTTGGGGTTCAGCAGGTTAACCCCCTGGACGAAGAAGTAGGCGTAGAGGTCGCTCCTGCCGGGGAGCTTCATCTCGTGCTTGAACTTCTCCTTTATTATGGTCTCCATGTGGGTCTTTATCCTGTTCTTGTACTCCTTCTTGAGCCTGTTCTGCTCCTTCTTCGGCAGCATCTGGAACTCCGCCAGGTCATAGTACTCCGGGTAAATCTTCTCCTGCCTCACGTAGGGCGGGTTCGCTATCACGATGTCAAAGCCCTTCTTCTCAAGCATGACATCGGGGAAATCAAGCTCCCAGATAAAGGGTGGCTTCTCAAGGGCCGAGAAGTCCTCCTTCTTCACCGCCTCAAGGAGCAGTTTAATCTCCTTCTTCTCCTTTGCCTTCAGCTCCTCCTGGAGGGCCATCTCAAGGAACTCCTGGAGGACTCCCCACTTGGCCTTCTCTATGTCCCTGAGCGTCACGGGCTTGCCGTCTATCTTCTCGCCCATGTAGTACTTTCTCACGAGGCCTTTGTAAGCGACTATGGCCTCGCTGGCACCCCTCCTCGCCCCTAAAAGCTTGAGACCCTCACGGAACTTGGCGAGGGGTATCTCTATAACCCTCTTCCTTCCGCCGAGCTTCAGAACGAAGTGAGGTGGCGCTAACGAGTCTCCAACCGCCAGCTTCGTCTCAAGGTTTGGCAGGATTGGCTCGTTGGGGATTCTCTCCTCTTCCTCTATGAGGGCCAGCCAGAGCCTGAGCTTTGCAACCCTTATCGCCCACTCCTTGATGTCAACGCCGTAGATGTTGTCCCTGATTATCTCAAGCTTCTTCTTGTAGGTTGCCCTGCTGTCCTCCGTCAGCTTCTCGTGGAGCTCGATTAGGAGGTGGTACATGCCCACGAGGAAGGCACCGCTTCCGGCGGCCGGATCAACGACTTTAACCTCGTTTAGGGCCCTTTCGAGCTCTTCAATCTCACCCCACGACAGCTTCCCCGGTTTCCACTCGTGGGCGGGCGTGAAGACGAACCCCCTGATGAGTTCTTCCCCGACTCCTGTGTTCCTCCGGAGGTACTGGTAAACGGCCATCCTGCACATGAAGTCAACCTCTGCCCGCGGGGTGTAGAATATCCCCGAGGCCCTTCTCTCCTCTTCCTCGCCGGCTTTTTCCTCCTCGGCGATGAGGGACTCGTAAATTTTGCCCAGCATGGCCGGGTCAACGGCCACCTCAACCTCGTAGGGGGTCTCTTCGGTAACGGTGAAGTTGTAGCCCTCGAAGAAGTCAACTATTATCCTCCTGAGCAGGTTGTCGTCGATCTCGGTAATTATCTCGTCCAGGTTCACGCCCTCCATCTTAACTGGGCTGAAGAGGCCGCCGTTGAAGTATGGAACACCGTAGAGGAAGACGTCCCTAACGGTGGGCGACGGTATCTTTGACAGGGTTTCTTTAACTTCAGGAGTTTTAAGCCTGGCCCAGTCCCTTCTCGGAGTGTTCATCGCATAGAGGAACAGAACCCTTAGGTAGTCACCGTAAAAGTTGCCCCCATATTCTTCATGCTGCTCCAGAAGCCATCTGACGAAGTTCTTAACGTCAACTTTTTCCCTGAGCTCCTTTCTGAGGGTCGCCCTATCAACTATCCATCCCTTTTTCTGGAGGAAGTAGACGAACATGAGCCTGTTGAAGAAGGTGTGGGCAAAGGTCTTGGCGGCCCTCTCAACGAAGATATCCTCGGCTTTCTCCTGGGGAACCTTTGCGGATTCATCAACGGTTGATAGATAGTCCGGCGGGCAGGCCTTTCTCAGGGCATCCCCGTAGCTGGCCTTTATCCAGTCCTTGAGCTTCAGGTAGTACTCTTTGTAGTCCTCAAAGAACTGCTCCGTCAGGGGCTGTACGAGCATGTGTTCATTTATCAGGGCCCTGATCTCACTGGCGGGCAATACTTTCCTTTTCTTCTCAATTTCTTCGGAAACCCGGGCCAAGTTCCACGCAAGAGTCCGGAGCTTCTTGTCCTCAGGGTCAATTGTATAGATGTTGAGCTTGGCGCTCTCCAGGTGCCTCTGATAGAGGGGCACGATGAGCTTCCAGAACTTGCGTGGGCCTCCGGCCGATTTTTTAATATCCAGGATGAGAATGAAGTTCGCAAAGTCGAGTCCAAGGGAACCCGTAAACTCCAGGAGCCTCTTTATCAGCCTCTGGCGGTACCTCACGGTATCACTCCAGGTCTCACCATAGATAACAAAGAACTCGGCCCCCTCCTCAGGCTCGGTGATGGCAATGACTTTCAGGACACCCGTGTTCCCATCAACAAAGTTATCGAGGTACTCCCTTTCTATGTCCTCATCCCGATAACTAAAACCCCAGAATTTCGTGAAAATCTCGCGGAAGGTTTTAATGGCTTCTTCAGTTTTAGTCTCCTTTTCGAGGCCCTCAAGAACAGCTTTGATTTTCTCGGCTTTATCCCTGACCATGGGTATCCCACCTGTTACTCTACCCAAAGGGATAATTACTAAGTGGGGTATTTTAGCGTTGCGGTGAGTGCCATGGGTCCCAAATTTGAGACAACAACTTATTTATCCTTTGGAGCCCAACTGCCTTTACGGGTGAAGTGAAATGAAGTACTGGCTCTGCATTACGAACCGCGAGAACTGGGAGGTTGTCAAGGAGAAGAACGTCTGGGGCGTGCCGAGAAGGCACAGGAACACCATTGCCAAAGTCAATCCCGGTGATAAGCTCGTCTTCTACGTCAAGCAGGAGAGGAAAAACAAGGAGAGGAAAAACAAAGAGATTCTCGAACCCAAGATCGTTGGCATCTTCGAGGTCGTTAGCGAGCCCTACACGGACTCAAGCAGAATCTTCAAGAGCCCGCCGCACCTCAACGAGACTTACCCGCTGAGGGTGAAGATTAGGCCCGTAAAGCTCGGCGAGGTTGAGTTCAAGCCGCTGGTTCCAAAGCTGAAGTTCATCACCAACAAGAAGCGCTGGAGCGGTCACCTGATGGGCAAGGCGATGAGAGAAATCCCAGAAGAAGACTACAAGCTCATTGAAAGCCTTCTCTGATTTTTATTTTCGAGTAACAACCCGTAAAAAGTTCGGGGTTGTTAGTTAAACTTCTCAAATTGGCAAAATGAACACCCGATCACTGGTGACGGGGCATCACTTGAGGAGTAATGGCCACAGTTTGTGGTCGCTTTCAACGGCTGTTCTACAAAAAGCTTCACTAAACTTCGCGCAGGCAAAATTCTGGGGGCGTGGGGGCGTTAGCCCCCCAGAGTTTTAAAAAGAACGGGGTTGTGGGGCGAAGCCCCACTCGGGGGTTTGAGAGTACAGAGCAAGCTTTAGCAAAGCTTGACCAAAAGTTTGTGATTCATTGTACAAGACTCTTCTTAAGAAGGGATTTGCCTCTTCATTTTAGCCCTTCGAGGAAGAATTCACTACCAATGCTTCTTCTTGGGGAGGTTCTACTTAAACCGCGCTCCATCGGAGCGCTAAAAGGCTTGAACCTCTTATAAAAGGCGCTTTCAAGGGAATTCACCCCTTCAAAAGGAGTAACTCAAGAAGAAATCCATCCAAAGAACAGCATTCCAAAAAAGAATCATAAACCTTGGTCAAACTTCGCGCAGGCGAAGTTTGTGTGGTAGCCCCGCCGGGATTCGAACCCGGGTCGCGGGATCCAAAGTCCCGCATGCTTGGCCGCTACACCACGGGGCTGCCCGATAGAAAAGCAGAGTCCAGGCTTATAAATCTTAAGCCTACAAACCAGTGTTTAAAAGTGGGAAAAAGGGGCTCAGACGATAAGCGACACCAAATCTCTTATCGCCTTCTCCGGGTCCTTTGCCTTGGTAACCCCGCTCGCGAGGAGAACCCCGACGCTTCCCAGCTCAAGGGCCTTCTTGACGTCCTCTCCAGAGGAAATTCCAGCTCCAGTGAGAACCTTGACCTCTGGATTGACCTTCTTGACCAGCTCAACGGTGTCAGTGATGACCTCGGGCTTTGCCTTGCTCACGGGGATTCCCGTGCCTATTAGTTCAGGTGGCTCGACGGCAACGTAGTCCGGGCCGAGAGCTGCAACCGCCGCGGAAACGGCCGGGTTGTTGGAGCAGACCATCGTCATGAGCCCGACTTCCTCTGCTCTTCTTATCGCCGCTTCAAGGTCTGCCAGAATCATCCTGTTCTCGGAGTGGTTGAGGAGCGTTCCTACCGCGCCAGCTTCCTTCACGGCCTCTGGAAGGACGTGGCCGGTGTGGCTTCCAGGCTTTATCGGGTCGATGTGCTGGGCGAAGACCGGGATTTCAACGCTCTCGGCTATCATTCTGAGGTCTGCCAGCTGGGGCGCGACGACTATGGTTATTCCGGTCTCCTTCCAGACCTTCTCGGCGGCCTTCGCTATCTCAAGCGCCCTCTTTCCGGTCGCCTCGATGTATGTCTTGAAGTTGATCGCTATAATCGGCTCCTTCAGCTTCGCCATGGGTATCACCGTTGGTGTTAAGTCCTTTCCCCTTAAACGTCTTTCGGGGAGTTCCGTTTCCACTGGAAACCGGCCTCCCAAACGGGTCTATCAGCCCGGCCCTTATCAGTGAGGAGCTTATCTTCGGCCCGAGGGAGCTCTTTATTACCGGAATCACAACTATCTCAAGCGGTCTGAGCCCGCGCTCGGCCCTCGCCTGGTTTACTAGCAGTGCCCCCTTGTAGGTCTCCTCGCTGACCACTATTGCCTCAAGACTTTTCATTTCTCCTGCAAAGCCTATTGCCGTGTGGATTTTAATGACGCGGTAGTTCGTGTAGCCGTTGACGTCGAAGAACTTGAGCAAATCCCTTAAGCGGAGCTCGTAGGGGAGTATTTTCTCGGCGTATGGCTTGTTTCTTATCATCTCATCTGAAGTTAAGCCGACGTAAACCACCCTTCCGACCTCGAAGGCCTTCCTGAGCAGTGCCTTGTGGCCGAGGTGTAGCCTGTCAAAGGTTCCGCCGACTACAACCTTGCGGTACTTTTTCTTCATAGGTTAAAGTTGGGACGAGAACCAATAAGCTTTTTTATGGCCTGTGGAGATTCTTTTGGAGGTGATGGTGTGGACTACTTCTTCTACCCTTCAAGCGTTTCTGTGTTCGGTTCGTTCAAGAAAGGTGCCATAGCCTACGAAATCCTCAGGAACATTGTCGAGGGAGGCTTTGAAGGCAAAATAATCCCGGTCAACCCCAAAGGCGGCACCGTTGAGGTCGCGGGGAAGACCTTTGAAGTCCGGGAAAAACTTGATGAGCCGGTCGATACCGCCATAATCGCCATACCGGCGAAGTTCGTTCCAGCCCTCATCGATGAAATCGGCCCGCTGATAAAAGGCGCCGTTGTGATAAGCGCCGGCTTTTCCGAGGTTGGAAACGAAGAGCTTGAGCGCGAGCTGGTCGAGAGGGCAAAAAAGCACGGCGTTAGGCTCATCGGCCCCAACTGCGCCGGCATCTTCGGCGTCCACGGGAGGTTCTTCGGCTCCTTCGAGGTTCGCGTTAAACCCGGCGGGCTCGCCCTCATCAGCCAGAGCGGTGCCTTCGGCGGCGCGGCCCTTGCGATGGGCAACGACGAGGGCATAGGCTTCTCGGCCTTCGTTTCCTATGGAAACGCCTCTGACCTGAACGAGAGCGACTTTTTGGAGTACTTTGCCGATGACGGTAACACTAAGGCGATAGCGCTTTACATAGAGGGCGTTAGGGACGGCAGACGCTTTTTGAAAGCCCTCCGCTACGCGAGCGAGAGGAAGCCCGTGATAGTCCTCAAGGCCGGCAAGAGCGCCAGCGGTGCTAAAGCTGCCGCCTCTCATACCGGCTCGCTCGCAGGCTCCTACGAAATCTACCGCGCGGCCTTCAAGCAGGCCGGAGCGATAGAGGTCGAAGAGATGGAGGAGCTCTTCGACGCGGCGAAGGCCTTCGAGATGTATCCCAGGGCCGGAAAGCGCGTGGCGGTCATCACCAATTCCGGCGGTCCGGGCGTCCTCGCGACTGACAAGCTCGAAAGGCTGGGCCTTGAGATTGCAAAGCTGGGCGATAAGACTGTGGAGGAGCTCCGCTCCTTCCTCCCGCCCCAGTGCTCGGTCAGGAACCCGATTGACCTCATCGCCGATGCCGACTACGAACGCTACAAGAGGACGATTGAGGTAGTTTGCAGGGACGAGAACGTTGACTCAATCCTCGTAATCTGCGTTCCTCCGATTTTCATTCCGAGCGAGGAGATAGCTAAGGCAGTTATCGAGGCCGACTGCGACAAGCCGGTCATCGTCAACTTCATGGCCGGTGAGCTCGTCCGCGGGGGGGTAAAACTGCTCGAAGAGCATGGAATCAAGAACTTCCCCACGCCGGAGCGCGCGGCGAGGGCCTTAAAGTGGCTCTCTCTCCGCTGAGGCTTTTAACTTTTTAAATTTGGCGTCGGGTTCATATGTGGTGGTTATCATGAATCCGTACAGGCTCCTCTACCCGATGAGGACTTATCTCGTCGTGGTTGGGAGGGGTGAGGAAGCGAACGTTATGGCGGCTGACTGGGTCACGATACTCTCTGCGAAGCCGTTGATGGTCGGCGTTGCCATAGCGCCCCGGAGGTACACCTGGAAGCTCGTCAAGAAGTACCGGGAGTTCGTGATAAGCGTTCCCAGCCTTGACATGCTCGATGACGTCTGGATAGCGGGCACGAAGCACGGCCCGGAGAAGCTTAAGGAGATGAACGTGACCCTTGTTCCGTCCAAGGCCATTGAAACGCCGAGCATAAAGGAGGCCCTCGCGAACCTGGAGTGCAGGGTTGTTGACGAGAGGGACTACGGCGACCACACGTGGTTCGTTGGCGAGGTTGTCGGGAGCTCCTACCAGGAGCACGCGTTTAAGGACGGCAAGCCTGATCTTGAGGCAGGCTTCCTTGCCCACGCCGCCTGGACTGATTTTGTAACGTTTGAGAAGAGGATTTACCGTCCTGGAAGAGACTCCAAGCCGTAGCGGTTGTGCCTCCCAATAACTTTTTTATACCGCTTTCCTCTATTCTGCACCATGATTGCACTCGGCATAGAGGGCACCGCCCACACGCTCGGCATAGGCATTGTCACTGAGAAGGAAGTTCTGGCCAACGTATTTGATACCCTCACGACCGAGAAGGGCGGAATCCACCCGAAGGAGGCCGCTGAGCACCACGCCAGGCTTTTGAAGCCCCTCCTCATGAAGGCCCTCAAGACTGCTGGAATAACGATGGAGGACGTTGACGTTATCGCCTTCTCCCAGGGGCCCGGCCTCGGGCCTGCTCTCCGCGTTGTTGCAACAGCCGCCAGGGCCCTGGCGATAAAGTACAACAAGCCGATTGTTGGTGTGAACCACTGCATAGCCCACGTCGAGATAACCAAGATGTTCGGCGTTAAAGACCCCGTTGGCCTCTACGTGAGCGGCGGAAACACGCAGGTTTTAGCCTTAGAAGGCGGCCGCTACCGCGTCTTCGGCGAGACCCTCGACATTGGGATAGGCAACGCGATAGACACCTTCGCGCGTGAACTCGGCATCGGCTTCCCCGGTGGCCCTAAGATTGAGAAGCTTGCTCTCAAGGGCAGGCGCTACGTAGAGCTCCCCTATGCTGTAAAGGGAATGGATTTGAGCTTTTCGGGGATTCTGACCGAGGCAGTTAGGAAGTACCGCACCGGGAAGTACCGCGTCGAGGATTTGGCCTACTCCTTCCAGGAGACTGCCTTTGCGGCGCTCGTTGAGGTCACCGAGAGGGCCGTTGCGCACACCGGAAAAGATGAAGTCGTCCTCGTTGGCGGCGTCGCGGCGAACAACAGGCTGAGGGAGATGCTCAAAATCATGGCCCAGGACAGGGGGGTTAAGTTCTTCGTCCCGCCCTACGACCTGTGCAGGGACAACGGCGCGATGATAGCGTACACCGGGCTGAGGATGTTTAAGGCTGGAATCAGGTTCTCCCTTGGAGAGACCGTCGTGAAGCAGAAGTTTAGAACCGATGAGGTGGAAGTTATATGGAGCTGATAGTTCCCTTCTACGTTCTGGTAATTGATATAATTCTGTTCCTGGCTATCGGATACGTGCTTGCCTTCATGGTGAAGCGTTTGGGTAAATATAGGTCTGAGATTGACACACTTGTGAGGTACTCGGTTATTTTCCTCGGGATAGCTGAGCTCGGCCGCGTTGCTGATTTGATTGATGACTTCTGCTGTGTGGAGCCTGCTTGGTATTTTGAGCTGTTTGCGTACTCAATTTCGATAGTTGGGGTAATCTACGCGATAGTCCATTACATCAAACTCGTGGAGAGCAGCTATATCCCCCGTCCCCCTTCCCTCTACAAAAAATCCTCCTTTGGGGCCCACGTGGTCTTTTCCAAGACCCGCTTTCTTGACGTTATGGAGCTCCTAAAGGGTGCCGACTTCCCAGTCTTGGCCGTTACACGGTCGCCTAACATGTACAAAGGCTTTGAGAACGTTTCGACGGTGTGGGTGACTCAGATCTCGGAGGGCATCAACCCGACGGCACTCCACGTACTTCAGGACGTTATCATCCGCTTTGTCAGGGACAATCCCAGTTCCGTTGTTTTGATTGACTGTGTAGAGTATCTACTCCTCTACAACGACTTCAAGGCGGTCTTTAAGTTCCTGACAAACCTCAAGGACTACGTGGTCTTTCAGCATGGGGCTGGTCTAATAATCTTTGTTGATGACTCTGTGCTGAGTGAACAGGAAAAGGCTCTCTTTCTCAAGGAGTTTGAGCCCCTTTAAAACCTCTTTTTGAGCCTCATCGTGTATTTGGGATATATCTCTTCAGTGAAGCGCACGAACCTGGCCCTCCTGGGGGAGAGCTTTATCGTTATCTCGGTCTCGGGGGGCAGGTAGGTGTAGAACTGGCCGTCTATGGCGAGCAGGATTTCCCTCGTTATCGTCATGTTTCTGATGTCTATCCTGCTCTCCGCCGGGATTACCATCGGCCTTGAGCTGAGCGCCAGGGGTGCGAGAGGGGCTATGACCGTGACGCTGAGCCTGGGGTCAATAAACGGCCCGCCGGCGCTCATGGCGTAGCCCGTGGACCCGGTTGGCGTCGAGACTATGAGCCCGTCCGCGCGGATTTCGTCCGCAAGCCCGCCGTCGATGTAGTACTTGAGGTGGATTATCTTTCCGGGGATTCCGGTTAGAATAGCCGCCTCGTTGAGGGCGTCCGGCACGCTGGCCTCCCCGTCAATATAAGTCCTCAGCTTTATGCGCTCGTCTATGAAGTAGTCCCCCTCTAGGAGCTTGCTGAGGGCGAAGAACGTCTCGTGGGGCTCGACTTCCGTGAGAAACCCGAGTGTCCCCATGTTAATCCCGAGGATTGGGATTTCCTTCTTGGTCTTGTGCTCCACCCTCAAGATGGTCCCGTCGCCGCCTATGGCTATTATGAAGTCCACGTCGAAGTCCTCCAGGGGGAGAATGTCCGACTCGTCGAACTCCCTCAGGTATCTGTATGTGTCCTCATCAACCACCACATCGTAGCCGCTGACCTTGAGGAAGTCGTAGACTCTATAAGCCAGCTTCAAAGCCTCTGCCTTATCCCGGCGGGCAACAACTCCGAACTTCATGTCAATCCCTCTTGTTTATGCCCGTTTTAATTAAACTTTTCTCTTTATCTTTGTCCCGAGGTGGGCAGTCGCCAGAGCCCCCACTGCGGTTGGAACCCAGTAGTAAATCAGCCTGTCCAGAAGCGTCGCCGTGACGGCGACTTCCTTGCTTATCCCTAGAAGAATATAGACCGCGGAGTTTACGCTCTCTATGATTCCGGCTCCCCCCGGAATCACGCTCACCATGCCTATGACCATTCCCACCATCTGGACTACCATGACGTCAACCAGTGAGACAGGGTAGTTGATTGCCCTGAAAACGTAGTACGTCCTGAGGACGACCGTGAGCCAGGAGGCGGTTGAGTAAGCCAGGGCAAGCAGGAAGGCCCCCTTGTGCCTCATCAAAAAGCGGAAGTCGCTCTGAAACCTCGGGACGTCTTCTTCAACGGTCTTCTTAAACCTGTCCCGGTAGTCTTCCGCCTTCTGGGGGGCGAGCCTCTCAAAGAGCCTGAAAAACCAGTAGAGGGCACCCTTTGTCTTCTTTTCGCTCAGCAGGATTCCAAGGGTGAAGAGTATAAGGCCCGCAAAGGCAATGTCGAGGAGGACGAGTATAATGGTGAGCGAGATGGAGCCGAGCCTGTAGACGTAGGCGGTTGAAAGGGCCAGCATCACCACAACGGGAATAATGTCGAGGATTCTGTCCATCATAACAGTCGCGAAGACCTGGCCGTAGGGCTTCTGGATTTCTTTCGCGAGGAAATAAGTCCTGACGGGCTCGCCACCGCCCCTCGCCCCAGGGGTGACGTTGTTGACGAATATACCGGAAAGCAGGGCGAGGAGCACTTTCCTGAAGCCCGTCCTCACACCGATGGCGTCGAGGAGAACCTTCCAGCGCAGGCCCCACGTGAGGAGCCCGATGATGTACATAAGAACTGCCAGGAGGAAGTAGTCCGGCTTAACCCGGCCCAGGAGCTCAATGACGTCCCGTATTCCTGCCCACCACAGCAGGAGGCCAATGATGAGGACTCCAAAGCCCATGAGTCCGGCTTTCTTCCAGTCCATCCGTCACACCTTCCTGAGCCTTGCAATGAAGAAGCCCTGCGTCAGGTGTCTGTTTGGGTAAAAGCGCTGGACTTCCTCCATTTCAATTCCCTCAGAGCCTATGAAGACCGCCTGCTCCTCAAGCTTGAGTCCCTTCTCCAGCATGAACTTCACGTTGGCCTCGTTCTCCTCGTAGCTCAGCGTGCAGGTGGAGTATACGAGGACTCCCCCTCTGCGGAGAGACTTTATTGCAGCCCAGATAAAGGCCCTCTGGTAACGGGCCGTCGCCTCGATGTCCTTCGGCGTCCTGCTCTCCCAGAGCTTTGGCCTTATGCCGAGGGCGGTGCACGGGGCGTCGAGGAGTATCTTATCTGCCTGGAGACCGAGCTCCGGTAACTTCCTCGCGTCCATTCGGATAAGCTTGACGTTCTTCACACCGAGCCTGTTGAGCTCCTCCTCCATTTTCTTCAGCCGGTTCCTCGACTTGTCTATGGCGATTATCTCCCCCCTGTTCTGGAGGAGCTGGGCGATGTGGCTCGTCTTTCCGCCGGGGGCGGCGGCCATGTCTATTATCAGCTCCTCCTCGCTCGGCTCAAGGACGTGGGCCACCACCATAGAGGGAAGGCTCTGGGCGTAGAAGAGGCCCTCCTTGAAGGACTCCAGCTCGTTCAGGCTCGGGAGCTTGAACTTGGGCAGGGTGACCTCGACTGCCAGGCCCCTCGTCGAGACGACCATCTCCTTTGCGCTCATTCTGGCTATTCCAATCCCGACGAGCAGGCCCCTTGGGTCGCGTATCTCGACCTCGTCGCCGGGCTTTATGTTCCTGTCCGCCTGCAGGACTCCGGGGGCGTAGAGGTGTGCCCCCTGGTAGACGCTCTCGCTCGCGAACTTGTTTGCCTTCACCACCGGCAGGCCCGGTTTGTAGTCGTCGGGGAAGTTCGGGCCCTCCCTCTCGAAGTAGATGCCCTCCTTTAGGTAGGGGCTCCTCTTCGGCTTCAGGCCCTCGCGCCTGAGGATTCTCATCAGCTTTTCCCTGCTCGTCTTGAGGGTGTTGACGCGGATATAATACTTCTCGACGGGAGTCCTGAGCGACGCCATTATCTCCTCTGCCTCGCTCCCGAAGAGCTTCCGGTAGTACTCCCTGAGCTCCGCTGGAAACGCTTCCTCCGGGCTCATCGCGACACCTCACAGGTCAAAGATTTCAAAGCGCTTTCCGGCTTCAATGAGCTTCAAAAGCCCTTTCTTCAGCTCTCCGGCGCTCTCAAAGTTCGCCTCAAACTGGAAGACCTTCTCACGGCTCTCCTCGATTCTTCTAAGGATTTCCTCAGGCGACGCCTCCCCTCTTCTCCAGTTGTGGACGTCGCTCAGGAAGTCCTCGCTCCCGTAGATGAAGCTCCTCGGGAAGAGCTCAAGGAACGCCTCCAGGAAGCCCTCGTTTATTCTCTCCTTTGGAACTGCAACCACGAAGTAGTAGCTCTCCGGCGTCGCCCCGACTTCGATTTGCGGCTTCACCTCAAAAGCCGGGTGGGGGTAGTCCATTCTAACCCACTCGCCGTCGAGGAATATGTACGCTCCAAAGACCTCCTCCACGTCCTCCACTTTGAACCCTTCTTTTGGGAGCTCGACCTTGAGCTCCTCGTTGAGCGTGAAGATGTCGTTCCAGATTCTGTTGAGGAACTCGTGGATTTCCTTAACGTTCATTTCTCTCACCATAGTGAAAAAAGAGGGGCTTGATTTAAAAGCTCACCCCCGCACGAGCCCTGCCAGTGCCCCGTTGATGTCCTCTATTATGTGGGTCTCGAGGTACCTTTTCTCGGTTTTGAGGGGTATCTTGAGGTTTTTACCCAGCAGGCTCACTGAGACCCCCATCTGGACTTCTATGGTGCTCCTTTCGCCGTTCTTCACGTGAAGAGCCCAGGCCCTGGCCAGTGCGCTCTTATCGAGCTCTATTGTCGTCCTGACGGTCGCGTAGTCCTTGGCCGGAATTGTAGTGGGCTTAAGGAGGTACCCGGTTCCAATCTTTACATCATTCGCGTACACATCAAACGTCAGGTTTGAGAGCGGGATTGGGAACGAGTTGGGGTTGTAGAGCCTCATGTCGGCGATTAACGTTCCCTTACCGTCCTTCTCTTCCACCCTGGTGACTTTGGTCTCGAGGAGTGCGGGCGTGTACGCGAGGCCCCCGAGCACAGGCTTGCTCTCGGAGGTGAAGTTGAAGGTCTTGAAGACGTCCATACCGACGTTTCGGGTCACGCTGAACCTCAAGGGGATTACTTTCAGGGCCGTCCCCTTGAAGGAAACTTCAAAAGTTCCGCTCTGTCCGTTCTCAAGGTACTTGAAAAGCGCGCTGATCAGGTTCTGGTTGTCTATGCTGAGGGCGATGAGTGCGTTCTCTCCAGAGAGCTCAACCCGTTCCGTCCTGGCGATGGGTATTCCCATAAAGCCCATTGTGGTGTTCTCCAGTGAAACCGGCAGGAGAAGGGGCCGGTTCCATTCACCCTCGATTATCAGCTCCGTGTTTGTCTCGGTCACTGTGCCCCAGCGGGCGCTGAGCTTTGGTGGCGAGCTGAGGAGTGTGTACGAGACATAAGCCCCCCATAGGAGCAACGCGAGGAGCACTATTGCAACGAGCTTCTTTATCATACCTGTCACCCTGTCTCGGATTCCAGCCCCAACCCTTATAAAAGGTTCCCAGTTTATTCCTCTGGTGGTGAAATGGGGCTGGAATCCGTGTTCTGGGCGTTCTGGTACATCCTTCCCGCCTACTTTGCCAACGCCTCCCCGGTTCTCGTGGGGGGAGGGCCGCCCATAGACGGCGGGCGAAAGTGGAGGGACGGACGGAGGATTCTTGGAGATGGAAAGACCTGGCGGGGCTTCATCGGTGGAGTTGCCATTGGGACCCTCGTTGGTGTAGTCCAGTACTTCATAACCCCTGGGTTCTACGGAGACCTTCCGACGGCGGTAAAGCTCGCGTTCCTGCTTTCATTCGGTGCGCTCTTTGGTGACCTCGTTGGGAGCTTCATCAAGAGGCGCGCAAACCTCCCGCGCGGTGCTCCGGCCATAGGCCTCGACCAGCTCGGTTTCCTGATAAGCGCCCTTGCCTTCGCCTATCCTGTTAAGACTCTCTCCAGCGGGCAGATTATCTTCCTCCTCGTATTTTCGCCCTTCATCCACTGGGGCGCCAACTACTTTGCCTACAAAATGGGCTGGAAGAGCGTCCCTTGGTGACAAAGCCGTCCAGCAACCCTTTTTAACTCTCCTCCCAACTTCTTCCGGTGGTGTGGATGAGGGTCAAGGTGAGGTATTTTGCCCGCTACCGCTCCCTCGTTGGTAAGAGTGAGGAGGAGCTTGAGGTTCCCGATGGAATAACGATAAGAGAGCTGATAGAAATCCTCAAGGAGAGGCACCCGGTTCTGAAGAACGAGGTTTTTGCCGAGGACGACGACTTAGCTGACGTCAACGTCTCCCTGAACGGCCGCTATGCCCGCTTTGATGAGGTTCTCCGGGACGGTGATGCCGTGGCGCTCTTCCCGCCGGTGAGTGGTGGTTGATATGCTGAGCGAGAGGGAGCTGGAGAGGTACGACAGACAGATAATGATTTTTGGAACGGAGGGACAGGAGAAGCTCAAACGGGCGAAGGTCGCGGTGGTTGGCGTCGGCGGTCTCGGAAGCCCTGTGGCCTACTACCTGGCCGCCGCGGGGGTGGGAACACTCCTCCTGATAGACGAGCAGGAGCCCGAGCTCAGCAACCTCAACAGGCAGATACTCCACTGGGAAGAGGACGTGGCGAGGAACCCGAAGCCCCTCTCCGCGAAGTGGAAGCTGGAGCGTTTCAACTCCGATATAAAAATCGAGACATTCGTGGGGAGGCTGAGTGAGGATAACGTTGACGAAGTCCTTGAGGGGGTCGATGTAATCGTTGACTGCCTCGACAACTTTGAGACCCGCTTCCTGCTCGATGAGTACTCCCAGAGAAAGGGCATTCCCCTCGTCCACGGTGCCGTCGAGGGGACTTTTGGCCAGGTGACGACAATAGTCCCCGGAAAAACAAAGAGCCTGCGCGAGATTTTCCCCAGTGTGAAAGAAAAAAGCGGGAAGTTCCCGATAATCGGGGCCACCGCCGGCGTCATTGGTTCAATACAGGCGATGGAGGTCATAAAGCTCCTGACCGGGGTCGGTGAGCCCCTTCTCAACAGGCTCCTGCTGGTTGACCTGGCCTACAACAACTTTGACGTCGTTGAGCTCAGGTAGACGGGGCTTCAACTTCTTCTTTTTTGTTGATGGAAGTTATTTTTATTGTCCCCTTCCAGTAGCCCCTCTCGGTGACTTCTATTATTTCCCCGCTTATGTCTTCTGCCGTAGTGGTGGCGATGATTCCGTAGGTCAGTTTCATTCCAGTGAACCCTTCATCGGTGAAGTACAGCTCGGCGGTCGCGTCGGTCACGGTGGTGTTCATGTCGGGGGTTGCGAAATAAAACTCTGCCATCGGGAGTATCAGTTCCTCTGGAACAGAATATACGAGGACAAGTGTTCCGTTTTCTGTGTAGTTGCCGACCGGCTGGAGTTTGAGTAGTTCCCTTGCAACCGAAACCGGGTTGATGCGCCAGAACGAAGTATCGTTTTTGGCAATCCTCTCACCAATATCCTTGATGTAGACTTTTCCGTCGACAACAACCAGGCTCATATTGAACGTCACGTTGTCTGGCAGTGTGGTCGTCGTTGTCATAATCTTGGCCTTCTTCTCTTCAAAGTCCACGTACCCCATCTCCTCTATTATCATGGTGAAGTTTGCTTCCTGTGTGAAGTTTCCGGACTTCATCTCCATGTCCAGCTCAACACTGGCATCCTCGGCGTAGGAGTACTGCTTTATTTCTTCCAAGGCCTTCACAGGGTCAATCGGGGTGTTCTCCTTTTCGGAGCCGGTTTTGATGGGGCTCTGTGGGCTTGTTGTCTCCCCGTCTGCCTTTGAAGTCTGGGGCTGGGAAGTGTCCCCTCCAATGCACCCCGCCGAGACTACAATAAGCACGAGTATCAGCACCGTAAGCTTCCTCATGCTTTCACCGGCATCTGCTCTGGAACTAAAACTTTAAACCTTCCGGGCTTATCTTCCCAGGGGATTAGGCATGAAAGTCAAGCTGACAAAGGAGCCCTTCAGCGTTGATGAAGCGATAAGCCTTCTCCGTATCCCTGAGAGCGGGGCGTACGTGGTCTTTCTAGGTCAGGTCAGGAACGAGAGCCACGGCAGGAGGGTTGAGAAGCTCATTTACGAGGCCTATCCTGAGATGGCCGAGGCCGAGATGGAGAGGATAAGAAAGGAGGCCCTTGAGAAGTTTCCGATTCTGGACATGCTCATATGGCACCGCTACGGCGAGCTCCCGGTTGGGGAAGACACAATACTCATAGTGGCCAGTGCAAAGCACAGGAAGGAGGCCTTTGAGGCCTGCTCCTGGGCGCTGGACGAGGTCAAAAAGAGGGTTCCGGTGTGGAAGAAGGAAGTGACAGATGAGGGCACGTTCTGGATTGAGGGAGACAGGCAGGTTCCAGTCTGACTTTCTCCACTTTTTGCATACTATTCTCAATAGTCAGCAAAATCCGAATAGAAAAAGTATATATATCCGTCCTTCGTACCTGCTCCCGGTGAGCGGTGATGGAGAAGGCCGTTTGTGCTGGTTCGGCTGGCGAGGTTTTTCAGTCCCAGTCTGTGGTGAGCGTCGCGAAGCCTCCTTGGTCGAATAAAACCAGCAACGGAAAGCTTGAGAGGCTCATACTCCAGCTCGGCGCGGGTAAGGGAAAGTTCTCCGAGGTTGAGGGCATCCCCCGTTCAATCGGCTGCATTGGCAACAACAGGTTCATTCTCCGCAGGGAGCCGCTGAGCATTGAGAGAATGAAAGAGATACTCCTTGAGTTCCGGAAGTTGGGCGGAAAAGAAGTGTGGCTTACCAACTACGACAACGTTGAGACGCTCCTTGCCCTCTCGGTGTTCGCGAGCGAGCTTGAGTTCCCTGAGGTCTACGCGGTTGTCCTCTTTGATGACCTCGACAAGGTTACCCCGGTTGAGGGCGTCAACTTCATCGCGGAGCTCAGCTACCCAGAGCACACCCTCGATGAGCTCTCGGCTTACCCCTGGCTCCACGGCGCCCTCATAATGGTGGCCCCTGAAGACTTCCGCACCGGGCTGCTCTCAGGCAGTTTCAGAGGCGAAGTCTACGTTGACGTCCTCTTCCCGGGTTCGGCCAGGAGGCTCAACTTCAACGTCATTGAGCTCCGCAGGATATACAACCCCAGTGCGGAGAAGTACCACGACTGCCTCTCCGGAACCGTCGCGGTCACCGCTGACGGCTACGTTCTGCCCTGCCCGCTCCTGAGGAACTACGTCGCAGGCGACCTTACCAGAATGACACTCAAGGAGACTTTGAGGAAAAAGAGGCTTAGGTCGTTCTGGAGAATGACGAAGGACAACATACCCACCTGCGCCACATGTCCGTTCAAATACATCTGCCACGACTGCAGGGCCCTTGAGTATCAGGCGACGGGCGAGATAGACGGCATGGAGTACTGCCTGATATCCCTCTAAAACTCTAGGATCGAGCGGTAGCCGCTTCCGTCTTCTTTTACCATTCTCTGGAACGCTGTCTTTTTGTTGCCGTCATTAAGCTCTTTGAAGCTCGGTTCAAAGTACTCTATCAGGAGCTTTTCTACGTAGGCGCTGAACTCCAGAACCTTTCCCCCCATGTCCTCCTTCGATGAGAAGAACCATTCAAGGAGGTAGCCCCTGCCCGGGAGGTATCCTGCCATGATTTCGTACTCTTTGAACCTGTTCAGGACGTCTTCTTTTATTTCGCTTGATATTCCAATAACGCCCCTGTCGTGGACGTTCATATCCACCATGGGGGAGAACCCGGTGAGGATTTTCTTCTCCCTGAGCCTGTTTATCATGTACCTTATCGTTGGTCTCGTCTTGTCGAGCCGCTCTGCTATTCGCTTTATCGGCGTCCGTGCGTCCCATTTCAAGATGTCCATCAGGACCGCGTAGTCGTGGCCCAGCTCCCAGTCTCCCCACTCTCTGGGCTTTTCGGGGGGTGGATACGCCCAGACCTCGTAGTATTCAAAGTCATCGGAATATTTGGCGAGCATCTCGTCTATATCATTCACCTGGTCTTTCGGGACGTAGAAGATGATTGACAGGCCGTTCTTGAACCCGAACGCCGGGTTAACGTAGCCGATGAAGGGGTTTTTTGTCATCCTAACGGCGACTTCCATAAGCCTTTCGGCCGGGACGCTGAGAAATCCGACAAAGCTCTTCAGTCCGATACGCCGTATGTTGTATGTGGCACTGATGACAAGGTATTTACCGTAATAGCGGTCGTAAATTCTCTTCAGTCTGTAATAGTCTATCCCCTCGGTCGAGGCTATTTTTCTGAGGCTTTCGAGGGGGTACTTACTCAGAAGCTCCGCGAGGAATTCGATTTCATCTTGTTTAACCTCGCCCATTCGCGGCACCACCGCAGTTGAAAAATTACCCCTCGGAAAAAGTTATATCCCCTCGGTTATTAAATTCTTCCGGTGGTGGCCATGGTGAAGATTGAAGTCGTTGACATTGAAAAGCCCGAGGGCGTGGAGGTCATAATCGGACAGGGTAACTTCTCGATATTCACGGTTGACGACCTTGCGAGGGCCCTTCTCACGGCTGTTCCAGGGATAAAGTTCGGCATAGCAATGAACGAAGCCAAGCCCCAGCTCACGCGCTACACCGGAAACGACAAGGAGCTTGAAGAGCTCGCCGCAAAGAACGCCGTGAAAATCGGCGCGGGCCATGTCTTCGTCATCCTGATGAAGAACGCCTTCCCGATAAACGTCCTGAACACCGTCAAGAACCACCCAGCTGTGGTCATGGTCTACGGCGCCAGCGAGAACCCGTTCCAGGTCATCGTCGCCGAGACCGACCTTGGACGGAGCGTCCTTGGAGTTGTTGACGGCAAGGCGGCCAACAAAATAGAGACCGAGGAGCAGAGGAAGGAGCGCAGGGAGCTCGTGGAGAAGATAGGCTACAAGATCGACTGAAGCCATACTTTTTTAGGACTTTCCTTATACCTTTCTACGGTGGTTCGATGAGGGTTGCTTTTATAACTTCAAATCCTGGTAAGGTGGAGGAGGCCAGGAGGTACCTTGCCAGCGTTGGGTTGGAAGTCTACCAGCTGAAGGTTGAGTATCCAGAGATACAGGCGGATTCCCTCGAGGAGGTGGCGGACTACGGGGTAAAATGGCTGGCGGAGAGAGTTGAGGGTCCTTTCTTCATAGATGATTCGGGCCTGTTTATTTCGGCCCTTAACGGTTTTCCGGGGGTTTATTCTGCCTACGTCTACAAAACTCTTGGAATAAACGGTATCCTGAAGCTTATGGGGGGCATTGAGGACAGGAGGGCCTATTTCAAGAGCATCGTGGCGTACTGGGACGGTGAGCTTCACATTTTTGAGGGCAGGGTGGATGGTGTTATAACCGAGGAGCCGAGGGGAACCGGTGGATTCGGGTTCGATCCCATATTCAGACCTTCAGGTTTCGACCGAACTTTTGCCGAAATGACAACGGACGAAAAGAACAGGATATCTCACAGGGGCAGGGCGTTGCACGCTTTTGCAACTTGGTTAAAGGAAAACCTTAAATAATGAAATCATTCCAATTATCACGGTGTGAATTGTAATAATGACAAAAGGGGATCGCGATGGCGAGTTCGCTTGATGCTACAGACATAAGGTTGTTGAGGGAACTTAAGGAAAACGCCAGGGAGAACATAGCATCTCTGAGCAAGAAACTTGGCATCCCGAGGACGACAGTGCACTACAGGATAAAGAAGCTGGTTGATGAAGGGATAATCGAGAAGTTCACGGTTAAGCCCAACTACAAGAAACTTGACCTGGGAACGACAGCCTTCATACTGGCGCGCTACGACCCTGATTCGGGGCTCACTCAGAGGGAAGTAGCCGAGAGGGTCGCTGCCCTTGAGGGCGTCTATGAGGTCCACATCGTTGCCGGTGAGTGGGACTTGCTAATAAAAGTTCGCGCACCGAACGCTGAGGAGATAGGAAAGATAGTCGTGGACAGGCTCAGGGAGATAAAGGGCATAGATCAGACAGTAACAATGGTCTCATTTGTCACGGTAAAAGAAGAAGTCTGAGGGCGATGATCGGCGTTCTCCTTTCTGATTTATGATGATGCGAGGAAGGGTGAGCCCTGCATTTCCATTAAGTTCGTAAACATGCAAATGGGTTCCTTTGGCTGGTTTTTATTTTCCGATTTTCTGGTTGGCTATTAATCTCTTTGGAGCCCCTTTAACTGTGCTGTTCTGGGGATGTAATTGAATTTTTGTGGAGTAGTAATGTATTTCCAATTTACATTCCCGTGACAATACTTAAAACAGTAAACTCTTTAAGTTTTGGATTTGTTATCCAACTGAACGATACTGGAGGTGACTGCATGGGCTGGAAGCGGTTTCTCGCCGTGGCTTTGGTGGTGCTCTTCCTTGGGATGGCCCTCAGGGGAGCGAGCGCCGCGGCAAGCTTCGTTAACGCGACGGCGAACGGCACTGTAAAAGTTCCACAGGAGTTCAGTCCTGAGAAGGGGCCGGGGGGTGAGGTTCAGCCACAGTTCGGAGGCGCCACTGTTGTTGTGGAGCCTTTCCTTGAGGTCTTTGTCCCGGGTATTGGCTGGATAGTGGCCATAGGGAGCATTGTCGCGGCCATTGCCAAGTACGTGTATTCGAAACCCGTCAGCGAGTTCACCGAGGCCTTCGTAAGCGAGATTCCTGACAAGATTAAGGACGGTAATCAGGAACTGGCGAAAGGCGTTAAGATGAACTTCTGGGGGAGTAAAGCAGAGATTGGTTACGGTTACGTTAAGAAGAAATGGTGGGGCCTCAAAAAGGAAGCCGTCATAGTGAAGCCCATCATCACAATAACCAGGGACGAGGTCAAGGCCGTTGAGGACTTATTCAGCCCGAAGGAATACGGCAAACTCCTTGCACAGGCATATCTCAACGGATGGGACGCTAACAAGGCGAAGAAGCTTGCAAAAGAGTTTGACAAGCAGTACAAGAACTTTCGGGTAAAGTTCAGGGGAAGATATGCCTGTGGTAGTTACTTCCCAGAAGGAGACGTCATCATTGAAAAAGGTAACGACAAATATGGGGCAGTTCATTTTATTAAACGGCACATTCTAAGACAGAGGCTGGGCAAAAAAGGAAAACTGACAGTCTTTCCCTCTGACTGGAGCGCAGACTTCATTCTTTCCTTAATCGGAGAAACAATCAAGAAAGGAAGAATTGACTGCAGTGACCCCGAGCACACTCCCCGCAAGTTCGTGGTCGAAAAGAGGTTCGGATATTTTAGGGGCAAGTGGATAGGCAGGAAGGTTAGAGTCGTCCTATCGTACGATAGAGCACGGGGAATTTACAAATTTATCACAGCTTACTTGGATTGACCCGCCACCTTTAAATTTTTTAAAGAAAAAGCCGGGGGTGGTCTTAATGCCGGTTAAGTTCTCGGTTGATACCTCGCTTGAAGAGCTGGAGGAATCCGAAGGATTTGGGGCTGAGATCGAGGTGGAGGTTAACGGAAAAGAGTTTGTATTGGCGCTCTGCTACATTGTGCAGGCGCTGGCGGCAATCCTCGCCACAGTAACCTTTGCAGTCTCGTCATGCGATGAAATTCCCTACGTGCTTGAAAAGTTCGAGGAGGACGAGAGGAGGGTGATAAGAAGGAACTGCAGGGGCGGAAAGCTCGAGGTGGGTTTTGGCACTTACGAGCCGATTTCTCCCGTGGTGTTCAGGAAGGAGGGCGATTACCTGCTTATTGAAGCCTTCGAAAACGAGCGGTTTGTCGGTAGGGAGAGAGTCGAAGTCAGGGAGTATGTTAAAGCCGCCCTGGAATTCCTCGAGGAGTACCTGAAGGGAACCAGGGACGAAGCCTACCTGACAGGGCTTGAGAGAGTTAAAGAGCTCGTGCGGAAGAGCAAGTATAAGGACGTGCTCGAGGGTTGATGCCGTGGAATGCTTGATACTGAAGTTCCGGACAGCTTAAGGAACGAATACCCCCCAGATGGAAAAGGGAAATACGTCGAATGCTTGAGGTGTGAGGCGTGATTACATTCTCTTTCTTCCTCCAGGATGGAGACAGGGGCTTCCCGTGCTGGTTCTCGGAGACGGGCCGGTTTTCATCAGTGAAGACCCGGTGGTGCTGGATGAATTCATGAGCTCCCTAAAGGCGCTCCAATCAATGGAGAACCCGCCAGAAAGGCTCTGGGACCTGAAGATAAGGGCAGAAGGTGGAAGGGTTTGCCTGACCTTACCGGATGGGGGAAAGGTACACGTCACCCGTAAAAAGCTTTCCGGGATAGTTCAGACCTCTCCAAAATATGAAGGCGGTTCTCCACGGTAAATCGGTGCGGATGGAGTGGCTCAGGTTCAAGCTAAAGCTGCCTTCACCTGAAGTGCTTGAGATGCCCGGTGAACGCGAGGACGTCATGGACGAGTACGAAGTTCAAGTTTACGGGAGCACGTACGTACTGGAAGCGTTCGTTAATCTCGAGGGATACGTTGAGGAGCTTAAACTTCTCAAGGATTTCGTGGCGGACGGCAAACTGCCCGGCAAAAAGGCACATTGACAAATCCATTGGGATGCTTGGACTTGGGCGGTAGGAAAGACTCCTTTGGAGGGAGTAGCCTTGATAACTTGGTACTTCGATGTTGAATACTTGAGAAAAAAGCTGGAGAATATGGACTACCCGGAGGGATTGCCTCTCCAAAACAAAAAGGAGCCCCTGCGCCTCCATGCTCTTTCGAAGCTCTTCCGTTTACCCCCCGGCAGGTACTCGCTGAAAATCATGGGGCATGAAGTGCTCGCGGATGATTCCAATGAGACACTTGTATTCCTCAGCGTTCCTCAGAACTCGTTCCTTGTGAGCATCTATCTCAGAGGCGCCTTGGAAAAGTTTAACAGAGAGATAGTCACAAAGGACTGGTTTGTGGGATTTCTGCGGAAGTGGATTTATCCCTCAGAAATTAAGAGAATTCCTGACCCACGGCTGAAAGAGGTTCCTATTGAGGAGCTTAGACGGAAGTATCTACTGGAGTGTCCGGATATTGGAGAACCTGTTTTCGATGCCACGCTTGGAAAGAGCCTGAATCCGGTGGTGTTCAAACTCAGGGGAGAAACGGTGCTCGTGTGTTCGGAGACTTACTTTGCCGAAAAAGATGGAACGCTCAACCCGAAACGGATAGTAATGGAGTGTGATGCAGGTCTCTTATCAAGGGCTTTCCTGAAAATGGGTGTGGAAACGTTAAACTCCTTGGAAGAACTAACCCAGTTGCTCCCAGAAGGCCCATTGAGAGAACCATTACTAGCATATATTGGAGTCCTGAAGAGGTTTAGAAACTTTATTCATAGCCTGTAATCTTGCACAGGTACTTTGAAGAGCACCTTGCGTAGGCATACCTCAACGGATGGGACGCAGAGAAGGCGAAGAAGCTTGCTGAAGAATTTGACAAGGAATACCCTCATTTCGGTAACATCTGGTTCAGAGGAGCAACACTATCTTGTGGGGTCTTTGATGGAGGATGGGTTATACTTGATAAGGAAGGTGCTAGACACATCATTATACGCCACATACTCACAAACGTGTACAAATTCAAGGATAAATTTAAGTACCTCTCTGCCTAGGATATCATGAGGGAAATAAAGGAAACCATACGAAATCCCGATTACATGGACTGTGGGAAGAAGCCAGGCAGAATAGTACTCGTAAGATACTCTCCAAAACTTGGAACAAAAATGGCAGTAGTTCTTGAAAAAGTAGGGAAAGGGTGGTATAGGATAGTTACCGCGTTTCCTGCATCTAAATATTAGGGGGTTGTGTTATGATGTACCTTTCCTTTTATTTCACCTCAGAGGAGGAAGGATTTCCCGTTCTAATAACAGCTGAAGAACCCCTATTCCTCACTGATGAACCCGTCCCGGTACAGGAGTTTACGGAAGTACTGGAGATACTTGCAGAGTTGAAGGGTTCCGGTGATTTTTTTGGACTGAAACTCGTGGAAAATGGAGGGTATGTTACGATTAAACTTCCCGACGGCAGGGACTTCCAAATCCCCGTTAAGGAGTTTACTAAAAACATTCAACGTACTATCGAAAACATAAGCCGTATTATGCAGAAGAAGCCTGTGGAAGTCGAGCATTTAAGATTTAGACTCCTCCGTCCGGATGAGTTTTGGGAGGAGAGCGATGAAAGCTACTTAAATGAGTACGATGTCGAGATTTATGGGATGTTTATATTTTAAATGCTACAATTAACTTAAAGGACTACATTGATGACCTGAAAGAACTAAAAGAGTTCATTAAAAAAGGAAAACTGCCCAAGGAAGAGTGGAGAGTAGTATGGGACCAGCCCAACTAAAGCAAGGTCTGGGAAAAGTACTATCAACACTGGTTAGGTTGGCAGGCCTTACCCGTCCGCCTTTTGTCAGGTTTACCCTTGGAACTTACGATCCACTGGAAATAATCTACGCCTCCAGCATGGGTGGTATGGTTGTTCTGTTCTTTGTTGCATGGGCTAAAATCACAGTTAAAGTTTCAAAAGGAATCCTTCTAAAAGCCCTGGATGAAGCCATTAAAGATGCAGAAACGGAGCTCAAAAGGATAAATCTGCTTGGGAGATGAATTTAGTGTCCTTTTTATTGTTTGAGAGTATTTCAACAGGAGGTCTTAAAGAGGATTGTGTTTTCTGAGCCCTACATCACACAGCACTCGTAGATTATCTCGACTTCTCTAACAGTTTTTGCCCACTCTATGATTTTCCTCGGCGGGTTCGTCAGCCTGTCAACTCCTGCCAGGACTGCCCCCCTGTCGAACTCAAGCCTCCACCGTCCCAGCGGCCGCATGCAGCCTATGCTTATCTCTCCGTCGAAGCGTTCGCGGGCGTATTTTACGACCTTCAGGCTCTCCTCGACGCCCGGTTTCGGAACGCTCTCCATCTCCGTCCCTTTTGTCGGTATGAGTACGTCCAGCACGAGGACGTCTATCGGATACTGAGTAAGCAGGTCTATGGCCCGGTACTCCCAGTGGATTCTCCCGAAGTCGAGGCCTATCGTTATGTGGGGCGCCACGCGGATTTCGTTCTCGGTCAGAAGTTCAACTATGCGAAGGTAATCTTCTACAGTCTTGTCTATTTTGTAAACTCGCCTTATCACGTCGTCATCGCCGACGAAGTCGAGAGAAACGACATCAACGTACTTCAGCCACTCCAAATCGCTCTCGTCTATGAAACCGACGTGGGCGTTGAGCTTCAGGTTCGTTCTCCTCTTAATCTCCCTCAGCTCGTCCGCGTACTTGTCAATCGGCACCTTCAGCCGGGAGTCCATTCCCCCGCTCAGCAGACAGCCCAAACCTCCGGAGCGCTCGAGGTCGAGGCAGAAGTCAACGAGCTCCCTTTTCCTGGGCTTCTTCATGCCCTCAAGGTAGTGTCTCCCGCAGTGGGCGCAGTTGAGGGCGCAGTAGCTTCCTGTGAGCGAGACAGAGGGAAATTTGATTCCGGGGATGTATATCTTCAGTTTCTTTTTTTCTGCTTCCATTTCAATCACCTTTCAGAGCCGGGGGTTGCAGTGGGCGAAGCCCCACCTTCGGGGGGAGGGGGTTAGCAAGGACGTGGGGGGTGAAACCCCCCAATCCTGCGGGGGGAATTTGATTCCGGGGATGTAAATTTTGAGTTTCCTTCTTTCCACCATTTTAATCACCCTGCAGAACGGGGGGTTGTAGTTGGTGAAGTTTCCGCCCCCTTCATTGGCCACCTTTTTGAATGAACTTCATGGAGAAAAGTGAAAAGGGGCTAAAAACCCTTCCGGGACAAAAATGGGAAAAAAGAGGTCACTCCTTCTTGGCCTCTCCCTGGTTCTTGAACAGCGGCCACCAGGCCTTTTCGCCGAAGAGGCTCATGAAGGCCGGGCCTATGAAGTACACCGCCATCGTCGCCGTCAGCAGGACTCCAGCGGCCAATGCAAAGCCTATCTCCCTCGTTCCCCACGTGCTGCTGAGCATCAGCGCGCCGTAGGTGCTCGCCAGGACCACGGCAAGGCCTATTACGAGGGTGTCCATGGTTCCCGCCGCCACGACGAGGGCGTCCTTCGGCGACCTTCTTTCGAACTCGTCCCTGGCCTTGACGAGGTAGAAGCTGTTGTAGTCTATGCCGACTCCCATGAGCACTACGAAGACCATGAGCGGCAGGAACCACATGATTTCCTGGTCAAAGACCCTGCCGAAGAGCCACGTCGAGACCCAGATGCTCGTCATGACGCCGAGGAATATTGTCATCATCGTCGAGACGACCGCCGGCAGTCCCTTGAGCGTCGGTATCAGCGAGAGGAACATCAGCACGAGGGCCACTGGAATTATCCTGTGCCAGAAGATGTCGTTTATCCTGTCGGTGAGGTCCATTGAGAGCGCCGCCCCTCCGCCGACGAGTCCCTCCTTTATCTTGCCCTCCTTCTCAAGCTCTGCAATGTAGCTTCTCAGCGCCTTGACGAGCTCCTTGGCCCTGTCGTCTGTCGGTTTGTAGACCGGGTCTATCTGAATCATCACCTTGTCGCCCTTGCTTGAGATGAACCTGTCTCCTCCGAGCGCCTTGACCGCTGACAGAGTCAGGTTGCTCACCGGCTCGCCGTAGGGCCTGGTAGGTGAGTAGACGGCCTTGACGCCTTCCATCGTCGTTATGTGGGCAGTTATTTCCTCTATCACCTTGAGGTCGTCGTCCCTTATGCTGTGGCCGAGGTCAATTATGACGTAGTTCGGGGATGTTATGGCCGCTCCGAGCTTCTCCTGGCTCAGCTGCATGAAGGTGAGGGTCTCGCTTCCCTCTGGCAGGAAGAGGCTCATGTCGTGGGTTCCCTCGAACGTGAAGAACGTGTAAGTTGCAGGAACCGCTATCAGGAGGCCTATGAGCAGGACGACCTTGGCGTGGTTGACGACCCACTCGGCTATTCTGCTCCTCTCGTGGACATCGAGCGTTTCGATGTGCTTTATGTGCCTCGGCCACCAGAATATCGCCTTGTCGCCTATGAGGGCCGTTATTGCCGGTATGAACGTCAGGCTGGCGAGGAGCACAGCTATGACCGCCAGCGGGATTACCATTCCCATCTGCTGGAATATCGGGAACTCCCAGGCAAGGACGAAGCTCGCGAAGGCTATGATGTCCGTGAATGCGCTCGCTAGGACGGCGTCCTTAGCCCTCTTGAGTGCCTCTGCGACGGCCTTCTCGTGCTCATAGCCCTCGGCTATGTACTCCTTGAAGCGGTGGACGTAGTAGGTCGAGTAATCAATTCCAAGACCGAGGGCGGTCGTTATGGTGAGCATCTGGGCCCAGCTTCCGATGTTGAGGATTCCACCCTTAGTGAGCAGGTACGCTATTCCGAGGGCCGTAAGCGCAGAGGTTGCGACGCCCGTGAAGGGCAGTAACGTCGCCAGGAGGGCCCCTCCCATGAGTATGAACAGCACGACGAGGGCGCCTATGATGCTCGCCTGGCTGGTCTTCTGGTTATCGCTCCGGCCGTACGCGGTCATCTCGTGCGACTGGACGGGGGTTCCTCCGAGGGCCCCGAAGGCGTCAGGGAAGTACTTTCCGAACTCCTCTAGGGCAATCTCCTTGACCTTGGTGGCGTTCTGGGCGTAGTAGAGGTACGGGTCTGTATCGGGGCCGGGCTCTCCCAGCGGTATGAACGTTATGAGAACCGTGGTGTTGTCCTCGCTCTTGAGCATGCTGAGGTAGGTTCCTGCATTCTCCTTGACAACCGGCCAGAGCTCCTCCGCGAGGGGCTTGACGTCCTCCCTCGTTATCGCGCTGGGGTTGTCTTTGAAGCGGAAGGCTATCTCAGCCAGCAGGGTCTCGTTGAACTTCAGCTCGACTCCGTAGGGGTTGTCCTTCGCGTAGCTCGATATAGTCGAGAGGACTGTCTTCTTCACAAGGCTCTCGATTTCCTCCTCGCTCAGCGGGTAGTTCTCTATGACCTGCTCGATGAGGGCCTCCATTGTTTCTTTGAACTCCTCTGGCATCTCCTGCTCTCCGGACTGCTCTCCTATTCCCTTGAGGAAGAGCTCCTTTGCGAGCTCCTTTGGATCGGCTCCCTCATAGAGGGCCCTGACGAGGCTCTCAGTTTCGTCGGTTTTCTGCGGCACCATGGCAAGGACGACTGAGACCGTGGCGTCCTCAAGCCTCTCCCCGCTTATTATTCCCTGCGGGTCCTTCGCAACCTCCTCAACGAGTGCCTCCGCAACGGCCTCGGGGTTCGGGGCGAGGTTTTCCATCATCTGGGCTATCTGGCCCTTGAGAATGCTCTTGGTGAGGGCGTCTATAACGGCCTCATTACCCTTACTGTCGTACAGCTGGAAGAGAACCTCCTTGGGGAGTTCAAGGCCAGTATCCGCGACCATGCCGTACACGAGTTCGACCGTGGTGTTCCTGAGGAGCTCATCATTCGAGAGGAGCGTACCTTTGCAGTAGGGGTCTGAGGACACAACGGTCTGGGCTATGACGGGGACGATTGCTTTCTGGTTCTCAGGAACCTGGCTCTCAAGGGCGTTCTGAAGGGCCAGGACTTTCTCCTGAGTGGTCATATTCGGGTTCTGAGCGCATATCTGGAGGTATGCCCCGTCGGCGGCCCTGAGAAGAGTGGCAGTTGAATTGAGCTGAGTGTAGAGAGCCGTCATGTTGGCCTTGAGGGCCAGATACGCCCCCGCGGTTTCAACGAGGCTTCCCCTTACCATTTCGGTTGTGTTCTTCAGAAGGAGCGTCTGGCTCAGAACCATTCCGTAGCCGTCGTTGACGCCCTTAACTGTCGTGTAGAGGACTCCCGTGATGTTAGCGGTCATCCTCGTGATGTTGAGGGTCAGCTCGTAGTCCATGTCCCAGAGCATGTCGAGGGCGTCATAGTAAGATGTTACGTTCGTGGCGTACCTGCCCTCAACGCGGTCTTTAAACGCGTAATAGGCTTTCCTCGCGTTTTCGTCGTTGACGCTGATGTTCGTTATCAGCAGGTACGTCATGTCTTCGTTCTGAGCTCCTGTGAACTCCTCGCTCATGATGTCCTGGACTCTGATGGACTCTATGTTGTGGGACACCATCTGCTCTGTGCTGTAGTCTGTCAGCTCGCTAATCCTTCCGGCGAGCGGTGCCAGAATGACGATGAGCACCACCCAGACTGCCAGCACCGTCTTTGGGTGCTTTGCTATCCACTCGTTCCACGCCATTACTACCACCTCAAATCTTTTAAGGGGTAATCATAAATATCTCTTTAGGAGACATATTGCCAAATATGTTTGGAACGAACATATCTTATAAACCTTTCGAGGTGGTGTCATGGCTGTCCCATCTATGAGGAACATGTTCCTTGCTCCAATTCGGCATCTCATACTCGTCATTGTCGGCTTCAAGGGAGAGGCGCACGGCTATGAAATCCTCAAGGAGATTGAGAAGATAAGCCAGGGGACGTGGAAGCCGAGCCACGGCAACCTCTACAACATGCTGAGCAAGATGGTGGAAGAGGGCCTTTTAGAGCCGAAGGAGGAGTACCATGGAAAGCGAAAGCTCATCAAGTACACCCTCACTGAAAAGGGATGGGAGTACCTCAGGGAGGCGAACGAACTAACGCTCCAGTCCCTTTACATAGCCGTCCAGTACCACGAAGCGCTGAGGAAGAAGCTGGAGGAGCTGGGCTACGGGCGGGAGCTTGCCAAGGAGGCCATAGAGGAATACCTTAAAATCCTTGACAGGGTCTGTGAGATACTCAACGCCAAGAGAAAGGCCCTCAGAGAGATGCTTGAGGCAAAGAAGAAAGGGGAAGAGGAAGCCTAAGCCCCATCAGAGGAACGGGTTCCTGAACTTCTTGCCCGGATAGACGGCTATGCCCTCGAGCTCCTCCTCTATGCGTATGAGCTGGTTGTACTTGGCGTTCCTGTCGCTCCTGGCTGGGGCGCCGGTCTTGATCTGGCCGGCGTTGAGGGCAACGGCGAGGTCTGCTATAGTGCTGTCCTCGGTCTCTCCGCTCCTGTGGGAGACAACGACTCCATAGCCGGCCCTAAAGGCGGTGTAAGCTGCGTCTATCGCCTCGCTGAGGGTTCCAATCTGGTTGACCTTGAGGAGGAGCGCGTTGGCGGCGCCCATCTCGATGCCCTTCCTTATCCTCCTTGGGTTGGTGACGAAGAGGTCGTCGCCGACTATCTGAACCTTCCTGCCGAGCTCCTTGGTTATCATGACGAAGCCTTCCCAGTCCTCCTCCTGGAACGGGTCCTCGATGGAGACTATCGGGTAGGCCGAGACCAGCTCGCGGTAGAGCTCGAGGAGCTCGCCCCTGTCGTACTCCTTGCCACTCACGACGTACTTGTCCTTGTCCGGGTGGAAGAACTCGCTGGAAGCGGCATCGAGGGCGAAGGCAATCTCGTCGCCGGGCTTGTAGCCGGCCTCCTCAATGGCCTTAATGAGGACGTCGAGAGGCTCGGTGACCTCCTTCATCGGCGGGGCAAAGCCACCCTCGTCGCCGACGTTGACGGCGTTTTTACCATAGCGCTCGGCGATGACCTTCTTGAGGACGTGGTAGGTCTCGCTGACCCACCTTATGGCCTCCCTAAAGGAGCTCGCTCCAACGGGCATTATCATGAACTCCTGGAAGTCGAGCTCGTTGCCCGCGTGGACACCGCCGTTGATGACGTTGCTCATCGGGACTGGCATGACGTAGGCGTTTGTTCCGCCGATGTACTGGTAGAGTGGAAGTCCGAGGGCGTTGGCGGCCGCTTTGGCAACGGCCAGAGAAACGCCGAGTATGGCGTTGGCACCGAGGTTGCTCTTGTTCTCGGTGCCGTCGAGCTCAAGCATGAGCATATCTATGTCTCTCTGCCAGGTGACGTCCATACCGATGATCTCCGGGGCTATAATCTTGTTGACGTTCTCAACGGCCCTCTTAACTCCCTTTCCGTGGTAGCGGCTTCCGCCGTCGCGGAGCTCAAGGGCCTCGTGGGTTCCGGTTGAGGCACCGCTCGGCACTGCGGCCCTTCCCATGCTGGCCGGCGTGTAGACCTCGACCTCGACGGTTGGGTTTCCCCTGCTGTCGAGTATCTCTCTGGCAACGACTCCGGTTATCTCAAACGGGTTCTCCATATCAATCACCTCGGGTGATATTCGCGGGTGGGCATATAAAGGTTTTAGCTTCAATCCGGGCTGAAGCAATGGATAGGCGTATATATCCGTTTGCATATTCTCATCTCGGTGAGTGATAATGCGGAAAGCTGTCGCATTTATCGTGCTCCTGGTGTTGTTCTCTGCTCCCCTCGTGAAGGCCTGCATGAGTCCCGCCGATTCCTATGCCGTTGAGGTCGTTCTGAACAAGCCGGGGATAGTTTACAGGCCCTATCCGACTTTCAACGCTCTCCACAACGCGATAGTTGAGAACGGTACCTTCATTTTCCGCTCCCACTACGATGAGAGGCTCATCGTCATGCTCTGGAACGCCAGCGACGGCCCGCACTTGAGGGTGCAGATTCCTGCGGAGGTAGTGGCCAGCGTTACTTTCAACGCCTCCCTACTTGTGACTGCCTCCGCTATTGAAAAGCTGAAGGCTGGGGGCTGGAAGGAGATAGCCAACATGACCTTTACCAGGGACAACATCACGATAGCCCTGAAGCCTGTAGCCGGGAGCGAGTGTAATTCTGACAGGGACTGCGCCACTGGCGGTTGCTCCGGGGAGGTCTGCGCCCCCAGAAACGAGGCCGCGAAGATAGTAACTCCCTGTGTTTATAAGCCGTGGTATGAGTGTTTCTCGCTGACGAGCTGTGGCTGTGTAAACGGGTTCTGCACCTGGAAGCCGAACGGGGACTTTAAATCATGCCTTAGAAAGCACGGGGTTGACCCATCACAGGTTATCCGGGCGGGTCTCGTGGAGGTGGAAGCCGAAGCTCGCGGCGTGGGGCCCGATGAGCTTAAGGCCGCGGTCGGGGAGTTTCTCTCCGCCTTTGGAGTTGACTGCCTGCCACTATCGGACCCTGCAATTTCGCCCCAGGTGGAGATTGCCCCTGTAATAGACCCCTCCGAGGTAAACTTATCCGTAGCGGTAAAGACAGAGCTTGAGTGGCTGAGGGAAGTGGGAGTCCTCCAGATAAGCGATGAGGACATTGGGGCAATAACCAGGGTTGCCGGGTCTGGAAAGGCCGGCTGGAACTCTCACATCGGCTGGTACGAGACGAAAAACGGCGCTTATGCCTGGATACCCTACGATGAGAGCAAAGACCCCTCCCTGGTCAGGTGCACCTCGCCCGTTGTGCCCGCCTACGACCTCCCGAACGGAACGGCTTATGTCGGGCCAACCGCAACTCAGCCGCCCTCAACAGATACTACGACTTCGACTAATGGCTCGCCGAGCGGGGAAATCTGCGGCCCTGCCCTGATGGTTGGGTTGTCTCTGGTCGTCCTACTTTGGAAGAGATGAGCTTTTAAACACATTCTTCAACTTTTCACCATGGACTGGAAAAGGAAGCTCCGGAAAGAAGGTTACCTTGAGCTCGACGGCCTTAGAATCGAGCTCAGCCTTGATAATACCTTCATGGATATCGACTACATTCCCCGGGTTCTCGTCTACTCTGAAGCGACAGGGCGCTGGCACGTCCTCAGGAACCCGATTCCCAAGGGCGAAACCCTTGAGGAGAGCTGGGACAACGCTGTTGAAGTTCTTGACGCCATAGCACGGGGAGAAGTAAGGCCCGAGCTTGAAGATTCCTCCGTGGAAGAACAGCTCATCACCGTCCTGAGAAGCTTGACACGCTTTGAAAATCAATAATCTCGGTTCCTCCCTAACGAAGGAGAGAAAACGCTAAATAGTTCTTTCAAGCTACTCACTTCAGGTGGTCATCAATGAATGCCCGCGAGATTGCACGCTACATAGACCATACCAATCTAAAGCCTTACGCGACGAAGGAGGACATCATCAAGCTCTGCGATGAGGCAATCCAGTACGGCTTCTACGCTGTCTGTGTGAACCCCTACCGCGTCAAGCTCGCCAAAGACTACCTGAGCGGGAAGGGGGCGGACGTCAGGGTTGCCAGCGTCATCGGCTTCCCGCTCGGCGCGACGCCGACTGAGGTCAAGGTCTTCGAGGCAAAGAAGGCCCTTGACGACGGCGCCGATGAGCTCGACATGGTCATCAACATAGGCGCCCTCAAGGACGGGGACTACGAGTACGTTAAGAGGGACATAGAGGAGGTCGTGAAAGTAGCGCACGAGAAAGGGGCAAAGGTCAAGGTCATAATCGAGACCTGCTACCTAACCGACGAGGAGAAGGTCAAGGCCTGCGAGCTGGCAAAGGAGGCAGGTGCTGACTTCGTGAAGACTTCGACCGGCTTTGGAAGCGGCGGTGCCACAGTTGAGGACGTCAGGCTGATGAGAAAGGTAGTCGGCCCCGAGATGGGCGTTAAGGCTTCCGGTGGAATAAGGACTTACGAGCAGGCCGTTGCCATGATAGAGGCCGGTGCGAACAGGATTGGCACGTCGAGCGGTGTAAAAATTGTGGAGGGCGCCCAAAAATGAAGAACATTGAGGAGCTGAAAGAGGTCATACTCAAGGCCATTGAGGAGCTCAAGAAGGACGACATGAACCCGGACATAATGCTCGCTGGGCCAGGGTTTATCGAGCACGCCAGGGAGCTCCTGCCGTCGCTGGGCCTTAAAATCTACAGGATAGACGAGCTTGGCTACGATGCGGTGATAGCGGACTCAAACTACCTCAGCCAGATAAAGAAGGCCTCCCGCAGGATTTCAGTTGAGCCATTCCTTGAGGAAGAGAGGGTCTGGAAAGAATTGGAGAAACTGGACGTTTAAAGAAGGCTCTCGATTTCCGGATATCTTTTCTTTATTGCGTTAGCAAGCCCAGTTCCGACGATTATTCCAGTAACCGCCTGGGCAAGGTTCCCTGGGAGCTCGCTGTACGCATTGCTGAAGCCGAAGGCGTAGTACTCGAAGAGGAAGTAGCCTGAGACCATGAGTATTCCGCCTACCGTTCCAGCTACTATGAGGCCCCCGACGCCTTCGAACTTCTGGGATATGTAGCCGACTACGAGGCCCTCGATGCCCTTTATGATGAGTGTTACCGGTGCCCAGCCGGGATATCCGGATATAACGTCTCCAAGGGCCGAACCCACACCGCCGGCGAAGGTCCCAATCACGGGCCCGAAGACCATTGCGACGAACATGACCATCGTGTCGCCGAGGTTGATGTATCCTCCTGTGGCCGGCGTGGGGATGTTGATTGCCCTCGTCGCGACGGCAACGAGCGCCGTTGAAACTCCTGCAACGGCTACAACATTGACGTTTCTGAACTTCCGGCGGTTGAGCCACAGATAGAGCACAAAGACCACTATTGCAACCGCAAACGCATAGGGGGTATACCTCGAAAGCTCGACCAGTGTCTCGTCCATTCAATCACCCAAGTTAGAAAAGGGGAGGAAGAGGTTAAAAACTTCACTTGAGGGCCGCCTTGAGGGCCTCCTCGAATATTTCCATTGCGACGTCGATTTCCTCCTTCTGGATGGTCAGCGGCGGGATGAACCTTATGCTGTTGTCACCGCAGCCGAGCAGGATGAGACCGCGCTTGACGGCCTCCTTGACGATCTTGTCCCTGAGCTCTGGGTGCTTCTCCTTGGTGTCCTTGCTCTTGACAATCTCGACGGCCTGGGCCAGACCGAGACCGCGGGCATCTCCGATGACCTCGTACTTCTCCTCGAACTCCTTGAGGCGCTTGTGGAGGTAGTCCCCGACCTCCTGGACGTGCGGCAGGAGCTCCTTGACGATTTCGACGACCTCGAGGGCGGCCTCAATGGCAACCGGGTTGCCGCCGAAGGTCGAGGCGTGCCTGCCCGGCTTGTCGAAGGCTATGTCTGCCCTGTGGATGACACCGGCGAGCGGGATTCCACCGCCAATTGCCTTGCCGAACTGTATGGTGTCAGGGGCGACGCCGAAGTGCTCGATGGCCCAGAACTTTCCGGTCCTACCGACGCCCATCTGAACCTCGTCGTCCGCTAAGAGGATTCCGTAGTTGTCGGCGAGCTTCTTGAGCTCCTTGAAGAAGTTCTTCGGCGGGACGACGTAGCCGCCCTCACCCTGTATCGGCTCGAAGACTATGGCGCCGACCTCCTCCGGCGGGACGTGCCTGAAGACGTACTCCTCGATAAACTCAATAACGCGGTTGATTGGCTCGTCGGGCTCGGCGTAGCCGTCAATGTGCCAGGGGTTCCTGTAGGGGTTCGGGTAGGGTATGTGCTCGACTCCCGGCATGGTCGGGAAGAAGCCGTCCTGCTGAACCCACTTGCTGGCGGTAAGCGAAAGAACGGCCTGAGTTCTGCCGTGGAAGGCGTGGTAAAAGGCTATGAACCTCTTTCTGCCGGTGCCGTACTTGACGAGCTTCATCATTGCCTCGTTTGCCTCGGCACCGCTGTTCTGGTAGACGACCTTCTTCGGGAAGTCGCCGGGGGCCAGCTCCGCGAGCTTGTTGGCCAGTATCACGGCGTTCTCGTAGAAGAAGTCGTTGAGGGCGAAGTGGGTGAACTTCTCGGCCTGCCTCTTTATGGCCTCAACGACGCGCGGGTGGGTGTGGCCGACGTTAAGCACGCCGACACCACTTCCGAAGTCGTAGAAGGTGTTTCCGTCAACGTCGTGGACGAGGATCCCCTCTCCGCGCTCTATAACTATGGGGAGGGTCTCGGGGTCCTGAGTGGTCACGGCAAGGTACTCAAAGTTCCTCTCTATTACTTCCCTTGCCTTTGGTCCGGGGAGTTCTTTAACGTTCGGTCTAACTACCATATTCATCACCAAACGATGTTCAACGTTCGACTATATAACTCTACGCTCAATAATGGACATCTTTGGCCGAAAGTTTTTCGAGAATGCTTCGGAAAACTTGAACCTGTAAAAGAGTGCCGTCTTACCAGGGTGAGGTGAAAAATCAATGTGGTTAAAAGAAAGATGAGGAAGGGATTCGCTTCACTCTACCCCGTTCTTCGTCTTCCATTCCTCGAGGAACTCCTTAGCCGAGTTCGCCGCGATGGCTCCCTGGCCGACCGCTACCGCTATCTGTTTGAAGACGTTGGTTATGTCGCCGGCCGCGAATATGCCCGGAACCTTCGTGCGCATGTACATGTCCACGGGAATGTAACCGTAGTCGTCGGTTATGCCGAGGTGCTTGGCGAAGTCGGTCTTCGGCTCGTAGCCGATGAATATGAAGACGCCGTCAACCTCCATCTCCCACTCCTCGCCGGTCTTGACGTTCTTCAGCTTAACTGCCTCAACCTTGTTGGTTCCTTTAATCTCCGTGACGACGGTGTTGAGTATGGTTGGAATTCCGCTCTCCTTGAAGCGGTCCTGGAGTATCTTGTCGGCCCTGAACTGGTCGCGCCTGTGGACGAGGGTGACGTCAACGCCGATGCTCTTGAGGTAGAGGGCCTCCTGGAGCGCGGTGTTCCCGCCGCCGACGACTATGACCTTCTTGCCCTTGAAGAGCGGGCCGTCGCAGGTGGCGCAGTAGGAAACGCCCCTTCCGGTGAACTCTTCCTCTCCGGGGACGTGGAGCTTCCTCGGCGCTGCTCCAACGGCTATGATTATGGTTCTCCCCTTGTACTCCTTGCCGTTCTTCGTTTTGACGACGAACTTGCACGGGCCCTCGTAGTAGGCGCACTCCGCCGGGTCAATCCTCTCGACCTCGTCAAAGACGACATCAACGCCGAGCTTTTTGACGTGCTCGTGCATCTTGCTTGCCAGCTCCGAGCCGCTGATTCCCTCTGGAAAGCCTGGGTAGTTCTCTATGAGGTCGGTCAGCGCCATGTTTCCGCCGATGTCCTTGCTTATGATTAGGGTCTCAAGGCCGAAGCGCGCCGCGTATATTGCCGCGGTAAAGCCTGCTGGCCCCGCTCCGATGATGAGCACGTCCCAGGTCTTGTTCTCGTAGTCTTTTCCGCCTGAAAATCCTCCGAGGCTGAACATCTTAACTCACCTCCAGTTCCCAACTTTTGGTTGAATACTTAAAAGCATTATTGCCCAGCGGTGTGTATTTAAACCACGACCTCGACCCTTATTTCGCCTGGAGGGGTTTCCGCGTCGAGCTTAATCCTGTTAGTTACATTTTTCTTTTGAAAGCCTCGCCGTTCACGGCGGGGAGGAGGTCAGACGTGTATTAAATAAAAAAAGAGGTTCTGGGCTTCATCACACGGCCCTTTCCTCATACCAGCTTAACCGAGCGGTCGAGGAGCAGGTGGAGGGTGTATCCGAGGAACGCGGAGAGCCCTGTGTATAGGCCGGCACCCTCGCTCATGCCGAGGCCGTAGTTAACGAGGAGGAACGCTAGCATTCCATAGATTGCCGCAAAGAGGAGCGAGTGGACGATTCCTCTGTGCTTCGGCATTATCGCGGTGAACAGGTACCACGCGGCGAGGCCCCCGAAGGCGCCGGTAAGCCATGAAACAACATGGTTGAGCCAGGGAGGGTTTAGGTTCACGAAGTCCTTTGCCCACAGGAAGACTGCACTTCCCACCGCGACGCTCACTATCGGCTTTGAGCCCCTGTGTATCAGTGCGTCGGGGTGGTCTATGTCCGGCAAATCGCTCCCGAGGACGTAAAAGGCATAGCCGAGCACCAGCGCTGTCGTGGTTAGCTCGATGGGCAGGTGGAGGTAGACCTTCAGGAGCTCTCCCATGAGCACCACTGCCGGGTAGGTCACTATTCCGCTGAGCACGTGGGTATCGTAGTTTGGCACTTCACTCACCCTTCAGCTTCTCCACCTGCCCCTCCTCTAAAAACTTTCTGACGTAGTCCGGAACCTTGTAGTTGCCCTTGGGGTCGCCCACGAGGAAGCCGAGCCTTACCAGCTCGTTGAGCTTGTCATAGACCTGCATTCCCGGCTTCTTGACGGTCTTTGCCACCTGTATGTAGCTTACCGGCCCGCCGTTGAACTCAAACACTATGGCCTCCACCAGGTCTTTGTAGTCCTTTGGAATCCGCATGAGGTACTCCTCAAGGCTCTTGGGCTCCTCAAGGATTGTAGTCACGACGTAGTCGTCAATCGGGTCGAACTTGTGCTTCGCCGCCTCGCTCAGGACGTAGTGCAGGAACCTTAAAATCTGCCTCGGGTTGCCCTTTCCGAGCTGGTGGATGAGCTTTATTGCCTCCTCGGTAAAGGGGTATATTGGGTCATCGGTATCCCTTATGCGAACCCTGTTTAACCTCTTCTTCACGAGCTCAAATGTCTCCTCAAGGCTCATCGGCCTGAGCTTGAACTCGTAGTGGAGGCGCATGAAGAACGCCGGGAAAATCCTGCTGTACTCCTCATAGGCCTCCGGGACGCACGCGAAGGCAACGATGCACCCCTTAGGCATCGTGCTTATGAAGTGCCTGAGCATCTCGAAGAACTGTATCTTCTCTTGCTCCCTTGCGCCCTGCATGTTTTCGAGCTCGTCCAGGAGCAGGGCGCAGTATGGGTATTTGCTCATCTGCTCGACGAGAAGCTCGGCTATGTCCCTGCTCTTGTACTCCTTTGGGTCGCTGAGCATCTTCTCGAGCCTGTCTATGAAGCCGAGCTTTTTGCTTAGGTTCTCAAGGAAGATGTTGGTTCTGCTCTTGGGCGGCCTCAGCGCGTAGAATATGTCGCGCGTCAGCTTGAGGATGTCGTTCGTGTCAACCTTGACGTATATCGCCTTTCCTTTGTTTTCCTCTATCGCCTTCATGAGCGTCTTCAGTCTCTGGGTCTTGCCCATGCCGAGGGGCCCGACGATGCTGAGCGCTATTGAGCTCTTGTTTCCTATGACTTCCGAGACTATCATCTGGAGGCGCATGTCCACCTCCTGATAAACGTGAATGCTCTCGACGTCGCTTATCCCCTCACTGGCGAGCTGTTCAAAGGGGTTAGCTGAGAGGCCGTAGACCTCGTATGACTGGTAAAGTTTAAGACCCTCCATTTCACCCACCGAAGTGTTTAAGGTCTCTGAATATAAAAGCTTGTTCATTGGTGAGCGGAAATGATTCTCCTTGTAACGGCACCCCCCGGCAGGGAAGGGGCCGCAATACTCGAACTTGAGTGGGCCCTTGGCGACGTCAGGGTTAGGGGGACGGACTGGAGGGGCGTTCTCCTTGCCGAGACGCCTCTCTCCAAAGATGAAGCCCTTGAAAGGCTCAGGGAGTTTGAGACGCAGGCAATACAGAGGGTTGTCCCGCTTGAAATCGTAGTCCCTGCGAAGTGGGAAGAGGTTGAAAAGGCGGTCCTTGAGCTCGGAAAGAGGATAAACGGGACTTTTGCAGTCCGCGCCAAAGTCCGCGGCAACAAGAGGCTCTCCCAGAGGGAGCTTGAGATTAAACTTGGCTCCCTTCTCGTCGAGCGCTACGGCCTCAAAGTGAACCTGAGCGAGCCCGATTACACGGTCCTCGTTGAGGTTCTCGGAAAGCGGGCGGGAATCGGCGTCGTCCGGAAAGGGGAGGTTCTCAAGTTCGAGGTAAAGGACTGAGGGGTTCGGGATTTGATTTTGGAAAGTCCTGAGTTGTGGGTATTGAAATTTTACATGATAAAAGCTTATTAGGTTGGCCTACAAAATGTTCCGGGGGTAACGATGTTCAACATTGAAGAAGTCATCGAGAGGCTCAAGGGGCTGGGCTATGAGGAGGCCTTAGCTTATTGGATAGCGAGCGAGAGGGAGGAGGCGGAGTTTTACAGGCAACTTGCCGGGAGGGCGAGAGACCTTGGGCTTCCTGAGAGCCTCGTTGAGACGTTTCTCAAGCTCAGCAGGGACTCCGAAAAGCACGCCGAGGAGCTGGCGAAGCAGTTCAAGTTGTCATTTGGCAGGGAGCCTTCGAGCGATGTTCCACCGCTGGAGGTTCTCCCCGTCCTTGGGAAGTTTGAGCGCGCCGACCAGGTCAGGGAAGTTCTCGAAACTGCAATGGAGAGCGAGCTGATAGCGATGAGGGCGTACCAGGCGCTGGCCGAGAAAGTTGGGGACGAGCACCTGAGGGAGCTCTACCTCAAGCTCGCAGAGGTTGAAAAGGGGCATTACGAGGCCCTCAAACGGGAATACGAACGGTTGGGTGGTTGAAATGGTTGTGGAGATTCTAAACGAGATAAGAAAGCTCAACGAAAGGGAGCTTCTCAGCTACTGGATTAGGGGCGAATACGAGGAGGCCGAAACCTACCTCAAGCTCGCTGAAAGAGCAAAAGAGCTCGGCCTTCCAAAGGAGGTCTACGAGACCTTTGAGAGGCTTGGCAAGGAATCCAAGGGCCACGGCGACGAGCTCTACAAGATTTACAGGGAGAGGTACGGCGAGGAACTGGTTGATGTCAACATACCGAGCGTGGAGGGAACCCACGTCCTCGGAAAGTTCTGGAAGGTCGAAGACCTCGAGGACGTTCTCCTGAATGCTATGGAAGCTGAAAAGCTCGCGGAGGCGATTTACAGAAAGCTCGCGGAGGAGACTGAGAGTGAGGAGCTCAAGAAGGTTTACCTCTATTTGGCCGACATCGAAAGGGGACATCACTCTGCCCTAAAGGCCCTCTACGAATGGAGAAAAAAGAAGGGGCTACTTTGAGTCCTTCTTCTCAGCTTTGGCCTTTTCCTTTGCCTTTTTCTGCTCCTCAAGCTTCTTCTTGATCTCCTCGACCTTCTCGGGCTTGAGCGGAATGAACTTGTCGTCGTAGTTGTCGTAGCTGGCCAGCAGGAAGTTGTCGCTAATCTGGAGCGCCCCGGTCGGGCAGACGTCGACACACTGCGCGCAGTAGACGCACCTGCCCGTCCACAGGGCGACCTTCCTTATCTCGGGCAGGAAGACGAAGACTCCTGCCGGACAGACAGTGACGCACATCCTGCAGCCGACGCACTTGTCCACGTTGTACTTTATCTGCCCCCTGAAGTTCTCGGGGACTGGCACTGGCTCTGTTTTGGGAAAGAGGTTGGTGGCTGGCTTTCTGAACATGTTCCTGAGCACCGTTGGGATGAGTGGTGAGAGCCTCACATTATCACCTCCATCGCTATGAGGAGTGTACCGATGAGCGAGGCCGGGAAGACGTTCTTCCAGAGGAGCTCAACGGCCTGAGTCACCCTGAGCCTGCCGGTGGTGGCCCTGAAGACGCTCTGGACTGCGAAGAGGAGTATGAACACCTTGAGCGTGTGGAAGAGCATGTTCACGATGTCCGCTGAAAGCCCGCTGAGGTTGAGGTAGCCCGCTATTCCCCACGGGAAGAATATTGACACGACGAGCGACGCCGCTATGTACGTCTTGAGGGCCTTCGTGAGCTTTAGTAAGGCCAGGTAGCGCCCGCTGTACTCGGCGAGCAGCCCCTCTGCTATCTCCTCCTCCGCGTCGGGGATGTTGAAGTATCCGGCCTCTATCTCGCTCGCCAGCCAGATGACGAAGACGTAGAGGAGTATCACTGCACCCACGAAGCTTAGCGGGGTTCCTATCTCCCAGATGTTGTGCTGGTAGAAGACCCCCATGCTGAACGGCTTCTCGACGCCGAGCTTTCCAAGGCGCCACATTATCGCAAAGATGGCCAGCATCATTGCGGGCTCCCTGGAGACCATTATCGCCGCTTCTCTCGCCGCACCTATCTTCGCGTAGGGGCTTCCAGAGCTTATTGCACCGAGTATCTTGAAGAAGCATATCAGCGTAAGGAGGTAGATGAAGACGATGACGTCTCCCCTGCTTGAGAGCAGTGGTTCGAAGCCCATCGGGGTGTAGGCGAGGAGTGCTATGGCTGTCGCTAGGGCAAGCACGGGTGCCGCTCTGAACATGTAGTTGGCGGTGTTGGGGACTATTGTCTCCTTGCTCGCCAGCTTGAGGAAGTCGTAGATGGGCTGAAGGAGCGGCGGGCCAACCCTCCTCTGCATCCTCGCGACCAGCTTCCTGTCTATTCCCTCCCAGACGAGTGAAGCGAGTGAGACGAAGGCGTAGATGCCTATCAGACCTGCTACAGGATAGACGATGTTTGCCATGACGTCCATCTCCATCACCTCACACAGCCCACTCCGAGCGGGCTTGGGTCTCCCTTAACGTCGGGGTTGAGCTCGCGCGTCTTCTCTATCGAGGCCTTGATGAGGTCTCTCTCCGTGAGGACTCTCCTCTTTCCGTCCTGAATCACGGCAACCCTGTCTGTACAGCTGAGGCACGGGTCTATTGAGGCGATGGCAACCACGACGTCCGCGACCTGGTTGCCCACCAGTCCCTTGGCGATGGTGAATAGGTTCGGGAAGGTCGGCTCCCTCGCCTTCCAGCGGAGCGGCTTGTCCGAGCCCCTCTTTCCGCGGACGTAGTGCACCAGTTCGCCACGCGGGGCCTCGTACCTTCCGATTCCCTCCCCGTCGACCATAATCTTGAGCTTGGCGACGAGGACGTTGTCCTTAGGGAAGGCCTTGATTTTTCCGTCCGGCATCTGGTCGAGGGCGTGTTCGAGTATCTCAAGGCTCTGGTGGATTTCCCCAATCCTCACCGCCGTCCTGTCGTAAACGTCGCCGTGCGGCTTCTCGCCGGTGACGTCCTGCGGGAGCACCGGCTTAACTCCAAGGTCCGGGTAAACGCCGAGCCCCTCGCTCCACCTGGCGTCCACCTTTAGCCCGGAACCCCTGGCGGTCGGGCCGACTGCACCGTACTCCTTGGCGATGCGCCTGCTCACCACCGCCGCATCCCTCAGACGGGCCTCAATTGTCGGGTCGTGGAGGAATACCTCCTCTATCTGTGGCATTATGCTCCTGTAGTACTTTATCAGGTCGAGGATGAGCCTCTTGCCCTTCTCGTCTATGTCCCTTCTGACGCCGCCTATGGTCACCATCGAGTAGTTCACGCGGTTTCCGGAGATTGCCTCAAGGACGTCCATGACTTTCTCACGCGCCAGCCATGTGAGGTGGAGAACCGTGTCGTAGCCTATGTCGTGGCCGACAACACCGAGGTTGAGCAGGTGGGAGTGAACCCTCTCCAGCTCGCCCACTATGGCGCGTATGTACTCGGCCCTCTCAGGCACCTCTATGCCTGCCGCCTCCTCGACGGCCCTGCTGTATGTGTGGTTGTGCGAGAATGAGCAGATGCCGCAGATTCTCTCTACCAGGTACATCATCTGGACGTAGTTCCTCCTGTACGCTATCCACTGGATTCCGCGAAGGTTGTAACCGAGCTTGACGTCAACGTTGATTATCCTCTCGCCGTCGAGGGTGAGTATGAACTTCTCGGGCTCTTCTAAGCCGGGGTGAATTGGCCCGATTGGGACCTTTACCCAGTACTCGACCTTCTCGGTCATTTACCTCCCCCCTTTATGTAGTACGGGTGTCCGGCGTTCTTGACGGTCTCCTCAGAGATGCCCTTCTCGTCAAGCCTGAGCGGGTAGATGCCCTCCGGGAAGTCGTCCGGGAGGAAGAGCCTCCTGCTGTCAGGGATTCCCTCGAAGACTATGCCCATCATCTCGGCCGCTTCCCTCTCGTACTGGGTCGCTATTGGGAAGACGTCGCTGATGTCTGGAATGACGGGGTCGTCCTTCGGTGCCCTGACCTCGACGAGCAGTGAAACTCCCGGGGCGTCCTCGTAGTGCAGGAGGATGTGGCTCATGTAGCCGAGCTCCTCGCCGTAGTCCTGCTCGATGCCTATCGAGTAGTGGGCCTTGGGGTCGAGCTCAACGATGAACTTCATGAGCGCCTTGTAGTCTTCCCTAGGAATTCTCACCCAGACCCTCTCGCGCCCCCACTTGTTTACTCTGACCTCAACTTGGGCGTTTGGGAAGCGCTCCGCTATTGCACTCGCGACCTTCTCAGCCTTGGTTGGTTCTTTAATTTCCTCAGTGATCTTCTCAACGTTAGCGTTATCATTAACTTCGCCCATCATTTCTCCTCACCCTCCGGGACTTCGCCTTTCAGTATTTTAGCAAGCTTTTCGAGTGCCAGGACGACGCCGTGGAGGATAGCTTCGGGCCTCGGCGGGCAGCCCGGCACGTAGACGTCCACCGGGATAACGTTGCTCAGCGGTGCGTTGGTGAAGGGGCTCTCGTAGAACACGCTGCCACCTGTTGGGCAGGCCCCGACGGCTATGACTATCTTGGGGTCTGGGGTCTGCTCGTAGACGAGCTTGACCCTTTCGAGGCTCTGGTCCGTGACGGGCCCGGTCACCAAGAGAACGTCGGCGTGCCTCGGCGAGCCGACGAGCTTGACACCAAAGCGCTCGGCGTCGTAGCGAGGCGTTAAGGCGGCTATGATTTTGATGTCACAGCCGTTGCAGGAGCCGCTGTTCACGTGGAATACCCATGGTGATCTCCCTATGAAGCGGCACAGCTGGGCTATCCTCTTCTCAAGCTTCTCACGCTCGCTCGTGGCCACATTCGTCTTGTTCTGGTCAGCGGGAACCTTGATGCTCATTCAATCACCCCCTATGAGCCCTTGCCTTCGCAAGCGCTCGCGGAAGTTTTGGGGTCTCTTCGAGGGCCCCTCTGGTGATTGGGTTTCTCACGTTCTTTCTTTCAAACCCGTGCATGACAATCACCTTGTTCACCCCCATATTAACAGCACTCCAAGCACGAAGGCGGTGGTTATGAGCAGGTAGCTCACGTAATCAGTAAGCAGGCCGGTGTGGTCCGCTCTAAGGACGGTAAAGAACCTCTTGAGGGCGTATGTGAGGCCCCACATGACGTTCCTGCCTGTGAAGTGGCCCTCTAGGTGCTCAAAGCCCGGAATGACTTTGTCCGGGTCTTCACCGCTGATGAATATCTTGGTTCCGTCGCCTGTCTCTCTGGTGCCCATACCTGACTTCTTGGCCCACTCGTTCAGCAGCCACGCTAGGATTAGGCCGATAATAAAGATGAAGACGAAGTAAAGGGCGTCCCAGTAGCCGAACATTTCACGCACCCCCCAGCAGGCCCATCAGGGCGTTTATGTACTCCAACCTGAACTGCTCCAGCATCCTGGCCGCGGGTATCATTACCTTGTCGCTTATCTGCCACGGGAAGAGGCCCATGACGATTATTGCGAGCACGAGCAGGATCATTGGGAGCATCATTGAGGTCTCCGGGTCCTTGGCGTTCGCCACCCTCTCGCTTGGCCTGCCGAAGAACGTGTAGAGCACCCTGACGTAGGCGGCGGTACAGAAAGCCGTTCCTATTATGGCTATCGCGCCGAGAACCGGGTTGTATATGGCAGAGCTCTCGTAGATGAGCCACTTGCTGGCGAAGCCGTTCAGCGGCGGGAGGCCGACTATGGCAGCAGCTCCGATGAGGAAAGCGAACGTGGTCTTTGGCATGGTCTTCGCAAGTCCGCTGAGCTCGTTCAAGTTCCTAGTGCCTACCTCGTGGATTACAGCACCTGCGACAAGGAACAGGAGTGCCTTCATGAGGGCGTGGTTCACGGTGTGGTAGATTGCACCGGCAAGGGCGACTTCACCAGCATGGGTTCCGTAAGCCGCCAGGCCTATTCCAAGGCCGAGGAGGATGTAGCCTATCTGTCCCACTGATGAATAGGCGAGGAGCCTCTTCATGTCGGTCTGGATTACGGCCATCGCGTTGCCGATTATCAGCGTCAGGCAGGCGAAGATTATGATGAGCCAGCCTACCGCTGTCATGTTGATGTAGGGCTGGAGATAGGACTTGAGGACGACTACGTGGCCCATTGGGGTGTAGATGCTGAAGAGTATCCTCGCGAGCGCGTAGATTCCACCGACCTTGATGACCAGGCCCGAAAGCATTGCCGAGATGCTGCTGGGGGCCGCTGGGTGTGCATCGGCAAGCCACATGTGGACGGGTGAAGCACCGCTCTTGAAGAGGAGTCCCGCTATGAAGAGGGCCAGTGCGACCTTTGCCGTAACGGTCGGGTTTTCCAGGATTTTGAGGGCTATGTATCCCATCGTGAGGGTTCCGTACTGGCCGTAAAGGAGCGCTATGCCGAGAAGGATAAAGGAGCCCGCTATTGAGCCGACGAACATATACTTGATTCCCGCTTCGATACCTTCCCAGGTGTCGTTCCTGAAGGCGACGAGGGCGTAGCTGGCTATGCTCATGATTTCGAGGAAGACGTAGAAGTTGAACAGGTCGCCGGTTATGGCTATGCCCAGCATTCCGAGCTCGAGGACGAGTATAAGGGTGTAGTACTTATCGAGCCCGGTGTCGTGCTTCATGTAGCCGATGGAGTAGAGGATCGCCATCAGCGAGACGAAGGCCACGGTCAGCGCCATTATTGCACCGAGGAGGTCAACCTCCCAGACTATCCTGATGGGGAAGTCAACCCCCTGGCCGAACGGGGTCTTTGCGCCGAGGGTGTAGACTATGATTTCCTTGGTGTCCCAGACGTGGTAGAACACTGCGGAGGCTACAACCAGCGTAAGGGCGCTTATGAGCACTGCCCATGCCTCTCTCGCCTTCTTCCCTGCGAGGCTCACTATCGGCATTGAGAACGCTCCGAAGAGCGGGATGATTATGAGGTAAGGAAGTATCGCTTCCCCGTTCATCCCCTCAACCTCCTGAGGGCTCTCACGTTAAGGGTTCCGTAGTGGCGGTAGGCGTTTATCGTGAGGGCCATCGCGAGGGCAAGGACACAGACGCCGATGACTATGCTTGTGAGCACGAGGGCCTGCGGGAGCGGGCCGACCATGGCGCTCTTGAGCGTCTCGTAGCCAGTGTAAATTGGCGCTGTTGGGACTTCGTTCAGCTCCATGCGGTATCCAAGGCTCACAAGGAGCAGGTGGATGCCGGAGTCTATGATGTCGAGGGCAAGAACCAGCTTGATGAGGTTCCTCTTGTAGAGGAAGGCGTATATTCCGAGGGCTATGAGCAGGAAGGCCGTTATGAACTGAAACTGGATCATGACTTCCACCTCCTGTACATGGCTATGGCAACTAGAGCGCTCACGAGACCCGTGAAGACCTTAAGGCCAACGGCGAGGTTCATTATGGGTAGAAATCCAGCTGAGAGAAGCGTCCCGGGCTTTCCGTTGAGTATAGGCCCGTTGTGCCATAGTGTGTTGTAGAAGAACGCCGTGCCTATGCCAAGCATCGCCGCGCCGAGGAAGACTAGACCGCCGAGTCCCTCAAGCGCTGAATAGAGGTGCTTGTTGTAGTGCTTCCTCATCTCGCTGAGGCCGAATGCGACGAGGAAGAGCACTCCGGCCCCCGCTATGGTGGCTCCTCCCTGGAATCCACCGCCGGGGGTGAGGTGACCGTGGGAGACCACGTAGGCGCCGAATATTCCGATGAGCGGGATTATGGCCCTCGCCGAGGTTTTAACGATAAGCCCCATATCGCCACCGCACTTCGGCCTCATTGCTCGTCCCCCCTCCAGGGCCTCGCAAGGGCCACCGCACCGGCAATGGCCGTGAACAGGACGGTGGCCTCTCCGAGGGTATCGTAGCCACGGTAGTCGAAGACTATGTCGGTAACGATGTTGGTACCTCCGACTTCATCCACACCGTGTTCGATGTAGTAGTCGTCGGTGTAGCGGAGGTTCTTCCAGTCCTCGCTGCCGAGGCCGAACTTGAGGCCGTAATCGGGGTTGGCTATGTAAAGGAGCGCCCCAAGGACGAACAGCAACGAGAGGAAAGCGATTGTTCTCTTCATGGTCCCTCACGCTCCCATCTCTCAGTCTTAGCAATTCCATACACGACTATGGCAGTAACAACGCCCGCACCAACCGCCGCCTCTGCTATCGCAACGTCCGGCGCGTGGAGCATGTAGAACTCCAGGCTGAGGAGGAGGCTCATGGCTGTGGAAGACAGAGCTGCCGCGAGCAGGTCTCTAAACCTAACCGTGAGGTAAGCGGTGATTAGGACTCCTATGAGGACGATTGCCTGAATTATCATGTCAAGGGTCAGGGCGTTCATTCCTTTCCACCCCCGAGCTTCTCCTCGTAGGCGTCAACGACAGCCTTGGCGGGCTTATAACCGCTCAGGTGGGCGGCCTTTGCTATGGCGTGCGCTCCGACCGGGTTCGTGAGGAGGAGCGCTATCAAAGCTACGAAGCTGTGAAGGGTCATCTGGAGGTACTTCGCGTCGCCGGTGACGTGGAGCTGGTAGAGGGCGTGGGCCGCAACCGCGAAGACGGCGAATATCGTTCCGAAGGTCGTGCACTTGGTTGCTCCATGAAGCCTCGTGTAAACGTCCGGGAAGCGGTGGAGGGCTATGCTCCCGAGGAGGTTGAAGGTGATGTTTACCGCGAGGAAGGCGTAAATCAGGTAGTTAACCCAGCTCATTTCAATCCCCCCTGGAGGTACCTCGCGATTATGAGCGTCCCGATGTAGCTGAGGAGCGCATAAACTATTGCAATGTCGATGTAAATCGTCCTGTCGTATGCGGCTCCCAGGAGAACCATTCCCGCGACGACGAGAGTGTTGAGGGTGTCAACTCCGACGACCCTGTCCGGAACACTGGGACCGAGGAGAACCCTGAGTATAGCTAAGAACGCTGCAAACGAGATTATCAGTGCCGAGTAGAAGAACACGGGCTCAATCATTTTCCCAACCTCCTGGCCCACTTCTCAAAGGGTCCCGCGACGGGTTCCGAGCTCTCGGGCCTCTCCATTCCCTCCGGTATGTCAATCCAGTGGACGTATAGGGCCTTTTCCTTGGGACAGGCATCTATGGTTAGCGTTCCGGGCGTGAGAGTTATCGAGTTGCCGAGTATCGTGTACTGGGCGTCCTCTTCGAGGTCAACGGGAACCCTGACGATTCCGGGCCTTATCTTCCCCGTTATGACGAGCCACGCAACGTGGAAGTTTGCCTTGACCATTCCCCAGAACAGGACCGGGATGTAGGCTATCCACTCGAGCCATCTGATCGGGTTGAGGAAGCGGGTTGATTTTTCTCCGATGATGTCTTTGGTTGTGTATCCTATTATCCCTGCGAATATCAGGCCCGCTATGAGTTCCTGCGTGCTCCAGAGAAGTCCTTTGCTCCCGGCCGTTAAGATGAGCCAGAGTATATAGGCAAAGACGAACGCGGCTATGAAGGGCAAGCTATCACCTCCACATTAACGCTTTTGTTTACCCTCAATGTAGACTTCTCTTTTTTCGCTTAAAACAGTTTTCTAAAGCTCTGTGTTGGCAAAAAAAGGTAGGAAACTGCTCGTTGTAAACCAAAAGTTAAAGAAGTGCTTGAGTCCAGGTTCAGTTTTTGGGTGCTCCACTGTCTTCTGCGATGGTCTCACGTAGAAGAGATATGAGAAAATAGGAGTCAGAACAGATGTGCCATGTTTCTCTGAGCCCTGGCGACCTTCTCCCTTGCCCTCTTTAGAACGTCTCCAAGGACGTAAGAACCGTCGCGAAGTTCTATGTATCCCTCCTTTTCTGCCCTCCTGACGAGCTCCTCTCCGCGGGCATTCCTCGTTATCAGAACAGTCCAGCCCGGCTCGCTTTCGACGAACCCAGCCGAGATGTCGCTCCACAGCCCCGTGTAATCGGTGCACACCAGACAGCCAGTCTGGAGGTAGGAGTATGCTTCCTTGAGCGGTATCTCGAGAACCCCCGTTTCCCTGTGGATTTCGAGGGATTCTCTTGAGAGCCTTATGTCCTCTATCTCCTCAGCTCTAACCCCATACTTGACGCGCAGGTAGTTCAGGAAGGCTTCGAATGCAAACGTGCCCATGCAGAACAGGCTGATTATGTACTTAATCCTGTTGCCGAAGTCCGTCTCGAGTATCGGGAAGTCCCTCATCTGTCCGAAGAACTGCGCCTGGCAGGGGAGGCAGACTACCGCGACTTCTTTGAGGTCCTCCTCTTCAATCTTAGCCTTTATCCTTGCCGCAAATGGGACAATGCTCCAGCTGTTTCCTGCTGCATCGAGCAGTTCGTCCTTGTTGCGGGCGACAATAGCCCTGCCCTCGAACCCCTTCACCCTCTTTGAAGTCACAACTCCATCAACGAGCTCCTTGTCGAGGGCGTAGCAGAGGAGCGCCGTTACCGCTCCACCGCTCGCGACCTTCCTCTTGAGTATTTCCTCGTCCTTCGCCCGGGCGAGGTAAACCCCATAAAACTGCCCGAGAAGGCTTTCACTAACGGGCATCATGTTTTTTCACCCCCGAGGCACATTAACTGGGACGCACGCGGACAGCGGATGTAACAGGTTCCACAACGGATACACCTCTCCTGGATTAAGGTCGGTCTTTTATCCACAAGCTTTATCGCGCCGGTTGGACACGAAAGCTCGCAGGCGCCACAGCCTATGCAGAGGCCCGTCAGGACTATGTCGTCGATGAGGTCAAACCCGCTCAGCTTCTTCAGGCCGGCGGTTACCTTGAACAGCTTGAGCCTAGCTTCGTTCCCAGCCATGAAGAACTTGAAGAACGACTGGAGCATCTGCGGTGTTGGGGGACAGCCTGGGATGGAGTAGTCAACTGTTATTACGCTGTTTATCGGCTGGAAGTTCCTGTGGTCGGGCCTCGGCTCCTGGCCTCCGCGGCAGAAGCGCAATATTCCGCCGAGTGCCGCGCACGAGCCGAAGGCGACAACGACCCTGGCCTTCTCCCTTATTTCCTTCAGCTCCTCGAGAACCCTCGGCTCGTTCATGCAGGCCCCACCGGTTATCAAAGCGACGTCGTACTCATCGTACTTGCATGGACCGTCGCGGAGGTAGGATATGTCGAGCTCTACCTCGTTCATCAGCTTTGGATACGCCCTGATTATGCTGACGTTGCACCCCTCACACCCGCCGAAGTCCACGTGAAGAACTTTGAGCTTCTCCATACTCATCACCTCATCCTCACGACGTGGGTTGTGCAGGGTATGCACGGGTCGTAGAGCCTCATAACTGCCTCAGCGGCTTTAACGCTCAGACCCTTCGCCATCTCCTCCATAACGGGGATGTTGAACATCGTCGGGACGACTATCCTTGACTTCAGAACCCTTCCCTCCTCCCCGAGCTCGACGTAGTGGATGAGCGTCCCTCTTGGAGCTTCGTAAACTCCAACGCCCTTCCCCGGCCTGAACGTTATGTCACCAGCCCTGAAGGGCTCCTCCATTCTTATCTCGTCAAGGATTTCGCCGAGCCTCTGGATGGCCAGTCTCGTGTCCTCGATTCTCGCGAGGTGCAGGCCGTAGAGGGACTCGTCCTTGAACTCACGGTAGGTGACCATCCTCGCCCTCGGCCCCGTCTCAACTTTCTCGCCGTCGTAGAATGAAACGAGCGTCGTTGATTCCTTTGCTGCTTCCTCCTTCCGCAACTCATAGTACGGAACACTTGAGACCTTTTCCCACTCGATGTTGTACCTGTCCCCGTAGAAAAAGCCGCTTGTAAGGTACTTGAACGGCCTTTTGGCCTCTCTGAGCTCCTCTGCAATTTCCGTCTGAATGTCCTCGTCAACCAAAAGTTCTTCGATTCTCTCCCAGCTTGTCACGAGGTCGTTGAACCTTGCCTTCAGGTTGTTGAAAACGCTCCACTTCGGAACTGAGAGCATGCCGCCTATCGTCAGGTTCGGTGGGTGTGTCGCAGCGCCACCGAGCTTTAGCAGGTAGTCGCTAATCTTCGCGTGGAAGTCCATGAGTTTGAAGAGCACTTCGTTCCTCTTCTCTTCCTTAATCAAGTCGCCCGCGACCATCAGGAAGAGCAGTGCATGGCTCTGGGCCCTGTTTATCAGGCCGAGGGCTTCCCGCATGAGCCTTCCATTCCTCGGGGGAGTAACGCCTATGGCGTGCTCTATGGCCTCACTAGCCGCTATGCCGTGGGAGGCGTGGCAGAGGCCGCATATCCTCATGACCGCTTCGACTGCGAAGAGGGGGTTCTTTCCGATCACCATCTTCTCGAAGCCCCTCACAGGGGCAGTCGCTATGAAGAGGGCGTCCTGAACGATTCCGTCTTCCTCGTACAGGATGAGCTTGGCCTCACCTGCAATCCTGCACACCTTGTCGAGGGTTACTTCGCCCAAAGCGCTCACCTCCTCTTCTCACTCTGTTTTTGAATTCGAAACGCACGATAAAAGCGTTTTTTGAACTAAAGGTTTAGAACGGGATATGATATTGCAGAAGTTCGGGCTTTGCACGAAGAAAAAAGAATAAGGGGTATCACCTGCGGTATCATCTGTTCAGTGGGTACAGTGAGTCCCTGTATATGGCCGCGATTCTCTCTTTGGTGGCCTCAATGGGGGCGAGCGAAAGAAGCAGGTCTAGGCTTGGCGTCGTCATAGCCAGCTCGGTGAGCTTGTCAACGTCCTCCTCGCTGAATCCAACGTCGGTGAGCTTCTCGGTTATACCGATGTTGAAGAGCCACTCCTCAACCTTCTTCGCCACGAGTTCGGCTTCCCCTGGAACCCCCTTGGCTTCTGGGACGAGAGGCCTGTAAACCTCGGCGAGTATCCTGGCGGTGGCGGGATAGATGTGCTTGATAACCGCTGGCAGAAGCATGGCGAGACCGAGTCCGTGTGGAAGCTCCGGCTTTACTGCGCTGAGCGGGTGCTCGAGGGCGTGAGTCAGGTGGAGCAGGCCGTTGTCGAAGCTTATCCCCGCAATTGCGGAGGCGTAGAGCAGGTAGTACCTGGCCTGCAGGTTGTCCGGGTGGTTCAGAGCTTCAGGCAGGTAGTCGAATATCAGCCTTGCCGTTTCCTGGGCAAGGAGTATCGAGTACGGGCTGGCGACCTTGGTGGTGGCTGCCTCAGTAATGTGGTTGAGAGCATCAATGGTTACGTAGCGCGTCTGGTCGGCTGGGAGCTTGGTCATGAGGGCAGGGTCATCAATCGAGTAGAGCGGGTAGATACAGTCGTAGGCTATGGCCGGTTTGTACTCCTTCTCTGGAATCGAAGCCACTGCGAACCTGTCAACCTCGGTTCCGGTTCCGTGGGTTGTGTTTATCGCTATGATGGGCTTCGCTTTCATCGGGGTAAACTTAAGTTCGTAAAGGTCCCTGGCGGTCTTGTTGGTGTACTCAAGCAGAATTGCAACGCCCTTGGCGGTGTCAATCGGACTTCCACCACCGATGCCAATGACGGCCTGTGCCCCGAATTCCCTACCGAGCTGGGCGGCTTCGTCGACCATGTCAACGGTTGGGTTCGGGCCGACCTTGTCGTAGTGAACGTACTCAATGCCGTATTCCTCAAGGGCCGGCTTCACAACGTCCCAGGCGCCACACTTCTTGTACGAGCTTCTTCCGGTAACGAGAATGACCTTGGTTATGCCGCGGTTTTCCTTAAGGTTCTTGGCTATGTCGTAGAACCTGTTGATGGCCCCCACGCCGAAGTATGTCAGGGCCCTGCAACGGAGTTCAAACACCTGGTTTACGGGGATCTGGGACTCCCACAACATTGTACATTCCTCCAAATGTGTTCATTCATAGATACTTTGGGCAGGATAAAAGCCTTTTTACAACCAGAAATGTACAACCAACAGTTTCTAACAATACGTTCTGTAAAGTTCTGATTATTTTAACCAATAAGGTAAACAAAAGCATAAAAATATTACGGAATTTACTAAACACGAATTTGTTTTCTTTTTTTTATTAATTAAAGCAGATTTATTTAACTAATTTCAGAGTGCCTTGAAAGCATACGTCAAAGCCGCTGAAATTTAAAAAGGGAGCAGTGTGAAAGGTCTAAATCGTTCTTATTTTTGTCAAATCCTTTTTCTGTACACTTGACTTTCCATTATTGAGGTTAAAAGGCGTTTTTTGAACCGCTTTTACTGAACCAGGGGTTTTCAACGAAGCGTTTGAGTTTGTTCTCGGTCCTTGCTTTGCATGTGGAGAACTTACGGTCTGATGTTCATTATGAATCCGTGAAATACCTGTTGGCCAGAATGATGCCGGCTCTCAATGCAAACCTTTATATACCCTCCAGCTAACTCCCCAATGGGACTCTTCTCGGAGTCTTTCGAGAAGGTTCCGAAAATGGAAAGGTTGTGTTGTGTATGTACGGAGATAGATTTGGTGGATATGGAAGGGACTACGGGAGCGAAGCCCCGGTTAAGGTTGGAGAGCGCTACACTGTCAAGATCGAGAGCCTTGGAAAGGGCGGCGATGGAATCGCCAAGATTCAGGGCTTCGTTATATTCGTCCCGAACACCCAGGTCGGGGACGAAGTTGAGATTGTGATTAACTCCGTCAAGAGGAAGTTCGCTTTCGCCTCGGTCATCGAGTGATGGCTTTTTCCTCTTCTACTTCTTATCTTATAGTGAAGCTTATGACACGTCTTTGCTGATGCAATTTCCCACTTCTGAACCGCACCCTTTTTAAACACCTCGGCCCAGCCTGGCCCGATGGTCAGGGTTCACGTCGAGAGCTACGGGTGCACGAGGAACAAGGCAGACGGCGAGATAATGGAAGCGCTCCTCCTCAGTGCGGGCTACGAGCTAGCCGAGACTCCTGAGAGTGCGGACTACGTCGTTGTGAACACCTGCGCCGTGAAAGACCCGACAGAGGTCAAGATGGCGAGGCGCATAAGGGAGCTCCTCGACTCTGGAAAGAAGGTCATAGTCACCGGCTGTCTCGTCCACGTCAATCCGGACGTCATAGACCCTCGCGTTTCCGGAATCCTCGGGGTCAAGAGCATAGACAGGATAGCTGAAGCCGTTGAAACCGCGGAGCATGGCGGAAAGCTCGTGAGCGTCGAGGGCTGGCGCGAGAGAAATCCCGACAAGCTTGAGCTCCCGCGCCTCTGGAAGTCCGGCGTGGCCTTCGTTGTGCCGATAAGTGAGGGCTGTCTCAACGCCTGCACCTACTGTGCGACACGCTTCGCCAGGGGAGTCCTCAAGAGCTACAAACCCGAGCTAGTCGTCAAGTGGGTAAAGGAAGCTCTGGCGAGAGGTTATAAGGAGATACAGCTTTCCAGCGAGGACACCGGCTGTTATGGCTTTGACATTGGAACTAATTTGGCAAAGCTCCTCGATGAGATAACGGCCATTGAAGGTGACTTCCGCGTCAGGGTCGGCATGATGAATCCCAACCATGTCCTCGAGTTCCTCGACGAGCTCATTGAGGCTTATCAGGACGAAAAGGTCTACAAGTTCCTCCATCTTCCAGTCCAGAGCGGGGACAACGAAGTTTTGAGGAAGATGGGCAGGACCTACACGGTGGAGGAGTTCGAGGAGATAGTCAGCGAGTTCAGGAAGAAAGTTCCCGGGCTGAACCTCAACACTGACATAATCGTCGGATTCCCCGGGGAGACAGACGAGGCCTTCCAGAACACGGTCGAGCTCATCAAGCGCGTGAGGCCCGACAAGGTAAACGTCTCCCGCTATTCTGCAAGGCCCGGCACGATAGCGGCGAGGTGGAAGCAGATACCGGGCTGGAAGGCCAAGGAGCGCTCAAGGCTCCTCCACAGGCTCCGCCTCCAGATAGCCCACGAGATAAACGAGGCCTACATCGGAAAGACCGTCGAAGTCCTCGTCCACGGGCCGGGCGAAAAGGGCGGAGTCGAGGGCAGGACGTTCAACTACAAGGAGGTAATACTCGACTCAGGAGAGGCTGGTGAGCTCGTGAAGGCGAAGGTCACCCGCGCCACCGCGACATACCTGCTTGGCGCTCTTGAATAAGTTTTCTTTTGCCTTTTGTTAATAAAGAAGAACAGGGAATGGCTCGGAGAATGAGAAGAATCACCACTCGTCTTCTGGGATGGCCTCCTTCTTGGCGGGGATGAGGCAGAGGAACTCCAGGGTGTCGCTCAGGGCCTTGTAGCCGTGGGGCTCGTTGGGCGGGACGTAGAGGAAGTTGCCCTCCTTAACGTGGTACTCCTCCTTCCCGTTGGTTATTATGCCCTCTCCCTTAACGATAAAGATTTCATGCTCCCAGTCGTGCTGGTGTATCGGGATTTCGGCGCCCTCCTTGAGGACGAAGTAGCGCATCGCGAAGTTCTTGGCGCCGAGCTTCGGAGAAACGAGCCACCTTATCGTTACGCCCTCAAAACCGGTGTCCTTCTCGGGGACGTCCTGGTAGTGGCCTACGAACATGGTATCACCGCTTAGTTCTTGGGGAGCGTCCTATTTAAACCTTCACGCTTTTAAGGTTCGCCGGCGCGTTTTTAATGGTGGTTGTATGAAGCGGTTGCTTGGGCTTGTGTTAATCCTTGTTGTCTTATCGGCCGGGTGCCTTGGTTCTGGCTCTGACGAGGGCTCAACGACTTCAACCTCAACGGTAGCTGGAATCGATTTCTCCCAGCATCCCACTGGAAAGGTTGTTGGAGCCTGGTGGAAATTCTTCAACGAGACCTTCTACGTCAGCGACGGCTACGCCGACCTCGTGAAGCACTACTTCCCGGACGCAAAGGTCGAGCCGTTCTCTGCCTTTGAGGGGAGCGGAATAGCCGTTCTCTCCCCCGGAGACGCGATTAAGTCGAGGCTCCTCTTCGGGAAATCACTCCAGGTTCAGGAGCTTGAGCCCTTTGGCTACATCGCCTACAAGCAGGGGACCCACCTACCAGGCCCCTGGCTCGGTGTGGTGGCTGTCATGAACTCCGAAAATGGCTCAATGATGGTCATCACGGGAACGAGCAGGGCCGGGGTAGGCGCGTCGCTCTACTTCCTGAAGGGCCTCAAAGACGGAACGCTTTCCGTTGACCGCAACGCAGTGGTGCGCTCGAAGTCCTTTGAGGGAGTCCTCCTCAAGGAGCTCGGCGACGTGAACTTTAACGGGTTCCCGGACGATGACGAGTACTACGAACTCCACCAGCTCCTCTTCGACGAGCCCTTCAACTACTACTGGCGCGTCGTTAAGGGTGAGAACGTCACCGTCAGCGGTGGTTTCATAAGGCTCGTAAACGGCACGACGATTTACTTAAGGGCCCTCGGCTTCAACGTCACCGTTAAGATTGAGAACCCGAAAGGCGTCCCGCTCACCTACGTCCTCGAAAACGTCAACCCCAAGCTCATGGTTCTTCCGGAGGGAACGAAGGTCGTTGACAACACTACCATAAAGTTCACCACTGACGAGCCGGGCTTCTCCATAGTTGCAAAGGACGTCTCTGGCTACAAAGTCCTCGCATTCGGAGACCACAGGCCGGGAAGCGGGGAAAAGCCCCCTGAAGTCTTCCTCAAGATTATGGAAGAGATTAACAAAGAGGACGGGGCCTTTGTCATAGACGGCGGAGACCTCGTTTACTCCGGAACAATCTACCAGTGGGCCGAGCTCATGAAGGTCTGGCGCTGGAACAAGCCGGTCTTTATAGCGGTTGGAAACCACGAGTATCAGGGAGAAGGCGTCAGCATCTTCCACTACTACTTCGGCCCGACCGACTACGCCTTCAGCTTCGGGGGCTACCGCTACATCTTTGCCAACAACGTAGACAACGGCTACCGCCTCACCGAGGAGCAGCTTGCCTGGCTCAAAGAACAGCTTGAAATAGCTAAGGAGCGTGGTGAGAGGCCTGTAATAGTTATGCATGCCCCGCCCTACGACCCGAGGCATAGCCACGACCACGCGATGGACGAGGAAAGCGCCAAGGAACTGCTTGCACTGATGGGGGAGTACAACGCGTTCGGAATCTTCAGCCACATCCACATCTTCTGGAACGGAACCTATGACGGCGTCCACTTCGTCATAACCGGTGGAGGAGGGGCTCCCCTCTACGCTAAGCATGATGAGGGAGGCTTCTACCACTACGTCAGGTTGGGAATGGGGGCCGATGGGAACATTACCGTTGAGCCCGTTGAGGTCTCCGAGTGACTTCTCTCTTTTCTATTTGCATCTATATAGAGACCTTTAGCTGGCTATATTCTACTGCGGCAAGATATTTATTGTAGGGTGCTCAGCCCAGTCCGGTGGTGATTGATGGACCCTTGGTTGCTGATAACGATTGCCCTTGGATTCGCGATGGCCTGGGCGATAGGTGCGAACGACGCCGCTAACTCGATGAGCACGGCCGTGGGTGCAAAGGCTATAACCCCGAAGCAGGCTGTTGTGATAGCCGGCGTCCTTGAGTTCGCTGGCGCCTATTTCTTTGGAAAGAGCGTTACCGAGACGGTTAGGAAGGGCATCCTCGACCCGTCTATGATAACTGACCCGAACGTCCTCATATATGGCTCCGTGGCAGCGCTCCTGGCCGCGACCATCTGGCTCATCATAGCCACCAAGTTTGGCCTGCCCGTCTCGACAACACACTCCATCATAGGCGGAATAGCAGGCTATGGAATAGTTTACGCCGGTACTGAGATAGTCAACTGGGGCAAAATGGGCCAGGTCGTCCTCAGCTGGATTCTCTCGCCCATAGTCGGTGCCGTAATGGCATATTTAATATTCAAGATGTTCACGAAGAGCATCTTCGAGACGAGAGACCCCGTTAGGAGTGCTCGGATATGGTCGCCTTTCTGGATTGGTATGGCGTTTGTCGTGATCGGAACTATGTTCTATCTTAAGGTTCTCCATGGAAACGACCTCAAGACCGGAGTTCTGCTGTATGGCATTCCTCTGGGAGTAGTCGTGTTTGCAATGACCTACCTTCTGATAAGGCTCCGCTTCCCGAGCAGTGACCCGTTCATTGGCGTCGAGGCAATATTCAGGAAAGCACAGGTGATTACCTCCGCCTACGTTGCCCTCGCGCACGGTGCCAACGACGTCGCAAACGCCATCGGCCCTGTTGCGGCCGTTTACGCCGTTGCCACGATGGGGCTGGCCGGAATGAAGGTGCCCGTGCCGAGGTGGATTTTGGCCCTCGGTGGTCTCGGCATAGCGGTCGGCGTCGCCACATACGGCTACCGCGTCATGGAGACCGTTGGCAAGAAGATAACAGAACTGACGAACACCCGCGGCTTCACTATAGATTTTTCAGCGGCAACCGTCGTCCTCATCGCGAGCTGGCTCGGAATGCCGATTTCGACGACGCACACCGTCGTTGGAGCTGTCATAGGAATAGGCCTTGCGAGGGGAGTAAAGGCAATAAATAAAGACATCGTTAGGGACATAATAATTTCCTGGTTCGTTACCGTCCCGGTCGCTGGGCTGATAAGCGCGGCCATTTTCAAACTCCTGATGATCGTGGGGTGATACCATGCAGGTGTGGACTAAGCTCTTCGCAAAGAGCCCGTTCAAGCCCCTGATAAAGCACGCGGAAGTGGTCATTCAGACGGTTGAAACTCTTGAGAAGGCCCTCCAGGCCTGGCACGACGGGAAAACGGAGGAGATGGAGAGGCTTGCCGTCGAGGTGGACAGGCTTGAGGACGTCGCCGACAGGATAAAGGAGGAAATCCGCGACACCTTGAGCTCAAAGCTCATGATGGCCGTCGCTAGGGAGGACGTCCTCATATACCTCCACATGCAGGACAAGGTCGCCGATTCTGCCGAGGACACGGCCAAGTGGCTCCTCGTCAAGAGCCCCTGCGGTATTCCCGAAGAAATAAAAGATGTAGTCCTCCAGATGGGTACTGAGAGCATCAAGGCGGCGAAGCTCGTTTACGAGGCCATAGTGCAGATGGACAGGGTGATAGAGAGCGGTTTTGCAGAACAGGAAATAGCGAGGGAATATGAACTGATTCGCGCCATTGAGGAGGTTGAGAGCAAAATCGACGGCCTCGACACGAAGCTGATGAGGCTCGTCTTCGAGAACTCGGACAGGCTTGACTGGGGAACCGGTCTGTGTATCCTCAACATCGCGAGGACCCTCAGCAACATCTCGGACAAGGCCAAGGACGCCGCCGAGAGGATAAGGCTGATGATGAACAAGTGAGCCTATACCTCCGATATTCTTTTAAGTTCTTTCTGCTGACTTCTTCTGGTGGGAATGAGGGACGGTGTTGGAATAGTCCGCGAGTTCTTCAACATTCAGAGGGAGGTCTTTTTCAGTTACCGCTGGGACGTGGTCAGCTACCTGATAGGCCTTCTAATCCAGGTTGCGGTGATGGGGGGCACTCTCAGTCACGTCTAAGGTGATAAAAATGATTGAGGCTCATAATATCGAAAAGGTTTACGAATTCGGAAAAGTTAGGGCACTCCGGGGCATAAACCTGACCTTTGAGGACGGGAAGTTCTACATTATAGCGGGGGCTTCTGGGAGCGGGAAAACGACTTTGCTCAACATCCTGACGGGCATTGACAAGCCCACCAAAGGCAGGGTTCTCATTGATGGAAGGGACATCACGGAAATGAAGGAAAAGGAGCTTAGGCGCTATCGCCTGGAGAACTTCGGGATAATCTTTCAGTTCTTCTACCTGGTGCCGTACCTGACGGGACTGGAGAACGTTTTGCTTCCGATGAAATACTCCAAGAAGATTAAAAATCCTGAAGAGAGAGCTAGGGAGCTGTTGAAGCTGGTCAACGCGGAGCACTTAGCGGACAAACTGCCCGAACACATGAGCGGTGGAGAAATGCAGAGGATTGCAATCGCGAGGGCTTTAGCTAATAAGCCGAGATACCTCTTTGCGGATGAGCCGACTGCCAATTTAGACTGGGAGAACAAGATGAGAATCTGGCGTCTGCTGAGGGAAATAAACGAGAAAGAGGGCGTTACTGTTATAGCTTCAACTCACGAGAGGGAGTTTTTCGAGTTCGCCGACGTTTTAATAATCCTCAGGGACGGTGAGGTTCATGAAGTTAAAAGTAACCCTTAGAAAGCTCAGGCACGAAAAGAAAAGGGTTGCTATTGTATTCCTGGCGTTTCTCTTTGTAAGCCTCGGTTTCAACTTTACACTCTCGGCGGTTGGCAGTATAAGCAAGGCCGTTGAGGATTTTGCCAAGCGGGGGAACGTGGAGCTCGCGGGAATGGAGGCCTTCCGGAGGAGGGAGCTGAGGGCTTCTGAATCGTTCTCGGCCCCCCGTTTTTCCTTCTCTCCACGCGGGCTCTACGGCGTTTTCCTCGGGCTGAGCCTTCAGAGCAAACGCTTCATGGCTTTCGTCGCCCTGACGGTCTTGATGGCCTTCTTAAACAAGGCTACCCTCGATAAGTACCACTCCCTTTACGGCCCTACCGGCGTTTTGAACGCCTTAATTTCGACTTTGGGTGGCGTGTTCCTGCCCTTCGTTGTTATTCCCCTTGGTGCGGTCTCGATAGGCTCGGCCATCGAGAACGGCACTGTTAGAGTTCTGCTGAGCAAGCCGTTGAGGAGGAGGGACTTTTTCCTCGGGACGCTCCTGAGCGACCTTCTGGCGGTGTTGATTGGCGCTAGTCTCTACGTCGCTTTCATCGTTGCCTACGCCATGCGTCTTGGCTCCCCTTCGGATAGAACCCTCGAACTTGGTCTTGCCTTTGGCTTTCTACTATTTCTCTCGCTCGTCCAGTACCTGGCCCTCGGCTATTTGCTCTCGGTCTTCATGAGGGGCAGGAAGGCGCTTTTCTCCTCGCTGGTTCTGGCCTTCCTGCTGGGCTTCGCCGTTCCAATCTCCATCACCGCGGCCTCAACTTCGGTAGGGGATTCCTTCCACGATGCTCTGGCCAAAAACTCCCTCCCCGTGCCGAGTCCTAACCTGCACTACACCGTGCTTGCGATGGCCGTCTCTCCGAGTAGGGGCCTTCCGCCCAAATCGGTATCGGAGGTTCTAAGCTATCCTGGCAATCTGGCTATGCTGGTCGTCCCGACGCTTGTCTACTTAACCATCTCGTGGCTCGCATTCAGAAAAGCCGACCTGAGGTGATAGAATGTGGGGGTTCGAGCTTGAGCTGAAGAAAAGTCTAAGGACGAAGAAGTTCTGGCTGATACTGGTTTTGATTCTGCTAATCTACGCCATGGCCTTCAGGGAAGTGCGGGACAACCTTGAAGGTGCCACGAACCCGCAGGAAGTGCTCGTCACGAGCGTCGTGGGTTACATAGCGGTCAGTGCGTTCCTCTTCATCGGCCTCTACGCCCTCATGGCGGGGGCAACTGCCGTGAACTCGGACCTTGAGGACGGAACGGTGAGGGTGTCACTCAGCAAGCCACTGGGGAGGGTTTCATACCTGCTCGGCAAGTTCCTCGGCCAGACGGTCAGCATAGTCGTGGCGATGGTCTTTGCTACTCTGCTCTCCTTCGCGATAACGAAGTACTACGGCCTCTCCCTCACGGCTTCCCTCGTGGGGGATTTAATCCTCTCGAACCTGCTAATCCTCCTTGCCATGCTCCAGCTGTTGGCTCTCGGCCTGCTGATTTCTACCCTTATCCGCTCCTCCAACACCGCCTTGGGGCTGGCCCTTGTTATGTTCTTCGTTACAGGGCTCGTCATGCCCCAGGTGGTGGACGGCTTCGCGGAGGATAAGGCGAAGGAGGAGTTCGGAATTGAGGACTGGAAGGACTTCGACAAGCTTTCGCAGGGGGAGAAAATGGCCTACCGCGAGCGCCTGGACGAGCTTTATCGGGAGTACCACCTGCGGTACCTCTTCTACGCCCCCCAGGTTCTCATGCTCGACGTGTTCACGGACATAGACAGGACCACCTTCAACGACGACGGCACGTATACGGTTGAGTATATCGGGGTCAAGAGAGCCATAGCTGACAATCCCGCTCAAACGGCCTTGATGGCTGGCCTTGTCCCGGTTTACCTGGGACTTACCCTCTTCAGGTTCAGAAGAATGGACTTGAGGTGAGGGCGATGTTGAGGGTTGAGAACCTTGTCAAGGTCTATAAGGACGTTAGGGCTTTGGACGGTCTTAACCTTGAGGTTAAGCCAGGTCAAGTTTACGGCTTCCTTGGACCCAACGGTGCCGGGAAGAGCACGACGATTCTCAGCACCCTCGGCCTCATCTTCCCTCAGGAGGGGAGGATTGAATTGTTTGGCGAGGAAGTCTTCAGGGACGGCAGGTTTGATGAGGGCAGGCTCGTCAAGGCTAAAGCGAGGGTCGGTTACATGCCGGAGCACGCCACGCTCTGGGATTTTCTAACTCCCGAGCAGACTCTTGACGTTATTGCCGACGCCTTCGGGATTCCCAGGGCCGAGAAGGAGAAGCGCATAGGTGAACTCCTCGACCTGGTTGGTTTGAAGGAGGTCAGGAACAGGAAGGTCGGTAAGTTCTCCAAGGGAATGCGTCAGAGGCTTCTCCTTGCCCAGGCGCTCATCAACGACCCGGAGCTTCTCATTCTTGACGAGCCGATGACCGGGCTGGATCCGAAAGGAATAGCCGAGTTCAAGGAGATTATCAGGGAGCAGAGGAAGGCTGGGAAGACGGTGTTCTTCTCCAGCCACATTCTCGCGCACGTGGAGGAGGTTTGCGACACGGTTGGGGTGATTGTCAAGGGTAAACTCCGCTTGAAGGATAGTATCGAGAACATCAAGCGCGAGTTCCTGAGGAAGGCAGGTTACACCATCATCATTGAGACGAACAAACCGGTGGACTGGGGTTCCGTGGAGTGGAGCGTTGCCCCGCTTGGGGAGAACAAGTACCGTGTCGTTGCGTCGAGGGACGTTAGGGAGGAGATTCACGACTTTGTTGCAGGTCAGGGGGCGAAGATACTCACCATGCAAGTCAAAGAACCAAGCTTAGAAGAAATCTTCCTAAAGATGGTTCAGTAGCTTTTTGTTTTCAAATTTTTTTATTGTGTGGTATATGGGGCCAGACAGTCAACCGCGCGCTCTTCAGCAACTGGTTTCCTTGATTGGATATAGCTTTTCTTTAATCCAGCATGTTCCAGTGGTTAGATTGCCGTCAATAATAAAGAAGAACTGAATCCAAAGCTTTTTTGAAGTACTTTTCAGTGAGATATGCTTTCCCCTAGGGGTTATTTTCCTTCATATCTCTCATCCTCCAGATTCTATAGCAATACTGTTTTGTTAGTCTTGAGGATACCTATGGCTATATGGACTAGACTGGAATTTTTTATGGTACAGTTCCTTCACTTCACGATAAAACTCTTGGAGGAACCCATAATCATCTGGCTCTTCCCCGTGCTCAAGCCTGATTTTCTCGATGACTGAAGCGTACTTCTCCAAGTACTCCCTGCTGATTTTCAAAACATCCTCAACGAACTCTTTGAGAGGAACTTCAACAACACCCTTGTGCTTGCCCTTGTATTCTGGGCAATTCGTGGCTTCAAGGAGTTCATTGTGGTAGTATACTCTCACTGTGTTCTTGGTGGAGCAGAAGTAGTAAATGCTCGATCTTTCAGGCACTTGATACACTACGATTTCATCTTTCAATTGAAACCCCTCTTTCTCCGCCTCCTCCCTGCTGTATTTGGTTATCTTTTGAACGTGTGGATGTTCCAGCTGTAAAAAGTAATAACAAGCAGTTAACAAACTCTCAAAAAACCTGTAAACGTCAGCCTCAGCTCCTTCGAGTTCTCCGTTCCAGCATATTCCGGTGATAATATTGTTGTCGATGATAAAAACTAAAGTGAAGGGGTCTGGGGAAGGCACGTACTCTGTCCAGACTCTTACAAACACGTGCCTTCCCCGCAAATCAAAATACTCAATCATTTTTTCACCCTCCATCCGAGGTATCTGTTGTACTCCCACACAGCACTACCCTTCTCTGGATACGCCGTCTTCAGGACGAACTTCCCATCCTCAAAGCTAAAGCTGAATTGAAGCCAGTCTCATTTCGCCTTTTTCTGATAAAGTTTTTCAACGTATTTAATGAACTCTTTCATGCGTTTTTTTCTCCGCTCATAATCCTCCGGAGTGAAGTCATCATCCACATCAAACCTGATTTTAACATCTACTGGGAACCACTTCTCAATGTACTCTCTGGCCATTTTTAGCACATCTTCAACGAACTCATTGAAGGGAACGACAACAGTGCCCTTATGCTTGCCTTCAAACTCGGGGCAGTCGGTGTAACTGAGCAAGTCATTGTAATAATGGACTTTCAAAAGCTCACCATCAAGCTCAAGAATCGCCCTCGAATAATCCGCCCCAAGATGCGACCAGTAAAGCTTCGTCGAATCCTTAACAACAAACCCAAGCTCCCTTGCCTCCTCTCTGAGATCACCAATATAATTCCCCCTCCAAATACTTCCCTTCATCGTCAAGCATAAAATCACAACAGTTTAACATATCCCCGAAGAAACTGTAGGGATCCCCTCCCTCTCCCATTATCTTGCAGTTGTATTTTTTGAACGCGTATCCTACTAGCATGTGGCCGTCAATAAAAATTAGAAGGTGGAAGGGATTCCACACTTCTACGTCCTCGAAGTACCCAATCTCATACCGCAACTCCAAGTGCTTTCCCTTCATTGTGACCCACATTCCTAGCACCTCACTGCCAGCCGCCCCTGCCAGGAATATACGTCTCAACAGCCCAGCCCTTCTTAGGATATGCTGTCTTCAGGTAGTAGACACCGTTTTTGTATTCGAATGCAAACTCTACTGATGTTATGCCTTGCTTGTAAATGCCAACGTCCGAGAGTTCGACAGTTAAGGTAACACTACCCTCCTTGAACTTCTTCGCGTACTTTTCTTTCTTAAGCGCCCTCTCCAGTACTTCATCAAGGAACTCTCTGAGTTCACGCTCGTCCCTGAATACCTTAGGCAGCTGCTTCGCCTGACCGTTCACGACAATCTTCTGACCCATCGGCCAGAAAGTGGTAACTGGTTTCTTCTCCATCTCGTACCCCCAAACGTGTCTGAGGAATGCATGGAGCAGTCCGCTCCTCTCGGTTCTCTTTCATTTTCATTTTAGGTAGTTTCCTCAATTGACCCAATATCAACTTCCTCCAAGTATTTTCCACGCAGGAGTTCCTTGAGATATCCTACATCTCTCTTCAATCCAAGCAATTCACCTTTTGTTATAGTAAATGGCCATTTGCACCCTTTCTTTTTTAAGTGCTCATTTATATGGTCTAAATTCCCCTCTAAAAACCGCAAAAACATTCTGGAGAGCTTGAGAACTTCAAGAACGAACTCTTTAATTGGCACATCTACACTGCCAAGATTGAAATCCCCACACTTGAAGTGTATTCTTAAAGTCTCCTCCTCCGACCTGAAGGAAAAGATGCAGTCCTGGAGCATTAAGCTGGCTGAATATGTCCTTATTTTTCCCGCAACAACGTCCTCTATTGGAATTTCATCCGCTTTATAAAAGCCCGCCTCAATAGCAATGTCCCTCCAGAAGAGGAAGGAATCCTCTTTAACTTCCTCACAGTTTTCTTCCTCAAGGAGACAGATGCTCAGCCTAACAAGGTCTCTAAATAGCCCAAACACATCTCCGGAAACTCCTCGGTGGGGAGTAACTTGAATTCCCCCCATTCTTAATGAAATTTTGAATGGATACCTGCAATTTACCCCAGTTTCAGGCAGATTTACAACAATTTCAAAGAACCTGCCCCTTAGTTGCAGCTCCATGCTCTCACCTCAAATTTGTCTTTTCCGAGTAGATAGATTTTAGAGTCGTGAGAAGACTTTTGTATTTTCCGAGTTCTTTTTCCGTAATCATCCACTCCTCGCATCCAGACGATACTAGGAAACTGTTAATGTCCTCCAAGTTTGAAAGTAAGTAGTTCCAGAAGTTTTCTGCCATATCTATTATGTCCTCAGCGAATTCCCTAAATGAAAGCCGGAGAACTTTCTCAACTGGAACAAAGACTTCAATGTCTCCAACTGCCCGGTGTTCATTTATCTTATAATACACAACAAACATTCCGTTTTCGATGGTGAATAAATAATAATTACGACCGATTCTTGCACAGTAAGCCGCATCAGGGATTTCCTTACGTCTGGAGAGGAAGTGTTCACATTTCCTCTCTGCGGGTGGGTTGAGACATTTTGCACAGTGTGGATTAAGGGACATCCTGGGGCTTAACAGACAGAGAATAGCCTGCATGAGCTCGATAGCTATCTCAAGACCGCACTCATCATATTCTATGTGGCCCCCAATAACCTCGCCAAACAATGGCTCGCCATCAACAGTAATAACTGAAAAAAAGCCAAAGAAGCACTCGGGCAAGAGCCCGTGGGGAGGTGGTCCGATTTCTACCTTCAGGTGCTTTCCAGCAAATTTGAACTCCTGGAAGGGCATCGGAATCACCTCATGGACGGCGTATCCACTTACCGTTCTTGTATACCCATACTGCACTTCCACTATCTGGCCAGAATGTAATGAGCTTATATGTGCTTCCTCTTCTCTTAAAGACTACGGTTATTTCAGTTATTCCTGGGAGATTAGACGGCTTGGTTAAAATAATTGTACCTGGGCGAGATTCCATGTTGGGCCTCAGTAGGTCCTTATATTGCCTTGTTAGTCGTACAATCTCATTGTACAGTTCCTCCGGAGACTGGATTGTCTTGGGAAGTTTCATAACTTTCCTCTGGCCGTTCACGTAGTACACTATTTCCTGTCCCATCGGAAAGAACGATGTCTCCCGCTTATAGTCCATCTCGTAGCCATGCACGTGCCTTAACCAGCCGTGGATCAGGCCATATCTCTCGTTGCCTCTCTCTATGACGATAGTGTATCCATGAGAGTTCTTTATGGATGATGTTGATTTTGCAAACCTCTCAATCCCTTCCTTCACTCCCTTTATCGTTGCTCCGTGCTTAACGGCCTCCTCAACTGCCTCCTTTGAAACGCCCGCCCTGACAAGGTCGTCGAGGGCCTTAGCGGCATCATCGCCGTGCTTGACGATGTCGTCAAAGATGTGGGCGAACCTCTCATTTACGAACCTGGCCTTTTGAAGCCCTTGGTCAATCTCCTCAACAATGTCGAGGCGCTTTAGCGTACTGTACAACCTCCCAGGAACCTCGACAAGCTCATCACCGTGCCTAAATACGCTAACAATCTCATCACCTTCTATGGCCAGGCTGAAAACAAACACGGAACCCGCCGCAACGGTACACTTTATGGAGTCACCACCGTAGTCGGAGCACACGTTGTACGCGTCATACGCGTCCCAGAGCGCAAAACCCACTGAGATTATCGCCCCGATGAGGATCGGGATTTGAATGAACTGCGGTTTTATCTCTCCTTTCTGCACGGGGTAGGTTGCCGTATAGCCGGTGGGGAAGAACCTCGGCACGGATTGGGGGTTAGCCTCACCCACGAGCTCATGAAGATGCCATTTCCGGAGGTGATGCGTAGCTTGACGTAAACTGGCTCTTTGACGTTCAGGAAAACGGCAACCTTCTTGCCCCACGGCTTGAGACGGCCAAGATGAACTCTTTCCTTTACAGTTCTCCTGTCTTTGCTGATGAGGACTGTTCAGTAGCCGGAGATGCAGTTCGGTGGGACGTCCCAGGTAATGACCGCGATGTTGCCGCTCTGCTCAACGCTCTCGAGACGAATTGGATAGGCGCCACTCTCTGTCCCCAAAATCGGAAGCCCTGACCAAGGCAGGGAAAGGGCGGAGGTTCCTGGCAGAGTTAGAACTAGGAAGAGAAATACCACTCCAACAATTCCCTGACGGTTCAATGTTACCACCTCCAAGGATTTTCAGCTCTGGGCAAATAATTCTGGATTCAAAAAAGTTTCGTAAACTTTAAGTTAAAAATTAAAGTAAAAACCCACCGGTTAAGTTACATTTTCTATACTCAAATAAATGGTGATATTTTTAGTTCCCATCGTCACGATAGTGCTTTTGAGCGTGAACTTTGCCCTGTTCTGAAGGATGGGCTTCGAAAGCGTTCTAATATTAAGAGAGAATGGAATAACGGAAGGGAGGTTCAGATGGCTATCATCGTCGAGGTCATCTGGATCTCCGGCATGCGCCTTATCTTTTCCGTTATGAACTGGTCGAGGTCCTTTAGCGTGTCGGTCTCAACCTTAACGACGAGGTCGTACTCGCCGTAGACGACGTAGGCCTCCTTAACCTCGGGCATGGCAAGAAGCTTCTCCATAACTTCCCTTTCTTTTCCAGCGGCCGTAACCATCAAAATAAAAGCCGTCACCATGGGTATCACCAAAAATATTTAACCCTCGCCCTATTTAAGCTTATCGAGAATGACGTTCGAGAACATCATTGGTCGTAAAAGGCTTGAGCGGTTTTTGACCCGCCTCGGTGAACTTGGGTTTGATGGGGTTAGGCCGCTCTCCAAGGGGACGACGAGCCTCGTGTTCGTGGGAGAGTTTAAGGGAAAAAAGGCCATCGTAAAGCTCCAGAGACCAGACTCCCCGAGGAGCAACTTCGACAGGGAGGCCGATATACTTAAGGCCATACGGCCTTTTGGAATAACCCCGCCGTTGCTCTTCACCGGGACGTTTGAGGGACTCCCCTACATCGTCAGGGAGTTCGCCGAGGGCGAGCCTATACTCTACGCCGACATCGAAAAGCGCCACCTCTTTCAGATAGCCGAAAAGACTGCCCTCCTCGACAGGCTCGGCCTCGACCACGGCCAGATGCAGGGGGGCAAGCACATCATAGTTGGCGCCCGTGTGTGGATTATAGACTTCGAGAAGGCAGGCTGGAGGAAGCCCAACAACCTCACGTCAACTTTTTCAATGCTGTTCGTGGGTAAAAACGCGATTTCCGAGAGGCTCTACTCAAAGTTCGACCTCGACGAGGGCTTTCGAGAGAATGTTAAAGAAGCGCTGAGGGAATACAAGAGGACTGGCCGGCTCTCACGCCTTCTGGAGCTCCTTTCCGGTCTTTAGCCTGTCTGCCCAGACCGCAAGAAGCGGGACAACAACGGCAAGGGCTATGAGCCCAATCCTCGGGTCGAGGAAGTAGTTGAACACGAGGATTACCACTACCGAGATTCCAATCATGATAAAGAGGTCTCTGTCGTAGAGCCTCGACTTCGCGAGGATGTTCTGCTCGCGGGCGGTGTACGCTAGGTACGCCGGAATTCCAATGGCCGCCACCGCTATCCCTATGTAGTTCTTGAGCAGGAGTGAGAGGACTATCCCAGTTGAGAAGATTATCGCTATAGCGCTCGTCTCCTTCACGTCTCTCACCTGGCCCATCATATCGGCGGGCTCTTTTTTAAATGTTCTCCGTGCCCAATGCTGTCCATCAAAGTTAAGCTTATATACTCCGCTGTGTCTATTGAAACCTGGTGATAGCGTTATGACCGGCATCGAATGGAACCACGAGACCTTTTCTAAGTTCGCCTACCTGGGCGACCCGAGGATACGGGGAAACTTAATCGCGTACACCCTGACGAAGGCCAACATGAAGGACAACAAGTACGAGAGCACGGTTGTTGTTGAAGACCTTGAAACGGGCTCAAGGCGCTTCATCGAGAACGCCTCAATACCGAGGATTTCGCCAGACGGCAGAAAGCTCGCCTTCACCCGCTTTAACGAGGAGAAGAAGGAGACCGAGATATGGGTGGCCGATATCCAGACCCTGAGCGCCAAGAAAGTCCTCTCAACTAAAAACGTCCGCTCGATGCAGTGGAACGACGATTCGAGGAGACTCTTAGTTGTCGGCTTCAAGAGGAGGGACGATGAGGACTTCGTCTTTGACGACGACGTCCCGGTCTGGTTCGACAATATGGGATTCTTCGACGGGGAGAAGACCACATTCTGGGTTCTCGACACTGAAAGCGAGGAGATACTCGAACAGTTTGAGAAGCTGAGGTTTTCGAGTGGCCTCTGGCACGGCGATGCGATAGTTGTGAACGTCCCGCACCGCGAGGGGAGCAAGCCTGCCCTGTTCAAGTTCTACGACATAGTCCTATGGAAGGACGGGGAGGAAGAGAAGCTCTTCGAGAGGGTCTCCTTCGAGGCGGTTGACTCCGACGGAAAGAGAATACTCCTGAGGGGCAAGAAAGAAAAGCGGTTCATCAGCGAGCACGACTGGCTGTACCTCTGGGACGGCGAGCTTAAACCGATCTACGAGGGCCCGCTCGACGTCTGGGAAGCCAAGCTCACGGAAGGAAAGGTCTACTTCCTCACTCCAGATGCGGGCAGGGTAAACCTCTGGCTCTGGGACGGGAAGGCCGAGCGTGTTGTTACCGGCGACCACTGGATTTACGGGCTTGACGTCAGCGATGGCAAAGCATTGCTCCTCATCATGACCGCCACGAGGATAGGCGAGCTCTACCTCTACGACGGCGAGCTGAAACAGGTCACCGAATACAACGGGCCGATATTCAGGAAGCTCAAGACCTTCGAGCCGAGGCACTTCCGCTTCAAGAGCAAAGACCTCGAGATAGACGGCTGGTACCTCAGGCCGGAGGTTAAAGAGGAGAAGGCCCCGGTGATAGTCTTCGTCCACGGCGGGCCGAAGGGGATGTACGGCCACCGCTTCGTCTACGAGATGCAGCTGATGGCGAGCAAGGGCTACTACGTCGTCTTCGTGAACCCGCGCGGCAGCGACGGCTATAGCGAAGACTTCGCGCTCCGCGTCCTGGAGAGGACTGGCTTGGAGGACTTTGAGGACATAATGAACGGCATCGAGGAGTTCTTCAAGCTCGAACCGCAGGCCGACAGGGAGCGCGTTGGAATAACGGGCATAAGCTACGGCGGCTTCATGACCAACTGGGCCTTGACTCAGAGCGACCTCTTCAAGGCAGGAATAAGCGAGAACGGCATAAGCTACTGGCTCACCAGCTACGCCTTCTCGGACATAGGGCTCTGGTACGACGTCGAGGTCATCGGGCCAAATCCGTTAGAGAACGAGAACTTCAGGAAGCTCAGCCCGCTGTTCTACGCTCAGAACGTGAAGGCGCCGATACTCCTAATCCACTCGCTTGAGGACTACCGCTGTCCGCTAGACCAGAGCCTTATGTTCTACAACGTGCTCAAGGACATGGGCAAGGAAGCCTACATAGCGATATTCAAGCGCGGCGCCCACGGCCACAGCGTCCGCGGAAGCCCGAGGCACAGGGCGAAGCGCTACAGGCTCTTCATAGAGTTCTTCGAGCGCAAGCTCAAGAAGTACGAGGAGGGCTTTGAGGTAGAGAAGATACTCAAGGGGAATGGGAACTGATGTTATCTTTTTTCTTCTTAACGCGATTTTCCTTGTCTTGACACTGTCCAGTGTGGACTTTTAATCAGAGTATTTAATTATTTCTCCAACGTGTAATGTACTATTTTGCTCAAAACTGCCCAACTCTGCCTTATTTTGACACGAAAATGTTAAAAATACAATCCATCAACTGGGTTGCCAAATCAATGGCCAGGAGGTATCATGTATGACGGAAAAGAAACGTGAGAAAAAGCTCTACTACCACGGGCTGAAAGAACAGAAGAAGCTCGACGTGTCGAGGCTCAAATATATCTCCATTCTCCTGTCGGTAATCGGCGTCGCTATTCTTCTCGTCGCCGCTCAGAGTGCTCAGGCTCCTCTTGTGAAAGTAAGCGACGTCTACGGCAACTACATGATGAACTACGCGGTGGTGAGGGTTAGCGGCACAGTGGCCAGTGTTCCCTACGTGTCGCAGTCGGGCGGAAAGCTTTCCTTAACTTTCACGGTTGACGATGGGACGGGTCAAATTGACGTCAGGGTATACTCGCCACTCGCCGATGAGATGCTGAAAAAGGGCGTTATCCCTTTCCCAGGGGACAACGTGACTGCAGAAGTCCAGCTCCGCGTGAGGGAGACGTACACCTACTCGATGCTCCAGTACCTCGACGGCCTGAAGTTCGACTCGAAGCTCTACTCCGAGAACCCTCAGGTCGTCACTTCCCTGACCCCCGATATGGCCAACACCTACGTGGCTGTTGAGGGCATCGTCACCGAGTTCTTAAACGTCAGCTCTGGATACCTGCTTACTGTGGACACGGGCGACTCTGAGGTTGCAGTCCTTATCCCAAGGGTTCTGCTGGTCTTCAATGACTTCAATGTGAAAGTTGGCGACACTGTGTACGCCCCGGGAATAGTTTATCTCTACAAGGGTTCATCTCCTGAGATAGTCGTTAGGGACCTCTCCCAGGTCTCGGTAAAGTCTATTGAAAACGCCCCAGTCGTTCAGATAGGAGAAGCCCACGGCTATCCAGGAATGGCAATGTCCGTTGAGGGTTCCCTTGCGGGCGTAACCTACGAGAGCGGCCGCTACGTGATTACCCTTACCGACGGTCAGAACTACCTTGAGGTCATTGCCCCGCGCGAGGTTCTCGCAAACCTCGACCCGTTCAGAGTATCGAGCGAGAGCGTCATTAAGGTTGCCGGAAAGATGGGAGACGACGGCAGGCTCGTTGCGGCTTACCTGAGCATCGTCAAGCCCGGTAAGGCCGAGTTCAGGCCCATCGGAACCCTAACCTCTGACATGATTGGCTCGATAGTTGCGGTGAAGGGCAACATCGAGGAAGTCGTCAGGGTGGGCTCCAACCTCAAGCTCGTTGTTGACGACGGAACTGGAAAGATTGACGTCTTCATTCCGTCGGCAACCCTCGCCGAGATTTCCAACGAGACTATTGACAAGCTCAAGGACGGTCTCGGTGTTGAGGTTGGCGGATACCTCGAGGAGTACCGCGGTGCGCTTGAAATAGTTGTTTACACTGGAGCCGGCATAAGGGCCCTTGGAGAACCCGTCCGGCCCCAGACCGTTGAGCTCCCGAGGGTCAGCGCCTCTCAGCTCGCTGACTACAAGGGTCAGCCCGTTGAGTTCGCTGGCTCTCTGGAGGGAGTAACGTACTCCGACGGCACATACTACATCACCGTCGACGGTGTTAAAGTCTCCCTCCAGAGGGATGCACTCCTCAACCTCAACCCGCTCGAAGCGGGTACCGGTAGCCAGGTCGTTGTCAGGGGCACGGTCGTTGATGAGAGCCTTGTGAAGGGCGAGAACATCACGGTTGAAGTGCCCGTGGCCCCGGTTCCGCTCAAGCCCGACGAGGTCACAACGGAGATGGAGGGTCAGCTCGTCGCGGTCGTCGGCAAGGTCACTGACGTGGCAAACCTCAGCGGCAACCTCAAGATAACCATCGGTAACCTGCCGGTCTTCGTTCCGAGGGCGGCTGCCAATGAGCTGACCTATGTTCCGTCTGCTGGCGATATCGTGCAGGTCGGTGGATACGTTGAAATCTACCGCGGCGAGCCAGAGGTTGTCGTCTTCAACCCTCTCGCCATTGAAAAGCTCCAGCAGGGCGGATCAGTCGAAGGAACGGTCTCCGACCTGAAGACCGCCTCTGAACCGCTCCTCCTGGCTGTAAATTGGGACTCAATTGCCTACCAGAAGCCGGACTACGCCCTGACAGTCAGCGATTCCACCGGAAGCGCGACGCTCCTCGCCGAGCGCTCGCTCCTGCCGAACCCGCTTGAAGCCGGTACCGGAAGCACCCTTAAGGTAGTTGCTGACCCGCTCTCCGGCAGAATAACCCAGCTTGAGGTCATCAAGGCCAAACCATCGCCACTGCTCGGCACGGGTGCCGTCGACCTCTCCATGAAGGGCAAGACCGTTGCCGTAAAGGGAACCGTTTCCGAGGTTGCCACCGTTGGAAGCAACCTCAAGCTGAAGGTGGACGATGGAAGCGGTGAGGTAACGGTCTTCATACCGGGTGGAGCCGACCTCAGCGTCAAGGAGGAGCAGATTGTCAGTGCAGCTGGATACGTTGATGAGTACAACGGTGAGGCGGAGATAGTCGTCTACGACCTCAACGCGGTCATCGTGGAAGAGGCACCTTCCGAGGGCCCCTCTGAGGAGACCTCCGCAACGGAAGAAGTGAAAGTCGCCGAGCTTTCAAGTGCCACCGGAGTCGTTAACCTCACGGTGGTATGGGACGAGCTTGGCTACGACAACGGCTACTTCATGAAAGTCCACGACGACAGCGGAAGTGCAGAGCTCCCGGTCCAGAGAGAGCTCCTCCCAGACCCGAGGGAAGCTGGAACCGGAAGCACCCTCAGGATAACCTACGACGCTGACGCCAAGAAGGTCGTCTCCATAACCGTTGTTGAGGCAGTCCCGGCGGAGGAGCTCAAGACCGGCAAGGTCACCCTTGACCTGCTCGGAAAGACCGTCGTTGTCGAGGGCACCGTTAAGGACGTCTATGTGGGCAGTTCCTTCATCAAGCTTACCGTAGACGACGGAAGCGGCGAGCTGGTGGTATTCATTCCGAAGAGCGTTGCTGGAGACATGAGCTTCGAGAAGGGCCAGACGGTCAGAGTAGCGGGCTACGTCTCGGAGTACAAGGGAACCGTTGAGGTCATTCCCTACAGAACTGACTGTATCGAGGTGAGGTGATGGCCATGATTCCCCTCTCCGACCTTTTACTTTGGTCGTTCGCTGGAGTGCTGTTCGGCTCACTAATCTCGTGGATTCCGGGGTTCCACATATTCAACATAATGGCCCTCCTCGTGGCGGTCTTTGGCGTCGGCGAGCTCATGCCCGTGCAGGCCTTCCCGTTCTTCGCCATAGGGGCCATAGTGGCCTATGCCTTCGTAAGCGCGATATCGAGCGTCTACTTCAGCGTCGCCGACGAGAGCGCGGTGTTCCTCCTCTTCCCGACCCAGCGCTACCTGCTCCTAGGCAGGGGACATGAGGCGGTTCTCCTTTACCTCATCGGTGCAGTTGCAGGAACCCTCGTCCTCGTGCTGGGGGCGCTCTTCATATTCCCGAAGGTTCTACCTCCAATCTACCAGGCCACCAGCCCCTACATAACCTACTTCCTCGTCGCCATAGTGGTCTTCATGTTCATGAGTGAGTGGCCCAAGGAAGGCGACCGCGGAAAGACGCCCCTCCAGAGGCTCTGGCTGGCCTGGAGGCAGATACTCGGCGGAATCCTAGTGTTCTTCATCTCAGGAATACTGGGCTTCATCGTTATGAACACCAACCTCCTTCCGACTACGAGCGCCTACACCAGGCTGACCCCGATGTTCATAGGCTTCTTTGGAATGTCGTGGGTTCTCCTCAACATACTCTCCAACCCGCCGATGCTTGAGCAGGTCCCAGAGGACAAGGTCGAGAGTAGCATATACAACGCCCTCAAGGCCACCTTCGGTGGAGCGCTCGGTGGAACCATAGCGGCAGTCTACCCAATAATCACCGGAGGTATGGGTGCGCTCGTAGCCGGCCACATGACGAGCCAGCGTGGAGACGATGCCTTCATCATAAGCCAGGGCGTGAACAGGGTCATCTACTACGTTGGAGCCTTCACGCTCCTCTTCCTGCCGAACCTCAGGCTCACGAGGGGAGCGGCGGCATGGCTCGTGAGCTCAGTTTACACGCCAAAGAGCTACTCGGAGTACCTTGCCGCCATGGGCGTCATACTGCTCAGCGCGGGAATAAGCTTCCTGTTCACCTACTACCTCTCCAAGTTCATAGCCAGGAGCTTCAACGTCCTCCACATCAAGAAGCTCTCGTACATCGTGGCAGTAGTCCTAGTAGTTATCTCCTACCTCCTCACGGGCCCGATGGGAGTTGTCGTGCTCTTCGTCTCAACGGCCATTGGAATGATGGCGGCGGCCTTCAACACCAGGAGGAGCTACTGCCTTGGAGGGCTCGTACTGCCCGTGCTCATCAGCATGACTGGACACACCGGGTACTTCATGCACCTGCTCGGGCTGGGGTGATGTAAGATGAGAGGATTCACGCACTACATATCGGGTCTCGCGGCGGCGACCTTCTTCGCCGCCCTCGTCGGCGACCTGCGCCTCGGCATACTCATCCCCGTCATAGCTGCAGCCGCTGCCTACTTCCCTGACTTCGTGGACTTCAAGTTCGGGAAGTTCTTCGCCAGAAGGGACTACGAGATAGACCCGGCCCCGTGGGACGAGAAGAAGCACTACGCTCCGAAGCTCGTTAAAATCAGCGAGCTTAGCGAGAAGAACCGCTACCAGTTCTTTGCCGTCGAGGGAAAGGTCGAGGAAATCCTCGTCCGGGGTTCAGGAAAGCTCACTTACAAGGTGCTCCGCGAGGACGGAACGGAAGAGACCGTGACGGATAGCTACAACAGCATAGTCTTCACCCTCAACGACGGAACAGGGAAGATTACCGTTGAGGCCTTCGGAGATGACTACGAGTTCTTCGAGGAGGAGTTCGGAAAGATAGAGGAAGGCAGGGAGATGCTCGTCTTTGGCTACGTCGATGTTGATGAGGACGGCTCCCTCAAGCTCGTCGTCAGCGACGCACCGCACCCGCAGGGCATAGCGGAGACGATAGCAAGGGCCATCGAGGAGGCCTACCACGAGGGCGAGAGGATAGTCAAGATACACAACATCCGCCTGCCAGGAGACGTTTACAGGCAGTTCTTCGTCCACCTCGACCCGCCGAAGAGGGAAGTCCGCGTCGAGATGGGGCCGATAGTGACCCCTGGAGGAGTGGCCATAACGGACAAGCCGCCCGAGTACAGGCGCTATGGAATAGCGAAGGTCAGCGTTCCCTTCATCAAGACCTACCCCAAGCCCACGAGGATAGACTCCTTCTCCGGCCCGGAGATAGCGTTCAGGAGAGCCACGTTCAAGGGCAAGACCGTCGTCAAGGACAGGTTTTTGCCATGGCACCACGGCTTCAGCCACTCCCTCACGATGGGCATCATAATAGGCCTCGTCGTCTTCGCCTTCTTCAAGCTGATAGGCTATTCGCACGCCACGGAGCTTGCCATCGCTTCAATGATTGGCCAGTGGCTCCACGTCTTCGAAGACCAGCTCGGATTCATGGGAAGCAACCTCCTGCCACCCATCACCAAGGACGTTATCCCCGGTTTCAAGCTCGGCGAGAGCGGCAGCGGGCTCACCAACTTCTCCACCGCCTGGCTGATGATAGCCTTTATGATATGGAACTTCAACCGCTTCACCGACCCGAGACCCATACCGATGAGCGACGCAAAGCTGCTCCTCCTGCTGGCGTGGCCGTCAATAATAGGCTTTGGAATTGCAATACTCAGGAGCTTCAAGCTCAGAAGGGAGATAGCCGAGCTGATGGACTACTACACGAACCTTGAGGCCTTCGAAGAGCTTGAAGAGGTCGGAGGGATTTAATCCCTTCCCCCCTTCTTTTCGGGTTTTCTCGCAACGACTCCAAGCGCTTCCTCGACCCTTTTAACCCCCATGAAGCCCGCTCTCCTCAGCCGCTCCATGACGCCCTTCTGAAGGTCTTTCCCCCGGTATTTCTTTCCTGGGTTACCTACGTAGTGGAAGAGCCTTCCTCCGGGTTTTAAAACCCTGAAAAGCTCGCGGTAGAACTCTTCCGAGTAGAGGTGGCCGGCTAACGAGAATCGCGGCGGGTCGTGGATTACAACGTCAAAGCTCCCGTCCTTGAACTTCTTCACGACCTCGAAGGCGTCTCCCTGAATCACCTGGATTTTTCCGCCCGTGAAGAGCTCCCTGCTCCAGGGGTTTATCCTTGCCAGCTCGATGACGTTGGGGTCTTTCTCGATGGTTATGACATACGCCCCGCGCTTCGAGGCCTCTATGGCGGTGTAGCCGAGCCCCATGCAGGTGTCGAGGACGGTCTCTCCTTCCTTTGGCTTGACCGTGTTCACCTTGTTCCTCGTGTCCTGGAGGGGGTTTACCCCCTTAGTCCTGTGCATCCTGATGCCGTTTATCTCTATCGTCGGCGGGATTGTTGGAACGAGCTTGTAGAAGTGCTCACCCGCTATCGCCGCCTTGTAGACCTTCCCGTCCTTAACGAAGTAGACGCTCCCCTCGTCCCTCGCAATTCTTTCGATTATTTCCCTCTCAACCCGCGTACCGTCGGGAAAGATGAACTCGGCGCCTTCTCGGACAACTTCCCACGTCCTGTTTGTTTTTCTAAGGTCGAGGTTGAGCTTAACTGCCCCCCTTGAAAGGAGCATTCTCCTTGCGTCCCTGGCCGTTAAAAAGTAAGCGTCCATGCCTTTCCCCAGCCTTACAGTCCGCCATACTTTTATATAATTTTGCACCTTGGTTTTATTATTGTGGGGGGCGAAAACATGACGTGGGGAAGGATCCCCTCCGGGGTGCCCGGCTTTGACGAGCTAATTGAGGGGGGATTTATACCCGGAAAGGCTTACCTAGTGACTGGTCCTCCTGGGAGCGGGAAGACGACCTTCGCAATGCAGTTCCTTGCAGAGGGTGCAAGGAACGGCGAACGCGTTGCTTACATCTCACTCGTCTACAAGCCTGATGAAGTTCTCAAGGATTTTGAGCGCTTTGATCCGCGGGTGAAGGACTACGTTGCCAATGGGAACTTCATCCTCTACGACCTTGGGAGGGAGCTCTGGGGCTCCACTGCCAAACCTCCCCAGTGGAGCAGTGTGATGATCCGCATTAAAGACCTCGCGAGGGAGGCGAATGTCTCACGGCTCGTGATAGATCCCCTGACGGCGATAGACTTTCCAACCACCAATCTTGCGGAGAAGAGGGCCGAGCTGGCGACGTTTATTAGGACAATCGAGGATCTGGGGATAACCAGTATCTTCATTGCTGAAATGACTGAACTCGACCGCTATACGGAGGAATACTACCTGGTTGATGGCGTTATAATGCTTCACTACTACTTGGACGGTGCCGATATGGTGAGGGCGATTCAGGTTCTCAAGATGCGCAGGACGAACCACGAAACGAAGATGCACCGAATTGAGTTCGGGCCTCGCGGGCTCTACGTCAGGGGGCCGCTCGTATGAGCAAACGCTTCAGCGAAAAGCCGGTGACGGTAAAGGAGATACTATTGGAGACCGACCCCGTACGAAAGGCCTACTTACTCGGCTATCTCTTGGGCTACTCGGGTCATCTCGCGTGGAGCGGGTGGGCCAGGGAGCTTAAGAACCGTGTTTTCATGGAGGCAGAGGCCAATAACGTCCTGTCGAGTGCTGTCAATGCTTTCAAAAAAGGGAGGCGAAAGGGGGCCTCTGACAGGGAGCAGGCCATAGCGCTTGGTAGTTACAGTCCCCCTACCCTTGAGGTCGAGCTCAGCACTGAGACAGTTCGTTCAGCCACGGAGCGTTCAAAGACTTTCGGCATGCTCTCAGTACGTCTCACTGGCGAGGTGAGATTCCTCGGCTTTGTGGGTTTTCCCAACAGCAAGAGGCCCCTAAGATGCCCCTCCTTCCTGAGGAAGCCTTAGGTTATCCTCTCAAAAACCCTCTCAAAGTTTTTGAACGTTATTGCCTCTACCTCTTTCTCGCTGAAGTTCTCCTTCAGCATCTCCACCAGCGCGGGAATCTTTGACTCGTTTTCAAAGCCCTCAACGCTCCTTCCGCTCCAGCCCTGGAGGTAGTAAACAAAGTCAAAGCCGAGGCCGACGTGTTTGTAGCCGATGAGGTCTGCCATGTACTTTATGTGCTCCACGTACTTCCCCAGTGTTGGCCTTTCCCTGTCCACGAAGCTCGGTATCGCAACTGCCCCGACGACACCGTCCCTCTCGGCTATCGCCTTCAGCTGGTCGTCCGTCAGGTTTCTTGGGTTGTCGCAGAGGGCCCTTGCGTTGGAGTGGGAGGCTATGACCGGGAAAGACGTTACATCAAGGGTGTCCCAGAAGCCGGCCTCGTTTATGTGGCTGAGGTCTATAACGATGCCGAGCTCCTCTGCCTTGCCGACGACCTCGACGCCGAAGTTGGTGAGTCCGCCGCCAGTTCTCTCAAAGACACCGTCGCCTATCGCGTTGCGCAGGCTCCAGGTCAGTGTTAGAACCCTAAGGCCGAGCCTGTGGAAGACCTCAAGGACGTCGAGGCTCTCCCCTATTGGCTCTCCGCCCTCAAGGCCGAGCCAGAGGGCGACCCTCCCGTCTTCTATGGCTTTTTTCATTTCTTTGACTGTTGTGACTAATTCAAAGCGCTCGCTCTCTTCAACGTCCCTCAGAAGAGCGTTTAGGACTTCCAGGCCGTAGGTGGTGGCGTCTTTTCTCCTCTCGGGCCTCGTCCAGATTGCCATAACCCTCGAACTAACCCAGCCGTTGAAGAACTTCTTATAGTTTTCCTCAAGGACGCGCGTTTTTCCGGCCTTTCTCTCATCATAGACAAAGGTCGGCAGGTCGGAATGGGCATCGAAAATCATGGGCTCACCCAAGGGACATGGTCTCTATGTCCCTTAAGGTTTCCTCTCTGACGTGTGGTAGAGGTATCAGCTCCGCGACCTTCTCGGCGTCCTCGTACTCCTCCCTCTCTGCGAGGGCAAGGGCTATCCCCCTGAGGGCGCTGCTCTTCCTGGTTGCATCGTCTATCAGCTGTGCGAAGGCAAGGGCTTCCCTCAGGCTTCCAAGCTGGGTAAGAAGGGTTGCTATCCTCTCGGCGCTCGCGGGTGAGAGCTCGACTTCTCTTGTCTCCTTAAGGGCCTCTTCGACCACGTCAATATAAGTCGGGTCGTTTACGCGCTTCATCCACAGAGCGGCCTCAAGCTCTCCTATAAGCCTAGACGCCCCCCTAAACTTCCTCCTTATGAGTGCCAGTGCGTAGTGGTAACGCCCCTCAAGTAGGGCCCGCCGTATCTCGGGCAGGCCCGTCTCGCTGGTAATCTCTGCCAGCTGGAGCTTCTTCTCAACGACCCCTGCCCTCTGGTTCACGTGGAGTTTGTCAAAGATATCGAAGGCTATTCTGTAGAACTCTATTGCGTTCTTTGAGAACAGCGCGTCTCCAGCGTTTTCTAGGAGTTCAGCCACCCTAAGGAGGCCGTCAACTTTGGCCCGGTACTCAACCTCGGCCCTGGCTATCACTTCAAAGGCCGTATTAAAGAGCTCCATTGCGGTCTCGGCGTCGCCGGTGGTGGCGATGTAGTAGGCTACAGTCGCTATGGCCTGTCCCCGTGCCAGGGGGTCCTTAATCTTCCCGGCCTCATCTATGGCCGTGTTAAATGCCTCTGAGGCTTCATTGTAGTATCCCAGGGTGTGAAAAGCAAACGCGATTATGCCGTATCCTACTGTTCTGGTGTACGGGTCCTTACAGTGCCCAGCTATGTATTCGGCGTCCTCAATGAGTCCTATAATCCAGTCCTCAGGATTGCCTTTCTCCTTCATAATTATGGCGACGTCTATGAGGGCCTTTATCTGGTCTAGCCTGCTGTCAAGTTCTTCAATCCGCCCGAGCGCGTCCTCAAACTGCCCCCTCTCCGCCAGAGCCCGGATATCCTCTAGAGTGGTCATAGTGGTTTTTACTAGCTTCTAAACCCTTATAAACATTCCCAGTGTTCTAAGAACCATGCCGATGCTGACCTTAGCCTTGTACAACACATACGATGTTAGGAGGCTTCACGAGGCCCATCTTCGTGCGATAGCCCGCTCCGCTCCGATAGCATACGCCTACGGCTTTCACCTGGCCCTTGTGGGGTTCCCCTTCGACGGAAAGCCCCTCGACGTTGCGGAGGAAGTCAGCGGGCACACCACGATAGGAGAGGGGGGTAAGTACCTGATTGAGCTCGCCCGCGGGAACCGCTTCCACCTGCTGGACTTCCCGAAGAGGGGATTTCCGCCCCAGTTTGGGGTTCCTGTGGCGACCACGAGAAAGCCTTCTGGGGATAAGGAGATAACCCCCTTAGAACTTGCTGAGAGGGCTCTCAACGGCGAGCGTTTTCTGCTCCTCATCGGGCTCGGGAGACACGGTCTCCCGAAGGAAACCTTTAAGTTGGCACGCTATCATATGGACGTCACGGGCAAGAGAGTCAGCCTTGAGACGTGCACCGCGATAGGTGCCATAGCCGTTAGAATCGCCACGTATATGGAGGCCCTGAGATGGGGGAGTGGAAGAGGGAAGTAGCGTGGCTCGTTGTTGCACTGGTCGTCGTCTTTGGAATCCACGTGGGGCTTAGGGTGGCCCTCCACACGGACTCTCCCTTAGTTATAGTCGTCAGCGGCTCGATGGAGCCGGTGTTTTACCGGGGAGACATCGTCCTCCTGAGGGGCGTTACGAGCCCCGACCAAGTGGAGGTCGGCGACGTTATAGTCTACAAGCGCCCCGGTTACGAGTACCCGATAATCCACCGCGTCCGGTACGTTTCCACCGTTAAAATCAACGGAAGGCCCGAGACGTGCTACGTGACGTGGGGGGACAACAACCCCGTCCCCGACCCCCCGTACCCCTCCTCTGAAGGCCCGCTGGAAGTCTTGCTCCCCGAGGGGTATATGGCCGGCTGTGTCCCAGCCTACGCCGTCGAGGCCAAGGCCGAGATGGTGTTCCCGAAGATAGGCCTCATTCCGCTCTGGATTCGCACCGCTTTGGGGCTGGGATGATGTGAGGGTAGGTAGCTGAGCCGTGATGAGCTAATCGGCCCCTGACCGGTTCTTGTCAATTTTTCCCTTCATCGAAAGGCATTTTAACTTCCTCATGCCAACCCCTCCGGTGGTTGAATGGACGCGAAGGAGTTTCACAGGGGCAACTTCATAGGCAACGGCAAGATAGAGGTCATTCCGAAGGTTCCCCTCACCAGGGAGACGCTCCCGCTGGCCTACACGCCAGGCGTCGCCGAGGTTTCGCGTGAGATAAGCAGAGAACTTGAGAAGGTTTTCGAATATACCAATCGGGCTAACACGGTTGCGGTGGTGAGCGACGGGAGCAGGGTTCTCGGCCTCGGCGACGTAGGGCCTCTCGGCGCCCTACCCGTGATGGAAGGAAAGGCGCTTCTCTTCAAGGCCTTCGGCGGTGTTGATGCCTTTCCGCTCGTTCTGGCGGAAAAAGAACCAGAAAGGTTCATCGAGGTCGTTAAGGCCGTTTCACCCTCCTTTGGTGGGATAAACCTCGAAGACATAGCCTCGCCGAAGTGCTTCTACATCTTGGAGAGGCTCAGGGAAGAGCTGGAGGTACCTGTCTTTCACGACGACCAGCAGGGGACAGCGAGCGTCGTTCTGGCTGGCCTTATCAACGCCCTCAAGGTCGTCGGCAAGAAGCTGGGGGAGGTCAGCATCGCACTGTTCGGGGCCGGTGCTGCCGGTTTTGCAACGCTCAGGCTCCTCGTCAAGGCTGGCGTCAAGCCTGAAAACGTCCGCGTCGTTGAGCTCGTTGATGGGAAGCCGAGGGTTCTGACTTCAGACCTTCCCCTTGAAGAGCTGTTTCCATACAGGGGCGAACTTCTGGCAAGAACGAACGGCGAGGGAGTTGAGGGAGGTTCGGCTGAGGCGCTCAGGGGAGCGGACGTTCTCATCTCATTCACGAGGCCCGGGCCGGGCGTCATAAAACCCGAGTGGGTAAGAGGCATGGCCGACGACGCGATAGTGTTTCCGCTCGCCAATCCAACGCCCGAGATACTGCCGGAAGAGGCAAAGAAAGCCGGTGCGAGGATCGTGGCAACGGGGAGGAGCGACTACCCGAACCAGATAAACAACCTGCTCGGTTTCCCTGCAATCTTCCGCGGGGCCCTTGACGTGAGGGCCAGGACGATAACGGACGGCATGATAATCGAAGCCTCAAAGGCCATGGCCTCCGTGATAGAGCCGAGCGAGGAGGAGATAATCCCCTCACCCTTCCACCCCGACGTTCACCCCACTGTGGCGAAGGCTGTCGCTGAGGAAGCCATGAAGGAAGGCGTTGCAAGGGTTCGCGTTAATCCAGAGGAGGTCGCGGAGAGGCTAAGGAAGTGGAGGGAGTTCTACTCCAGGTTCATAGTCCCCATGAATGATGAGCGTAAGGCCTACCGGTAGAGCGAGTTCCCGTGCGCGTCGATTGCAACCAGCAGGGGGAAGTCCTCCACCTCAAGGACCCAGAGGGCCTCAGGTATTCCGAGGTCAAGCCAGTGGACGGCCCTGACCCGCTTTACGCTTTTGGCGGCGAGTGAGCCGGCCCCTCCAGTGAAGGCGAAGTAAATCGCTCTGCCCCTGAACGGCTCAGCTTTCATTCCTCCCTTCCCTATTATCCCCCTGACGCCCAGGTCAAGAACCCCGTCGAGGTAGCGGTTCATTCTCGCGCTCGTCGTCGGCCCTGCCGAGACTACCTCGTAGCCCTCTCCAGTTTTCCTCACGACGGGCCCGCAGTGGTAGATTACGGCCCCCTCGGGGTTGAAGGGCAGTTCCTCCTTCGGAAGGCTCAGAATCCTCCTGTGGGCCGAGTCCCTCGCGGTAACGATTTCTCCCGATAGGTAAACGACGTCCCCCACCTCCAGTCTAAGGACATCCTCCGTGCTCAGCGGGGTTCTCAGCCTCACTGCCACACCTCGACCCTCCCGTCGGGTTTTATCCTCACGAAGGCCCGCCTGTTGGCCCAGCACTGGACTATTAGACCAACGGGGAAGCTCGCAGGATGCCTGTGGGTGACCTCTATCTTCACGTCCAGAGCGGTCGTTTTCCCGCCCATCCCCATCGGGCCGACTCCGAGGGCGTTGATTTCCTCCAGAAGCTCCCCCTCGATTTCTGCAATCCTTTCGTCAGGGTTCCTCTCGCCGACCCTCCTGAGGAGGGCCTTCTTCGCCAGCAGGAGGGAGTAATCGGCGCCACCGCCGACGCCTATGCCCAGGACAACCGGTGGACAGGGCTTTCCACCGCAGGCCTTAATCCTCTCGACCACGAAGCGCTTAACTCCTTCCCAGCCCTCGCCTGGCGTGAGCATTGCCAAGGCGGAGCAGTTCTCGCTTCCGCCACCCTTGGGGAGTACCGCTATTCTTATAGCATCACCAGGGACGAGCTCCCAGTGGATTACTGGAACGTCTTTGCCCGTGTTGTCGCCGGAGTTTTCCCCTGTGAGAACGTCCACGGCGTTGGGCCTGAGCGGGATTTCCGTGGTAGCTTTTCTCGTCGCCTCGACGAGCCAGTCTTTAACTTCTCCGAGAAACGGGCTCTCCACGCCGGCCTCTACGAAGAACGTAAGCGTCCCCGTGTCCTGGCAGACGGGTATTGACTCGGTTCTGCCAATCTCTATCGCCCTCAAGATGTTCCCGAGGTTGAAGCGCGCCACATCGTTGTCCTCGCGCTCGTAGGCTTCTCTCAAAGCGGAAACGACGTCGTCTGGAATCCTCGTCACAGCGAGCCTTATCGCCTCGACGATGGCATCTATCAATAGGCACTCACCTGTCTAAGGTTGGGTGTGAAAGTTAAAAAGATTGACGCGAAAATTTAAAAGCCATCTCCAGAGGGGAACGGCGTTAACCCGTAGTCCGTCCCTCGTTATTTCTCCGGAGTAGTCCCACGTCACGAGCGTCCCTGTTTTCACGCCGAAGAGTTCCATAACTCTGAACAGGCTTTCCAGCTCCCTCTTTGCTATCTCCCCTTCCTCTGAAGCGTAGGTGACCTGAATCAGCTCAACACTTCCGTTCTCTTTGGCGACGAAGTCCACCTCGCCTTTGGTGTCCCGATAATGGTAGAGTTCAACACTGGGTCTCTTGTAATATTTGAACCGTAGGAGTTCAAGGAAGACGACGTTCTCCATGAGTCTGCCGATGTTCTCGGAAACCTTCGGCAGGACGGCGTTGAGCATTCCCGTGTCGATTGCATAGACCTTTTTATCGCCTCTAACGACTTCCTTCGGCTTGAAGGAGAACTTGGGAAGCTCGAATATCAGGTAGGCCGATTGGAGATCCTCGACGTAGTTCTTGACCGTCTCGACGTTGCCGATTCTAAGGACGTTCTTTGTCTTGCTATAGGTAAACCTGCCCGCGAAGTTCGAGAAGAGATAGAACGCGGCCTCCTTCAGCTCGCGGACGTTTCTAATGCCGTAGCGGACTATAACGTCCCTCGTGATTATGTCGTTGTAGAGGTTCACGAGGTACTCCCTGCCGAAGCGCAGTGCCTCTGGAAAGCCCCCGCGCTCGATGTACTCCGTTAGGGCTCTCTTTACCCTTGCCTCGTCCCTCGTGGTTCTAACCTCCGGCTTAATTCCCCTGTAAGCTAAGAACTCTCTGAACGAAAACGGGAGGAGGGTGTAGCTCAGGTACCTGCCGGTCAGGTAGGTTGAGAACTCCCGCGAGAGCAGGCGGGCGTTGCTTCCCGTGACGACGGTGGGATAGCTCTCCCTCAGAACCGAGACCATTCGCTCCCAGCCTTCAACTTCCTGAACCTCGTCGAGGACTATGTAGTCGAACTCGCCGAGGAGCTCGTAACCGGCTTTGAGTAGCTCTTTGTAGTCCCTCACCTCGAACCCTGCCATCGCAGGATCCTCGAAGTTCACGTAGAGTGGCTTGCCCGGCAGGGTTGCCGAGAGAACGGACTTTCCGGAGCGCCTCGGCCCCGTTATTATGTGGGCCGTTGGGCTGAAGTTTTTCACTATCTTCTCTTTTAGCTCCCTCTCGACGATGTTCTCCCTTTCGAGCTTCTCGCGGAGGGTCTCCCATTGGTCGGCTAAAATCCTTTTGAGTTTCTCCGCCTTCATGGGCTAAACTGGTGCAAACTTCCTATAAAGTTTACCACTATACTGGCGGACTTTTTCCCAAAACTCTACCACCATACTGGTAAACATTTCGCCCAAACTATCACACTATACTGGTAGTATCTGCCCCGAGAACACCGAACTTGGTTCAGCGGGCGTTAGAAGTAAGAAGGGAAAGGGCATCAGCCCTTGAGAATCTCGACTATTTGCTCCGCGACCTGAACGCCAGCGCGCATCTGGGCCTCCTCAGTTGAGGCGCCGATGTGCGGCGTTAAAACAACGTTGTCGAGCTTGGTGAGCGGGTGATCCGCCGGCAGTGGCTCCTCCTCGAAGACGTCGAGGCCCGCTCCGTAAATCCAGCCCTCCTGAAGGGCCTTGACGAGGGCCTCGGTGTCAACGACGGCCCCGCGGGCGGCGTTTATGAGTATCGCGGTCTTCTTCATGAGCTTAAGGCGCTCCTCGTTGATGAGGTGGTAAGTTGCATCGAGGAGCGGGACGTGTAGAGTAACGACGTCGCTCTCCTTGAGGAGCTCCTCAAGGCTGACGAACTTTCCTCCAACTTCCTTTGCGCGCTCCTCGTTTGGCTTGGGGTCGTAGAGCAGGACTTTCATGCCGAGGGCGTTGGCTATCTTGGCGACCTCGTAGCCTATCCTTCCGAAGCCGATAACTCCAATGGTCTTGCCCTCAAGCTCGATGCCCATGCACTGCTTCTTGGCCCAGACGCCTTCCCTCATCTTCCTGTCGGCGAAGGCTATCTTCCTGGCGACGGCGAACATGAGCCCAACTGCCAGTTCGGCAACGCTCCTTGAGCTCGCTCCCGGGCTGTTGACGACCTTTATACCGCGCTCCTTTGCCGCTTCAAGGTCTATGTTGTCGAGGCCGACGCCGGCCCTTCCGATGACCTTGAGCTTTGGAGCGGCCTCTATAACCTTCCTCGTAACCTTTGGTTTGCTCCTGACGATGATAGCGTCAGCATCACGGACGAGCTCAAGGAGCCTGTCCTCGTCTGGGTACTCCTCGTAAACAATCTCAAAACCTGCGTTTTTCAAAACCTCCAAAGCTTTCTCGTGAAGTGGCGCCGCAACGAGAACTTTCATTTTTCATCCCCTCCTCTTTATAGCCATCAGCATGACCTGGTCGGAGGCGTCCTCCGCGCGGTCGGCTATGTCGCCGATTTTTGTAAGAATCTGGTTCCATATTAATTTTGCGTAGGTGGTTATGGTCTCGCTCTCAAACACCATCCCCTTGAGCCGGTACTCTACTTCATCGGCATTTTCTTCGAGGTCTTCGGTCTCCTTGGCGAGCTCTATGGCTTTATCTACGTCCCTGTTGAGCGCCTTTACCGCTTCCATGAGCTTTTCGTACGTCTTCACGGATTCCCTTACAAGGTTCATTAGGTCGTTCTTGAGCTCTCCCGGAACCTTAGGCTTGGCCAGAATGAGGGTGTGGGCCGCGCTTTCGGCAGCGTCGGCGACCTGGTCTATCAGCTCGCTCAGCCTCACGTAGTCTCCCCTGCTGGCGGGGAGGAAGGCGCCCTCATAGAGCATGAGCTCGATGCTCCTCCTGAGCTTGTCTGCTTCGCTCTCAAGGGTCCCTACTTCCTCCTCAAGCTCCTTGGCCCTCTCGAAGTCGCCGTTGAGGTAGGCTTCGATAAGCTTCTCAAACGTCTTGACGGTCTCGTAAACAACGTTAAGGTGCCTGTCTATGGCCTCAAAAACGTCGTTCTCCTTACCCCCGAAGAGTGACATGTTCACACCCCACTTAAGGATTCGTGGAACTCCTATTTAGGTTTTCCTTTGCCTTGATAAGTGCCCACAGCAACTCGTTCCTCGGGGCCTCAAGGCCGACCGAGTGCGCATACTCCACGATTTTGCCGTGTATGTAGTCCACCTCCGTCCTCCTCCCGCGCATTACGTCCTGCAGGGTCGAGTTGTAGTTGTCCTTTGTCCTCTCTATCGTGTCCCAGAGGAGCTCAAGGGGGTGGACTTCGAACTCGATGCCGAGCTGCTGGGCGATTATGCAGCCTTCCCTCGCTATCTCTATGGAAATTCCTTCGAGCTCCGGTATCTCGCGGAGGACACCGTTTTTGACCTCCAGAACTGTTCCCAGCCCATTTATCACGGAGTTCACTATTGCCTTCGCCCACTTCCAGCCGATGGCATTTTCTGTGACCTTCGTTTCTAATCCCGCCTCGGTGAAGGCCCTCGCGACTTCCTCAACGAACTCAGCTCTTCCTGTCGGATACTTTCCGATGACGGTTATCCCCTTTCCCGCCCACTTAACGACTCCCCACTCAACGAGCATGGCCCCGTTGGTCGTTACTCCGCCTATTACGTTCGGTGTCAGCTTTAGTGCCAGCTCCTCGTTCCCGAGGCCGTTCTGGACGCTTAGAATCCACGTGTTTTCCCCTATGCATCTTCTCGCGCATTCAAGGGCCGTCTTCGTCGAGTACGACTTCGTTGTCAGGAGAAGCAGCTCCGGGGGCTCGTTGGGGGCGTAAGTCGTCGCCTTTGCCTTCACCTTAAACTCTTCAGCGCCCACAACTCTCAGCCCTTTCTCTTTGATTGCCCGGACCTGCTCCTCTCTCCCTATGAGAAGGACGTCGTGCCCCGCTCTCGCCAGGAGGGCACCGAAAAGGGAGCCAATGCTTCCCGCACCGAGCACGTAGACTTTCATGGTCTCACCTCAGCAGCTTTCTCATGTGGTGGAGCGAATAGATGTAAACCAGCGCAAAGAGTGTCAGCTTCGCGTTTTCTGAAACCCTGTAAGCCCCTGTCAGGTAGAGCGCCGACGCGGGCAGGAGCCCAAACGAGGCAAGAACCCTGTTTTTCGTTAGCAGGAATGGAACTGCAACGCCGAGGACTGCGCCTGCCTCTCCAAGTTCACGGAGGCCGAGCGCTATCGCCAGGCCAGTGCCCCCTATCACGGCGTTTAAGAAGCGCTCCCAGAACTTAACGGGCTGTTTCTCGTAGGGGTAGCCCAGTGCAAGGAGAAGAACGGAGAGCGCAATCAGGCCGTACATGGCCTCCTCTGGGAGGGGATAGCTCACCGCAAAGGCCAGCAAAGCCCCCGCCGAAAACGGCCTTGCTTTTTTCTTCACCGCGGGGAGGACAAGCGGAATGTAAGCCAGCGAATACATTACTCCCACCGCAACCGTTTAAAGACTTCCCCTTAAATGCATACCGATGCTCTCTGTTGTTCTAGTCGAACCGGAGGGGCCGGCGAACATAGGAATGATAGCGAGGACCATGAAGAACTTCGGCTTTTCGAGGTTAGTCCTCGTGAGGCCGAACCTGACAGAGGAGAGCTACAGCTACGCCGTTCACGCCAAGGACGTGCTCGATAACGCCGTCGTGCTGGAGGGCTTTGATGAAGCCCTTGAGCTGTTTGACCTGACCGTGGGGACTACCGGGAAACCTGGGGCAAGGTTTATCCCATACCGGGCCCCTATGTACCCCTGGGAGCTTAGGGAGACCCTCAAGGGCTACACCGGTAGGGTGGGCCTGTTCTTTGGCAGGGAGAGCATTGGCCTGAAAAACGAGGAGCTTGAGCGGCTTGACATCACGGTCACAATCCCCACGAGCGAGGATTACCCCGTTATGAACCTCGCCCAGGCAGTTGCGGTTATACTCTATGAGCTCTCGAAGGCCAGGCCCGAGCCATCTGTTGAGGCCCTTGAGCCGGCGACCCTGCGGGAAAAGGAGGCGCTCGTTAGGGTATGGGCCGAGCTTTTAAACGCTCTCAACTACCCCAAGGACGAGGAGAGGCGAGAGGTTTTCGTTAAGGTCTTCCGGAAGGCAGTCGGTAAGGCCTTCCTCTATGGTCGGGAGGTGCACACCCTCATGGGCCCGCTGAGAAGGGCCGTTAAGAGGCTGGAGGAATGCTGAATGCTCGCGGTGGAGAGGTTTAGGGTCAACGGGAGAGACGTCTGGATTGGGGTAATCTTTCACGGGAGGATTCAGGGTGTAAGCTTCGCCTTCACGAGGGGCGAGCTTTTGGAGAGAATCAGAAACCTTGCCGAGTTCCTGCGGGGGAGAAACGTTGCCATTTCCCTCGACGTCCAGCCGAGCAACTACACCGAGCTCGTTTATCGCGTTATGGTTGGGGAGCTTGACAACGGGAAAGCCCTTTCCGAGCTCTCCTTCGAGGGTGTAACACCCTTTGAGAGGCGCGTTTACGAATGGCTCACGAAAAACGTTAAAAGAGGGGCTGTTATAACCTACGGTAGCCTTGCAAAGGCCCTTGAAACGTCGCCGAGAGCGGTCGGCGGGGCGATGAAGAGGAATCCGTATCCAATAATCGTCCCCTGCCACAGGGTTGTGGCGAATGACGGCATAGGCCACTATAACCTTGGGATTGAAGAAAAGAAGTTCCTGCTCGAACTTGAGGGGGTGAAGGAATGGACAAGCTGAAAGCCTATATAATCGGCTTCCTCGTTGCCCTCCTTGCGGTGGCCGGTTTCATAGTCTACAACTGGGGCTTCTGGAAGCTGGTGCAGGTTGTCCTCGCGATAGGCTTCGTCGGTTTCACGCTCGCGCTGCTCTTCTTTACGGCGCTGACACTCTACGCCGAGAGCTGGAAGTACGGGGCCATTCTGGCAGTCCTCACCGCGATAGCGGGCTACGGCTCCTACCTCGTGCTCACCTGGCAGAAGCTCGAAATCGTTGGGGGAATCATAGCGTTCTTCGTCCTCCTGCTGGCCTTCGGAATATGGTACATAAGCGAGCCCGATTTGAGCATAGCCGACCGCTTCCGCTCCGCTGAGAAGCTTGAAAAGATGGGCCGCTACAAGCAGGCCGCCAGGAAGTACGAGAAGGCCGGCAACTACGAGAAGGCCGCGGAGATGTACCTAAAGCTCGGCTGGCTTGAGAGCGCCGCCTGGGCCTACGAGAAGGCCGGAAAGTACGAGAAGGCCGCCGAGATATACGAGGCCCTCTACGACAAGGAAAAGGACACCTACTACCTGAAGGAGGCCCACGAGTACTGGAAGAAGGCCGGAAACATGGAGAGGGCCGCCAAGGCGCTTGAAAAGTACGCCGAGGAGGAGCCCTGGTTCTGGGAGGACGTTGCCAAGCTCTACGAGGAGCTCGGAAACGAGGAGAAAGCTAAGGAAGCCTGGGAGAAGGCCCTTGAGTACTACACCAAGGAGGCCCAGGAGGAGGGCGTCTTCTGGGAGGACGTCGGCAACATAGCGAGGAAGCTCGGCAGAGAGGAGCTGGCCCGCGAGGCATACCAGAAGTTCCTCGAGTACTGCCTCAAGGAAGCTGAAAATGACCCGATGTGGTGGAAGCACGTTGCAGAGGCCTACGAGTACCTCGGCGAGAAGGAGAAGGCAGAAGAGGCGCGGAGGAAGTACGAGGAGTACAGGCAAAAGATAATGAAGGCCAACGAGGAGACCTCAAACTTCCCCGGCGATGAAAAGGAAGGGGCCTGAGGCTGAAGGTTTTTTCTTCTCCTAACTGCGGCACGGCTCTTTTTCTATGTTTATCAGTTCTGGGACAAACGGTCTGTACGTAGGCTAATGTAGCTCCCCAATTTGCTCCAACTCTTTAAGCTCCTCTTCGATTTCCTTCTCCTTTCTCTCTGCGTACCTCTTCATCCAGTTAGAGAAGAGCCAGAATACGAGAAAAAGCAGGACTACACCCAGTGTGCCGAATAGAATTTGGAAATCAGAGGGAACCCTCTGTGGGATGTAGGGCATACTCTCACCGAACGGGATTTCGCGGAGCACCTGAAAAACTTTGCCAACCTTTTTAAAACTGCGGAGGGACTTCCTTATTAGGTGGTCATGATGATGGGTATGAACCCGAGGCAGATGAAGAAGCTCATGCGCCAGCTCGGCATAAAGATGGAGGAGCTTGAGGGCGTTAAGGAGGTCGTCCTGAGGTTTGAGGGGAAGGAGATCGTCCTTAAGGATCCCGCCGTTACCGTGATGGTCGTCCAGGGCGAGAAGACCTACCAGATTGTTCCCGGGAGTGAGGAGGTTAGGGAAGTCATTGAGATACCTGAAGAGGACATCCAGCTCGTCATGGAGCAGGCCGGAGTTGACAGGGAGACGGCCCTCAAGGCCCTAAAAGAAACGAAGGGCGACATAGCTGAGGCAATCCTCAAGCTCAGCGGGGAGTAATAATCTCCTCTTACCCTTTTGTTCGCCGTACCTCAATCGCTCGTCATCACTATTCCCTGTCTGCGCATTTTGAGGATGTCCTCTATCACGTCTATGAGGCCCGCTATTATGTTGTCGTATTTTCCACCTTCTTTTCCGTAGATTTCCTTTAGCTTGTGTTCCAGCGCAAAGAGGTCTTCCGTGTCCAGGTCGAGGAGCTTCTGTGCTTCCCTCGCGAGGACGCGGAGTGTAACTCCCCTGGTTTTCTCGTCGTCCAGCAGCCTTAGAACCAGCTTGAGCATTCCGGTGAACATATCTTTTGACGGCAGTCTGTCTAAGAGTTTGGCCATTAGTTCGAGGGCCCCCTCAACGTCCCTTGGATTGCCCGACTTAAGGAGGGTGTCAAGGAGCGTGGTGAAAAACCTGGACGTGCCCGGGTAGAGGGCGTATATGTCTGCGAGAACCTTCGCGGCCGTCTCACGGGCCCATGGGTTTTTGCTCTTCAGGAAGTCCCCGAGCACGGGAAGAATTCTATAGGCGTCGCTTGGGGTCAAGTGGCTCGTCAGCCGTGCGACAATCCAGAGCGCGTCCATTCTCCTGCTGTAGTCGTCGCTTTCCAGCATATCGAGAACCATGTCCATAACGTTTGAGTCGAGTTTGGCCATCTCTGCGACTATCTCGGTCTTTCCGGCGTCCAAGAGCCTGTCAACGTCGTCTATGCTGTATTGGCTTATCTCAAGCCTCTTTTTGGCCTCTGCCTCGCTTATTACCTCCTCGCTCGTCACGGTGGCTTTTTCAAGCTTTTCAAGCACCTGGGACGCTTTGGTTCCGAGCTTGATGTCACTTCTAAGCTCCTTTATTCTAGTTATCGCTTTTAGTTTGTTCCTCATGCTGATGTCCTTTTCCCTTGAGAGCATTCGGTCAATGGAGTAGAGGGCCCTTTCAACGACGTACGGGTCGGGGTGTGCGAGCAGGTCGGATATTCCGTCAAAGACCTCGTTTAGAACCCTGCTGTCGCTGGTCTTCATGGCCATCTCGGTCAGGGCAGTTATCGCCGCGCTCTGGACTTCCCTCTTTTTGCTTGAGCCTATGAGCGAAAACAGCCACTGGATTATCTTGTATGCTATCCTGGCGACCTTTGCGCCTAGTTTGCCCAGGCCCTCGGCCGCATATTCGCCAAGAATGGGCATTCCGGACTTCACGACCTCTTTCAGCGCCTCGGTGACCCTTTTATACTCTTCCTCCGTGAGTTCACCGGTTTCAAGGAGTGCGTTTATGAATTCAAGGGCCTTCAGTGCTACCCTCTCGTCTTCGTCCTTCACCAGCTCGAGCACGGAATCGAGCGCGAGCTTTAGCCTTTCGCCTTCTAGTTTTCCTTCTGAGAGCATGTCCATGAGCACCTGAATAACGTTCGCCCTCACGTGGGGGTTGTCGTCGTTTAGCAGTTCGAGAAGGGTCGTGAAGGCCTTGTCGTACTCCTCGGCTAGCATCTTGATGTCATTAAGACGCCACGCCAAGAGGTCTTCTTTTATGCCGCCTTTATCTACAATTATATCTTTACCGTTCAGAACGGCGAGGAGTGTTAGCCACGGCATTGTCTTCCCCTAACATATTACGGTGTGTTTGGATTTAAGCTTAGCCCAAAGGTTATTAAGCCCCCCTTCAAGGGGGTAGACGATGAGGGCAATAGGTGTCATCAGGTACTCTCGAAGGGAAAGGCTCAGCCGCGTGGAGTTTGAGGAGCTCCTTAGGAGCGCGGGCTATGATGTCGTGGCCGTCCTTGAGCAGAACCGTGAGGAGCACCCGCGCTACAACATAGGAAAGGGAAAGCTTGAAGAACTTAAGGAACTCGTTAAAGAGCTGGGGCCGGATAAGGTTATTTTTGCAAACAGGCTGACCCCCTCCCAGGCGTACAACCTCTGGAAGGAGCTTCGAGTTGAGATAATGGATCGCTGGCAGCTCGTCCTTGAGATTTTCGAAAAGAGGGCCCACTCCAAGGAGGCCAAGCTCCAGGTCGAGCTGGCTTCCCTCCAGTACGAAATTCCGCTGGTAAAAGAGGCAATAAGGCGAATCAAGCTCGGTGACAGGGCGGGTTTTAAGGGCATGGGTGAGTACCAGACCCATCAGTACCTCAAACACATACGCTACCGCATGGGTAAGATAAGGAAGGAGCTTGAAAGGGTAAAGGCCGAGCGCGAAGTCAGGAGAAAGAAGCGCGAAGAAGTGGGCTTTATACTGGTCTCCCTTGCCGGGTATACGAACGCGGGGAAGTCAACCCTCCTCAACGCGCTGGCCGGGGAGAGCGTAGAGGCCAGAAACCAGATGTTTACGACGTTGGACACCACTACAAGGCGCTTCAGGTTAGGGGGCAAGAGGGTTCTCATCACCGACACTGTCGGGTTCATAGACGGCCTCCCCCCGTTCATAGTCGAGGCTTTCCACTCGACGCTTGAAGAGATAGTCAAGGCGGATATAGTCCTCCTCGTCCTCGATTCGAGCGAACCCTGGCGTGAAATTGCGAGGAAGTTTAGGGCGTCTATAGACGTCCTCCGCGAGCTGAAGGCCCTCGACAAGCCCCTCCTGGTTGTCCTCAACAAGGTTGACCTAATCGAGCGGGAAGACGCGGAGGAGAAGGCGAGGCTCATAGCTGAACTCGGTGAAGAGCTGGGAATCCCGATAGGTGGCGTTGCGAAGGTATCTGCCAAAGAGGGCCGGCTTGACGAGCTCTACTCACTCCTTGAGGGGACTCTCCTCAAGCTACCGAAGTACGGCCACTTTGAGATAGTCGTTGAAGACCCCTCAAAGGTTCCCGCCGTCATTTCCTTCGTGAGCTCTGTGGGCGAGGTTCTTTCGGTGGACTACGGTGATGTGACAAGGGTGAGGGCCTATATTCAGACCGGCATGCTGAAGGAGCTCACGAGAATGGGGGCCAGGATAGAGCGCCCCTCCTGACCCTCACACCATTCCGGCGAGGCTGAAAATCTTGACGAGGACGAATGAAATCACAATTGCCGTCGAAGGAGTCGCCACCCAGCCGAATATGATGTCCTTGATGACCCTCTTCTCGACTTTCTGCCCGGCCAGCAGGCCGACCCCGACGACACCGCCCACTATGGACTGGCTTGAGCTGACCGGGAGGCCGAAGAAGTTGGCGAGGCTGACAGCTATGGCAGAGCCGAACTGGGCCGCGAAGGCCGAGACGGGGCCGAGGGCCGTTATCTTCTTTCCGACGGTGTGCATCACAGCGTAGCTGAATGTAAGAGAGCCTACCGCGAGGCTTAGGGCGACGAGGATTCCAGCTGTTTTGGGCTCCATAAAGCCGGCACCAACTATCGGCCCGGAGGCGTTGGCCACCTCGTTAGTCCCGAAGTTGAAGGCCATGTAAGAGCCTCCGAGAATAGCGAGTGCCTTGTAGAGGGTCTCAATCGTCGAGACGCTCTTTATGCTCGAAATCATGCGGGAGTAAAACTTGTAGAGAACCATTGCAAAGACTCCAGATAGTATTGGCGAGACCACCCACGCGGCGGCTATCTTTCCGAGGGTGGCCCAGTTGACGGGGGCCTTCATGGCTAAGCCGACCCCTATGACGCCCCCGACTATTGCCTGCGTCGTTGAAACCGGGAGGCCTTTTACGGTCGCTATTGTCACCCAGACCCCTGCGGCTAATAAGGCTATGAGTGCCATCTCCATCGTAAGGAAGCCTTCGGGCACTATGCCCTTTCCGACCGTTTTCATGACCTTGTGGCCCTTCAGGTATGCCCCGAGAAGGACGAATATCGCTATCGTGAGGGTTGCCTGGCGGAAGCTCAGTATTCCGGAACCTACGGCGGTTCCCATGGCGTTCGCCGAGTCGTTTGAGCCTATGTTCCATGCGATGTAGAAGGCCACTGCAATCGCTGCTATTGCTATTCCCTCCATGCCCACCACCTGACCTATATAGTCTATATAGCTGATTAAAAAAGTTTTCGGGAAACGATGAGCGAAAAAAACCATCGGCGGAACTCAAAGTTCACCTTTACCCAAAAAATCCCCATTTAGAATTCCTAAACACGATACCGAAACCTAAATAAATGTTTCGGATTAACTACGGGTGAAAAACCTCAAGGAGGCAGGGAAGATGATTGAGATACGTTTTCACGGTAGGGGTGGACAGGGTGCCGTTACGGCCGCCAACATTTTAGCCTCAGCAGCCTTCAAGGCAGGCAAGTACGTCCAGGCGTTCCCCTTCTTCGGTGTTGAGAGGCGTGGAGCGCCGGTTACGGCTTTCACCAGGATTGACGACAAGCCGATAAGGATTAAGACCCAGATTTACGAGCCCGACATCGTTGTCGTCCTCGACCCGAGCCTTCTCGACACCGTCGACGTTACCGCCGGTCTCAAGGACGACGGAATAGTCATCGTCAACACCGAGAAGAGCAAGGAGGAGGTCCTTGAGAAGCTCAAGAAGAAGCCGGCCAAGCTGGCCCTCGTAGATGCTACCACCATCGCCCTTGACGTGCTCGGCCTCCCGATCACCAACACCGCTATCCTCGGCGCCGTCGCCAAGGCCACCGGCATAGTCGAGCTCGACTACGTCAAGGAGGCCATCAAGGAGACCTTCTCGGGAGCCCTCGGCGAGAAGAACGCCAAGGCCGCCGAAGAGGCATTCAACAAGACCGTTGTCTACGAGCTCTGATCTTCTCTTCCCTTCCTTAAAGAGGCGGGTGGTGGTGAAGTTGAACACTTTGTTTGGAGAAAAGAAGGCGCGGGCCGAGAAGCTCACTTTCACGTCTGTTGAGCAGTACCCGGAGGCGCCGATAACCCTGGGGACTACCCTGGTAAACTTCACGGGCGACTGGAGAACTTTCATACCGGTTGTTAATGAAGACAAGTGTGTCAAGTGCTACATCTGCTGGAAGTTCTGCCCAGAGCCGGCGATATACATCAAGGAAGACGGCTACGTGGCGATTGACTACGACTACTGTAAGGGCTGTGGTATTTGTGCGAACGAGTGCCCGACCAAGGCCATAACAATGGAGAAGGAGGAGAAGTGATATGGCCGAGTACAAGCCTATTAGGAAGGTTGTGAGTGGTAACTACGCGGCCGCTTACGCCGTCAAGCACGCCCGCGTCCAGGTAGTTGCCGCTTACCCGATAACCCCCCAGACCAGCATCATTGAGAAGGTTGCCGAGTTCATAGCCAACGGTGAGGTTGAGAACCTCCAGTACGTCCCCGTCGAGAGCGAGCACTCCGCCATGGCCGCGTGCATAGGCGCTTCCGCGGCCGGTGCGAGGGCCTTCACGGCTACTTCCGCCCAGGGCCTTGCCCTCATGCACGAGATGCTCCACTGGGCGAGCGGTGCGAGACTGCCGATAGTTATGGTTGACGTTAACCGTGCCATGGCTCCGCCGTGGAGCGTTTGGGACGACCAGACCGACAGCCTGGCCCAGCGTGATACTGGCTGGATGCAGTTCTACGCCGAGAACAACCAGGAGGTCTACGACGGCGTCCTGATGGCCTTTAAGATAGCCGAAACCGTCAACCTTCCGGCTATGGTCGTTGAGAGCGCCTTCATCCTGAGCCACACCTACGACGTCGTCGAGATGATTCCGCAGGAGCTCGTTGACGAGTTCCTCCCGCCGAGGAAGCCGCTCTACGACCTGGCCGACTTCAGCAGGCCATTTTCAGTCGGTGCCCTTGGAACTCCGGCTGACTACTACGAGTTCCGCTACAAGATAGCCAAGGCCATGGAAGACGCCAAGAAGGTCATCAAGGACGTCGGTAAGGAGTTCGGCGAGCGCTTCGGCAGGGACTACAGCGATATGATTGAGAAGGGCTACGTTGACGATGCCGACTTCGTCTTCATGGGTATGGGCTCCCTCATGGGAACCGTCAAGGAGGCCGTCGAGCTCCTCAGGAAGGAGGGCTACAAGGTCGGCTACGCGAAAGTTAGATGGTTCCGCCCGTTCCCGAAGGAAGAGCTCAAGGAGATAGCCGAGAGCGTTAAGGGAATAGCGGTTCTCGACAGGAACTTCTCCTTCGGCCAGGAGGGCATACTCTTCAACGAGGCCAAGGGAGCGCTCTACAACACCTCGGCGAGGCCGATAATGAAGAACTACATCGTCGGTCTCGGAGGCAGGGACTTCACAGTGCCGGACGTCAAGAAGATTGCAGAGAACATGAAGGCCATAATCGAGAAGGGCGAGCTTGATGTGGAGGTTGACTGGTACCACCTTAAGAGGTGAGAACGATGGAGATTCCTGAGAACGTTAAGAAGAGGTTGAGCATTCCCGCTGAGGAGCACTTTTACGCTGGTCACACCGCCTGCCAGGGCTGTGGTGCCGCCCTGGGCCTCCGTTACGTCCTCAAGGCCTACGGGAGGAAGACCATCTTCACCATCCCGGCTTGCTGTTCGACCATCATAGCCGGCCCCTGGCCCTACACCGCCCTTGATGCGAACCTCTTCCACACCGCGTTCGAGACGACCGGTGCCGTCCTTGGCGGTATAGAGGCCGCCCTGAAGGCGAGGGGAATCAAGGTCAAGGGCGAGGACGGAGTCATGGTCGTCGGCTGGGCCGGCGACGGTGGTACCGCCGACATCGGTCTCCAGGCGCTTTCGGGCTTCCTTGAGAGGGGCCACGACGCGGTCTACATAATGTACGACAATGAGGCTTACATGAACACCGGAATCCAGAGGTCAAGTTCAACCCCCTACGGTGCGTGGACCACCAACACTCCGGGCGGAAAGAAGCACTTCCTTGAGAAGAGGCACAAGAAGAAGGTCATCGACATCGTCATAGCCCACAACATTCCATATGCGGCGACCGCTAGCGTGGCTTATCCCGAGGACTTTATAAGAAAGCTCAAGAAGGCCAGGGAGATTGAGGGCCCGAGCTTTATCCAGCTCTTTGCCCCGTGCCCGACCGGCTGGCGCGCCCCGACCGACAAGAGCATCGAGCTCGCGAGGCTCGCCGTTCAGACCGCATACTTCCCGCTCTTCGAGTACGAGAACGGCAAGTACAAGATAAACATGCCCAGCCCGAAGAAGGAGCCCAAGCCCATCGAGGAGTTCCTCAAGCTCCAGGGCAGGTTCAAGTACATGACAAAGGAGGACATCGAGAACCTCCAGAGCTGGGTGCTCCGCGAGTGGGAGAAGCTCAAGAAGCTTGCCGAGGTCTTCGGCTGACCTTTCCTTTTCCATAAGGTTTAAGTTTCCCGCTGATAACTCACCCGAGGTGATACATATGGCTGAGAGTCCGTTTAAGGCCGACATTGAGCGGGTTCAGAAGGAGTATAGCGAAAAGATGACACCGGGAGCAATTGCTTACATCCCGGGCAGTAGCGTAATCAACAAGACCGGAAGCTGGAGAGTCTTCATGCCCGAGTTCAACAGGGACAAGTGCACCAGGTGCTACCTCTGCTACATCTACTGCCCTGAGCCTGCAATCTACCTTGACGAGGAGGGCTACCCGGTCTTTGACTACGACTACTGTAAGGGCTGTGGTATTTGTGCGAACGAGTGCCCTGTTGATGCCATAGTTATGGTTAGGGAGAGCAAGTGAGGTGGTGAAAAATGCCGATTAGAACCGTTATGAAGGCAAATGAAGCCGCCGCTTGGGCCGCGAAGCTTGCCAAGCCGAAGGTTATAGCCGCGTTCCCCATTACCCCGTCAACCCTCGTCCCCGAGAAGATCAGCGAGTTCGTCGCCAACGGCGAGCTCGACGCCGAGTTCATCAAGGTCGAGAGCGAGCACTCCGCTATCTCCGCTTGTGTCGGTGCCTCCGCCGCGGGCGTCAGGACTTTCACCGCGACCGCTTCCCAGGGTCTCGCCCTGATGCATGAAATCCTCTTCATAGCAGCGGGAATGCGCCTTCCGATAGTCATCGCCGTTGGAAACAGGGCTTTAAGCGCTCCGATCAACATCTGGAACGACTGGCAGGACACCATCAGCGAGCGCGACACCGGCTGGCTCCAGTTCTACGCCGAGAACAATCAAGAAGCTTTAGACCTCATCCTGATGGCCTTCAAGGTCGCCGAGGACGAGCGTGTCCTCCTCCCGGCGATGGTCGGCTTCGACGCGTTCATTCTCACACACACCGTCGAGCCCGTCGAGATACCTGACCAGGAGCTCGTTGACGAGTTCCTCGGCGAGTACGAGCCGAAGCACGCCTACCTCGACCCGGCCAGGCCGATCACCCAGGGTACGCTCGCCTTCCCGGCCCACTACATGGAGGCCCGCTACACCGTCTGGCAGGCCAACGAGAACGCCAAGAAGGTCATCGACGAGGTCTTCGCCGAGTTCGAGAAGCGCTTTGGTAGAAAGTACCAGAAGGTTGAGGAGTACAGGACCGACGACGCGGAGATAATCTTCGTCACCATGGGCTCCCTCGCCGGAACCGTCAAGGAGTATGTTGACCACCTCAGGGAGAAGGGCCTCAAGGTCGGTGCCGCGAAGCTCACCGTTTACCGCCCGTTCCCGACCGAGGAGGTCAGGGAGCTCGCCAAGAAGGCCAAGGTTCTCGCGCTCCTTGAGAAGAACGTCACCTTCAGCGTCGGTGGAGCACTCTTCCAGGACTTCAGCAGGGCCCTCATCAACCAGGAGGAGAAGCCGAAGATCGTCGACTTCATCCTCGGTCTCGGTGGAAGGGACGTCACCTTCAAGGACCTCGACGAGGCCCTCGCGATCGCCCAGAAGGCCCTCGCTGGAGAGGAGTTTGATGAGGTCAACTGGATAGGACTTAGGAAGGAGATCCTGTGAGGTGAGGAAAATGGCCGTTAGGAAGCCCCCCATTACCACTCGCGAGTACTGGGCACCGGGCCACGCTGCGTGTGCCGGCTGTGGCTGTGCCATCGCTCTTAAGCTCGCCACAAAGGCCTTCAGCGAGGCCATGGAGGAGAAGTACGGCGACCCGAACGCCTTCGCCATAGCCCAGGCCACCGGATGTATGGAGGTCGTTAGTGCCGTCTTCCCGTACACTGCCTGGAAAGTCCCATGGGTGCACGTTGCCTTCGAGAACGCGGCCGCCGCCGCCAGTGGTGTCGAAGCCGCTTGGAAGAAGCTCGGAAGGAAGGGCAAGATACTGGCCATCGGTGGAGACGGTGGTACCGCCGACATCGGTATGCAGGCCCTCAGCGGTATGCTCGAGCGCTGGCACAACGTGGTCTACCTCATGTACGACAACGAGGCCTACATGAACACCGGAATCCAGAGGTCGAGCTCGACCCCCTATGGAGCCTGGACGACCACCAGCCCGCCCGGCAAGTACTCCATCGGTGAGGACAAGCCCAAGAAGTGGGTCGCGCTTATAGCTGCAGCCCACCAGGTGCCCTACGTCGCCACCGCCAGCATTGGAAACCCGTTCGACTTCGTCAGGAAGATGAAGAAGGCCGCCAAGGTGGACGGCCCGGCCTTCGTCCAGGTTCACTGCACCTGCCCGACCGGCTGGAAGAGCCCGCTTGAGAAGGGCGTTGAGATAGCCCGCCTCGCCATCGAGACCGGTGTCTGGCCGCTCTTCGAGATTGAGAACGGCGACTTCCACAACATCAAGATACAGCCGCCCGGAGGAGGCGCCAAGGTCAAGCGCGAGGGAGGTAAAGTAGTTGCCATCGAGTTTAAGAAGCCCATAGAGGAGTACCTCAAGCTCCAGGGCAGGTTCAAGCACCTCTTCAAGAAGCCTGAAGCCATCGACGAGCTCCGCGAGCAGATAAAGGCCATGTGGAAAGTCCTCGGCGTCGATGTCACCCTCCCGAAGCCGGAGGAGTGAACCTTTCCCCTCTTTTCTACCCATATTTGAGCAATTCTGCCGGATTTTGGGACAAAGGTTTTTAAGTTGCCCGAACTATTCTCTCCGGTGATGTAAATGACGATCAAGGCTCCGACACTTAACGTGGGTGGTCTGGGCACTGACCCGCTCACCGAGAGGATTAAGGAGAAGCAGAAGAAGTGGAAGTACAGGATAGCCGTCCTCAGCGGTAAGGGTGGCGTTGGAAAGAGCACCGTTGCGGTTAACCTTGCCACGGCCCTCGCCAAGAAGGGCTACTACGTTGGCCTCCTCGACGCGGACATACACGGGCCGAACGTGGCGAAGATGCTCGGCGTTGACAAGGCCGATGTCCTGGCCGAGCGCATGGAGGACGGGCACTTCGAGATGATTCCCCCCATGAACGACTTCCTCGGCCAGACGACCCCGATCAAAGTCATGAGCATGGGCTTCCTCGTCCCCGAAGACCAGCCGATAATCTGGCGTGGGGCCCTCGTTACCAAGGCCATCAAACAGCTCCTCGGCGACGTGAAGTGGGGTGAGCTCGACTTCATGATAATCGACTTCCCGCCCGGAACGGGCGATGAAATCCTCACGGTCGTCCAGAACGTCCAGCTCGACGCGGCGGTTATAGTCACTACCCCACAGGAAGTTGCCCTCCTCGACACCGGCAAGGCCGTCAACATGATGAAGAAGATGGAAGTGCCCTACATAGCCGTCGTTGAAAACATGAGCTACCTCATCTGTCCGCACTGCGGCAACGAGATTGACCTCTTCGGCAAGGGCGGAGGCAGGAAGCTGGCCGAGAAGGAGGGGGTTGATTTCCTCGGTGATGTCCCGATAGACCTCAAGGCCAGGGAAGCCAGCGACGCCGGCATGCCGATAGTCCTCTACGGCGACACCCCTGCGGCGAAGGCCTTCATGGAGATAGCCGATGAGCTCGTGAAGAAGCTTGAGGAGCTCAAGGGGGAGGGAGAGGAGCAGAAAACCGAGTGATTTTTAACTCCTTTTACTCATTTTTCCCCGGCGCGGCTCAGGCCGGCGGGAGCCGTTGCGATGGGGCCGCGCTGGACCAGGCTACGTTAAGCTTTTAACCCCTGTCTCCACTTATAACAGAGGGGGGAGAATGAGAAAGGTTTCGGCCGTGCTTTTGCTTCTCCTGCTCCTCTTGCCGCCCGTTTCTGCCGGCGGGGTTAGTTATTATCCTGATAAGGCCAGTTTTGAAGAGTTTTTGCAGTCCAACACAACCTATCAAGTTGTTCCCGGAGAGGACGCATGGGCGAGGGGCTGGGCGCGCTACGTTGATGCAAAGCTCGGTGAGGTCTTGGAGCACGGAAACGGCACAACAGTTCTCGTTGGTAACGTCTACGAGAACCCCGAGATGAGACTGCTTTGGAACCTGACGGGTCTCCCTGAAAGCTTCTCCCTTTCCCCGATGGTGGTTGTCGTTAACGACACCGTTTTTATAACCGGGGCCGAGGACAACATCTACCTGACGCACGAGGCTTTCTCCGAAATCTGGGCCCCTACTAAGGAGGCATTAACCGTCTTTGCAGTGCTGGCGCTGGCTATAATCATTCTCGTGGTGCTCAGTCTCAGAAAGGGCAGGGACTACTCCCCCAGGTTCTTTATCCTTGCGGCTTCTTTGGTACTTTCGTGGTTCTTTGTCTCCAATGAACCTTCTCTCTCTGAAAACTCAGTGAATTTCCTCTTTGAGGCACTGACCGTTTCATCCGGTGGAGCGTCGTCTTCTCCACTGGCTACATTGGTGGGAGGCATTCTTTCCGTCATCCCTCCGGTTGACGAGAACCTCTGGCTGGTTCACTGGCTTCTCCTCCTCTCAATGGCAGGACTGTTCTTTTATGTTGCGCCCAGACATGAGAGGGGACTCGGCTTTGTCGCCCTTGGGCTGGCCCTATCTTCGCCGGTCTTCCGCTCCGAGGTCTGTGCCCTCGGCTCAGTCCTCCCGGGCGTCGTACTGATGCTCCTCGCCCTTGCCCTGGCAATGAACCTGCCAGTTACCCCTGGCATGGGAAGAACTGTTCAGGTACTGGTGCTTTCGTTCGCCACGCTCGTCGCGTCCCTCGTGAACCCCTACGCCCTGCTGTTTCCCCTGTTTCTCGCCCTCACGTACCCCGGAAGAAAGTCCATGAACTATCTCTACCTTGTCCTGACGTGGGCTGGCTTTGGAGCTCTGGTTAGAGTTTACGGCTCCGACTGGTTGGCAAGTTGGACGAGCTTTCAGTTCAACGTGGGTTTCTTTGAGGGCATAGTATCGCAGTCTTTCTTAAGCCTTGTAGTTTTGCTCTACGCCCTGGCGGCAAGTTTTAGAAAAATAAGGTGGAAGGGCCCGACTGCGTTCATAACGCTCTCGACGCTTGCGTTCTTTCTGATGGCACCTTTCGTTGAGGGGTTATTCCCCTACGTCCTGGTTCTCATTTCAGTGCTCGCAGTCAGGCTCGTTCACTCGGTCATTCAAACTTGATTGCCCCGAAAACGGCTCCCTTGAGGTGGGGGCCGATTTCCTTGATGATGCCCGGTGCCTGGGTGCCCTTCTTTAGGACGAGAAGGGTCTCCATGAGCCCGAGCTCTTCCATCCTCTTGACGTCCCTTCCGTGACCGGTTTTGATAAGCGCCTCTTCGACCTTCTCGCTTATGGTTCCCGCTATGAAGAGCTTGTCGTGGCCGTCGCTCAGCCACTCCTTAATCTTCCTCAGCTGGGCTTCGCTGAAGGCGAGCTCGACTTCCCTCGCCCCAAACTCGATGTCAGTGACTTCCACCTCTACCGGGAGGTTGTCAATCCAGCCGAACTCGCGTATCATCTGCCTTACCGGCTTGTCCCTGAAGGTCTTCTTGAGGTAGTAAAGGGGAATTAGCGCGTCCTTTGGCCTGGGCTTGAAAATCCCTATATCGACGTAGGTGCCGTACCCGACCTTACCGAGGTCTATGAAGCGCCCCCTGTAGGTCTTCCCAACTTCAACGTTCTTGAGGCTGTAGGGAACCTCGCCGAACTCCTCTCTGACGAGGTTGGCGCTTACCTCTTCGTCCTCGCCGGAGAGGCTTACCTTCACCCAGTTCTTGGTCGTTGCCGAGAGCTTCCACTCGACTTCCAGGTCCGCCAAAAGGGGGCGGAGCTTCCTGTTGAGCTTGTCAAAACCGCTCCTGTCCCCGTAAACCTTCTCAAGAATAACCACTTCTTCCATCTTCACCATCCCCGAAGTTCATTAAAGGGAGCCATTCCCCCTTATTTTAACTCTTCTTCTGCCTGGGCTTCTTCCTGAGGCCCAGTTCAATTTCAAGCTCTTCTATACGCTTCTTGAGCTCTTCGACAATTCGGCTGTTGTCGTACTGCATGAGCATCTTACCGCATATCGGGCACTGGAACTCGTACTCCATGGCCTCGTCGAAGGTGAGCCTCGGGTGCCCCTCCTCACCGCACCAGTAGTAAATCTCGCTGGTCTCCTCTTCGAGCATCTCCTTGAGCTTCTTCAGTTCGGCCATTTTCTTGGCCCTTATTACTTCGGGCAGCCTCTTGGTCTCAAGGCGCCAGTAGTAGTAATACCACCCCGTCTCCGGGTCGCGGATTCTCTTGAAGTCGGCCAGCCCCTGATCGTTGAGCTGGTAGAGTATTCTTCTCACAGTGTTGACCCTTATGCCCGTTTTCTCGGCCAGCTCCTCGTCGGTGGCTTCCTTCATTTTTTCGAGGGCCTTAACTACCTCAACGGCCTCTTCTCCACCGATGTCCATTGCAATCTCGATGAGCTCCTTGTCCTTCCGTCTTGCCACTGGGACGACCTCCACGTATTTGATCGTGGTGCCTAAGACACCTAAACGGATAGACTCCAATATAAATATTGGGCGTGGGGCTATATATAAGTTTCCTGTCAAAATGACAACGATAATGAACAGAAAAGGACGTCAGTCGTTGAAGTACTCGTTGAGGAGTTCCTTTGCGGACGGCTTGTAGAGCTCGATAACCTCGATGTCCTCGATGACGTTCCCCTCGCGGAGCTTGAGCTTGACCTTTCCTCCGTAGACCTGAAGGTCGTCGAGCATGCCGTATATCGCGTCCTCTGCCTCAAGGGGGCTCTTGAACTTCATTATGTACTCCTCTCCATCAGGAAGGATGAGCTTGACCCAGTACTCGTTTTTTCTCTTGAATGGCCTTGTTATCTTTGGCTTGAAGTTGTCAATCACTATTTCCAAAGGGCTCACCTCCGCTCTTTAGCCTCTCTAACCTTTTTTGAAGCCCGAATTTTTAAGGTTTTCCAACGGTGGAGGGCCATTGTTACCATGGCAAATCGAGGTTCAGCTCTTTTGACATTTTGATGACCTCTTCGAGCGGTATTATTGCACTCCTCGCGCCGACCTTCTGGACGGTCAGATAGGCCAGGAGCATGCCGAGCTTGGCGGCGTCTCTGAGAGACCATCCCTGGAGAACCCCGTAAATCACTCCCGCGTCGAAGGAGTCTCCCGCCCCCGTGCTGTCAACGACCCTTGCGCTCAGTCCGCGGACTTCGTAGGTCTCGTCCCCTTCACGGACGAGTGCTCCTCCCCCATTGAGGGTTATTATGAGGTTCTTTGCGTTGCTGAGGGAAGTGTCGAGGGAGCCGTACTTCCTCCTGTACTCGTCTTCGTTCATCAGGAGGTGGTCTATCATCCCCTCAACTTCTCTCGGCAGAGTCGCCTCTCCGATGTCCACCGAAATCAGGATTCCGTTGGCGTTCGCGAAGCGGACGGCTTCCTCTATGAGCTCCGGCGGGTTGGACGAGAGGTGCAGGAGCTTCGCCTTTCTCGCGTAGTCCGGCTTGAACTTCCTGAGTGCGTTGGCGCCGGGGTGCTTGATAATCCTCTTGTCGTCCCCGTGAACCATGGCCACAGCCACTCCTGACGGGACGTCAACAACGTCTATGCCGGACGTGTCAACGCCTAGCTTTTCGAAGTACCTCAGGTGGGCCTCGCCAATCTCGTCCCTTCCAACGGCGCCGATGAATCCGGTCTTCAGTCCGAACGTCGCGAGCCAGCTTATCGTGTTCCCGGCGGCACCTCCGAGGCCGAAGTGTGCCTCCTTTGAGACGACCTTCTCATGGAACTCGGGGAAGCGGTCAAGGAGGAAAATTATGTCGTAGTTGAGGTTGCCCATCCCGATGACGTCAAACATCTTTCTCACCTCCCTCAGCTCTCGAATTGTGTGGGCATTAGGGTATTTGCGTTATTAACCTTTGTCTCCAGAAAAAAGTTTAAATATCCATTCCTACCCACATATGAGTAAGAGGTGGACAAAGATGATGCTCATACTCGAGGCTTACTTCAAGAACTATCCTGCCAGAAGAAAGGTTGCCGAGTTCCTGTTTGAGAACGGCCTGAGCGTGCGTAACGGTAAAATTTACATCAGGAACGTGGAGGTTCCAATAAGCGAGCTCGCGAGGGCAATAGGGGTGAACAGGAAGATAATCTACCACACCATAGAATACATCGAGAAGACTTACTCCCTCAAGCTCATTTTCGAGCGCCTGAACCCTCTTCCGGGCCTCATAGACGTCGCGCCTTTAATGGGCTGGGAAGTGCTTGAGATTGACGTGGATAAGGGGGGCTACGAGAGGGCCTTTGCCGAGGTAATGCGGATTCTCGCCGAGAACAACGTCCGCGTCATGGAGGTCTTCAGCAGAAACCTGCGGGAGGGAACGAGCAAGATATTCATCGTCATAGACGGCACCCTCCCAGTCGAAACGTTCGCAAAGATAAAGGACATCCGCGGGTTCCAGAAGTTCATACTCCACACGCCTGAGAGGGAGAAGGAAAAGCTGGTGTGCAACTACTGTGAGGTCAAGTACTGCCCGAAGAGAGTTCTCCTTGAGGCGACTACCCAACGACCTTGAAGCCCTCAAGGCCCTCCGGTTCTTCCCACTTTACCTCCACCCTCGTTACCCTCGCTAGGGGCGGCCCCTGGTGGGCCCAGCCTATCAGTGCCTCGACCCTTTCTTCATCGCCTTCTATGACTGCTTCGACGCTGCCGTCCGGCAGGTTCCTTACCCAGCCAGCCACTCCGAGCTTCCTCGCTTCCCTCTGCATGCTCCAGCGGAATCCCACTCCCTGGACTCTTCCGTATATCCTTAGGTGAGCCCTGACCTTGCCCATACACCATCCCGTTTCAATTTCTCCCACAATGAATTTAAGCTTTATTGGCCCATTATATAAGGGATGTCCGATGGAGGCGATATTCGTTTACACGACCTTCCCTGACTGGGAGAGCGCTAGGAAAGTCGTCAGGGAGCTCCTTGAGAGGAAGCTGGTAGTCTGCGCCAACATGAGGGAGCACGAGGCCATGTACTGGTGGGAAGGGAAAATCGAGGAGGGCCGGGAAATCGGCGTAATTCTCAAGACCGAGGTCAGCAAGTGGAAAGACCTCAGGGAGGCTCTGAAGGAGCTCCACCCCTATACTGTTCCCATAATAGCCAGAATTGACCTCGACAAGCTCAACAGGGAGTACTCAGAGTGGATGGCGAAGGTGCTGTTTGGATGATTAGGAAGGTTAAACCCGAAATCCGCGTCGTTGGGTTTGACGACGGGACCTTCTCCTTTTCTTCCAAGCTCGAAAGGGAGAAGACAATCCTCTTTGGCGTCGTCATGAAGGGCTCTAGGGAAGTCGTTGGTGCGGTATCGAGGTGGATAACCGTTGACGGCACCGATGCCACGGAGAAGCTTATCGATGCCGTTGTCAATTCCCGCTTCAAGGACTTGAGGGTGATTCTCCTCAAGGGGATTACCTACGGCGGCTTCAACGTGGTCGACCTTGAGGCCCTCCACCGCGAGACGGGCCTGCCGGTTATTGTCGTCGTAAGGAAGAGGCCAGACCTGAAGGTGATGGAGCTCGCGCTGAGGAAACACTTCCCCGACTGGGAGGGGCGGGCCGAACTTCTCAGAAAGGCCCCGCCGCTCCTTGAGATGATCCCAGGAAAGCTCTACGTCCAGGCCGTCGGGCTGGAGCCCGAGACCGCGTTTGAGGTCGTCAGGGTAACGACGAGGACGGGCTTAATCCCCGAGCCCCTCAGGCTTGCACACATCGTGGCGAGCGCCGTTATGACCGGCGAGAGCACGAGGGAGTAGCTTTATAAGGCCGAAAAGATAGGAAGAAACGACCGATGATGGCAACAGGGTAGCTACCGAAGTGATGAGGAAGCCGTTCCAGTCTGAGGTCACTCGCACGGGACGAGGAGGACGGGAGCTTTTGAGTCCCTCATGACCCTCTCCGCAGTGCTTCCGAGTATCAGGTCTTTGAGGACGCTGCGTCCCTTCTTGCCGATGACTATGAGGGTTGCCCCTTTGGCTAGAGCGGTTCCTATTATCGCTTGGCTTGCGGCTCCCACCAGGACTTCGCGTTCGAACTCGGCTTTGACTCCTTTGGCAGTCTTTTCAAGATTCTCCTTGGCGATCTCAATGTTGTGCTCAAGCTCGTCGATTTTTCCGTAATCGACCGAGTGGAGGAGGATTCCCTTCTCTATGAGCTCCTCGAACTTCCTGACGGTCTTGACTATCTTAATGGAGCACTTGGAGAAGTCGAGCGCCACGAGGGGTCTCCTGAAGATTTCGGAGCAGTCCACCGCCAGCTCAAAGGAGTCGTCCTTTTTGACGTACTTGAGCAACAGGACGGGCTTCTTCGTCGTCCTCGTGAGGTTCGAGGCGGTGCTCCCAAGAAACATCTGCCTCCATACGTTCTCGCCGACGCTTGGCGTCACGACGAGGTCTACCCCAGCTTCCTCGCTGGCCTCGGCTATCTCCAGAGAAGGAATTCCCACTCTCACCTCTGCCTTGGCGTTGATTCCCTTCTCCCTGAGCTCTTTTGCGAGCTCTTCGAGCTTCTCGCGGTAGATTTCCTCAAGCTCAAATGCCTCAAGCTCTGCAACGGTCAGGTCTATGACGTGGAGGAGGTAGAGCTCCTTGGCCCCCATTTCGAAGAGCTTGGGGATGCACGTCCTCAGCGCGTGGAGAGATACATCAGAAAAGTCGGTTGGATACAGAATTCTCTCAAACATTTTGGTCACCCAAGTATAAATATGTCCTCCAATGTTTATTATCGTTGCGATGAGCTATTGGAAAGCGTTATAACGTTCAAGTCCAAGTTTGAGCGGTGATTGCTATGGTCAAGAGGGTTCACCTTTTCGACTGGCATAAGGAGCATGCCAAGAAGGTTGAAGAGTTTGCGGGCTGGGAGATGCCTATCTGGTACTCCAGCATAAAGGAGGAGCACCTCGCCGTCAGGAATGGCGTTGGAATATTCGACGTCTCCCACATGGGAGAGTTCATATTCCGCGGTAAGGACGCTCTTGAGTTCCTCCAGTACGTCACGACTAACGACATAAGCAAGCCGCCTGCGATAAGCGGAACCTACACGCTCGTCCTCAACGAGAGGGGAGCCGTTAAGGACGAGACCCTCGTCTTCAACATGGGGGACGACACCTACATGATGGTCTGCGACAGCGACGCCTTTGAGAAGCTCGACGCCTGGTTCAACGCGATAAAGCGCGGGATTGAGAAGTTCGGCGAGCTTGACCTCGAAATCGAAAACAAGACCTACGACATGGTCATGTTCTCAATCCAGGGCCCGAAGGCGAGGGACCTCGCGAAGGAGCTCTTCGGCATAGACATCAACGAACTCTGGTGGTTCCAGGCCAAGGAGGTTGAACTCGACGGAATCAAGATGCTCCTCTCGAGGAGCGGCTACACCGGTGAGAACGGCTTCGAGGTCTACTTCGAAGATAAGAACCCCTACCACCCCGACCCGGAGAAGAGGGGCGAGCCCGAAAAGGCCCTGCACGTCTGGGAGACGATTCTGGAGGCCGGCGAGAAGTACGGCATAAAGCCCGCGGGACTTGGAGCAAGGGACACCCTCAGGCTTGAGGCCGGCTACACCCTATACGGAAACGAGACCAAGGAGCTCCAGCTCCTCAGCACTGATATTGACGAGGTCACCCCGCTCCAGGCCAACCTCGACTTCGCCATATTCTGGGACAAGGAGTTCATAGGCAAGGAGGCACTCCTCAAGCAGAGGGAGCGCGGCCTCGGCAGGAAGATGGTGCACTTCAAGATGGTTGACAAGGGAATCCCGAGAGAAGGCTATAAGGTTCTGGCCAACGGTGAGGTCATCGGTGAGGTCACCAGCGGAACGCTCTCACCGCTCCTTGGAATCGGCATCGGAATAGCCTTCGTGAAGGAAGAGTATGCCAAGCCGGGCCTCGAAATTGAGGTCGAGATTAGGGGCAAGCCCAAGAAGGCTGTAACTGTAACTCCGCCCTTCTATGACCCCAAGAAGTACGGTGCCTTTAGGGAGGAGTGATTCCGGAAATTTTTTATTCTTCTCTTCTTCCACTTCGATCATGTCTAAAAAACACGCCGTTGGTGCGGTGCTACTGTGGTCAACGGTTGCCAGCGCCTTTAAGCTCTCGCTCCGCTACATGAGCCCGCTTCAGCTCCTGTTCTACGCGTCCCTAACTTCGCTCGTCCTCTTCGGAATCCTCTACGCGAGGGAGTTTAGGCCCACGAGGGAGAACCTCCGCTCGGCCTACCTCGGTCTGATAAACCCCTTCCTCTACTACACCGTGCTCTTCTCCGCTTACGACCGCTTGCCGGCCCAGGAAGCCCAGGCGCTAAACTACACCTGGCCTCTGATGCTCGTCCTCCTCTCAATCCCGCTCCTTGGGAAGAGACCCGGTATGAGGACGGTATTTGGCCTCTTCCTTGGCTTTCTGGGCGCAATCATCGTTGCGACGAAGGGCAACGTCACGGGACTGAACTTTACCGACCCAATAGGTGTAGCCCTCGGCCTGGGGAGCGCGGTTATCTGGGCGGGCTACTGGCTGCTGAACCTCCGGGACGGGAGGCCTCTCATTGAAAAGATGTTCTGGAACTTCATCTTTGGGCTTGCATACATATCCGTGGCAGTTGCCGTTTCGGGAGAGTTTTCAGTGCCTCCCCTTCAGGGCCTCGCGGGTGCGGTTTATGTAGGTCTGTTCGAGATGGGGGTTACGTTCCTCCTCTGGTACCGGGCAGTTGAGAGCGACGTTGCCTTCGCCTCGAACCTAGCTTATCTTGTGCCCTTCCTCAGCCTGTTCTTTATCTCCCTCGTCCTGGGTGAGAGAATAGAACCGACAACCGTTCTGGGCTTGGTTCTGATAGTGGTGGGAATCCTTCTTGGAAGGGGAGAGTAAAGTGACTTTATCTTTCGCTATCAGTTGAAACGTTTGAACGCTATGAGAGCGGTTTGAAGCTATTAATGTCCTTCAGGAAAGGCTGGCAAGAAGCTTTTGGAAAAAGCTTCACCAAGAAACTTTGCCTTCGCAAAGTTTCATCAAAGTTTGTGATTCTTCTAACAGGGGCTTCTTCAAGAGCGTTTGCGCTTTTAACAGCTCCCGTGAGCTGTGGAATTCCATGATTTTGAAAACGTTTGGATTTAGGTTTGCTTTTTTCTTGCGCTCCGCAGGAGCGCTTCTTAGAGAAAACCCACCTTTAAGGCCCTCTTAAAGGGAATTCCTCCAAGAAAATGGCCGTTTAAAAGCTCAAACTTCTTAGAATTGTGTATTCTTGAACCTTGGTCAAACTTCGCGCAGGCGAAGTTTGCAATGGTGGGGGCGCGGGGATTTGAACCCCGGTCCGCGGGTTTCTCCGGGTCAGAGCTCCAAAGGCTCATCCCCAATCAGCAAACCCGCAAGTCCTCATACCTCTGGAGCCCGCGATGATGGACCAGGCTACACCACGCCCCCGTCCGACACAACCTTAACCGTCTGGGGTTTATAAACTTTGCTCCCGGAAGTTTTATTACCATCAATGCCCAAAAATATTCTGAGGTGGCCAAGTATGGAGGAGCCCGTTGTTATCGGAAAGGACAAGTTCAGGATTGGGGAGGACGAGACCGCCAAGAGGGAGCTCCGCGTCGTTAAAGTTCACGACGACGTCATACAGGTTCAGGAAGAAGTTCACGGCATCATTGCCCTCGTCGGCGCAAGCTCAAGTGTCAACATCAAGAAAGACGAGCTCAAGAACCTTATAAAGGTCGTAAAGGAGCAGTTCGGCTGGACGGATATCTGTGAGTGATTTCCTGATTTCTGGGCAACCCCCTATTTTTTCTGCTTCCCGCATCTCATTTGGATTTTGACGCCTTCTTGTATATCATCGGCGGTGATATTAACGTTTTATAAACATAAAATACTCAATTTTTCTCGGGGTGGTTGCTGTGGCAGTTGGAGACAAGATAACGATTAGTGTAATCAAGGCCGACATCGGCGGCTGGCCGGGACACTCAAGGGTGCACCCCCAGCTCATCGAGACCGCTGAGGAAGTTCTCGCCAAGGCCAAAGAGGAAGGAACAATAATCGACTTCTACGTGGCCTACGCGGGCGACGACCTCCAGCTCATCATGACCCACAAGAAGGGCGTTGACAGCCCCGACGTTCACGGACTTGCCTGGAAGGCCTTCGAGGAGGCAACCAAGGTCGCCAAGGAGCTCGGACTCTACGGTGCCGGGCAGGACCTTCTCAAGGACGCCTTCAGCGGAAACGTCCGCGGAATGGGCCCAGGCGTTGCCGAGATGGAGATTGCCCTAAGGAAGAGCGAGCCGGTGGTTACCTTCCACATGGACAAGACCGAGCCCGGTGCCTTCAACCTGCCGATATTCAGGATGTTCGCCGACCCGTTCAACACCGCTGGTTTGGTCATTGACCCCAAGATGCACATGGGCTTCCGCTTCGAGGTCTGGGACATAAAGGAGCACAAGCGCGTTATCCTCAACACCCCAGAGGAGCTCTACGACCTCCTTGCCCTCATAGGAGCTAAGAGCCGCTACGTCATCAAGCGCGTCTTCCCGAAGGAGGGCCACCCAATTCCAAAGGACGAGCCGGTCGCCGTCATCAGCACCGAGAAGCTCTACGAGATAGCCGGCGAGTACGTCGGCAAGGACGACCCGGTTGCGATAGTTAGGGCCCAGAGCGGGCTCCCTGCCCTCGGAGAAGTCCTTGAGCCATTCGCCTTCCCGCACCTCGTCAGCGGCTGGATGAGGGGAAGCCACAACGGCCCGATAATGCCCGTCCCGATGCACCAGGCCAACCCGACGAGGTTCGACGGCCCGCCGCGCGTCGTCGCCCTCGGCTGGCAGATAAGCCCAGAAGGAAAGCTCGTCGGTCCTGTTGACCTCTTCGACGACCCGGCCTTTGACTACGCCAGGCAGAAGGCCCTTGAGATTACAGAATACATGCGCAGGCACGGCCCGTTCGAGCCCCACAGGCTTCCGCTCGAGGACATGGAGTACACCACCCTGCCCGGTGTGCTGAAGAGGCTTGAGGAGCGCTTTGAGGACATCGAGTGATTCTTTTCTCTTCTTCTTGGTTTTACTTGCTTTCAGAGTGCTATCATGGGTTAAATTGCTAAGGTTTTTATAATTCAACACCCAACTACTTTATTGAAACAATCGGAAGCCTTAAATATTCTTCACTAAAAAGCTAACACCCGGAGTGATACAAAGGGGTGAGGAGTATGAAGTTCACAGTTCTCAGGATCAACCTGGGCGAAAAAAAGGTGGAGAACGAAGAGCTTGAGAAGGACGGAGTGTACGGCATCATAGACTACGGTATCGACCTTCACGAATCTCTTGAAACCCACTCCCTCGACCCCTACGACCCCAAGAACGTCGTTGTCATGGGTATGGGGCCGTTTTCTGGCTCGACTCTCCCCGGAGCGCACAGGCTCATGTTCTTCTTCCGCTCACCGCTCTACGGGACGCTGTTCCCCTCCGCTATGGGTGGAGCGGCCTACGCCTTCAAGAACGTCGGCGTTGACTTCGTGACCTTTGAGGGCAAGGCCGAGAAGCCCGTCGTGGTTCTCCTCTACAACGACGGCGAGAACATTAAAGTTGAGCTCCACGAGATTGAACTTGAGAAGGTCGTTGAAATCTGGAGGGGCTACAAGGGCGAGGAGGGTGTCTATGCCCTTACCCAGTACCTCATCGACACCTTCGGCGGACGCTTTGACTTCGAGTACCGCATAGCCGTTGTCGGACCGGCGGCTCTTAACACCAACTACGGTGCGATATTCTCCCAGGCCCTCAGGAAGGGAGAGAGGCTTGTTGGCAGCGAGGACTGGGCCGCGAGAGGTGGCTCGGGAAGCGTTCTCCTCCGTGCCCACAACGTCGTTGGAATTATCTTTGGCGGAAAGCCGAGGAAGAGGAAATTCCCGGGCGAGGACATCAGCAACTTCAAGACCTCCAAGGGGATAGTTGAGGGCGTCCACAAGAAGCCCTACAACGAGGTCATAGCCGAGAAGACGACCAAGTACCGCTTCAACCCCAAGCTCAACACCGGCGGAACCTTCGGCGGAAACTATCCCGCTGAAGGCGACTTTGTCCCGATACTCAACTGGCAGATGCCCTACATCCCGAAGGAGGAGCGCATTAAGATCCACGAGAACATAATGAAGCACTACTGGGAGCCCTTCAATGAGGAGGCGATAAAGCCCAAGAACTGGACGACCTGTGGCGAGCCCTGTCCGGTCGTCTGTAAGAAGTACCGCCGCGGCCACCACGTCGAGTACGAGCCCTACGAGGCCAACGGCCCGCTCAGCGGAAGTATAAGCCTCCGCGCCAGCGACATAAGCGTCCACGCCGTTGATGCGATGGGCTTCGACGCCATCGAGTTCGGTGGAACAGCTGCCTGGGTTCTTGAGCTCGTCCACCGCGGTCTGCTCAAGCCCGAAGAGGTCGGCATAAGCGGAAAGCCCGAGTTCACGAAGGAGGCACTCATCGAGCGCCCGGTCGAGGCGAGCGAGGTCAACGCGAAGCTCGTTGCAGAGCTGGCTCATAGAGTTGCTTTCGCCGAGAACGAGATTGCCAAGATAATAGGCCTCGGCAAGAGGAAGGCGAGCGTAATCTTCGACGAGAAGTTCAAGGACAGGCTGAGCTACGGCGAGAGCTTCAAGGACTACGCCGTCTTCACCCCGCTCGGCGAGGACGGTGAGATGACCCCGACGATGTACTGGGCGATAGGCAACTACATCCCGCTCCCAATCCAGGGCCGCTACTGGACGTTCTACCAGTTCGGCGTCTTCCTTGAGCCTGAGGAGCTCGCCCAGAAGATAATAGCCAGCGCCCTCTGGGAGTTCTGGTACGACAACGTCGGCTGGTGCCGCTTCCACAGGGGATGGATGAAGCCCGTCCTCAAGGCTCTCTTCATGGAGGCCTACGGCGAGAACGTTGACATGGAAGAGCACGCAAGGAAACAGATAAGGCGCCTTATAGAGTATGCCAGGAAAGCCGGCTACACCCCGGCCTTCTGGGACAGCATGCGCGTCATAGATCTCGTGGCCGCTGGAAGCGAGGAGTTCGGGAACGAGCGCTGGGCCGAGCGCTTTAAGATTGACAAGGTCGGCACGGCGAAGGAGTACCTCAGCAGGGTTCTCGATGCGTACAGCGAGGAGCTTGGAGTGGAGTGGAGGCTTTGAGAGTACCTCTACACCCTTTTTTATGTGTCCTTTTTGTTGAAAAGTGAAAAACGAAAGTTAACTGAAGACTTCAACGTAGAACCCGACCGGGACGTTGGTATTAACGTGGTCTGACTTCCAGAACTCCCACCATGGCTTGTTGATTGGAATCGAGATTTTGTAAGCCGATTTTGCCGCTGAGAACTTCACATTGTTGACTGAACCATCGTTCCGGATTTCACCCATGACTGCATATGTGGAGTATCCCTCAACGCTGAAGCCCACGAGCAGTGAGTTAAACCAGGGGGGCAGTCTTTCCCCTGTAAGGTAGTTTATCAATGCTCCAACGGGTGCACCTATTCCAAAGGAATATCCTTTTGTTTCAGTGTATATTTTGTCAAAGAAGTCCGCAAGGTAGACGTCTTTACCCCTGGGGGCGTTTAACGTTACGTATTCCATTGGAACGTCCTCCGGGTAAAATTGAGGTTTCTCGAAGCTTACTCCAGATTCTATGTCTTTAACTGATCCATGTTGAGATGAATACTCAAAGCGGTCAATCTTTGCGAAGTACCTTTCATTTCCAGTAAAGAGACATGTTGGATTGGGGTGATACGCGCTCTTGTAGCAGAAGTACTCCTTTTGATGTATGTAGTGGATAGTGCCCTTCACCCATATGTACCCCCACGTGTTGCTGGGTTCCATGTTTATAATACTGCCACCGCGGTACCAGTCTGTAAAAGACCTTCCTAAAACTTTCAGTTTTATTGAACTCGGATCAAACGAGACTTTCTTCGAAATCTGGTCTCCAAAAGCGACTGTGATGTCGGGCCCCATGTACGAGCCATGTTTTGCTCCGAGCTGGACTGTGGCACTGATTTTTGTTTTCGACTTTTTGTGAATTATGAGTAAAGGTATCTTGATGTTTGTAAAATAGCGTTCATCAGCCGTTCTCCACTCGTACCAGTGCTTCGTTGGACTCATCGGAGTAATCTCTTTGGACGAAGTTCTAATTATGTGGGGTGATGGAATAGAAACAACGGAGGCCTCTTTGAGGTTTAATTTGAACTTTATGCTCTTTTCGAGCTCCCATCCGCTCAAGGACCTGTCAAATCCATCAACCAAACTGTACACTTTGCCATCTTTTTCCACCCACACGTCTATTCCAATGAACGCGGTTTTCGACCCAATTTTCTTTGCCGTGTTTTCTATCCTCTGAAGTTCACTTTTTGAGAGGTAAATGCTGTCCTTGAAAAACAAGTGGTCACTGAGTACTCCTCTTTTTATTACTATTGGACTTCCATTTTCAGCGAATGTCCATACCGCGTAGTATATCTTAGCCCCCTGGAACGCGGGAGGAGTTGAGACATCAACCTCGACTTTTCCAATCGGGGTGGCCGTGGCAACTACCGCGATGAGGAGTGAAGCCGTTAGTAGAAGTCCAATAAACAGCCTCTTCCGCACTGCCTTCACCCCACAAGTTTTCCGTTGTTAAATGTGCAATTAATCTTTATAAGTTTCCTTCCTATTTCAAGTAAATATTTCTGCTTTTTTCCGAGTACTGTTGTAGTTTAATTATCCATCGGGGCGACTAGTAGTTCCATGGGACACCTAGGATGTGCTTTCCGTTTCTTGGGCAATTGGGCAAACATCAAAAATGAGGGATAAAAAAGGCTAAAACGGCTTTTCAAGCATATAGCTGGAGCCAACGTTTCTGATTGCAAAGGCTGTGAAAATAACCGTCAGAGCTCCGGATACCAGCCAGGGTATTGGGCTTATCTCCTGAAGCCCAATTGCTGAGCGGACACACAAGAGGAGATGCGTAACGGGATTCAGGTAGAGCGCCGGAAAGCTTGAGCGGTAGTAGGCAGGGGAGAACACCACGAAGAGCCAGGGAAGTATTCCCGTAACGGCCATTGCCTTGTAGGGGTTTCCAATCCTTGCCCCTATTGCGACTGCCAATGCTCCTAGTTCAAGGAAGGTGAGCAAAAGTGCCAGGACTAAGAGCGGAACGTTTATCCTGCTCACTCCTTGGTAATAGAGTATAACGGTGAGACCTATTAGTACTTGAGGAATGACCATGAGAGAGTACGTTAGGAACTGTGCGAGAACAACTGTGGAAATCTTTGGTGGCAACGTCGAGTAGAGTTCAAGAACGCTGGGTTCAAAGATGTTGCTGACCCTGTTCGTCAGCGTTCCAAGGAAAGAACTCACCAGCGAAACGACGATGAAACCGCTCACAAGGTATGAGATGTCCTCGGGGGTTCTTGAGCCGGAGTTCATAATCATCATAAACAGAAGGGCGAGCGGCATGATAAGGAGATTGACTGTGAGGAAAGTCTTGTAAATTCTCATTCCCTTTAGCTCCATTCTGATTAGGGGCCGAATCATTCTCTATCCCTCCCAATGAGATTTATAACGAGGTTTTCAAAGGAGGGAGACTCGAGTTCGAGATAAGACACACCGACGCTCTTGGTGATAGTCTCAACGGTCTCCAGAGCTTTCTCAAGCGTATCAAATGCCATCTCGTAGAGGTCTCCGCGTTTTTTGTGCTCCTTGGGAAGGATGCTTGCGGGTATCTCCCTTTGGGGTATTAAACGAACCTCAGTGGGCATTTTAATCATTGAAACTATGTCGGCGGGAGTGCCGGAGGTTACTATCTTTCCGTGGACGAGAAGGTACACCCTATCGCACAGGGCTTTGACTTCATTCATGTCGTGGCTGGCGAGAAGAATTCCATCGCGGTTTGAGTTTCTTATGACCTCCCAGAGACGATGTTTTGTAACGATATCCACCATACTCGTCGGCTCGTCGAGCACAAGGACGGGAAGCTCCTGGACGAGTGCCATCGCGAGCAGGAGGGACTTCTTCATGCCACCAGACAGCTGATACCCGAAGAACTTTGATGCCCCGTCGAGCCCAACAAGGCTCAGAACTTCCGAGATCTTTTTCTCCATTTCCTTCCGTGGAGCGTTCCCGTGCCTCATCCTGAAAACGTATTCAAGAACTTCCTCAACCCGCAGGGATGGAAAGCTCAGGGGGTACTGGGGCACGTAGGCGAGCGTTCTTTTTATGACGTCTGGATTCTCAGCTATGTCTTCGCCCACGACTCGAATGGAACCTTCGGTGGGTTTCAAAAGCCCCAACAGCTGACGTATTAGTGTTGTCTTTCCCGCACCGTTGGGCCCGATGAGGCCTACAATCTCGTTCTTTCTAACTTTGATTGAAATTCGGTCGTTGGCCTTTGTTCCGTCGGGATAGACCTTGGTGAGGTCGTTAATCTCTATCACGTTCATTGTTCACCCTCCAGGAGTTTTTTGTATCTTGACTTAACATAAAGTGTTAGAAATTCGCTGTAATTCTGTAGGTGTTCTATATTACAGGAAATTTTGGATTTTGATGCTTTAATGCCAATTTCCCTTAAAGAATCTAAATCTCTTACTGCCACTTTTAGAGTATCATAATTCAACATTGGTTCTCCTCCGAAGAATACAACATTAACATTTCTCAGAATGTTTGTCCGCTTGTTTATTAATTTCATTATTCTATTCCAGCCATCAGTTGTTAAATCTTGATTATTATCTAGAGCTTTTCTTAAATCTTGGTAACAATAAGGGCAAGAGAGATTACATCTTGAGGTTAAGTTCACAAACATTCCCATGTGTGTTGGCGTATATTTTAGAATATTCACATGGGTTCGCATCAGCTCTTTTTCATCTAATTCAGAGGGTATCAAAAATCCTAAAGCTGTTAGTTCTTTAATTAGCTGATCATTAAGCGTTCCATTATCAATACCAACGTTGGCATTGTTGATACTATTTTTAAGTCTGTTCCAAACTTCTTCTGAAATGGCAACTAAAGAGCGTGAAAGGGTATTAAATAGTATCACACGTCCCTGATATGGAACAGCGAGAGTATATCTTGAAAGTTTGATCCCGTTCATTTCCATATTCACACCTCCTAATTTTTATAGTATCTGAAATAAAATAAGTAGTAAAAAATAAAGAAACACAATCAGTTCGGGTTATCCTTTACAGGATTACAGAAGCTCCCGCAGATGAAAAAGTTTGGCTCGTTGAACCCGAATGCACCTTTTTCCAGTACAATCAACTCTTCCATGTCATCACCTCCTAAAGTTTTTGCATTATATTTTAACCAACTTCCACTTATAAATCTTTCCTTTTACTTTAGGTATAGGTTCTTTCTTTTTTTAGAGTATGAGCTTATTCGAACCTGAGTTTTCCTATTAGAACGGACCAAAAGAAGCCAGAGTAAAAGAGTTGCATAGTCGTGCAACAGCCAAACCCTTTATAATATCTATCCCGACATCTTCTTAGGTGGTAGAATGAGGGCAGTTGTAATAGGCTCTGGAATCGGAGGCCTTCTGACGGCCTCGTTCCTGGCCAAAAACGGTTACGATGTCACCGTCATCGAAAAGTCTCCTTACATCGGCGGCAGGTTCGCGAACCTTCCATACAGAGGCTTCGGCCTCTCCACCGGGGCCTTCCACATGCTCCCCCACGGTGAGGACGGGCCTTTAGCCTATCTCCTCAAGCTCCTCGGTGCCAACGTCCAGATAGTGAACTCTGACCCAAAGGGAATGATATTCTACGAGGGAAAGACCTTCCACTACCGCGAGGGCTGGAAGTACCTGAGCATTACCGAGAAGGCGAAGGCCACGAAGCTTCTCCTCGACATTAAGCGCGGGAAGCTGCCTGTGGACGACCCGGAGATGAGCGGTCGCGAGTGGATTCGGGAGAAGATAGGCGACAACGAGTTCGTTGACCTCTTCATCAAGAGCTTCCTTGGCTGGGCTGACAGCGTCTTAGACGTCCCGGCCGGAGAGCTGGCGAGAGAAATCAAGGCCGCCCTGAAGTGGGGCGGGCCCGGCCTTGTTAAGGGCGGCTGTAAGGCCCTGACCGGGGAGCTCGCAAGAATTGTGAGGGAAAACGGCGGGAAGATACTCACGAGGAAGAAGGCCGTTGAGGTTGATGCCGACTCAAAGAAGGTAGTCACTGCCGACGGTGAGGAGTTCTCCTATGATGTGCTCATCTCAAACATCGGCATAAAGGAGACCGTCGAGCTAATCGGTAGAGACAGCTTCGACCGCGACTACCTCAAGCGGGTTGATTCCCTAAAGCCGAGCGAGGGCATAAAGTACAACGTGGCGCTGAAGGGTGGGCCGAGGATAGGCAACACCGTCGTCTTCACCCTCGACACCGAGAGGATAAACGGCTACAACGAGCCTTCATCGCTCAGCTCCGAGCTCGCCAAAGAGGGCTACACCCTGATAATGCTCCACCATGCCCTTCAGAGCAGGAACGTGAAGGCCGAGCAGAAGAAAGGTATCGAGGACATCTACAGAATCTTCCCGAACCTCGACGAGGAGGGGAAAATCCTGCTGATTCAGACATACCTAGACGGAAACCCCGTGAACAGGGTGGCGAGTGGGCAGGTGGTTGAAGGCTTTCCGGTCGAGGACGTTTACGTCGTCGGCGACGCCTACAAGCTCCCCGGAGGAATAGAGGTCGAGGGGATAGCGCTAGGCGTGATGAGGACGCTTGAGAAACTCGGTCTTGGAAGCTTTTCGGAATGGTATTTATGAATGAAAGCCTCTCTCCCATTATTCTTTGCATTTGTAAATTACGGCATAAATGGGCCGAACCTTTTTCAAATGGACATCGTTGGTACCTAACGAACGTTTTTATTCTCATACCCGGAATTATCCATCAATGGGGGTGAATGCTGTGAAGAGAGTTGTAATAGCCCTTGGCGGTAATGCAATCCTTCAGAGGGGCCAAAAGGGAACCTACGAGGAGCAGATGGAGAACGTGAGGAGAACTGCCGGGCAGATAGCCGATATAATCGAGAAGGGTTACGAGGTTGTCATTACTCATGGCAACGGCCCTCAGGTCGGTGCGCTCCTTCTCCACATGGACGCTGGCCAGCAGGTTCACGGCATACCGGCCCAGCCCATGGACGTTGCCGGGGCAATGACACAGGGACAGATTGGATACATGATTCAACAGGCGTTAATCAACGAGCTCCGCGCCCGTGGAATAGAACGGCCTGTGGCAACGATAGTGACCCAGACGGTAGTTGACAGGGACGACCCGGCCTTCCAGAACCCGAGCAAGCCGGTTGGGCCTTTCTACGACGAGGAAACTGCCAAAAAGCTCGCGAGGGAGAAGGGCTGGACTGTTATAGAGGACTCCGGCAGGGGCTGGAGGCGCGTCGTGCCGAGCCCAGACCCCAAGCACCACGTTGAGGCCCCGGTTATTCAAGACCTCGTGGAGAAGGGCTTCATAGTCATAGCCAGCGGCGGCGGTGGGGTTCCAGTCATCGAGGAAAACGGCCAGCTCAAGGGCGTTGAGGCTGTCATAGACAAGGATTTAGCTGGAGAGCGGCTTGCTGAGGAAGTGAACGCGGACATCTTTATGATACTCACGGACGTCAACGGTGCGGCCATAAACTTCGGAAAGCCCGACGAGGAATGGCTCGGAAAGGTCACCGTCGAGGAGCTCAAGCGCTACTACGAGGAGGGCCACTTCAAGAAGGGCAGCATGGGGCCGAAGGTTCTCGCGGTTATCAGGTTCATCGAGTGGGGTGGAGAGAGGGCGATAATAGCTTCGCTCGACAGGGCGGTTGAAGCGCTCGAAGGAAAGACCGGGACTCAGGTCGTGAGGGCATAACCGTGTCTCTACTTTTCTCCTTATCCGGACACGCTTGAATTTCCTGTGTGTCCCTCACGGTTGGATTTATATCCCCTCTAGAAGCGGAGGCGTTGAGGGTGTTTTTCTTTGGACTTTTCAGTTCCTCTGGCCAAAAAGTTTTTATTTGATTCCTCATTTTTCAGTCCAGATGTTTGGAGTGAACAGAGCTGTTCTAAAAATTGGAGAGGGGTAAGAGAAATGCCAACGGTTAAAGTAGACCCAGAGGAGATTAAGAGGATCAAGAGAGAAATTGAGGCTCTTGAAAAGGAGAGAAACGAGATAAGGGCCAAATTAGATGAGCTCGAAAAGGAGCTACAGACCTGGATTCAGAAGAGAGATGAGAAGAATAAGGAAGTGCAGCAGCTCCGCCAGAAGGGCAGGGAGTACAAGGCAAAGAGGGACGAGATAAACCAGAAGATTCAGGAGCTCAAGAAGAACAGGGAGGAAATCAACGCCAAGCTCGACCTCCTCTACCAGGAAATCCTTGAGTACAAGACCAAGAGGGACGAGTACAACCAGCTCAGGAGGCTCAAGATGAGGCCGGAGAAGATTCAGGAGAGGATAGAGAAGCTCGAGTGGGAGCTCCAGACCAACCCGAACATCACTCCCGAGAGGGAGAAGCAGATAGTCGACCAGATACAGGTTCTCGCGACCGAGCTTGAGATAATCCAGCAGGCTGACCGCTTCCACAAGAAGCTCGTCGAGACGAGGAAGAAGGTCGACCAGCTCAAGAAGGCCAGGAAGGCCATAAGCCTTGAGATACAGAAGCTCGCCAACCAGAGCCAGCAGTACCACGAGCAGATGATTCAGGCCTTCAACAAGGCCGACGAGGTCAAGAAGGAGGCCGACGAGTACCATGCCAAGGTCGTCGAGCTCCGCGAGAAGGTCAGGGAGCTCAGGAGGGAGCTCAGGGAAATCGAGAGGAAGATCCGCGAGTACGATGAGAAGCACAAGGAGCTCATCGCCTACAGGCTCGTCGCGAAGATGCGCTCCAAGAAGGACGCCAGCTTCGAGAAGGCCGTTGAGGCCCTTGAGAAGTTCAAGCGCGGTGAGAAGCTCACCCTCGACGAGCTGCTGCTCCTCCAGAGGTACAACCTCGTCTGAGGCTTGCCTATGGAGGTCATCAAGCACGAAGGGCCTGGGAGGCTTGGGTTAGTCCGCTTAGAGGACTACTCCTTCAGAACCCCCGCTTTGGCCGGGGTAGACTTTACGCTCTCGCCCTTCAACTCATTCTTCCACCCGAAGGAGCCGGGCGATTACGACTTCAACCTGGCTCCGTCCATACCCCTCGGCTTTTACACCCCAGCTGAGGTCATTGAGAAAGCCCTTGGAAGGCTCTGGAGCGTTAACTACGAAGGTTTCAACGCCTTCTACCTTCCAGCCCTACGGAAAACTGAGTACCTCGAGGAGTTCTTCAAGATAATCGAGCGGTACAACTTCGATGCCGTCTACCTCGGCAACTCCAAAATCCTCGTCAAGGAGTACCGCTACTTCGTTAAAATCCTCCGCGCGCTCCGCGAGAGGTTCCCCAACCTGATGATTATAGCGGATTTGGAGCCGTTCTTCTATCCGTTAGCAGTTTACCTCGGCGTTGACGCCTTCGACACGCGCTCACTCAGGCTCTACGACTTCGAGAGCAAGGGGTTCACCCAGTACAGCCCCTTCCTTTGGGGGAAGGAGCCGAACTCCCTCAACTTCGCCAGGGAGACGATACTCCTCGTGAGGAAGGCCCTTGAGAGCGGTAAGCTCCGCTACCTCGTCGAGAACCTGTTTTACACCCAGTACCACGCTGGAATTCTCCGCATAGCGGATTTGGAACACGCCGATTACCTCGAGAAGTACACGCCGATCCAGAAGGAGACCGTCTACTTCATCAGCGACGCCTCCATCAGGAGGCCCGAAGTGAGGCGCTGGCACTCCCGCGTCGTTGAGCGCTTCACCCCGCCCAAGAACACCGAGCTCGTGCTCATCTTCCCGTGCTCGGCTAGGAAGCCCTACTCCTTCTCAAGGAGCCACACGCTCTACCGCAGGGCTGTAAAAGAGGCCCTCGGCTCTGGAATCAGCAGAGTCCACGAGCTGATACTCACCTCACCCTTCGGCGTCGTCCCGAGGGAGTGGGAGTGGCTAGCGAAGTACGACATAGTGGTTACAGGCCACTGGGGAGAGGAGGAGATTAAGCCCGCGGCCGAGCTCCTCGCGAAGACCCTTGAGAAGTACCCGAAGGACGTCCCGATAATAGCCCACCTCGACAAGGCCTACGTTGAGATAGCGAAGCTCGCGAGCGAGCTCTCCGGCAGGGAGATAATCTTCACCGACGTGAAGAACGGAACGACGAGCAGGGAGAGCCTCAGCTCGCTCACCGAGACGCTGAAGGAGTTCGAGCTTGAGGGCACGAAGGAGGACAGAACCTACCGCTATTTTGAGAACATTAGGAAGGTCTTCGACTTCTACTTTGGCGTCGGCGCTGGCGAGGCCGTCCTTCCTGATAACGGCCACGTCAAAGGCTCTAAAATGCTCCGCCTCTTCGTTGAAAACCAGCAGACGGGAACTTTCAGGGACGGCGTCATAAGCGTCACGCCCTTCGGAATGCAGAGGATTTACGACTCCCTCAATGCCTACTGGGTGAAGATTGACTTCGACCTGCGCGGCGACGTCTTTGCGGTGGGCGTTAATGAGGCCGACCCTGCCATAAGGCCAGACGACATCGTTGCGGTCGTTAGGGACGAGCAGGTCGTTGGCGTGGGCAAGGCCGTCCTGAGCGGCGAGGAGATGGTCAGGGCGAAGAAGGGCGTCGCCGTCAAGGTGAGGAAGCGGGCATAACTAAAGGAAATATAGTGCCCCCTCTTGTAGGAATTCTGGGCGGGCAAATCTTAATCCTCTTCTTTCATAGTTTATGAGCCTATGAGACAAATGCACGGGGGCTGGCAATTTCATTCTATCTGGATTTTTTGGTTGGGAGTAGTTCAGTTTTGTCAGTTTCGTTATGGCCAAAATATCTTCGTGATTTAATGGACTAGTGGCTAGTTTCCCTCTGCTTATTACGTACTTTCTTTCCAATTTTAACGGGACTTTTAGATAGTGTTCTAGAAAGTGGGAAGTTAAATAATATGTGTCACCAATTCTGAAGTAGTAGTTTGGTTTTGGTCCAAATAAATGTCTATCAGTTCCTTTGAAAAATCTCACGAGAGGTCTTTTTATAATCCCTACAAGCGTAAACGTGTATGGCCGTCTGAGAGATAGTCTTTTGAGTTGTTCAATTTCACGAGAAGGTATTCTTCCATCTCTTAAAATGAGGATATCAACATTTGACTTTGTCTCTACAATTTGATCAAGTTCTGGCTGTAGGCTCTCAAATATTTTTTCGACATCTACAGTTTCACTGCTGGACTGTGGCTGAGTTATAGGAACTATTTTTATGATTTCTCCGTTTTTATTTTGTACTACAGCAGCCCCAGAGATCCCATAGTATTTTCCATTCTTGTCTTTCTCTCTGGTTACGTCTATACCAATTATTATGTCATAGGGCAAATTATCCAGAGAATAAAAATATATCCCAAATGCATACAGTGCTTGGAGTATCACGCTCTCAATAATCCTTTGTTTATTCTTTCCAAACTTTGAGTTAAGATTGTCTATATTTATGGCTTTATGGATTATTCCTCGTTCAAAAAAGAACTTTTTTATACGATCAAACTGCTCCCTACTCATGGATGGCACGAAGGTAATCGCTAGGTGATAATCATAATTCTCATATTTTTCGAATATTTTGGTGAGTCGTTGAGCAAGGTTAGTGTAATCTACAGCAATGAGGGGAGTTGTAATCTCTACCGGTAAAGATAGGCTAGAGGTCATACTAATAGTACGCAAGTAAGCAAAGTATTCGGAGACTCTGTCTAGAGCGGATTTTACGTCACTTACCAGTGTTGTCCTTTCTTTGGAGAACTCCTTTGGATATAGCAAATAAATGGCTATCTTTTTATCCTTGATAAACTTGGGTGTTTTTGTTGGGACAATTAATGAATATGTTTTTTCAAACGGCTCATTTTTAAACAACCAATTGAACGTATTTTTAATATTGTAATAGGGGGCTATCTTCTTTCTGATTATTCTGCCGTTTTCTAAAAAGGTTGCCTTGTAATAGATATCTTGAGATGGAATTTGAACTCCCTCAAAAGTCGCTCTTTTTGAAGTTTCGATTATATCTTTTATATATTCTGCGGCTATATTTAAGGCTTTGAGGAATTCCCCAGAGTGATGTATCTTTTTTTGAAGTTCTCCCTCCACTGGACGGATAAGCATTGCTCTGGAGGGATGATATGAGTATCTTTTGCCTTTGGTTATTAGTATCATGTTATATTTATCTGGATACTTAGAATCGTCAATAGGTTCGAGCGAAGTCCTTGTTATAAAATATTCATTTATTCGCTTTAGCTCTGCGTTATACCGGGAGGGATCTTCCACTTTTAAGATAATTTCTTCAACGGCATTGGGGGATACGTCGATATCTTTTCGGAATGACGTTATTTTCCAGGTTCCTTTTTCTATTAAGTTGATTTTCAGATCCTCAATGGTTAGCTCTCCCTTAATAAGAAGATCCATAATAGTGGAATCTTCAATAATTTCATGTCTCGGTAGCACTACAATGTAGTATTCCTTGCCCTCCGATTCAATGGATACCCTAAATGTTCTTCTGATTGTTCGGTTTTCTATTTTGCCAATAACTTGTTTATGCCTCAAGATCTGGAATAAATGCCCTTTCTTTTTGAGAATATTGAGCAATAGTTTTTCTCTTTTGTTTTTATCAAGTGAGGACACGTCAAATGCTTGTATGCTTAGCACCTGAATCTCGGGCTCATTTTCTAATTCTGAAATATATTCTTCCTTGATTACTGCAACTACCTTTCCAAGCATTTCATCATGCTTATAAACAAGTCCTCCGAATTTTCCCTGAACTATCCTATATATTTCCCTGTGGTTTAGCTTTTGTCCCAATAATATCTCAACTGAAACTAGGTCAGAAAAGGCCTCTTTGACGATAGAGGATTTTATTTTGTACATATTAGTTTGATATTCGTCTATATTCATAGTACTTTGGCACCTAAGAGGATTATGTTGTTATGGGGTTATAAAGGTTTTTCTAGAGAAAATCCTAAAAACCCGCTTTTTTATCTCCCTTCATGCCCAAGTACTTCAAACGAGGAGTCAAGAGGGAACACCACTTCCTGAAGGGCCTTGAGAAGCCGCTGGAAGAGATAGCCTTGATTCCCGGCGTCAAAAAGGTAATCCCTGGAAGGATTTACGCGAGCGACTCAAGGGGCTTCGAGATCAAGGTGACGCGGGAGACGCAGACAGGCCTTAAGCTCGTCGCCAAGAGCGATGGCTCCGTTCAGGAAGTTTTTCTCGTCGTGGATAAGGCCGATAGGCAGAGGGTCTGGGCGGAAATTGAAAGATTAGCGGAGGATTGGAGGGACTAAAGCTCCCGGTTTAAATTCAGGGGACTTTCACTAACTCGTGAATTACTCTCACTCTTTTTGTATGAGCATCCCACGGCAGTATGCCAGCTTGTACCTGCTTGTGATGCTAAGAACTTAGCGGGTGCGAAACGATTTTAAATCGAATCGCTTTTCCAACTTTATATGATGGCAGAATTAAAGCTAAAATTCAATAGGTTATCACCATACGATGTTGCCGCTGTATTTACGGCCTTAGGTTATTCTCTCCTCATGATCTATCTGAGTTTGCTCAAGTTCAGGTACCTCCGCTACACCAGCTTCGACCTCGGAATATTCACGCAGTCCCTTGCTGAGTTTCTCCACGGACGCCTTTTCTTCAACACGGGGGAGTGGCAGGCCCACGGCGTTTCCAGCCACTTTGGAGTCCACTTTCAGCCGATTCTATTCCTGCTCGTCCCCCTGTTCTGGCTCTTCCCCTCTGCGAAGACCCTCCTTGTCGTCCAGAGCCTCGCGCTCGGCTCTTCAATACTGCTGGCGTATACCCTTGCCAGGAAGGTTCTAAACGAGAAACTGGCCCTCTTCCTTACCGGTCTCTACGCACTCAACTCTTCGCTCATTGGAATCAACCTCTTTGAGTTCCACCCGGTATCCCTTGCCGTCCCCCTGTTTCTCCTCGCGGCGGTCTTCCTCGTGGACGGCAGGAAGAAGGCGTTTTTCATGACCTCCGTGGTCTTGCTCTCCGTGAAAGAGGACGCCTTTCTTGGGGTTGCTGCCCTTTCCCTGTGGTGGGCCCTCCACGGCGGCTTTTCTATTGAAAACCTCAAGAGGAACCGGGATTTTCTTATCTTGAGTGTTCTTGCCTGTTTATACGGGCTGGTAGTCATCAAGTTCATAATCCCTTACTTCGGGAGGGGCTACATCTACCACGACCTTTACAGCAACCTCCACCTGACCCGGAGAAAGCTCGTGTACTTCCTGCTCTTTAATATGAGCTTTGGCCTTTTTGCCCTCTTCCTTCCGAGGACCTGGGTTCTCGTAACGCCCCCGTGGCTTGAGTGCCTCCTCTCGTCGAGGGCGAGTCAGTACACCTTTGGCTTCCATTACCCTTACATGCTCGTCCCACTGTCCTTCGTGGGGACAGTCTTCGCCATAAAGGAGCTGGAAATCTGGAGGATTAAGAGGGTGTTCTACACGCTCGTTGTCATTGGTCTCCTGACGTCTTGGGCCACGATGCCGGTTGTAATACACACGCCAGAAGAGCCGGTTCCCATAGTCCACTACTTGATCCTTGAGCCCGCTCCGGGCTATAAAACCGCGTGGGAGGTCATAGACGCCCTTCTAAAGACCAATCTCTCGGTTTACACCCAGCCAGCGTTCTATCCGGCCCTCGCAGTCAAAGACAACGCCTACGTTTATCCCTCAAAGGTCATGCCCGACCTGGTGCTGGTCAATGTAAAAACATACCGCGGCCGTGTTTGGCTGAAAAGGCTGAACAAGATGGTGGATGCCAGATACGTCCGCGTTTATTCAAAGGATGGGATAGAAATCTACAAACGGGAGGGACTAAAGCTCCCTCTTCCCCTCAAAGAACTCAATTAGCTCCTCGTCGCTTATTTCCTCGTCCGCTTCCGTGTAGCCCAGCTCCCTCTTCTGGAGCTCTATAAGGCCTGGCGTTAGGAGGAGCTTCCCGTCCAGCTTCGGAACCGCGTAGTGGAGCGTTATCTCGCTGAACTCGTCCAGCTTTATCGTCGGGTTCAGCTCGTACTCAATCTCTTCGAGCCTCTTGCCGTCCGCGATGAGCCTGGCCACTATGCTGGCCCCGTCTATCGAGAACTGGGGTTTCCCGATGTGCCTGACTTTAACGCCTTCCATCTTCGACGTGATGAACTCCCTCGTCCTGCCCCTCGGGACGGCGTCACCGAGGATTCCGCCGACGACTATTATCGTGTCATCATCAATGTCTTCCGGCTTGAGCTCCTCTTCCGCCTGGAGGTCGAGGACTATGATTTTGGAGCGGTCAAACGGGAACCTGGTAACGCTCTCACCTATGACGCTTCCGAGCTTCGCGAGCTTCTCCCTCTCCCCCGGCAGGACGTTGGTGAAAATCAGTCCCTCCTTCCACCACTCGCTCACGTGCTTGTACTCCAGCCACAGCCAGTCGCTTATCTCCTCGAGGTGCTCGATCACGAGGTACGGCATGCTCTCACCGCCCCCATTTGGGTTCAACTTTTTAAAAGTCCTTCCCAACTCAACCTATGTCGTTCAAAGCCAAGTATTCACGCATAGCAAGGCACTATGAGGCCCTTGAGAAGCCACTCGACAGGTTTTTCTGTCCCCTGCGCGAGAGGGCGGTTTCGTTGGTTAAGGGAAAAACTCTGGAAGTCGGTGTTGGGGTTGGGAAAACACTACGTTATTATCCGAGTGATGTTGAGCTCTGCGCCGTCAATGCCGTCCCCGAGACACTCAAGATTGCCAGAGAAAAGGCCCGAAAGCTTAACCTTAACGCCTGTTTCGAGGTTGCAGACGTTGAGAAGCTTCCATTTCCGGACAACAGCTTTGACACCGTTCTGAGCTCCTTCGCCTTCTGCACCGTTCCCAATCCTGAGAGGGGTATGAGGGAAATCTTCTGGGTCTTGAAACCCGGAGGGAAGGCGATTCTCCTTGAGCACACGACGAGCGATTCAACTTTGCTGAACTACCTCTTTCTTCTTCCCCTGAAGTTGCCGTTGAAGCTTCTCCTCGATGACGACCCGCTACGGGAGACGCACAAACTCGTCTCGAAATACTTTGAAGTCGAGCTTGAGGAGAGTTATTACCGCGGAATAGTCCGCTTAATCGTCGCTCGGAAGATTGAGGAGAGTAAAACTTTTAAAGTCCCCTCTCCTTAAGAATAACGGGCGCGCGGTGGTAGTCTAGCCTGGTCTAGGACACCGGCCTCCCAAGCCGGTAACCCGGGTTCAAATCCCGGCCACCGCACCACACCAATTTTTGCCTGTTCTTGAAGTCATCTGGGGGCAGTGGTATCTATTGTAGTTTCTGGTAGGAGTGGATTTATTGATAGAAACGCTTTCGAGGGTTCATGGGGCCTGTGGGTGTTTGAATGCTGAAAAGATTTTTCAAAAACCGAAAAGCTTTTTAGTTAAGAATGCTTAAGATAAGCCGGGAAGGTTTTAGTAACAATTTTTTAGGATAACACGGAGGGGGTGAGAAAATGAGCGACCTGATTCAGCAGATTGTGCAGGTTCTCAAGGAGCAGGTTGTTCAGGACACCGTTGTTCCGAGGAACATTAGGAGGGCGGCCGAGCAGGCCATAGAGGTCCTCCTCGACGAGAGCAAGGAGCCGGCCGTCAGGGCCGCCGATGCCATAGCCATTCTCGAGGAGATTAGCGAGGACCCGAACATGCCCATGCACACGAGGACCATCATCTGGGAGGTTCTCGGTGCCCTCGAGCAGGTCAAGTGAGCCTTTGATTTTTCCCGCTCATTTCCTGCTTAAGTACCAGAGCTTTGCGCTCTCTTCTACGAGCTCTGCCTTGTAGAACGCTTCTCTAAGACTTCTGCCGACCGTCACAATCCCGTGCTTTGCCATCAGAACCGCGTCCGTTTTTTTCAATGCCTCCGCCGTTACTTCCGCCAGCTCTTCCGTGCCTGCCGGGCGGAACGGCGCAATCGGAATCCTCTTCAGGTATATCTCGGCCTCGGGCGTTATTATCGGCAGCTCTCCTTCGAGCAGGGTAGAGGCCACTATCGAGTAGGGCGGGTGCAAGTGGGCTACTGCCCTTACGTCCGGCCTTGCTCTGTAAACCGCGAGGTGGAGCCTGTATTCGGAGGAAGGCCTGACCCCCGACACCTGCCTTCCGGACAGGTCAATAACCGCGACCTGCTCTTCGGTCATCTCGTCCATAACCGCCCCAGTTGCCTTGATGAACACCAGATTCCCCGAGCGGACGCTCAGGTTCCCGCCGAAAGCGGCCGTTAGGCCCCTCTCGTGGGCCTTTCTTGAGTACAGGACAAGCTGGCGCTTGGCGGTTCTGCTCATTCGTTACCACCCCTCACCTTAACGCCGTAGCCGCAGTCGAGACACAGTCCCCTCTTCCCACGCCACGAAAGCTCTCCCCCGCAGAGGGGGCAGGTGTTGAGGTCTCCCTCCTCTTTCCAGCGCTCGAACGTTTCCTCGTCTATAACGAGGTAGAAGCCGTCCTTGTCTTCCTCGAAGTCGCCCAGGACTGGGACGCTCTCAAGCTCCCCTGTTTCGAGGTTCACTATCACGGGCTCTATGCCTATGTTGCCCTCGTACTCCAGGTCGTTGGCCGGGAGGATTTCAAGTATCAGGGAGTTGAGCTTTTTGTCGTGGTACGCGATGACCTCAAGGGCGTCGCTAACCTCGCCGCTGGCCGGGAGCACGTCAACGACTATGTTCTCCCTCGGGAATATCAGCGCCACGACGTCCCTGCTCCTGAGCAGGGCCAGGCCCTTCCCCGAGTACAGCTCCTCAAGACCGAGCTCTTTAAGGGATTCCTTGACTTCTTCTCCGCTGGGAAGGCGTTTTTCGCTGACTATGACGTCCATCATCCTCTTCGCGAGCGGAACCGCGACCGCTATTGGCTCCTGCATGTTCTCCACCATCGGTGTTTGGAGGGAAAAATTTATAAACCTGCCCCGAAGATTATGGTTCGGGCCAGGCAGTAGGGTCCCGCGGTACCTAGCCTGGGAGTGGCGGCGGACTGTAGATCCGCAGGTCCCCGGTTCAAATCCGGGCCGCGGGACCACCAGAATTCTAAACGCTTCTTGTGGTTCACTGCAAATCCAGAGAGGATTTTAGCCATCGTTTTGATGCGTGCTCATAATATCGAGAAGAGGTGCTGTCTTCCGTGAAAATTCAGGAGTTTTAAATAGCCTACGCAGATTCCTCGGAAATTTAAGAAAAGAGAAAAGAGGCATCACTTCATTCTTTCGAGGATAATCGCGGGGCAGACCTTGACGACGCCGTCAATTTTGCCAATCTTGTTGGAGATTATCTCGGAAAGGTCTTCTCCGTCCTTTGCCCAGATTTCTGCCATTATCATGTGGTCTCCGCTCGTGAGGTAGACGTGCCTCACGAAGTCAAACTCCTTGAGCTTGCTGGCGACTTCGAATATCTTCTCCGGCTTGGTATCTACCCCCGTGATGCTCACGAGGTTGTAGCCGAGCTTGGCGGGGTCCACGACTATCGTGTACTGCCTTATCACACCGGCCTCCTCAAGTGCCTTGACGCGCTTTCTCACCGCCGTCTCGCTGATGCCGAGAACCTTCGCTATCTCCGTGAAGGGTGTCCTCGCGTCCTTGGTGAGCATCTCCAGTATAATTCTATCCCTCTCGTCGAGCATATCTCACCACCTTAGTTCTAATTACGCACACCTTCTTATTAAAGTATCGGCCTTATTTGGTTTAGTCATCAAACTTTTCTTAGCTCTGTAACGGCCTCAATGTGCGGGGTGTGTGGGAACATATCGAGGCCAATAGCACTCTCAACGCGGTACCTTTCTTTTAGGGTCAAGAGGTTCTCTGAAAGCGTCTTCGGGTTGCAGGAGACGTAGATTACCCTCTCCGGCCCGTCTTTTAAGATTTTCCGAACCAATTTCGGGTGGAGGCCTGCCCTGGGCGGGTCGACTATCACCGTGTCGTATTTTGAGAGGTCTTCGACGTCCCGGTCGCTCCCGACGTGGAACTCTGCATTTACACCGTTCAGCTCCGCGTTTTTGTTGGCCATCTCGACTGCGAAGGGGTTAATCTCAATTCCCTCGACGCTGAAGCCCCTCTTCGCGAGGTAAACTCCGAACGTGCCGACACCGGAATACAGGTCTAAAATTTTCTCCCCGTCGGCGAGCTCGGCGACCTTCCTCACGAGGTTTACCGCCTGGTAGCTGTTGGTCTGGAAAAACGAATTCGGGTGGATGAGGTAGGTCACGTCGTCCAGCCTCTCGCGTATGAACGGCTCCCCCCAGAACCGCTCGACGTCGCCGTAGGAGACGTCGCTCTCGCTCCTGTTGACGCTCCAGTAGAGCGATGTGGCGAAGGGGAAGTACTCGGGGAAGGACTCCGGAAGGGTTCCCTCCTTCGTCACGAGGTTTACCATGACCTCCCCGCTGAACTTACCCTCGCGGATAACGATGTAGCGCAGAAAGCCCTTGTTCCTGCGTATATCGTAGAGCGAAGGCTTTTCGTCTTCGATGAACTCCCTAAGCGCCCTCAGGACTTTTCCGCTCGTCTTGCCGAAGACCGGGCACTCCTCTATGTCAACCGCATCCCACCACGTCCCGTAGCGCCTGAATCCGATTCCCGTGGTCGAAATAACGACGTCAATCCTGTTTCTGTGGCCGTATATCTTTGGAGACGGTATCACCTCGACGTCGATGCCGAGGTACTTTGAGAGCTTGGAGGCCTTGAAGCGGAGCTGTTCCTCGTAAGGCAGGTGCTGGAGCAGACAGCCGCCGCATACCCCGAAGTAAGGGCATTTGGGTTCAACTCTAATATCTGACGGGCTGATTACCTCGAAATCAGTGGCTATAAGCTTCCTCTTCTTTCTCCGCCACTTCCTGACCTTGACGGTGTCTCCTGGGGCCGTGTAGGGCACAAGGACTTCTCGCTTCCCCTCTCGCAGCACTCCCAGGCCGTCATCGCTGAGCCTCTCTATTACTCCCTTCATGGCCGGCGATGCTCACGACCTCTTATAAACCTGCCCTTTGACTATCTGTCAAAGGTGTTCACGGAAGGTTTATCTAGTCTAACGTCGTATTACTATCGGTGCCGAGTTCATGTTCGGGCGCCGTAAGGATATAGTCTATAAGGTTTTGGCAACCAAGAAGAGGGCCGTTGCCCTCCAGAGCCTCAGTGCCGAGCTTGAAACTCCAACCCCTGCCCTGCTCAAGACCGTTAAGGAGCTTGAGTCCGAAGGGCTCGTTGAAGTCTTCTACGGCCGCGAAAAGGCGGCCATCATGGTGAAGGCCAAGACGCTTGAGGACTACATCTAACCCTCTAATCATTTTCTTTAAGTCAACAAAAGGTGGAGATAATGCTTTATGGTAGCGATAGTGGTTACTGGAAGGGGCGGGGCCGGGAAGACGACGATGACGGCCAACCTTTCGAGTTACTTCTCAAGCATGGGCCTGAAGACCCTCGCGGTTGATGGAGACCTTTACCTGCCAAAACTGGCCTTTCACTTTGGGATATACAACCCTGTGACGAACATCCACACGCTTTTAAAAGAAGATTCGAGCCTCGACGAGTCAATTTACCGCGACGTGAGGACTGGAGTGGACATTCTCCCGGGAAGTTCGAAGCTTTACGACGTCCTCGACATTGACCAGGGCAGGCTCAGGCAGGTAGTCCTCGATGTCCGGTCGAGGTACGACGTTACGGTAATAGACTCCCCCGTGGGAATCCCCTTCGACACGATTTCGACGTTCAGGCTGGCACAGTACCAGCTGATAGTCGTCGAGGTTGAGAGGGGGCCAATCCACTCTTTTCAGAGGATGGTCGAGAACGAGGTCGAAAAGCTCAAAGCCCTCGGTGAGGCCTACGGCCTTAATGTCTGTGTCCTGCTGAACAAAGTCCGCGAGGCGGAGCCCGTCATAGATGACGTCGTTGAGTTCCTTGAGGGGAGCTTTAACGTCCCCGTCGTGGGGGTGGTCTCTTACGACCCCACTGTGCCGGCGAGCCAGAACGAGGGAGTTCCCGTTTTGGCGTTTGCACCCCACGCAAAGGCTTCAAAGGACATAAAAACCGCGGGAATGCTCCTCAGCGAGCGGATGTTTGGGAAGCGGGAAAAGAAAGGCCTCTGGGAAAAGATAAAGGAAGCTTTTCTGTCAGTCCTCCACGGAACCCCTTCTGGCAAAAAGCTCTGAGACCGTAACGAGGGGAACAAAGCGGTAGTCAGCGAGGTTCTCGCGGGCGCCTTCCTCCCTGTCCACGACCACGAGGATAGCCGCTACTTCTGCCCCCTCCTTTTCCAGCACCTCAGCCGAGCGGAGGACGCTTCCTCCAGTCGTCGTCACGTCCTCTACGAGGAGGACTCTGTCCCCTGGTTTCACCTCGCCCTCAATCTGGCTCCCCGTGCCGTGGCCCTTCGGCTTCTTCCTGACGATTACGAGGGGCTTTCCGGTTTCGAGGGAAAGCGCCGTTGCTATCGGGACGGCTCCGAGCTCGGGGCCGGCAACGCGGTCGAACTCAATCCCCAGCTCCTCGGTTTTTTCTTTCATGAGCTCCGCGATGAGCTTCAGGGCTTTGGGGTTCGTGATGAGCTTCTTGACGTTGATGTAGTAGTCGCTCTCCTTCCCAGAGGTGAGGACGAAGCGGCCAAACAGTATCGCCCCCTCGCTGAAGAACATCTCGATGAGTTCGTCCTTGCTCCCCATGGGAACCACCGTTGGTCTTTGGCAAATTTGCTTAAAAACCTGCTGGGTTTGTGTGGGAAATTAACATGATGGGCTCAACCAAAAGCTTTAAGTTACCACAACCAAAAGTTAAGCGGTGGTCACATGATAGGGGAACTCCTGATTGTGGTCTACGTTCTCATCGCCATCGGCGTTGGAATAATGGTGTTCTTCAAGACCGTTTCATGGCTTTCTGAGACAGACAGGACTGTCTTCCCGGTGCCGTTCTACTCGGTTCTGGGGTGGGGAATTGTGGCGTTCTTCACTGCCATGGTTCTTGAGTCGCTCGTCCTGCGCTTCTCCCGTGAAATCTCAACTGCAATGCTTGCTCTGGCCATTGTCGTCGGCCCCATCGAGGAAGGTGCCAAGCTTCTCCCCTTTGTGGTCAAACAGGACGAAAACGCAATGACCCGGTGGCACCTCACCGTGAGGACGGCGCTGTTCTTTGGAATCATCGAGGCGCTCATGTACTTTGTGCTCCTGATTTCGATGGGGAACTTTTTCGGCGCCATCCTCAGGGGCGTGGTCGTGATGTTCCACGTCGCCTGGACTGCGATAGCGCTTGAAGGGGCCCTCAGAGGCTCCCTGTGGGACGGCTACCTTAAGGCGGCACTGCTCCACTGCCTCTACGACGCGCCCATAATGCTCATCTACCCCCTCGGGGGTCTCGCGGGTCTCATCGTCCCGGTGAGCATAGCCGCACTTATCTACATCAACGGGGCCGTTGATGATGCCTTTGGGTTCGCGGTGAGCTATGCCAGGAAGCTCGTGGAGCGGAAGAGGGAGATGTACGCGGCTTTTGAGGAGAGGTATGAGGTGCTCAGATATGGGGATGAAGAAATGCCTGGGGTTGAAGAACCTGAAAAAGAGAATCAGAAAGAGGAAAACGAGGACGAAGACCCGGAGGGCTTTACTTCTTTGCCTTGAACTTCTCCTGGAGCTCGTAGAGCTGGGCGACCCTCTCTATCGTGTCTGCCTCCTCCGGGCTTTTATCTTCCCTCAACGCCACGTAGCGCGGGAACCTTAACGCGAAACCGCTCCTGTACTTCGGGCTCTTCTGTATCTCCTGGTAGGTGACCTCGATGACGACCTTGGGCTCAATCTCGACGAACTTCCCTTCCTCCCTGATAATCAGGGGCTTGAGCATCTTGGTGAACTCGACTAAATCTTCATCGGTGAAGCCGCTTCCAACCTTGCCCACCGGGACGAACTCACCGCTCTCCGGGTCGTAGGCCGCAACGAGGAAGGAACCGAGCAGGTGCGCGCGCCTTCCCTCGCCCCACTCCGCCCCGATAATGACGAGGTCGAGGTTCTCCATCGTGGGCTTAATCTTGAGCCACTTCTTTCCGCGGTTTCCGGGCTCGTAGACGGAGTCTAGCCTCTTGGCCATCAGGCCCTCGTGACCGAGCTCTAGTGCCCTCTTGTAGAACTCCTCTGCCTCCTCCACTTTCTTGGTCACGAGCTGTTCAGCAATCTTTATCTTCTCCCTCTCTTCAACGCTCTCCTCGAGCTTCTTCCTCCTCTCGGCGAACTTCGTGTCTATGAGGCTCTCGCCGTCAACGTAGAGGATGTCGAAGAGGTTGAGCTCGAGCGGAATCTTCTCAATCATCTCCTCGATGTTGTACTTTCTCCTGAACCTCCTCAGGACGTACTGGAAGGGCCTTGGGCGACCGTTCTCGCCGACGGCAACCAGCTCGCCCTCTACTATGACCTTAGAAGGCTTCAGCGAGGCCTTTACCGCCTCGACTATCTCTGGAATCGAGCGGGTGACGTTCTCAAGTCTCCTCGAGTAGATTATCACCCTGTCGCCGTCGCGGTGGACCTGAACGCGTGCGCCGTCATACTTAATCTCGAAGGCCGCCTCACCGCCCATCTCTATCAGCGCTTCCTTGACGTTGGCGGCGTTCTGGGCAAGCATCGGCCTTATCGGCTTCCCAATCTGTATGCTGACCTTCGAGAGCCCCTCGTTCCCCTCGAGCTTGGCAACCTTCGCCACGTAGCCGAAGTCGCTCGTGAGCATGTAGGCCCTCTCCACAAGCTCGGGCTTCACCCGGAAGGCCTCTGCTATGGCATCGCGCAGGATTCCCTCGGCAACTCCAGTTCTCATCGTCCCGAGGACGGTTCTGGCTATGTACTTGCCCTCCTCCGGCCCGGCGTCCATGAAGAGGTTCGCCAGGTACTTCATCTTCCTGTCCTGGCTTCCCTCTCCGCTCGCCTCTGCAACCTTGACGAAGGTGCTGTAGACGCGCTTTATCGTGAGGGGCTGGCTGAAGAAGCTCTTCTGTCTCTTTTTCTTCAAAGCCAGGGCAACGCTCTCACCCAAATCGCCAGTGTCCCTAACAGAGTCCTCGATTTCCTTTTCGGGGACACCCGTGGCCATGGAGACGGCCTTTATCAGGAGCTTCTCGCCGACCCCAAGCTCCCTCTCGTCCCAGTCCGGGAAGACCTTTCCCAGTATAAGGTACGGGACTACCTCAAGAAGCTCGTCCGGCGTCTTCTTCAGGAAGTCTGCAACGAACTTGGTCTTGAGGGTCTTGAGCGTCGTCTTTTCGAGCCTCCTGTAGAGCTCCGCCAACTCGGAGTACTTCATATCGCTCACTCCCACCACCGGAAGAAATACGGCGAAGGGGATAAAAACTCAGCGCCTTGTCCAGGAAAACCTTGCCTTCTCGAAGGCCACTGTGGCTACGAACCCTACTGCAAACGCTATGCTGGGGTTGAGTTTGCCCTCAAAAAGCACCATAGTGGCGAGCCCGCCTGCGACTCCCGAAAGCGCAAGTCCTGGCTTGTGGGCACCTTTCATGTTGGCGTAGGTGGCAAGTATTATGAATGCAACCGCCAGGACAAACAGTGTGGTGTTCATTTTGACCCCCCTTCAAACCACCTTTCGACCCTCGGCTTCCCTTCGTATATCTCCACGATGTCATATGGCACTTCGAGGTCTGCAAGAATCGCCTTAATGCTCTCAACCTCTTCTCCCCTTACGAGCGCGAAGAGACCTTTTCCGAGCATTATCATCGAGCTGGGAGTGGAAATGACTTTGTCCAGCTCCCTCGCCAGCTCAAGGACTTCACCGTTCAGGAGGCCGGTTTTTTCGGCGAAGTCCCTCGCAAGGGCCATCATGCGCTCGGGTGTCGGCTCCGCCAGGAGCTTCTCAAGGGCTTTTGAGCCTTCTGCCTCTATTGCCTTGACGACGTCCCCGTCGAGAACTTCCCTCGTCGAGAGCTTCCCTAGAGGCACGACCAGAACCTTGTAGTCCCCAAAGAACAGGTTGTCAACGACGCCTATCCCTGGCCCGCCCGCTTTAACCCTGACCTCAATTCCGCCTGCGAGCTGGGCTATGACGTCCCCGAGCCCGCCCCTGTGCCTTACCTCGGCTTCGTGTGCAGTTTGAGCCGCCCTGAGCCACGTCCCCCCGAACCTGTAGCTCAGTGCCAGGGCAGTCCCCAGGGCACCGCCGGCGCTGTTGCCGAAGCCGTAGCCGTTGGGGAAGTCGAAGTACTGCCAGATTTCGACCTCGCCTATGAACCCCTCCGGGACGAGCCGTTCTGCGACGGAGTAGCTTATGACGGCCTCCTCCCTCTTTACTGGTTCACCGTTGAAGGCAACGTGTATGTGCCTCTCCAGCGTTCCAGTTTCTATGCTCGCAAAGATGTTTGTGCCCTTATCTAGGTTGATTCCAGCACCGAGTGAGCCCGCTCTGAGGGGGTCATCGTTAAAGCGCGGGACGAAGAACGCCGTGATATGGGCCGGAACGAAGGCTCTGACGAGCATTGCGTCACCTCCAGAAGGAATTGAACTGGGCTTTTTAAAAGGTTTAGAAGAAAAAGAGAGAAATCACTCCTCAACTACATAGATTGGCACCTTACCGTGAGGTATGCCGTACTTCTTGCCGTACCACTCGCTGAGGACGTACCAGGCACCGATGAGAAGCACTATTCCGATGGGGAGAAGGATCGCCCAGCTTCTCACTCCGAGGCCGAAGAGGACGTAGAGCACGGCGCCTATTGCCGCAACCGTGACGGCGTAGGGCACCTGGGTTGTTACGTGGTCTATGTGGTCGGAGCCGCTGAACATGGAGCTCATTATGGTGGTGTCGCTTATCGGGGAGCAGTGGTCGCCGAATATCGAGCCCGTAAACGTCGCCCCTATTGTGGCGAAGACTATCTCGTTGACGTGGCCCCCGGTGAAGGCAAGGCTCAGCTCGACACCGAGCGGAACCATGATTGAGAACGTCCCCCAGCTGGTTCCCGTGGTGAAGGCGACGAACATAGCCGCGAGGAACATTATGAGGGGCATCCACGGCCCTAGGTTCGCCCCGGAGCCTGTGGCGAGGCTGATGATGTAGTCGCCGGTTCCAACGGTTTCAGCGGCAGTGCCGAGGCTCCATGCGAGGACGAGGACTGTGTTTGCGAATATCATCTGCTTCATTCCCCTTATTATGGTGTCCTCCCACTCCTCTATCGTCATCTTCTTCCTGCCGAGGAGCATTACGCTGGCGACGACGACCATGGCAAATGAACCCCAGAGGAGGGCCGTCGCCGCATCGGCCTCGCGGAAGGAGTCAACGAAGCCGTAGTTGAGGAAGTTTACGCCGAAGGGGTCGTCCAGCTCGGTCCACCACCCCAAATCCTGGCTGTATGCTTCAAGGTTCGCCGCGCCGGTGTACCAGAGGCCCACCATTGATACGCCAACGAGGACTAGGATTGGGATTACAAAGTCCCAGAGGTTTCCGTTCCTCTTTGGCGCTCCGAGGTCAGTCTCCGTGCTCATGAGCGGCTTCGCACCGTCGCGAAGCACCTTTCCGGTGGTTCTGGCGCGGTATTCGGCCTTGAGCATGGGGCCGTAGTGCCTGTGGGTGTAAGCCACAATGAAGACGAGCAGTATTGCAAGTATTGAATAGAACCTGTACGGGACGCTTGAGAGCCAGGCGTCGTAGGTGCCATAATCGACCTTTGCGCTCGTGAAACCCCTTCCTATCATGGCAAGTTCGTATCCTATCCAGGTGGATATCAGCGCCAGCCCGGCGACCGGTGCGGCTGTGGAGTCGTCTATATAGGCCAGCATCTCCCTTGAGACCCTCGTCCTGTCCGTTATGGGCCTCATGGTGTTCCCGACGACTATCGTGTTGGTGTAATCATCGAAGAACACCAGGACGCCAAGGAGCCACCCGAGAAGCGAGGCCCCTCTGCTGCTCTTGACCCTCTTTGCGAGGGAAGCCGCAAGGGCGTGAACAGCACCGGACTTGTACACAAGACCAACACCCGCACCTATCAGGAAGTCAAAAATGAGTATCCTTGCGTTCCAGTCGTCTGTAACGCTACCAACAACCCACTCCAGCGTCTGGGTTGTTCCCATTATCGGGTTACCCCCTGCGACCATTACTCCACCAATCCAGACTCCAGCAAACAGCGCCAGGATAACCCTCTTCGTCCATATCGCCAGAACAATCGCAACCAGTGGTGGAAGCAGAGCCAGCACACCAAAGTCCGACATGAATTCACCTCCAGCGGGTTTTGAACCCATAAATATCGGCGATTTATAAATCTTGTCGCAACATCTTTGGCAGATAGTTAAATCTTCGAAAATATTGCTGGACTACTATGGCAGTTGGGGGTATTATACTGCATAGTTTAGCATGTATCAATGCTGTCGTGCATTACTGGGTACCTTCAAGTACTATATTGCTCTTTTATGTCATAAAAACCTTTCCCGGAAAAATTCTGCAAGGGGCAAGGAAAATCTCGACAAAAACCGCACTGGGGCTTGTTCACTCAGAATAGTAATCTTAAAGGTGAAAAAAGGTTCATAACGCGGAGCTCAGGAGCTCCTTCAGCTTCTGAAAGTCCTTTCTGAGCTCCTCCTTTATTGGTGGCCTGTACAGGGCCGCGGCCGGGTGGTACATCGGCATTATGACTATCCTCCCGAAGAGCGTCCGTGCCTCGAAAGTCTTTCCATGGATTTTGCTTATCGGCTCCGCCTTGAAGCCGAACTTCTCAAGGATGTACTTCATCGAGTGCCTGCCGAGAGGGACTATCACCTTCGGCCTTATTATGTCAATCTGCCTGTCTAGGTAGGGGGCGCAGGCCTTTATCTCCTCCTCGGTCGGGTCGCGGTTTTCGGGTGGCCTGCACTTGACGATGTTGGTTATGTAAACCTCGTCCCTGCTCAGGCCTATCTCCGCCAGTAGCTCGTCGAGAACCTTTCCAGCCCTGCCGACGAAGGGAAGCCCCTTCTGGTCCTCCCAGTAGCCCGGCGCTTCGCCTACGAACATCACCTTGGCGTCGTAGCTTCCAGCCCCAGGCACCGCGTTCGTCCTGAGCTTGCCGAGGGGGCACTTCCGGCAGTTCCTGATTTTCTCCTCAAGCTTCTTCATGAGCTCTTCCTTCCCCATCGGCATCACGCGAGTGTCTTCTGGTTCAGGTAGGCTTTCAGAAACTCGCTCCAGGCCGTGTAAAAGCCCCTCTCGTAGTCGTCGCGGAAGTCCTGGCCGGCGAGCTTTGAGTAGTTCCCAAGCAACTCCTCTGCCCTCTTCCTGTCGTTGCCAGAAATCAGCTGGACAATCAGTGAATCGGTGTCGTTGTCCTTGAGAGCGTTCATTATGCCCTCGACGGCCCTTGAGTAGCCCCTGCCCCACTCATCGCTGCCTGCTATCTTGATGAGCTTTTCCAAGTGGCCCTTTGCCCTGCTGAAGTCCCTTTTAAGGAGGGCCCTGACGAACATCTCCATCCTCATCTCGCGAGCCGGCATTTTATCACCCGTGTGGCATCGTCGGAAGTGCTTTTAACCTTAGTGACTTTACCGATTTGGGGCATACCTATGAAGGAAAACCTTCATATTTACGCAAAAGCTTTTATACTCCGCGATTGAAAGAATGGCAGATGTGAGCTAGAGGTGAAGCCCCATGGCTGAGAACATTGGTGAAATTCCCAGCGGCGAGAAAGAGTTCGCTGAATCCACCAAGAGAATTAGAGATATCGTCGATTTTCCTGAAATAAGCGAGGAAGAGTTTAAAGAGATGCTTAAAACCGCCAGCAGGGGTTACGGGGGGGAGTTGCCCCACAGGACGTACTCCCTCTGTCCTGAAACAAGACGGGTTGTCCCCGCCGTGGTATGGGAGAAGGACGGCAAGGTCTGGATAACCAAACGTTGCCCTGAGGGCATGATAACTGACCTCTATTACGAGGATGTTGAAACCTACAACCGCTTTAAGAGGTGGCTCTGGACGGAGAAAGAGATTTTCAGTGCAAACGTTGAAAACACCGGTGTTAACTGCCCCCTTGACTGCGGGCTGTGCGCTAGACACCGCTCCCACACGAACCTTCTGAACATCGTCCTTACCAACAGGTGCAACCTCTCGTGCTGGTACTGCTTCTTCTACGCCAAGGAGGGCCAGCCGATTTACGAGCCGACGCTTGAGCAGATACGCATGATGCTCCGCAACGCCAAGAAGGAGCACCCCATAGGAGCGAACGCCGTCCAGTTCACCGGCGGTGAACCGACCCTTCGCGACGACCTGATTGAAATCATCAAAATCGCCAAGGAGGAAGGCTACGACCACGTCCAGCTCAACACCGACGGAATAAAGCTCGCCTTTGACCCAGAGCTGGTTAAAAAGATCAGGCGGGCCGGAACGAACACCCTCTACCTGAGCTACGACGGAATGACACCCCAGACCAACTGGAAGAACCACTGGGAGATTCCGCTCATCTTTGAGAACGTGAGGAAGGCCGGCGGGCCGGGAATAGTCCTCGTGCCAACCACGATAAGGAACGTCAACGACCACGAGCTCGGAGCCATAATCAACTTCGGCCTCAACCACCTCGACATCGTTCGCGGTGTAAACTTCCAGCCCATCTCGCAGGTCGGTAGAGTTCCGAAGAAGGAGCGCCAGAGGTTCAGGATAACGATTCCGGGAGCAATAAAGCGCATAGAGGAGCAGACCAATGGTGTCATCACAAAGGAGGACTGGTACCCAATCCCGATAGCCGGCCACATCGCGAGGTTCTTTGAGGCCTTTACCGGCTCACGCTACTACATGACCAGCCACTTCGCCTGTGGAGCTGCCACATACGTCTTCCTCGACCGCGAGAACAAGCGCGTCGTCCCGATTCCGCGCTTCATAGACGTTGAGGGCTTCGTCGAGTACCTTGAGACCAAGGCGGAGGAAATAGAGCAGTGGAAGAAGCTCGGCAGGCTCCAGAAGCTCAAGCTTGGAGCGGAGATATTCCTCAAGTTCAAGAGCTTCTACGACGAGAAGTACGCACCGAAGGGACTGGACGTTCTCGGTCTCATAAAGAACGCCTTCGTTCACGGCACCTACGATGCCCTCGGCAAGTTCCACGAGAACGCGCTCTTCATAGGAATGATGCACTTCATGGACGAGTACAACTACGACGTTGAGAGGGTTGAGCGCTGTGTCATACACTACGCGATGCCTGACGGAAGGATAGTGCCGTTCTGTACGTTCAACGTGATTCCGGAGCTCTACAGGGACAAGGTTCAGGCGCAGTTCAGCTACACCTGGGACGAATGGAAGAAGCTCCACCCAGACTGGGACTACAAGAAGGACAAGTACTTCAGGAGCAAGGAGTTCGTCGAGAAGATGAAGAAGAGCGAGCTCTACAGGAAGACCTACATTGACATAGAAGACTACTTCGGAGTGAACACCAAGAACTGAGGTGGTGAAAATGAGCGTCAGCCCGGAGAAGAAGCTCACGAAGATTACCCTAAAATTTGAAAACGTTGACTGGGAAAAGGCCACCGCAAAGCAGTACGAGCTCCTCACAGACGTCCGGGTCTGGAGGGCCTTCATCAACGGCTATTCCAAGAAGGGCATCGTAGTCTTTGACGAAGAAAAAATGCCCAAGAAAGAACTCATTGAGAAGCTAGAAGACCTCAAGCCAGAAATCGTCAAAGAAGAACAAATAACTGTGGAGGAACTCCTGGAGTCCAGCTACTCCTGGAACAACGTCCTTTCGAATGCTTGAAGTTTTTTCTTTGGTACCTTTTTATCTTATACTCATCACGGCTCATTCGCTTCTCTGTTGAGTGCTCAGAATCTTTAAAACCCTTATCCGCCAAAAAGGAGTAACCACCTACACATTACCCTACACAAAATCGCTTTAAGTTCTGAGATGGTATAATCAAGATAGCCGGATCCCTTTAGGGTAGTCTGGCCATTGTTGCCAGCCACGCGAGGTGGTTCCCATGCAGTTCAAGAAAAAGATTGTTCTTACCATGGCCGTGGTTCTGCTCGTTACGATATTGATGGGCTCTACCATAGTGTTGTACTCCTCCCTCCATATGAGGGACAACGTACGGGCCTCCCTCGACACAGAGCTGAACCACCACCTTCCGGAGCTTGTATCGGAGCACATCAAAGACCCAATAACGGAGGAAGCGGGAACGATAGCGATAGGTTCGGCGGAGCTTGGTGCAAAGCTGTTTGATGACTACTTTGACAAGATGCGAATGATGGGGAAGGTTGCAATAGAGGCGGTTCATGTTGCTTACACAAACTACAACCCGGATGATTCCGCGTTCAGGCAGTTTCTGCTCAACAGGTTCAAGGCGGTGAAAGACCTCGACTCGAACGTTGCTTACGTGTACTTTGGAAGCACCGACGGTAACATGTACATGTGGCCCGACGAGCCTTTGCCGGAAGGCTATGACCCCCGTGTGAGGCCGTGGTACCAGGAGGCCGTAGCAAAGAACGGCCCGGTATGGACCGAGCCCTACAAAGATGCGTCCACAGGCAAGTGGGTCGTTACCTATTCTGAGCCCGTTTACATCAACGGCAAGCTCGTAGGTGTTATAGGAGTTGACGTCTTCGTGTCCAACCTAATCAAGCAGGCCAATGAGATAAAGATTGGCCGGAGCGGCTACATAGCGATAATAAACAAGGACGGCACCATCATTGTGCACCCTGATGAGAGCCTGGTTCAAACATTAAACATACACGACGATCCCAACCTCAAATCTCTCACAGATGAACTCGACAAAAACAAGGACAGTGGTTGGGTCGTTTACTCCTTCCAGGGAGTCGAGAAGGTCGCCGGCTACAAGAGGATGAGAACCACCGGATGGATAGTTCTGGCTACAGTGCCGCTCCACGAGCTCACCGACCCGCTGACCAATGCCATATCCGCCGCCGTTAACGAGAGCACGGATGAGATAACCAAGTCCATTAACAAGGTTGTTGACGACAGTATCAGGACAACCATGACGGGGGCGCTCTTAGCGGCATTGGTGGGCCTCGTAATGCTAGTCATCGGGTATAGAAACCTCCAAGGAACACTTGAGCCGCTTGAGGCTCTTAGGGATGTTGCTCATGCCCTCGCTGAAGGTAGACTCAGCGAAGTGCGTAAGAGGCTTCAGCAGATTCACTACATTGAGGATGATGAGATTGGAGCCCTCATAAAGGCCTTTGAGGCGGTTGGTAAAGACCTCGTTGGAACCCTTGATACAATCGCCACAAAGCTCGAACGCCTCGCTGAGGGCGACTTGAGCAACGGCCTCACCATGGAAGCCAAGGGCGAACTCAAAGAAATCCTCGAAGACCTGAAGAACACCACTCACAAACTCAAAGAACTCATTGGACAGGTCGTCAGCATCACCGACACTCTCGAAGAGCGCGCCAACGTTCTTGCAAGAATTGCCTCAGACGTTACGGAGGCAATCAACCAGGTTAATGAGGCCGTCCAGCAGGTCAGCGTTGAAGCCCAGCGCCAGCAGGAGCACATTAACGAGATTACCGAGGGAATGCGCTTCGTGGCAGAGACGAGCGCTGAGAGCGTCAGGGCAATGGACGAGTTTGAAGGTGCTGTAAATGAAGTCGTCAACATCGCCAATGAGGGCAGGGAGAAAAGCGAAGTCTCAGCCAAACAAATTGAAAGCATTCAGGAGATGATGGGCAGGATTGAGAACGCCGTCAGCAAGGTTGCTGAGATGAGCAGGAGTATTGAGGAGATTACGAATGTGATTACCAACATTGCCGAGCAGACGAATCTGCTTGCTTTGAATGCGGCTATTGAGGCTGCTCGTGCTGGTGAGGCTGGCAGGGGTTTTGCAGTGGTTGCCCAGGAGATTAGGAAGCTTGCCGAGGAGAGCAAGCAGGCCGCAGACAACATCAAGAGTATCATTGACCAGATAACCAGTGAGATTCATGATGCTGTTGAGAGTACCCAGAAGGGCGTTTCGGTGGTGAGTGAAAGTGCGGACACGTTGAAGGAGACTATAACTTACTTGGCGAATATTGCTGATTTGTTGCAGGATGCTAGTGGTAGGATGGGTGAGGTGAAGGAGCAGATTGTTAGGACTCAGGAGGAGGTTGAGAAGGCTCTTAGGGCTTTGGAGAACTTGGCTGCCAGTGCTGAGGAGACTACTGCCAGTGCTGAGGAGGTTAGTTCGGCTGTTGAAGAGCAGACTGCCGCTACTGAGGAACTCCAGAGGGCTGCAGACGACCTCAAAAACATCGTCAAACAACTCAGAGAAATCATCAGCAAATTCAAACTGTGAAAAAGAAAAGCTCAGCGGAGCTCTATTCTTGCTTTTCCTCTTACATCTTCTTTTTCCAGCTCGAAGCCCACGATTCCGCTGAAAGAGCTTAGGTCAATGACGTTTCTGCCCGCTTTCACGTCAAAGGTCTCCGAGACGGCTTCTCCGGCCGGCAACGAGAGGTCGTACTCGTGGACAGTCAGCCTGTTGTCCCTGCTGAGGTGGAGAACCATTCTCGGCTCGCGGTAGCCGTCGAGCGGAATTCCTCCGAAGGTTCCCGCACCCATCTTCTTTGCTATGGCAGGAAGCGAGAGCGGGACGGAGAAGCTCACCGCAGGGGGCCTCTCTTGGATAACCTTCTCGTCCAGAACAACTATATCCCTGCTGCCGGTGTCGAAGGGTGTCGCCTCCGTCGCACCTGTGTTCGGCGTCGTGTTCGTGGCGACAAGGAGCTTTCCATCAACTTTCTCGATGCTCGTGACCCTAGCCCCGAAGGCGCCCACTATCTTCACCATCGGCGGGGCGACGTAGATGAGGACGCTCGGCCCGGATATCGTGTTGGTTGTGGCCCAGTGAACGCCGGCGTCCTCTGAGCTTGGGCGGTATGAGGCGTCGTGGTGGGCGTTGTATGCCGTGAGGATCCCCCCACCGACGTTTATTGCGTTCACCCTGAACGGGACGTAGAAGGTGTAGAACTCGAAGAGGCGGAAGAACCTGAAGTCTTCACCCATGAACGGGTTGCCCGCCAGTATGCCCCCACGGACGAAGGCAAAGGCCCTGTTGTATGCGGATGCCATAGCACCGAGCTCCGGCCTTATGTAGGGCCTTCCGTCCACGCTCCCGCCCGGCTTGAAGATTTCCCACTTTCCGCTTATCAAGTCGAGGGCCTTTATCTCCCTTAAGCCGCCTGTGAAGTTGTTCCCAACGCCGAAAAACGCCGTGTCGTGGACTCTTGTCCCCTTCGGCACTGGCCCGTTGATAAGGGCTTTGGCCTCCCCTGTTCTTCTGTCGAGGGCGTAGACGCCGAGGTTCGCGTGGCCGTCCTCCCTCGCGAGGAGTAGCCTGTCGTTGGCAGGGTCGTAGATGATGTCGCTAACTTCTCCGGCCCAGTCTGTCTCGTGGTGGATTGAGTCCTTCCAGAGGAGCTTTACGGTTCCTTCCTCTGTGTCGTAGGCGTGGACGTGGGAGTACTTGTTGTGGAAGAGTATCCTTCCCTCCTCGCGGTAGATGGCCGGTGCGTGAACCCAGCCGCCGAAGTATATGAACTCGTCAACGGTCTCAACAGCGTTGTATGTGTCACCGCCGCTCGTCGGGGCGTCGCCGAGGAGCGTGAAGTCGTATACCTTTTCCTCGCCGCTCTCCAAGTCTATGAAGTGTGCCTCAGCCTCGAAAGCCAGCGTAAAGTAGAGCGTCCCGTTGTGGTACCTCAGCCCGAAGATTCCACCGCTGCCCCACTCCGGGCCGTATCTTCCAGGGAACCGGTAGTTCTTCAGGAGCATTGTATCACCCAGGGTGAGTATAACATTGTCCTTTATTGCCCTTTCGGGGGTGGGTTTTTATACTCCGGGGCCCTATAAGTGACTATGAGGCCGTACAGGGGACTGGTGATAATATTCGGCTTCTACGCGCTGGGCGAGTTCACGAGCTTGGCTCTCGACCTGCCCGTCCCGGGTAGCGTGCTCGGAATGCTCTTCCTCCTCGCGGCGCTCCTTTCGGGGGCAGTTAGGCTTGAGTGGGTGGAGGGCGAGGCAGAACTCCTCGTGAGGAACATGAGCGTTATGTTCATTCCCCCGGGGGTTGGGATAGTCGCATATACGGCCCTCATAAAGAGCCAGGCCGTGCCAATCGTGGGGGCGCTCGTCATCAGCTTCCTCGTGACCCTCTTGGTGACTGCAAAGACCGTTGAAATCCTCAGGAGGGGAAGAAAATGAACCCTTATGGGATAACCCTGACCCTCGTTGTGTTCTACCTGTTCTCGGAGCTCCACGCAAGGAGGAAGGCCTTCTACACGAACCCTGTTCTCCTTTCGATAGCCACTATAGCGGGACTCCTCACCCTCGGCGGCTTCTCTTACGAATCCTACATGGAGAGCGCGGCCTTTCTCAAGTTCCTCCTCGGGCCCGCGGTGGTTAGTTTGGCCGTCCCGGTCTACAAGGGCAGAGACACGATAAAGGCATATGCAAGAGAGATAGCGCTTGGGATAGCCGTCGGCGGAACAGCTGCAATCCTGAGCGCGTTCTATATTGCCGAACTCCTGGGAGGGGGCAGAGAAGTCGTTCTGAGCATTGCCCCGAAGAGCGTTACCACCGCCATAGCCATCGGCGTGAGCGAGGAGATAGGGGGCATTCCGGCACTAACCGCAGTCCTCGTGATTCTCACGGGGCTTCTCGGCAACGCCTTCGCGCCAGAGCTGCTGAACCTCTTTGGGGTGAGGGACAGAATAGCGAGGGGCCTTGCGACGGGTGTATCTTCGCACGGCCTCGGAACGGCGAGGATAATAACCGAGGACGAGCTGGCGGGAGCAGTTAGCGGGCTGGCGATGGCCCTGAACGGCGTCTTTACTGCTTTAGTCCTTCCTTACCTCATCGAAGTCCTCTAAGATGCACTCGCTTATCCTGAGCCTGTCTTTGGCGTCGAGAAAGAGCGTGAAGTCCCGCTTAGCTATCCTGTCGTGTATCGGTGCGTGCTCCACGAGAAAAGCAATTATCTCAGCCGTGCTGTAGGGGACTTTAACGCCGAGCTCGTCGGCCTTCCTGAAGAGCTTTTCCGGAACCGTGAATATGTCATCTCCAGCCCTCACTTCGACGCTCACCTTGGAGTTTATCTGCTCCCATATGAGGAGGGTGTTTCTCGCCTTCTCAATCTTTTCGAGGGCCCGTCTCTCCAGTATGCTGATGTTGGCCCTGCTTGTGCCCAGAAGCTCCGCAATCTCGCTCTGCTTGAGGCCCTTTGCCCTGAGCCTGAGGATTTTAATCTGCTGCTCTGTCAGAAAGCTCCTGCCCCCCACTTTAAACACCCTAGTTTAACACAACTAGCGGGATTAAAAATTTTTAGGTAAGGCCTGGCCCAAGCTTGGCGTGTCTTCGGTCTGCTTTTTGGGGTTTGCTGACAACAAAGGGCTAGTATTCCACACCCTTCCTTGCAATGACTCCCCTCTGGTATGGGTGCTTTACCTCCCTCATCTCCGTGACGTAGTCCGCCAGCTCGAACAGCTCCTCCGGACAGTACCTGCCCGTGAGGACGAGCTCGGTGTTGGGTGCCTTGTTCTTAATGAGCTCTTTGACGTCTTCAACATCGAGCATCTTGAAGCCGAGGGCAACGCAGATTTCATCGAGGATTACCAGGTCCCACTCGCCGCTTGAGACGACTTCCTTTGCCCTTTCCAGGGCTCTTTTGGCCGCTTCGATGTCGTCTGGCTCGGGCTTCCCGTGCACAAACTTCGGCAGACCGAAGGACTCTATGACAGCGCCGCACTCCGCTATCTTTTTCTGCTCGCCGTACACTCCTCCGGCTTTCATGAACTGAATGATTATCACCCTTCCGCCGGAGCCAAGCATCCTGATAGCCAGGCCAAAAGCGGCCGTCGTCTTCCCCTTCCCGTTCCCTGTGTAGATATGGACAAGGCCAAGTTTTTCCTTCCACGTCATGAAACTCACCCTGTGGATATAATTGCCAGGAGTTTTAAAGATGTTGGGTGTTTGAGAATACATGAAGCTTTTGGAAAAAGCTTCACCAAAAGATGTTCCTTTCCTGCTGAACTGGCAGAGAATAAAGCGTGCGCTCTGAAATTTGCCTGCGATGAGTGTTTGGCTTTAAAATAGACTGTTGAGCGGGTTTCGCTTTTTATTCTGGCGTTCGTTGAACGCCTTGTGGGAAGTGAAACACTGTAAAAGTGGCAATTGAAGTGTAAACCACTTAGAGGACAAGCGTTTTTAGAATTGCACGCCATCTTTCCGCCAGCGCTTTGCGAAGCAAAGGGCTGTTATGGGGCCGGGGCCGGGATTTGAACCCGGGCTAGGGGATCCACAGTCCCCTGTGCTGACCAGGCTACACCACCCCGGCCACGTCCAGCTTAAGCTTTCGGGTTAGATTTATAAAGTTTTCGTCAGATGCCGGGAGCGGAGGTCGTAGGTTCTGCTTTAATCCGAAAGTAAGGCATAGATGTCATAAAACTGCTGTTGAAAACCGCACGGGGGGTTAACGAATGAAAGCGAAGCGTGAGGCCCTAGTTAGCCTGTTCACAGCAATGAGAGAGGGAAAAGTTGATGAGGATATAATAGACCTTCTCCTTCTAATCAACTCAATCAGGGGAGTTTACACCACAAGCTCGTGCTCCGGGAGGATAGGCATCATAGAGGAGCCTGCCCTCGGTGCTAAGCCCCTCAGCAGGTGGCTGATAAAGGAGCACCACCCAATCGAGTTCGAAGAGGCCAAGGCCGCGCTGAAGAACGCTGAGAAAGGCCTCATCTTCCTGAAGAGCCAGCCCCCGATATTCCATGTCATTGCTGAAGACCTTGAGCGGGCCAAAAAGCTCCACGAGCTCGGCCTCGCCTCTGGTTTTAAGTACACTACGTTCAAGGTCATCTCAAAGCGCTACCTCGTCGAGATAAACGCCACAGAGTATCTCACGGCACCGCTCGGCAGGGATGGAAAAGTCCTCGTCAGCGACGACTACCTGCGTTTCGCCCTCGAAATAGGCAACTCGATGTTGCGGAGGAGCAAGGGCAGGCTTCCGAGGCTGATGGAGAATTTTAAGAGGCTTCGCGAGGAGCTCGGTGAGGACGAGCTTTTCTACGAGCTGGCGGAGGAGTTTGGGATAGAGTCTGCAGTTTAAAACTTTTAGAGTCTTGACACTTCTCTTGAGGCTGAGTCTCTCTTTTAAAACACTATCTCAAGCGCCTCGCGGTCGAGGTAAACACCCAAGGCCATCACCTCTTCCGGGGTTTGTACAATTTCACCCCAAAGTCCCTCATTCTCTCAAAATGGTCAATGTTTGTGGTCCACACGGTATAACCTTTAACTATCGCGGTGGCGCCGATGAGTATATCAGCGTCATCGATTAGCTCTCCTTTCCTCTTTAGGTACCTGTATATTTTCGAGGCCGTTAGGATTATCAAGTTGTCCAGAGGTTCGACCTTGAACAGCTTTTCCAATCTCTTCAGAACTGCTACTCTCTTTCTTTCACTTGGAATTCCCCTAACGAACTCAAAGAGAGTAACTATCGAGATTGCCGAGCCTGCGTATTCTTCAAGCTTTTTAGCCTTGTAGAGGTCAATCAGAACGCTCGTATCAATCAATATCCCCGAAGTCCCTGAACGAGACCCTCTTCTTCGAGACTTCCTTTTTGATTTCATCGAGCTCCTCCTCCGATAGAAGTTCATACAACTCGCTCGCCGTCTTCTTAATCTCAAGCGCACGCTTTAACTCCCTCGCAAGAACCCGCTCCGGAATCGAGCCACCATACACCTTGACCCTGACCTTCACTCCTCAAGCACCTCCACCCTAACCCTCACCTTTTCCAGCTCCTCCTCGCTCGCACCCTTCTCGCGAAGGTACCTGAGGACGATTTCCCTCACTATCTTCCGAATCTCGCTAACACTCATTCCCTTGGGGACCTCAACCACAATCTCGCTCTTGGTCGCTCCCATAAAGCTCCCTCGCTTCTTGTTCTCACCTAAGTATAAAACCCTAACGCCAGCCAGATTAGGAGTGCCAAGCCGATAACGTAGCCGACCAAGAACTCCACCACGTCCCCAACCGTCGCCACCGGTGCCTCTTTTTCTCTGACCTCATAGACTGGGTAGATGAGAACCACCACAAGGCCATAAACGAGGGGGAAGGCCGAAGCGAAGCCGGCGTCTCTTGTTTGACGGTGAGCCTTTATGTCGATAACCCGGTAAATTTTTATATACAAACAACGCCAGTTAAATACAGAAAATTGTACTACAAAAATCTGTACTCAATGTGTGGAGGTGCCCTCATGAACGAAAACGTCCGCAGGGTTCTCCAGATTGGGCTTGCGCACAGGCGTTACACTGTTCTTCTGATAGTCCTCGGAGCGCTCTCGACCCTCCTCTCGGCGATGGTGCCCTTCTACCTAAGGAACCTGTTGGCAAACCTTGAAAATCTGAGCACGCGGGAGATTCTCGGCTATATCGGGATAATCGTCCTTCTCTACACGGCTTCGACAATCGTTTACCTCTACGGCGGTTTCGTGAGTAACTTTGCCGAGACCAAGGCCGCGGCGTGGCTCAAGAGGAAGCTCTTCATCTCGACGCTACTCTCCGAAAACCTCGACACGGGGGACGCTCTCTCGCGCATCCAGTCCGACACTGAAATAGTGGGCAGAATGGGCATGTCCCTGATTCCGGCAATAATCATTGAGGCCTTCTCGCTCATCGTTTCAGTCATCGTTGTCTTCAGGTTGAACTTCTACCTCGGTGTCATAACTCTCCTGACACTCCCCATATACGGCTTCTCACTCAGGGCCTTCGTTCACGGACTCAAAACAGCTTCGGCCGAGGAGAGAAAGCGCTACTCAGAGACGGTTGAATACTTCAAGGAGGGCCTTGACGGCCGGCTTGATGCGAAGTCCCTCAACGCCTTTGAGTACCTCGTGGACAGGGTTTCAAAGAAGCTCGACGAGTGGGTCGAGGCATCGAAGAGGGTAGCTTTCTACAGTAGCGCCAACTACGGCCTCCAATCATACCTCTCGACGATCCTTCCGCTCCTCGTCCTCCTATCCGGCGTTGTTCTCGTCAAGAAAGACATGGCAACACTCCCTTCGGTGGTGGCAGTCTTTTCTTACCTCGGGAGGGTTTACTATCCCGTTGAGCGCTTTGCCTTCCTATGGAGCAGTTATCACCGCGCCGTTCCAATCATCGAGAGGATATGGGACGTCATTGAAAGGGAAACGCCGAGGCTTGAAAGACCCTCCTGCTCTCCACACTCCTATGGTGTAGCTCTGAAGAGTGTTTCCCTGTCCTACGGCGATTCAACCGTCCTCGACGGGATAAGCGGTGAAATTCCTGAAGGTGGAAAGCTCGGAATAGTTGGGGCCTCCGGTGTCGGAAAGACTACGCTCGCTTTGATTATCGCGGGAATCCTAAAACCAACAGGGGGTGAAGTAAGCGTTGGAGAATGTCCGCCGTCTGCACTCCTCGGTGATTACCTGATATACGTACCGTCTCACCCATATCTCTTCACAGGCACCCTGCGCGAGAACCTAACCCTCGGCAGGGAAATCCCGGACGAAAGGCTTAGGAACCTCTTGGATATGGTGGAGCTCAGTGATTTTGACCTTGACCATGTGATTGAAGAGGGCGGCAAAAACCTCTCACTGGGGCAGAGGCAGAGGATTGGCCTCGCGAGGGCTCTGGCAAGGAATCCAAGGATTCTAATCCTCGATGAGGCGACATCTGGAATGGACTCCGAAAGGGAAGCGAGGATATTGAAGCGGTTGATGGAGGCCGACATGACACTAATCATTATCTCCCACAGGCTCTCGACGGTCAGAGGGATGGGGGAGATTTGGGTTCTCGATAGGGGCCACGTAGTGTGCAGGGGCCGGCATGACGAGCTGTTGGAGAATTGCCAACGCTACCGTGAGCTGTTCAGGGAGCAAGAAAAAGGGAAGGGGAACCCATAAGGTTTCACCTCATCTCGTTCCACTCTTTGTTGCCGTAGCGCTTCTCTACCAGCTCCTCCGCGAGTTCGAGCTCGTAGTCTGTAAGCTCGCCTTCCTCAAGCTCGAAGGCGTTGAAAAAGCTCTCCTTTAAAAGCTCGTAGGCCTCCCAGCGGTTCAGCTTTATTCCCTCGCGCTCCAGGGTCGTAACGCGCTCCCAGATGCTCGAAACGCCCTTGTCCGCGAGCTTAGCCCTCGAAACGCGGAGAACTTTACCAAGTATATCAACGCGCGTCGCGTACATGAAGGTGCCGTGCTGGAGGATTACTCCCTTCCTCCTTGTCTGGGCTGAGCCGCTTATCTTCTTCCCGTTGGCTACGATGTCGTTTAACCCTGAAAAGCCGGCCTCAAGCCCCAGTCCTTTCAGCGCATCAACCAGCGGACCGGCTAAGTAGCGGTAGCTCGTCTCGACGTTCCTCAAAGCTGGGTGAAGGTCCTCGCCGACGACGACCGAATAGGTTATCTCGCCGAACTCGTCGTGGAAAACGCTTCCTCCACCGGTTATCCTGCGCACGACGGGAATACCGAGCCTTCTGGCTTCATCAAGGTTGACGTCGTGGACGACGCTCTGGAAGCGGCCTATCGTCACAGAACTCGGCGAGAAGGCGTACAACCTTACAGTGTCGGGAACCCTTCCCTCGATTCTGGCAATCATTATCGCCTCGTCTATCGCCATCTGAACCTCCGGTTTAGCGACGATGAGCGGTATGAAGCGCATCTCAACCACCAGGGTTAAAAGGGCTCGTGAGTTTTTAAGCCCAGCGATGATGACGCCCAAGCCCTCCTGAGGGGCTGTTTCATAAACGGTTAAAAGCGTAAAGTTTAAATATTTTCATTTCATAGCTTGTTTTGGTGGAGCAAGATATGAGGCTTTATCGGACGGGCAAAGCCTCACAACTCTTAGGTATCAGCAAGCCAACATTGATTAGGAAGATAAAATCCGGTGAGATTAAAGCGTATCGGATTGGCAAAGAATACCGTATCCCCGAAAGTGAAATCAAGAGAATTCTTGAGGGCAAAATCCCTGATAAGGTCGTTATTTATGCCAGAGTCTCAAGCCGAGACCAAAAAGAGGACTTGGAAAGGCAAGTCGAATACCTCAAGAATTACTGTTCGTCCAAAGGATACCAAGTGGCCAAAATCATCACGGACATTTCCTCTGGATTGAACGAGAACAGAAAGGGATTAAGACGGCTTCTCAAACTCGTCGAAAGCGGGGAAGTTACGAAAGTCGTCATAACTTACCGGGACAGGCTTACCCGCTTCGGCTTCAAATACCTCGAACAATACTTCAACTCTCACGGTGTTGAGATTGAAGTAATTTTCGACGATGAGGAGAAAACACCGGAAAAGGAACTCGTGGAAGACTTGTTGGCAATCGTAACTTCCTTCGCCGGAAAGCTTTACGGTATGCGTTCTCACAAGAAAAAACGCCTCGTCGAGGCGGTAAAGAATGCCCTCCGAGACGATTAAACTCACTGCCAAATTCAAACTCAAGGGGACACCCGACGGATTAGATGACCTTTTCTCCACTTATCGAGAAATCGTGAACTTTCTCATCACTCACGCTTTTGAGAACAACATCACCAGCTTTTACCGGCTGAAAAAGGAGACTTACAAGGGCCTTCGCAAGGAGTATCCTGAGTTACCGAGCCATTACCTTTACACGGGGTGTCAAATGGCGACGGCAATCTTCAAAAGCTTTAGGAAACGCAAAAAGAAGGGTAAAGCGAGGGGAAGACCAGTTTTCAAAAAAGAAGTTATTATGCTCGATGACCACCTGTTCAAACTCGACTTGGAGAACAAAACCGTAAAACTCTCCACTCCAAGCGGGAGGATTCAGTTGGAGTTTTATCCTGCCAGATACCACGAGAAGTTCAAGGACTGGAAGGTTGGTCAAGCGTGGTTAGTGAGAACATCGAAGGGAGTCTTCCTAAACGTCGTCTTCTCGAAGGAAGTCGAGGTTAAAGAGCCTAAAGCCTTTGTTGGTATGGATTTGAATGAGAACAACATAACGCTTTCCCTCCCTAATGGTGAGTTTCTCCAAATCATAACCCATGAGCGTGAAATCAGGACTGGCTACTTCGTGAAGAGACGAAAAATCCAGCGGAAGATTAGGAGTGGGAAGAGGAGGAAAAAACTCCTCGAAAAATACGGTGAGAGGGAGAAGAACAGGCTTAATGACCTTTATCATAAGCTCGCCAATAAAATCGTTGAGGTGGCGGAGAAATACGGCGGAATCGCCCTCGAAGATTTAACGGAAATTAGGGAGTCGATTAGGTATTCAGCTGAGATGAATGGGAGACTTCACAGGTGGAGTTTTCGCAAACTTCAGTCAATCATCGAATACAAGGCCAAACTGAGAGGGGTTAAGGTTGTTTTCGTGAATCCTGCTCATACTTCTTCCCTGTGCCCGGTATGTGGGGGGAAATTAAGCCCGAATGGGCACAGGGTTTTGAAGTGTTCGAATTGTGGGTTTGAAGCCGACCGTGATGTGATTGGAAGTTGGAATATCCGTTTGAGGGCCCTGAAGATGTGGGGAGTTTCCGTTCCCCCCGAAAGCCCCACAATGAAGACAGGAGTGGGGAAGGTTAGCCGTAACGACGTTTACGAACTTTACACAAGTTACGGCTAACCAGAACGGTGATGAGAGCGGTCACCACTGAGCACATGGCATATACCAAAACTTTTTAAAACCCCGGGCACTCCACTATAACCGGGAGTGGGCCGGTAGCTCAGCCTGGTACGAGCGCCGCCCTCGCAAGGCGGAGGCCGCGGGTTCAAATCCCGCCCGGTCCACCAGCAAACTTTTTACGTTCTGCCGTGATTCTTCTATGGTGGTGTTATGGGTTCACTGGAACGGTTCTTTGAACCCTCGGATTCGTCAAGGGCCTTAAGTTTGCCCTCTCAGCTTCCTCCTGATGGGGTTCTAGGACGTCTCCTGTCGGTGTCCAATCGGGCCCTCAAGACTTACGAGGTCATGCGGGACTTTTTGCCGAGGGGTTACAGCAAGATTAAGTTTTCCCGCTTTGTCGAGCTCAAGGCGGGCCAGGTGGCCAAACTCCGCAGGCTGGCACTTGAACTGTTGCCATCGACCCTTTCTTCTGGGGGGCCTGACGAGGAGTTTGAGGTTCCCCCTTCGACTGTGGGGGATTATGCCAACGTTCTCAGAGAGGCCATAGTGCTTGAGAAGACCCAGCTTCAGATGGCCAAGCGCTTCGCTGAGTGTGTTCAGAACTGGGAAATATGGGCAATACTTGAAGACTTTTTGGACGAGGTTCAGGAAAATATTTCGTTTCTTCAAAAGGAGCTTGAGAGGGTAGAAAACTTCAACAGGAAAGCCAGGTTTTCTGAGTTCATTCAGGAGCTGGTTGGTGATAGGGATGGACGAGTTTGAACTCCTTAAAAAGCTCGTTGCCATTGAGTCTCCCTTCGGCAGGGAAGGGGAAATTTCACGCTTTATAGCGTCCCTGCTGGAGGAGCATGGCTTCGACGTTGAAACACTTCCTGTTGAGGGCTTTGGTGACGACGTGCTGGCATATCTTCCAGGGAGGGGCCTAACGGTCGTCCTCAACGGCCACATGGACACGGTAAACCTCTCGCCGGGCTGGACGAGGAACCCGAAGGGCGAGCTCGACGGCGACCGCTTTTACGGTCTGGGCAGTGTGGACATGAAGGCCGGTCTGGCCGTTCTCCTGAGCCTCTTCGTCGAGATGGGTGAGCTTTCAAAGCGGGAGAGGCCGAACCTAATCTTCACCGCCGTCAGCGACGAGGAAGGTTACTCGCGCGGAACGTGGGAGCTGATAAAGAGCGGGAAGCTCGAGAATGCCGATTTGGTTCTCGTGGCAGAGCCGACGCGTGAGAGGCTGATGCTCGGCGCGAGGGGTCGCTTTGTAATCACAGTTAGGGCCAGAGGAAAGAAGGCCCACGCCGCGAGGCCATGGCTTGGTGTAAACGCCATCGAGGAGCTGGCAAAGCTCGTTTCGAACCTTGAAAGGATAAGGCCAAAGAGCCACCTGAAACTCGGCAGGGGCTCGTACTGCACGCTCTATATGAGGGGCGAAGCCGACGGCCTGAGCGTCCCCGATTACGCGGAGGCGATAATCGATAGACACACCGTCATAGGGGAGGACTGGGAGCGCGTTGAGGCCGAGCTGAGAAAGCTCGCGGAACGGGTTGGCGTTAAAGCTGAGCTCGAAATCGAGAAGTTCCCGAGGCCAACGCCGGACATGCTCCCCTACGTTGTGAGGGAGAACCTCCACGAGGTCAAGCTCTTTAAGAGGGCCTACACCTCGGCGACGGGCGAGGGCCCCGAGGTAACCTACGGCAGGAGCGTCGGCGACTTCAACTACTTCGCGACTTACCTCGGCAAGCCAACCCTCGTCTTCGGGCCAGAGGGAGGCAACTGGCACGCGAGCGACGAGTGGGTGAGCGTTTCATCGATGAGAAGGGTGAAGGAAACATACAGAGCCTTCCTCGCGTCGCTGGTGTAGCCTCGGGAAAGCCGGTCTCATCACCGCTCAGGGCAGGGAGTTATCCTCATCGGGGTCCCCCTTCGTGAGTTCACAAGACTCACACACGAGGATTCATTCCCCGAGTTACGGGGGTGCCCGGACTTAGACCGCCCCGCCCACTCTCCTTCTCTTTCAGCACACTACGGCGGAACGGGTCGCCCGAACACCCACAGGGCTCAACCAGACCTCCACCTCGCCTGGCTCACAGACTTCACAGGGCCGGCATCATTGCCAAAAACTATTTAAGTAAACAAGTATTTAAGAATTTTGGTGAATACAATGGGTGTCATCACAGTGAAAATTCCAGATGAACTGGAAGTCAAATTCCGAAAGAAAATCCTTGACGTTTATGGAGTTAAAAAAGGAGCTCTCGGGAAGGCCATAACGGAGGCTATTGAGTTATGGCTCGAAAAACACGAACGATCCGTCGAGCAGAAGTAAACTACGTAACCATCAAGACAAAGCTTGAACCAAAAACATCGGAAGACTACTTGAAACTTGCTCTCCTGACAGAAAAATTCAAAAGAGCCGTTGAACTCGCAATAAGGCTACAGCTCAAGGGGATTAGAAAGAGTGAAGGCGTAAAGGAAGTTTCCCGGCTGGTTCTCAATAACTGGTGGTATTCTGACAGCGCGTGGGATTACGCGAAAATGCTTCTCAAGGGAGCAAAACAAAACGGTGGAAATCCACTGCACATTCACTTGAAATCAAAATTCCTCATTAGCAAGCCTAAGGAAAACGAGAAGGGGAACAGGAACGTAAGGATTGAAGGGTTAAACGTTAGAATTCGCTCGAACGGTGAATGGCTAAACTTTAAGATGAAGACAGGCAAGAATTTTCTTCCGGTAATCTTTGATGTTCAGAAATTAAAATACGGTGCTCAAGTTGTTCTGCGAAATGGAAAAGTTTATCTGCATGTTCAAGTGCCTTTTGAGGTTTATCTTAAACACTACGGGAGGACTGCTTATGGAAAGCTTTACTCTGGATTTGATTTGAATTCGGACAGGGTGAATATGGTTATTCTCGATGAGAGGGGGATTATTCGGGACGTTAGGGTTGAGCATTTTCCTGAAGTTAATTCTCCGGGGTTCTCGAAAAGGAGGGCTCGGGATTTGAGGTTAAAGGCTCTCGCTCATCTTCTGGATTATGCGTTTTATCATGGTGTTGGGGTCGTGTTCTTTGAGGATTTGGAGAGGATTAAGAGGAAAAATGGGAAGGCAACAAATTCGAGAAAAGGGAATCGAAAGGCCTCAAATTTCGCCAAGAAGGAGCTTCTCGAACACGGGATTGTTATGGCGTTGAAGAGGGGTTTTGAGGTCTATCTGGTTAATCCTGCAGGTTCTTCGAAGTTGGGGCGGGAACTTGCTCAAGGGTTAGGTTTGGACGTTCACTTCTCGTCGGCGTTCGTGATAGGTTGGTGGGGGTTAAATTCATTGAAATCTCAAAAGAAAAACAGTCCTGTTTGGTAACAATCCTTTTAAGCTTCCCCTTTTAACCCCTTCCATGTTCGCGCTCATAGCGAGGGCAAGGAAGGACGCGAAGGCTCTAAGCTACATAAACGAGAGGAACTACGGGGGCTTTCTTAGGGTTGAGAGCCTCGGCGGGGGCAGAACTAAGAAGGAAGTCCTCGAGAACCTTGAGAGAGCCCTCGAAGGGCCTTACATCCCGGTTCTCCTCCTCGGCGAGAAGGAGAGAGACCTCATGGAGGAGCTCCTCCCCGTTTTGAGGGAGTCAGGAAAGCCCTTCTACGCGAGGGTTCTGAGGACGAAGCGCGTTAGAAACATGCGCGTTGACGAGCTCTACTCCCACATCGAGGAGATAAAGGCCCTCTTTCGCCTCGGCATCGAGTGGCGGGGAACCTACGCTCTCAACCCCGAGAACCCCTTCGGCCTCGAAATTAACCCGGACTACGACGTTTACCTCGCCCTTGACGACGGCTTTAGAAGGGCCATGCGCTCGCTCCTCGACGTCGAGCTCGGCGAGAACTCGCTCGTCCTGAGGAAGACTATGAACCAGGAGGTCTATTTCTCGGGCCCGAACAAGGTGGCCGAGGTGAGCAAAAAGCTCGGCTTTCCGACCGAGGTCCTCTGGAAGTGCCCCTGCATCGAGGACGTCTCGCTCGACTCGCTCATCTCAGCTAACAGGGACTACATAGAGGCCTTTGCCGAGGCTTCGAAAGCATTTCTCAGGGCTTTTGAGGACTACGACATCGTGGTTCCATGGAGCGGGGGAAAGGACTCGACGGCCACACTTATCTTAGCGAAAGAGGTCTTCGACGAGGTTACCGCTGTCTACGTCAGGATGGAGTACGAGATGCCAGGAACGGACGAATACGTTGAAGAACTCGCGGAAAAGCTTGGCGTTAACCTCGTTCGCGTCGACGTTCCGATGCCCGTTGAGAAGTACGGCATGCCGACCCATGGGAACCGCTGGTGCACGAGGAAGAAGGTCGAGGCCCTCTATTCAGTTGTTTCGGAGTTTGAAAACCCAGTTCTCCTCGTCGGCGACCGCGACGGGGAGAGCGCGAGGAGAAGGCTCAAGCCACCGGTCATCGAGAGAAAGACGGATTTCGGAAGAATCCTTGAGGTTATGCCCATAAAGTTCTGGAGCGGGCTCATGGTTCAGCTCTTCATCCTCATGAGGGGCTTTAAACTGCACCCGCTCTACTACGAGGGCTTCTACAGGCTTGGCTGTACAATCTGTCCGAGTCTGGCGGAGTGGGAGGTTGAGCTGTTAAAGAAGAGGGGAGTGAGGGCGCTCCCTCAGAGCTTCCTTCCAATGGACACTCCAAGGACGAACGCCAAAACCACGGACAAACCTATGAGTTCGTAGTTCACTTCATCCGTCTGGCCGGCCGGAGTCTGGGCCTGCGTCTGGGTTTGAGTTTCTGTCTCGTTTGGAATAACTATTTCCGGCACAGGTATGCTCTCCTCGGGCACCTCTTCAATCGGGCTGAGCGGGGTCGAGAGAAACAGGTTCGCGGTCTCCTTGGCGTAGGCGTAGAATGTCATCGCCGTCTGGAGGTCGTTGAGGCTCTGGTTCTCCCTCGCGAGGTCTTCAAAGCTCTGGGCGAACTCGTAGTATGCTATTGCAAGCAATGGGGTCACCCCGTTTTTCTCCGCGAGGCCTATCGCGGTTCTGGCGTCATTTTTGAGCATGTTGAGCTTGTCCAGCAGGACTGTCCAGTTGGATATTGCAAGAGTGTCGAGGAACACCTCACCCTGGACGCGGGCCTCCATGGCCGTGAAGAGGGCCGCTGAATATTTGCCGTTGTCGTAGTACTGTTCGGCTTTCTGGATGGTGTCGGTGAGGGTGCTTCCGAGAACGTCCCCGTACATGGACTCGATGTAGGCGACTATGAGTGTGGACTCGTCTATGTAGTCCCTCGCTGTGGCTTTGACTACATCCTTTTCAATCGTCTCGTCTTTAGCAAAGCGTTTCCCGAGGTCAGTCCAGAGGATTGCTGTCTTTGCCCTCTCGTAGGCGTAAGCGGCGTTTCCAAGGGCGTTCCAATAATCTCCTGAGTAGTAGGCCTTCCACGCCTCCTCAAGGTTGCTCTTGGCGTCTTCCACCCTCTCCTCGGCGGCCGCTACCGCCTGGAGCATCGTGATGCCTCTTATCTCCTGGCCCTCAACGTAGGCTTCGGTCTCATCTATCGTCCTGCTCGTGTTCTTCAGGAGCTCCCCAACGTCCTCTGGCGTGGCAACACTAAGGTACCACTCGACGTGCCTTATCACTATCCTTGCCTGGAAGTCCTTGCTGAGGACGGTGTAGTAGCGCCCCTCGTCCAGGTACTTCTTTGCCTGGGCAAGTCTCTCCTCTGCGCTGTCAAGGGCCGCAAGGAGGGTCATGTATGTGTCGTAGCCGACGTTGCTCCCCTTGAGAGCCTCCAAGACCCTCTGGTAGTACTCGGTGGTGTTCTGGTAGTCGCTCAGAGCGTCGTTTCTAAGGAAGGAGGTGTCAATCTGGACGTTTTCAGGCACTTTGGGCTTCGGGAGCCTGTGGCCCGTGAAGTAATAAACTGCCTCGTAGATGTCCTTTACCTCTATCACCTTGAGCCCCCAGCGTTCTCTGGCGTACTCAACGACATCAACCGGCTGGGTCTCGGTGTTCACTATCTGGATAATCCCCCCGATTTCCTTCTTCTGGGTCTCCTGGATGTACTGGATTCTCTGCCCCTCTGGAATCAGAAAGACTTCCGCCCCCGCCTGGTGGGCGGCTGAGGCCTTCTCAAGAATTCCACCAACGGGCCCGATGCTGCCGTCCGGGTTAATCATTCCGGTCATCATAACCTTCGGGTTGACGTCCCAGCCCATCAGCGCCGCGATTATGCCGACGGTCATGGTTGCGCCTGCTGAGGGCCCACCTATGATGGGGCTCTCGGCACGAACCCGGACAAAAACATCGTACTGGCTCATGTCCACCTGGAGAACCCTTCCCGCCACCTGGGTTGCCAGCCTGGCGCTGGCCTGCATGTCAACTTCTGCTAACGGCCACGTCTCTATGTAAACGTGCCCGCTTCCTGGAGCCACTGTAATCACGAACTCCGTGGCGACACCGGTCAGTTCGCCCGTCGAGGTTTTGGCCACTGCCGGTGCGTGCATTATCACCGTGTGTCCCTCACTTGGGCACTGAGCCACCACTGGCGTCGCTAACGGGAGCAGAAGGAGCACTGCCAGAACTAAAATGACTGCTCTCTTCATCTTTTCACCCGTTTCGAGGATTGGAGAGGGTTAAATAAAGCGTTTTTGGTTCAACAGTTTAACGCCGCCAGATGGCCATCAGGAAGAGCAGGAGAACGAGAACTTCTAGGAAGTCCACGATTAGCCTGATGTCTCTCTCTATGGCACCGCCTTCGGCCGAAATCTCCACGACTTTCTTGAGGGCGAAGAGAATGAAGGCCAGCGCCAGGTAGAGTGCCGCCCTCATGTGGCTCTTGCGGTACGCCAGATAGCTGACACCAACCAGCGCCACTGCGAGTATGGCCACCACCATATCTACGAGCATTCCCATCATTAACCTTCACCCACCCCAGCGAGGAAGTCTATAAGGCCGTCCGCCAGTCTCTCCCACAGTGTTGGCCTGTATTCCCTGATGAGCCTCACGAGGGCCTCAGGGTCGTAGTTGATGCGGTAAATTATACTCTTTCCCGTTCTCTCGGCCCTCACAATGCCGAGCTTTTCGAGCTCCTTCATGTGATAGCTCACCGTCGGCTGGCTGACCCCCAGCTTTTCCGCTATCTCGCCCTGGCTCATTGGCCCCTTCATGAGGAGGAGCAGTATCTGCCTTCTTGTCTCGGTGGATATGGCCATCAGCAGTCTCTGGGCATCTTCTTCAAAGCCCGCCGGGAAGATGTAGCGCCTCCTTCCGGCCCTCCTTGAAAACACCTGCCCCTCTTTCTCAAGCTTTCCCAGGTGGTACTGCAGGTCGCCTATGCCCAGTCCAAGCTCCCTTGCCAGCTCGCGGAAAGTTATACCTGGTCTGTTGCGGATGTAGTTGAGTATCTCCTTCCTCCGCTCCATCTTTCAACCCTTAAACCCTGTGGTTCATCACGCTATGGCAATCCATATAAGGCCTTCCCCGTTTATGCCGAGCGGTGGGATTATGGAGTGGCTCATGAAGAGGGCTGAGGAGCTCGCGAGAAAGCACGGCGTCGATTACTATGAAATCAGGCTCATTAAGGTCACGTCGAGAAGGCTCGCCATGAGCAACGGCCAGCTGAGGGAGCTCTCAAGCAACTCCGAGCTGGGGGTAGGTGCGAGGGCCTTTAACGGGGCGTGGGGCTTTTCGAGCGCCAACGACCGCGAGCGCTTTGAGAAGGCTATCGAGACCGCGATGAAGATAGCAAAATTATCCAGGGGAGACGCGAGGATTTACCTCGGCGACCCGGTTAGGGACGAGGTAGAGCTCAGGGTAAAGAAGCCCTTCACCGCCGTTGACATCGAGGAAGCCCTCTCGCTCGTCAAGGAGATAGACGGCATGCTCAAGGGAGAGAAAATCGTCAACAGGAACGTCAGCTACGGCGACTCCGTCGTTGAGACGTTATATTTCAACTCCCTTGGGAGCGAGATAAGAACAGTTGTGCCGAGGATAAGGCTCGGCTTTTCAGTCACAGCCCGCGAAAACGGCTCAATGCAGGACTTCTGGAAGAGCTTCGGAGGCACAGTCGGCTGGGAGCTGATAGAGGGAATTGACATAGACTACTGGACTTCCCACGTCAAGGAAAAGGTCTTTGAGCTCCTGAGGGCTAGCTCTCCCCCGTCCGGCGAGATGGACGTCATAGCCGACCCCGAGCTGACCGGTGTCTTCATTCATGAGGCATTGGGACATGCTGTCGAGGCTGATTCAGTCAAGAACGGTGACAGCATCCTTGCTGGGAAGCTCGGGGAGAAAATTGCGGTTGAGGGGCTGAACGTTGTGGACGACCCCACTTTGCCGGGCAAGTTCGGGAGCTACCCCTACGACGACGAGGGGATTAGGGCGAAGCGCGTCGAGATAATCCGCGATGGAGTCCTGGTTAACTACCTCAACGACAGAGAAACTGCGGAGTACTTCGGGCTTGAGCCGAACGGGCACGCGAGGGCTGAGAGCTACGCCTACCAGCCCCTCGTGAGGATGAGCAACACATACGTCGAACCCGGCGACTGGAGCTTTGAGGAAATGCTTGAAGAGGTCAGGAACGGCCTTTACATGCTCGGGGACAAGGGCGGTGAGGTTGACACCGCAAACGGCACCTTCACCTTCGGGGCCAAGCTCGGCTACATCGTCGAAAACGGCGAGCTCAAGGAGCCCGTCAGGGACGTCGCGCTCTCGGGCAAAATCCTCGACGTGCTGAAGAACATCAGGGCCATCGGAAACGATACCCGTGTGGAGTTTCCAGGCTACTGCGGAAAGGGCCAGTGGGTTCCCGTTGACGACGGCGGGCCGCACATACTCACAAGGGCCCTTGTGGGGGGATTGAGATGATGGAAGCCGTTGAGGGGCTCGTCCGCATCCTCGAACGCGAGGACGTCGAGTGGGAAGTGTTCTACCAGTTCGGCCGCTCTGGGTCGTTTAAAATCGAGAGAGAAACTCTTGAGCGCTCCCAGAGGAAGTTCTATTCGGGAATAGGCCTCAGGGTCGGGTTAAAGGGCAGGCTCGGCTTTTCTTACATCACGGGACTCCATCCGAGCGAGGAGGAGCTTGAAAAGCTGGTGGAGAGGGCGGTAAAGCTGGCAAAGATAAGCGAGGTTCCGTTTAGGGGTTTTCCCGCCCATGAAAATGTGAAGCGCGTCCCTGGAATCTACGACAGGGAGATAGACGAGATTCCCTTCGAGGAAGCCCAGGGGCTGGCCCTTGAGTACGCTGAGCTCATGAGGGGTAAAAAGGCCGGGGAAACAATCTCGGGTTCAATCTCGCTTGCCGTCGGGACGAATGGGGTGGTCAACTCCAACGGGGTCGAGCTGGAGGAGAGCTCCACCTACATGGGCGTCTCCGCCTACGCGGTTCTCAGCGACCCGCCTGGAACCGGTTCGTACAGCCAGAACTTTACCTCGCTCCAGCCCTTTGAAGTCCTTGAGAATGCCGTTGAGAAGGCCGTCGAGGAAGCCAGGCTGAGCGCCAGGGCGGAGAAGCTTGAGCCCTACTCTGGCGAGCTCGTTCTGGAGCCAACCGCTTTGGAGTCGGTCATCGGCGTCTTCCTGAGCAACCTCTACGGCGACGAGGTCTACCACGGCAGGAGCAGGTTCTCTAAGCCCGGCGAGGAAGTTGGCTCTTTCACGCTCGTTGATGACTCAACCATCCCTGAGCTCCCTGGCAGCTACTCCTTTGACGGGGAAGGGACACCGGGCCAGAAAACAACCCTCGTCGGGGACGGAGTTGTCAGGAACTTCCTCCTCGACCACACCTACGCATCGTTCCTGGGCATGGAGAGCACGGGAAACGCCCTGAGAACTTTTAGAAGCACACCGCACATAGGGCCGAGCAACATCGTCCTTGAGCCCGGTGAAGAAAGCCTTGAGGACTACGAAGGGGTCATAGTCAGGAAGGTCTTCGGAGAGCACACCGCAAACCCAGTGAGCGGGGACTTCTCGCTGACGGTCGAGCTCGGCTACGTCGTTGAGAACGGCGAGTTAAAGCCTTTCAAGGACAACATGCTCGTCGGCAACGTCTTCGAGCTCCTCAGGACGCTGAGGCCCGGAAAGGAACCGGAGAGGGTTCAGAGCTTTATCTCACCGAGGGTCCTCGTGGGGGGAAGGCTCGTCTGATTTCCTTCTTCTCTCTGCTCTCTTTTGGAGGGCGGACTGCTCTATAGCGATTGGTTCAGTTGGTCCCTGACCCTGCCGGCACCGGCGTGAGCTTTTTAAGCGCCTCTGAGTATCACTTGTGGTGATAAAATGCGTGGTATAACCCTCCTGTTGGCACTGCTCCTCTTGATTCCCCCGGTCGGAGCTTACAGCGTCCCCGAGAGGGGAGTGGTTTATCAGGTGATGGTTGACCGCTTCTACGACGGGAACGAGAGCAACAACGGGCCCTTTTACGATCCGACGCACACGAACTACCGCCTCTACTGGGGCGGGGACATAGAGGGGCTGATAGAGAAGCTCGACTACATCAGGAGCCTTGGCGTCTCGATGATATGGGTCTCCCCGCTCAACGATAACATAAACAAAATGGCCGCCGGGAGCGCCCCTTATCACGGCTACTGGACGCGCGACTACAAGCGCATAGAGGAGCACTTCGGGACGTGGGAGGACTTCCGCAGGCTCGTCGAGGAGGCTAGAAAGCGGGGAATCTGCATCGTCGTTGACTACGTCCCAAACCACTCCAACCCGGCAACCGACGGTGAGTTTGGGGCCCTCTACGACAACGGCACATTCGTAACCGACTACTACCGCGACATCAAGAACGCGACCGTGAACCCATACACTGGCCTCAAGGAGAACATCTACCACCACAACGGCAACATCTTCGCCTGGGAAGGCATTCCGCTCAAGTACTCCAACCTCTTCGGCCTGGCGGACTTCAACCAGCTCAATCCCTGGGTCGACTCGTACCTCACGGAGGGCGCGCTCCTCTTCGCGGACTCCGGGGCCTGCGGCTTCAGGATAGACGCGGTCAAGCACATGGAGCTGGGCTGGCTGGAGAGCTTTTACCTGCGCCTCTACTCGCGGGGTCCGCTCTTCATCTACGGCGAGTACTACGCCCTCTCGCCCGAAAAGACTGACGACCTCTACGAGCTCTACCGCTACTCCAACGTCTCGCCCCTTCTCAACATACCGATAAGGGAGGACATCATTAGAACCCTCGGCTTCGTGGGGAGCCTCGAGGCCCTTTCCAAGACGCTTGAGGAGTACTACTCTCATTTCGTCTATCCTAACAAGCAGCTGAACTTCCTCGACAGCCACGACCTCGTCCGCTTCCTCAACGCGGCCAGGAGAAAGGACGCGGTTGAGCGCTTCCACATGGCCCTTGCCCTCACGATGACCCTGCCGGGAATTCCGGTCATCTACTACGGCGACGAGAGCTACCTGGTGAGCAGGGACGGCAAGGGCGACCCCTACAACAGGCCGATGATGGTCTTCGACAACACCACCGAGGCGGCGAGGATAATTAGAACCCTCGCGGGGCTGAGAAAGACCAACGATGCCCTCGCTTTCGGAGACTTCAAGACGCTCTACGCCAACTACTCCGTATGGGCCTTTGAGAGAACCTTTGGAAGCCATAAGCTTCTAGTTGTCATGAACAAGGGCTCGCCCGTCGGTCTGACCCTCAGCATAGACTGGCCTGACAGGAGGTATGAGGACGCCCTCTACGGTGGGGAGATGGTAGTTTCCAACGGTAGGACTACACTTGAGCTCCCGCACAACAGCTTCTACGTCTTCCACATCGAGGGAGAGCAGAAAGAACCCCTCATCGGCTCCCTGACGCCCTACGCCGCCCAGCCCGGCCAGAAAGTCCTCATAGGTGGGGCCGGCTTCGGCTCCTCCGGAAGGGTTCTCGTAGGCGGCGTTGAGGCAAGGGTTCTCTCGTGGAGCCCGATTGAGATACTCATCGAGGTTCCTGAGCTCAAAACGGAGAGCGCATGGGTAGATGTGGTGGTCGAGAGGGGCGGTAGGACAAGCGCCCCTGCAAAACTGCGCTACTACTCCGGGAACGACGTCCCCGCGCTCGTCGTCGTTAACGCCACAAACATCACGGGCCAGCTCTGGATTAAGGGCGATATCCCTGAGCTGGCCGAGCCGAGGCCCATGCTGAGGTCGAGCACAGGCTACTACTTTACAGTTGCACCCCTGCCCAACGGGACGGCCTTCTCGGTCGAGCTCTACGCCGGTTCGCCTTGGGGAGAGCTTGAGCCCATCAACGTCACCCTCTACGGCTTCGTGAACTCCACGGTCGTCCTCCTGAGCGACGAACCCCCTAAGCAACCGGTACAACCTGGGGAAACCAAATCGCGGGGACAGTCAGAGAACTGGCCGCTCTATGCCGGAATGGCGGCCCTTCTCCTGGTTCTCCTCGCGGTCTGGAAGCGGAAGCGTGGCTAAACGCTTTGGCGAGCCATTTTCTTTTTCCATTTCTGCGGCCCGCCGGCAAAGTTTAATACTCCCTCCCTCAACCCCTACCGGTGATAAGGCATGGACTTCGAGAGGAAACCGCTCATCGGCATGGTTCACCTCAAGCCCCTCCCTGGCTCGTACCTCTACGACGGCAACCTTGAGACTGTTATTGAGCTCGCCCTGAGGGACGCCAAGACTCTCGAAGAGGCGGGCTTCGACGCGATAATGATTGAGAACTTCGGCGACGTCCCGTTTCCCAAGACAGTTGACAAGGTGACGGTTGCTTCCTTTACCGCCGTAGCAAAGGCCATCAGGGACGAGGTGAGCGTTCCAGTTGGGATTAACGTCCTCAGGAACGACGGGATAGCGGCCTATTCAATAGCCTACGCGATTAAAGCGGACTTCATAAGGGTTAACGTGCTCAGTGGCGTCGCTTACACCGACCAGGGAATCATAGAGGGCATCGCCCACGAGCTGGCGAAGCTCAGAAAGCTCCTCCCGAGCAAGATTCAGGTCTTTGCCGACGTCCACGTCAAGCACGCGGTTCACTTCTTCGACTTTGAAGATGCCATAAGGGACACCGTCGAGCGCGGTCTGGCCGATGCGGTGGTGGTGAGCGGAAGGGCAACCGGAAAGCCCGTAGATTTAGAAAAGCTCGCCCTCGCGAAGAGAATCTCGCCCGTACCAGTGATAGTCGGCTCGGGAACAACCTACGACAACCTGCCCGAGCTGTGGAAGCACGCCGATGCCTTCATCGTCGGCACGTGGCTCAAGCGCGACGGAAAGGTCGAGAACGAGGTCTCCCTTGAGAGGGCTAAAAAGCTCGTCGAGCTGGCTGAGAAGTTGAGGAGAAGTTCTTAGCTTTCCTTCAGCATTCTTCGAATTTTCTTTTCCGAAAGCCTTATTACCCTTGAGCGCGTAAGTTGTACAAAGTGACCCTGTCCCGCTTTTCTCTTCCGCGAGATGGGTTGTTTGGGAAGTGAGAAAATGAGAAGGCTCTTTGCAGTACTCCTTTTTCTAATCAGCGCAGGTTTAGTCGTGGCCACGCCCCAGTTTCCCCACGTAACACAGGAGGAGGCTTCCTCCCTGGGGCTCAGGATAAGCTACGGCGGCGGTGGAAGCGTTCCGGGTGGGGGCTCCAATTCATACCAGGACTTCATATGCCTCAACGACCGCGAGCCGTACACCACGATAACGCTGATGGCGACGTATTACCCGGACGGCCGTGCGGGGAAGGAGTTTAGAGCGTATTATCAAGACTTTATGGGGCGCAAGGAGGAAGAGAGTCCCCTTGAGGACTTCTGGAGCGGGGAAGTCATAGGGACGCACCGCATTCACTACGAGATTTCGGGTGACGATGACTACTTCTTCGTCCTTCAGATTGAGGACTACGACTACTACGACTCCAGCCGGGACTACCAGGTTTACTGGTACTATTACTATGCCCTCATTGGGGACTACATCGTCACGCTGAACACCCATTATTCGACCAAGTACTACCAGACAAGCTACTCGCCCCCGTGCAGTATTGATGCCCTTCTCCCGAGGCTCTTCAACCTCTACCTGAGCAAGTTCGAGGGGAACACCGTCAGGGTTCCTGAAAACGTCTCGATAGAGGGCTCTGGCGAGACTTCGAGTGGTAACGACAACATCTCAGAGAGCTCGGGAGGTTTTCTGAGCCCCTCTGCCCGTGAGAGAATGAAGACGACAACCGCGAGGATAGCCTCGCTCGGGGATTCCATAGAGCTCCAAACCCCCAACGGAAAACTTGTGAAGCTCAGCTCAGGAAGGGCCAGCACCGCCCTCGGCTGGAAGGCCAAGTACTACGGCAACAAAGCCCTAGATTCCCTAATCGACGGCGCCTCGTCGCTCCTGCCCAGTCCGCTCGGTCTGTTTAAGGACTACGTCAAGGGATACAAGGACTCACTCGTCTTCAACGAAAGCGAATCGGTCAGGAAAACGGCCAAAGACCTTCACGTAAACGAGAGAAGCGCCTCTTTGTACAACACGATGAACTCGATTGAGTCAAGGGAAAAAGCCCTATCCCCTTACAAAAACGCGGTTCCGACCTCGATTGCCACAAAACCCATTGAAACTGTTCTCTCGTCAATGGGAGTCGCCATAAAGAAGACGCTCGCCCAGAACTACGAATGGGAGTTCAGGAAGACCGCGGAAACCGCCGTCCGCTACAAGAAGATGGGACTGAAGTACAGGGACATTATCAGGAACACGGTGAACGAGGTCATGGAAACCACACAGGGCATGAAGAAGGTTCAAATGCTCAACCGGAACTCTGGCGGTGACTACTCTGACCAGGAGGCCAGAATAAGGCTCTACATAAACAAGCTCTTCGAGGAGGGGAAGCTATGAAGGGGAAGGTTATTTTTCTAATCCTGCTCCTCCTCGGGGCCTACGCCTACGTCAACGGCTACATCTCCCCGGACGACGTCCGTTCGGCCGTGAATGACCTCACAGGGAAGGAGAACGGCGACGCGACTTCAACCCTAACGCCTTCAGAGATACCGGGCAACGTCAGCGTTTCGACCGTGAACGGGAGCACCTACGTCAGGCTGGACGTTCCGGCCGTCAACGAGAACCTCACGGGCCTGCTTTACAGAGTTGCGGTCGAGAGGAACGCGACGAGGGTTGACGCTTACTACCTCGGTGAGCCAGTTCTGAGGCTCACGAAGACCAACGGGAGCTACACCTTTGAGGACATCAGAACGCCGGAGTTCAGGATAAGGACTGACCTTGCCCTCTTTGACGTGAACGTGTTTGATGTGGACGTTACCAACGAGACCGCCGCGGTATCGCTTGAATACCTTGCGGACGGGGGTTCCTTCTGGAATGACTACTTCAAGATGGCATTCGCAGTTCTGGAGAACGCTCCATGGGTCGAAGAAGTCAGGATAACTTACATCGGCGAGAGGAATGCAACGTTCTCCATATCGAGTGAGAATCTGCTCCACGCGTGGGAGGGGAAGCTTACCGCCGAAGAACTTGCGAATGCGGTTAGGGAGGATTCAACTTGAGGGGGGTGAGAAAATGGGAATCCTGAAGAAACTGATAGTCGGCTTCTTCCTGCTCCTCTTCATCGGAGTTGCGGCAATCTTTGGAATGCAGTACTATTACGATACAGCCTACGATAAGGTTCCAGTCGAGGTCAAGACCGAGACCGTGAGTGGCGACGTCTTCTACCTCAGCCACGTGCTTGAGCCGGGCAAGTACAAGATAACCGCCGAGAGCGAGGGGACCGTGGAGAAAATAACAATCCTGGACGAGAACGGCAATGTCCTGACGGAGTCCGAGACTAACAGCCTTATCTACGGCTCAAGCCAGCCTTTCCAGGTTAGAGTTGACTACAAAGCTCCAGTTAACGTGGACAGCTACACCGTTTCCGTTGGCATTTACCGCCTCGTCAAGAAGTGACGAAAGCGTTATATTTTTTCCCTTTTACTCTCTCCTGTTACGTCTTAATTTCATCTTCGTCAATCTAATTTAGGTGGTGCCCATGGGGAAGTACTTTGGAACCAGCGGGATTCGAGAGGTCGTCAACGAGAAGCTGACGCCGGAGCTTGCCCTCAAAGTCGGAAAGGCGCTTGGAACGTACCTCGGTGGCGGCACGGTGGTGGTCGGTAAGGACACGAGAACGAGCGGTGAGACCCTCAAGCGGGCGGTAATAAGTGGACTCCTGAGCACGGGAGTTAATGTTATAGACATCGGCCTCGCGCCGACCCCTCTCACGGGCTTTGCAATCAGGCTCTACGGTGCGGACGCTGGCGTTACTATCACCGCTTCTCACAATCCGCCTGAATACAACGGCATAAAGGTGTGGCAGCCCAACGGGATGGCGTACACCCCTGAGATGGAGAACGAGCTTGAGGCGATTCTGGAGTCTGGCAACTTCAGGAAGGCCCCTTGGAACGAGATTGGAAGCCTCAGAAGGGCCGACCCGAAGGCCGAGTACATAAAAAAGGCCCTTGAGATGGTCCACCTCGATAACTCTTACACCGTCGTCGTCGATTCTGGAAACGGTGCCGGGAGCATTCTTTCCCCGTACCTCCAGCGCGAGCTTGGAAACCGCGTTATAAGCCTTAACTCCCACCCGACGGGTTTCTTCGTGAGGGAGCTTGAGCCTAACGCTAAGAGCCTCTCCGCACTGGCGAAGACGGTCAAGGCCATGAAGGCCGACGTTGGCATAGCGCACGACGGCGACGCGGACAGGATTGGAGTTGTAGACGATCGAGGGAAGTTTGTTGAGTATGAGGTCATGCTCTCGCTCATGGCCGGCTACATGCTGAGGAAGTTCGGGAAGGGCAAAATCGTGACCACCGTTGATGCCGGCTTTGCTTTAGATGACTACGTCAGGCCCCTCGGCGGCGAGGTCATAAGGACTCGCGTTGGGGATGTGGCCGTCGCGGACGAGCTGGCCAGGCACGGCGGGATTTTCGGCGGAGAGCCGAGCGGGACGTGGATAATCCCCCAGTGGAACCTCACTCCCGATGGCATCTTTGCCGGGGCGCTCGTCCTTGAGATGATTGACAGGCTCGGCCCGCTGAGCGAGCTGGCCAAGGAAGTCCCACGCTACGTGACGCTGAGGGCGAAGATACCGTGCCCCAACGAGAAGAAAGCTAGGGCGATGGAGCTGATAGCTCAGGAAGCTCTTAATAGCTTCGACTACGAGAGGCTTATAGACATAGACGGGATAAGAATAGAGAATTCGGACTGGTGGATACTCTTCCGTCCGAGCGGGACTGAGCCGATAATGCGCATCACCCTTGAGGCTCACACCGAGGAGAAAGCGAAAGAGCTGATGGAGAAGGCGGAGAAGCTTGTTAGGAACGCCGTGGAGCGGGCGTGAGATGAAGGCCTATATCTTCTATGCCATTCTCTCGGCTTTCTTTGCCTCTCTTGTTCCCATCTTCGGAAAACTCGGCCTGAAGGACGTTGATTCGACCGTCGCGACGATGGTGAGGGCCTTCATAATGTTCGCGTTCCTTTTCCTCCTTGCAGTGTGGCAGGGTAGGACCGACGTTTCCAGCATCAACGGCAGGGCGTTGCTCTTCATAGCCCTCTCCGGGATAGCGGGGCGCTCTCGTGGCTCTTATACTTCATGGCAGTTAAGGACGGCCGCGTTCCAGCCGTAATAGCAATAGACAAGACGAGCGTCGCCCTGGCGATATTTCTCTCGTGGTCAGTTTTGAAGGAAGAACTTACACCCAGAACAGTTTTGGGGCGTTGTTGATAGTCCTGGGAGCTTTGCTGGTTTCTTTGTGACTTAGCAAAAGCCGGAGTGGCTCGCAGCGGGTTTGCTTTTTCTCCATGCTCCGTGGCGAATGGGGACGTGGACTATGAGCGCTTGGATAGGGTTTCCCTTAGCCTCTCAAGGCTCTCCTCAATGTCCTCATTGTCAAATTCGATGTAGACACCCTCCGGGAACCTCGCCATCAGGATTTCAAACAGTATGCCGGGCATCTTCACAAGTTTGAAGTTCTGCTCCTCCACGAGCTCCTTAGAACGCTTTATCCTCTCGTCCTTGCTCAGGTAGAAGAACTCCTGCATCGCCCGGTACGGGTAGCCCTCGGGGTCGCTTGAGCTCGTGTGGAAGACACCGCAGGTCGGCGAGCCTTTAACTCCAACAAAAATGACTTTCTCTGGCTTTTCCTCGGTCAGAACCCTCCCTATGAAGTCCGCTATTACCTTCGCCCTCTCGCGCATGCCGAGCCTCTCATAAACTTCCCTGCTCGCCGGCGCCCTTGGCCAGCCGATCAGCTCGAACTCGGGACACGGGTATACTAAGACCTGCCATTCGTCGCCCAGCTCTCCAATCAGCTCTCTCAGGAGCTTTGCAGTTTTATACTCCTTCTCCTTTGGTCCGCGGTAGACGTAGAAGGGGCTCAGAAGACAGGGGGCGAGGATTAGGAGCTTCACCCGACCACCTCTTCGATTATTTTTTCAACCTGTCCTTTCAGCTCCCCCAGCGTCCCCTCGTTTACTATCACGTAGTCGGCTAAATCCTTCAGCCTGCTCGTGTGATAAAGGCTCTCCTCTACGTCGTCCATTTTCTTGAAGTCCTCGAAGCTCTTTATCTCTCTGTCCTTGCTGGCCTTCCTCTTCATCAGGCGTTCAAACCTTATCTCCGGACTCGCCTCGACATAGATGACCTTTCCGCCGAGCCTTTTGATCGCCTCAATCTCCTCCTTGGAGCGGACGCCGTCTATGACAATGTTCTCACAGTTCCGCTTCTTGTCTACGGCAAGGCGGATGAGTATGTCGCCGCCGTACTTGTCCTTTAGGTACTTTCCGAACTCTATCAGCCTCTCACGGGTCGGCTCGGCCTTCTCGGGCAGTTCCGGGATCCAGGAGTAGTCCGAGACGTTGTGGGTGAGGAGGTCTATGAGCGGGTCGCTGCACGAGACCCTGCAGAACCCCTTCTCCTCGAAGAACTTTGCAACCGTCGTCTTTCCCGCGGCAATCTTTCCAACGACTCCGATGATCATTTTCTCCACATCCTCCAGATTATGTTTGCCCCATCGGTGGACTCCATGAGGCCCTCGTAGGTCAGGCTTACCACGAAGTCCACGAGGGCCTTTTTATCGTAGATTACGGGCTTTTCAAAGCCGAAGAGGTACTTCAGCTCGAAGAACCCTACGTGAAGGAAGCGGAATGGGTTGAGGAGCGCAACTTCATTTTTAAACTTCAGGCCGAACGGGAAATCTGCTAGGACGAGTCTCGTCCCCTTCTCCTTTGCAAACATGGTGAGCTTCTCCTCGTCGGGAAAGAAAATCTTCCTTGGCTCCGCTTCCACGGGCTCATACTCCAGCTTTGGGAAGGCATAGCGGATTCCGATGGCTTCGTATGGTAGTCCCAGCCGCTTGGCGAATCCAAGGAGAGCTTTTGCGTTGAAGCTCAGGAAGACGAGCGTTTTGATGTCCCCCTTAACGTTGGGCCATTTCCTTGGAGGGAATCTTTTCTCGGCCTCTATTATCGGGAGGAGAAACTCAAACTCCGTGCCGGATATTAGCTTTTCGGCTTCCTCAAGCGTCCTCCGTTTTATCTCCAGGTCGAGGTTTGAGTAGACGGTAACCTGTTTGACCCCAAGCCTCTCCCGGAGCTTCCCGATGACGAGGCTGTTGCCTATGACCACACTCTTATCCGTCCTGTCGTGGGCGATTATGAAGAGCTTGTCTTCCTCCTCGTCGTATCTGACTTCATCTATCCTGAAGGGGCTGTCCGGGAGGCTGTGCTCCCTCCGTATCTCTTGCACGAGCTTCGATATTGTTTCTGGGGTGAACATCGGTGAGTGTTCCGGGCGGATGTTTTTAAGAAAATTGTTCTTTTTCTGGAACAAACCTTTTAAAATTATGGAACAAATTTGTCTCGGTGGTGTGAATGAAAGTTGGCCCGAGAGAGATGGCGATTTCAGGTGTGATGCTGGGTCTCGCGCTCCTCCTCGACGTCGCCCCGATAGACTTTCCGACGGTATGGGGAATGAAGATTGACGTTGTTGCAGTGCCGATAATAGTCACCTACCTGATACTGGGCTTCTGGGGCGGCCTCTTTGCCCTCGGCCTGCTCTTCCTGGGCCTCAGCGTGGTCTCCTCCGCGAGCTGGCTCGGAGCAATGATGAAGACGACCGCCACCTTCACGGTTCTCCTGGGCCTTGAGTTTGCGAGGAGAACCGTTGGCTTCGACCTGAGGAATCCGAGAAGGGCCGTCCTCTTCGGTCTCGTCGCGTACGTGGTGGGTGTTGCCCTTAGGATTCCGCTGACGCTGGCCCTCAACTACTACGTGGCGCTTCCAATCTGGCTTGGCCTGCCGAGGGAGCAGGTGGTTCAGGCAGTTGAGGACTGGACGCACGTCCCCTTCTGGGTGGCTATAGGCTTGCCCAACTCGGTGCAGAGTGCAATTGATGTTTTCATAGGACTGGCCGCCACGATACCCGTTTTAAGGCGTCTTCCGCATCTGTTGGAGTAGAGCCTCTATGTCCTCTTTTTTAAGTCCCTTCTCTTCTAGGTAACCATTCCATCTCTTTGCGTACTCTATGAACTCCTCCTCTCCCGTTTTTGCGTAGAGCCAGACGAGGAGCCTTACGTGAAGACGGTGGTAGAAGATGCTGGAGGAGTTGTAGATACTGGCGTATCTGCTCCAGTTCCCGGTGTCAAAGAATGGGAGGGCTCGCTTAACGCTTAAGGCGCCTTCTATGAAGTGTTTGTAGGCCCTCTGGTCGCCCGTTACTTTCCAGTAATAGTAGAGTCCCTGGAGGGAGATTATATGTCCGTTCAAGACGAGTTGCTCTGGGTAGTAGTTGTATTCCAAGTACCATGGCCCATATGGGGTTTGAAGAACAAAGCCGTTCCTTTCTAGAGGCAGTTCAAAGGAGTTCAGGAGTAGCTTGGCAGTCTGGAGGTAACTCTCATTCCCCGTGATGTTGTAGGCGAGGGCGTAGAGTCCAGCGCCTAGGCCCTGGGCATAGCCTGAAACCCATGGGATGCTGGCGTTTTGGAAGTGGAAGTATACTGGAAAGATGGCGTACTCGGTTGTCTGGTACTTTCCGTGTTCAATGAAATCTTGGAGTTCCTGCAGAATTTCAACGGCCACGTTGGGGCGATCTTTCTCAAAATATACGTGTGCCCAGTGAAGAGCTGAAACGGGGTATAAGTTAAACCCTCTCCCGCGGTAGTATATGAAGGGCATGTGGCTCTTTATGGGACCATCTGTGACTTTAATGGCTCCGTAATACGGACACTCGTTCGAAAAAACCAGTATCAGGTCTTTTTTCCCTGGTTTCGTGAACCTGGAATAATAGTAGTCTGTGGCAATTATATCAAGGACGTATGTTTTAAGGGCAGTGTCTGTTAGTTTTCCAGCTTTCCCGAGCATGGAAATCATCTTGAGGTGATAGCTTAAGTCCCTGTAGGCCAGAAGATAACTCAGATTTTTAGTTTGCTCCCACAACCCTAGGTATTTTTCTCTCAGTTCCCGGTTTATTTTTAGCTCTTCCGTTGCGTTGGCCTTCGCCATTGCCCTATTTACAAAGAATTTGTCATCTAGGAGAAGCGTGTCCGGTATGTCCTCACCTATGATGCCACTTAGTCGTGAATCTGGCTTTATTACAAAGACCCCGGGTTTATGAACGAGGGTGAGTGCCACTAAATAGCTTTTTCCTCCCTCAGTTTCCAGGGAAAAATCGCCTGTGACATCGAATCTAACCCCGTTCCAGTTTACGACTTCTCCCCCTACTCGAAGATGAACACGGCCTGGTTTCCCGCTGTACGCCAAAGCTGGGACGTTTGTCTCGTTTATCCTTGCTTTGCCAACGTTTATCTTAAATATGGCTGTTTCAAAAACAGCGTTTTCCTCCTTGAGCATTACGTAGACTCTGACGTCTTCAGTTTCGTGGCTTTCTGAGAGGGGGACTTCCTCAAAATGACTAGTCCCTAGGTATATAATTCCAAGAATGGTAGTGGTGACTATGAGCAGCAATAATACTCGTGAGTTTTTTCTCATACTACTCACAATTAAAATAAAGGGGGTGTAGTTTTAAAGTTTTCTTCAGAGGTTCCGGAGTATATCCTCCTCCTCCATCGTCCTCTCGCAGTAGTGACAGCGCACCTTGAGAGGCTCCCTTGAGACGACGTAGAACTTTGAAACCGTGTACTCGTGGTTGCTGACGCAGTTCGGGTTGGCACAGCGGAGTATTCCTGTTATCTCGTCCGGAATCTCGACCTTGAACTTCTCGGAGACCTTGTAGTTCCGCACTATGTTCACGGTGGCGGTCGGGGCGATGAGGGCTATCTTGTTGACCTCTTCCTCGCTCAGGAACCTGCCCTCCACTTTGACTATATCCTTCCTGCCCAGCTTCTTGCTGTTGACGTTCGAGGCGAGGAGCAGCGCCCCTCCGTTCGGCCTGTTGAGGCGGAGTATCTCGATGACCTTAAGCCCCTTTCCGGCTGGGATGTGGTCTATAACGGTTCCCTCTTTAATGGCAGTAACCTTAAGCTCGGCCATTCAAAGCACCCCCAGCGTTAACCCGAGCAGGGCCATTCTAACAGGGACACCAGAGAAAACCTGCCTGAAGTAGAGCGCGTGCTTGCTCTTGTCAACCTCAGGGTGTATCTCGTCAACCCTTGGGAGAGGGTGCATGACCTTGAGCGTTTCCTTGGCGTTCTTGAGGACTTCGCAGTTCACCTGGTAGCTGCCCTTGACCTTGAGGTACTCCTGCTCGTCCGGGAAGCGCTCGCGCTGGATTCTGGTGACGTAGAGAACGTCCAGCTCCGGGATTGCCCCCTCAAGGTCGCTGGTTTCGTGGACTTTGACGCCCTTCTCCTGGAGCTCCTCTATGATGTGCTTCGGCATCCTCAGAAGCTCTGGAGAAATCAGGTACAGCTCCACGTTATAGAAGGCCAGGGCCTCCGCGAGGCTGTGCACAGTTCTCCCGTACTTGAGGTCGCCGAGTAGGCCGATGGTAAGGCCGTCAATCTTCCCAAAGGCGCGCTTTATTGTGTAGAGGTCGAGGAGCGTCTGGGTGGGGTGCTGGTTGCTCCCGTCGCCGGCGTTGATGACCGGTATCTCGGCCACCTCCGCCGCTAGCCTCGCGGCGCCCTCCATCGAGTGGCGTATCACTATGACGTCGCTGTACTGCTCGACCGTCTTTATAGTGTCTGCCAGGCTCTCTCCCTTCTTGACGCTCGTGCTCGATGCCGATGAGAACCCGATAACGGAGCCCCCGAGGCGGTGCATGGCGCTCTCGAAGCTCAGCCTGGTTCTCGTTGATGGCTCAAAGAAGAGCGTTGCTAGGATTTTTCCCTTCGCGTAGTCAAGAGAGCCCTTTTCGTTCAGTTCCGCCTCAAGCCTCTCGGCGACCTTCAAAAGGAACTCGATGTCCTCCTTTGAGAAGTCCCTAATGCTTATCACGTCGCGTCCTTTCCATTCCATAAGAGCCCTTCCGATGTAAAAATCGATGGGTTTTTAAGTCTTTTTTGACATTTGCTTGTTGAGGCAAAAATTTAAACATCGAGTTGGAACGTTCAATAACCTGGTTTTAGGGTGATAGCATGAGGACGCCCAGCGTTTACGTTGCTGAGGAGCTGATGCCTTTTCTGAGGGCTAAAATAGCTGAGAGACTATACCGAGAGGGCATGAGGCAGTCGCAGATTGCATCTTATCTCGGCATGACCCAGGCCATGGTGAGCAAGTACCTGGCCGGGAAGTACAAGGTGCCCCCGGCGGAGGTAGCCGAGAGACTTGAAGACCTGGCAAATGACGTTGCCTCCTTCATACTCTTCGGCGGGAGCAGGGAGGAAGCGGTTCTTCTTGTGACGAGGCGCTTGATGGAGCTCTTCCAGAACGGTTTCCTGTGCAAATTCTACGCTGAATACGCCGGAGTGAGCGAGGAGGCCTGTCGCTCGCTGTTCTCCATGGTTCCGAGCAGAGGGGAGGTTCTTGAGGTTCTGAACACCGCCCTAAACGAGCTCCTCAGGGAAGAAAAGTTCCCGTCCCTTATTCCGGAGGTACGGAGCAACTTCGCCTATTCCCTCCCGTCCCCGAAGAGCCCAGAGGACGTCGCGGCGATTCCGGGTAGGATAACCTCCGTCAAGGGGAAGGCCTTCGCACTACCGCCGGAGTTCGGCGCGAGCCGCTTTGTTGCGGGGATCCTCGTGAAGCTGGCCGGGATAAGGCCTGAAATCAGGAGCGTTCTGAACATAAGGTATGGTGATGACGTTGAGGGGACCATCAAAAAGGCCGGCTTTAAAGTCGCGAGGGTTAAAACCGGCGGGCTGGGCGAGGACGAGGCCATTGAGAGGATAGTGGGGGTCTTCAGGGACGATGTTTACGACGCCGTCGTCGACGAGGGCGGCCTCGGCGTTGAGCCCCTTGTCTACCTCTTCGGTAGAGACCCCGTTGAGGTCGTTGAGAAGCTCAAGCGGCTGGTGAGGCACCTTTGAGGCGTAGGATTCTTGTTCCCTATGTGGTTCTCCTTCTTTTTCTGAACCTGATGCCCGCTGTTCCGTCGTCCCCCGTGCCGAACGGGGACAAGCTGGTGCATCTGGCCGAGTTTGCGGTACTGGGCTTTTTGGGCCGGTCTCTCTGGCGCTATCTCGTTCCTCTGCCCGTTGTCCTGGAGTCCCTCCAGCTCTTCGTCCCCGGCAGGACTTTCTCCTTCGCGGACATGGGCGCAAACCTAATAGGCTTCGCGCTCGGAGTCCTCCTTGGGTGGTGGCATGAGGGTCGTGACAAAGGAGCTTCACTTCTCCACGAGGGGTGAGATTGACCTCGTTGACATAACCCGCGACGTCGAGAGGATTGTGGAAGAGTCCGAAATAGAGAACGGCCAGGTTCTCGTCTTTGTCCCCGGCGCAACGGGCGCGATAGTCACCATAGAGCACGAGTCCGGCCTTCTGGAGGACTTCAAGCGGGCCTTGAAGGAGCTGATTCCGAAGGGGAGGGGCTACCTCCACGACAGGATAGACGACAACGCCCACAGCCACCTCCGTGCCACCCTGCTGGGAGCTAGCGAGTGCTTCCCGGTCGCTGACGGCAGGCTCGTGCGCGGAACCTGGCAGCAGATTTTCTTCGTCGAGCTGGACGTGAGGCCGAGGCACAGGCGCGTTATAGTGCAGGTCATAGGGGAGTGAGAACTTCCGGTTCTCACCTCTTTATAAACTTTGAGAAGTGTGAGTTCTCACCATTTATAAACGCTTCAATGCAAAGGCGTTAAATAGGTTCGGAACGCAAAGGGGAACGGTGGGAGAATGAAAAATTAAACCTTTATCGAAATTTCAGCATTTTTTGAGTCTTTAAGCCTTATCGCAAGGAGTTCTCTCTCATAGCTGCTGACTCGAAGGTAAGATAGTATCATCATTATGAATGCCAGCCCCGCGATTATGAGACCTATGTCAACGATATAACCTGTGGTTTTTACGTCGGATACGTCCTCCATGAGTTCTTCGCTCCATGTAGTCAGATATTCACCGTTCAACATGGCATACCAGCCCAGTAAAACCCCGGCACCGCTGAGACGCCATCCTCCAATTATCTCGTGAAAATCCTTCGTCGCGGTGGGGAGGACATCTTTGTAGGCGCGCTGAAGATGTTGGAGCTCTGATTTATCTTTGTAGATTGAGCTTGAGCGGTAGTAGGAAAGCGCTTTTTCCAGAGCTCCGTAGCTGCTGTCAAGAAGTTCATAACGCCGTATGCAAAACTTGCTCCACCGATGGACATCAAAAATACAGCCCGATTTATCATTTCCCTCCTCCCAGAGAGTACAATTATATGGAATTGGAATTGTCCACGAAGACATTATAGTAAGATTTAAATACTCCAAATTAGATCTTTGTGTGGTTTTCAATGTCATTTGAAACAATTAAACTTACTGCCAAATTCAAGCTTAGGGAAATTCCAGAGGGTTTAGAATGCCTTTTCTCCACTTATCGTGAAATCGTGAACTTTCTCATCACTTATGCTTTCGAAAACAACACCACAAGCTTCTACAGGCTGAAAAAAGAAACTTACAAAAGTCTTCGCAAAGAGTATCCAGAACTCCCAAGTCACTACCTTTACACGGCCTGCCAGATGGCGACTGCAATCTTTAAAAGCTTCAGGAAGAGGAAAAAGAAGGGTAAAGCGAGGGGAAGACCAGTTTTCAAGAAAGAAGTTATTATGCTCGACGACCACCTGTTCAAACTCGACTTGGAGAACAAGACCGTAAAACTCTCCACTCCAAGCGGGAGGGTTCAGTTAGAGTTTTATCCCGCAAAATACCACGAGAAGTTCAAGAACTGGGGGGTTGGTCAAGCGTGGTTAGTGAGAACATCGAAGGGAGTCTTCCTAAACGTCGTCTTCTCGAAGGAAGTCGAGGTTAAAGAGCCGAAAGCCTTTGTTGGAGTGGATTTGAATGAGAATAACGTAACGCTTTCCTTCCCTAATGGAGAGTTTGTTCAAATCATCACCCACGAGCGGGAGATTAGGACAGGTTACTTCATGAAGAGAAGGAAAATCCAGAAGAAATTTAAGGCTGGAAAGAGGAGGAGAGAACTCCTTGAAAAATACGGGCGAAGGGAAAAGAACAGGCTTAACGACCTTTACCATAAGCTTGCCAATAAAATCATCGAGCTGGCGGAGAAGTATGGTGGGATTGCTTTAGAGGATTTGATTGAAATCAGGGATTCGATTAGATATTCAGCTGGGATGAATGGGAGACTTCACAGGTGGAGTTTTCGCAAACTCCAGTCAATCATCAAATACAAAGCCAAACTGAAGGGTGTTAGAGTCGTTTTTGTAAACCCTGCTTACACTTCTTCTCTGTGCCCGATATGTGGAGAGAAATTAAGCCCGAATGGGCACCGGATTTTGAAGTGTTTGAATTGTGGTTTTGAAGCCGATAGGGACGTGGTTGGGAGTTGGAATATTCGCTTGAGAGCCTTGAAGATGTGGGGAGTCACCGTTCCCCCCGAAAGCCCTCCAATGAAGCTGGGAGGAGGGAAGCCGACTCTCACTGTCAATGCAATAAAAAGGAAGGAGTCGGCGGGACGGTAATAACCCGCCCGAGTTCATTGACTCCGCCCTCGGCGGTGCTCCCCGGGCGATTTGAGTTGGGCGCTTCACAATAAAAGGCTTTCTACCACACTTTGACATCTTCGTTCTCCTTCTTCTCGAACTCGACTTCCTCATACTTCCCGCTCAGCTTAATTGAGATGGCGTAGACGAGGGCAACAAAGGAGCCAAACAGAAACGCCAAAAGAATCCACATGACCTTCTCCGAGTCTGGCATAAGCTTCTGCTTCTTGATGACGTCGTAGGTGACCCACGCAAAGCCCGCGATGTTGAGAACCCAAATCAGACACCAGATTTCAATGACCACGTCGAACATGAAGAAAAATTAGGAGCGGAGGTTAAAAACTTCACTCCTTCTTAAGCTTCTCGCAGTTCTTGACCCAGTTCTCGAGGATGTCCTTGAGCTTGGGCTGGCCGATTTCCTCGAGCTCGTAGCGGACCCTTACAGCTGGCTTGTTGAGGTTCATGAACCTGCGCAGGTCAACAGGGGTGCCCATGATGACGACGTCGGCATCAGCCCTGTTGATGGTCTCCTCGAGCTCCTTAATCTGCTTCTTGCCGTAGCCCATAGCAGGGAGGATGACGTCGAGGTGCGGGTACTTCTTGTAGGTCTCGACGATTGAGCCGACGGCGTAGGGCCTCGGGTCGATGATTTCCTTGGCTCCAAACTTCTTCGCTGCAACGTACCCGGCTCCGTACTTCATGCCGCCGTGGGTGAGGGTCGGACCGTCCTCGACGACGAGAACGCGCTTGCCCTTGATGAGCTCTGGGTTGTCGACGAATATCGGCGAGGCAGCCTCGATGACGGTGGCGTTCGGGTTGACCTTCTCGATGCTCTCACGAACCTTCTGGATGTCGTCCCTGTTGGCGGTGTCAATCTTGTTGATGATTATGACGTCAGCGGCCCTGAAGTTGGTCTCACCAGGGTGGTACTTGAGCTCGTGGCCGGGCCTGTGCGGGTCGGTGACGACTATCCAGAGGTCGGGCTCGTAGAACGGGAAGTCGTTGTTTCCTCCGTCCCAGAGGATTATGTCGGCCTCTTTCTCGGCCTCGCGGAGAATCTTCTCGTAGTCAACGCCCGCGTAGACAACCATACCGCGCTCGATGTAGGGCTCGTACTCCTCTCTCTCCTCGATGGTGCACTCGTACTTGTCGAGGTCCTCGAAGGTGGCGAAGCGCTGGACGACCTGCTTCCTGAGGTCGCCGTAGGGCATCGGGTGCCTTATGGCAACGACCTTGTAGCCCATCTCCTGGAGGAGCTGGGCGACCTTCCTGCTGGTCTGGCTCTTTCCACAGCCGGTTCTGACTGCGGTAACGGCAACGACCGGCTTGCTGGACTTGAGCATGGTGCTCTTCGGGCCGAGGAGCCAGAAGTCGGCACCGGCTGAGTGGGCCCTGCTGGCGAGGTGCATGACGTGCTCGTGGGAGACATCGGAGTAGGCGAAGACGACGATGTCAATGTCGTGCTCCTTGATTATCTTCTCAAGGTCGTCCTCGCTCCAGATGGGGATACCGTTCGGGTAGAGCTCTCCAGCGAGCTCGGGCGGGTAGAGCCTGCCCTCGATGTCCGGAATCTGGGTGGCGGTGAAGGCGACGACCTCGTACTCAGGGTTGTCCCTGAAGAACACGTTGAAGTTGTGGAAGTCCCTTCCGGCGGCGCCCAAAATCAGAACCCTCTTTTTCTTCTTCTCGGCCATTTTTGACCACCTCAAAAGCTTTTAATTCGGCATTAGTGTATCGCTTTTGGCATTTATAACGGTTTTCGTTGAATAGTGAAAGCTTTCTGTGGGGTTTATTCGATGTGGACATTTAAACATTGAAAAGTCTTCAGATAGGACTGGATAATCACCGGTTGGCCTGTCAGGGTGTCTATGGACATTCCGCACTACTCGCTCACGTCAAGAATCTCTGCTTTCTGGTACTCGGCTATCTTCTCTGGCTTTATCCTCAGAAACCTCTCAGTGGTGCCGCCACCGCCGATAACGTACTCGTTTTCCAGAACCTTCGGGTCGACTACCGTCTTGAGGGGAACGCCAACTGGAGGGACGCCTCCGACATCATAGCCGGTGAGCTCTTTGACTTCCCTTGGCCTGGCGAACCTGCACTTTCCGAACTTTTTTCAAGTTTTGACATGCTGACCCTCGACTCGCCGTCCACTATGACGAGGAGGGGCCCGCTCTCGCTTACGATAACGAGCGACTTTATGGCCTGCTTTTTGGAAACGCCCGTCTCCCTTGTGGCCTGTTCGACGGTCTTGACGGGCCTTCCAATCTTAAGAATCTCGGCCCCCAGTTCCTTGGCGATTTCTTCGAGCTTTTTCATGAGAACACCTTCAATAGGTACGTGGTGATTCCTAATAACCCTTTTTTAGGGCTAAAAACGGAAAGTGTAGATTACGAGAGAACTCTGGTGCAGGCTACCTCACCCACAGCGCCCCTGCCATGCCGAAGTAGGTCGGACAGGCGTACGCCGAAGCTTTCAGCTCGAACTCCGCTTTCTTCATAGTCCCGAGCATTATAAGCATCTGCCAGTAGCTGTCCACGAGGGCCTTCCTAACGAGCTCCTCGGGAACCTCTGGGAGCTCCTCAAGGCGGTCTCCGTTTATCAGCTCCATTATCAACCTGTCGTACTCCTCGCTTTCCTTCACCTTTCCGTAGGGGCCGTTTTCGTCGTGTCCGTGTCCATGGTCGGCGCTGATTATCAGGGCGATTTTCTTGTTATCTTTTTCGAGGACTTCGCCGAGGACTTCACCGAACCTTACGAGGGTCTCCCTGCTCACTCCCCTAGATGGCGTTATCAGGACGAGCGGTTTCTTCTCAAGGAACTGCAGTGGTATAAGCTCTCCCCAGCTCAGCGGCCAGCGCGAGTATTCCCCTCTTGCCGATGCAAAGTTCAGGTCAACTACGGGCATTCCGGCGTCCTTCTCGGCGCGGTATATTTCCTCAGCCAGCTCCCTGTCTGTTTTCCACTCGCCGGGCAGTTCCTTCCCCTCGAAGCCGAGCCATGAAACTAGGTGCTCCGCCATAACCACGCCGAGGTGGTCGCTCATCCTCACGTTGTGCGGGCTTATCAAAACGTAGGAGTCCACATTCCTGAACTCCTCGCCGATTCTCCTCAGCACCTCCGCGAGCCTCTCCGTTTCCTCGTCGGGCGGCTCAAGAACCGGGTTCCCGTGGGGCATCAGGCCGATTCCAACTAGCATTTCAATCACCTCAAACACTTTTCAAGTCCTTCGAGCGGGCACTCCATTACCTTTCCGGTCTGGGCCTCCTTCAGCGTTCTCAAACCCGAGCCAGTGAGAATCGAGACGACCTTTGCTCCCTCAGGGAGGTCGAGCTTCTCAAGCGCGGCAATTCCCGTAGCGCTCGCGGGCTGGACAAAGAGGCCCTCGCGGGCGAGCCTTTCCTGAGCTTTCCTTATTCCCTCGTCCGAAACGGCAACGCACTCCCAGCCAAACTCCCTGAGGAGTTTCAGAACCGCGTTCCCGCTTGGCGGGTAGGGATTGGCTATGGCCTTTGCTATCGTCTTCGGGTTCTCAAAGCGCTCCACTTTCTCCTCTCCTTCGTGGAATGCCCTGCATATCGGCGAACAACCCTCCGCCTGGACCGCAATCAGCTTTGGTAAGTTATCAATCAGCCCGCTCTCGTAAAGCTCGATGAAGCCCTTCGCCACTCCCCTGAAGAGCCCGCCGGAGCTGGTGGGGATTAAAACGTAGTCCGGGCTTACCTCTTCCGCTATCTCAAAGGCTATTCCCTTGTAGCCCTCGATTCGGAAGGGGTTGTCCGAGTTGATGAAATAGACGCCGAGCTTTTCTCCCAGCTTCAGGCTCTCGAAGTAGAGCCTTCCGTAGTCGCCGTGAACCCTGATGACGTCCCCGCCGTAAGCGCCGACAGCCTTCAGCTTCTCTTCGCTAGCGCTCTCTGAGACGAGAATCTTCGCCTTCAGCCCGAAGCGGGAGGCGTAGGCCGAGACGCTCGCCGCCATGTTCCCAGTTGAGACAGTTCCAACTGTCCTATAGCCTGCTTTGAGTGCGTAGCTCATCGCCAGAAAAGTGCCCCTGTCCTTGAAGCTCCACGTCGGGTTCACGGTCTCGTTCTTGAGGTAGAGCTTTATTCCAAGCTCTTCGCCGAGCCTCGACTTAACCAGAGGCGTGTCGCCCTCGCCGAGGGAGAACTCCAGCACGGGCTCAACGGGCCAGAAGTCGTAAAAGCGCTCCCAGACGCTCTTTCCGATGTACGGCTCGCCGTGAAATGTCTCGAACTCAACCGGTTCACCGCACTCACATCTTTGGACTGGCTCACTGTACTCCCTACCACAGAGTGGACACCTAAGTTTCAATTCTGACCCTCCTTACAGCTTTAAGGAGCACGGTGTTTCCATCACGGGTTATAGTGAAGTGTGCATAGCTGTTTTCCCGGGCAAGCTTCTTGAGGGTTTCGGCGAATGTTTCTGAAGCCCTCTCGTCCGAGAACTCCACCTTCCAGAGGAGCACGTAGTCAGTCCCGTTGACCGTGAGAACCAGCCTGTCGCCGAGCCAGGCGGTCGAGACGCTCCAGGCGGCCTCGTTGTCCAGCCCCGCGACGTCCAGGAGGAGGATGTAGACGTAATACGCACCTAGCCTGTCCTCTTTTAGGACTCTGGAACCGGGCGGTGCGCTCAGGGTGACGTTGAGGGGGGTGACGTTTTCGAGGTACAGCTCCGGGTGCATGACCTGTTGCGCCGAGACCGGATAGCGGCTGTACGCCTCGTTAACAAGTTCCCAGCTACCTTTCTCGTAGAGGTACCTCACGAAGCGGTCGCCGAAGACGTAGGGGAAGATGTGAAGGTCCGTGAGTGGATTGCCGCTCAGCGAGCGTATCTTGTGAATCGGAATCCCGTTCCTCTCGCAGTAGAGGTCGGCGACGAGGTCTGCGTCGCCCTCGATGAGTGACTGAACCGCTATGGTGCCGTCGTAGGTGTCTGCCCTGTACTTCGCATCGAACCACTGTTTCTGGAGCACGTGGACGCTCTCGTGGGCTATCGTTCTCCGGGCGATGTCAGGGTTTTCCATGAAGTTTTCCCTGATGATGTAGATGGTGTCCCCAACGGTGGCGGCTATCCAGCTGGCCTTTCTCTCGGTCTCTTCCTTGATGTACTGGTAGTCAGGGGGGAGAAGGAGCGTCATCTTATATGTCAGCTCTTCTATCCTTAGCCTCTCGACGTCCGTCTCGCCGGGCTTCCACATGCTCAGGGCCTCGCTCTTCGTGATGACAACTATCCTGGGCCACTCCTTGAACGTGAGGTTTCGTATCTCCTGAACCTGGTGGAGGATTTCGTCAACTTCCTCAAGAACCGTGCCCGGTTCGGCAATTAACCTCTCGGCCGCGTAGAGGGCCGAAACGAGAATGAGTATCAGCCCCAGAACCGCCAGCTTTTCTGGGAGGTTCCGCATGTTACCAACTCAAAAAGAGAATTAAAAAGAGCTTTGGTGCAACCGTTGAACGGTTCACTCCTTGAACTCGACGAACTCCTCCTTCATGCCGTCCTTGGTTATGACGACGACCTGAACCTTCCTGTTGCCGGTGTAGACGTCGCGCTTTCCTGCGGTTCTGACGGCCCTGATGGCGAGCTCCTTGGCTTCTTCGATGCTCATGTCCTTCCTGAAGCCCTCTTCAAGGACCGCTATTGCGAAGGGGCTTCCCGAGCCGGTCGCCGTGTAGTCGTCGAAGATGAGGCCGCCCAGCGGGTCGAGGTTCGCCAAAGTGGGCTCCTCAACGTAGCCGCCTATGATAATCTGCACCATGTAGGGGAACCACTTGTTCTCGTTGAGGATGTTGCTGAGCAGATGCGCCATCGCCTTGGCGGTCATTGGCCTTCCCCACGTGAACTGGTAGTACCTGGCCTCGGCTTCGAGCATCCTCGCCAGGGCCTGAACGTCGCCGACGCTTCCAGCGGTGGTTATCGCTATCCTGTCGGTTATCGGGATTATCTTCTTGATGTTCAGGGTCTCGACCATGTGGTCAAGTGAGGCCTGCGTATCAGCTGCAAGAACAACGCCATCCTTGGCCTTTATTCCCACCGTTGTTGTTCCGGTCTTCTTCTCCACTTTCTCTCACCTAAACTAAGAAACGCGCCAGAGTTTTAAACCTTAGCCCTCCGGCCAGGCGACGATGAGCCTCTTCCCCTCGACCTCGAGGATTCTCGCCCGTATCCCGTAGACCTCCTCGATGATTTGGGCCTTGAGCTTTTTCGACGGCCCTTCCCAGGCCTTCTTTCCGCCCTTCAGGACAAGAACCCTGTCGGCGTAGCTCAACGCGAGGTTGAGGTCGTGGAGGACGGCGATGATTATCTTCTCCCTTTTGAGCTCGTTGAGGAGCTCCATGACGTCGAGGGCGTGGTTGATGTCGAGGTGGCTCGTGGGCTCGTCGAGGAGAATGGCCTTACTGCCCTGTGCCAAAGCCCTCGCTATGAGGGCGAGCTGGAACTCTCCGCCGCTGAGGCTCGTTATCCTGTCACTCCGCTTCTCCCAGAGGCCAACCCGTTTGAGGGCCTCCTCGACGCTCCCCCTCGTTATGTACGCCCCCATCTCCACGAACTCCTCGACGGTAAAGGCGAACTGCGGCAGAGAGCTCTGGGGCACGTAGGTTATCAGCCTGGCCCTTTCGGCGGGTTTAAGCCCTGTCAGCTCGAGGCCGTCCAGCTTTACTGTACCAATAGGTCTTAGAATACCGACGAGGCACTTCAACAGGGTGCTCTTACCGGCACCGTTCGGCCCGATTACAGCGAGCAGTTCGCCCCTCTTCGCGCTCAGTTCGACATTCTTCAGGACTTCCCTCTCGCCGTAGGCGAACGAGACCCTCGCCTCAAGCAATCAGCTCACCCCTCTTGTGCCTCATCAGAAGGTAGAGGAAGAACGGTGCGCCCATTAGGGCGGTCACTACGCCGACCGGGATGACCGTTGGCTTTGCGACTGTTCTGGCCAGCAGGTCTGCCGTGACGAGGAGGACTCCGCCGAAGAGCGCCGTTGCGGGCGTCAGCTCCCTGTGGTTCGGGCCGAGGAGCAGGCGCATTATGTGGGGGCTCACGAGGCCCACGAAGCCTATTATCCCGGAAGTGTAGACGGCGAACGCAGTCAGCGTCGCTATAACCCCGAGGAAAACCTTTCTGTAGAGGTGCAGGTCGAGGCCGAGCGCTATGCTCTCCTCTCCGAGGAGGATTAGGTTCAGCTCGCGCCAGCGCCAGGTGAGGAAGAGGACTCCAAGGGTCGAGACGACGAGCATCACCCCTACGTCCCGCCACGTGCTCCCGTTGAAGCTCCCAAGCAACCACATCCAGCTCAGGGTGCTCTCGTGGGGGTGCGTCACGTAGATGTACCACGTCACAGCGTTTGCCAGGAAGCCGTAGGCAATCCCCGCGAGGAGGAGCGTATCTACCGGGACGGTTCCGTTGGTTCTCGCTATCGTGTAGACTATGAAGACAGAGAGGAATGCGAACACCAGAGCGAAGGGCGCCATGTAAGTGGGGTTAACCAGCGTTGCGATGGCGGAGCCTAGGGCCGCGCCGGAGCTTATGCCTATTATGTACGGGTCGGCGAGGGGGTTTCGGAAGAGGGCCTGGCTCGTGACGCCGGCCGATGCGAGGGCGAGGCCGACGAGATATGCCAAGAGGACTTCGGGCATGCGAATCTGCCACACTATTGTGAAGTACCTTGGGGGCTGGCCTGAGACGCGCTCGGCTATTGACCTGGAAACCTCCTCAAGGGTCTGGGAGTGGGTGACCTCGGCGAGCCCCTCTAGAATCCAGGATAGCCCGTTTCCGAGGGTCGTTTTCAGGCCATAGGTTACGCTCTCTGTGACGTCGTGAAGGCCCAGGCTAACCGGGCCGAAGTAAACGCCGAGGAAAATTGAGGTGATTGAAAGGGCGAGCAGGGCCGGGAGCCATTTCCGCATGTGGTGGAGTTTTTGTCCAGCCTTTTAAAGCTGATGTTATTCAAGGGGTGAGCGTCCGTACTTGAGGAAGGCCCTCAGCTCCGGGTTCTCGGCCTTGATGATGTTGAGAAGCGCCCTCAGCTCAGCTTCAAAGGCCTTTTTCTCGATTTTAACGCCCTCATGGGCCCTCTGGAGCGGCCTGAAGTAGCCGTTGCTCTCGTGCCAGAGTATTTCAGCCAAGAGGTCGTCGGTTATTTTTCTGTTGCTCTGGAGGAGGTAAATGACCCCACCGCGCATAGTCCTTATGTAGGCCATCGGAACGCCCCTCTCGATATAGTCCTCGACGGTCGGGAAGTACTTCCTTAGTATCTTGGGCATCCTGTGGCTTATCGGGGTGCCCCCCTGGGTTATGATGTAGTACCCGGTTTTTTCCTCCCCGTATTTCTGCCTCAGGTAAGCGTCGAGGTAGGGGACGTCTACGATGTCAAGTCCAAGCTTCTGGGTTATCTTTCTGTTGTAGAAGCTCTTGGCGACGTAGACGAGGTTTTTCTGAAGGAGCTTTTCCAGAGAGTAGAGGTACTCCAGGTAGCCGAGGACAACGTGGACGGCATTGCGCGCGTCGTCAAGGCTCAGCTCCTTTTCTTCGCTGTACTCGTTGAGTATCTCCTGGAATATCTCCTCAGCGCCTTTTTCCCCCTTGAGGTAGGCATCGAGGGTTTTCCTCGTAAGGACGACCCTTCTCGGTAAGGTCGCATCAAGGGAGCGCCCTTTGAAGCCCTCCATTGCCTTGTAAAACTCTTCAAAGTCCTCCAGCCTCTCGTCTGCAAGAATGACTCCCTGGTTTACCTTATGCTTCTCCCTGAGCTCCTCCCCCAGCTTCTCGTAGTGCTCGTCGAGGAGCTCAACGAAGGCTTTGACGAGCTCTTCCAGTTTGTTTCTCCCAAGGGCGTTTTCGATGGTGGTTATGCCCTTGATGCTCTCCGGGTAAACCGGGGGCCTCGTTAGTGAACCCGTGAGCGTCCCGTCCATCATAACGTAGTCGACTTCACCGAGCTCGGCCGATAGGTAGCCGAGCTTGTTCTCAAGGGTCTCCATCTGGAGCCTTATTATCTGGTCGGATATGCCTTGGTTGTAGAGCATTACGTTGGTGTAGATGAGCCTGTAAGCCGGGCCGTTGCCGAAGGCGTAGCTTGAGACGGCGTAGAAAATCGTCCCGCTGAGCCTCTGCTTCCCCTGACTGCCGTCTATTGCGTAGACCCTGCAGGGCCTCCTCTCCTCAGGTAGCTCCCGCCATTCGATGTCCTTGAGCTTTCCTTCGGCCTCTTTGTAGCTCCTCTCAAGCATCTCCTTTATCCTGTCAACGCTCTTCCTGTCAAGAAGCCGGTACACGCTCACACCCCCACCTCGATTTCCCTGAGGACTGATACCCCGTTCTCAAGGCCCACCCGTATTACCCTGTCCGCCGCGTCCTTCAGCTCCTCGTCGTGAGAAACCACGATGACCTGCGGTATCTTTCTGAGGTAGCGCTGCATTATGTCCACAAGTCTTCTTCTCCTCTCGTCGTCCAGGTATGGTGTGGGCTCGTCGAGGATGAGCAGGCTTATCTCTCCCGCCAGATAGAGGGACAGCGCAAGCCTGAATGCCAGTCCCAGCGCTATCCTCTCCCCACCGCTCAGAAATCCGAGTCCACGCTCTTTTCCATCGTAAACAACGCCGAGCCTGACCTTGTTTTCCTCGGCCTTAACGGTTATTCCGGAGTACTTCTCCTCCGTCAGTTCCTCGAATATCTCACTCGCTATCTCCCCAACCTTGGCGAGGGCGCCCTCTTTGAGGAGGTTCTTGTAGTGCTTGACCTTCTCCCTGAGCCTCTGCACCCTATCGCGGGCCTCTTTAAGCTTCTCAAGCTCCCTCGCTTTTTCTTTTCTCTTCTCCTTTTCTTCCTTCAGCTTTCTGATGTTCTCCATGAGCTGGTCTCTCTTCTCCTCAAGCCCCCTCAGCTTTTCTTCCTTCTTGGCAAGCTCCTCCCTCAGCCGTGTGAACTCTTCCCTGACTTTTTCGTGTTCTTCGGGGTTGTAGGCCCGCTCCAGCTCTTCGAGCTTTTTCCTCAGCTCCAACAGGACTGCGGTCTCTTTTTCTAGGCTCTCTCTGGCACTTTCGAGCTCCTTCCGGGTCAGGGTTAGCCTTCTCTCTTCCCTCTCCAGCTCTTCTGCCGAACCCTTGAGGGACAGGTACTTCCTGTAGTCCGGTTCGAGCTCCTTCAGTTTTTCATCAAGCTCCTCGACGCTTGAGAACCCGAGGTTCTTGAGTTCGTTATCAAGCTCCCCCAGCCTCGACTCAAGGGACTCCAGCTTTCTCTGCAGGACATCTCTCTTTTTCTCAAGGGCTCTGGCCTTTTCAAGCTCCTCTTTGAGGTTCTTCAGCTCGCCTTCGACTTTCCCGAGCTCGCCCCTCAGCCGTTCGTACTCCTCCACCTTGGCCTTCAGGCCCTCAATGTCGTAGGATTTTAGCCTGCTTTCAAGCTCTTTAACCCTCTCAAGGAGCTCTCTCTGGGCTATTACCTCCCGCTCCCTCTTAAGCGTCTTCTCGACGTCCACGAGCTCCTCTCTGAGCTTTCTCTCCTCTGCATCGAGCTCTTTGATCTTCCTGGATATTTCCCGAACCTCCCCTAGGTACTTCTCAAGGAGCTCCGCCCTGTGCTCCTCGGTGAGCTCCCTGCCGCACACGGGGCATTTGCCCCTGGCCTTCTTTAGCTCAAGTATTGCCCTGTTCTTTTCGCTCGCCTGGCTCTTCAGCGCTCCCCTTTCCCCGTTTATCTCCTCCAGTCTGCGCTGGATTTCTTCCTTTCTCTTTTTGGCGCCTTCAATGCTCCCTTCAAGTCTTTCAATTTCCTCCTCTGAGAGCTTTAGTTTTGCCCTGCTGTCCCTCAGGCTGGCCTCTATCGCGCGCACCTCTTCATACGTCTTTGTGCCCTCTTTCAGCACCTCAAGCTTCTCGGAGAGCTCTTTTTTCTTCCCTTCAAGCTCTTCAACGCGGGATTTTAGCCCCTCTATTTCGGCCAGACGTTCTTCTATGCTCTTGATTTGTGCCTTGTAGCTTTCCACGAGCTTTTCGTCCCTGGCCTTCTCGTCGGAATAACGCTTTCTGAATTCGGAGAGCTTTGTGTACAGTTCGGCTTTCTCTCTGAGCATTTCGGCCTCTCTCACTTTCTCTCTGAGCCCCCCGATGCGCTCCTCGATTTCGGAGAGCTTCCTCTCAAGCTCCCCTATTCTCGCCTTCAGTATTCCAACGTTTCCCTCCCTCTTCTTCACTTCGAGCCTCATGCTGTTGATGTCCTTAGAGAGCTTGTCCAGCTCCTTCAGCCGGCCCTCAACCTCCGCGAGCCTCTTCCTGAGGTTCGGGAGCTGGGGTGAGAGCCCGTTTATTTCCCTGAGGGTGTTCGTCAGCTCTTTTTCCATCTCCCCAATTAGGGAGTCTATGTTCTCCGTGCTCTTCAGGTAGTCCTCCACGGCTTTAATCCTGGCCTCGATGTCCTTTTTGACATCAAGGAGGTTTTTGTACGCGTTCTCGTACTTATCTAAGCCGAGAACCTGCCGGACGACCTTTTCCCTGCTCTCGTCGCTTTCCAGTATGGCGTCAATCTCACCCTGGCGGATGTAAATTGCGTTGAGGAAGACGTCGTAGGGGATTAGCCTCTCCATCCACTCCCTGACCTGCCTCTGCCCGCTCTCAAGGGTCTGCCACCGCTCACCGTCCCAGTATTTGACGAAGGAGAGGCCCTTTGTTATGTTCCTGTGCAGCTGGTACTTCACACCGTCCTTCTCGAAGAAGACCGTTATCTCAGTTGATGTCCCGCCTATCCTGAAGAAGTCGTCCTTCTTCAGGTCTTTCGGTTTGGTGGGCCAGTACAGGCCTATCAGGAGGGCATCAAGGAGGGAGCTTTTTCCGCTACCGTTCTGGCCGACTATCAGGTTTATCCCGCTGGTGAAATTGACCTTCGTGAGTTTGTGCGAACGGAAGTCCTTGATTATGAGCCTCTCAACCTTCATCTCGCACCACCGAGCCAGGCAAGCAGGTTGGGGCCCTTCTTGGGCTTGGCATTCTCAGGCTTCTTCTCAACAGCTTCCCCTTTTTTGGGGGGTCTGGCCTCTGTCTGCTTCTTCTCGCCGTCTTTTGAGGGGCCCTCTTTTTCCATCTTCTTATTTTCCTTCTTCTCTTCCCGTTTTTGGGTTTTTTCTGCGTCCCACCCACCGCGGAGGAAGAGCTCCACCACGGGCTCCACTTCGAATTTTTTCTCTCCTGTGAGCTCAATGGCCTTGAGTTCGAGGGGCGAGAAGTACTCCTCCGGTCTCGGGACTTCTCCTCCCCCGCCGGGTGTCTCGATTTTCCTTCCAAAGCGGGTTCTTATGTGGAGGTACTTTACCTTCAAGAGCTCGTGGAGGGTGGAGACGTCAAAGGGCTTCTCCCATTTGATATCGAGCCTTACAAAGGCCTCGCTGGGAATCCTGGGGCCGAGCCTCTTTACTTCCCTCTTGACGGTCTCACCGTCGGCCTCAATCTTGATGTCCACGAAGGGTCTCACCTTGAGCTCAACGAACCTCGGCTCCCAGTCCTCCACGATGTAGAAGCCCTTTTCGACGCCGGCCCTGGGCTTGAACGTCCTTCCGTCCCAGCGGTACCTGACCTCGTAGTCCCCGAAGTCCCAGCGCTGGAGCGAGCCTGGGTAGACGAGTTTCCCGATGTCGTAGTTGGTCTCAAAGCGCCTGTGTATGTGGCCCATCGCGTAGTAGAGATAGCCTTTCGGCAGGTCTTCCATCTTGAGCTCGAAATAATCGCGCTGGCTCTCGGGAAGTACTCCTGAGACCCTCTCGAAGAGCTCCTTTATCCCCTGGTGGAGCATAAGGATTGCGTCTCCTTCGGGCCTGAATATGTCCTTCAGTCTGTTCCGTTCGATCCACGCGGCGCTCATGTATTTGAGCCCGTGAATCTCGATGCTCTCGCCTTCTTTCTCGAAGATTCCTTTGACGAGGTACTTGTCCCCCAGTTTCTCGCTCGTCAGGTGTTCGCTCTCAACCTTCTCTTCCCGTATGCCGACGAGGTTGAGGAGGCCAAGGCCCTCGAGGAGGTGGTACGCCGAGACCTTTCTCTGGGTCCTGTCGTGGTTGCCCTCTATTGCAAAGACGGGTATTCCCCTTGTCTTTGGGATTTTCAGTATCTCTATGGCCTCCTTTAGAGTCTCGGGACTCGGCCTGCTCGTGTGGAAGAGGTCGCCGGCTATGAGTATGAAGTCCACCCTCTCCTCAACTGCCCTTTCAACGGTCTCCCTGAATGCGCGGGTGAACTCCTCTGCCCGGTATGGCAGTCGGTACTGCTCGTAGCCCAGATGGACGTCCGCTATGTGGGCGAACTTCATCTTAGCACCTCACAGGTCTATCTCAATACCTTCCTCTTCGTAGAGGGCTTCTTTCTCGCGCTCCGCTCTCTCCCGCTCAAGCCTCTCGCGCCAGCGCTTCACGACTCCTATGTCCTCTCCTCCGTAGTCTCCGCCGATGGCCTTGAAGTTGTGTATCTTGACGAGGGCAGGGAGGCTTATCGCCTGGCCGACGATGACGGCCTCACCCTTTCCGAGGGACGCTATGTCCCCGAGGAGCTCCTTACTGAGCTGTTCGCTCGCCTTCAGCACGTAGTCCTGGTCCTTTGGATTGACGATTCTCAGGATTATTTTTGTATTTGTCTGACTGAGCACGTCCTCGTTGAGTTTGTTTGGCCTCTGGGAGACTATACCGAGCCCGACGCCGAACTTTCTTCCCTCCCTCGCTATCCTGCTGAGTATTCTCACTGCGTCGTTCTTCTCGCCCTGTGGCGCGAAGATATGGGCCTCTTCGACTATCACGAGCACGGGTTCAGCCAGGGCAGGGTTTATAGTCTCAATACGTTTTAGCGTTTGTTCAAGTTCTTTAATTTTCTCGGTTCTAAGCGAGTTAGGGTTGAGCATTGCTTCTTCTTTTTCCCTCTCGAGGGTTTTTCTTGCCTTTTCATATTCAACCCTCAATTCGAATAACCTAGCTAGGAGTCTTGCAGTGATAACTTTCATTTGTCCCTCGTCTAGAGGGCCTAGATCTATGACGTTGACCATCCCTGGTTTTATCATTCCAATTAAGTCCTCTGAAGTTAGCAAGGATCCATAATTTCGTATGAATCTAGATAGCCTCATGATAACTCCTACAATGGAATTCTTTTTGTTTGTGTCTAGCTTTTCTAGCTCATATTTTCGTTCAGTAATTGGGTCCCAGTATTTGGGGGGATTATTCCAATCTTCCCATTCTACCCAAGTTATCAATTTATCTCGTAGCTTAACTATAAGATCTTTTCCACCTAGAGTCGGATTTTCATGTTTTACAGTGTCCCATGCTCTTTCTAAAATCGTCCGTTGAATAGAAGCATCTTTTCTTACATCTATAATTTCCGCAAGCTCTTCGCTATCAAGGTGTTCGGGTGAAATTTTAGCTTCTATAACGTTTACATGCTTTCTTCCTGTCTTCGGTAGCATGAGCTTGACGTAGTCCCCGTGCGGGTCGAGGACTATCACAGTCCCTCCGAGGTCTTCTACCATTCCACTTATCAGGACTGCCACGGTGTTGCTCTTTCCCGCACCCGTAACTGCAAGGACTGCGAAGTGCCTTGAGACGAGCTCGTCTGCGTTGAGGTATATCGGGACGTCCTCCCTCAGGAGGAGGTTGCCAACCTCGATAAACCCATCTCCTCCATAGTATATTGCCTTTAGGAGCTCCGAGCTTGCTCTATAAACCGTGTTGCCGTTGGGGACAGGTACCCTGTGGGGCACTATTTCCGCCTTCTCCCCGCTGAGGGAAACTTTGCCGAGGATGCGGACGTCCACTATTAGGGCCTCGTTCTCAACTATGCTCTCCCCGTATTCCCTGATGTCGAGCATGAGGGACTGGAAAGTGCTCTTCCCTTCACTGAGGAGCCAGTTGATGTTTTTAATCCCCCTGATTGTCCCTATTACCCACTCAACGTCATCGTTCCAGCGGCAGCTCCTGTCCTTCGCCTCCTTGCAGAGCCTTGCAACGACGAAGTCGCCGAACCTGAGCTCTACGTTCGGGTGAGCGTAGAACTGGAACGAGTTGACCGTGGCTTCTCCGGTGACTATACCAACAGGTTCCTCGTGAATCCTCAACTTCACCACCGGCACAAGTTCGAGGCTCGGCTAATTAAACTTTTCCACACCGTGAAAAAGGAACTAAAGGGAGTTGTAATCAGCCAGGAATCCGGTCATCATCCCTGGGTCAGGTTCGAGAGTGCTCATCACGCCGGGGTGGCCACCCCATAGGGAGTCCCCTCAAGCCTTAAAAGCCTTGGGGGAGAGTTATTAACATGAGCGTCTCAGCGAGGGAAGTGAAGGCCAGAATACCTCTGGCACTCGTCACGATACGGCCGGCGAAGCTCTTCGACATAAGCGAAGTTATGAGGATTGAGAGGGAGTCCTTCCGCGAGGCCTACCCAAGGGGGCTCTTTTTGGTCTTCCTTGAGAACAACCCGGATACTTTTCTCGTTGCAGAATACAACGGAAAGGTTATAGGCTACGTCATGGCCTACCTCAGGCCCGACCTTGAGGGCCACATAATGAGCATAGCCGTTGAGGAGCGCTACCGCGGGAACGGTATTGGCTCTGCTCTACTTGCAGAGGCCATAAACAGGCTCATCGCGAGGGGGGCAAGGTACATAGGCCTCGAAGTCAGGGTCAGCAACGAAAAGGCCATAAAGCTCTACGAGCGCTTTGGCTTCAGGAAGGTGAAGCGGATTATCGGCTACTACTCAGACGGCGAGGACGCCTACTACATGCTCCTGCCTGCTGAGGAATGGAGGGGAAGCTGATGATAGTCTTTTACCTGAGCGGAGACAGGGTCTTCTCGACCGACCAGAACGCGATAAACGGCCTCTACAACAAGCGCCACTTCGGAAAGCTGGTGGAGGGCAAGCTGTTCCTCTCCCTGCTGGAAGCTACCTACCTCGTTGAAAGGGGCAAGATAGAGGTCAGGGATGGAAAGAGGAAGCTCACCGTTGAGGAGCTCATGAACCTCGGAAGGGAGAGGGACGAGCTGTTTGATGCAAAATACCTCGTCTACAAGGATTTGCGCGACAGGGGCTACACCGTCAAGTCCGGCCTCAAGTTCGGCTCCCACTTCCGCGTTTACAGGCGCGGAATGGACGAGCACTCCCAGTGGCTCGTGTGGGTTCTCCCAGAGAACTCCCGCCTGAGTCCAAACGACATCACAGCCCGCGTCCGCGTCGCCCACGGCGTCAGGAAGAACATGATTATGGCGATAGTTGATGAGGACGCGGATGTTACTTATTATAAGGTTGAGTGGGTGAGGTTTTAAGAGAATAGAAGAAAAGATGGAAAGGGTTCACTTCAAAAAGCCCGTCTTCTTCCCCAAATCCTCGAACGCGTCTATGACGTACTGGAGGTCCTCCTTGCTGTGGGCCGCTGAAGGTTCGAGTCTTATCCTCGCGGTTCCAAGCGGGACGGTCGGATAGACGATGGCCTGCGCGAAGATGTTGTACTCGTCGTAAAGCCTCCTTGAGAACTCCTGGGCGAGCTTCTCGTCGTAGAGCATAACAGGCGTAATCGGGTGCTTGGTGTTTCCGAGGTCGTAGCCGAGGTCTCTCAGCCCGTTCTGGAGGAAGTGGGTGTTGTCCCAGAGCTTCCTGACGAGCTCGTCGCTCCTCTGGAGTATCTCAACGGCAGCTATGGCCGCGGCGACGTCGGGCGGGTTCGGGGCGCTTGAGAACAGGAACGGCCTCGCCCTCTGGCGGAGGTACTCGATGGCCTCCTCTGGACCGGCCACGTAACCGCCGATGACACCGAAGGCCTTGCTCAGCGTTCCCATCTCGAAGTCAACCCTGTCGTGGAGCTTGAAGTGGTCGACTATACCCCTACCGCTGTCACCGAGGACACCCTCACCGTGGGCGTCGTCTATGTAGAGTATGGCATCGTACTGCTCGGCCAGCTCGGCCATTTCGGGAAGCGGGGCGAGGTCACCGTCCATTGAGAAAACACCGTCGCTGACGATGATTTTCTTCTTCTTGTCCTTGTTCTCCTCAAGCCTCTTCTTGAGGTCTTCCATGTCGATGTGCTTGTAGATGACCTTCGGCGCACCGCTGAGGCGCATCCCGTCTATGATGCTCGCGTGGTTGAGCTCCTCACTGATGAAGACTCCGTCTTCTCCTTTCTTGAGGAGGGCGCTTATGGCTCCGAGGTTCGCGTTGTAACCGCTCTGGAAGAGGATAGCAGCTTCCCTCTTCTTGAACTTGGCGAGCTTCTCCTCAAGCTCCACGTGGAGCTCCATCGTTCCGGCTATGGTCCTAACGGCTCCGGCACCAACACCGTAGTCAAGAATAGCTCTAATTGCCGCGTACCTAATCTCCGGGTGCGCGGCAAGGCCGAGGTAGTTGTTGGAGCACATATTGAGAACCTTCTTGCCGTCAACGACGACCCACGGGCCCTGGGCGCTCTCGAGCTTCCTTATGGTCACGTAGAGGCCCTTATCCTTAAGCTCCTGGAGCTCTTCCCTAATCCAGTCAAGCTTCCCCATGAAAACCACCGGTCGTTTTTTGGTCATTGAGGTATAAAAGTTTTGCACTGAACCGGTTAGTTCAGTCTAATTATTGCCGTGAGGATTGTTAAAAGGGCGAGCGCAACGCTCCCGCCGATTTCAAGTCTGTAGTCGCGCTTTCTGTCCGGATACCTTTCGATTAGTCTGAGCTCAATCCTAAAATTTGTCGGCCCTGTGACGATGATTGACAACCCCCAGCCCCTTCTCGACAGTGGGTAAGCAGGGGGCACGACACCGGTGAAGAAGTCGAGGAAGAGATGGCTTCCCCAGCCGAGGGCGAAGAGGAGAAACGGCTTGAAGTGCAGGCCGAGGAGAAGGGCCGGGAGAAAGGGCAGGAGGGAGTGGAGGTATGAGCGGTGCTCCTCAGCTAAAGCATCGAGGTCGGGGAAGACCGCGCCGAGGACGAGTGCTGTTAGTCCCGTCAGCGTCGGCTCGTTTGAGAGTGCGAGGTAAACGAGGCTCGGAATCGAGGCGTGCTCAAGCGGGTCCATGGCAAAGCCCTTAAACTCTTGGCTCTCATAAAGGTTTAGGTGGAATACATGACCGAGGAGATTAGAGAGGTTAAGGTTCTCGAGAAGCCCTGGGTTGAAAAGTACCGCCCTCAGAGGCTCGATGACATCGTCGGTCAGGAGCACATAGTCAAGAGGCTCAAACACTACGCTAAGACCGGTTCGATGCCCCACCTGCTCTTCGCTGGACCGCCAGGCGTTGGAAAGTGCCTTACGGGAGATGCTAAGGTCATAATCAACGGTGAGCTGACTACCATAGGTGAACTCGTTGAGAAGTTAGGCAACGGTAGATTTGGTCCAACCCCCGTCAAAGGCCTAACGGTTCTCGGCGTTGACGAGGACGGAAAACTCAGGGAGTTGCCAGTCGAGTACGTTTACAAGGACAGAACCGATGAGCTCGTCAGGATAAGGACGAGACTTGGTAGGGAGCTCAAGGTGACCCCCTACCATCCGCTCCTCGTGAACAGAAGGGACGGGAGAATCGCGTGGGTCAAGGCTGAGGAGCTCAAGCCTGGGGACAGGCTTGCGGTTCCACGTTTCCTTCCAGCAGTTTTCGATGAAGACCCCCTGGCCGAGTGGCTTGGCTACTTCATCGGTGACGGCCACGCCGACGCTCAGAACAACGTTATAACATTCACTAACACGGACAAGAAGCTCAGAAAGCGCTTCATGGAGCTCACCGAAAGACTCTTCTCCGATGCAAGAATTAAGGAAAGAATTCACAAGAATCGTGCACCCGACGTTTACGTGAACTCGAAGATGGCAAAGAAGCTCGTTGAGAGCCTTGGCCTCGCTGGCAGGAAGGCAGATAGGGTTTACATACCTAAGCAGGGCTGGAATGGCCTGCGTTCCTTCCTGAGAGCTTACTTCGACTGCGACGCGGGTGTTGAGAAGAACGGGATAGTTCTCTCGACCGCGAGCAGGGAAATGGCCGAACAGGTTTCCTACGCGTTGGCGGGGCTTGGAGTGGTCGCCAAAGTGAAGAGCAAGGCAGTCAAAGGACGCACCTACTATTACGTTGTTATCTCAGGCTCCGAAAACATATCACGCTTCCTCAGCGAGGTTGGCTTCTCGGTCGAGGAGAAGAGGAGGAAAGCTGAGGCGTTGGTAAAGAAGCCGAACCCCAACATCGGCTCGCTCTACGCTGACAGGGAGCTGATTTCCTACGTCAGGGACAGGCTCAAGCTGAACTTCTACGATGACAAGCCCCGGTGGGGCCCGGAGAAGGCCAAGAGGATAGCATGGGAGCTGATGAAGGAAATCTACTACCGCCTGGATGAGCTCGAAAAGCTTGAGAAGGCCCTGTCGAGGAGCGTTCTCATAGACTGGAACGAAGTCGCGAAGAGAAGGAAGGAAATCGCCGAGGCCACTGGAATAAGGGCCGACAGAATCCTTGAGTACATCAGGGGCAAGAGAAAGCCGAGCTTGAGGAACTACCTTAAGATTGCTGGCGCCCTTGGAATTCAGCTGGAGGAAACGATAGAAGCCATGAGACTCTTTGCGAGAAAGTATTCCAGCTATGCCGAAATTGGTAGGCTCGTTGGAACCTGGAACTCAAGTGTGAGGATTGTCCTTGAGAGCAACACCGAGAAGATAGAAGTCCTTGAGGAAATTAGGAAGGCCGAGCTGAAGCTTCTAAGGGAGATGCTCAACGACGAGAAACTCAAGCGCGGGGTCGCCTATCTAATCTTCCTTGCCCAGAACGAGCTCCTCTGGGACGAAATAGTCGAAGTCGAGAAGCTTAGGGGCGACTTCATAATCTACGACCTCCACGTGCCGAACTACCACAACTTCATAGGCGGCAACCTTCCGACGGTTCTCCACAACACAACGGCTGCTCTGGCCCTTGCGAGGGAGTTATTCGGCGAAAACTGGAAACACAATTTCCTTGAGCTAAACGCCTCCGTTTCTAAGGACACCCCGATACTCGTGAGGCTCAATGGAAGAGTCATCAGGACAACGTTTGCCGAGCTTGACAAGATTTACTTCGACGGGAACGACGGCGACGTTGCCTACAAAGATGCTCCAAACCTTGAAGTCCTTACGGTTGATGAGAACTACCGCGTCAAGTGGGCGAGGGTGAGCAAGATAATCCGCCACCGCGTTCCGGTTATACTCCGCGTCCACCTCGAAGGCGGAGGAAAGCTCGAACTCACTGGAAACCACTCCGTTATGGTGCTCACCGAGAACGGACTCGAAACGGTGAAGGCGAGTGAGCTTACGGAAGGCACAATCCTTCTCAGCTTCACGGCGAACCTTGAGGGCTTCCTCGACGTCCTCGACCTGAGCGAATACAGGATTAAGGAGAGCGCGAGGACGAGGACCTTTGAGAACCTCCCCGTCGGTGAGGAGCTCTCCTACATGCTCGGCCTTTACGCCGCTGAAGGGGCGGTGGGATTCAAGGGCAAGACCTCCGGTCAGGTCATCTACACCCTCGGAAATCACGAAGACGAGCTGATAAACCGCGTTAGGGCCTTTGCCGAGAACCTTGGGGTGAGCCTCTACGAGAATGACGTTGGTTCCGCCTTCGACCGCTCAAGGAAGAGCGCGCACCAGCTCAGGTTCCTCAACACCCAGCTGGCGAGGTTCTTTGAGGAGAGCTTTTACGATGGAAAAGGCAGAAGGGCTGTGAACAAAAGGATTCCGGGCTTCGTCTTCGAGTTCCCCCTTCAGGAAAGGATAGCGTTCCTGAAGGGACTTGCCGACGGTGACGGAACAGGAGAATGGGGCGGTGTAATCAGGGTTTCCTCGGTTTCGAGGGATTTGCTCATAGACACCGTCTGGCTCGCGAGGGTTTCTGGAATAGAGGCGAGTCTCTTCGAGAGGGAGGCGAGACTAATCTGGAAGGGTGGAATGAAGTGGAGCAAGGCTGAGCCCCTCCCAGCTGAGCCGATAGTTAAGATGCTCACGGCGATAGAAAACGCCATCGAGGGTAACTGGCGCTACGAGCTCAGGCACCAGCTCTACGAAGGCAAGAAGCGCGTCAGGAAGGCAGCCCTGAGAAAGGTCATCGGAATGGTTAACGAGGACAAACTCGACGAGAAGGGCAGGAGGATCCTTGAAACGCTGAGAAAGCTCGCCGAGACGGATTTACATGCCCTGACTGTCAAAAAGGTCGAGCTCGTTGAATACAACGACTTCGTCTACGACGTCAGTGTTCCGGGCAACGAGATGTTCTTCGCTGGCGAGATTCCGGTTCTGCTTCACAACTCCGACGAGCGCGGAATAAACGTGATTAGGGAGAAGGTCAAGGAGTTTGCAAGGACGAAGCCGATAGGCAGTGCGAGCTTCAAGATAATCTTCCTCGACGAGGCCGATGCTCTGACCCAGGACGCCCAGCAGGCCCTGAGAAGAACGATGGAAATGTTTTCCAACAACGTCCGCTTTATCCTAAGCTGTGTCACTGGAGACACGAAAATCTACACGCCCGACGAAAGGGAAGTTAAGATACGGGACTTCCTTAGGCACTTCGAGAATGGCCTGCTCAGGGAGGTGAGCAACAGGGCGGGAAGGGATACGGTCATAGCAGCAGTGGCTTTCAACTCAAAGATAGTCGGCCACCCCGTCTTCAGGCTGACCCTTGAAAGTGGTAGGATAATCGAAGCTACTGGCGACCACATGTTCCTAACGCCTACGGGCTGGGTTCAGACCTACGACCTAAGGGAAGGCTCGGAAGTCCTCGTCAGGCCGACGCTTGAGGGCACCCCATACGAACCAGACCCGAGACCGATAATAGACCTCCACGAGTTCTACCGCTTCCTTGAGGAAATCGAGCGCGAGCACGGGCTGAAGCCTCTCGGCGAGGCAAAGACGTTCCGCGAGCTCCTGACGAGGGATAAGGAGAAAATCCTCGCAAGGGTTCTTGAGCTCAAGGCCGAGATGGAGAACGGGCTGACGGTTAGGGAGGCTGAAATCCTCACCCAGATTCCAGAGGACTGGGTTTCACGGGCGGAGCTTCAGAAGAAGACCGGCCTCTCAAGGGTGAGGCTCAACCAGCTCCTCCAGAGCCTTGAGGAAAAGGGCTACGTCGAAAGGAGGATTGAAGGCAAAAGGCAGTTCGTCAGGAAGGTTCGCAACGGCAAACCTCTAAGAAACGCGATGGACGTGAAGAAGGCCATTGAGGGGGAGTTCGGAATAAGGATAAGCTACTCCACCGTTAGAAAGCTCCTCAACGGTGAGATAAGTGGAATCGCCTACGACATCCTGCGGGAGGTCAGGGAGAAGTGGCTCGTCCGCTACGACGACGAGAAAGCGGGAATCCTTGCGAGGGTCCTTGGATTCCTCCTCGGCGACGGCCACCTTGCCAAGGGAGGTGTCAGGGTTTGGTTCAACTCGAGCAGGGAGGAACTTGAGCTCCTCGCCGAGGACCTCAGAAGGCTCGGCTTAAAGCCCTCTGAGATAATAGAACGTGAGACCAGCTCAGAAATACGCGGAAGAAAGGTCGAGGGCAGAATCCACATGCTCTACGTGGACAGCTCAGCGTTCCACGCGCTCATGCGGTTCTGGGACGTCGAGGTTGGAAACAAAACCTCCAAGGGCTACGCCGTTCCAGAGTGGATAAAGAGGGGCAACCTCTTCGTCAAGAGGGAGTTCCTCAGGGGCCTCTTTGGAGCCGACGGAACGAAGCCGAGCGGAAACCGCTACAACTTCAACGGGATAAAGCTTGAGATGCGCGCGACGAGGGAGAGCCTTGAGAAGACCACTGAGTTCTTCAACGACTTGGCCGAGCTCCTCAGGGAATTCGAGGTTGATTCGAAGATCGTGGTTTCCCCCTCGAAGGACGGAAAGTTCATCGTTCGCCTTCTCGTTACGCCCAACGACGCCAACTACCTCCTCTTCCTCACGAGGGTTGGCTACGCCTACGCCAAGGATTCCCATGCGAGGCTCGTTGGAGAGTACCTCAGGATTAAGCTGGCGTACAAAGAACTCGTCCTCCCGCAGGTTGCAGAAAAAGCCGTGGAGCTCGCCACAGCTACAAATCCAGCTCATGCCGCCAAAGTCCTCGGCGTCAAGCGGGATTTTGTTGTGAACAGACTCAAGGGCGTCCCAATTGGCCTAACAAGGGACTTCATGACCTTTGAGGAGTTCCTCCGCGAGAGAACCCTCGACGGCTACGTCGTTGAGCGGATTATCAAGAAGGAGGAGCTCGGCTACCTCGACGTCTACGACGTTACCTGCGCCAGAGACCACAGCTTCATATCCAACGGCGTCGTCAGCCACAACTGCAACTACTCCTCCAAGATTATCGAGCCGATACAGTCGAGGTGTGCAATTTTCCGCTTCAGGCCCCTCAGCGACGAGGACATAGCGAAGCGTATAAGGTACATTGCCGAGCAGGAGGGGCTTGAGCTCACAGAGGAGGGCCTTCAGGCGATTCTCTACGTTGCCGAAGGCGACCTGAGGAGGGCCATCAACGTCCTCCAGGCGGCGGCCGCTCTGGACAAGAAGATAACCGACGAGAACGTCTTCCTCGTTGCCAGCAGAGCCCGCCCGGAGGACGTTCGCGAGATGATGACCTTAGCGTTGGAGGGTAACTTCCTGAAAGCGAGGGACAAGTTGAGGGACATACTCCTCAAGCAGGGCCTCAGCGGTGAGGACGTGCTGATTCAGATGCACAAGGAAGTGTTTAACCTGCCGATTCCGGAGGACAAGAAGGTAGCTCTGGCAGACAAGATAGGCGAGTACAACTTCCGCCTGGTTGAAGGCGCCAACGAGATGATACAGCTCGAAGCTTTACTCGCTCAGTTCACGATTATGGGTGACAAGAAGGGCAAGTGATTGCCATGACCGAGGTTCCCTGGGTTGAGAAATACCGCCCGAGGAAGCTGAGCGAGATAGTGAACCAGGAGAAGGCAATAGAGCAGGTGAGGGCCTGGGTCGAGGCCTGGCTTCACGGCAACCCCCCGAAGAAGAAGGCGCTAATCCTCGCTGGACCTCCAGGCGTCGGCAAGACGACCACCGTCTATGCTTTAGCGAACGAGTACGGCTTCGAGGTCATCGAGCTGAACGCGAGCGATGAGAGAACCTACGAGAAGGTCGAGCGCTACGTCCAGGCGGCGTACACTATGGACATCCTCGGAAAGAGGAGGAAGCTCATCTTCCTTGACGAGGCAGACAACATAGAGCCGAGCGGTGCTCGCGAGATAGCGAAGCTCATCGACAAGGCTAAGAACCCGATAATCATGAGCGCCAACCACTACTGGGAAGTGCCCAAGGAGATAAGGAACAAGGCTCAGATTGTCGAATACAAGCGCCTTACCCAGAGGGACATCATCAAGGCCCTCGTGAGGATTCTCAAGCGCGAGGGCAAGACTGTTCCCAGGGAAATCCTCTACGAGATAGCCAAGAGGGCGAACGGCGACCTGAGGGCGGCAATAAACGACCTTCAAACAGTGGTCACTGGCGGGGCCGAGGACGCCGCCGAGGTTCTCGCATACCGTGACGTCGAGAAGAGCGTCTTCCAGGCTCTGGCTCAGGTCTTCGCGACCGACAACGCGAAGAGGGCAAAGATGGCGACGCTCGGCGTTGACATGTTTCCCGACGAGCTCCTCCTCTGGATTGACGAGAACGTGCCTTACGTCTACTACAAGCCAGGGGACATAGCAAGGGCCTACGAGGCCCTGAGCAGGGCCGACATATACCTTGGCAGGGCGAAGCGGACAGGCAACTACTCGCTCTGGAAGTACGCCACCGACATGATGACGGCCGGAGTTGCCGTCGCCGGCGTCAAGAAGAAGGGCTTCGTGAGGATTTACCCGCCGAAGACGATTAAGCTCCTGGCGGAGAGCAAGGCTGAGAGGGGCCTCAGGGACTCGATAGTCAAGAAAATAATGAAAGAAATGCACATGGCCAAGCTTGAGGCCCTTGAGACGCTCCACTACCTCCGCGTCATATTCGAGAACAACCCAGACCTTGCGGCGCACTTCGTTGTTTACCTCGACCTTAACCTCAAGGAAGTTGAGTTCATAGCTGGGGACTCGGAGAAGGCCAAGACAATATGGGGCAAGGCCATGAACATCGAGAAGAGGCTCAAAGAGCGCGGTGAACTTGAGGAGAGGGTCCGTGAGGGCCTGAGAAAGGCAAGGGAGAAAGAGTTAGAAGAAGCAGAGGAGCTTGAAGAACCGGAGGAGGAAGTTGAAGAGTCCGAGGAAAGTGAAGAGCTCACCGAAGAGGAGCTTGAGGAGGCCGAGAGGGAGATAGAGCCCGTGGGGAAGAAGGAGAAGAAGCCTGAAAAGAAGAAGGGCAAGCAGGCGACGCTGTTCGACTTCCTGGGGAAGAAGTGAGGCTCTGATTTTGTATTTTACCGATTTTTATCGTTTTTATGCTTCTTGCCCTAATAATGTGCGCCCTGCTATCTGTGTTTTGATTCCTTAAGGGCGTATCTGGAGTAATCGGTATCATCAACCTCCATCAATTTTATGGGCGAGGAGCTCACATTTCTCTTCAAGCCTCTCGTTTGCCTGAAGGAATGCTCTGCTAACGAGGGAGCCAGAAAAGATCCACCTGTTAGCGAAATGATGAACGTGCGTGGAGTTATTTTTAAGGGCATGGGAATTAGCATCGCCGGTTATCCATTGGTTGGCAAAATCGTGGATTAGTATAAGGCCTTCTCTAACGGCAGAGAGGTTCCCTTGGCCGGATAAGACAGCATCCCGCGCTTTATTTACAAAGTCAGCACACGACCCCGTTTCGGTCATGCTGACCACCGTTGTGTTATCAGGATATTCTTCGGGGAATACGAGTTCCGCTATTAGGTCCAATGAAAACCCAAGGTTCACAAAGTCGCTGTGGAGTTCACCCATCGTGAAGTTAAAGATGTCAAAGTTTCCCTGTGAAAGGGCGCTGAGAGCGGCCTCCGAGTGGGAGCGTGTATCATGGAGATACGTACCTGTGAGCAGTACGGCTGTGTGTATGTCGCCATTTTTCTGTGCTTCTCTGACGGTCTCTTTGTAATATGCATATGTCCAGACGTTGGTACCAACGAGAAAAATGAGAAGGAGGGAGATTGCTAGTGAACACCTGCTTGGCATGTTCATCACCTTCGAGCAGTTTTACTGTCTAGATGCTCAGCGGTTATTTTGAGTTTGTCTTTGATAGTCTCTATATAGTGGAATTTGCCCTGTTTGTAATAGAGTGGAACTGCAAAAAACGTGGTAATAGTTCCACTGCCTACGCCTGATGAATGGTCAACCTCGAATAAACCTTCCACGTAGTCTTCGGGAGACCATAACGGTACATTCTCGAACTTTACATGAATTGCATTGGGAGGTTCATCTGTGTGCCTAAGATCTAGTTTGACATCTGGTTTTATGTTGAAAAAGGTGTCAACAACAGTTATTGGATTGAACCCCCCCACTAGGAGGTCCCATCCTACTGCTAATTTTGATAAAATATCTGAAGGTGAATGATATGAAAACTGTGTTGATATAATCCTGTCTTTGATGTTGTCATCGTTTGGAACTATAAACCCAATTTCAATAGGCTTTATATTCCCAATCGAGAGGGGAACTCCATTGTGATGTACATGTTTTTTGTTATAGTATACCCCTTTGTCCAAGACAGACACTGAAACACGGTATTTGCCATAATTATCTAGCGACGTTGGTCCATACATGTATAGTTTGAATGTTATGTAAAATGTAACGTTCCAATGTGCGGCTTTTGCGGTATATTGATATTCTATAACTTTAGAGACAGAAGTTGAGCGTGTCGCCATTGTACTATAATCTGTTGGAACTTTTACTATTTTTGTTGTTCCATTAATGATAGGTGTTACGGACATTATCCACAAATTGTCTGGAATATCTTCAGATGGGAACTGTGATAGATGCAGTCCCCTTATTAAGCTGCGGCTATATCCACTGAGGGCTATTAGGTTGCCCTTATGGTCTTTAGCAAAAATCTGTATCGTTCCGTTGTCATATACTATAATCTCAAGAAGATGAATGTTGTTGTGTTTTTGGCTACTACCTATGGGTAGCAATGCGTATCCATTGAACAGATGTGATTTTAGTATTCTAACCTTGTACCTGGTGGGCTCCATAGTTTGTTCGTACATAAAGATTGCTGTTAATTCATGAGTCCGCATGTTGAACCTAGCAACTGTTTGGGCAGGTGATGACTTTGTGTAGTTCCCCTTCCATGAATGGGGATAGTACCTCCCCTTCAGAACTAATACTATCCCGCTTAAGTGCTTCGAATCATTGTTGATTTCCACTGCCATCGCACTTCCTGCCGTTACTCCGACCATCAGCAGTCCCAACAGGACTGCGAGGAGTGGTTTCCACCGCATGAGGTCACCTCCATCATTAGGTTTTTGCAATATCAGTTGTACAGCTAACCTTTATAAGTTTTTCCTTTTACTATAAGTAAGTCTTTTTTCTTTTTTTTTCAAGTATAAATTTGTTCTAACCTGGGTTTCCCATTTAGAACCGGACAAAAGAAATCCGAATAAGGGAGTCGTATTGTGGTGCAACATCAAGTTTAAGGGCCTCGCATGAGTTCAACATTGGCACACACCTTAAACACATGCGGCTTGAAGTCGCTGACCTTCTTCACCATTACCGAGCACTCCCTTCCGAGCTTTTGGCATTCCTCAAGTATTCTCCGCCTGAAGGCTTTAATCTCGTTTTCATGGACGAAGTCGTAGTAGTGAAGCCAGCGCTCGGCCTTTGAGAGCGTTAAACTTAGGGCATCAACGCCCCTCGGCGTTGGGCTTATCACGCGGTCGTAGCTTGGGAGCTCCGGCAGGACTTTGAAGGCATCGCCGTAGATGAACTCTATCTCTCCCTTCAGCCTCCTCCTGTTGCGCTCTATGTTCTCCAGTCCGAGTTCGTAGGCTTCCCTGTTCAGCTCGACGGCAGTTATCTTGACCTTTCTATACTTTGCTATCACGAGGGCATACGGCAGAACTCCGGCGAAGGGAATTAAAATCCTCTCGCCGTCTTTCACCAGCTGGGCCAGCCGATAGCGTTCTCCCTTCATCCGCGGGTTGAAGAATGCCTTGCTCAAATCAACCTTAATCTCGACGCCGTTCTCCCTGTGGACTGTCTCAAGCCTTTTCTCGCCCCAGATTATCGAGTAGTCCCTTATCCTGAAGGCCCCCTCGTGGAAGCCCTTCTTTGCGACGACCTTCAGAAAAGGGTGAACCTTTCTCAGTCCCCAGACGATGTCGTCAACGCGGTGCTCCAGCTCGGGCGGTATCTGGATTACCGCTATGTCCCCAACCACGTCGTAGCGCCTGAGGTGCCTCAGCTCCTCCTCGCTCAGCCTCTCCGCAAGGACGCTCTCAAGGTTCTTGTAAATCTGTCTCTCCGGCCTGAGGGGGAGCTCAATTGGTAAAACCTCGTAGCCGAGGGAATAAATTCTCTCGTCCTCAACTACAGGCAGAAGGACGAAATCACTTTCTCTCCTCGGTCTCCTCTTCCCGTCGTAGAGACCCAGATTCTTCAGCTTTCTCTTCACCGGCTCCGCTTCCTTCTTCGGGACTTTCAGGGCTGGCATTGTTGCCCCTCCGTTTTTCGCTGGGAATAGCTCCAAACAGTGCAGGGCCCATCAGCTTTTCGAGGGCATCTTCTACGTCTATTTCCTCGAACTCTTTTTTTAGTATTGCCGTCTGTTCTGGGGACATCGTGTTTTCATCTACTAGAAGGATTATGTGGGCATTCTCCATTATTGCCATGTCCCGGATTGTGAACAAAAACTTTGCAACGGCTTTGAAGTCGGAGTAAAAGAGCATATACTCAACTCCCTCAATGTAGACCACACCTCCCGGCTTACCCTTTAGGAATGCCTCAACTTTTCCTGTGAGAACATGCAGGCTGCTCGGACTCACGGCCTTTCTGTGCTCAACCCTTGTAAGCCATATGTACTCGTCGGGTTCTATGCCCGCCCTTTCGACCCACTCATCGGGGTGCTCCCTTCCAATGACAAGGATGGGGCGGCCAGCATAGTTTGCTATTGCCCTAAGGAGTAATACAGCGTCTTTGCGGGACTTCACTACCCCCGCAGAGGGGAGGGGAAGTTTTACCTTTTTTACCCTCTGTCTTTCGAGTTTTTCCTCTGCTCCTCCTGTCCTGGGTTTTTTCTGGATTGTTCTCAGACGGGAGCATGCTCAGCGTTGCATACACCAGGAGAAGATACCCCGAAGTGATTGCAGTTGCCTCAATGACCCAGAACTCGGGGTCAATGGCGATAAGCATGATTATACTAACTCCTCCGACGATCCCAAACAGGGCGAATGAGACCATTAGGACTAGGGCAAGCCGTTTGGCTGGCTCGTCATGCAGTCTCCACTCTTGGTACGACCTAACCATACCATAGAGGCCTATGAGAATCAGCATTATCCCTGAAAGATACGGCGAGAGGTTGTTTAGCTCCACTGTTCCACCATTAAAACTTTGCATCGCTCCCCAAAAAACCTTTCTACTCTACGGCGGGTGCTTGTTCGCGTCTCCAAGACTGCAGTACGGCTCCAAAAGTACCCCTGCTGGGGCCATCATTCACTGTTTGACATGACATTTTCTTGTTCATCGACACTAGCACTTTCCCTCTGTTCCACCATTGTTACTAGGAGTTTTTGGGAGATTTCGTTAAGTAGTTCTTCCTCCTCCGCTTCCTTGAACTCTTTTAGAATAATGCTCTCTTGTGACTTATCCAGGATGCCATGGGGGATATAAGAGATAAGCACCGATTTATGGGAAATAACGTAGTCTTTGACCGAGAACAGGAACTTTGCAACTGGGGGAAAGTCGTTGTAGATTACCAGATATTCAACCCCCTCCATATACACCACTGCTTTTCCTCCGCTCCCGTTCAGAAACTGGAGTATCTTGCCCTGAATCACGTGGAGCTTTGTGGGGCTGATTGCAGTTTCTTCCTCCATATTGCTCAGCCATACGAACTCATCCGGCTCAAGCCGATATTTTTTGACCCACCTCTCCTTCTTTGTCCTGCTGATGACGAGCAGTCCGCTTGAAATCCTCGACAGGTATGCCAGCGTTTGGGGTGTTACGGGCTTCCTCAAGGAGTATGCTCCGGATATTGGGAGAACCGGCGCCTTCTTGTGGGGCTTTATTGGCTTCGCCTGCTTTGAGAGCAGGGCCTTAAGGTAGAATCCAACTGAGGAGGCCAAAATAAAGTAGGAGATTGGATAAATGATGGCCATGATGAACCATAATTGGATTTCGGTTAGAGAGTCTATGACGACCCCAATTGAACCTACAGTAAAGAGCGATATCGAAATCAAGAATCTCCAAGCTAACTTTTTCCCGGGCTTTTCGAGGGCCTTGTAGTACTTGAGTGCTATCCAAATAAGGTGCAGTCCAATTGTCACAAGTGCAAATCCCGATAGGAGCCCTGGAATGTTTTGATACATAACCCCACCGCACCGCAGTATTTCCAAACTTGCTTGTGGTATCTACAAAATAGTTTAAATGTTTTTCCATTTCTATCAAACCCATGCGTTAAGACGAATTTTAAAAAATTTCGATGAATATCTAATTGAAGGCCAATATGTCCAGGGCATCCAATGCCAAACTATTTCCAATAAGGCTCTCTCATCAGGACGGCCTGGTGGAGTATTTCCGCGATTTCTTCATCGCTTGCGCCGTTCCTCATCGCCGTTAGGAAGTCTATAAGGTCGTCCTTCCTCAGCAGACACGTCTTGAACTTGCCGTCGGAAGTGACCCTCAAGCGGGTGCAGTTGGCGCAGAAGACCGTGTTGTGCATCGCCCTAACGACCTCGACCTCGGCTATGCCGTAGTCGGTCGGGATGAAGTACTTCCTCCGCCTGTGCATCGTTCTCTCGCGGATTTCAACGGCTCTCTTTTCGAGCTCCTTCTCAACCGGCCTGAGCGGATAGAAGTACTTCTTAAAGAACTTGGTCTCGGTCATCTCCCTCGGCGCTTCGAGCTCTATCAGCTGGAGTATTGCTCCAGTCTTCGCGGCGAACTTGACCATGTCCCATATCTCGCCGTCGTTGAGGCCCCTCATGACCGTCATGTTGAGCTTGACGGGGCTGAGATACTTCACGGCCTCCTCTATGCCCTCCAGAACGGTTTCAAGCATGTCAACGCCGGTAATCCTGCGGTAAACGTCCGGTTTGAGGCTGTGGAGTGAGACGTTCACCCTGTCGAGTCCCGCTTTTGCGAGTGGCTTTGCGAGCTCCTTAAGCCGGCTCCCGTTGGTCGTCATGCTCAGGTCAATCACGTAGGGCTTTATCCTCCGAACGATTTCGAGGATGTCCTCCCTAACGGTCGGCTCACCGCCTGTGAGCTTAACCTTCCTTATCCCAAAGCGGGAAGCTATCCTGACGAGCCTCTCGATTTCCTCGGGGGTCATTTCATTCGCGGCCAAAAACCTCTGGCCCTCGCGGTGGCAGAAGAAGCAGCGGAAGTTGCACTCCTGCGTGAGCGAAATCCTGAGGTTCGTTACTGGCCTTCCAAAGCGGTCGTAGAGGGTCATGGCAACACCGTACTCTGATACACTGTCCTTTTAAAAAAGGCTTTCGGGTAAGCGGTTTCGTTTAACTCCGCCAATCGAAAAGTAAAAGTAGGCCTACGGCCAACTCCTACATTAGGGGGTTTCGGGGATGGACGTTGACGAGCTCAGGTCACTTCTCGGGGAGCTTGAGAGGCTTCACTCCCGTTTTGAATCAAAGTTCTCCGAGCTCTACGGTGAGAAGGGCGCTGAGGAGCTCGAGGCTGTCCTCAGGTCACTGCACGAGCTCTCGGCCGAGAAGCTTGAGAGGGCCTCGTCGCTCTACCGTGAGCTGGCGAAGTTCGGCGGGAGGCTTGAGGAGCTCTCGAAGGAGCTTTACAAGAACGAGCACCAGATGAAGTTCCGCCTTGAGGAAGTCCTCTCGCTCCTCCGCGGTGACGACTTCAACTCGCGGGCGAGGTTGAAGGCTTCCTTCGACAGGCTGGTCCAGTTTCACAGGCTCTACGACTACGCGGTGAGGAAGGCGATAGGCGAGCTCTCGGCCGAGGTTGAGGGGTTGGCATTCCTGGGCGAAAACCACAAAAAGGTTCCCGTTGGCATACTGGAGGAAGTCCACAGAACGAGGTACCTTGAGGAGAGGCTCGACACGCTCGTTCGCTTCGTTTACAGGCTCTACGCTCATTCCTCAGACGTTCACCGCGTCGAGAGGGCCCTGCTCGAATGGCACTCCAAGGGCCTGCTCTGGGTTGAGGCGAGAAACGTGGAGAAGCTCAGCGGGGTGCGAGACACTGAGGAAATCCTTGAGGGACTGGCGCTCATTGGAGTGGTGGAGAAGAAGATGAGGGGTGGTGAAGGTGTCTACAGACACAGGGCTTACGGTTAGGATTCGGGGCATCTACTCAACGGCCCTAACGAAACTCTTCCTCGACAGGGGCTTCGGCATAAGCCAGCCGAGCAACAAGATAGTCGAGCGCTTCGGCCTTGAGAAGACCTACGACGAGTTCGACGTTGACATCTACGATAAGAAGGACAGGCACGGCGTCGTTCTCGTTGGAAACGCCGTTGAGGAGGCCAAGGCCGTCCTGGAGGAGGAGCTGATTGATGTTTTCTTCAGGAGACTTCCCTACCAGCTTTACGGCATCTACAAGGGTCTCGTTGTTAAGGTTGATGAGCGGTACGTTTACGTTGACCTCGGGAGCGCGATAGGAACCCTCCCCAAGAACGAGCTCCCGAGGGCGAACGAAGGGGACGAGGTTCTCGTTCAGGTGAAGAAGCACAACCTCCTGCCACACCTCAGCACTACCCTAACTATTCCAGGCGACTACGCCGTTTTGATTCCCAAGCCGATAGGGGCCCAGAGGCACGTGAAGATTTCGAGGAAGATAAGGGACAACCAGGAGCGCGAGAGGCTCAGAATCCTCGGCCTGAGCATAGACCTCGGCGAGTGGGGAATCCTCTGGAGAACCGCCGCGGCCTACAAGGACTGGAACACCCTGAGGGACGAGATAGTCAGGCTTTCAAAGCTCGCCGACAGACTGGCCAAGGCTGACACCTACTTCGCGCCGTCGCTCATCATCGAGGGCAGGAACATCTACGAGGTCGAGTTCGGTGGCGGTGCCAAGAAGAAGCTCGACGAGATAAGGAACAAGGTCGTCCCGACCGTGGAGGGCCACCACCAGCTCAAGGCTAAAGACCCCGAACTCGGCTTCGCGGTTGAGATAGCGGAGGGAATCCTCGCCAAGGTTCCCGGCCAGAGGATGAAGGTGAACCGGGGCTTCTGGGAGGCTCTGATAGAGAACAAGGGGCCGAGGAGGGGCTGGCTCTTCAGCCTCGACCACGTCAAGCCCGACGGTCAGAGGATAAGGATTGGGCCGGGAGAAGTTCTGGAGGTCAGCCACAACCCGCTCAAGGTCACGATAAAGAGGCACCTCAAGCCCGGTAAGTTCTACGACGGCCTCGACCTGCCGATAGAGTTCGGCGACTACGCCATAACAGAGATTGAGGCCGGCAAGTGGTGGTTCGTGCACCGCTACTACGACAAGAACGGCAACCTGAAGGGCGAGTACTACAACATCAACACTCCCGTTGAGATTTACCCCGATGGAGCGCGCTACGTTGACCTCGAGGTTGACATCGTTAAATGGCCAGATGGAACGAAGGAGATAATCGACAAGGAGAAGTTAGCGGAACACTACGAGGAGGGTATAATAAGCGAGAAGCTCTACAAGGCCGTGCTGAGGATTACACAGGAGGTCTACGAGAGGATTTGAAGGCGCTCTCTTCCCGTTTTCTTTACTCTCATTTCCTCTACTATCTCACTACCCTGGCCGAGGCTTATGGTCTTTTCAATGTCCTCGGGGGTAGATTCCTGCCGCCGGGAAGAACCGGTAACTTGAGCCTTTTTCTCTGGTGTGTTCTTTCGGTTTCTGGGGAGTTCATATGCGGGTGTTTGAAGATAGCTCTCAAAAACGTTTGGTAACTTCGTGGCTTAGGGGCGTGCCGAGCTTGTTAGTCTTGGCTTTGATTCCCCACAACCCTTAAATATTACTCATTCAGTAATATACTCGGTGGGTAATATGTTTTACGACAGGGAACGCGAGCTTGAGAAGCTCAACGAGGTTTACTCCTTTCCTGGCTCAAGCTTTCTCGTAATTTACGGCAGGAGGCGGGTTGGAAAGACAGCCCTGGCCAGGGAGTTCCTGAGTGATAAACTTGGCCTCTACTTCTTCGTTGGCGAGAAGGACGAAGCGTTGCTCCTCGAGGAGTACTCGCGCGAGATTGAGGAGAAGCTTTCCCGCTACCTTCCCCCTTACGTGAAACCAAAGTTCGGCTCCCTGGAGGAGCTGGTTGAGTTCCTGCTCGACTACTCGCGGGAGAGAAAGCTTGTTGTGGTCTTCGACGAGTTCCAGAACTTCAGGACGGTTAAACCTTCTTTCTTCTCCTCCCTCCAGAGGCTCTGGGACGAGAAAAAGGAGACCTCAAACCTCATGCTTATAGTCATAGGCTCGTACGTCGGCATGATTAAGCGCATCTTCATGGACAGAAAAGAGCCCCTCTTCGGCAGGGTGGACGAGTGGGTTAAGCTGAAGCCCTTTGACTTCTGGACTTCATTTAACTTCGTGCGCTCTCTTGTTGATGTTCCACCGAAGGATTTCGTTGAGCTGTACTCGGCTTTGGGCGGAATGCCAAGGTACCTCCTCTACGTCCCGCGCTACTACCATGGAGGCTCTCTTGAGGCTCTGAAGGCGCTATTCTTCGACGAGTTCGCCCCTCTGAGGGAAGAAGGTTTAAACGTCCTCAAGCTGGAGTTCGGCAGGTTCTACCGCGCTCACTTCTCAATCCTCGAAGCGGTCAGCCTCGGCTACGTTACGCCCAAGGAGATAAGCGACAAAACTGGTATGAAGCTCCTCACCGTTGGCAAGTACCTCAGCGAGCTGACGAACCACTTCGAGTACCTGAAGAGGGAAGTTCCCGTCACCGAGAACCCGCTGAAGACGAGGAAGGTGGCCTATCGCATAAGCGACGAGTTCTTCAACTTCTGGTTCCGCTTCGTTTACCACAACTACACCGCCCTTGAGGAGGACCCCAGAAGGGTCTTCGAGCGCTTTAAAACTGAGTTTCCTGCCTTCGTTGGCAAAACCTACGAGAGAATTGCCCTGGACTTCGTGAGAGGGCTCGACCTCGGCTTCAGGCCCGAGCGCGTTGGCAGGTGGTGGCAGGGGGGAGAAGAGATAGACGTGGTCGCCTACGACCGGAAAAACGTTGTTCTCTTCGAGGTGAAGTGGAGGGACCTGAGCCTGAGAGACGCGAGGAAGGTTTTGAATTCCCTTGAGAGGAAAGCGGAACTTCTCCCGCTCAAAGGGAATTACAGGTTCGGCATTATAGCGAGGGAGCTTGAGGATAAGGAGGAGCTGAGAAAAGAGGGCGTCCTGGCCTTCGACCTCAGCGATATCATTCACCAACGTCTTCAATGCCCTTTTCTGTAATCCTGAAGTAGACCATTATGCCCTCGGGGCGGAAGCGGTGCCTTTCGAGGATAGCTAGTCTTAGGCCCGGCTTCGGGAGCTTGTCGAGTCTCAAAATGTCCTTACAGCGGTAGCCGAGGGTTTGTTCCGCAACTGGCCTCGTTCTCTCTAGTCGGCTGTCGTAGTGCACCTGGTTGATTACGAGGACGGGTATGTTTTGCTTCCTTGCAATCCAGAGGAGAACTTGGAGTTGCCTGCTCAGGTCGGTCAGGAGGCCCATCCTGTTCTCCTCGGCCCTATAGTGGGCGGTTATGGAATCCACCACGACGAGCGAGAAGGACTCGTCAACGACCTTCTTCAGCGAGCCTATAACCCTTCTCTGCTCCGTGAAGTCTGCAGGTGTAAAGAGTATGAAGCGCGACAGTGTTTCCTCGGGGTCGAGGTTTCTCGCTTCTGCCATCTGCTTCAGCCGTTCGGGAGAAAAGCCTCCCTCTGTGTCCACGTAGGCGACCTTCTTACCGCTTAGAATTCCTGTTTGAACGGCTAAGGTCGTCTTCCCGGTAGCATAGGGGCCGTAAATCTGGGTGAGAACGCCGGGGGCGAAGCCTCCCCCCAGCAGTTCGTCGAGCTTCCGTGAGCCCGTGGATAGCATGCCTTTCCCTCAGAAGGACATCTCCTCGTAGAGCTTCGGCTCCCTGAAGAGCACCCAAATGCGCCTCTTCCTGAGCTCCTCGGCCAGCTTCGACGGGTCGGCGTCGTTGTAAACGCCGTAGTGCATCGGGATTACCACCCTCGGTCTCACGTCCTCGACTATCTGCGTCGCCTCCCTCGCATTGGCCGTTGAGCGACCGCTTATCGGGACGAGCAGGATGTCCACCTTACCGCGAAGCCTCTGGAACACTGGGCCTGCGTAGGTGTCTCCGGGGTGGAGGAGCCTCTTGTCGCCCTCTATCAGGTAGCCGAGCGGGTACTGGCTCGACGGGTGCTCGACGTAGATGGCCGTAACCTTCACGCCGTTTTCGAGCTCTATCGTCTGTCCCGCCTCGATTTCCCTGACCTTCGTAACGCCATCTGCCACCGCCATCAGGTAGACCTGCTTGGGGCCTATTACCGTGGCGTCGCGGAGCCTTGACAGGAGCTCGACCTTTCCATAGTGGTCCGTGTGCTCGTGGGTTATCAGGATGTAGTCAACCTCGCCAATTCGGTCGTCGTCAACTTCCGGGTATGGGTCTATCAGTATCTTCACTCCGTTCGTCTCAACCCAAAAGCAGGCGTGACCGTACCATATGACCTTCATCGGTTCGACCTCCTCAAGTGCCTTCGGTAAAGCGGACTTAAAGTTTTCCCAGCGTTGGCTTTATAACCTCTAAACCCTACTGGAAGCGATGACGATGGAGACGAAAAAAGGCCTCATAGTGAGAGAACCCTATGCGAGCCTTATAGTTGAGGGCAAGAAAGTGTGGGAGATTAGGAAGACGAGGACGAGAGTTAGGGGCGAGATTCTGATAATCTCCAACGGAAAGGCCATTGGAAAGGCCGAACTTGTTGACGTCCTCGGCCCGTTCACGCCGGAGGAGTTAGCTGAGCACGAGGACAAGCACCGCGCGAGCGTTTCTTTCCTCCGTGAGTACTCCAACGGGAAGCCACTCTACGCGTGGGTGCTCAAAAACGCCGAGAAGTTTGAGAAGCCCAAGGAAGTGGAGATGGCCAAAGGAGTTCAGATTTGGGCCAACGTGGTGGTTAAGGATGAATAGAGCGAGGCGCTTCCTGTTTCCACCCCTTACCTGGCCGTTTCTGATTCTCATAGCGGTTGTCTTCGTCCTCACGTTCTTTTTCTTCTCGGGTGCTGTTCTCATAGCGTTCCACAGGCTCGGCCTTCCGCCCGGTGTGGCGATTACCCTCTTTATTTTCGCGCTCGTGGGGAGCTTCATAAACATACCCATAGCGGAGGAAGTGACCTACGAGCCCGTGATTAGGGTTCGGGAAATCGGCTTCTTTGGAATCCTCTACCCGATGCCATACTTCGACTGGGAGGAGCGGAAGACTGTCATAGCCGTCAACGTTGGCGGTGCACTCGTCCCGCTGAGCATATCTATTTACGAGCTACTCCGCCTCGTTTACCTCGGTGAGTACGGCCTTCTCCTGAACACCCTTCTCGCGGTTTTCATCGCCTCGCTCCTCAGCAACGCCGTCGCGAGACCGGTTAGGGGTCTTGGGATAGCAATGCCGACGCTGTTTCCACCCCTCATTGCCGTCCTTCTCGGCTGGTTGCTTGGTGATGGAAACCCGACCCTCGTTGCCTACGTCAGCGGGACGCTGGGTGTCCTCATAGGGGCAGACCTGATGAACTGGGACAAAATCAAGAAGCTGGGGGCACCGATGGTGAGCATAGGTGGTGCGGGGACCTTCGACGGAATATTTCTCGCCGGAATCATTGCCGTTCTTCTGGTATGACGGTGGGTTTATAAGTCGCCAATTCGACAGGAGACTGTCAAAGGGGGTGGTTCTCATGTTCGTCATAGGGAGCGGTGGAAAGCACCTTGAGCCGGAGCTGAGGGAACTCGGCGGAGAAATCATTGACGTCGAGATAAAGAAGTTCCCGGATGAGGAGAAGTACGTCCGGGTTCTCGGTTCAGGTAGTGAAGCAACGGTCGTCAGCTCTACCTTCGCACCGCAGGACGAGAAAATCGTTGAGCTACTCCTCATTGGGGACGCGCTCAGGGAGAAGGGCTTCACGAAACTCCGCGCCGTAGTTCCCTACTTCGCCTACAGCAGGCAGGACAGGGTCACGAAGGATGGTGAGCCGGTGAGCGTGAGGGCGATAATGAAGGCGCTCGGCATCTACTACGATGAACTCTACATCTTCGACCTCCACAACCCCGAGACCCTCAAGTACTTCCCTGGCAAGGGAGTCAACGTTTCGCCGGCGAGGGTCATAGCGGGCTACTTCCGCGAGAAGCTTGGTGAGGGGATAGTCCTTGCCCCTGATAAAGGCGCCCGCGAGAGGGCTAGGGCAGTTGCTGAAGAGCTCGGCCTTGAGTATAGCCACTTTGAGAAGAGGAGAATCTCACCTACCGAGGTCGAGATGAGGCCCGTGGACATAGACGTCAAGGGCAAGAACGTGCTTATAGTTGATGACATCATAAGCACAGGGGGTACTATGATAAGGGCGGCCAACCTGCTCAGGGAGATGGGTGCGGGTAAGGTCTTTGTTGCGGCCACCCATGGGGTCTTTGCCGAGGGTGCCATCGAGAGGGTTGGCGGTGCTGTTGATGAGCTCGCCGTCACGAACACAATACCCACCCCCGTCTCGAAGATAAGCGTTGTCCCGGAAATACTTCGCTTCTGACTGCAAAAATTTTTAACATTTTCATGCCTATTTTTGTGCATTTTGGTTCTCTCTTTTGACAGGTTCTTTTCTAAAAATCTCCCCGCTCACGGGTTTTGCAAAAATTTTTCACTGCGGGGGTTCAGCCCTATTGGGTGGAGCCCCCGAACAGGGGGCGACGAAGACCCGGACGCCAAGACGGCGGCGTCGGGGGGAACGGGTGCAAAGCACCCAACGATGAACCCCGCCCTCCAGTCCGGGTTACACGAGGTGCGCTCCCGAGGAAACGCCGAAAGGCGGACCCCTCGGGGGTAAGGCAGGCCCGACACCCCGACCAAACCCCCGGACGGGAATCGGTACTCCCCCATTTGAGGGGAGTTCCACCGGCCGTACTCCTTGCTCAATTCCGGTTGATCCTGCCGGAGGCCACTGCTATGGGGGTCCGACTAAGCCATGCGAGTCATGGGGCGCGCTCTGCGCGCACCGGCGGACGGCTCAGTAACACGTCGGTAACCTACCCTCGGGAGGGGGATAACCCCGGGAAACTGGGGCTAATCCCCCATAGGCCTGGGGTACTGGAAGGTCCCCAGGCCGAAAGGGGCTCTGCCCGCCCGAGGATGGGCCGGCGGCCGATTAGGTAGTTGGTGGGGTAACGGCCCACCAAGCCGAAGATCCGTACGGGCCATGAGAGTGGGAGCCCGGAGATGGACACTGAGACACGGGTCCAGGCCCTACGGGGCGCAGCAGGCGCGAAACCTCCGCAATGCGGGAAACCGCGACGGGGGGACCCCCAGTGCCGTGCCTCAGGCATGGCTTTTCCGGAGTGTAAAAAGCTCCGGGAATAAGGGCTGGGCAAGGCCGGTGGCATCCGCCGCGGTAATACCGGCGGCCCAAGTGGTGGCCGCTATTATTGGGCCTAAAGCGTCCGTAGCCGGGCCCGTAAGTCCCTGGCGAAATCCCACGGCTCAACCGTGGGGCTTGCTGGGGATACTGCGGGCCTTGGGACCGGGAGAGGCCGGGGGTACCCCTGGGGTAGGGGTGAAATCCTATAATCCCAGGGGGACCGCCAGTGGCGAAGGCGCCCGGCTGGAACGGGTCCGACGGTGAGGGACGAAGGCCAGGGGAGCGAACCGGATTAGATACCCGGGTAGTCCTGGCTGTAAAGGATGCGGGCTAGGTGTCGGGCGAGCTTCGAGCTCGCCCGGTGCCGGAGGGAAGCCGTTAAGCCCGCCGCCTGGGGAGTACGGCCGCAAGGCTGAAACTTAAAGGAATTGGCGGGGGAGCACTACAAGGGGTGGAGCGTGCGGTTTAATTGGATTCAACGCCGGGAACCTCACCGGGGGCGACGGCAGGATGAAGGCCAGGCTGAAGGTCTTGCCGGACGCGCCGAGAGGAGGTGCATGGCCGCCGTCAGCTCGTACCGTGAGGCGTCCACTTAAGTGTGGTAACGAGCGAGACCCGCGCCCCCAGTTGCCAGTCCTCCCCGCTGGGGAGGAGGCACTCTGGGGGGACCGCCGGCGATAAGCCGGAGGAAGGAGCGGGCGACGGTAGGTCAGTATGCCCCGAAACCCCCGGGCTACACGCGCGCTACAATGGGCGGGACAATGGGATCCGACCCCGAAAGGGGAAGGGAATCCCCTAAACCCGCCCTCAGTTCGGATCGCGGGCTGCAACTCGCCCGCGTGAAGCTGGAATCCCTAGTACCCGCGTGTCATCATCGCGCGGCGAATACGTCCCTGCTCCTTGCACACACCGCCCGTCACTCCACCCGAGCGGGGTCTGGGTGAGGCCTGGTCTCCCTTCGGGGAGGCCGGGTCGAGCCTGGGCTCCGTGAGGGGGGAGAAGTCGTAACAAGGTAGCCGTAGGGGAACCTACGGCTCGATCACCTCCTATCGCCGGGAACCCGTCCGGGGGGGTTTAAGGGGTGTCGGGCCTGCCAAAGTGGGCCGGTAGCTCAGCCTGGGAGAGCGCCGGCTTTGCAAGCCGGAGGCCCCGGGTTCAAATCCCGGCCGGTCCACCACGAAGAGGTGCACATCCCGAGCTTGGCTCGGGGTGGAAGGGCCTGAGACCCCGAACAGGGGTCACGATGAGGGCCGTGCATAGGCGAGCTGGTCCAGAAAACGCCCCGCCCGGTGGCAACTAAGCCGCCTGGTGGATGGCTCGGCTCGGGGCGCCGACGAAGGGCGTGGCAAGCTGCGATAAGCCCCGGCGAGGCGCAGGCAGCCGTCGAACCGGGGATGCCCGAATGGGACCTCCCGCGGCTTTGCCGCACTCCCAGTCGGGAGGGGGAACGCGGGGAATTGAAACATCTTAGTACCCGCAGGAAAAGAAAGCAAAAGCGATGCCGTGAGTAGGGGCGACCGAAAGCGGCACAGGGCAAACTGAACCCCGGGCCGAAAGGTTCGGGGGATGTGGTGTTGTAGGGCCCCCGAAGGAGCCCTGGGGGCGAAGCCGAAGTCCGCTGGAACGCGGCGCCGTAGAGGGTGAAAGCCCCGTAGGCGTAAGCCCCCGAGCTCCTGGGGTGTCCCTGAGTACCGTCGGTCGGATATCCGGCGGGAAGCTGGGAGGCATCGGCTCCCAACCCTAAATACGTCCCGAGACCGATAGCGAACTAGTACCGTGAGGGAAAGCTGAAAAGCACCCCTGGCGGGGGGTGAAAAGAGCCTGAAACCAGGCGGCGATAGGAGGGTGCGGCCCGAAAGGGTTGACCCTCCCCGAAGGAAACACGGGCGACCGTGGAGTACGAGGGGAGGTGACCGGGGTTGCACCGTCCGTCTTGGATCACGGGGCAGGGAGTTCACCCGAGCGGCGAGGTTAAGGGGGTCAGCCCCGAAGTCGCAGGGAAACCGACAGGTCCGCAGCCCGTAAGGGCGAGGGACGGGGTGTGAAAGCGCCCGGAGTCGCTCGGGTGAGACCCGAAGCCGGTCGATCTAGCCCGGGGCAGGGTGAAGTCCCTCAACCGAGGGATGGAGGCCCGATAGGGGTGCTGACGTGCAATTCGCTCCCGTGACCCCGGGCTAGGGGTGAAAGGCCAATCGAGGCCGGCGATAGCTGGTTCCCGCCGAATTATCCCCCAGGATAGCCCGGCCGGAGGTAGGCGGTGGGGTAGAGCACTGATTGGGAGTTTAGGGGGCGAAAGCCTCCGGCTCCCTGTCAAACTCCGAACCCACCGCCGCCGTAGATGGCCGGAGTAGGGGGGCGGTGTAAGCCGTCACCCGAGAGGGGAACAACCCAGACCGGGGTTAAGGCCCCAAAGTGCCGGCTAAGTGTTACTCCAAAGGGTGTCCCTGGCCTTAGACAGCGGGGAGGTAGGCTTAGAAGCAGCCATCCTTTAAAGAGTGCGTAACAGCTCACCCGTCGAGGTCAGGGGCCCCGAAAATGGACGGGGCTTAAGCCGGCCGCCGAGACCCCGGCGCACGGACCGATTGGTCCGTGATCGGGTAGGCGGGCGTGCCGATGGGGCGGAAGCCGGGCCGTAAGGTCCGGTGGACCCGTCGGTATTGTGGATCCTGCCGGGAGTAGCAGCATAGCCGGGTGAGAATCCCGGCCGCCGTAGGGGCCAGGGTTCCACGGCAATGTTCGTCAGCCGTGGGTTAGTCGGTCCTAACCCGACCCGTAACTCGGCGTCGGGGAAAGGGAAACGGGTTTATATTCCCGTACCGCGGTGGTAGGCGCGGCAACGCAAGCCCGAGGGGTGACGCCTCGGGGTAGGCGGACCGGCCCACAAGGCCGGCTAAGCGTATAAGTCCGGGGAGTGCCGTAATGGCGAGAACCGGATGAAAGCGCGAATGGCCTCCCGTAAGGGGGGTTCCGCCGATCCCTGGGGCCCGTGAAAAGCCCCTCGGGAACGATCCACCGCGACCGTACCGAGAACCGACACTGGTGCCCCTGGGTGAGAAGCCTAAGGCGTGTCGGGGGAAACCCAGCCGAGGGAACTCGGCAAATTGGCCCCGTAACTTCGGGAGAAGGGGTGCCTGCGGGTGCGTAACCCGCAGGTCGCAGTGACTAGGGGGGCCCGACTGTTTAGTAAAAACACAGGTCCCAGCTAGCCCGAAAGGGTTTGTACTGGGGCCGACGCCTGCCCAGTGCCGGTATGTGAAGCCCGGGTACAACCGGGTGAAGCACCGGTAAACGGCGGGGGTAACTATAACCCTCTTAAGGTAGCGAAATTCCTTGTCGGTTAAATGCCGACCTGCATGAATGGCGTAACGAGGTCCCCACTGTCCCCGGCTGGGGCCCGGCGAAACCTCTGCCAGGCGCATATGCCTGGGACCCCCGGTGGGAAGCGAAGACCCCATGGAGCTTTACTGCAGCCTGCCGTTGCCGTACGGCGGGGGGTGCGCAGCGTAGGCGGGAGGCGTCGAAGCCCGCCCTCCGGGGCGGGTGGAGCCGTCCATGAGACACCGCCCACCCTCTGCCGTACGGCTAACCCCCGGAAGGGGGGGACAGCGGTAGGTGGGCAGTTTGGCTGGGGCGGCACACCCTCGAAAAGGTATCGAGGGTGCCCTAAGGTCGGCTCAGGCGGGTCAGGAATCCGCCGTAGAGTGCAAGGGCAAAAGCCGGCCTGACTGGACCCGTAACAGAGGCGGGTCCAGCCGCGAAAGCGTGGCCTAGCGAACCCCTGTGCCTCCCCGGTGGGGGCCAGGGATGACAGAAAAGCTACCCTGGGGATAACAGAGTCGTCTCGGGCGAGAGCCCATATCGACCCCGAGGCTTGCTACCTCGCTGTCGGCTCTTCCCATCCTGGCCCTGCAGCAGGGGCCAAGGGTGGGGGTGTTCACCCATTAAAGGGGAACGTGAGCTGGGTTTAGACCGTCGTGAGACAGGTCGGATGCTATCTACCGGGGGTGCTGGCCGCCTGAGGGGAAGGCTCCCCCAGTACGAGAGGAACAGGGAGCCGCGGCCTCTGGTCTACCGGTTGTCCTACAGGGCATAGCCGGGCAGCTACGCCGCGTCCGATAAGGCCTGAAAGCATCTAAGGCCGAAGCGGTCCCCGAAAATAGGCGGCCGTTCCTGGGCGTTTGGGCCTGGGCGACCGGTCCGTTGCCCAGGACGAGGGCTCGGGAAGAAGACCCGTTTGATGGGGCGGGGGTGTAAGCGGGAAGGGAAACCGACCCGTTCAGCCTGCCGCTCCCAACAGCCCGAGTGCCCCGGGCGGGGCGTCTGAGAGACCAGCTCGCCTATGCACGGCCCTCATCATGACTTAACTCAACTCTTCTGCAAGTTTCAACCCGCAAAAATTAAAATTCTCCGCGATACATTTTCCTGGTGATTTTCATGAGACTGTTCGTTCTCGATTTGGACAGCACCCTCTGGGACCATGAGGACGCTTCTGCTTTAGTTCTGCCTTACGAGTTCAGCGGTGATTGTTTAACAGACTCCCTTGGCCAAGAGCTCTGCCTCTTCCCTGGCGTCCGCGGGTTCCTCGAATGGGCGAGCGAAAGGTTTGTTCTAAGCATTGCGAGCTGGAACATCGAGGAGAGGGTAAGGCCGATTCTCGAGGGCTTTGGTTTATGGGACTACTTTGTCTTCCCGAAAATTGAGGGCCATCCTGACAAGGGTGACATGATTCGGAGAACCATTGAAGAGCTTCGTTCAATCGGCTATGATATCGACGACATCATCTACATTGACGACAGGGCCATTCACATCGATGGTGTCAAAATGGCCGTTCCTGGCGTTGACTTCATCCACATGTGGGTCGATGCAAAAAGCTTTGAAGAGCTAATGGAACTCCTCGAAAGAATGGGGTGATAGTATGGAGCTGCTGATAGTTAAGGACAGGCGTATTGACTACGACGGTTCGGCCATTGGTAGCCACTGGGCATACAGAAACTTCGGCCTGCTCGGCAACTCGCTCGTGGTTTTCCGCGGGAAGTGCGACGTCAAAGTGGAAGAGATGATCGACATCGAAGACCTTAGGCAGAACAAGGAGATAAAGAGCGACGACATGGTTCACTACATCATAGAGGTCTTTGACCTCGTAAACACCCTCTTCGCTTCGACGCTCCAGAAGCTCTTCATAGCGAGGCTCTGTGAGGTTCTCGGTGAGTACGGCATCAAGACAATGCGCAAAGGCGACGACATCTACGTTAACGGCAGGAAGCTCAGCATCTCGATAGCAACCGTCTCGCCGGTCAGCGTGAAGATTCACATCGGAATAAACGTCGAGGCAAAGGGAATTCCGGAGGGCGTGGAAGCAACAGGTCTCAGGGAAATTGGCATCACCGACGTTGAAGAATTCATGGAGAGAACGGGAAGGGCCCTGGTTGAGGAGTTCAAAAAGGTGAAAAAGGACAGCCTGAAGGTCAGGTGGGCTCAGTAGAGGGGGAACAGCAGACTACCAACGAGGGGCACCGCCAGATTGTCATCGACCCATGGCTGGTACTCTGCGAGCATCAGCACCACTGCCCATATCACTTTTCTTATTGCTTCTCCCTCAAGGAAAATGAACGCTATCACGAGGGCCGTCGCCAGATACGCCAGGCTCCCGGTCCAGTGCTTCTTGAGCTTCACCTTGAGCCCGTTTCTCCTGAAGTAGAAGTGTCTCACGACTCCCGTAACGCCGTCGCTGATTGCCATCACAAGGAGCAGGGCGGTTGCGTAGTCCCTCGGCAGGAAAAACGTGATGGCCGTAGCAGAGAATGCGAAGAAGACCTCCCCGTAGTTGTGGTTGAGCTGGTACCAGCTGAGCTCTTTATGCTTTAGGTGTGTCGCCAGCTGGACGATTCCAAAGAGGGCAGCCGCTGGGCTGAAGATTTCCTTTGGAATCATGCCGTAGTAGAACAGCAGGGCCGCGGGCACGATGCTGAAGTGTATAAGCTTTCTGTTTATCCACGCCCATTCTGGCCCGAGTTTGCTGGTTAGAAATATCGTGATTATGATACACGAAGCCGCTATTGCAACTCCCAGTGCAGTTTCAATCATATCAGTTTTCACCAAAAGAAAAATGAGGTTGAAACTAAAATATCTTCCGCTCCTCACCCAAACGTCCCGCGCACCTTCTCAAGGGCGTTTACGAAGTCCGTTGCGTGGACTAAGATGTACCAGTCGTCAGTCCTCGTGAGCTCGCCTCTGGACTTTCCGACGAGCTCTCCGTAGAGGCCCTGGATTCTGACTCTTGGCGCGGTCGTAGAGAGCTTAAGGGTAACCTCAACGGGTTTTCCGTTCTCCCAGACGATTCCGACCCTGAGGCCGGCCTTGGTTTCCTTCCTCTTCCTCAGACCGAGCTTTAGGTAGCGGAGCCTCTCCTCTGGGACGCCGTTCTCCTCCGCCTTTTCCCTCAGGTACTCCTCCGCGAGGGTTAGACCGTGTAAGCCAAAGGCGTAGCCGAAGACTGGGATGCCGAGGTCTTTCCTCGTCCTGCCCTTGTATGCGTAGACTTCTATCCTTCCTCCTGAGCCCTTTGAGGCGGTGTAAATACCGCTGCCTTCCCCTTTAAACTCACTCAGCCAATCGGCAAGCTCCCCGTACGCTGAAAACGGCAGTGAAAAGCTCGCCCACGTTCCCCAAATCCTTGGTGGGACTGATAGGAACCCGAGCTCCTCGAGGTGGTACTCGAAGGGTTTCGGCCTTATCACGAGAAAGCCCTTCTTGGTAACCTCGAACTCGATGAGAGTTTTCTCTTCTGGAATCACCGCGAATTTGTCCTTTATCTCAAAATCCGTTGCCTTCAGCAGCCTTCCGCGCCTCAGCTTTCTGCCCTCCCTCGAGCTTGAGACCACAGGAACGGGAGTTTTCTTTCCTGTTTCCTTGTCGTACGGCACCTTAAAGCCGGCCTTGAGTAATTCCTCCTGAATCTCCAGCGACGCCGGAAAGAAAACGTTCATTCTCCTCAATTCGAACTCCATAGCGTTCACCTTTTACATTGTTCAGTAGTTTTTACTCTTCGTGCTTATAAGTGTTTCTCTTAGGGAGTTGTTTGACTGGAGGCTAACCTTAAAAGCCCTTTCGAGGAGCTAAGCGCGGTGGTGAAGATGGTTCACTGGGCGGACTACATGGCGGAAAAGATTATCCGGGAACGCGGTGACAAGGAGGAGTACGTGGTCGAGAGCGGGATAACCCCGAGCGGTTACGTTCACATTGGGAACTTCCGCGAGTTCTTCACGGCCTACATCGTGGGCCACGCCCTCCGGGACAGGGGAAAGAAGGTCAGGCACATCCACATGTGGGACGACTACGACCGCTTTAGAAAGGTTCCAAAGAACGTCCCGGCTGAGTGGAAGGAGCACCTAACCAAGCCCGTCCGCGAGGTTCCCGACCCGTGGGGGTGTCACAACAGCTACGCCGAGCACTTCATGGAGAAGTTCGAGGAAGAGGTAAAGAAACTTGGCATTGAGGTTGATTTCCTCTACGCGAGCGAGCTCTACAAGTCCGGTGAGTACGCGGAGGAGATAAGGACTGCCCTGGCCAAGCGCGATGAAATCAAAGCCGTCCTCGACAAGTACCGCGAGAGGGCCAAGCAGCCGCCCCTCGAAGATGACTGGCAGCCGGTCATGGTCTACTGCCCGAAGTGTAGGCGAGAGGCGAAGTTCGTCTCGTGGGACGGCGGGTGGAAGGTTAAGTACCGCTGTGAGCACTGTGGCGAGGAGGGGGAGACCGACATAAGGGAGGGCAACGTTAAGCTCCGCTGGCGCGTTGACTGGCCGATGCGCTGGGCCCACTTCAAGGTGGACTTCGAGCCGGCTGGAAAGGACCACCTCGCCGCTGGAAGCTCCTACGACACCGGAAAGGAGATTTCCGAGAAGGTCTTCGGCTGGCCCGCCCCGATGACCCTCATGTACGAGTTTGTCGGAATCAAGGGACAGAAGGGCAAGATGAGTGGCTCAAAGGGTAACGTTATACTCCTCAGCGACCTTTACGAGGTTCTCGAGCCGGGAATAATCCGCTTCATCTACGCCAAGGCGAGGCCCAACAAGGAGCTCAAGATAGACCTCGGTCTCGGCCTTCTCAACCTCTACGACGAGTTCGACAAGGTCGAGAGGATTTACTTCGGCCTTGAGCACGCAAAGAACCCCGAGGAGGAAGAGGAACTCAAGAGGACCTACGAGCTGTCGATGCCGAAGGTTCCGGAGAGGCTTATCGCTCAGGCGCCCTTCCGCTTCCTCGTCACCCTCGTCCAGATGCCTCACCTCGACGAGGAGGGAATAATCAGGGTTCTCAAGGAGCAGGGCCACGTTCCCGAGAACCTGAGCGAAGAGGACATTGAGAGAATAAGGCTCCGCATCAGGCTCGCCAGGAACTGGGTCGAGAAGTACGCCCCCGAGAACGTCAAGTTCAGCCTGCTTGAGGAAGCGCCAGGGCTCGACCTAAAGCCCGAAATCAGGGAGGCGATGATGGAGCTGGCAGACTGGATCGAGGCACACGAGAAGTTCACGGTTGATGAGCTCAACAACGCAATCTTTGACGTCGCCAAGAAGCGCGGAATCCCGAGCAAGGAGTGGTTTAAGGTTCTCTACAACGTCTTCATAGGCAAGGACCGCGGGCCGAGGCTTGCCCCGTTCTTGGCCTCGCTCGATAGGGAGTTCGTCCTCAAGCGCCTCCGCATGGAGGCCTGATTTGTTTTTGTTTCATTTCTTTGGCTCGTAAACCTGAAGGTATGTGTGCTCGTTTATCTGCTCCTCTCCAATCTTTCTGAAGTAGAGCTTTGTCAGGAGCTCCACCGCAGTCTTTCCCCAGACGTTGAAGCGAACCCTGAAGGACTTCTCCTCGCTCTGGAACTCTATCAGGACGGTCTTCTCCTCTCTATCCGGCAGGACTTTGCTTATCCAGTACTCTGCCCCGACCACCTGTCCGTTCATGAGGACTGGGAGCAGGGCTCTGAGGTCTGTGAACTGGAGTAGGAGCCTCCCACCTGGCTTCAGCACTCTCGCTATCTCGCGGAAGGCCTTTCCAAGGTCAAGGGGCTCAAAGTGCACGAGATTGTCTATGAAGAGGACGTAGTCGAATGAGTCGTCCTCAAAGGGAAGCTCCTTGGCGTCGGCTTTGATAAACTCTACCTTTGAGCCCTTCTCTTTGGCAAAACCCCTCGCGAGGGAGAGCATGTAGTCGCTGTTGTCGGCTCCGATAACTGTAAAGCCTAAGTCTTCGAGAAGGAAGGAAAAGCCCCCTGCACCGCACCCGAGGTCGAGGACTCTTCCCTTTTTCGTCATGAACTTCATGAGGAGGGGCTCAAGGTTTTCGATTCTTCTCCTGTACTCTTCTGAATGGACATCGCTGTATGTCTTGAAAGCCGAGTAGTACTCCTCGAACGTCATATTTTTGGGTTCTCGCAATCCCTTAAATATGTATCCTAGGCCCCGGCTGGAGGTGTCTTGGAAATTGAATGGAATTCTCGAACTAAGGATGGAAGGCTCATAATTTTCAGAAAACCCCTTGTTTCAGCGAATTTTTTTGAGCTTAGCTTTTTATTGTCTCGCTCCAACCCATGTAGGTGGTGTTTATGGAGTTTAACCTTATAATTACCGGGGTCGGCGGCCAGGGTGGTCTGACCCTTTCGAGGATAGTCGGGAACGCGGCGATGGTAGAGGGCTACAACGTTCGCATCGGCGAGACCCTTGGAATGAGCCAGCGCTACGGAAGCGTCCTCAGCTACCTCCGCTTTGGCGAGGAGGTTTATTCTCCTCTCATCGGGGAGGGGGAAGCGGACCTAATGCTCGCCCTTGAGCCCGCAGAGGCTCTGAGGAACGCTCGGTTTTTGGGAAAGGAGAGCGTGGCAATCGTCAATGCTTATCCGATTCACACCGCGACGACGCTCGTCGGAAAGGAGCGCTACCCTGAGCTTGAAGAGATAAACGAGGCCCTTGGAAGAATCTGCCCCGTCCACATGTTGGACTTCCAGCGCGAGGCTGACGGGATAAACCCCAGGACCCTTGGCGTCCTGATGCTCGGCTATGCCTATGGCAAGGGCCTCATTCCGCTCAAGCGCGAGAGCCTCCTCGAGGGGATAAAGCTCACCCTGCGCGAGAAGCTCTGGGAAGTGAACTTCAGGGCCTTCGATAGGGGAGTCGAGCTCGCAGAGGAGTGAACTTTTCCCTCTCTTCTTCCTTTGGGACACTTCACTCGTTGTGTTTTATGAAGAGGACATAGAACATGACCGTTGCTACGGCGTACAGGATGGCTGTGGCGTAGAACGGGTAAGCGAGGGAGACTGCAAAGAGCGTCCCGCCGATGGAGTTTCCTATTCCGCGCATGAACGTCGAGAATGCCTGCCTTATCCCGTTTGCTGTTGCCTTTTCCTCGGCCCTGAAAAAGCCCATCATGAACGAGTCGTTTATCGGCCAGATTATGTTCATGAGTATTGCCCTGAGCACATAAACCGCTCCCGCCAGTGCGAACGTCTCTAGGGACGGAAACACGACGAAGAGGAGCGTTGCAAGCCCCTGGAATGACGTTATAACCCTGACGGGCCCGTACCTCCTGACGAGCTCGGGCAGTCCAAACGAGCCGAGGCCCATCGCCAGCTGCTGGAAGAAGAAGACCCAGCTTATCGCCTGGAGGGTTTCCCCGAAGCGCTTCTTGAAGTAGATGCTCATGAAGGGTATGGTTATCCCCGCACCGAGGCCTATGAGGGCGCTGGGCAGTGAAAACTTGAGGATTTTTATTACCAGGTCTCTTTCCCACCTTATCTTTCTCTCCCTGACCTCGACGTCATGGACGAGGAGCAGGGCAGGGATAACAAAGACGAACTGGAGGATTGAGAAGGAGAACGTTATTCTGTAGGCCGTTTCCTCTGCGAAGGATAGTCTCATTAGATATTCCGGTAGAAAGCCCGCTAGGAGTACTCCAAGCGAGTTGAAGAGCGTTCCAAGGCCGAAGCTCTTGGAGAACGCCTCGTGCCTCATCTCGCCTGGAACGAGCTCGCTCAGGTAGGCGTTGTAGTTCGGCTGCCTTAGCCCCATGTTCACCCCCACGAGGACGAACCCGAGGAACAGGATAAACGTGTTCGGCGCGAGAACCTGCAGGAGCCTCCCGATGAGCCCGGCGAACGCGCTCAGGATGAGAGTCTTCTTGTATCCGAGCCTTAGGGAGACATATCCTGCCAGAAGGAAAAAGAGCCCTCCTACAGTCGTCTGGGTCGAGAAGAACGCTCCCATTTCTTTCTCGTTGTAGCCAAGGGCGGTCAGGTAAAACGGCATTATGAAGAACGAGAACCAGAGGAACGTCTGTCCAAGCGCGTTTGCCCCGATGAGTATCTTCGCGTCCCTGCCGTACTTGGAGAGCATAGTGAAACGTCCCTCATAGCGCTTATAAGTTTATCGAAGTGAAGCCTTTAACGGGCTATCTCTATATAGCGTGGGTGGCTTGATATGGAGTTCCGCAAGATACAGTTTACCGGACGAAGCTCATACATAATTTCCCTTCCAAAGAAATGGGTGAAGGAGCACAACCTAAAGCAGGGTGATACCGTACCGCTGACTATAAACCCGGACGGCAGTATAACAATCTTCCCTAGCGAGCCTAAAGATGTGAGCGAGAAAAAAGTCCTGGCGCTCTCCGAGGAGTTCTCGCCCGATATGGCGATAAGGCTCGTTATCTCCGCCTACATCCAGGGCTACGATGTCCTTGAGATAAGGCTCCCCGGGGAGATGCCGATCTACAAGGTCAAAATAAGAAAGGTGCTTCAGAGCCTTCCCGGTGTCGAGATAATCCTCGACGAACCGATGAGGATTGTTGCAAAGAGCCTTCTCGACGAGGACGAGGTCAACCTGGCTGAGCTCCTGTGGAGAATCAGGTCCATTATCCTCTCGATGCTCGGCGACCTTGAGCTCCTCATCGGCACCGGGGACGGCGAGATAAGGCGTGACATGAACGACCTCGAAAACGAGCTTGACAGGTTCTACTTTCTGATAGTCCGCACCGTGAACAGGCTGCTGAGCAAGCACACGGTTGTGGAGGAGAGTGGAATCGCCAGGAGGACGTTTGACCTCATGGGGATTCTATTCATCGCCAGGAACATCGAGAGGATAGGCGACCACATAATCAGAATCGCGGAGAACCCCGATGATATTGACGTCCAGTACCTCCGGGAGAAGTTCGAGGCCATGGTTGCGCAGATAGAGAAGCGCGACCTCAAGGCGATAGACAAGCTCATGCTAGAGCTCCGCGCCACGATTAAAGCGACCGACTACAGGCAGTCCATTGCCAAGGAGAGCTTCAGGAGGATACTTGAGTACCTTGAGAACATCGGGGAGACTATAATCAACATGGCGATCAGCTGATTTCTTTTCGTTTCCACAACCCTTTTAACCCTTCGAGGGAACTTTCCCCGGTGGTTCTCATGGTCGCGATAATAGTCCACGGCGGTGCCGGCACAATAAGGAAAGAGGAGCGCATTCCAAAGGTCATTGAGGGCGTTAGGGAGGCTGTTCTGGCGGGCTGGCGCGAGCTCAAGAGGGGTTCCGCACTGGACGCCGTCGAGGAGGCCGTCAAGGCCCTTGAAGACAACCCGCTCTTCAACGCCGGCACCGGTTCCGTCCTGACCCTCGACGGAAAGGTCGAGATGGACGCGGCAATAATGCGCGGGAAGACGCTGGAAGCGGGGGCAGTTGCTGGCATCTGGGGCGTCAAGAACCCGATAAGCGTCGCGAGGAAGGTCATGGAGAAGACCGACCACGTGCTCCTCATAGGTGAGGGGGCCGTCAAGTTTGCCAGGCTCATGGGCTTCGAGGAGTACGACCCGGTTACAGATGAGAGGCTCAAGCAGTGGGAGGAGCTCAGGAAAAAGCTCATCGAGAAGGGGGAAACGAGGCACTGGAAGAAGCTCAACGAGCTGATCAAAGAATACCCAGAAGTCCTCAGGAGCACGGTCGGGGCGGTTGCCTTTGACGGCGAGGAGGTCGTTGCGGGGACTTCAACCGGCGGTGTCTTCCTCAAGATGTTTGGCAGGGTCGGCGACACCCCCATAATCGGCGGTGGAACATACGCCAACGAGGTTGCAGGTGCTTCCTGTACAGGCCTCGGTGAGGTGGCGATAAAGCTCGCCCTGGCAAAGAGTGCCACCGATTTCGTCAGGCTCGGTATGGACGCCCAGGCGGCAAGCGACGCGGCAATAAGCCTTGCCACTCGGTACTTCGGCCCCGACACGATGGGCATCATTATGGTAGATGCAAAGGGCAACGTCGGCTTTGCCAAGAATACCAAGCACATGAGCTACGCCTTCATGAAGGAGGGCATGAAAGGGCCGGAGGCTGGTGTTTAGTGGCCTCACTGAGGGACGTCTGGCTCCTTAACTTCTCAACGTTCTTTTTCTTCCTCGGGATAAGCGTCGTCACGCCAGTGGTCTCTCCGTTTCTCGTCAGCCTTAACGCCGAGCCCTTCCTGGTCGGACTCGTGGCGGGGGTCACATCTTTCCTCTCCCTCATCTCCAAGCCCCTAGGCGGTGCCGTTGGGGATAAAGGCTACCGCTTCCACGCCCTCGTCGGCGGTAATCTGTTGGGCCTCCTTGCGGGGGTTCTTTACGTCGTGTCTGCCCTGACTTCCAACGTCTACCTCTTCGCATTTGCCAGGGCAATTCACGGATTCTCAATGGGGCTGTTCTTCCCCTCCAGCCTTTCAACCGCAGTAGACCTGGCCCCCGCCGGCAGGGTGGGAGAGACCCTCGGCTGGCGCGGCATGATGTTTTCCCTGGGCAACATAGTCGGGCCTGCGATAGGCGGCTACGCCTCAGATTTAATCGGGTTTGGAGGGGCTTTTGCGCTGACGGCGGTGTTCTCGACAGTCGGGGCATTGCTGGCTTTCATGGCCTGGCGTGAAGTCGGGGATGTTGCAGGACACAGGGAGCACGAGAAGGCCAGCTACCGCGAGCTGTTGAGGGTAACCTTCGTTTCCGCCTCGCTGACGCTCTTCCTCTTCTCGATGAGCTATGCGGGGGTTACCACTTACCTCCCCGCCCTCTACAAGTCCCTATCCCTACCCCAGAGCCTCTTCGGTTATTATATGATGGTCATCGGGACATTTTCCTTTATGACGCGCCTTATCGGGGGCAGGAGCGCCGACAGAAGAGGGCCTCTCCCGGTGACGACCCTTGGCCTCGTCCTTCTCCTCATGGGCTACGTCATGCTTAACGTGTACACTCTTCCGCCCTACGCTTACGTCAGCGCCGCCCTCATCGGAGCGGGCTTTGGTCTGGCGGTTCCGGCGATGCAGCTGATGGCCCTCGGAAACCTGCCACAGAGAATAAGGACGATGGGCTCTGGGATATACACCATGTTCTTCGACCTCGGGACTTTAGCAGGCCAGGTGGCCCTCGGCTACGTCGCCCAGGTGAGGGACTACTGGGGCGTCTTTCCGGTTCTTCCTTTAATCCTTGGGGTTGGGTTTATAACCCTCTACGCGCCCGTTATCTGGGGGAAGTTGAATGCTCGTTAGGGTCTCCTACGGCACCGCAATCGCGATGGGGCTTATCAGGGCGAAGCTGATGGCCCGGCCAACGACTGCCTACCTAATGACATATTGGCCTGGCAAATGCGCCAACGACTGCGCCTTCTGTGCCCAGGCCCGTTCAAGCAGTGCGGACTTCAACAGGCTCTCCCGCGTCACCTGGCCTGCGTTCGAGCTTGAAGAAGTTCTCGATGCGTTTCCCAACGGCCGCTTCGGGAGGATATGTCTCCAGACGATAGACTACCCCGGAATGCTTGATGATGTTTTCACCCTGCTTGAGGCGTTTAAGCCCCTCAATCTGCCAGTCTCGGTCTCGATAACTCCCGTTGATAGGGCAACTCTTGATGAGTTCAATGGCCTTGGCGTTGACTACATTGGCGTTGGCCTGGACGTGGCAAGCAAGAGGCTGTTCAGTGAGATTAAACCCGACTTCGAGTGGGGGGAGATGTGGGACTTCGCTAAGAGAATCGTTGACGTCTTCGGGGCCGGAAGGGCGCTGGTTCACGTCATAGTGGGGCTTGGGGAGACCGACAGGGAGCTGGTCGAGACGTTTGAAAGGGCATACTCAATAGGGGCTGACGTTTCGCTCTTCGCCTTCACTCCCCTGAAGGGAACGAGGCTTGAGAACTCTTCTCCACCAAGCCTTGAGCGCTACCGGAAAGTCCAGCTGGCCAGGTGGCTCATTGAGAACGGCCTCGGGGACAGAATCATCATGGAGGGAGACTCCATAGCGGGCTTTGACCTGGACGGTATAGACGTTCCGCCGTCAGTGTTTTCCACCCACGGCTGTCCGGCCTGCAACAGGCCGTACTACAATGAAAGGCCAAAGAAGGAGCCCTACAACTTCCCGTTTCCACCGAAAAAAGAGTACGTTGAGGAGTTCCTCACCCGGTTAGGCTCTCGAAGGCCTCGTTGAGTTCGGGGAGCGTGAACTTCTCCCCGACCTCTTCTCCCCTCGCGAGCCTTATGAGGGCCATTGTAAAGCGGTACAGCTCCTCGTCGCCTTCGACGAGCTTGAGCGCTTGTTCCATGTTCTCCGCGAGTTCGGAGAGCTTGCCCTCTTTTTTGATTATCGTCAGGACGTCGCCGAGTCTCTTCAGGCCGAGCCTGTAGTGTTCTTCACTTGGAGCGCGCACAACTGCGCGGAGGGCGCACTTGACAGCTCCCCTGTAGTTGTCCTCCTGGAGGAATATATCAACGAGACGGAAGCATGCCTCAAAATACAGCTCCGGTTCAGCTTCAATGGTCTCATGGAGTATTTCATCGAGCTTCCTCTTGGCGGTTTCAAAGTCGTTCCGGTTCTCGGCCTCAAGGGCCTCGCGGAAGAGCGCGGCAATCCTCTCGCGTCCCTCACTCATGCCTCTCACCCCTGCTCTCGTGCCAGGCTTTCTCAAACTCCGGCCAGACATCCTCAAACCTCCTCTCAACGCGCCACCTTCTCCTGAAGGCGTTAAGAATGACCTGGAGGTCCCTCTTCAGCAGCCCGTAGCTCTCGGGGTTGGCTGTGGTTATGTGCTGGGCCCAGTCTATTATCAGAATGTCGTCGCCCGTCAGGACGACGTTGAACTCGCTCAGGTCGGAGTGGACTATTCCAAAGCGCACTATCTTGAGGTACTCCTCAAGTATTCTATCCAAAATGTTCTTTGCTTCCTCCTTCATCAGGTCATCGTCCCTCAGCTCCGCGAGCTCCGTCCCCTTGATGAACTCCATAACGAGAACGTGCCTGTTCCAGGCTATGGGCTTTGGAACCCTCGCAATCGGGCTGAGCAAAACAAGGGCGTCGTACTCCTTCTTTGCAATGAGCCTTGAGACGTAGAGCCAGCTCGTGTGGTGCTTGTCCGCGAAGACGTGGGAGTGGTAGCCCGCCCTCCTGGACGCGGTTCTGCCCCCTATCCTGTTGAACTTCACCGCGACCTGCTCACCGCCCGGCGTTATCCCGACGTAAACGTCCGCGTCCTTTCCGACACCTATCTGGGTGGCGCTGATGGCCTCGACAACGCCCTTCTTGGCGAGGGCCCTTATCGCCAGGGCGTCGTAGCCGTGTATCGTGAGCTGGTAGCCGATGTAGCCTATGTCGCTCCTCCGCCTGACCAGCGAGAGGTCGTCGAGCTTGCCGAGCCTGAACGATGCGGTCTCTACATCTACCCTCGCGAAGCGCGCTATGTCCTCTAAGGGCACCCACTTGTGGTGCCTCATGTTGAGTTCTACTCCCCTGAGGATTCTGAAGTCCAGGTCGCGGAGCTGTGGATATGCCTCGAGTGCCAGTAGCCTGCTGACCATTCACTCTCTCCTCCGATGAATGAGAAAAGAAAGGTCAGCCGTACATGACCTCGTGCATCGCAATCGTCTGGGCAAGCCTCTTCTCCGAGCCGAGGACTTTCTCGATGGCCTTCAGGAAGTCGTCCTGTGTAACGTATTCGCGCCTGTCCCTTATGGCGAACATTCCGGCTTCGGTCGCTATGGCCTTCAGGTCGGCTCCGCTTGCTCCCTCCGTCATCTCAGCTATGACCCTGAGGTCAACGTTCCTGAGGTTCATCTTCCTGGTGTGGACCTTGAGTATCTCAAGCCTGCCGCGGAAGTCCGGGAGCGGGACTTCTATGAGCCTGTCGAACCTGCCCGGCCTCAAGAGTGCTGGGTCAAGGATGTCGGGCCTGTTGGTGGCCGCTATGACCTTGACGTTGCCCCTTGGATCGAAGCCGTCCATCTCGGCGAGGAGCTGCATAAGGGTTCTGTTCACTTCTCTCTCACCGCCGGTGGTCTCGTCCATCCTCTTTGCTCCTATTGCATCAATCTCGTCAATGAAGATTATGGTCGGCGCCTTCTCCTTGGCCAGCTCGAAGAGCTCGTGGACGAGCCTTGCGCCCTCTCCTATGAACTTCCTGACGAGCTCACTGCCGACGACGCGGATGAAGGTGGCGTTGACCTCCCTTGCGATGGCCTTCGCCATGAGGGTCTTTCCACAGCCGGGCGGGCCGTAGAGGAGCACTCCCTTCGGAGGCTCGATTCCGACTTTCTCGAAGAGCTCTGGGTGCTTGAGCGGCAGCTCTATCGCCTCTCTGAGCTCCTGGAGCTGTTTGTCGAGGCCACCTATGTCGTTGTAGCTGACTCTGGGTCTCTCTATGACCTCAAAGCCGAGCACGCTGGGGTCCTTTTCGCTCGGTAGGAGCTCAACAATCGCCATTGTCCTCTGGTCCAGGGCAACCCTTGAGCCGGGCTTCAGCTTGTCCCTCTCTATCCACGGCGCTATCCTGACGACGAAACGCGGCCCGTTGTAGTTCTGGACTATAGCCCTCTCGTCGTCGAGGACTTCGATAACGTTGCCGGCGAATGCGGGTGGCTGCCTAAGCCGTGACATCTCCATCCTGAGCCTTGAGAGCTCCCTCTCAAGCCTCTCCTTGTCGGCCTCGAGCGTTCTTACCTGCAATTCAAGCTGCCTGATCCTCCTCTTGAGGAACGTTATGTAATCATCGTAATTTTCGTGAATGTTTGCGTCTTCAACACTCATACTCTCTCACCTCTCATACGTTCTCTCTACATGTCATTAATTAAGAGCCTTTTTAACCTTGTGGGCTCTGGAGTTATCTTGCAGGTTTTCCAACTGTCGTTGCCGACACTTTAAAGTTGTAAATATGTGCACTTATTGGCACGTTCTATGCAAAATTCTTATTAATCTTAAATCCCAATATATTCTTAGCTGAAACCGGGGTGGGTAGAATGAGAATAGAAATAAAGCTGAGGCCGGCGGTGGAAGGAACAATACTGCCTTTCAACTATAACTACGAGGTCTACACACAAATCTTGGAAAAGATATACCTGATATCCCCAGAGCTGGCCAGGGGAGTGGAAACAAGTCACACCGATTATTTCACGTTCTCGCGCATAATGGTTCGCAAAAGGGAGCTTATCCCGGAGGCGGGGATCAGGGTTCTGTCTGATGACGTGTCTCTCTACGTCTCGTCGCATTCGGCAGAGCTCATCAAGGCCGTTGCCGAGGGCTTTCTTGACGACCCTGCCCTTAAGATTAAGGACGCGACCTTCATAGCAGACGATGTTAAAGTTCTCAGAGAGCCAGAGATCAAAGATGAAATGCTGTTCTCCACCCTCAGCCCAATCATGGTCAGAACCGTCAAGTTCGTGGACGGCAGGATGAAGATTTGGGACTTGTATCCCAGCGACGATATGTTCTTTGACAAGCTCAGAAAGGTAATGCTGATGCGCTACTCCGCCATCTACGGACACATGCCCGAGGACAAGGACTTTAAGATTGAAGTCCTCAAGTTCAAGCCCGTAAGGATACTCGTTAGGGACACCTACTTCAGGAGCTCCCTCATGGTGTTCAGGTACACCGGATCGCATGAACTGGCAAAGTTTGGCTACGAGACGGGGTTTGGAGAAAAAACGAGGTACGGCTTTGGAATGGTCAAAGTAATTGACTCAGAGCCCACGCAAGAACACCAAGGGTGAACTCAATCCCCCAGACTATTGCAACGAGCCTGGGTTCGGTAACCCTGACCCTTCTCATTATTGTTCCGAGGAAGCTTGGGTATGGTGGGGCCTTGAGGGTTCCGTCTGGCAGGACTTCTGTCCTTCCGTACCTCCTGACCCCAAAGCGGACACCAAGGGCCTTTATCGCGAAGTCGAGAAAGTGGGGCACCAGCAGGATTGCAGTGTAGGTCTCAACCTTGCCTAGGATTCCGACGAGTCCTATAAGCGCCCCCAGGCTCAACGTCCCTGTATCGCCTGGGAAGACCCTGGCGGGATACCTGTTCCACCAGAGGAACCCCAAAGATGAACCGAGCCCTATGAGGGCAACTTCCCTCGCGGTGCCTTCTGTCATCAGGGCGAGAAAGCCAAGGGCTATCGCGCTCGTACCAACCTCTAACCCGTTGAACCCGGCCAGCATGTTGACGAGGTTCGCCGAGCCGGTAACGAACAGGACTGCGAAGATAGGGTAGAGTATTCCGAGGTTCAGTGTGTATCCAAATAAATCGATGCTCCTCTCTATGTCCATGAATGCAACTGGAACCGACACGAGGAGCGAAAGGACGACCTTGTGGGACTGCTTGAGGGCGACTAGGTCATCTATAACTCCCACCAGTCCAAAGAGGAGGAACACCGGGAGTATCTCTGGCTTCACCAGCGCCCCCAGAAGCCCCACGGTGAGAACTATCGCTGTGCCGCCCATCTCCGGGACTTCGGGCTTCTCCGGTTTGTGAATATCTCTGCCAACTATTCCGGCCTTTCCCATAAGCCCTCCGATGTATCCGGTGAGGACGAGCGAAAGGATTAAAGATATAAGCGTGAGTAACGCTATCATCTCGGACACCGGCTCCAGTACACTGGGGCAAAAATAAATCCTTCGGTGATATCATGGACATCAGGGCCGTTGTTTTTGACCTCGACGGGACGCTTGTGGGTGCTGAGAAGACTTTCAGCGAGATAAAGTCCGAGCTTAAAGAACGGCTGATTTCCTTAGGGATTCCCAGGGAGCTCGTTGGAGAGCTAACGCCGATGTATGAGGGCCTTATCGAGCTGTCCAGAAAAACGGGCAGACCTTTCGAAGAGATGTACTCAATTCTCGTCAATCTTGAAGTTGAAAGGATAAGGGACAGCTTTCTCTTCGAGGGGGCAAGGGAGCTCCTCGACTTTCTTGTGGGGGAGGGAATAAAGCTTGCCCTCATGACCCGGAGCTCCAGAATGGCTGCCCTTGAGGCCCTGGAGCTTCACGGCATTAAGGACTACTTTGAGATTATTTCAACGAGGGATGATGTCCCTCCCGAGGAGCTGAAACCGAATCCTGGCCAGCTGAGGAGAATCCTCGGTGAGCTCAACGTTCAACCAGAGAAAGCCATCGTCGTTGGAGACCACGGCTACGATGTCATCCCTGCCCGGGAGCTCGGCGCTCTGAGCGTCCTTGTCACCGGCCACGAGGCTGGCAGAATGAGCTTTCAGGTTGAAGCCGAGCCAAACTTTGAGGTCGAGAACCTCATTCACCTCAGGAAGCTCTTCGAGAGGCTCCTGTCGAGCTACGTTGTTGTTCCCGCTTACAACGAGGAGAAGACCATCAAGGGGGTAATAGAGAATCTTCTCAGGTATTTCAAAAAGGACGAGATAATCGTCGTGAACGACGGCTCCAGGGATAGAACGGAGGAGATAGCTCGTTCTTACGGAGTCCACGTTCTTACGCATCTCGTCAACAGGGGGCTTGGTGGGGCCCTCGGAACGGGCTTTGCCTATGCCATCAGAAAAAACGCCAAACTTGTCCTCACATTTGATGCCGACGGCCAGCACCTTATAAGCGACGCCCTCCGCGTCATGAGGCCAGTTGCGGAGGGCAGGGCGGACTTTGCGGTCGGCTCAAGGCTCAAAGGTGACACGAGCCAGATGCCCCTCGTGAAGAAGTTCGGCAACTTCGTTCTAGATGCCGTGACCGCGGTTTTTGCTGGTAAATACGTCAGCGACAGTCAGAGCGGGTTAAGGTGTCTAAGCGGCGACTGCCTGAGGAAAATCAGGATAACCTGCGACCGCTATGCCGTGTCGAGTGAGATTATAATAGAGGCCTCCAAAGCGGGCTGTAGAATCGTCGAAGTTCCTATCAAGGCTGTCTACACTGAGTACTCTATGAAGAAGGGGACGAACGTTTTAGAGGGCGTTAAGATAGCCCTGAACCTTCTCTTTGACAAACTGAGGTGATGGCTATGTATGCGGTTCAGATGATTACCCTTGCAATCGTGCTTGTCCTTGTGGTCTACGTTCTCGGCAAGTACCGCAGGGGAGATTTTGAATGGGGTGACTTCCTGTTTTGGGAGGCTCTCCTCGTAGGTTTGCTCATCGTTGCCTTGTTCCCCCTGAGGATTGCCATTGAAATTAAGGATATTCTCGGCCTGGGCAGGGGTTTGGATGCCCTCTTTGTTGTCGCCATAGGGATTGCATATCTGCTGCTCTTTAGGGTCTACCTCGCGGTGGACAGAACTGAGCGTGAGATAACCGAGCTGACCAGAAAAGTCGCCATAGAGCTGGAAGAGCTCAACAGAAGGCTTGAAGAAATCGAGAAAAAGCTCAAATGAACTCCCCGAAGAGCTCCTCGAGAAACGCCCTGACGCGCTCTTTCGGCAGTTTGAACTGCCGTATCTTCACTATTCCCTTCTCCTGGGCCTCTTTCAGCAGTATCTCGGTGGCTTCGTTGGGGTACATCTCCTCGTAGACTATCTCCCTAATCCCCGCGTTGACGACGAGTTTAAAGCAGGTGTCGCAGGGGAAGTGGGTCACGTAGAGCGTTGCTCCCTCAAGGCTTATCCCCTTTCTTGCCGCCATCGCTATAACGTTCTGCTCCGCGTGAACGGCCCTGTGGCAGTGGCCATCGACGATAAGACAGCCCACGTCAATGCAGTGGTTCATTCCCCTTGGCGCGCCGTTGTAACCGGTCGCCAGAATGTAGCCGTCCTTTACTGCAACAGCGCCGACCCTGAGCCTGGGGCACGTGGCCCTGAGGGAGACCAGCTTAGCTATCAGCATGAAGTACTCGTCCTTCGTTGGTCGTATCCGCTTTATCCTCTCGGCTTTTTCCCGATTGAGGAAAATCTCCACGCCCATATCACCGCACCCTCTGCTTGATTTCTATCAGATTGTTAATTTCAAACGTTATCCTTAGGATTCTCTCCTCGTAGCTGGGGTGTGTCTCCATGAAAAACGTGAAGCGCTTTTCCCTCTCTATCCCTGGCTCGATGCTTGGGACGCCTTTAATCTTTACGTTCGTCCTGAGGTCTTCGTAGTATTTTAACTCCTCAAGGGCCCTTTTGAGGCTCATTGGCACCGGGAGCAATGCCAGTGCAGTCTCGTCTGCCAAGAACTCTCTCGCCTTCATGAAGTCGCTCCTTGAAAGCTCGTATACCAAGTAAAGCAGGGGTGCAAGGCCTTTAACTGCAATGTTGCCTGCAATAACGAGTACCAGCGTGCTTATTATCATCAGAAACCTTCCGTAGGTTATCACCGGGAACCATATAGTGTCCCTGTTTTTTATATGGCCGAGTTCATGAGCGGCTACCACTATTATTTCGTCCTCATCAAGAACTTCAAAAAGGCCGAGTGAAAGAACAATTGTGTCTCCAAATGAGTACGCGTTTGGTATATAGTCGTCCAGCAGGTAGATCTTTGGCATTGGAACTCCGGCCTTTCTTGCGAGCTCTTCTATGCCCTTGTAGAGCCACGGCATTTCCTCCTTATCAAGGGGAATTAACCTTTCACCGAACTTATGCCTATTTACCCATACGTAAAGGATCCCCAGGGATGCAAGTATCCCTGCCACCATTGCAAGCCCGAGGTCTCCTAGAGTCCAGACTATCAGGAAGACCTCAAGTGCAAGGATGAGATAGAGCATCTTGCATCACTTCTTTTTCATCTTGGATAAATATGCGTAGGTCGCTTCTCTAAAGTTTGTCATCAGTGCGTCAAGGATCTTCTGGACAACTTTTTGCTCGAACTCTTCTCTTGTCGTTGTTATTGAGTATACGTATCTCATTCCGCCCCTGCCCCTATCGATGCCTCTCTGGAGGAGTCCCTTCTCACAGAGACGGTTCATCAGTATGCTTACCGTGGAGCGTCTTATATCGGGATGCTTCTGCTTCATATGCTCATAAACTTGGCCTGCCGTCGCCACTTTCACTTTCCACATGTGCTCCATTATCTCGGCCTCAAGTGGGGGGAGAACAGCTTTAATGCCTTCCTCGGTGAGCTTAAACTCCTGCGGCTCCATACTCATCACCTAGATTTATCTTTCTAAACAAACCTAAAAAGCTTTGTCGTGGGTTAAGCTTTTTAAGCCCTGTTATGTATTTACCCCGGGTGGGCCGGTGGCCTAGCCTGGATGGGGCGTCGGCCTCCGGAGCCGAAGGTCGCGGGTTCGAATCCCGCCCGGCCCGCCATCGAAACTTTGCCTTCGCAAAGTTTCATCAAGGTTTGTGATTCTCTTTTGAGTTGCTGTTCTTTGAGTGGATTTCTCATTGATTGCTCCTGTGGAAAGGTGAATTTCTCTAAGGGCGTCTTTTAACAAGGGGTTCAAGCTTTTAGGCGCTCCTTTGGAGCGCGGTTTAAGTAGAACTTAAGAAGAAAGTCTAAGTCATCAAGTGAATTCAGGCTTCTACCGACCAGCTTGGTTTTGAAATTATGTTACATAGGAGCTTTGAAGAGGAATCACGAGCTTTTGGTGAAGCTTTTTCCAAAAGCTTCCTGCGCAAGCGCTGGCGGAAAAGCGAGTGCCATTTTAAAATTGCTAGGCTTTTAATGTGGGTTTCTGTTTAGCCTGCTCATTTGCTAGTGTTTCACTGTAGGAAAGCGCCCTTCGGGCGCCAAAATGAATTTGAAACTGCCTGAAGGTGTTTGCCTGGGAAGTAAACTCACTTGAAGGTTGCAGTTTTGTTAGTGCACGATTGCCTTCTTGTCCGGTAGATGAGAAGGGCGTTACTTTCGCCAGCCTTTTCCAAAGGCTGAGCGAGAAGTTTGATCAAGGTTCGTAGCTCCTTCTGAAAACTAGAACTCTAGGTGATTTTTCTTTTGGATATGTGGTCTTGGAAATGAGGACTTCTTAAATTGCTCCTTTATTGTGGGGTTTAACGTTGGAATAGACGCCCGAAGGGCGTCAAAGGGGAAGCAAACCCTCCGACAGAGCTTTGTATAAACGTGTTCTCTTTGGGGACAGGGGGCTTGTGAAGAGGTAAAAATCCTGCATTACGGTTTTTGTGGGGAGATCTACGAACTTTTGGTGAAGCTTTTGGAAAAAGCTTCCGCGAAGTTTGACCAAGGTTCGTGATTCCTTTTGAAAAGCGGACTCAGTGTAACTCAGTGTAGGGGTTTCTAAACTGGAGAATCTCAACCTCCTAAAGGTCACCTGGAAGGAGAAACACTGGCGGGAGAGCGCACCAGGGACGATTTTCCTTTTAAGCTCTTGTTGCGGCAGAGATAATGTCGGACATGATAATATTCGGAGCCCTTGTCGGGGCTTTGCTTGGGGAAAAGCTTATAAATTGGCCGAGTAACGCTCACCAGAGGTTTAAAAACAACCGCCTTTCTTGGAGGTGTTCGCAGTGGCTGAGGAAATGAAGTTCGAGATACCCGTATGCACCTCATGCGGAAAGGAGATAACCCCAAGGGAGCACGCCACTCACTTCGTCTGCCCGAACTGCGGCGAAGCCATCATCTGGCGCTGCGAGTCCTGCAGGGTCCTTAGCGTCCCGTACAAGTGCCCCAAGTGCGGATGGGAGGGGCCGTAAACTAGGAGGTGAAAAGAATGGCTGACTACAACATGGTTGCGGTTATTAAGGTCATGCCGACCGACCCCGAGGTTAACCTCGACGAGCTCGAGGTCAAGCTCAAGGAGGCTCTCCCCGAGAAGTTCGGCCTCGCCAAGGTCGAGCGCGAGCCGATAGCCTTCGGTCTCGTTGCCCTCAAGTTCTACGTCCTTGCCAAGGACGAAGAGGGCTATGACCTTGAGCAGGTCCTTGAGGCCTTTAGGCAGGTTGAGAACGTCGAGAGCGCCGAGGTCGAGACCGTTTCGAGAATCTGAGGGCTCTGCCCTCCTTTTGACTTACTTCAATCCCGCTGTTTTCTCGGACTTCCAGTTTCTAACATCAAAGTGATGAGAAAGAGAGTTTTAAAAAGAGGGCTCAAAGCCCCAAGCTCAGGCTAAGCTTCGGCCTCTTCCACTCGTCAAGTATTGAGCGGAGCTCCTCGTTCTCCACTTTTGAATAGAGCTCGTCGAAGCGCTCCTTTGCCCCTTCCTCGCCGGCTCTCCAGCGGGCGAGCTCCGCTATTGCCCTGAAGAAGTACGCGGTATCGTCCTCAAACAGCTCGGCGAAGCCCTCCATGTTCCTCGCTATTACCTCGTACTCTTCCTCGTTGAAGAGGCCCTCGATGAAGTCTATGAGCGTGTCGAACACGAGCCCAAAGACATCGTCGTTCACGTTGATTGCCTTGAGCAGGGCCTCGCGGAGGGCCTTGAAGGCCTTATCGTAGTCTTCCCTGCCCGCGTGGATTTCGGCCTCGACCAGCTTGGCGTTTATCTCAATCTCATCGTCGCGCGGGTTCCTGAGGACTTCCCTGATGAGGGCCTCCGCGGTGTCGTAGTTCCCAAGCTCGTAGTGGAAGTGCGCTAAGTCTATGAGGCTTATCATGTGGTTCTTCTCGTCGTTGAGCTTCTCAAAAATCTCCCTCGCGCGCTCCATAAGCTCAATGGCCTTCTCAGTCTCGCCCAGCTCGTCGTAGTTAACCGCGAGGTTAGCCAGCGTAAGTGCTATCTCCCTCTCGTTCTTCAGGACTTCCTCCTCCAGCTTGAGGAGCTTTTCATAGGTCTCTATTGCCTTATCAGGCATGCCGAAGTGCTCGTAGGCATCGGCCAGGTAATAAAGGGCTGTTGCGTACTCCTCCGGGTCGTCCTTCTTTCTTTCAGCTACCTTTTTGTAGAGCTCAATCCCAGCCTCGGCGTCATCGAGGTGAGCGTAAACATGGCCAATCTCGTGGAGTAGGTCGTAGGGGTCGTCGCACTCGACCGCGACTTCTCCCAACTTCTTCAGCTCCTGCCTAAGGGTCTCCTCGTCCTCGATGATGTCAATGTAATCGTCAAAGAGCTCAAGCAACTTCTCACAGTCCTTCTCCGCTAAGGCCTTTTCCCATTCGGCCCTGATGTCGCTCATTTTTACATCACCGCCCTTCGGTTCGCCGAACTGGTTAAAAAGATATGGTCTCGAAAGCCTCTGACATCTGTCAAAACTATCAAAGCGTATTTGAATATTGGACAAGTTACTGTCTGATTTAATGCTATGGTTTATTCTGTTCGTCATTTTGTTTGTCGTTTGGTCAAAAAGCTCCCCGCTATTGTTATCAATTCGCTGTATCCACTTATAATATGCTGGATATTATGTCCATCAGTCCAACGAGAAGGATTATAGGGTGTGCCCGCAACCTGAGATTCGGGACAATTTATCCAGGTGGTAAATATGGAGGCCACTAAGCGCGACATCATCAAGGAGTACGCGGGCTGGAGCAGTCTCGACGTCCTGGAAAACGCAAACCGCTACCCTGGCCCCACTGGCTTCTTTGCCTACGTGATGGAGGAGGCCCTTAAGGATAGCATTTCCCTTGTCCCGGGGGAGGGGCTGAGGGCGCACTTCTCGGGGGACATCTACATCCACAAGCTCCCCTACAGCCTCTACATCCCCTACTGCACCGGCCACAGCACCGCGAGGCTCCTCGAAAAAGGCCTCAAGACCCCGACGATAGTCTCACGCCCAGCTAAACACTTCGATACGTACGTTGACCACATAGCGAACTACCTCATAACCATGCAGCACTACTTCAGCGGCGCCCAGGCGCTCTCAAGCGTCGAGTGGTACGCAGGGCCGTTCATAAGGAAGGAGGGCCTGGGTAGGCGGAAGATACGGCAGAACATCCAGAGGCTTGTTTACAACCTCAACTACCCGAGCAGGGTGGGGATGCAGACCCCCTTCACCAACTTCACCGTAACTCTCGACGCCCCGAAGAAGATGCTTGAAGGCGACCACGCGGTTTATGCGGGCGAGAAGGTTGAGCCGCTCGGCGAGTACGAGAAGGAGGCGAAGGAGTTCTTCATAGCCCTGACGGAGGTTCTCAGGGAAGGCGACGCCCTCGGCCAGCCCTTTACGTTCCCGATACCCACGCTGATGGTGACCGCCAAGATGCTCTGGGACGACCCGGAGGTCTTTGAGGCCGTTTTCACCACCGCCGCGAAGCGCGGGAGCTTCTACTGGCTGAACACGAACGTTGTTGACCCGGACGCGAGCTACGCGATGTGCTGCAGGATAGCCATAGATAAGTCCGAGATGGCGTTTGCATTTGGGGTCTCAGGTAAGAGCGCTGAAGATGAAGCCGTTGAGAGGCTTGAACGCCAGCGCTTCGGCGGCCTGTGGGCGATGCCCGACATCACCGGCTCGGTGAACGTCACCACCCTGAACCTGCCGAGGCTTGCACTGAGGGCGAAGGGCGACGATGACAGGTTCTGGGAGGAGTATGAGCGTGTTCTTGAGGTAATCCGGACAACAACCGACTGGTTCAGGGAGCGTTACGTCCGGCTTATCACGTCCTACAGGCACATGTACAGCATGATTCACCTCTACCTTGAGGAGTTTCCGGGGAGCCACTTCAACACCGTCGGAATCCTCGGCCTTCCAGAAGCGGTTGCCATTTACCTCAACGAGCCGAAGCTCTGGGAGGAGGGGACGAGGAGGGACTGGCTCAGGGCCGCGGAGGTCATGAAGGAGATGGTTGAGTTCGCGACCGCGAGGGCTAGGGAGTGGATGAAGGAAACTGGAACGCCCTGGAACGTGGAGGAGGTTCCGGGTGAGAGCGCCGCGGCGAAGCTAGCCATAAAAGACCTTCGCGAGTTCCCGGAGCTCAGGGAGTACCTCGACGACCCGGAGAACCCAATTTACTCGACCAGCATAGCGCCCTACTATGGCTCCCTTGAGCTTGCGGACAGGATAAGGGTGGAGGAGAAAGTCCAGAGGAGCTTCACCGGCGGGGTTATGATGCACATATTCCTCGGGGAGGAGCCGGACCCTGAGGCCCTTGCAAAGCTGACCCGGAGGCTTATGAGAACCGAGCTCGTCTACTGGAGCTACACGCCGGCGATTACCGTCTGCAACAAATGTGGCTACTCAACGACAGGCCTGCACACCCACTGCCCGCGCTGTGGAAGCGAGGACGTGGAGGTATGGAGCAGAATCATCGGATACTACCGCCCGCTCAAGAACTGGAACCCGTACAGAAAGAAGGAGTTCTGGACGAGGAGGCACTACTCCTCCTGATTTCTTTTCTGGAGGTGGTTGAATGCTCACGAGCGGGTGGAAGAGCGTCAGCATGGTGGACGTCCACGGGAGGGTCACCTTCACGCTCTGGCTCTGCGGCTGCAACCTTAAGTGCCCTTTCTGCCACAACTGGCGCATCGCTGAGGGCCTCGACTGCTTCCGCCTCGACAGAAAATCCCTCCTCGACGAGCTTGAGGCGAGCGCGTTCCTCATAGATTACTTCCACGTCACCGGCGGCGAACCGCTGATGCAGTGGAGGGAGCTGGGGTCTCTCCTTGCGGAGGTCAGGCTCCTTGACGTGCCCGTGAGCCTGAACACGAACCTGACCCTCGTGGGGCCCCTGGGGAGGCTCCTCAACGCCGGGTTGGTTGACCACATAGCGACGGACCTTAAGGCGCCCCCCGAGGAGCTCTACGGCCTCCCCAAAGCGTCCGCGAAAAGGCTCTGGGCGCTCTTCTTGAGGGGCATCGAACTCGTGTCGGAGTACGGGGTTCCTGTGGAGCTGAGAATCCCCGTGGCGCGGGGCCCAGATGTGTGGCCCTATGTTGAGGAGGTTCTCCGGAGAATCAACACAGACTTCTACGTCGTGCTGAACCCGCTCGTTGGGAGACCCCTGACGAATCCAAGAAACGAGGCATGGTGCTCAAGGTACTGCTGGCCCGGGGAAGAACTTGAGGGGTTAAGGAAGAGGCTAGAAGAGGCCGGCGTTGCCGTCCACGTGAATCAGTTCTTTGGTGCTTCCGGGGAGCATGCCCTCAGAAGTTCGGTGTAGCGCTCCAGAACGTGCTTTTTCATATTATCATACCCTTTCTCACCCCTGTATATGATTTTTATATCGACACTGACAGTATTCAGGGTCTGGTTGAAGTAGTCCGGGTACTTTGAGAGCATGGTTATCCTCTTCAGTTTCCCCTCTGAGACCGTCAAGTTGGCCCTAATCCAGTCGTTCACTGGAGCCTGGAACGTTTGGGGCCCGTACTTGGTGTCGTTTATTGTTAGGTTCTCGTAGGGTGGAACGCCCGGCTTTCTCACGAGGGTCACTTTGATGGGATTTCCCCATGTGATTTCTCTCTCGTATTTAGGGCTTCCGTTGAGGACTAAGTAGAGATAGCTCATGAAGGCAACCGGGCCAGGGTTGCTATCGGTTCCGTTGTTTTGGAACCCCTCGACGCATATCTTCCATCTAATTACCTTCTCGCTTCCATTGTACAGCGACCATATCCCGTGTGCGTTAGGTTCTTCGATAACTATGTACTGGTTGCCCTCCTTTAGGATAAGCGTTGTCAGGTTGTTTTGCTCCATGTTGCGCCTGACGACAGCCGCGTAGTCCAGCGTCCTGTTTAAGTCTCCGATGTATTTCTCCAGCCCATCACTTTGAAGCTGGGTGTGTGCAACCAATACCACTGCAAGGGTTAGAACTGCAACTGGGATTAGCTTCTTCATGCTTACCTCTCCTCATGGTCTTTTATAAGCCTTGCTGGGGAGGGCTACCGAAAAATTTATAAATAGCCCAAAGGAACCATAAAGCGGAAGCACTTGAGGTTACTAAAAGACCTCATCCAGTGAAAAAGAAAAAGGGAGGGGGTGAGGGGAGATGGCCCAGCTTGCAGGCCAGCCGGTTGTTATTCTGCCTGAGGGAACCCAGAGGTATGTTGGAAGGGACGCTCAGAGGCTTAACATTCTGGCTGCAAGGATTATAGCCGAGACGGTTAGGACCACCCTTGGCCCGAAGGGAATGGATAAAATGCTCGTTGACAGCCTCGGCGACATCGTTATCACCAACGACGGTGCAACAATACTCGACGAGATGGACATCCAGCACCCTGCCGCTAAGATGATGGTTGAGGTTGCTAAGACTCAGGATAAGGAGGCTGGTGATGGTACTACTACTGCTGTTGTTATTGCTGGTGAGCTTCTCAGGAAGGCCGAGGAGCTCCTCGACCAGAACATTCACCCGAGCATAATCATCAAGGGTTACGCTTTAGCTGCCGAGAAGGCCCAGGAGATCCTCGACGAGATTGCCAGGGATGTTGACGTTGAGGACGTTGAGACCCTCAAGAAGGCCGCTATAACCTCAATCACTGGTAAGGCCGCCGAGGAGGAGCGCGAGTATCTCGCCGAGATTGCCGTTGAGGCCGTCAAGCAGGTCGCCGAGAAGGTTGACGGCACCTACAAGGTCGACCTCGACAACATCAAGTTCGAGAAGAAGGAGGGCGGTAGCGTCAAGGACACCAAGCTCATCAGAGGCGTTGTCATCGACAAGGAGGTCGTCCACCCAGGCATGCCGAGGAGGGTTGAGAACGCCAAGATCGCCCTCATAAACGAGGCCCTTGAGGTCAAGGAGACCGAGACCGACGCCGAGATCAGGATCACCAGCCCGGAGCAGCTCCAGGCCTTCCTCGAGCAGGAGGAGAAGATGCTCAGGGAGATGGTCGAGAAGATCAAGGAAGTTGGAGCGAACGTTGTCTTCGTCCAGAAGGGTATTGACGACCTCGCCCAGCACTACCTGGCCAAGTACGGCATAATGGCCGTCAGGCGCGTCAAGAAGAGCGACATGGAGAAGCTCGCCAAGGCCACCGGCGCCAAGATCGTCACCAACGTCCGCGACCTCACTCCAGAGGACCTCGGTGAGGCCGAGCTCGTCGAGCAGAGGAAGGTCGCCGGCGAGAACATGATTTTCGTCGAGGGCTGCAAGAACCCGAAGGCGGTCACCATACTCATCAGGGGCGGCACCGAGCACGTCGTTGACGAGGTCGAGCGCGCCCTTGAGGATGCCGTCAAGGTCGTCAAGGACATCGTCGAGGACGGCAAGATTGTCGCCGCCGGCGGTGCTCCGGAGATTGAGCTGAGCATCAGGCTCGACGAGTACGCCAAGGAGGTCGGCGGCAAGGAGCAGCTCGCCATCGAGGCCTTCGCAGAGGCCCTTAAGGTCATACCGAGGACCCTCGCCGAGAACGCCGGTCTCGACCCGATCGAGACCCTCGTGAAGGTCATAGCAGCGCACAAGGAGAAGGGACCGACCATCGGTATAGATGTCTTCGAGGGCGAGCCGGCCGACATGATGGAGCGCGGCGTCATCGCCCCGGTCAGGGTCACCAAGCAGGCCATCAAGAGCGCCAGCGAGGCGGCAATCATGATCCTCAGGATCGACGACGTCATCGCCGCCAGCAAGCTCGAGAAGGACAAAGAGGGCGGCAAGGGCGGAAGCGAGGACTTCAGCAGCGACCTAGACTGAAGGCGCTGAGTTCTGACCCTTCCCACTTTTCTAATTCTGTTCTTGGTTCCTTTCGGCCTGTGCAAAGTTTCTGAAGCTTTGAAGCCTTAGCGCAGTTTTTTTAAACGCGCTATTTCTCTTCTGAATAGGAACAAAATTTGAAGTGGGGGGTCTCTCGTGAGGGTTATAGGCGTTGACCCGGGAACCAAGAGCTTCGATGTTATTGGCTTAGAGGACGGAAAAATAAAGCTCGACCTGAGTTTTCCAAGCGAAGTCGTTGCGGAAGACCCGGGGAGGATAGTGAAGGCCATCGAGGACTTCAACGCCGAGGTCATAATCGGCCCTTCGGGCTACGGGGTTCCGCTGAAGCACATAAGCGAGCTGACTGAGAGGGACCGCTTCGAGATGACGCTCGTGAGAGAGGAGGAAATGAAGGAAATCCCCGTTCTCCTCGGCCTCCAGGAGATGGTCGGCCAGATGGCCGAGAAGGGCATGAACGTCTGGTTCATTCCTGGGGTCATTCACCTTCCAACCGTCCCTGAGTGGAGGAAGTACAACAGGGTGGACATGGGGACGGCGGACAAGATGGCGATAACCGTGCTCGGCATCTACGACCAGGCGAAGAGGCTTGGAATTGAGTACAGCGATGTCTCCTTCGTCCTCCTCGAGGTGGGCTTCGGCTACAACTACGCTGGAGCCGTGAAGGGAGGAAAAATCGTTGATGGCATCGGCGGGACGATATTCCCTGGCCCAGCTTATGTAAACAGCGGTGCCCTCGACGGCGAGGTCGCCTACCTGATGGGGAGGATAAAGAAGTGGCACCTCTTCTGGGGCGGGGCAACGGTGATAGCGGCCAACGAGATACTCCCTCCCGAGGAGTTCGCCAGAAGGCTTGACGAAGAACCTTTCTCAAAGGCATGGGAGGCCATGAAGGACGGCTTCATTAAGGCCGTTGCCTCAGAACTTGCCGTCGTTGGAAATGCCCAGGAGATAATCCTCTCGGGCAGGCTGATGCGCATAGACGAGCTGAGGAAGGACGTGGAAGACACATTCGAGGAGCTCTTTGACCTTCCCGTCGTCAGGCAGAGGGGTCTTGAGGGTAAGGCCAAAGAGGCCGCCCAGGGGAGCGCGATAATAGGCGACGGCCTCGCTGGGGGCCAGTTCATGGAGCTCGTGGAGCACGTGGAGATAAAGAAGAGCCGCGGAAGCGTCCTTGACTACGTGAAACTCCCACTTAGCGTCTGACTTTCTTTTTAATCCGGTTATGGCGTCGGCTGTGGGTTCGGGGCTGAATATGGGGCCTTAGTTTTCTGTCTAAGGCCGATTTCCAGCGCTTCCTTGGCCCTTTCTACGTCAACGAGGGTGTTAATGCACCCGGCCCTTAGCAGTGGCACGGCCTAGTCAAAAGCTTCTAGATTAACCCAGGATTCTTTTCAGCATCCCAAGTTCCTTTGTCTCCCACGCGTTTTCCTCTACAACCAGGATTAGGACTCCGTTGTGCAGGACTGTTGAGTCCCTGAGGGACGCCAGGAATTTTGAAATAGCTTCGAATCCGTTGTATGTCTTCAGGTATTCGAGGCAGTCCACGACGACTACACCGTGGAATCCCTTTTCATTGGCCTCCCGCAGGTATCGCGTCGTGATGTCGAGGATTTTTGCAAGATTTGTGGGGGGTATTGCGTTATCTTTGCCTGAGGTCGTAACAAAGAACCTGTTCCACACCTCTGGGACGTTTACGTCCCTGACGAACGCAAGCGCCGGCACCTCTTTGAGCTTCTCTTTTATTGCGGGGTACTCCTCAGGACTAACTATCATCACACCCGGAGTGAAGTCTATTTCCACCCGAGGCTTCTCAACCTTTATGAATTCAGCCGTGAAGACGAACTTTATCATAAAGTACGCTGAGAGAACCGCCAACATGGAACCCAGAACGAAGCCTATTGGGGCAAACCGCTCAACGAGCCTTAAAACTGGAAAGTCGAGTTCATGGAGCCCCAGAACCGTGATGACGCCACCAAGATGAACAGCTTTGGTGTTATATATGTCTTTTAGGGAAATAATTAGAAGCCCGGAAGCTGTAATGAACAGGGCGGAGACCGCATAGGGCAGGCCGAGAAGAGCAAACCAATCGGAGGAATAGTCCAGAGTCCCTATTAGGATTCCGTATAGGCTTATTATAACGGGGATAGCCGACAGCGCTTTCACCATTCTGTTTACGTCCCCCTTCTCCTCAAGCAGACAGAGTGTCCCACAGAAGAGTAGAGCCGCCCAGAATGCTTCAGACAGTGATAGCAGGCATATGTTCTCGCTTATGTCGGCGAATATCGAAGAAGCGGCCGCTACCCAGGAAAGCGACCAGCAGAGGGCCGGCTTTCGCCGGTGCTTCCGGTAAACGTAAGTGAGAAACAGGGCTCCTGCCACCTTTGCCGAGAGGCTGAGCGTCTGTCCAATGATGAGCATCGTTCTATTCATGGTATCCCTTAACACACTAAGCGTTATTGTTTTATATAACGCTTTGCGTCTCCTTTCCGTCTAAAACTTTGTTTTGGGGTGTTATTCGTCGTTTATTGAGATTCTCTCCACTTCTTCCTCCAGCCTCTTCAGCTTCCCCTTAAACCTTCTCAGCTGGTCGTTCGCTATGTTCACGATTCTTTCGATGTAATTCTCGCTCACCCAGAGCTCTCCATCCGCGCCGAGCGGGACGTCCATTCTCTCGGTGGAGCGTATCTCGATGAGGAGCTTCTTGTGGCTCACACTCTTGATGTTGCTGTACTTGAAGCCCAGCCCTATGGCGAGGTTGAGCAGCTTAACGGCGTCATCAAGGGTTCTCGCGCCGACGTGCAGGATTGGACTCCTCACGAGGAACCAGAGCTGGCCTTTCCTGTGTCTCTCAATGGCCTCAAGCACCTCCTCGACTTTGACTGTTCTGTGCCACTTGCCGAGCCACACAGAGTTCACCTTGTCCCCGAAGTGGGGCATCTCCATGACCGAAATCCTGCCCGAGCAGGAGCTCGTTGTGAAGTAGTTCTCCAGCGCGTTTATCTTTTCAAGGAGGGGAATTATGTCCTCGTCCACCTTTCCCTCGACTAACGCCTGCCTGAGGCTCCCCATCGCCTTCTCCTTCTGCTCGTCGAAGTTTTTGGTGTAGAGGAACATGCATCACACCCCCAGCTTCCCGGCATCAACTACCGTTTCTCTCTCACCCACAAACTCAACCAGCCGTTTGTACGTCGGGTGGGCGCTCAGCGTTGCGGAGTCGCCTACCAGAATCAGCTTCCTCTTCGCCCTCGTCAGCGAGACGTTCAGCCTCCTCAGGTCCTTCAGGAAGCCAAGCTCACCCCTCCTGTTGGAGCGGACTAATGAAAGGACTATTACCTCCTTCTCCCTTCCCTGATAGCCGTCAACGGTCTTGACCTCTATCTCCTCCGGCAGGAGCGAGCTTATAAGGTCGCGCTGGTCGTCGTAGGGCGTTATGACACCTATCCATTCGGGCTTAACTCCCAGCTCCAGGAGCCTCTCAACGACCTCCTTCACCAGCCTGGCCTCAAGCGGGTTTTCGCGGCTCTCACTACCGCGCCTCTGCCTCTCGAAGCGGTCTTCTCTCTTGGAGGTGTCTATGAAGACCAGCACGTTGCCCGGCTTAAGGACGTCGTCCCACTGCTCTCCAAACTCCGGGCACTTAACCCCAAGGTCTGAGAGGGTAATCCGCTTAACTTCTGGCGCCGCCTCTATCTTTCCGTCGTAGAACTCCCTGCTCGGGAACTCCATTAGCCGTTCGTTCATCCTGTACTGGACGGTGAGCATCTCGCTCTTCTGAGGATAGCGCTCAATCAGCCCCTCAAAGAGGGTATTGCTGAGCTCCTTTGCCTTCTCGCTGAGTATCGTCGGCGGTAGTTGCTTGTGGTCTCCGGCCAAAACAAACCGCTTCGCGCGGTTGATTGGTATGAGGACGCTCGGAATGGTGGCCTGGGTCGCCTCGTCTATCACCGCCACGTCGTAGGAGCCGTAGTCCACCACCTCCAGCCCGGCGGAGGCGTTTGTTGTCAGGACAACGTCAGCTTCCCTTATTATCTCCCTCGCTATTCTCTCCTCCAGCTTCTTAGCATCGTCGAAGGTCTTCTGCACCTGCTCGTTGATTTTGAGCCACTGTGCCATCTCGCGGATTAACCGAGCTGGAACGCCCCTCGTCCCTATCCCCTTCTCAGCCAGGCGGAGAATCTGCTTATCAGTCAGCCCGCGCCTGTACTTCGGAACTGGTTTGGTGAAGGTGTCCCTCTTTTCTTTCAAGTTCTCCCCGATTACGCGGAGTTCCCTCAGCTCACCGTAGAGCTCGTGCTGGGTCATGAGGTAAGCAAGGGTCGTCTCGTGGAGAGCTTTTGAGACCCTGCTCGGGTGTCCGACGCGAACGACATTCAAACCGGAATCGACCAGCCGTTCGACGAGGTTGTCAACGGCCACGTTGCTCTCGGCGGTGGCCAAAACCCTGTTTCCGCGCTCGACTTCCTGCCGTATCAGCTCGACGAGCGTTCTCGTCTTTCCCGTCCCAAAGGGCCCGTGAATCAGGAAGAAATCATGACTCCCAAGGGCCTTGGCAACGGCCCTCCTCTGGCTCGCGTTCAGGTTTTTATCAAAGGGCTCGAACTCAACCGGCTTGCTCTCTTCCGGTTCTCTCAGACCGAGGTAGAACTCCAGAGCCTTTCTCCCGCTCTCGCGGATGTTGTTGAGGTTCTCAAGCCAGCGCTTGAATGTTATATCGTTGGCGTAGAGGTCGAGCCTCACACCCTTAAGCGCCCAGTCCGGGACGGTCTCAAGGGCGACCGTTATGAACCGCTTCCCCTTCTCGACGACGGTTCCAACCAGGTCGCTCTTCAGCGGGTCTCTCTTGCTGATTACGACCAAATCTCCGACGCTTATCTCCGTCTTGATTTCCCTCTCGCGGCCGTATTTCACCAGAAAGTAGCCGAGCTCCTCGCCGACGATTTTACCGTTTAAACCTAAAACGGCCCTCCCAACTTTCTCCCTCTCGCGGCCGCTGAGCCTTCTCATCTCTGCCTTCATCGCTTCAATCTCGGCCTTTCTCTCGTATTCCACGAGGACTTTGAGGTGATTGATGAACTTCTCAAGTTTTTCGTCCATTTTTGGCCCCCGGAGAGCAAAAAGAAGAGCCTTTTAAAAGGTTGAGGGTTGGTCAGCCCATGCGAGTTTCCTCACCGCTCGGACGAAACTTCCCTCATCATCCCAAGAAGAGTGGGGAAGAGGGGTTAAAAAGCTAAGCCCCTTCCGTCTCTAGGACAGATACTATGTCCCTGTGGAAGGACTTGATTGCCCTCAGGTGCCTTTCTTCCACGCGGCCACCGCAGGCGACGCGCTCGTAGAAGCTCTGGAGCTCGTCGAGGAGCCACTCGAGCTGTCTCTTGGAGCCTTCGCTGAAGCCGTTGCCCAAAAGTTTGCCCCTCAGAAACGGCATGACCTCAGACGGCCGGCCGAGGGCGGCCCAGAACAGACCTTCCTTTAGAACCTCAAACAGCAGTTCCTCAGAGCCGACGCTAACGAAGGGTTTGGCCCTCCCCCCTTTCCTTTTCTGAAACCCTCCTGCGAATTTCGTAAGCCCTCCTCATGGTTATCACCATAACAAGGCACCCATGCATATATAAGTGCTTTTCGGAGGCTTTTTTGTACATTGGACAGATTTTTCCTGAAAAAACCTCTCCCCCTTCGTCAAAATGTTGCGTGACAACCTCCGGGGTGGCAGATATACAACGAGGGGGCTTCTCGAAACCCTTAAAAATACTTGCCAGGTTCACGTTAAAAAGGACGTGGAGGTCGGGCAAAAATGGGAAAATTTGAACACAAACTTGTTAATGCCATTAGGGGTTACACCTTCGACGACGTTCTTCTGGTGCCCCAGCCGACCGAGGTCGAGCCAAAGGACGTGGACGTCTCGACCTGGATAACGCCGAACGTAAAGCTCAACATTCCAATTCTCAGCGCGGCGATGGACACCGTAACCGAGTGGGAGATGGCAGTCGCGATGGCCCGCGAGGGCGGTCTGGGCGTAATCCACAGGAACATGAGCATAAGCGAACAGGTCGAGCAGGTCAGGAAAGTCAAGCGCGCAGAGCGCTTCATCGTCGAGGAAGTAATCTCGATTTCGCCCGACGAAACAGTGGACTACGCCCTCTTCCTCATGGAGAAGAACGACATTGACGGCCTGCCGGTCGTCGAAGACGGAAAAGTCGTTGGCGTTATCAGCAAGAAGGACATAGCCGTGAGGCAGGGGAAGCTCGTGCGGGAAGTCATGACCGGCGAGCCGATAACAGTTCCCGAGAGCGTAACGGCCGCGGAAGCCCTCAACCTGATGTTCGAGCACAGGATTGACAGGCTTCCCGTTGTGAACTCTGAGGGCAGGCTCGTTGGCATAATCACGATGAGCGATTTGGCGAGGAGAAGGAAGTATAAGAACGCCGTCCATGACAAGAACGGCGATTTGGTGGTTGCTGCTGCCGTTGGGCCTTTTGACCTTGAAAGGGCGAAGGCTCTCGACAGGGCGGGGGCTGACGTTATCGTAATTGACACCGCCCACGCCCACAACCTCAAAGCAATCAAGGCAATGAAGGAGATAAGGAAAGCTGTCGATGCAGACCTCATCGTTGGAAACATTGCCAACCCGAAGGCCGTCGATGATTTGACCTTCGCCGATGCCGTGAAAGTGGGAATTGGGCCGGGGAGCATCTGTACCACCCGCGTTGTTGCCGGTGTCGGCGTCCCGCAAATCACGGCCATAGCGCTCGTCGCCGACAAAGCGAGCGAGTACGGGCTTCACGTCATAGCGGACGGCGGAATCCGCTACTCGGGCGACATCGTTAAGGCGATAGCGGCCGGAGCCGATGCCGTCATGCTCGGCTCTCTTTTAGCTGGAACTAAGGAGGCGCCGGGTAAAGAGGTTGTCATCAACGGACGGCGCTACAAGCAGTACCGCGGCATGGGTTCGCTTGGGGCGATGATGAAGGGCGGAGCCGAGAGGTACTACCAGAAGGGCCACATGAAGACGCGCAAGTTCGTCCCGGAGGGAGTTGAGGGCGTTGTGCCGTACAAGGGGCCGGTGAGCGAGGTTCTCTACCAGCTCATTGGTGGTCTGCGCTCGGGAATGGGCTACGTTGGCGCTAAGAACATCGAGGAGCTGAAGGAGAAGGGTGAGTTCGTCATCATAACGCAGGCGGGAGTTAAGGAGAGCCACCCGCACGACATACTCATCACCAACGAGGCCCCGAACTATCCGTTGGGGAAGTGATTTTGGATTTTTGCCCCTGTTCGGGAGTTTGGTTGCTTTCTGAATTTTCTTTCTCCTATTCTGCCTAAGCATACTTGGAAAGAAACTTTTATAAGTAACCTTCTCCAACCTCTAAGCATAATTGTGGGGTGGGAGAGGTGATGTCTCAAAGCCCCGCCGTCGTTGTCAGGGACCTTGAAAAGGAGTATGGAGGCATTAAAGCCCTCAGGGGGATAAGCTTCGAGATGATGGAAGGCGAGATATTCGGTCTCATCGGGCCGAACGGAGCGGGAAAGAGCACGACCCTCAAAATCCTCGCAACGCTCCTCCCTCCGGACAGGGGAAAAGCTGAAGTGATGGGACATGACGTCGTTAAGGAGCCCGAGAGGGTCAGGAAGCTGATAAGCTACCTGCCGGAGGAGGCCGGCGCCTACAGGAACATGACGGGGCTCGAGTACCTCCGCTTCATGGCCGGGCTGTACTCGCAGGCGACGGGAAAGGACGCCGACGAGATGGTCGAGCTGGGGATTAAAATAGCTGGCCTTGGGGCCAGGCTCCACGACAGGGTTGCGACCTACTCCAAGGGAATGACGAGGAAGCTCCTCCTGGCGAGGGCGCTGATGGTGAGGCCGAGGCTGGCTATCCTCGACGAGCCGACGAGCGGGCTGGACGTGTCAAGTGCCTATGAAATCAGAAAGCGCATAAAGGAGTTCTCCAGCGAAGAAGGCGTTTCAGTCCTCGTTTCGAGCCACAACATGCTCGAGGTCGAGTTCCTGTGCGACAGGGTGGCGATAATAGAGGGGGGCAGGATCGTTGAGACCGGGACGCCTGGGGAGCTGAAGGCCAAGTACGAGGCTGAGAACCTCGAAGAAGTCTTTGTAACGGCCTCTGGGAGGGTTTTCCATGGGTGAGCTGTGGATTATGTTTAAGAAAGAGCTCGCGGACATTTTGAGGGATAGGAGGCTCCTGGCGGCCATAATCGTCCCAATAATCTTTATCCCACTGCTTTTCGGAGTTCTGCAGTCGTCCTCACGCTCATCAAGCCTCGTAATCAGCGTTGTCAATGAGGATTCCGGGGAGTACTCAAGGGCGCTCATCGAGTTCTTGGAAGAAAGTGGCGTTGTCATAGATAACGGCTCGCCGGTTAGGCTCGTTATCCCGGCCGGATTCTCGGACGCAATCAAAAGCGGGCGCTCTCCAAGTCTGTTAATCGAGACGGAACTTTCATCGGTGCTTGACTTTAAGACCGTCAGGCTGGCCGGGGCTTTGAAGGCGCTGGTTCTGCGCTTCGGTGAGGGCGTCTTCCCATCAATACGGCCAGAGTTCCTCCTCGACGTCGGCGGGAGTGTTCTCAGCGTCGAGCCCTCGCGCTACGTCTCGGCGCTCCTCCGGAGTGCGCTGGCGGTGCCACTGGTTCTCTTCGTCATTGGGGTATACGCTTCCCAGGCGGTAGCGGCCTCCGTCGCCATGGAGAAGGAAGGAAAGACGCTTGAGACGCTCCTCACCCTCCCGGTCTCGCGCAGGTCGATAATCCTCGGGAAGATTTTCGCCTCCGTGGTCTTCAGCTTTTTGGTGCTGGCGTCTTTAACACTCTCGACCTGGGCCGTCTCCATGCTCCCAAAGACCTCCGGAGGAGGCCCGACCGGCGTGTCGGTTGGTGTAGGGCCAGTCGTCTTCTTCTCGGCCGGAGTTTTCCTGCTCTTCCTGCTGATGCTCCTCACGAGCCTGCTGGTCTCGCTTTTTACCCTCGATGTGAGGAGTGCCCTCAGCCTGGCGGGACTCGTTGAGGTGCTTTACCTGATTCCCCTCCTGGTTGCCTTTGCGGGGCTTGATGTTTCGGGTGCCGCCGGGCTCCTTGTAAAGGCCGACCCCGGCTACGCGCCCCTCTGGGCCTTTTTGAGTGCAACAAACGGCGACTACCTGCGGGCCGCCGCGGCGGTTCTCTATCTCCTGCTCTGGAACGGGTTAGTGCTCCGCCTGGCGGTGTGGGTCTTTGAGAGCGGAGTTTTGATGACAAAGAGCATAGACGCCGGCAAGCTCAGGTGGCTGATTCGGGTGAAAATTTGAAGAAAACAAAAACCGTTTAAGTCCCTCTTCTCTTCTTTTCCCGGTGGTTAGATGAGGGTTGGAATCATAGGCGATGGTATTGCCGGCTTGACAGCGGCCATAGCGCTCGCAAAGAAGGGTTTTGATGTCACGCTCATCGGCCCCGGAATCAAAAAGAGCAATTCCTACCTCGCCCAGGCTGGGGTGGCATTTCCCATCCTCGAAGGCGATTCCCCCAAAGCCCACGTCCTCGACACAATCAAAGCCGGAAAGTACATCAACGACCGCGAGGTCGTTTGGAACGTAATCTCGAAGGCGAGCGAGGCCTATGATTTTCTCACTTCCCTCGGCCTGAAGTTCGAGGCGAGTGAAACCGAGGGCGGACACTCGTTTCACAGGGTCTTCACGATTAAGAACGAGACCGGAAAGCACGTGACCAAACTGCTCTACCTCCGTGCCAGGGAACTCGGCGTCCACTTCGTTAAAGGAAAGGCGGAAGAGCTTGGGGTAAAGAGAGGGAAGGCCTACGGGGTCTTCGTTGATGGTGAGTTCCTTCATTTCGATGCAACTGTTATAGCCTCAGGTGGCTTCTCTGCTCTGTTTAAGTTCACCGCCGGCTCCCCCGAGAACACCGGCCTTCTAATCGGCGACTCGGTAATGAAAGGCGCCCCCGCCCGTGACCTTGAGTTCGTCCAGTTCCACCCGACCGGCTACATCGGAAAGAAAGGTGTTTTCCTTATCAGCGAGGCCGTCAGGGGAGCCGGAGCAAAGCTGGTAACCGAAGACGGCGAGCGCTTCGTGAACGAGCTCTCCACTAGGGACATCGTTGCTAGGGCGATATATAACCAGATGAAGGCCGGCAGGAGAGTCTTCCTCGATGCAACCGGCATAGAGGACTTTAAGAAGCGCTTCCCTCAGATATACGCTTTCCTGAGGAAGGACGGGATTGACCCGGCCAGAGACTTAATTCCCGTCTCGCCGATAGCCCACTACACTATGGGTGGGATAGCGACCGACCTCTGGTACAGGACGGGGATTAAAAACCTTTACGCGATAGGTGAAGCGATGAGCAACGGCTTCCATGGGGCGAACAGGCTGGCGAGCAACTCCCTCCTTGAGTGCATCGTCTCCGGCCTTGAGGTTGCCAGAACGATAGCACGCGAGAGGCCGAGGGGAGGGGAGGTTAAGGAGCTGGCCTACCACGGCTACGAACAGGGGGACGTTGACGCGCTGAGAGAACTGCTCTGGAGTTATGCGGGAATCGTGAGGAGCGCCAAAACGCTAAAGGAGGGCCTCAGGAAGCTTGAGGGAATCGAGGCCGACCCGAGGCTGAAACTGCTCGCGAGGGGCGTCCTTGAGTGCGCTTTAGCCAGGGAGGAGAGCAGGGGAAGTCACTACCGCGAGGACTTTCCGGTTATGAGAAAGGCCTTCGAGAGGCCGAGCTTTTTCGATGGGAAGTGCAGGCTCTAATCAAATGTGGCCAACAACCTTTTAATCTTCTCCCTCTACCCCCATCCAAGCGAGGTGAGATTATGGAGAAGGAGGCGCTCATAGCAGAAATTGAACGCCTGAAGGAGGAGCGTAACGCGATAATCATGGCCCACAACTACCAGCTTCCCGAAGTCCAGGACATAGCCGACTTTCTCGGCGACAGCCTTGAACTCGCGAGGAAGGCCATAAACGTTGATGCCGAGGTAATAGTCTTTGCGGGCGTTGACTTCATGGCCGAGACCGCCAAAATCCTCAACCCTGAAAAGACCGTCCTCCTGCCGGAGAGGGGGGCCACCTGCGCGATGGCCAACATGCTGAAGGTCAAGCACATACTTGAGGCGAAAAAGAAGTACCCGGACGCGCCTGTGGTTCTCTACGTGAACACAACCGCCGAGGCGAAGGCCTACGCCGACGTCACGGTAACTTCCGCCAACGCCGTCAGGATAGTTGAAAAGCTCGACTCCGACGTGATAATCTTCGGACCGGACAAGAACCTCGCCCACTACGTTGCCAGGCAGACAGGCAAAAAGGTCATACCCATCCCGGAGAACGGCCACTGCTACGTCCACAGGAAGTTCACCGTTGAAGACGTCGAGCGCGCGAGGAAGCTTCATCCGGAGGCAAAGCTTATGGTTCACCCCGAGTGTGAGCCGGAGGTTCAGGAGAGGGCCGATATAATTGTCTCCACCGGCGGAATGATAAGAAGAGCTAAAGAGTGGAGCGAGTGGGTCGTCTTCACTGAGAAAGAGATGGTTTACCGCCTCAGCAAGCTCTACCCTGACATCAGGTTCCACCCGGCAAGGGAGGACGCCGTCTGCATCGGCATGAAGGCGATAACCCTCAACCACATCTACGAGTCGCTCAGGGACATGAAACACAAGGTCGAAGTGCCCGCTGAAATAGCTGAGAAGGCCAGGAAGGCCATCGAGAGAATGCTTGAGATGAGCTAAGGTGTTAAGTTGGAAGTGCAAGATTCCGGGATTTTTGTTAAGTTAGGAGGGAAACTTTTTAAGGATTTTTGCCTTTTCACTTAACATGAGCCGTGAGGAAGTCATAGCACAGGTAGTGATGGACTACCTCGACCTCAGCGTTGATGGCATCGAACGTGAGCTCAACGTCCCCGATGACCTGGCGGTGAACAAGGCAGTAACTATAATCGGGCCGAGGAGGACCGGAAAGACATTCTACATCCTGCAAAAGTTCTCCAGGCTGAGAAGTGAAGGTAAGGCGGCCGTTTTCTTCCCCCTCGACGACGACAGGATATACCCGCCGAGCCTTGACGACCTCTCGACCCTCGTGAAGGTCTTCTACGAGCTCTTCCCCGATGCCGAGGAGAAGTACCTTTTCCTCGATGAGGTTCAGGAGGTTGAAAACTGGGAGCTCTTCGTCAAGAGAGCCCTTGAGAGGGACGGCTTCAGGGTCTATCTGACGGGTTCTTCTTCAAAGCTCCTGAGCAGGGAAATCGCAACGGCACTGCGTGGGAGAACGCTCACCTTCGAGATGTTTCCCTTCTCCTTCCGTGAGTTCATGAGGGCAAAGGGCTTTACCCCGGGCAAGTACATCTCCACGAGAGACGAGGCGAGGATAAAGGCCTTTCTGAGGGAGTACCTTGAGTTCGGTGGCTTCCCCGAGGTCGTTCTGCTCGACGACCCCTTCCTCAAGAGAAAGACCCTTTCTGAGTACATTGATGTGATGCTCTACCGCGACGTGGTCGAGAGACACAACGTGAAGAACCTGAAGGCGATTCGGCTGTTTTTGAAGCTCCTCATGGCGTCCTTCGCCAAGGAGTTTTCGGTAAACAAAACGGCCAGATACATGAAGGGTATGGGGGTCGAGGTGAGCAGGAACACCCTCTACAGCTACTTCGAGTACTTTGAAGAGGCCTACCTGGTTTTCCCGCTCAGGAAGTTCTCCCACAACCTCAAGGAGGTTGAGAAGAGCCTCCCAAAGGTTTACATCATTGACTCCGGTTTGATAAACGCCTATTCCCCCCGTTCGGGAGGGAGCACCGGCAGGCTGATGGAGAACGCCGTTTTCCTTGAACTCAGGAGGCAGGAGAGGGAGCTTTACTACTTCAAGGACGAGCGGGGCAGGGAAGTTGATTTTGCTGTGGTTGAGGACGGCATTGTTTCCGAGCTGATACAGGTAAGCTATTCCCTTGATGAACCCGAAACGTTTGAGCGGGAGGTTTCGGCGCTTATGAGCGCCTCTGAGAAGCTCAACTGTGACAGCCTAACGATAATAAACTGGGAGCGTGATGATACAATCGAGGTGGAGGGGAAGAAGGTTCGGCTCGTGCCCCTCTGGAAGTTCCTGCTGGGAGGTGAAGGAGAATGATACCAGTTTCATACCTCCTCCGCTTCATTGAGGAAGATGCACCCTTCGGTGACGTGACGAGCGAGGCCGTGATTCCCGAGGGCACCAAAGCCAGGGCCGTAATCATAGCCAAGCAGGATGGGGTTATAGCGGGCGTTGAAGAAGCTAAAGCTCTCTTCGAGCACTTTGGCGTCAAGGTTTCGGTCAGAAAACGCGATGGCGAGGAAGTTAGGAAAGGAGACGTAATCCTCGAGCTTGAGGGGGACGCGAGGGCCATTTTGCTCGTCGAGAGGACGGCTCTCAACGTCATGGGCAGGATGAGCGGTATCGCGACCGAGGTTAGGAGGCTCGTCGAGAAGGTCAGGGCCGTGAACTCGAAGGTCCGTGTAGCTGGCACGAGGAAGAGCCTTCTCAGGCCGATAGACAAGAGGGCCATACTCATCGGCGGCGGCGAGCCCCACAGGTTCTCGCTGAGCGACGCGATACTCATTAAGGACAACCATCTCGCCCTTGTTCCGCTGGAAGAAGCAATAAGGCGCGCGAAGGAATTTTCCCTTTACAAGGTTGTCGAAGTGGAGGTGGAGAGCCTTGAGGACGCCCTCAGGGCGGTAAAGGCGGGGGCCGACGTTGTGATGCTCGACAATATGACGCCCGAAGAGATAGAGAGAACGATAGAGGCTCTAAGGCGTGAGGGCCTGCGCGAGAGGGTGAAAATCGAGGTCTCCGGGGGCATAACGCCGGAGAACATCGGGGAGTACGCCAGGCTAGACATCGACGTTATCAGCCTCGGCTACCTGACGCACTCGGTGAAGAACTTCGACGTGAGCCTTGAAATCGTTGAAAAGCTTTAATCTGGCTCTCTTTCCTGGCTCTCATTTTCTTCAAGTCCCGAGAATCTTGGAAATATAGAAAAGAAAGCTTCTCCAGTCCTTTGAATCCGATATCCTACCTCTTCGGAGCGGTATGCCTCACAGTGTAGTTCTCAAGCGATGCCCCGTTCTCCACGAACTCGTGGGGCCATATCTTGACGTTGTACATTCTCACGTTGTCACTTATCACGGCGTTGTCCCCGATGACCGAGTTGACAATTCTCACGTTATCGCCTATCTCGACGTGCCTGCCGACTATTGAGTTTATTATCCTCACGTTGTTCCCCAGCTTTGCCCTGTCCATTATGACGGAGTGAAGTATCTCACAGTTCTCTCCAATCATGGAGTAGTTGTCTATGATGGCGTCCTCCAGGACGGTGCCCTTCCCTATTGAGATGTGCCTTCCCAAGAGGGCTTTTCCTTCAATGAGAACTTCACCGCGCTTTATCATGTCCCTTATCCTCTTGCGCAGGTCTTCGGACATCTCGGACTTGCCCTGCATGTAAACGTCATGGGTTATCTCGACGGCCTCCATGTCCTCTGGAGAGAGGTGGTGTAGCAGGTACATCGCCGCGTTCAGGTACCTGTCGGGCGTCCCGATGTCGAACCAGTAGCCGCTCATCGGGTAGCCGTAGACATCGTAGCCGTGCTCTATGAGCGCGGGTATTATGTCCCCTCCAAAGTCCAGCCTGCGGTTCTCTTTCATCTCTTTGGCCCAATCCTCCTCAAGGAACTCCCAGAAGTTCTCGGAGAGTATGTAGATTCCGGTGTTCGCGAGGTTGCTTGGGGCCTCCTCCGGCTTCGGCTTCTCGACGAAGTACTCTATCCTGTGGTCGTCGTCTATCTTCGCCACACCAAAGCCGGTAACGTCATTGACAGGCTGAAGAGCTATCGTCATGAAGGCGTTCTTCTTCCTGTGCCACTCGTACATCTCCCTGAGGCTGAGCTGGTATATGTTGTCGCCTTGAATAACCACTACTGGCTCCTTGATGTCGTAGTACCTCATGGTGTACCAGACAGCGTCGCCGTTGGTGGTGCTCTCATACCTGGGCATGTACCGTATTCTGACTTCCTTCTCAAGGCCGTACTTCTTCTTCAGCCAGTAGCCCTCACGGAAGTAGTCAAAGAGCGTCGTGTAGTTGACGTAGCCCCTGACACCGAGATAAACCTCCTCCACGCCGTCCCTCGCGAGGCTGAGGATTGAGTGCTCAAGAATCGGCTTGTTCAGAAGCCTGACAAGTCCCTTTGAGGTCTCTATCGTGAGGGGCCTCAGCCTCGTTGCTTCACCCCCTATTGGGATAACCGCTTTCTTTATCATCTGGAATCCCTTATTAATCTCGGAACCGTATTAAAAAAGTATTCCCCAGTGGATTTGTATGCCCCTTTGGGTTGCAGAAGTGGCTTTTCATGACAAAATAACTGCTAGGGCTCCTAAATGTGCCTTTGGGGACGTGAGAACACTTAGATGGTGTCTTTCGGCTTTTGATGTATTTGTTTAAACATTTTTCGCTTCATTTATGACATTGCTGTGGCAAGACTTATATATCTCCCTTCTTTGATAACCTATGAATGAGTTTTGATAACCGACGAAGACCGTGAACCGGGGTGTGTGGTATGGGGAAGCTTGACGTTATTGAGAAGAAAGGTACTGAGAGGCTGAAGAGGGGCTTCGCCAAGATGGTCAAGGGCGGAGTCATCATGGACGTTACAAACGCCGAGCAGGCGAGGATTGCTGAGGAAGCTGGAGCCGTTTCTGTCATGGCCCTTCACCGCGTCCCTGCCGACATCAGGAAGGCCGGTGGCGTTGCGAGAATGGCCCCAATTGAGAAAATTCAGGAGATAATGGACGCCGTTACGATCCCCGTAATGGCTAAAGTCAGAATCGGCCACGTCGCCGAGGCAAAAATTCTCGAAGCCCTTGGAGTTGATATGATTGACGAGAGCGAGGTTCTAACGCCCTCTGACCCGTTCTTCCACATAGACAAGCGCGAGTTCAACGTTCCCTTCGTCTGCGGGGCGAGGAACCTTGGTGAGGCCGTGAGGAGGATATGGGAAGGGGCCGCAATGATTAGAACCAAGGGCGAGGCAGGAACAGGAAACATCGTCGAGGCCGTCAGGCACGTTCGCCTCGTTGCGGAGGGAATAAGGCAGATTCAGGCCATGACCGATGAGCAGGTCTACGGCGTTGCCGAAAAGTTCGCCGAGCCCTATCTCAGGCTCGCCCTCAACGTCAAGGAGATAGCCGGGCTTCCGGCAAGGGTTCTCGAGAACGAGCCGATTTACGGACACTACACCTACCGCGAAATCGTTGACGGCCTCTACAAGGTTCTCCTTGAGATAAAGAAGCTTGGAAGGCTTCCGGTCGTCAACTTTGCCGCCGGAGGAGTCGCCACCCCTGCAGATGCCGCCCTCATGATGCAGATGGGCATGGACGGCGTCTTCGTCGGCTCCGGAATCTTCAAGAGCTCCAACCCGCCGAAGATGGCGAGGGCAATAGTCGAGGCCGTCAACCACTGGGACGAGCCTGATGTCCTCGTTGAGATTAGCAAGGAAATCGGCGAGCCGATGCGCGGCCAGGACATCGAGGAGCTCGAAGTCCGCCTTGAGGAGAGGGGCGTCTGACTCTTCTCCTTTTCCGCTTTTGGAGGGATAAAAATGGTCAAGGTAGGGGTTATAGGCCTTCAGGGCGACGTGGAAGAGCACATCGAGGCCGCTAGGAGGGCCCTTGAGAACCTCGGCGTGAGCGGAGAGGTCATCTGGCTGAAGAGGCCGGAACAGCTTGAGGAGATTTCAGCCATCATAATCCCCGGCGGGGAGAGCACAACTATCTCAAGGCTCATGCAAAAGAACGGCCTCTTTGAGCCGGTCAAGAAGCTCGGTGAGGAAGGGCTCCCGATCATGGGCACCTGCGCGGGCCTGATAATGCTCTCCAAGGAGGTAATAGGCGCAACTCCAGAGCAGAAGTTCCTTGAGCTCCTCGACGTTAAGGTAAACAGAAACGCCTACGGGAGGCAGGTGGACAGCTTTGAGGCGCCCATAAAGCTGGCCTTCAGCGACGAGCCGTTTTTGGGTGTATTCATCCGCGCCCCGAGGATAGTCGAGCTTTTGAGCGACAAGGTGAAGCCGATAGCGTGGCTTGGGGACAGGGTTGTGGGCATCGAGCAGGACAACGTCATCGGCCTTGAGTTCCACCCTGAGCTGACCGACGACACGAGGGTTCACGAGTACTTCCTGCGGAAGGCGCTGTGAGCCTGTGATTTTGACATTTTTCAGTTAATTTTTGGTAGAAAACTTTTTATTTTTGCCTTTTGCTTGTCTATTGGTGATAGCGTGAGCGAGCATAAGACGGTCGTTTGCCCCTACTGCGGTTTTGGGTGCAGGCTCCTCGTGGATCCCAAGACGATGAAGGTTAAGCCGTATCCAGGCGAGCCCAACAGGGGTAAGCTCTGCCCGAAGGGACTCTACGCCCTTGAGTTCGTCTTCTCCAGGGACAGACTTAGGCGCCCCCTCAAGCGGGAAGGCCAGAAGATGAGGCCAATAAGCTGGGGGCAGGCGATGGAGGAGATTTCCCACAAACTCCTCGAAATCAGGGAGCTCTACGGCCCCGATGCGGTGGCGTTCATAGCCTCATCTAAGGTCAGCAACGAGGAAAACTACCTCCTCCAGAAGATTGCGCGCCTCTTCGGGACGAACAACATAGACAACTGCGCTCGCCTCTGCCACGAGGCGAGTGTCCACGCGCTCAAGCTCGCCCTCGGCACCGGAGCTCAGACGAACCCCTATGAAGACCTTGAGAACTTCAACGCCATTCTGATATGGGGCTACAACCCGGCCGAGACCCACCCCGTTGTCATGGACTACATTCTGAAGGCTAAGAAAAAAGGGGCGAAAGTGATAGTTGTTGACGTCAGGGAAACGCGGACGATGGCCTTCGCCGATTATAAGCTCGTTATACGGCCCGGGACTGACATAGTCCTTGCGAACGCGATGGCGAACGTGATAATCGGCGAGGAGCTCTACGACGAGGAGTTCGTGAAAGCGAGGACGCGGGGCTTCTCCGAGATAAGGATGGCCGTCAGAAAGTACACCCCTGAGTACGCTGAAAAGGTGACCGGGATCCCCGCCGGGACGATACACGAAGCCGCGAGAACCTTTGCCCTCGCGGGGAGCGGTGCGGTGATGTGGGGAATGGGCCTGACCCAGCACGTCTCGGGCGTCGAGAACGTCCTGGCTGTGATAAATCTCGCGCTGCTCCTCGGCTACATCGGGGAAAAGGGCGGCCTCTACCCGATGCGGGGGCAGAACAACGTCCAGGGAGCCGCTTACATGGGCGCGCTTAGCGAGTTCCTGCCGGGCTACGTCCCTCTCACCGATGAAAAGTTCAGGAAGCGCGTCGCCTCGCTCTGGGGCGTTGACGACCTGCCGACGGAGAGGGGGCTCTACCTGACCGAGCTGTGGGAGGCCATTGAAAGGGGCGACGTTAAGGCCCTCTACATCGTCGGCGAGAACCCCGCGGTGAGCGAGGCAGACTTCATGCGTGTCAGGAGGGCTTTAAGGAAGCTCGACCTCCTCGTCGTCCAGGAGGTCTTCATGACGAGAACAGCGCGCTACGCCCACTACGTCCTGCCGGCTTCAGCCTTCTGCGAGAAGTCCGGGAGCTACATGAACAGCGAGAGGAGAATCCAGTGGGGCCACAAAATCTGCGAGCCGATGGGCGATTCAAAGCCTGACTGGGAGATACTGACCATGCTCGGAAGGGCCCTCGGCCTGCCGGGGTTCAGCTATTCGAGCGTTGAGGAGATAACAGCAGAGTACTTCCGTCTTTTCCCGGAGCTTGAGGAGAGAAGCGTTGATGAACTCAAGAACGGCGAGGGAATATTCCTGCCGAGGAAGAGGCTCCACACCTGGGACTTCGCGACGCCGGACGGGAGGGCGAGGCTCTTTGCGGTGGAGCGTGTTCGCCCCTGGGAGGAGCCTGACAAGGAGTTCCCGTTCGTCCTGACAACGGTGAGGTTGATAAGCCACTACAACACGGGTGAGATGACGCTGAGAAGCCCCTCGCTTGTGAAGCTAATGGGCGAGCCGAGAGTCCTGATAAACGAGCACGATGCCCGGAAGCTCGGAATCCGGGACGGCGACTGGGTCGAGATTGAGACGAGACGCGGGAGGATAAGGATGCGCGCAAAGCTTGGGGGAGCTCCTGAAGGGGTTGTTGTGGTTCCCTTCCACTTCAAGGCAAACCGGATAACGAGCCCCGCCCTCAACAAGGCCGGGACGCCGGAGCTCAAGTTTTCGGCCTGCAGGATAAGGAAGCTCAGAAGCGGAAGGCCCACTCAGGGTACTCCCCGGTAAGGCACGCCAGGCAGAGGTCTTCCCTTCCAACGGCCCTCTTCAGCCCTTCGACGCTGAGATAGGCTAGACTGTCGGCGCCTATGGCTTTCCTCACGTTCTCAACGCTTCCAAATGCTGCTATCAGCTCGTGCCTCGTGGGGATGTCTATGCCCATGTAGCAGGGGTGCCTTATCGGCGGCGAGGCTATCCTCACGTGTACTTCCCTCGCGCCTGCCTTTCTCAGCATCGCCACGATGCGCTTCATCGTCGTGCCCCTGACGATTGAATCATCGATGAGGACGACCCTCTTCCCTTCCACGACCTCCTTTACCGGCGAGAGCTTGAGCCTGACCTTCAGCTCCCTGTAGAACTGTCCGGGGGTTATGAAAGTCCTCCCTATGTAGCGGTTCTTTATGAGGCCTTCGGAGTAAGGAATCCCACTCACCCGCGAGAAGCCGAGCGCCGCGGCCCTTCCTGAGTCGGGAACCGCTATGACGACGTCGCCTTCAGCAGGGCTCTCCCTTGCCAGCTCCTCGCCCATTCTAACCCTTGCTGTGTAGACGTTCACGCCGTCTATCGTGCTGTCGGGTCTTGCAAAATAGATGTACTCAAAAACGCAGTGGTGGTGGCTTTCCTTCGCCAGGACTTTGCTTTCCACCCCGCCTTCGGAGAGCAGGAAGGCTTCCCCTGGCCTCACGTCCCTTACATCTTCGGCGAAGAGCCTCAGAGCTGAGTCCTCGGAGGCGAAGTAGTGGCCGTCCCCTCTCCCGTAGCTGAGCGGCCTGAAGCCGACAGGGTCCCTCGCGACGAGGATTTTTCCATCGAAGAGCAGGGCTACGGAATACGCGCCTTTGACCTCATTGAAAACTGCCCTCATCGCCTCAAACTCGTTGCCTGTTTCGTTGAAGTGCCAGAGGAACGAGATACCCAACAGCTCGGAATCAACGGAGTGCTGGAACTTGACACCAAGCCGTTTGTAGTGCCTTCTGAGGGGGAGAAAATTCGTAAGCGTCCCGTTGTGGGCCACCGCGATGGTCTTCCCACAGCATGCCGTCTCCAGAGGCTGGGTCTCGTTGAGGGAGCCGGAGGTGGAGTAGCGGACGTGGGCTATCGCGAGCCTTGATTTGAGCTTTGAGAGCTCTTTTCCCCTGAAGACTTCCGAGACGAGCCCCCTTCCCGCTATCGTCTTTATCCTCTGCCTCCAGACGCTTATCCCCGCGCTCTCCTGCCCCCTGTGCTGGAGCGCTATGAGGGCGTAGTATGCTTTCCTTGGGGCGTTCTCCGACAGCGTTGCAAAGATTCCGCACTTCTCCCTCATGGCGAACCCCGCCGGCTTGGTTTGACTTGAAAGTGTTGATAAATGCCGATGTTATCACGGGGTTTTTGCTTGTCAGTGTTTAAAAGCTTTGCCCATTGATTGACGTTTTTATGTTAAAATAAGCCTTAAATATGGGTAGATTTTACATTAACATGGTGAAACCCATGCAGGTCTACGAAGGCAAGGCGAAGAAAGTTATCCCCCTCGACGATGGAAAGGCCATTATGGAGTTTAAAGACGATGCCACTGCCTTCAACGGAGAGAAGAAGGCCCAGTTCAGAGGTAAGGGCTGGCTCAACGCCCAGATTAGCGCGTTTCTTTTCAAAGTCCTCGAGGAGAACGGAATCAAGACTCACTTCATCGGAATTGCTGGAGACAACAGGCTCATCGTTGAGAGGCTCAAGATGTATCCGGTTGAAGTCGTCGTCAGGAATGTCGTCGCCGGGAGTTTGAAGAAGCGCCTCCCGCTCGAAGAGGGCACCGAACTTCCGGAGCCGATAATCGAGCTCTACTACAAGGACGACAGCCTCGGTGACCCGATGATAAACCACCACCACGCGAAAGTCCTCGGCATAAGCGAGGAAGAAATTAAAGAGATGGAGAGTATAGCCCTCAAGGTGAACGAAATCCTTAGGAAGTACTTTGCCGAGCGCGGTATAACCCTTGTCGACTTCAAGCTGGAGTTCGGAAGGAACGAGAGGGGAGAGATAGTCCTCGGCGACGAGATAAGCCCCGACACCTGCCGCTTCTGGGACGCAGAAACCGGAAAGAGCCTCGACAAGGACGTCTTCAGGTTTGATAAAGGCGACCTTATAAACGCCTACGAGGAGCTTTACGAGAGGCTCACCGGCCAGGCTCCGACTCGTAGGTGATTAAAACCGTATAACAGCCCTTCGGGTCTTCCGTTATTTCTATTCTCCTCAGTCGGGTTCCGTAGGTCGTTACGGCCTCGTCAACGACCTTTGAGAGCTCCTCGAGGAAGGCTTTTCGCTTAATCATCAGCTCCATACGACCACCGAGAAAAGTTTGAAAGGGGGCTTAAAGCATTACTCCGTAGTTCTCGACCCTTATTCCAGGTTCCTCAATGACGGTTCCGAGCTCGAAGCTCTCGTAGTGCTTGTTGAGGAGGTCAAGGGCTTCTTCCTTTTCTTCTTTGGGGACTATTGCCACGAAGCCGACGCTCATGTTGAAAACTCTGAACATCTCCTCCAGCGGAACGCCGTTCTCATAGATGAGCTTGAATATTCCCTCTATTGGAGGCATCTCAAGGGAGAAGCCATACTCAGTTAGGCGCTTGAGGTTCGTAAGCCCGCCGCCGGTTATGTGGGCCAGACCGTGAACGTCTACCCTTTCGAGCAGTTCAAGAACCGCCCTCACGTAAATCCTCGTCGGTTCTAAAAGCCACTCCCAGAGCTTTCTGCCTTCATATTCATAGTCGAGGCCGTATTTGGGTATGAGGAGCTTCCTCGCGAGGGTTAGCCCGTTGGAGTGGATTCCTGAGCTTGAAATCCCTATCACGGCGTCGCCGGGCCTTATCTTCTCCCCGGTAATGACCTTCCCCTTCTCCACGACTCCAATTGCCGTTCCGGCCAGATCGAAGCCGTTTATGAGGTCTGGCATCACCGCCGTTTCCCCGCCGACTATCGCCATCCCCGCCTGCTCCGCTCCAGCGTAGAGGCCCTTCGCTATCTCTTCAAACACCCTCTCGTCTGGCTCCTTTACGGCGAGGTAGTCAACGAGCGCCACCGGCTCCGCCCCAACGCAGAGCAGGTCGTTCACGTTCATCGCTACCATGTCTATCCCTATCGTGTCGAACTTGCCTACTGCCTCGGCCACGAGGACTTTTGTCCCAACGCCGTCGGTCGTCATTGCGAGGTAAAAGCTGCCAAAGTCGAGAAGGGCGGAGTAGTGGCCGAGGTTTTCGGCCGGTTCTCCAGTTTTACCTTTTCTGAACTCAAAGGTCTCCTTTGCGAGTCCTATTATTCCCCTCAGGGCCCTTACGGTCTTTTCGTCATCGACTCCAGCCTGAGCGTAGGTCAGCATGAGAACCACCGGGGAGAGTTCCACCGAGGGCTTAAAAACTTTGCCATTTATATGGCAAAAGATTAAGAGATGAGGGATAAATTAAGCAAATTAATGTTAATCACGTTGGCGTCCCAAAAGGAGGAACAACGTGCTCACCAGCACAATCAGACCGGGCCCGCAGATGCTTTTTTCTTCCGGGGTAACCTGGGGAGTTGAGGAGTTGGCGTCCCCTGTCTGCGGGCTTTTGCAGAGGAGTCTGCTGAAGTCCCGCGAAATTCTGATGGGAGAAGCCTTACCCCCTTCGGGCACGAAGATGAGGTGTGTCTCTTCAATTCCTACACCTGCCGGCAGAACCACCTGCTCCATGTTCACTATAACTGGCCCTTGGGCGGCTTTAAACGCCGTGAAATTCGCACTGGAGGCATTAAACCCCGCAGGGGGCAAAAGAGTGTAGTCCTTGCCGTCGAGGGTGAACCTTAACTTTCCCTCTTCGAATATCACCGGCTCCCCCTGAAGAGGGGTGCGGGGGAGTTCAAAAGCTGAGGCGTTTACAGGTTCCCCTCTGCATTCCCTGGTAATGTTTCCATTCGGGTATGCAGTGATTGTGCACCTCGAAACAACATTAAAGCACCAACCATTGAAGTGGTATGTCTCCTCCGTCGTGACGTGCTTAAAGAGCGTGAAGTTGTGGGGTTCGCCGTTTACGGAGACCGTAACGTTCTGGAAGGGCTCCTCTGTCTCTTTCGTTCTGAGCACGTAGAGCGTCCCGTTGATGAAGCTTACGGGAGTGGCGTTGGTCAGGAGGGGGTTAACGCTTCCGAGCAGGAAGGCCTCCTTTCCATCGGTCAGGATGTAGTAGTCCACGTTTGAGTCGGGCAAATTGGGTTTGCTAACCCATTCCCCCGCCACCATCTCGCACGTCCAGCTCACGTGGCCGACGGCTATCAAGAGCCAGTCTCCTGCAGGAAAAACCGACAGCACGGTGTATGTTTCTGAAGGGTTGCAGTCTGCAGTCACGGTGGGGAGAAGGACTACCAGCGACAGAATGAACGGGATTAGGAGGAGCTTACGTCTGTACATGTCCAATCACCCGGAACATGCAGTACTCTGTCGCTGAGGCATAAAGCACTTTTGGTGGAGTAACGGGAATTTTTGCCATATTTATGCTTAAAAAGGCTTAAATATTGTTGATTTTTAACATATCAACGTCAAACATTGAGGTGGTCGTCATGATTAAGCCCCGCGATGAACTCGGAACCGCTATGACCGACTCCGCCCAGAAGGTGCTCCTCCTCGGGAGCGGCGAGCTCGGGAAGGAGATAGCGATTGAGGCCCAAAGACTCGGAGTTGAGGTCATAGCCGTTGACCGCTACGCGAACGCACCGGCGATGCAGGTCGCCCACCGCTTCTACGTGGGAGACATGAGGAACGCGGACTTCCTCTTCTCCGTCGTCGAGAGGGAAAAGCCGGACGCGATAATCCCCGAGATAGAGGCAATAAACCTCGATGCCCTCTTCGAGCTTGAGAAGGACGGCTACTTCGTCGTGCCGAACGCAAAGGCCACCTGGATAGCAATGCACCGCGAGAGGACGAGGGAGACGCTTGCAAAGGAAGCCAAAGTCCCCACTTCCCGCTACGCCTATGCCACAACCCTGGACGAGCTCTATGAAGCCTGCGAGAAGATAGGCTACCCCTGCCACACCAAGGCGATAATGAGCTCCTCGGGTAAGGGTTCGTACTTCGTTAGAGGGCCCGAGGACGTCCCGAAGGCGTGGGAAGAGGCGAAGAAGAAGGCCCGCGGCAGTGCGGACAAGATAATCGTTGAGGAGCATATCGACTTCGAGGTGGAGATTACCGAGCTGGCCGTGAGACACTACGACGAGAACGGCGAGGTAGTTACTACCTTCCCGAAGCCCGTCGGCCACTACCAGATTGACGGAGACTATCACTCCAGCTGGCAGCCGGCTGAAATCAGCGAGAAGGCCGAGCGCGAGGTTTATCGCATAGCGAAGCGCATCACCGACGTCCTCGGCGGCCTAGGGCTCTTCGGGGTCGAGATGTTCGTGAAGGGCGATAGGGTGTGGGCAAACGAGGTCTCGCCGAGGCCCCACGACACGGGAATGGTAACGTTGGCTTCCCACCCGACCGGCTTTTCAGAGTTCGGGCTTCACCTGAGGGCGGTTTTGGGCCTCCCGATTCCGGGCGAGTGGGTTGACGGCTACCGCCTGTTCCCGATACTGACGCCGGCCGCGACGCACGTCATCAAGACCAACGTCTCCGGCCACTCTCCGCGCTTCAAGGGGCTGGCCAAGGCAATGAGTGTCCCCAACTCGACGGTGAGGCTCTTCGGTAAGCCTGAGGCTTATCCAGGCAGGAGGCTGGGCGTCGCAATAGCCTGGGGCAGGAGCGTCGAGGAGGCAAAGAGAAAGGCCGAGATGGTCGCCCACTCGATAGAGCTCAGAACCCGCTCATCGGAGTGGCACGGACAGGATTACGAGAAGAGGAAGCATCTGCTTTGACTTTTCACTGGTTTTCTGTTTGCTTTCCATGCTAATTTCTGTACATTACACATATGTACGGACTTGTTCTAATCTTTTGGAAGATATCCGAAAAATTTAAAAAATATTATGGCCACCAATATGCCGTAGGCAATCGGGTAAAATCAGTCGGGTGGATTGAAAATAAGAAGTTGCAATCGAGGAACGGGCTCGAATAAAGAAGGGCTGGAATTAAGAATCGGGGGCCTCCTGATTATCCCCCGTTTGAATCAGACGTCCTTGAATGCTAAAATAAGAGAATGCTGGAAATAAGGGTTTGAGTCGTAGAAATCAGCCTCTGATTTTCTTCCTATATTCTTCGAGTTTCTCTCTGAGGTTCTCGTCCTTTAGGGCGAGTATCTCTATGGCCAGCAACGCCGCGTTCTTCCCGTTGTCTATCCCCACCGTGGCGACTGGCACGCCGGGGGGAAGCTGGGCTATACTGAGGAGCGCGTCGAATCCGCCGAGCTTGGCCGAGACAGGGACGCCTATGACGGGCTTGACAGTGTGGGCGGCTATAACACCCGGTAGGGCGGCGCTCAGCCCTGCGATGGCTATGAAGACATCGTAGTCCTTCTTTGCAAGCTCTTCAACTTTCTTCGGGTTCCTGTGGGCCGAGGCAACTTCCACATCGTACTCAACGCCGAACTCGTCTAAAACGGAAGTTACCTTCTCCGCTATGTGGCTGTCGCTTTTGCTACCCATAACCACGAGCACTTTCATGCTATCACCTGTGATAAAAATTTGTCAAAATTTAAAAATGTTTTGAGAAAAGTTGCCGTAAGACTGTTAATCAATTCTCCTGAACTCAACACCGTCCGGGCCGAAGGAGTACTCGAACGTTATGGGCTGCCACAGGCCGGGTGCCTTTAAGATGCAGAGGTAGCGCTTTATCGCGTCCCCGACCCGTTCACTCTGTGTCCTTATGACATAGTCCATGCGGCGGTAGAGGGAAGCAAACACCCTGTCGGGGCCTCCCACGTACACCCAAATGTTGGTGCCTGTAGGGTATTCCCTGTATGCCCTGTGCCTTCTTCTTGTTTCGGCAGAGACCTCGAAGTAGCTGAGAACCGTGCTTTCGTTGAAAATCTTGGTGTACTCGTTGATGTTCATTGAGATTCCCCAGAGCTCCCTGCCCTCAAACATGCCCAGCCGTGCCCACTCCTCCTTGTGGGCGCCGACAACGTCTGCATATTTCTTGGAAAGCACCTCTGGAGAGAGTGAACCCTTAAGGTACTGAACTCCTTCCATTTCTACCCTGTGACCATACAGGCTTCCGAAGGTATCAATTATTACGAGGTTTTTGGAGCGCAGGTAGCTTTCAGCATCGACGCCGCGCTTCATGAGGAGGTGGAAAAGCGTTGGCAGGGGATAGCTCAGGTTGAACATGCCGATTAGGTTGTCCTCTTGGAGCTTCTTCTTCAGGAACATGAACGCGAGCTCTCTGCCCATTGACCTGGGGTCCTGCTCGTGAATGAGTATTGAAGAACCCTCCCGGACGCCTCCCAGTGCATTATCAACGGCTTCAATGCCGAGGGAGAGCAACTCAAGCACCCCCCTTGGTCACGAGAACTCTCCGCTTTCCGTTCTCTAAAAAGACCTCCACAACAACATCGGCGTAGAGGTAGAAGATTTCCTCAAGCTCTGGACACTCTTTGCTGTTGTACAGTAAAACAATGCGTATATTCTTGGTTGTTTCCATTACGTCATGAACTTCTGACCAGACCAGCCTGACAGTCCTGAGCGGGTTGGAGAATACCTTACACGCCCCCGAACTCAAGTATGTGAAAAACCAGACGTCTTCATCTGGACTGACGGTTTCAAGCATTTTCTTTCCTATCTCCTCAAAACGCTCTGCAAAGACGCCGTCATCGAGGTATCCCTTGATTTGGATTACTCCCTCAATATCCCGCTCTATCCTCTTGAAACTGCCGAATATGTCGAGTATGAAGAGGTTCCTGCCGAGAACGTCGTCCAGGGAGATTCCAAACTTTTCGATGTTGGACTTGAACGTCAGGAACGGCTCGTAGAGCGCCAAGAACACCTTTTTGCCGTCTTTGAGTACCCTTGCCATAAGCTCCAGCCCGATAAGGTCTCCATTTGCTTCGCAGCCCCGTGAGATAATCGCACCGACTGATGAGGGCGGGAGATCGCTAAGCTCCTTCGGCACCATAGGCATCACGTATTCATAAGTATGTCTTAGTCCTAATAAATTATTGGTGTAGGTGGTTACTCAGAACGGCAGTTCTTGATTACAAATTTTTATGTCAAAACAAAGCTTAAAAACTGGAATTTTTAACAAATAAATGGTGAAGCTCATGAAGGTTCTGCTCGTTGGAGGTGGCGGCAGGGAGAACGCCATCGGCGAGGCGCTCGTGAGGAGCGGCGCCGAGCTCTACGTGGTCTCGAAGCACAGGAACCCAGGCCTCGCAAGGCTTGCTTCAGGTTATGGCCTGGCAAAAGAGACTGATGTCGGAAAAGTCCTTGAGTCCGCCCTGAACTGGGGGGTTGATCTGGCTTTCATCGGCCCGGAGGCACCCCTTGAGAAGGGCATCGTAAACGCCCTCGAAGAGAATGGAATCCCCACCGTCGGGCCGAGCAGAGAAGCGGCGAGGCTTGAGACGGACAAGGCCTTCGCCCGCTCGCTTATGGAAGAGTACGAAATCCCGGGCAGGAAGCTCTTCCGCGTCTTTGAGGACGTCTCCGAGATGCACTCGTGGGTAGACGACTTTGGCAGGCCCGTCGTTGTAAAGCCCCTCGGGCTCACAGGTGGAAAGGGCGTCAAGGTAGTCGGCTACCAGCTGAAGGACAACGAGGAGGCCAAGGCATACGCGGAGGAGCTCATCAGGAAGGACGGGAGGGTGCTCATAGAGGAGCGTACCGACGGCGTTGAGTTCACCCTCCAGGTCTTCACGGACGGGAAGAGGGTAATCCCCATGCCCCTAGCCCAGGACTACCCCCACGCCTACGAGGGTGACCAGGGCCCCATAACCGGCGGAATGGGCAGCTACTCCTGTCCGAATCACCTGCTCCCCTTCGTCCCCAGGGAGGACTACGAGAGGGCCCTGGAGACCCTGAAGGCGACGGTCGGGGCAATGAGGAAGAACGGGACGCCCTACAAGGGAATCCTCTACGGCCAGTTCATGCTCTCCAGGGAGGGCCCGGTGATAATCGAGTACAACGCCCGCTTCGGCGACCCCGAGGCGATGAACGTCCTCCCGCTTCTGAAGACGAACCTCCTTGAGATTGCGGAGGGAATAGTGGACGGCAACCTTGGAAGGGCCGAGTTTGAGGGAAGGGCAACGGTGGTCAAGTACCTCGCACCGAAGGGCTACCCCGTGAACCCCGTCAAGGGTGTAAAGGTTGAAATTGACGAGAAGGCCGTTGAAGACGCCGGGGCAAAGCTCTACTACGCCTCGATTGACGAGAACCTCACGCTCCTCGGCTCCCGCGCCATAGCGGTCGTTGGAATTGCCGATACCCTCGAAGAGGCCGAGAGGATTGCCGAGAGCGCGGTCCCGCACATCAAGGGTGAGCTGTTCTACCGCAGGGACATCGGGACGAGGGAGAGCGTTGAGAAGCGGATTAGGCTGATGCAAGAGCTCAGAAGGGAGTTTAAGTCGAACCCATGCTGAGGTGGTTGAGATGATAAGCCGCGACGAGATTTTGAGCATCCTCGAAAAATACGACCCTGAAAAGATAACCGTCGGCGTCATAGGGAGCCACTCTGCCCTGGACATAGCGGACGGGGCCAAGGAGGAAGGCCTCCCGGTTCTTGTCATCGCCCAGAGGGGCAGGCACAGGACTTACGCCGAGTATTTCAGGCTGAGGAAGACGAAGGACGGCCTTACGAAGGGCTTCATTGACGAGGTGCTGGTGCTTGAGAAGTTCGCCCAGGTCGTGGAGGTTCAGGACGAGCTCGTGAAGAGGAACGTCATCTTCGTGCCGAACCGCTCGTTCGTGGTCTACACCGGCATTGACAGGGTTGAGAACGACTTCCGCGTCCCGCTCTTCGGGAGCCGTAACCTCCTCAGGAGTGAGGAGCGGAGCGAGGAGAAGAGCTACTACTGGTTGCTTGAGAAGGCTGGACTCCCCTACCCGGAACCAGTGAAGCCGGAGGAGATTGATGAAGTTGGCCTCGTCATCGTCAAGCTCCCGCACGCGAAGAAGAGGCTTGAGCGCGGCTTCTTCACCGCGGCGAGCTACAAGGAGTTCCGCGAGAAAGCGGAGAGGCTCATCAGGCTCGGTGTGATTACCGAGGAAGACCTCGCCAAAGCGAGAATCGAGCGCTACATAATCGGGCCGGTCTTCAACTTCGACTTCTTCTACTCGCCGATTGACGGGGAGATTGAGCTTTTGGGAATAGACTGGCGCTTTGAGACGAGCCTCGACGGCCACGTCCGCCTCCCGGCTTCCCAGCAGCTGACCCTCCCGGAGCACCAGTTCGAGCCCGAATACACCGTCTGCGGCCACGCCTCCTCGACGCTCCGTGAGTCCCTCCTTGAGAAGGTCTTCGACATGGCCGAGAAGTACGTTGAAGCGACAAAGAAGTACTACTCCCCCGGCATAATCGGGCCCTTTACTCTCCAGACGGCGGTTGATAAAGACCTCAACTTCTACATTTACGACGTTGCGCCGAGGACTGGCGGCGGGACTAACATTCACATGGCGATGGGCCACCCCTACGGAAACGCCCTCTGGAGGAAGCCGATGAGCACCGGGCGGAGGGTAGCCCTCGAAATCAAGCGCGCAATCGAGCTGGACGAGCTTGAGAAGGTGGTAACTTGAGGTGGTTGGAATGAGATGGAAGGTCACCGTCATCGTCCGCCTTAAGGAAGGCCTTAACGACCCTGAGGGAAGGGTCATAGGAAACGCCCTCAGGAACCTCGGCTACGCGGTGGAGAACCTCCGCGTCCCCAAGTACTTCGAGTTCGAGCTTGAGAGCGAGAGGCCGGAGGAAGAAGTTGAAGAGATGTGCAGGAAGCTTCTCGCCAACCCGCTAATCCACAGCTGGGAGTACAGCATCGAGCCGGTGAGCTGAAATGCCCAAGTTTGCCGTTGTCGTCTTTCCTGGGACGAACTGCGACTTTGAGACGGAGAGGGCCATAAGGAAGGCTGGAGGAGAAGCAGAGCGCGTCTGGTATAAGACGAGCCTCAAGGACTTCGACGGCGTTGTTCTCCCAGGGGGCTTCAGCTACGCCGACTACCTGCGCGCCGGGGCGATAGCCGCCCGTCAGAAGATAATGGAGGAGGTTAAGGAGTTCGCCCGTGAGGGGAGGCCCGTCCTCGGGATATGCAACGGGTTCCAGGTTCTCACGGAGGCGGGTCTCCTTCCCGGAGCACTGAGGCCGAACAGAATCCCAAGATTCCTCTGCAGGTGGGTTTACCTCCGCGTCGGCGACACTGAAACGCCGTTCACTTCCCTCTACGAGCCCGGCGAGGTCATACGGATGCCGATAGCCCACGCTGAAGGGAACTACTACGTTGACGACCCCTCGAAGGTCAGGATAACCTTCCAGTACAGCGACGAGAACGGGAACGTGACGGAAGAGGCAAACCCCAACGGCTCCGTCCTTAACATAGCGGCGGTGGCGAACGAGAGGGGGAACGTTCTCGGAACGATGCCTCACCCAGAGCGTGCGAGCGACCGCTTCTTAGGGAGTGAGGACGGTCTGAGGCTCTTTAGGAGCATGGTGGAGTGGGCGAGGAGATAAGCTCCTCCTGCCGTTTTTAAATTTTTAATCCTCAATCCATAGGGTGTTATTAGTGCCATGTTCCGGACTTTTTGAGCATTGTCGAGGAGTCAGTACTAACGCACGTCAAAAGTTCTCGCAACGAAATATTAATAACGCTGTGACTGTATCAGTGAATACACGTCACTTACTATGGTGGGGTTCACTGGGGGGACTCTCATGATTGAATATGAGCATGTTTCATACACTGCCAACGGCCAGGAGATTCTTAGAGAAGTCACCCTAAAAGCCGAGCCGGGAGAATGCGTCCTTCTCGTCGGACCGAACGGAAGCGGGAAGAGCACACTGCTAAAACTCGGCCTCGGTCTCCTCAAACCTACGTCCGGTACGGTAAGGGTGTGCGGTGGGAACCCTTACTCTTCAAAGGAGACGAGAAGAAAAATAGGGTTTATCATGGACTCTGACGTCCTGGACGTTCTCCTGACCGGGAAAGAGAATCTCGAATTTTTCTATGAGCTATACAACGGTAGCAGACCAGACCCAGGTTTCATAAACTCTGTCTTGGAGAGGGTTGGCTTGTCTGAGGAAGCTGGAAAAAAGGCCGGACAGTACTCGAAGGGTATGAGAAAGCGCCTGGAAATTGGGAGGCTGCTTCTATATCATCCCAAAGCGGTTCTTCTCGATGAACCCTTCTCCGGGCTTGACAGCGGCGGAAAAGAGCTCCTCGTTGATGTCGTCAGGGAGCTGAAAAACAACGGTGCGGCAGTTGTCATGGTTTCCCATGAAACGGAGTTTGCGCTGGGCTTGGCTGACAGGGTCGTTCTGATGGTGGGTGGTCGGACGCTGGCTCACTTTAGCCCTGAGGAGTTTTCGAACGCATACGTGGTCTCAGGAGAAGGCACTGAAAATCTCGATGGTATCAAGCTTGGGCCAAAGAGTGTCATCATCGTTTCAAGGGCAGGTGTTGATGAGATAGTCAGTGCCTGCAGAGAGAAGGGGGTGGCTCTGGAGGAAGTGATGCCCCTGATGAAGGCAATCCGGAGGGAGGGCTGATGGACGCGGTTCTGAAGCACGAACTGAAACGCATAAAATCCAGCGTTCGTTCTTGGGGCATCCTTTACATCATTGTGGCAATCCCGCTTGGAGTCCCCCTCCTCCGCGGCCTTGCCACCAAGAGCTGGGAAGCCGCACTTCCGCTTTTCTTGGTGGCTGTACTTGGCCCATCCAGCCTGGGGAGGTACAAACAGGACGTTAAGAACGGCCTTATCCCCGGAATCTTTGCACTCCCCATTGAGCCCTGGGACATAGTCCGCGCCAGGGCGCTTCTCTCACTCACAATTTCCCTTGCTGTTGGAGCGCTCAACGCTTTCGTTCTCTGGTACGTGGGGAGAGCGGTGGGGAATGGTGGCGTCTCCATTACGCCCGCGATAGTTGCCGCGGCCCTCGCAGGAGGGGTGGGTTCGGCCTTAATCTCTCCCTCTGTCTGGATAAAGAACGTTGGGGTTAAGATGGTCTCCGCCTTTGCAATGATAGTGGCTCTAATTGGAAGCTTTCTTTTCATCTCGCTCCTTGACGCTACCCTCCTCGCGTGGGCCATAAGTGCCATCCTGCTTGGGGCGGGTGCTCTGTGTAGCATCAACCTGAAAAAGGAGGGGATTGGATGATTCCCCTCACATTCTGCAAGTTCATGGGCCTCAAGTACTGGAGGTACTACGTCCCGTACCTCCTCTTAACCCTTCCCTCTTTCCTCCTCCACGACATTCTGCCCTACGTCTTCGGCCTTGTCTGGATTGGGGTGGTGAGTGTTGAGGAGGAGATAAGGAACCCGCTCCGACGGTTCCTTCCCCTTCCGGTAACCCCGTGCGATGTTGCCCTGGGAAGGGCGCTCTTCAAAATCTTAACGGTCGTCCCCTACGCCCTCGTTTCGAGGTCGGACGTAATCCCGATGGTGGCACTTATGTCGGAGATTGAAGAAAAGAAGCTCCTCATTCCGATGATATTCGTATATCCCCTTTTGCCGAGCAGGTACATTCTCTGGCCTCTTGTACTGGCCGCGTTCATATTCAGCTGCAGGTACTTTAAGCGTGGGGGCATAGCGGCGCTTGGAGGGGGCTAATCGTGGGTAATTGTTAAATTAGGAAATACAACAGACACCGGTTGATATAAAAACGTCGAGAGGAGATTGGATGTCCAGAGCCAAACTCCTGCTGGTGCCTTTGTCCTTGCTCGTGCTACTCTTTGCATTTTACCTCTCCCAGTCGCACGTTCCACCGAAGCCGGACTTCCAGCTCAACGTCTCCCCGGTTTCCGAGTGCTCAGGCAACGTCTGTGTCGAGGTGAACCCCTACACCGAGCTGACGAACGTTGTTTTCCACCTCGCAGGCTGGAATTCCAACAACCTTACCCCTTACCCTCAGGAAGTTAATTCGCACTTCGCTCCCTACAGGAACCACAGGGCAGTATTCCTCGCCAGAAAAGCCCTGAGAGAGGGCTTGGGATACGATGCCATTCCCAGGTTTGCAATGGAGCTGAACTCCACGGAGTGGAGTATCAATCTCGTGGAGAGGGTTCACGGGGATAAAAAGCTCCTCAACGAACTCGCCAAAGCCATAAAAGATTTCGCCAGGGAATCGAACTTTTCGGCCTTCTACGAGAGCCACAGGGGATTCTACAGGGAGCAGATAGGGCTGTTCCTTAAGGAGAATCCGGACGTTTTCAGCCTCCCCCGCTTCGAGGAGGACTTCTTTGGGAAGAAAAAGGGCCGCTGGATTTTCATCCTCCAGCCCCTTGGGGTATACTACAGCTACGGCGGCTGGACGAACGATACCGTTTACGCCTTTCTTGGCGTCTGCTCGTTCTCCAACGGAACTTATTCCTACTGCAGTGCTTCCGCCCACGAGCTTGCCCACAGCTTCGTCAATCCCGCGGTGGGGAGACACTACCGGGAGTTTAAGGAGTATGAGGGAATGTTCTCGCCGGTGAAAGACGTCATGACTTCTATGGGATACTCTAATTGGAAGACCTACCTTGATGAGACCTTTGTCCGGGCGTTTGAAGCTTACTACATCCTCAAAACGGAGGGAAACCAGAGCGCTGAGAGGTTCATAAAGGGCCAGGAAGCCCTCGGGTTCTACCTCGTTGGGAGGGTTTACCGGGCGTACTTAGCGGACTACATGCCCAATAAAGAAAAATACCCCACCTTCGAGAGCTTCATGCCCGAGCTCGCGAAGCTTATGGGGAGCTGGTATAAGGAAGGCTTCTGGAGGAACGTCTCATCAGAACCGTCTATTGAAATGGCTTTCATGGCGTTTAAAACGAGGGGCGTTAAGCTTTACGTTGCCCAAAACCTCTTGGAGAGCACGTATGTGAAAAGCTACGTTGAGATGCTTGAAAATGCAGGGTTTAAAGTGACGTTCACGAAGGGGCTCGAAAGCGGCAACATTATCGCCATCGTGCCGTTAAATTCGCCGACTGCTCACAAACTCAACAGATACGTGATGATAAGGAATAACTCCGTCGTTCTCGATGGTGTCGAATATTCCAAGGGGGTCTTCCTCGTTGAGGCCTTGAGGAATCCAAAGGGAGGAGGGTTTGTCCTTTTAATGGCGGGAACGCCCGATGTTTTCAACAGAAAGCCCTCAGGAAACAGCGACGAGAACCTGATGAACTCCCACTACTTTGTGTACTTAACTAACCTGAGGAGGGCCGTCGCGTTCGGATGAGGCCACTCTCTAAGGTGAGGTGCTAGAAAATGTTCGTCCGTACGCTCTCTGCAGGGGGCTCAATCGAAGAAATCGGTGGCAAAGCACACCGCCTCTCGCTCCTGACGAGGTACTTCAACGTTCCCGAGGGCTTCGTGGTCACCACAAAGGCCTACGAGCTCTGGAGAGAAACCGGAAGCCTGCCGGAGAGGGTTATCGAGGAAATCAGGGAATACTTTCAATCTCCCTACGTTTTTGAGGGCAGGTTCGCCGTCGTAGTCAGGAGCTCCGCAACCGTAGAGGACAGTTCAAGGGCGAGTTTTGCCGGTGTTTTTGAGAGCGTACCCAACGTGAGTTCTTTCGACGAACTGATAAAAGCCATCGAGCGGGTTTTCAGAAGCACCGAATCGGAGTGCGTGAAAGGGTACATGAAGCGCCTCGGAATCGAGGGAGATGTGAAGATGGCAGTCGTAGTCCAGAGGCAGATAAACCCGAAACTCTCTGGGGTGCTCTTCACGCGCTCTCCAAACGAACCCGATATGGCGCTCGTGGAGTTCGTCAAAGGTTCTCCCGAGAAACTCGTGAGCGGAGAAGCAAGCGGCCAGCACCTCCTTCTTCCGCGTGACCCCTCCAAAGTCAAAGGCCATTTAATGAGGGAGCTTATCGAGACTGGCCTCGAAGTGGAAGACCTGTTCGGCCGTCCTCAGGACATCGAGTGGGCCTATGACGGAACTCTCTGGCTTCTCCAGTCAAGGGATATAACAGTATTGACCCAGAAGTCAGAGGGAGCAAAAGAGAGCCCAAAGGCCTCGCAGGGATGGTACAAGCTCACAGGAGTTCCAGCGAGTCTAGGAAGAGCAAGAGGAAAAGCTTACTTCGTCCTCGACGACCAGCCACCTGAGAAGCCGAAAAGCTCTTCCCGAAGGGAGGAATACTCGTGACATATGTACTCCACGCTGAATATTACAGCCTCTTCATGAAGGCCTCTGGTATAGTGACGAAGATTGAGAGCCTGCTCTCCCATCCGGCTATAATAGCGAGGGAGCTTGGAATTCCATGCGTGGCGGGAGTGGACGTTGAGGCGATTCGAGAGGGTGACGAGGTCATTGTGGACGGCGATGCGGGGGTCGTTTACGTCAGAAACCCGAGGAGAAGGTTTAAGAGACTCAATCTCTGGGAGGCGAGCTGGGAGGAAGATGAACTCATTAAAGACCTCAGAGAAGAGTACCTGAAGGCACTTCAGGAACTGGACGCCGAAAAACTCGAAAGGACGATACTCAAGGCCTTTGAGTATGTCAGAAAGCTCTACCCGGTTGATAAAGAGAAGGCCTTTAACGTCTACCACTTCATCAACACGCTGATGGAAGAAGAAACGCCGAAGATTCTTGCCGGGAAGTTCAACATAGTTGAAGTCTTTGCACGTGCCGACAGGAGCGAGAGACCGAGAGACGAAACAGAGAAATGGCTGTTCGAGATATATAACGTCCTCAAACGGTTCATAAACTATACAGACGAACGGGTCAAAGATATACCCTCCATGCTGTTTGGAGTTTAGCTTTCCTATAATTTCCTTGTTTAACATTTTTCCGTCAAAATAAACCTTAAAAACAAAACTTTTTTACACTAATTCGTCAATTAATGGAGGGTTCACGATGTTCCCGCACGAGGAGAAGCTCATCCGCGAACGGCTCGGCAGGGAGCCGAATGAAATAGAGAAGGCGATGCTCGAAGTGATGTGGAGCGAGCACGCCTCCTACAAGTCGAGCAGGCCCTGGCTGAAGCTCCTGCCGACCGAGAACGAGCACGTGATTTTGGGCCCTGGTGAAGATGCCGGGATAGTGAAGTTCGACGACGAAACGTGGGTTGCCGTCGGAATCGAGAGCCACAACCACCCATCGGCCGTCGAGCCCTACGGCGGTGCCGCCACTGGAGTCGGGGGAATAGTGAGGGACATACTCTGCATGGGTGCAAGGCCGGTCGCTCTCCTTGACCCCATACGCTTCGGCCCGCTGGAGAAAGAGAGGAACCGCTATCTCTTCGAATACGTGGTGAAGGGGATAGCCGACTACGGCAACAGGATAGGCGTCCCGACCGTGGGGGGCGAGACCGAGTTCGACGAGAGCCTGGATAACTACACGCTCGTCAACGTCGCCTGCATCGGCCTCATGAGACCTGAACACCTCGTCCACAGCTACGTGAGCGAAGCGGGCCTCAAGCTCATCCTCGTCGGCAACAGGACGGGGAGTGATGGAATTCACGGCGTAACCTTCGCGAGCGAAGAGCTGAGCGAGAACGCGGAGGAGGAAGACCGCTCCGCGGTGCAGATTCCAGACCCGTTCACGGAGAAGCTGTTGATTGAAGCCACACTTGAGGCCGTTTACACCGGAAAAGTGAAGGCCCTCAAAGACTTGGGCGGCGGCGGTCTGACCTGTGCCGCCTCGGAGATGGCGGGGAAGAAGGGCTTCGGCGCGGTTGTCTACGCCGACAGGGTTCCGCTCCGCGAGCCGGGGATGACGCCGACCGAGGTCATGATTTCGGAGAGCCAGGAGAGGATGCTTTTCGCGGTTAAGCCCGAGGACGTCGAGGAAATCGGGAGGATTTTCGAGGAGTACGGGCTTGAGTGGACTGTTGTCGGTGAAACAATCCCAGAGCCGAGATTCATCGTCTACTGGAGGGGCGAGAAGGTGGCCGACCTGCCGGTCGACCTGCTCTCCGATGTGCCCACGATAGAGTGGGAGATGAGGCCCTACAGCGCCGAGAGGCCGGTCAAAACGCCGGACGTTTCGTTTGGAGAAGCCTTTGACATCGTCTGGGGCAGTCCGAACATCGTGGGCAAGCGCTGGATATGGGAGCAGTACGACCACGAAGTCCAGGGGAGGACGGTCCTCAAGCCAGGAAGGGACGCGGCGGTGCTCAAGATTAATGAGGAGTACGGGCTCGCCTTTGTGGCGGACGGTAACCCGAACCACAGCTACCTCAACCCCTACCACGGCGCGATGGGTGCCGTTGCAGAGGTCGTGAGGAACTTAGTCAGCGTCGGGGCAGAGCCTCTGGCGCTTGTGGACAACCTCAACTTCGCCTCGCCCGAGAGGCCCAAGGTCTACTGGAGCTTCGCCGAGACTGTGAAGGGCCTTGCCGACGCGGCCAGGGCCTTCGGCCTCGCCTATGTCAGCGGGAACGTCAGCTTCTACAACGAGGTCGTTGACAGGCCAATAAAGCCCACCCCCGTGGTTGCCGGCCTCGGGAAGGTTAAGCTTGAGGAGATTCCTTCAGGAGGCCTTGAGGAGGGGCTCCTAATCGGCGTTGTCGGCCTAACGAGGGCGGAGCTCGGTGGCTCCGAACTGCTCACGAGGCTTGAAGTTGATGGGGGCTTTACCCCGCGCGTGAACCTGGAGGAGGAGAAGGCCAATGCTGAAGGGGTTCTCAGGGCGGTAAGGAAGGACCTCATCAAGGCCGTCCACGACGTGAGCAGGGGAGGAATAGTTGTAGCTCTGGCAGAGATGGCCGTTGCGGGGAACACCGGCTTTACTGCTGACCTCTCAAAGGTTCACGCGGAGACATCGAGCCCCCTTGAAGTGGCCTTCAGCGAGAGCCACGGGCGCTACATAGTGGCCTTCCCCGAGGAGAACCTGGACGAGCTGAGGGGCCTGTTTAAGCACTTCGCGGTCGTAGGAAAGGCCGGCGGAAATGAAGCTGCCTTCCTGTGGGGTGGAAGGGAGCTCCTCAAGAGGCCCCTCCCCGAGCTGAAGGCCGTCCACGAGTCCCTTCCAAAGCTCCTGGGTGAGGAGGAATGAGGGTAGCGACATATGCCTCTCACTCCGCCCTTCAGATTTTGAGGGGGGCGAAGCAGGAGGGCTTTGAGACTATAGCTTTCGGAAAGGCCCGGGTTAGACTGCTCTACACGAAGTACTTCCCTGTGGCGGATTACTTCATCGAAGGGGCATACCCGGAGGAGGAGTTGCTTGAGCTCGATGCCGTGATAGTTCCAACCGGCTCCTTCGTGGCGCACCTCGGCGTTGAGCTCGTCGAGAAGATGAGAGTTCCCTACTACGGCAACAAAGAAGTCCTGAAGTGGGAGAGCGACCGCTCGCTGGAAAGGCGGTGGCTTGAGAAGGCAGGGTTGAGGCTCCCGAAGGTCTATGAAGACCCCGACGACATAGACGGGCCGGTGATTGTCAAGCCCTTTGGGGCAGGAGGAGGAAGGGGCTACTTCCTGGCCAAAAACAGCGGGGACTTCTGGAGAAAAGCTGAGAGACTTGGCGTTAGGGACAAAGAGGACTTGGATAGGGTTCAGATTCAGGAGTACGTGGTGGGCGTCCCGGTTTACCCCCACTACTTCTACTCCAAGCTCAATCGCGAGCTTGAGCTTATGAGCGTGGACAGGCGCTACGAGTCGAACGCCGACGCGATAGGCAGGATTCCGGCGAAGGAGCAGCTCGGCCTGGAGCTTGAGACGAACTACACCGTGGTGGGCAACATTCCGATAGTTCTCCGCGAGAGCCTGCTGATGGACGTCATTGAGGCCGGCGAACGGGTTGTCAAAGCGGCGGAAGAGCTCATGGGCGGCCTCTGGGGGCCTTTCTGCCTTGAGGGAGTCTTCACGGAAGATATGGAGTTCGTGGTCTTCGAGATTTCGGCCAGGATTGTGGCTGGGACGAACCCCTTCGTGAACGGCTCCCCCTACAGCTGGCTCCGCTACGACTACCCCGTCAGCACAGGAAGGCGGATAGCGATGGAGCTGAGGGGGGCGCTTGAGGAGGACAGGCTCGGTGAAATTTTGACGTGAAACTGTCTAATCTCTCCCCGGATAAGTTTATAAATTGACTTCCTGATGGTTGGCAAAAAGGTGGTGCCCATGTGGGAGAAGTTCATCGAGGAGAAGGTTGAGGAGATTAGGGAAACGGTTGGAGATGGAAAGGCGATTATAGCGCTCAGCGGTGGCGTTGACAGCTCTACTGCGGCGATTCTAGCACACAGGGCGATAGGGGACAGGCTCCACGCGGTCTTCGTGAACACGGGCTTCCTCAGGAAGGGTGAACCGGAGTTCGTCATAAAGACGTTCAGGGACGAGTTCGGGTTAAACCTCCACTACGTTGACGCCCAGGAGAGGTTTTTTGAGGCGCTTAAGGGCGTTACCGACCCGGAGGAGAAGAGGAAGATAATCGGCAGGGTCTTCATCGAGGTCTTCGAGGAGATCGCGAAGGAAATCAACGCTGACTTCCTTATCCAGGGCACGATAGCCCCTGACTGGATAGAGAGCAAAGGCAAGATTAAAAGCCACCACAACGTCGGCGGCCTGCCCGAGAGGCTCAACCTCAAGCTCATAGAACCGCTCCGCGACCTCTACAAGGACGAAGTGAGAGAGCTGGCAAAGGAGCTTGGCCTCCCTGAGAAAATATACAACCGCATGCCCTTTCCGGGGCCGGGATTGGCAGTTCGTGTCCTTGGGGAGGTCACACCGGAGAAGGTGGCCATCGTAAGAGAGGCAAACGCCATAGTCGAGGAGGAAATCGAGAAGGCGGGGCTTAAGCCCTGGCAGGCCTTCGCAGTCCTGCTCGGCATCAAGACCGTCGGCGTTCAGGGCGACATCAGGGCCTACAAGGAGACGGTAGCGGTCCGCGTCGTTGAGAGCCTCGACGGCATGACCGCCAGCGCGATGAATGTACCTTTTGACGTCCTTCAGAGGATAGCCTTCAGGATAACCAGCGAGATTCCAGAGGTCGGAAGGGTGCTCTACGACATCACCAACAAGCCCCCTGCAACCATTGAGTTCGAGTGAAGGTTTATTTATCTCCATTTCTAACTTTAACCGGTGAGAGTATGGGCGAAATCATCGAGGTCATATACGAAAATGGGGTGCTGAAGCCCCTCAAACCCCTCAAGCTGAAGGAGGGCCAGAAACTCAGAGTGAGGATTTACAGCGGGGATTTCCTTGAGCTTACGAGAGAAATGCGGAAGAAAGTGACGCCTGAGAGATTTAAAGAGGGCCCAACGGACTACCTCCTGAAGCTCAGGGAGGAGGGGACATGAGAGTAGTCATTGATACATCAGTCGTGTTTCATCTGTTCTCCGGCTTTTATCCGGAAAGGACTAAAGTCGCCGAAAGACTCATAGAGCATGCACAGCTCGGCTTTGTAGAGCTCTACGCCCCGAGGCTGGGGGAAGTTGAGTTCGTCGCGGTTCTTTCACGATACTTTGACCGAGAGCAGGTTGAGAGAGCCCTCGCCTATTACAGCGAAATAGTCGCGTGGGTTCCAGAGGAACTGCTCATCGAGGAGCTTCGAGAGGTAGCTTTTCAGACCCACCACCGAGCGTCTGATATCTATTTTATCGCAACCGCCCGCTACCTCGATGCAGTCCTCGTTACTAACGACATAAAAATGGCCGAGCTGGCCAGGTCTCTTGGGTTAAAGGCTTTCTATCTTGTTGAGGAACATGAGGAGTTCTTCAACCTTTTGGGGGTGAGCTCATGATAGTCATAATGGACAACGGGGGCCAGTACGTCCACAGGATTTGGAGGACTCTCCGCTATCTCGGTGTAGAGGCCAAGATAGTCCCCAACACGACCCCGCTTGAGGAGATAAAGGCGATGGAGCCGAAGGGCATAATCTTCTCCGGCGGGCCCGATATAAACAAGACCGGCAACTGCGAGGCGATACTTGAGCACTACGACGAGTTCAACGTCCCTATCCTCGGTATCTGCCTTGGCCACCAGCTCATAGCGAGGCACTTCGGCGGGAAGGTCGGTAGGGGTGAGAAGGCCGAGTACAGCCTCGTTGAGATTGAAATCCTCGAAGAGGACGACCTTTTCAGGGGCTTTCCAAAGAGGTTAAAGGTGTGGGAGAGCCACATGGACGAGGTCAAGGAGCTTCCCAAAGGCTTCAAGCTCCTCGCGAGGAGCGAGACCTGTCCAGTTGAGGCTATGAAGCACGAGAGCCTTCCGATTTACGGCGTCCAGTTCCATCCCGAGGTCTCCCACACGGAGCGTGGGGCAGAGGTCTACAGGAACTTCGCGAGGCTCTGCGGGGAGCTCTAGCTCAGCTAGTCGGTCCTCTCTTCATCTTTCCGCAACGGATTTACTCATCATCGCCCCGCACTATCTCAAGGGAGTACGTGACCTCGGCACCGCTCATCTTGATGTGGGCCGAGGCGGAGCAGTACTTGTCCTGGCTGAGCTCTATTGCACGCCTCGCCTTTTCTTCCTTGACGTCACCATAAATCCTGTAGTGGATGTTAACCTTTGTGTAGACCCTTGGGTGTTCTTCCCTTCTCTCTCCCGAGATTTCGACTTCCAGGCCTTCAATCGGCTCGCGCATCTTCTTGAGAATCATCATGACGTCGTAGGCCGTACAGCCAGCGACGCTGAGGAGCAGGAGCTTCATGGGGCTGATTCCGCCCTCTCCAAGGACTATGGAGCACCCTCCGTCTTCTATTGAGCCGATGAACTGCATCCCTTCGACCCACTTCACACGGCCTTTCACGCTCATGCCATCACCGTAACCATTACGTCTGGATTTTTAAAGCCCTTCCCCAACTTTCTCCCATGTACATCCGTCCCTTCGACCCCTGGAAGTCAGAGCTCTGCACGTGCCCCTTTAAGTACACCCTCAACGTCTACACCGGCTGTGACCACGCCTGCGTCTACTGCTACATAACCAGCTACATCCCAAGGGCCTTCCGCGTCAGGACGAAGGAGAACCTTCTGCCCAGGCTGGAGAAGGAGCTGAGGAAGTTCGACAGACGTTATATCATAGCCCTGTCCTACTCCTCCGACCCGTATCCGACGGTGGAGCGCGAGCTCGGGATAACGCGGAAAGTTCTTGAGCTGTTCAGGCGCCACGACGTCCGCTGTCTCCTCCTGACGAAGTCAGACATCTTTGAGCGCGACATAGACGTACTGAGCGAGCTCCGCTGTGCGGTCGGAGTTACGGTGACGACCGTTGACGAGCGTAAGGCCAGGCTCCTTGAACCGAACGCTCCCTCTCCGAAGGCCAGAATACGGGCCCTTAGGAAAGCCAGGAAGGCCGGGATACCAGTTTACGCGAGGATAGACCCAATAATTCCTTTCTACACGTGGGAGGACTTCGACGAGACCCTCGATGCCCTGAGCTTTGTGGGCCACATAACGGTCTCGACGCTTAAGCTCAGGCCGGACTCAAAGAAGAGAATGTTCGCCAAGTTCTCCGAGCTGATGGAAAAGCTGTGGCCCCTCTATGAGAAAGGAGAGAGAATAGGTGGCTACTATTACCTCCCAAAGGAGCTCCGCTTCAGAATTCTCAGGGAGGCAGAAAGGAAAATAACCGAAAGGGGCATCACGTTTGGTTCGTGTCGAGAAGGCTACCGCTCGCTTCCGAGCTGTGACGGCTCTCATCTTGTTCCTTAGCCAGCTCTTCACGGATTTCCGCCTCAATGGCCCTCCTCATAACCTCGTTGTTCTCCTCGTGCTTCCTGAGGGACGCTTCAACGAGGGCCTTGTAAAGGGCCAGCATCTCTGGGAGGTGCTCGGGCTGCCACTGGACGCCAATAACAAAGCCATCGGTTGCCTCTATGGCCTCAATGAGTCCATCAACAGCAAAGGCGACCTGCCTGAGGCCCTCGCCTACCCTCTTGACAGCCTGGTGGTGGAAGCTGTTGACCCACGTCCACCCATCGTTTGTGCCCTCGATGTTGAGGGCCCCGCGGAGAATGGCGTACAGGAGGGAATCTGCCTTCACCCTGACTGTGTGGAGCCTCTGGTCAGGGGCCACTGATTCGAACCTCCAGTCGTGCTTTATGGCCTTGGGAATTTCGTAGATGTCCTGGTAAAGCGTCCCGCCGAGGGCGACGTTTATAACGTGCATTCCCCTCCCAACGCCGAGTGTGGGGATGTTTGCCCGGGTTGCGAGCTTCACCAGCTCAATCTCAAACTCGTCCCGCAGAACGTCGACTTCCCTGATGCTCGGTGAGGGGTCTTCCCCATAGAACCTGGGGTGGACGTCTGGGCCCTCAATGAGAAGTATTCCATCTGCGACTTCTATGACGTCTTCAGGGTCTGTTTCGGGGCTGAACACTGCGGGAAGGCCCCCCGCCTGGATGATGCGTTTCAAATGGGCCCTTCCAGCGGAAACTGACTCGCTCCAAGGAGAACCTATGATTGCTATCAGCGGCTTCATGTCACCACCAAGTAAGTGTGAAAAGAAAAGAGGGTAAAAAGCTTTCCCTATCCCCTCACTTCCCGAGGGCCTTGATTTCCTCTTCTATGACCTCGGCGAGCCTCCTGACGCCTTCGCGTATCTTCTCTTCGGGCACGTAGGTGAAGTTCAGGCGCATCGTGTTCTTGACGTCGCGGTGGGCGAAGAACGCCTCGCCGGGGACGTAGGCGACGCCCTTTGCGACGGCCTTCTCCATCATGAGCTTGGTGTCTATGCCCTCTGGGAGGGTAACCCAGATGAACATTCCTCCGTCCGGCCTGGTCCACTCGACGCCCTCGGGCATGTACTCTTCGAGGGCCTCGAGCATCGCATCGCGTCTTGGCTTGTAGAACTCGATGACCTTCGGGATGTGCTCGTCGAGGTAGCCGTCGGCGACGTACTTCCAGGCGATGACCTGTCCGAACGGGTTGGTACAGAGGTCAACGGCCTGCTTGGCTATCTCAAGCTTCCTGATGAAGTGCGGGTGAGCGGCTATCCAGCCAACCCTGAAGCCGGGGGCGAATATCTTTGAGAACGTACCGAGGTAGAAGACCCTGCCCTCGTCGTCGAAGTGCTTTATCGGCGGAATGGGCTCGCCTGAGTAGCGGAGCTCGCTGTACGGGTTGTCTTCTACGATGAGGAAGTCGTACTCCTTAGCCAGCTCTACGAGGTGCTTCCTCCTCTCCAGGCTCATTGTGACTCCTGCGGGGTTCTGGAACGTGGAGACGGTGTAAACGAACTTGACCCTCTTGCCCTCGGCCTTGAGCTCCTTCAGCTTCTCCTCAAGGATATCAACCCTCATTCCGTTGTGGTCCATGGGAATGCTGAGGAACTCTGGGTCATAGTACTTGAAGGCGTTGAGGGCCGCGAGGTAGGTCGGCCCCTCGACGACGACTATGTCTCCCGGGTTTATGAAGACCCTTCCGATGAGGTCAAGGGCCTGCTGGCTACCGGAGACGATCATAACCTCGATGTCGCTGGCGGGGATTCCGTAGCGCTTCTCCATCCACTCCGCGAGCGTGAGGCGGAGCGGTGTGAAGCCGAGGGTGGTGCCGTACTGGAGAGCCTTATCAGCGTGGTGGGTGAGGACTTCCTGGGTTATCTTCTTAATGATCTCAACCGGGAACGTCTCCGGGGCCGGCAGGCCCCCGGCAAGGCTTATGACGTCGCTCGTCTCGACGAGCTTGAGGAGCTCCCTAACCTCTGAAGCCTTCATCTGGAGGGCTTTCTCCGAGAAGAATAACTCAAAGTTAAGGGTTCCAGGGGCGGGGTTTCCTTCGGGTTTTCCACTCATATCAACCACCTCTTAATGAACAGATTTGGTCACGTCACCAATTCTATACACTAAGAACTTCTGGTCTTTCATTATAAACCTTTCCCAACTCTCCGATTTTGTCTTTACAAACGTAAATACTGCCTCTCGGGAAAATTTTAGGTCATCTAAGGACTTTTGGGCGCATTGATGTCCGGAAGGTGTCTCCAATAATCTCAAGCTGTTTTCAGAAAATCTTCAGAAAAAATATAAACCCTCATTCCAAAACCTGAGTTTACCCGGAGGTGACGACGATGCCAGTGGTGAAGGAAGTACTGGAGATAGCGGAGAAGATAAAGAACATGGAGATACGCGGTGCAGGAAAGATAGCCCGTTCAGCGGCCTACGCGCTCCAGATACAGGCCGAGAAGAGCGGTGCCAAGACGGTTGATGAGTTCTGGAGTGAGATGAAGCAGGCCGCGAAGATACTCTTCGAGACGAGGCCCACAGCTGTTTCCCTCCCCAACGCGCTCCGTTACGTGATGCACAGGGGCAGGATAGCTTATTCGAGCGGCGCCGACCTTGACCAGCTCCGCTTTGTTGTCATCAACGCCGCCAAGGAGTTCATCCACAACTCCGAGAACGCCGTCAAAAGGATAGGCGAAATCGGTGCGAAGCGCATAGAGGACGGCGACGTCATAATGACCCACTGCCACAGCAAAGCGGCAATAAGCGTCATGAAGACCGCCTGGGAGCAGGGCAAGGACATAAAGGTCATCGTCACCGAGACGAGGCCCAAGTGGCAGGGCAAGATTACCGCCAAGGAGCTGGCTTCCTACGGTATTCCAGTTATCTATGTCGTCGACAGCGCGGCGAGGCACTACATGAAGATGACCGACAAGGTCGTCATGGGAGCCGACAGCATAACGGTCAACGGCGCGGTGATAAACAAGATTGGAACGGCCCTGATAGCGCTCACTGCAAAGGAGCACCGCGTCTGGACGATGATTGCCGCTGAAACCTACAAGTTCCACCCCGAGACAATGCTCGGCCAGCTGGTCGAGATAGAGATGCGCGACCCCTACGAGGTAATCCCGAGAGAGGAGCTTGAGACCTGGCCGAAGAACATCGAGGTCTGGAACCCGGCCTTCGACGTTACCCCGCCGGAGTACGTTGACGTCATCATCACCGAGCGCGGTGTAATCCCGCCGAGCGCGGCCATAGACATCCTCAAGGAGGAGTTCGGCTGGGCCCTCAAGTACACCGAACCCTGGGAGGATTAAAGGAGCTCCTCAAGCATTTTTCTTTCGTTTTCGTTTCTTAAATTGAGCAGGTATATAACCACACCCTCTCCGTTTCTTGCTTCTTTTCCGCGGTAAACATCTTGTGCAAACGTTAGGACAAACGCTTTTTTGGTGTTGAATTTCAGTGCCCCTGTCTTGGCGGAGTTTGGGAGGTGGAGGTCTTTTCTTCCAACGGGTTCTCCCTTGATAGTGAACTCGTGCACTTCAACGGGTACCTTTTTGGACTTCGCTTTGATTATCCTCAACAGCGAGAAGAATTGGGGGTAGATTCTTTTTCGCCGAATCTTCTGCCTGACGGCCTCAATGTGTCTGGAGTATTCTTTCGCAGTCTCTTCGTTGAGTACGAGAATCACAGTATCACTGCTGAGGAGTTTGATAAGAACCTCATAAGCGGTCATTGTCTCCTTGTCTGAGCGGATGTTTTTCTCGGCCTCAAGGGCGTATCTAAGCACATTGGTATCTACAACTGCCACGATCAGCATTTTAATCACGCCTTGAGCCAGTCAAGGAATGCATCAATGTCTGCTTCAAGGAAGTCAGAAAGGTTCCCTTCGAGGCTTCCGTCTTTGTGGACTCTCATTTTTTCAAATACTGACTTTCCGTTCTCCTTCCTCGTGGAATATATGGTGAGTTCGTCTGGCTTCAGGCGCTTTCCAGAAACAGCGTTCAGCAGGCCGTAGAGGAGGTGCTCCGAGTGGGTCTCGATTATCAGCTGGTGGTTTCTTTTCTCGGATACCATTAAGAGAAACTCGGCGAGCTCGTACTGGAGTTTGGGGTGGAGATGCATCTCTGGGTGTTCTATAAAGACCGTGCTTCCTTTCGGATAAAACGAGAGGGCAACGACTATTGGGAACAGAGCCGCCAAACCGGCTCCCGCATCGGCGAGATTTACATCAACCCCTTCCGATGTTGTTGCTATGATTTCGTATTCGTTCTGTCTTTCAGTGGGGACCCATCTAACATCATGAAGACCGTAGCGGGAGTAGAACTCCCGTATCATTTTGATGTTCTCCTTAAACTCGGTGCGGTAGCAGGCGTAGTAAAAGAGTTGGTGTGCATTGGTCGTATCAATATTGTATGTATTGCCGGTAACACCATGTAAGCGTCGTTCAATTTTCCGATTCGCCTTCAGTATGTGGAGGATACGTGAAATCTCAACGTCGACAGAGGATTTTAAAGACGCCTGTGTAATAATCTTTCTTTCTCCCTGTTCTAGAGATAGTCTGACCTCGATAGTGGAAATGATGGAATTTTCGAATTCTCCTGATATCAGGATCTCTCTGTTGGTTTCATGATTATAAACAAGATTGCCAAAAAATGCCATGCTTTCAAGTTTTTCGATAATCCTGTTGTTGGATACGTGAGTGGCTATTGAAGACACGTACTTCTTTGTAAACCCCATGATTTCCGCACTCTCAAGCACAGAGCTTTTACCGCTCCCATTCGGCCCGATAAGCAGGTTTATTTTCGAGAAGTCGAGCTCGGCTCGTTCTATTGATTTGTAGTTCTCAATGGTGAGCTTAGTGAGCATAATCTTTCCCCCGCGCTTTTATATGGGCCCAAAGTTATTTAAGAATTTGTCCGCAAGGATTTAAAACGAGCAACCCTTTTTATACCCCAGAAACAAAAACTTGGAAGGTGATGATGATGAAAGTTTACATTGCCGAGAACGTCAGGGGCATTTACGCCTTCGACGAGAGCGGGAAGCTCATCGCGAGCAAACTCTTCAACGGAAAGCCAGAGACAAGCCTCGACAGGCTTTTGAAGGGAGAACCGAGCGACGAGCTGATTGCCCTCCTCGACGAGCTGAAGGGAGAGGGCTACGAAGAGTTCATCGTGGAGGACACCGAGCTGAGCAGAAAGCTCAAGGAGCTCGGCTACAACGCAACAGCTGAGTTCCCGAACCTTGCGGGAGAAAAGCTCCGCTCAAGCCCGGAAGAGTTCCTCGGCGATAACTGGTTTGACGAGTACTACACCGTTGGCGTTGCATTAACGAGGCTCCGCATACAGGAGCAGAGCGGTGCGCGCGATAAGATGATTATACAGGCCATCGAGGCGCTCGATGACATTGACAAGGTCATTAACCTGCTCGTTTCGAGGCTGAGGGAGTGGTACGGACTTCACTTCCCAGAGCTCGACGAGATATTGCCCAAGCACCCGCAGTACGTTGCCTTCGTCAAGGAAATTGGTCCGAGAGAGAACGTGAGCAGGGAGAAGCTTGAAAAGCTCGGCTTCTCGGAGGGCAAGGTTGAGAAAATTCTCAAAGCGGCCGAGAAGTCCATGGGAGCACCGCTCGGCAAGTTCGACAGCGAAATCATAAGGAAGCTCGCCAGCGAGATTTCCGACCTCTACAAGCTGAGGGAGCAGATTGAGGACTACCTTGAGACAGCGATGGACGAGGTGGCTCCAAACCTGAAGGCCCTCGTCGGTGCAAAGCTTGCCGCTCGCTTGATGAGCCTCGCTGGAGGCCTTAAGGAGCTCGCCATGATGCCCGCCTCGACGATACAGGTTCTTGGAGCCGAGAAGGCCCTCTTCAGGCACCTGAGAACTGGTGCCAAGCCGCCCAAGCACGGCGTCATCTTCCAGTATCCGGCCATAAACCGCTCACCGTGGTGGCAGAGGGGTAAGATTGCGAGGGCATTGGCTGGAAAGCTGGCCATAGCGGCGCGTGTTGACTACTTCTCCGGCGAATACATCGGTGAGGAGCTCAAGAAGGAGCTTGAGCAGAGAATCAAGGAAATCAAGGAGAAGTACCCGAACCCGCCCAAGAGGAAGGCCAAGCCGGAAAAGAAGAAAAAGAAGAAGTTCAAGGGCAAGGACAAGAAGGGCAGGAAGGAGAAGAAGGGTAAGGGCAAGCCCGATAAGAAGGGTAAGAAGAAAAAGAAGGGCAAGAGGTGAGGTAGATGAAGGTTAAGAAGCACAGGTTCCCGGGCGTTTACATAGTCATTGACGACGACGGGAGTGAGAAGATAGCCACCAAGAACCTCGTCCCCGGCCAGAGGGTTTACGGGGAGAGGGTTATCAAGTTCGAGGGCGGGGAGTACAGGATTTGGAACCCGAGCCGTTCAAAGCTCGGTGCGGCAATACTCAACGGCCTCAAGAACTTTCCGATTAAGCCCGGCTCAACGGTGCTCTACCTCGGAATAGCGAGCGGAACCACCGCTTCCCACGTCAGCGACATCGTTGGCTGGGAGGGCAAGATATTCGGCGTCGAGTTCTCGCCGAGGGTTCTCAGGGAGCTCGTCCCGATAGTCGAGGATAGGAGGAACATCGTCCCGATACTCGGCGATGCTACCAAGCCCGAAGGCTACCGCGCACTCGTTCCAAAAGTTGACGTCATCTTCGAGGACGTTGCCCAGCCGACTCAGGCGAAAATCCTCATCGACAACGCCAAGGTGTTCCTCAAGAGCGGCGGCTACGGCATGATTTCGGTCAAGAGCAGGAGCATTGACGTCACCAAGGAGCCGGAGCAGGTCTTCAAGGAGGTTGAGAGGGAGCTCGCGAGCTACTTTGAGGTCGTCGAGAGGCTTTCCCTTGAGCCCTACGAGAAAGACCACGCGCTGTTCGTAGTGAGGAAGCCTTGAGGCTTTCCTTTTTGAACTTTTAGGCCCTTTAAATTTTGAAAAGAAAATCGGAGCATCAATCCCTTTTTGGCAGGTTCGGGATTATCCAGCTCAGGAAACCGTCCATACTCCTCGTCTGTATGTACAGAGTCCCGGTGCCGTAGAACTCGGCAACAAGCCCTTCTCCGCTGAGGAGAGTGCTCTTCAGTCCGCCGACCCGCTTCACCGTGAAGTCCAGGCCCTCGCTGAAGGCCACGAGGTGTCCTGTGTCTATGATAAAGCGCTCGTTGTGGAGCTCCTTTCTGACTATGGCCCCAAAGCTTGAGAGGAATACCAGTCCCCTTCCGCTCATTTTGAGGAGGAACAGTCCTTCCCTGCCGAAGAACGTTTTCGCCCCTCCCCATTTCGTGTCTATACTTATTCCCTCACTGCTGGCTAGAAAGGCACCGCTCTGTGCGTAGAGCGTTCCATCGAGCTCAAAGGCCTCAATGTCTCCAGGATACGGTGGGGCAAGCCCCACGGTTCCGGGCCCTCCTTCGGCACGGAACGTGTTTATGAAGAAGCTCTCGCCGCCGAGCATTGAGCGCTTCAGCGCCCCAAAGATGCCACCTTTTGCTTTCGTCTCGAGCTTTATCGTGGGGCTCATATAGACCATGGCCCCGCTCTCGGCCTGAATGCTCTCTCCAGTGTTGAGCTCAACCTCAAGCACCGAGAAGCTCGGCCGGTGTTTAATTTCGTACTTCATGCAATCACCAGTTTTAATTTTGTCCAGTGGTATATAGCGGTTTCTATCGCTGATTGCCGAAAACTCCTTTTACTTTCACCGAAAGGCTTTTATAAGGCCCTATTTAACCTTTGGCGAAGTCACGTTCAAGCGTTTGTAGGTGATGCCCATGAGGAAACTTCTGAAGCCGAAGAGGGAAGTGGGCATCGTCGGCTACGGTGCCTACGTTCCGGTGTATAGAATCAAGGCCGAGGAGATAGGAAGGGTCTGGGGTGTTTCGAGCTTTCCAATCGAGGAGAAGGCCGTTCCCGGCCTCGACGAGGACGCGCTCACCATAGGGCTCGAAGCCGCCAGAAACGCTCTCAAGAGGGCAGGCATTGACCCCAAGCTCATAAGGGCGGTCTGGTTCGGCTCGGAGAGCAAGCCCTACGCGGTAAAGCCGACCGGAACGGTTATAGCCGAGGCAATCGGAGCAACGCCAGACGTCAGCACGGCCGACTTCGAGTTCGCCTGTAAGGCCGGAACCGAGGCTTTGCAGACTGCCATCAGCTTCGTAGGTTCAGAGATGGCCGACTACGCGATGGCCATCGGTGCCGACACCGCCCAGGGAAGGCCGGGAGACCACCTTGAGTTCACTGCCGGAGCCGGAGGTGCCGCCTTCATAGTTGGTCCCAAGAGCTCCGAGACGGTTGCCTACTTCGAGGGAAGCTACTCCTACGTTACGGACACACCAGACTTCTGGAGGCGCCAGCACGAGCACTACCCGAGGCACGGAAACCGCTTCACCGGTGAGCCTGCTTACTTCCACCACATAATCAACGCGGCCAAGACCCTCATGGAGGAGCTTGGCCTTACAGTCAACGACTTCGACTACGCCGTCTTCCACCAGCCGAACGTCAAGTTCCCGCTCACCGTCGCGAAAATCCTTGGAATCCCAAAGGAGAAGGTTCTCCCCGGCCTGCTCACCGGCAAGATTGGAAACACCTACAGTGGTGCCACTATGGTCGGCGTTTCAGCGGTTCTCGACATAGCCAAGCCCGGCGACAGGATTCTGTGGGTCTCCTTCGGTTCTGGCGCTGGAAGCGACGCCTTCAGCGTTGTCGTCCAGGACGCCATTGAGGAGAAGCGCGACCTAGCTCCAAAGACCATGGACTACGTGAACAGGAAGAAGTACATCGACTACGCCCTCTACGCGAAGGCGAGGAGGAAGTACATAGTGTGAGGTGGTCGAGATGAGGAAGGCAGTCATAATCGGTGCCGGTATGACCCCGGTTGGTGAGCACTGGAAGCTCGGGCTTAGGGACCTCGCAGTCGAGGCGCTCCTCAACGCGATGGACGACGCCGGGATTGACAAGGTTGACTCCCTCTACGTCGGAAACATGATATCCGGCCCCCTTGTGGAGCAGGAGAACCTCGGTGCGCTAATAGCCGACTGGGCCGGCCTCGGCAACATTCCGGCAGTTAAAATCGAGGCTGCCTGTGCATCTGGCGGTGCCGCTGTTCAGGAAGGTGTTAAGGCCGTCCTCAGCGGGCTGGAGGATGTTGTCGCTGTCGTTGGCATTGAAAAGATGACCGACGCCTGGCCGAGCGACACCACCCGGTACCTCGGATACGCGGCCGACGCCGAGTGGGAGCTCTTCCACGGGGCGAGCTTCGTGGCTTTGAACGCGCTCGTGATGCGCTACTACATGAAGACCTACGGCTACACCGAGGAAGACCTTGCGCTCTTCGCGGTCAACGCTCACGCCAACGGAGCCAAGAACCCCTATGCGATGTTCAAGAGGCCCATTAAGGTCGAGACTGTTCTCAAGAGCCCCTACATAGCCGACCCGCTCAAGCTCTTCGACGCTTCGCCAGTCTGCGACGGTGCCGCCGCCGTCATAATCACCACGCCCGAGAAGGCGGAGGAGCTCGGCGTCCCGAAGGAGAAGTGGGTCGAAGTTGCTGGAATGGGAAGGGCGATAGACACCATTAACCTCGCCAACAGGGAAGACCTGCTCACCCTCAAGGCCGCAAAGATTGCCGCCGAGAGGGCCTACAAGATGGCCGGCGTCGAGCCGAAGAACATCGACTTCTTTGAGGTTCACGACGCCTTCACAATCATGGCCGCGCTCAGCTTGGAAGCCCTCGGCGTCGCGAAGAAGGGTGAGGGGGCAAAGCTCGCCAAGGAGGGCCAGATAGCGATTGACGCGGACTACCCGATACAGACGATGGGCGGACTAAAAGCGAGGGGCCACCCGGTTGGAGCCACCGGCGTTTATCAGACGGTCGAAGCAGTGCTCCAGCTGCGCGGTGAGGCGCCAAGCCAGGTTCCCGACGCTGAGGTTGGCCTCACCCAGAACATCGGTGGAACCGGCTCGAACATAACCGTTAGCATATTCAGGAGGGTGTGAAAATGAGCCGCCCGATGCAGGTTTCCCGCTACTGGAGGCACTTCCGCGAGAAGTACCGCCTCATAGGTGGAAAGTGTGAGAACGGCCACGTCTTCTTCCCGCACAGGCAGGTTTGCCCCGTATGTGGCTCAAGAAACGTTGAGGAATACGAGTTCAGCGGAAAGGGCAAGGTCATCAGCTGGACGATAGTGAGGAACCCACCGAGCGGGTTCGAGTACTACAAGCCCTACCCGCTTGCCCTCGTCCAGCTTGAGGATGGCCCGATAGTCCTCGCCCAGCTGACCGACGTTGACCCGGAGGAGATAGACTTCGGCATGGAGGTCGAGGTCGTCACCAAGAAGATACGGGAGTTCGAGGAGGACGGAATTATCCTCTACGGCTACAAGTTCAGGCCTCCAGTGAAGTGAGGGGCGCTTTTCGCCCTTTTAATACTCTACTCCTCTTTTGTTTTCCTGTTCTCGGGTTTTAGAAGGATTGTTGTATCCCAGTGTGCCGTCGGCCAAGCAAATCAAAAAGAAGCAGAGGCCGTCATGCCTTTTCAATCTTCATCTTGTCCCCGTTCTCGAACTCAAGCTCAAGCTTTCCTTTCTCCATCCTGACCTTCACGCCGTCAACTACCGCGTCTATCTTCCCGTCCTTGACCTCGACGCCGAGCATCTCCGCGACTTCTTCAACGCTCTTCAGCCTTCCGCTCATCGTCGTTTCGAGGGTTTCACTTCCTTCTATCGTGACCCTGAGCTTTCCTTTCCCATCTCTAATGAAGCTCTCCTCTTTCATGTTCCTCACCTTGTCGGGACTTGGCGGATGAATGCACGGCATTGCAACCACCGATAAAACCACTTTTCCTTACTCACTTATCACCTTTTCCTTCTAACCATCCTCACCCAGATGCCGTGCTTTCCGACCTCTCTGAAACCGTACTCCTCGTAAAACCTCTTTGCCCGCTCGTTCTTCTCGCCGACCCAGAGCTCAATATCTTTTCCGCTGAGATATTCGAGGCACTTTTTCATCAGCTTGTGACCTATCCCCTTCCCCTGGAACTTTTTATCAACGACGAACTCGTGGATTGCCCCGACGGTTCTGCCCTCGTACTTGCTATACCAGTCGTTGTCGCAGACTATGAAGCCCGCTATTTCGTCGCCGACCTTTGCAACAAAAAAGCCATCCCTGGCCTTGCCCCAGCACCAGTGGAGGTAGCGCTTCGCGTAGCTCTCCCCTTCACCGCCGTACTCGCGCATTCCCTCATAGCCCCGCATGTATATCTCAACGAGCCGTTCCAGAGTGCTCTGGTCGAGCTTCTGAAGCTTCTCTATCTTTACTTCTTCCCTCTCTGTCATCAGTTTAAATTGGGGGTGGGATTTAAAAAGCCTGACCCCCAAGCCTTTAGTGGAGCAAGAAGGTGGTAGCTATGAGCAAGGCCAAGCCCCGCTACTGCGAGATCTGTGGGGCCCCAATAAAGGGTCCTGGCCACAGGATAAGGCTCGAAGGTGCCGAGGTTCTTGTCTGCGACCGCTGTTACGAGAAGTACGGCCGAAAGAAGTCCGGCTTCAGCATAATGCCCACGGGAAGGGAGCCGAGGAGGAGGGTAGCCCCAGCCCCAAGGCCGAAGAGGGAGCCGAAACCCTACCGCGAGAGACCGCTCTACACCGAGGAAATAGTCGAGGACTTCGCCGAGAGGGTCTACAAGGCAATACAGCGCTCCGGCAAGAGCTACGAGGAGCTGTCCCACGAGATTGGACTTTCGGTGAACGATTTGAGAGCCATAGCGCACGGCTACCGTGAGCCAACCATTAAGGAGGCCCGGAAGCTTGAGAAGTACTTCAAAATAACGCTCATCGAGACCAGCGGAGAAGAGATAACTGAGAAGAAGGTTATCCCCAAGGACTACGAACCGACCCTCGGGGACATCGCCAATATCAGGATAAGGAAGAGGAAGAAGTGAAAACTAAAGCTCCTCGAACTCCCACTCTTCCTTTTCCTTCCGCTTCTCGGCCTTTCTCTTGACTTCCTCGGCTTTAGTCTTCTTCGGCGGGTGGAAGCCCCTGAGCTTCTCGAAGGTGCCCCACAGGCGCATGAGCTCTTCCCAGACCTCTGTGTCCGGTGGTATTACCAACACATGGGCAGGCGGGTGGATGTCCATCAGCCTGCCGATGGCCTTCCTTGGGGGGAGGTCAATCTGGGCAACGACGTGGGCCTTAAAGCGCTTCCTCGGCTTCTCGCCGCTTATCTTCTCAAAGGCCCAGTCAGAGAGCGCGGGGGGTATGATTCTCGGGTCACCGCGAATCTTCATGCCACCGTATCTCACGAGGTCGGCCAGCGCAATACTCGCCTTCTGGAAGTTGTCCGTTCTAACTAACACTATCGTGTTTCTCATAGTCTCACCTGGAGAGGGTTGCACGAACTGCTTATAAACCTGCCCTGTTGCGTACAAAGTTACAAAGTCTTTAAATATTGGAAAAGCGTAAAGACAGTGTCAAAACCAGTGAGGTGAAGGCTATGGATCCGCTGAGCGGATTTTTCGGCTCGCTCCTGTGGTGGCTGTTCTTCATGTATCTGCTGTTGTGGCCGCAGATGCAGTACAGGGGGCTGCAGGTAGCGAGGGCCAAAATGCTCCAGCAGCTTTCCAGAAAACGCGGTTCGACGGTCATAACCATGATACACAGGCAGGAGAGTATAGGGCTCTTTGGAATCCCCGTTTATAAGTTCATCAGTGTCGAGGACAGTGAGGAAGTCCTCAGGGCGATAAGGGCGGCACCGAAGGACAAGCCAATAGACCTTATAATCCACACGCCCGGCGGTCTCGTTCTTGCCGCCACCCAGATAGCAAGGGCATTGAAAGACCACCCTGCCGAGACGCGCGTTATAATCCCCCACTACGCCATGAGCGGTGGCACGCTGATAGCACTCGCCGCCGACAAGATAATAATGGATCCACACGCCGTTCTTGGGCCGGTTGACCCCCAGCTGGGACAATATCCGGCCCCGAGCATCATCAGAGCCGTTGAGAAGAAAGGTGCAGACAAGGTAGACGATCAGACACTTATCCTTGCAGACGTTGCCGAGAAGGCCATAAAACAGGTGCGGGACTTCGTGTTCTACCTGCTCAAGGACAGGTATGGAGAGGAGAAGGCGAGGGAACTCGCCCAGATACTCACCGAGGGTAGGTGGACGCACGACTATCCAATAACCTACGAGCAGGCTAAGGAGCTCGGACTTCACGTGGAGACGGACGTGCCTGAAGAAGTCTACGCGCTGATGGAGCTCTACAAACAGCCCATCAGGCAGAGAGGGACGGTAGAGTTCATGCCCTACCCCGTTAAGCAGGAGGGCAGTGGCAAGTGAGCCCTTTATTTTTTGAATCTTTTTAGTTACCGAAAGTTTTAAAAACTTCATGTTTCTAAAATGGGCCGGTCTTTCAAGCATTAAAAACTGATAAGGAGGGGATAGGATGTACCTGAAGAGGAGGCACATTGAGATACTCAGGGAGATGAAGAAGACCGAAAGCCAGGCCGAGATTGAGGCCAAGCTCCCGGAGGAGTTCCAGATAAGGGCGATCGAACTCTACATACTCGGCTTTGCGGAGCTTGAGGGCGGGAAGATCAAGCTTACCGATGCCGGAAGAAAGCTCCTTGAGATTAGCGATTCTCTCAACCTCGATGAGCTCCCTGAGCTAATCGCCGACACCGAGATAATGAAGATGCTTGAGCTCCTTGAGGAGACCGGAAAGGTTCCGGAGAGCTGGCTTGAAAAGCTCAAGGAGAGGAAGCTCGCCGATGAGAACGGCCTCACCGAGTTCGGAAAGGCGCTCCTTGAGCTCTACCGCGAGACTCACCCCGTCGTGTACCTGACCCCGGAGATAGTCTCGTTCCTCAGGGGAATGCCCAAGATAGGCACCCTCGACGAGCTTGTCACCTTCAAGAACTCCAGGCTTTACGGCAACAACATCATCAACGCCCTCCAAGCCATGAGGTTGCTCCTCATCTCGCCGCCGACCGAGAAGGGGAGGGCCTTTGCAACAACTCCCGCTGCGAGGCTCGCCCTTAAGGCTGTTAACATGATTCCGGTCTTCGCGAGGGCCATAGTCCTCAGGAAGGAGGACTTTGAGGCCCTCAGGGCCGGAAAGAGCAACGCCGAGCTTGAGAGCATGGGTCTCAGCGACGAGAAGGGCGTAACCGAGTTCGGAAAGGCCATGATGGAGACCTATGAGGCGATGGGCAGGGTTGAGAAGAAGGTTCTCCCGATTTACCTGCTCGACGATGAGCTTGCAGTCCTCAAGGCTATCAAGGAGATAGAAGAAAAGTACAGGACAAATCCAGACATACTGCCGACCGGGAAGGAAATCGCCAGGCACGTTGAGGTTGAGGACATCGGAGCCGTCCTGCACCTCCTTGAGAGCAAAGAGCTCATTGAGAGGAAACTCGTCAAGGGCAAGGACACCTACTGGCTCACCGAGTGGGGTAAGGAAGCCATAAACTTCGGAACCGTTAGTCCTGATGCGATGAAGGCCGTAACCTACGCAGAGAGCGGAGACGTGCCAATCGCTGAGTGGGTCATAAAGGCTCAGGAGGAAGGTGTTGTAAAGGCCGGAATAACCGACAAGGGCAGGTTCTACCTCAGGCTCAGCAGGAGCATCAAGAGGAAGCCGTTCATCACCAGGTACGACGCCGCGATACTCGCCAAGACCCCGAGGAAGAAGTACATTCACAGGGACGAGCTCGTTGAGCTCGTGAAGGACTACGTCGGCGGAGAAGAGAAGGAGATAACCAGAGCAATCGGCGAGGCAGAGGCCAAGGGCTTCATCGTGGAGCTCCAGAACGGTATGGTCAAGCTAACCGAGCTCGGAGACAGGGTCAAGACAGCCCTCGAAAACGCCAAGCTCCAGGAGATAGTCAAGGTCAAGTTCAGCGTCACGCCGACGCTCTACAACGTGCTAAGGGTCATCTACGACAACATCGAGACCTTCAACAGGATATGGAAGGAGAAGGGAGAGGCAAGGGACTACAAGATTGAGGAAGTTGACGTCATCAGGAAGCACCTCAGTCTCAGCGACGACGAGATAAAGAAGGCCCTGACGATGCTCCGCCAGCTCGGCTTCCTCGGAACCAAGAGCCTGACCGAAGCAGGCAAGACCCTCGTTGAGGCCTACATGTGATTGTGATGTAGTCCTTCTTTTCTTTAACCGTCTACCGTTTCTTAATTTCGATGCCCTTCTCTGAGCATAAAGCTTTAAAAAGCGAGTGCCCCATTTATAAAGGGTTTTTAAACCCACCATTCGGAGGTGTAAACCTTGGTGGACATGAGCAATGTAAAGCTCAGGATTGAAAACATCGTGGCTTCTGTTGACCTCTTTACGGAGCTGAACCTTGAAAAGGTTATTGAAATATGCCCCAACTCAAAGTACAATCCGGAGGAGTTCCCGGGAATCATATGCCGTTTTGATGAACCCAAGGTCGCCCTGCTTATATTTAGCTCAGGAAAGCTCGTTGTCACCGGGGCAAAGAGCGTCGACGACATAAAGAGGGCCGTTAACAAGCTTATTATGATGCTCAAGAAGATCGGGGCAAAGTTCCACCGCGAGCCCCAGATTGACATCCAGAACATGGTTTTCAGCGGTGACATTGGTATGGAGTTTAACCTCGATGCCGTTGCGCTCAGTCTTCCCAACTGTGAGTACGAGCCCGAGCAGTTCCCGGGTGTTATCTACCGCGTAAAGGAGCCGAGGGCCGTCATACTGCTCTTCTCTTCCGGTAAAATAGTCTGTTCCGGTGCCAAGAGCGAGGACGACGCCTGGGAAGCCGTCAGAAAGCTCCTCCGCGAGCTGGAGAAGTACGGCCTTATAGAGGAAGAGGACGAAGAATGGTGAGGCCGTTTGGCCTTTTCAGTAATTTATTCCCCGGTTTTTCTTGAACATAGGCCTGAAAACTACCACCCCGAGAACCCCGGCAGGCTGCTGCGGGCCATAAAGGCTCTCCAGCGTTTGGGCCTGTGGAAGCCAATTGAGCCCAGCCCCGTACCTGAGGAAGAGCTTCTGACCGTCCACACAGAGGACTACGTTGAGCTTGTCAGGGAGAGAAGCATAAAATTCTCCTACCTTGACCCGGACACCTACGTCTCCCCGGGCACATGGGAGGCTTCTCTCCTCGCATTTGGGGCCTCGCGGACGGCTGTCGAGATGGCTTTAAAGAGAAAGGGCCTCTACCTTGCCCTCGTCAGGCCTCCCGGCCATCACGCCGGCAGGTCGGGCAGGGCCTTTAATGCCCCGACTCTGGGCTTCTGCATCTTCAACAACGCTGCATACGCGGCAAAGGTCGCCGAGGAGCTCACCGGGAAGGTTCTCGTCATAGACTTCGACGCCCACCACGGCAACGGGACGCAGGAGATATTCTGGAACGACAACAAAGTAGTCCACGTAGACCTGCACGAGCGCGACATCTATCCGTGGAGCGGTTATGAATACGAGGTCGGCGGTAATGGAGCTGAGGGGACGAAAATAAACCTGCCGATGCCCCACTATGCGAGAGACGATGACTACATCTATGCATGGAACGAAATAGTTCTTCCGATACTGGCCCAGTTCAAACCAAAGCTTGTTGTCATTTCAGCCGGCTTCGACGGCTTCCTCGGCGAGAATCTAACAACGCTAAGACTGAGTGAGCTCTTCTTCGCCTATGCTGGTTCAACTCTTTCGCGCTATCCGCTGGCGGTGGTTTTTGAGGGTGGCTACTCGGTTGGTCTTGACAAAGGTCTTCCCGCGTTCATCAGGGGCTACCTGAGCGGGGAAATCCGCGAGGTTCCGGTCAGTCCATCGTACGAGGCGCTCAGAACCGTTGCGAGGGTGAAAGAGATACATTCCGAGTGGTGGGAGTTCTAACTTACGGGGGGATAAGTGGCTTACCCTGGGGTAAGTTGGTCCTCTTTATGACTTCCTTGACTACTGGGTCAGGAATGGAATAGCCATCTTCACCCTTTTCAAGGTAGCCGTACTTAACGAGGTTCTTCAACAGAGCAGAGAACTTCGCATCGTTTATCTTTCCCGCCTTGAACTCCACGTACTCCTTTATGGAGCTCCATGAGCTGTTTCCAAGGGCAACGGCTTTGAGAATGAACCGGTACCTCGCGCTGTACCTCGTGAGGGCCGAGATTTCGTCAAGAACCAGCGCTTTGGCCCGTTCAAAGAGCTCATCGAGGGCATCTTTTTCGGGGAGCTTTCTAACTCCTCTTATGTAGCCGTAAAGGGTCAGCCATCCGACTATGCCGTCGAGCTTTTCTACGGCTTTCTTGATTTCCTCTTCTTGAACTTTTACCCCAAGCTCGTCGAACCCCCTTCTCAGGAAATCCCTGCTCTGCTCCTTCGAAAACCTCTTCAGTGTTATTTCCCTCGCGTACCTACCAAATAAGGGCTTTTTGGGGTCGTCGAGTCCGATGAAATCGTGGAGCATTCCAACTTCGGAGCCAGTCAGTACAAACGTCAGGTTCGGCAGGTTGTCCACGGCGTACGCTATGAGCCCATCGTACCGTATCCCCGAAAGCCTCAGGTACTGGGCCTCGTCGAAGGCGATTATAACTCTCCTCCCGGTTTTCTCGGCCCATGCGTCAAGCCTCTCAAGAAGTCCTGCAAGGTCGGGCTTTTCATCAAACTCCACCTGAAGACCCGAAACTTTAACCCCCTTAATCCTTGAGAGAGCCTTCACAAGTTCCATCCTCACTTTGTCTCTTCCCTTCAGAGACTTGAGAAGGCCTTCGAGGAGTTTTCTCGCGAGCAGCTCCTGGGGAATCGAGCCATGGGTGAAGTAGAGCGAGCGAACGTCAATCTTGGAGAACGGCTTTCCGGACTCAGAGAGAGCAACATTGAGGAGGGAGCTTTTGCCGAGTCTCCTGATGCCGAGCAGAAGGATTAGCGTTTCCCCAAGCTCAATGGCTTCGGAAAACTCCTTGAGCTCTTCCTCCCTATCGTAGAGGTCTTCCCTTCTCCTCTTTGGCTGGAGGTCGAACAGCAACTTATCCCACCGTAAGTTACTTACCCCGGGGTAAGTTATAAGGGTTTTGGAAAAAATAAATGTCAGCTGAAGCTCGCGAAGCCTATCTCGTATAGCTGGCGGAGCATGCGGAGGACTTTCCTGGCCGTGTGTTTGAAGCGGAAGTTTTCTTTTTCCTTTTCCCAGTTTTTGAGCATGCTTAGAACAGCTTTCCTTCCAAGGTCTTGAACTCTGGTTTTCGCGTTCTCTGAGAGGCACAGCTTTAAGATGGCTTTCAAAGGCTCTTCGAGCTTCTTCCTGTTCCCGTGGAACTTCGGGAGAACTTTCATCAGGAGTGCGAGGTCGAAGATTTCGTCATCATCCCTGAATTCCACGATGCCTTTGTCCTGGCTCTCCTTGGCGCTCTGGAAAAACAGCGCAATCTCATCAACGACGCGATAGCCGAAGTGCATATCGTAGGGTTCAAGGACCCCGTTAAGTTCAGCGAGAACTCTCCAGTACTCTGTACCTTTTAGCTCTCTGACTGCTTTGTTTGCCTCTTCCTTTGAACGGGCGAGGAATTTGCCCTTTTCGCCGCGAAGGTCGTCCAGTATGAGGCCTTTCAAGGCGTTAATAGTTTCTGGGGATAACTCAGACTCCGAATCCTGTGATGGGTAGTTTTCGAGGTCAACGTCATGGAACTCTACAACGAAAGCTCTGTCCAGAACCTTCGGGCTGAATGAGTAAGTGGTCTCGTCCATGTTCACGGTTCCGATGATGTAAAGGTTTGGTGGGAGTTTGAGTTCCCTTGGAATCTCCTGTTCTTTTTCAACCTTCCCAACCTCGTGGAGCGGTATGGGTTCCCTTGTGAATCCATCATCGTCTCTCCCACTCTCAAGGACGCTGAGGAAGTCAGCGAAGTAGTACTCGACGTGGGCAAGGTTCATTTCGTCGAGAATAACGAAGTAGGGCATGGCGTTCTCACGGTTTTTATCGTAGTCCTCGATAGCTTTTAAGATAAAGTCGAGCAGTTGTGTTCTTTGATATTCTCCAGTCAGCGGATTGTAATATCCGAGCAATGCTTTTGAGTCTCTCCAGTCCGGGCGGACGGGGAGGAACAGGAGGTTTTTCTTAGAGTCATCGAGGAGTTCCGCGAGCTCCTGCGCTATCTTTGTCTTTCCGGTTCCCGTCAGGCCCGAGAGGATTACAAAGCCCTTGGTTTTGAGTGCCGTATAGAACTGGGAGACGAGGTGTTGGGAATAAAAGTAACCTCTGTATGAGAGATACCTTCCTATAGTTCTTTTTTGAGGTCCCCTGTTATTATCTGAACCCCTAAATCTGCTCAAGTAAAACGCACTCTCAATCATAGTTTCGATTCCAAGCTTCTTGTTAATCTTGTTGATAGTTTTTAGAAAAGTCATATATTCCTGTATGCTCCTTTCATTCGTGTTTCCACCCCAGATTTTCCTTATTCCAATCTTTTCTCTGACTTGTTTTGGTAGAGTTTGTTTGTGCATAGGATAAAACACTTTGGGGTTCATTACACAAAGCCAAGAGCTAACGGTTGATAGCTTAGTGTGTCTCCCTTTGATTACTTTGATTAAAAGTTCTTGAAGTTCCTCAGCGTCGTCTACGTTTTCAATTTTCTCTGCTTTTAAAAGAAGGTTTCTGAAGCCCGGTCTGCTAAAGAACTCTTCAACTTTCGCACCTTTCCCGCCCCAAGTCCATATAATTTCAACCCCAGTCAGAAGCTTTAACTCTTTTGTAATACTACTATGAATATGCTTCACGTCTTCTCCTGTAATGTGGTCTTTTTTGGCAAAGTCTCTCAATCTCTCTACGTTTTGAAGAATACTGTTTCGTTTTTCTTTCCATTCTTCATGGTATTTTTCTCGTTCTTTCCTTAGGATTGCTTCTAAAACTTCTTCGTTCACAGTTTCACCTCCGGTGCCACCCTAATATATCCAACACCCTTCAAATCTCTGGACAAAAGACTGCTAAAATCAAAACTCCCACTTAATCTACCTTTGTCAATATCAAAAAACACACTCCTCCTTCCCGGATACAGCACCACCGCGAAATTACACCTTAAAGCGTCCCTGTAGGTGTGCATCTTGTAAATGTCCTCAAGCTTTGCCCACGTCGTGTAGTTTCTACTCCTCTCTGCTTCCTCGTCTTCTTTGTCAAAGCCCTCGATTTCCTTGGGTTCATCAACTACATCAAGCTTGAACTTCGCGTCGAAGACCCCAACGAGCTCTGTTCCAGTTTCGTCAGGATCACCAGTAAACAGCGAGAAGTCTGGCCTCAGAGTCACGGAGTAGCTCCACTTCCTTGGGATTAGCCTTTTGTTGTAGTAGAGCCTCCGGCCATTGTCAAATTGTGCGTAAACGTCTCCGCTTTCTGATAACTCCCCCGCGGGTGTGACAACGATGCGGATGTCCTTCTTCCCAAGGACTCTGCCAAGTTCCTCCACGAGCCTGAAGAAAGCCCAGTACTCGTAGAGCTTCGCTATGTCCCTGTTGTCTATTGCCTTTTGAAGCCCCTCGAAGAAAGGCGAGTACGCCGTGAACTCCCTATACAGCTCAAGCAGGTCACGGTAGCCGTCGCCCTTCAGTAGAGTTTGTGAAGTATATGGGAATAGCGTCATGTCCCCTATTTCTTCCCAGATGTCATCGCTTCTAACGAACTCAAGCTCTTCAAGGAGCTCCCTAATGAGCTTCAGGTCAGCCTTTTTTCCGTTCTCGAAGGCGTTTATTACCCTCTCACTCCACTCGATAAGAATACCAAGAAAATGCTTTGCAAACCTGTTCTCTGGGGTGTCAAAGCTCTTGTACTTTCTACTTCCGAGAACTTTGGTGGGCACGTAGCCGTTCAGGTATCTCGCCACAAGAACACCCTCTCCAGCCGGTGCCAGATATTCCGGGTGTTCGGTGATTGAAATCAGCGTTTCTGGGGTTACTTCGTCGACCTCATCTGGCCTTAGCCACTCTTCCTCCACTCTAAGTTCTCGTTTCATTCTGTGCACGACTATCTCAAAGGCCTCGATGATTCGAGTTTTGTTTGAGCGGAGGTAATGGTAAGCAAAGAGCTCGTTTACGGGCTCATCGCTTTCTTCCACTGCAAAGCCCGTTGGCGATTCCAGCTGGAAGGGCATTGAGAGGGAGTGCTTTATTACATCCTCAATGAGTCGCCCCACAAACAAATCTTGGACTTTTGAGAAGCGTGTTATTCCGTGTCCATTCATAGAAGCAAAGACGTTAGGATATATTTTCGAAAATTTGAGCGAAAGAACCTTCACAGGACGTTTAAAGACGATTTCCCCGTTTTTAACACCCGTTATCTCGGTCTCCCCGATGAAGTTTTTGAATGAAATCAAGAACTGCCCATTTCTCAATTTTGTCGCCGGTATTTTGCCAACGAGAACTTCATCTGTGTCAATTTCAGGTTTAAGCAGGTAATCAACCCACTCAAAGAGATACCACCGCTCGCCGTCTGAAAACGTCCAGCATCCGCTTTTGGTTGATGTTATCTCCTTCCCCTCTATGCACTCCACTGGGGGAACACCAAAGTTACTAACAGAATGAGAATTAATAAAAATTGTGGGGCCTTAAAGCCCCAGAATCTCCTTAGCGGCCTGGACACCGAGGTCGAAGGCCTTCATGTTCATCTCGACGGCCTTTGGCGGGACGCTGAGCCTTATGACATCTCTAACGTGCTCCGCGTCAAGCGGGAACTCCGGAATCTGGGTCAGGGCACCGATGAGGACGGTGTTAGTAGTTACGACGTGGCCGGCCTTTATGGCGAGCTCCTCGGCGTTGAAGCCTATCCACTTGGCCTTGAAGTCCTCCTCGACTATCTTCCTGATTTCTTCGAGCTCGGGGTAGCGGGCCTTGCCCATCGAGACCTGGACCGGGACGATGGGCTTGGTGTTCACGACGACCATTCCGCCCTCCTTGAGGTAGTTGATGTAGCGGAGCGCCTCGACAGGCTCAAAAGCGAGGATAACGTCGCCCTTTCCTTCAGGAACCATCGAGCCGTAGACTTCCTCACCGAAGCGGACGTAAGAGACGACGCTACCAAAGCGCTGGCTCATGCCGTGAACTTCACCCATCCTGACCTTGTGGCCGGCGTGAAGGGCGGCCCAACCGAGGATGTTTGCGGCCGTAAGGACACCCTGGCCGCCGACACCGGTGATGACAATGTTATACTCCTTCATTCTTCTCCCCCCTCTACGGGCTTAAAGGCTCCAAACGGACAGATCTGAGCACAGCCTCCACAGCCCCAGCACATGCTCGGCTCTATTCTCGCCTGCTTCTTCTCCTCGTCCCAGTAGATTGCCGGACAGCCGTAGGCGTTGATACATATCTTACAGCCGGTACACTTCTCCTCGTCCACGTAGTAGATTGGCCACTTCTCTCCCTTCCTTCTCATCTGGCCTATCCTGTAGAGGGCACAGATCTGCCTCGTGACGACGACGCTGACGCCATCAACCTCAAGGGCCTTCTTTATGGTCTCGTAGGTGGCCTTTATGTCGTATGGGTCGACGACGGCAACGAAGTCGGCACCCATCGCCTTGGCGACGTCCTCTATTGGTATCCTCCTACCCTCACCGTGCGGAGTCTGGCCGGTGCTCGGGTTGGGCTGGTCGCCGGTCATTGCCGTCACGAGGTTGTCGAGGACGACGACGAGCACGTTGGAGCGGTTGTAGATGGCGTTGGCCAGGGCAGGAAGTCCGGTGTGGTAGAAGGTCGAGTCACCGATGGTAGCAACGATGACCTTCTTCTCCTTGCCGGTCTTCCTCTCTTCCTCGGCGAGGCTTCCGTTGAGGGCAACGCTGAGGCCGTGGGCGATGCCTATTGAAGCACCCATTGCGACGGTGGTGTCAACGGCGTTGAGCGGCGGCAGGAGACCGAGGGTGTAACAGCCTATGTCGCTGGGGTAGATGCCCTTTGAGTGGGTGGCCTTCTTTATGGCGAAGAAGCTGTTCCTGTGAGGACAGGCCGGACAGAGGCTCGGTGGCCTCGGCGGGACTATCTCAAGCGCCTTCTTGTACTTTGCGTCAAGCTCCTCGTAGTTGACCGGTGTGGGGATACCGAGGAACTTGGCTATGGCCTCGACGGCCCTCCTCGTGGTCATCTCGTAGACCCTCGGCACGAGGTCCTTTCCGTGGATTGGAATTCTGATGCCCCTGTCGTAGGCCCAGGTCTTGACCTGCTCCTCGACGACCGGCTCAAGTTCCTCGACGATGAGAACCTTCTCAATGCCGTCGAAGAACTTCTCAAGGAGCCCGTACGGGACGGGGAACGGCGTTCCGAGCTTGAGAACCTTGACGTCCTCAACACCGAGCCAGTGGAGGGCTTCCTTGACGTAGGCGTAGCTGAGGCCGGGGGCGATTATACCGACCTTGGCATCTTCCTTGCCCTCTATCCAGTTGAACGGGCAGTCGTTGAGCTCCTCGCGTATCTTCTCTATCTTCTCGAGTATTATCGGGTGGAACTTCCTGGCGTTGGCCGGGACGTCCACGAACCTGCTCGGGTCCTTCTTGAAGTTGCCGAACTTCCTCTTGCCGGTCTTTATTTCCTCCGGGAGTTCCCCAAGGATGACGTCACCGCGGGCGTGGGAAGTCCTTGTCGTTGTCCTAAGGATGACAAAGTGCTTGAACTTCTCGCTGAGCTCGAAGGCGTACTTCGTCATCTCCTTGGCCTCGTGCGGGTCGGAGGGCTCAAGAACCGGGACGTTGGCGAACTTCGCGTAAACACGCGTATCCTGCTCGTTCTGGCTGCTCCACATGCTCGGGTCGTCGGCGACCATTATGACAAAGCCGCCCTCGACGCCCATTCCGACGGCGCTCATGAAGGTATCTGCCGCGACGTTCAGTCCGACGTGCTTCATTGCCGTCATGGCCCTGAGGCCGCTCCAGGCCGCGGCAAGGGCAGTCTCAAAGGCGACCTTCTCGTTGGTGGAGTACTCCATGTAAACGCCCGCCTTCTTTGCCACGATGGCCATCGTGTCAGTGAGCTCCGAGCTCGGGGTTCCGGGGTAGGCGGCGTAAACCGCTATGTTCGCCTCCAGAGCACCGCGTGCTATGGCCTGGTTGCCGAGGAGGAGAACCTTCTCCCCCGGCTTGTCCCACAACACCATGTCTGTAACCTTCGCCATCAAACAACACCTCCATCGCTAGTCGTAATAAATCGAAACTCCCTTATCTCCCTCAAGATGTCGTGCGGGTCATTCTCAGCCGTGCCCAGCATATCCTTCATACGCTCATAGACTTCCCTAACGGTAATGGGAGAAGTAGAGGGAAATTCAGCTTTCTGCCTCGGGGTTGTCCCCATCTCACTCGTCCTCCAGTACTCCGGTGTTCCTCGCCTGCTGGACGAGGGCATAAGCGCCAGCGGCGACATCTTCCGGCCTCTCGTAGCTCGGAATCCCGTTTGCCTCAAGGAGCTCCTTAGCCTTCTCACTCACGTAGCCGGCCATGAAGAGGCCGAGAACCGGCTTTCCGTTGTTGACTTCCTTAACTGCCCTGATGATGCCCTCCGCGTGCTCGGTTGGCGTCATGCCCGCGAAGGTCGGAACGACACATATTGCGATGAGCATGTCCACGTTCGGGTCTTCGAGGAGGGCCTTCGCGGTCCTGTAGTAGTCCTCACCGCGGGCGCTCGCTATCATGTCAACCGGGTTCTTCACGGCTGCCATCGGCGGAAGGAACGAGCGGAGCTCCTCCATCGTCTTCTCCTCAAGGTTCGCCAGCTTCAGTCCGCGCTTGTCTATCTCGTCCGCGGTCAGAACTCCCGGCCCACCGGCGTTGGTCATTATCGCGACGCGCTTTCCTTTTGGCAATGGCTGGGTAAAGGCCCTCGCCATGCTGAGCATGTCGTCTATTGTCTCGGCCACGAGGACGCCGCTCTGCTTGAAGGCAGCTTCATAAATCTTCCAGCTTCCGGCTAAAGAACCCGTGTGGCTCGAAGCGGCCCTCGCACCGCTCTCGCTTTTTCCTGCCTTGAGGGCTATGACGGGCTTCCTCTTAGTAACGCGCTTGGCTATTTCTATGAACTTCCTTCCGTCCCTTACTCCCTCGATGTAGAGGGCGATGGCCTTGTCCTCCTCGGTGTCGGCTAGATACTCCATCAGCTCAGCGAAGTCGAGGTCGGCCATGTTTCCGACGCTGATGAACTTGGAGAAGCCTATTCCTTCCTTGACGGTCTTGTAGACGATTCCGGCTCCCAAAGCACCGCTCTGGCTCACGAAGGCTATGCTCCCCTTCTTGGCGTCCATTATGAATGTCGCGTTCATGTCGTTGTGTGTGTTCATTACGCCGACACAGTTGGGCCCGATGAGCCTCATGCCGTAGCTGTGCGCTATCTCGACAAGCTCGCGCTCTTCCTTCTTGCCCTCTTCACCGGTCTCACCGAAGCCGGCAGTTATAATGACGGCCCCTTTGACGCCCTTTTCGCCGCAGTCGATTATCGCCTGCTTCACGAACCTCTTCGGGACGACGATTATGGCGAGGTCAACTTCGTCCGGGATGTCCCTGACGTTCTTGTATGCTTTGACGCCCTGAACGGTCTCGTCCTTGACGTTGACGGGGTAAACCCTGCCGTCCTTGTACTTCTTGAGGTTCTTAAAGACTTCATAGCCGAGCTTCATGGGGTCGTTGGATGCTCCAATGACGGCTATAGCCTTCGGTTTGAAGAAGTAGTCCAGGTTCATGGTCTCACCGTTAAAATCTCCGGTGAATCGTATATAAGCTTTCCCAAAAAGGACAGCGTGATGAATATGGGCACTAAAGTGAAAAAACAGGGCCTCAATGGGCCAAAGAGAGCATTAATGGATAAAAAATAAAACTCAGGCGGTGGAGACGGTTTCTTTGGGCTTCAGGGCGTAAGTCGCTATCACTGCGACCACAGCGGTCACTATGAACGTCATCAGCCTCGCTGAGACAACCTCTTCAAGTCCCGAGCTTATCCAGAAGATTGTGAACAGCAGACCAGCGACGATAGTCGGCGGGACGGCCCTCCCGTGGAATCTCTTCCAGAACAGCGTCAGTATGACTATCACGGAGAAAGTGTCACCTATACCCGCCCATGTGTAGCCCACAATGGTGTAGATAAGGTTCGACGGCACCAGGTACGCGGTAATCAGTGCTATAATGCCCAGGACAATCGTGGTAATTCTTGAGAGCATGAGGCCCCTCTTCGGGTCAAAGCCCTCCTTGTAAACGAAGGGCTTGAGCAAGTTCTCGGAAAGCTCGGTGGCGGAGAGTATAAGCAGTGAATCCGCGGTCGAGAGCATGGCCGCTATGGCGCCGGTTATGAACACCGCCGCGAGGAAGGGCGGGAACAGCCTCAGCATGACTTCTGGCATGACAGATTCCTGGTCTGCAAGGCCGGTGGGGCCGAAGATTGCTATTCCAATCCACCCGATTAGAAGGGCGCCGATGTAGGCGAGTATGGTCCAGGTGACTCCGACGTTCCTAGCGAGTTTGGCGTTCTCTTCGTCCTTGATGGCCATGAACCTAATGCTGAGCTGGGGCATTCCGCCGAGATACCCAAAGAACCAGGAGAACTCGGCTATGACAAAGACGATCGCCGCACTGCCTGCAAGACCGCCGAGAATCGTTGAGTACTCCGGCCCCGCCATCTTTAGGGCGCTGGATACCGAGTGGGCAAAGACGTCCGGGTTGTTGGCTATGTAGATGAGACCGACGATCGGCGCTATCGTCAGGGTGAGTATCATGACTATCGCCTGAACCGTGTCGGTGTAGGCGACGCTCTTAAGGCCCCCAAGAACAGTGTAGGGCAGGATTATCGCCGCAGTTATCAGCATTCCGACCTTTGGGTCTATGCCAAAGAGTGCGTTCAGGGTCTTTCCTCCGCCGAGGAACTGGGCACCCACGTAGAAGAAAAAGAAGAACACCACCGTAATACTGCCGAGAATTCTTATCCACTTCCCCGCATCGGAGTGGCGCTTGGCAATGTAGTCAATGAAGGTCGTCGCGTCGTACTTCTCGGCCTCTCTCCTGAGTTTTCCTGCAAAGACCACCCAGGCAACGATGATACCTGCCACACACCCAACCGCGACCCAAATCGCCGAGAGGCCCGCGGCATAGGCAAAGCCTGGAAGACCCAGAAGAGCCCACGCTGACTCGCCGGTGGCACGCTCTGAGAGGGCCGCCACCCAGCCAGGAAGCTGTCTGCCCGCGATGGCGAAGTCCTTGCCGCTCTTCGCCTTCCTCCCCTGGTAAACTCCAAGCCCTATCAAAAACGAAAGGTACAGAACCAGGACAGTCAGTATTTGAGTCTGGCCCTCCACGATTATCACCAAAATATGTTAAATAATGTTCATGTTTATAAGCTTAACTATTTTTGTACAATAATGTATATATATGGCATGACGTACTTATAAGTTCAGCAGAAACACGCTCTCTTGGACACCCCCGAAAGGTTTAAGTAAGCTCTGGTTATTTTATCTTCGGAGGTGATGGCCAATGGTGAAGGTGAAGTTCCTCGGACATGCTGCCTTTCTGATTGAGGGAAGCAAGAAAATCCTGATAGACCCGTTCCTGACCGGAAACCCGAAGGCGGCGGCCAAGCCGGAGGAGCTTGAAGCAGATCTCATACTCGTAACCCACGCTCACGGTGACCACATAGGAGATGCGATTGAAATCGCCAAGAGGACCGGCGCGAAGATAGTTGCGATGTACGACATAGCTAACTACATAAGCGAAAAGGCGCCCGGTGTTGAAGTCGTCGGCATGAACTACGGCCCGACTGAGGTTGACGGAGTCGGCATCGTCCAGGTTCCGGCCTGGCACTCCAGCAGCGACGGGAAGTACAGCATTGGAAACCCCTGCGGCTACATCGTTAAGCTCGACGGAAAGACAATATACCACGCCGGAGACACGTTCGTGTTCCTCGACATGGGCCTCTTCGCCGAGCTCTACGGCCCAATTGACGTTGCCCTGCTCCCGATAGGGGGCCACTTCACAATGGGCGTTAAGGAGGCTGCCAAGGCCGTCGAGCTCCTTAAACCGAAGAAGGTCGTCCCGATGCACTACAACACCTGGCCCCCGATTGCGACCGACCCTGAGGAGTTTAAGAAGCTCGTTGGGGACAGGGCGGAGGTCGTTGTCCTCCAGCCGGGCGAGGAGCTTGAGCTTTGAAAAACCTTTTAAGAGCCTCCTTTTATCTTCTTCCCGGTGGTGAAATGGACAGAAGGGCAGGGTTTTTTATCCTTGCAGTGGCTCTAGTGCTCCTGACACCTCAGGTTCAGCCTGTCTTTGCCCAGACTTCCGGAGAAAGTCCGCCTTACGACCTGATAATCGTGAGAAATGACAACCTGATTGATTACATAATCGCGCTCCCCTATTCAACCCTTCTGGGGGTACCAATCCTTCCCGTTGATCCTAACGAGCTTGACGCCGCGACTATTGCCCAGCTCCAGAGCTACTACCAGTTCGGCTGGTACAAAGTGCTCGTCATAGGGGATTACCAGGCGATTAGCCAGAAGGTTCAGGAGCAGCTAATCAGTATCGGGTTTCAAGTCACAAGGATAGGCGGTGCAACGAGGGTAGATACATCGGTCAAGCTCGCAGAGGAGTTCTATCCTGAGGGTGCTAACACAGTGTTACTCGCCAGCGCCAGCGATTACGGCTCGGCCCTGGCGGCCGCGAGGTGGTCTATGAACTACAAAGATCCCCTACTCCTTACGAACCCTGAAAACCTATCCCCCTCCGTTGTCGATGCCCTCAAAAAGCTTAATCCGGATTTGATTGTCCTCATAGGTGCTGGTATGAACAAGAACATCGAGCTTGAACTCCAAAACCTCGGCTATGAAACGTACTGGGTCAAGGAACACATTAAGATAACGGTTTCCTCAACCACTCCTCCTGCCAAGACAAACTGGGCAGTTGTTGTTGGTGCGGTAGCTCTGACCCTGGCCGTGGCGATTCCCGCCTCTCTCTACTACGCCAAGAAGAAGTGGTCAGCCAACAAAGTCCCCATTGAGGTCTTAACGGAGAAAGAGCGCATAGTTGTCAAGGCAATCCTCGACCAGGGCGGAAGCGTGAAGCAGGAGGACTTACCGGAGCTTACTGGCTACTCGAGGCCGACGATAAGCAGGATAATCCAGGAGCTGGAGAAGAAACAGCTCGTCGAGAGGGAGAAGATTGGCAAGACGTTCATTGTGAGGCTCACGAAGGAAATCATAATGCGCGAGTAGCGGTCGGCTAAGCCCTCCGCTCATCACCATTTTTCAGGGTCCTGGCTGTTTCTTCATCCCGCAAGAAAAGGGAAGAGAAATCACTTGCGGAAGAGATGGCCGTGTGCCCTGTTCACGTGCCTCGTGAAGGCCTTTGCATCCTTGAAGACCATTCCGCACCTCGGACAGCGGAAGAGTATTTCTCCGTCCCTGTCCTTAATCTTGATGGCCTTCAACACCGCCATCTCCTCCACCCCCAAGCGGAGTTCCAGCTCTGGCTTTTAAACTTTGCTAAACCCATATCCGGTTGCCCTTGACCTTGAGGTAGCCGAGCGTCTGGAGAACCTTCAGGAAGTCCTCTATAGCGTCCTCGTCGTAGTATATGTTCACCCTTTCGTTCTTGCCCTCGATGGTTATCGGCTCAAGCTCCATCACGGCCTCTATGAGCTCGTTCTTTCGTTTGTACTTTTCCGCCAGCTCCAGAATCCTTCCTGCCAGCACCGAGCGGGCTATTCCGTCGAACATAGCATCAACGTAGCTCTCCTCCGTGGCGTAGTCCTCCGCGATATCGAGGGCGGCCTCTATGAGCTCCCTCTCGACCTCAAGGACTTCGACGTAGTAGCGCTTTTCGAGCGTGTACTCCGTTACGAGGGTGGCGTTGAGCCCTTTTTCAAGCTCCTCGACCTCGTCGCCTATCTCCTCCGCCGGGAAGCGCAGTTCAATATTCAGTGCATCGAGAGGCACCTTCTCCTTCAGCAAGAACCCGTCGTCGGTTTCCTCAACGGCCCCGGCTTCAACCAGGGCACTTATAACTGAGAGCTTTGCCAAATCGGGCTCCTCAAAGAGAGTGTTCAGCTCTCGGACTTCTCCGGGCTCCCAGTCCCCAATAAGCTCGTCGTAGGCCAGCTTGACGGCTTCAATCTTCTCCCCTATTGCCGGGACTTCTGAAGCCACGCTGACGAGTTCAGCGTATGTGCCCCTAACGACAAAATAGTGCTCGATTTCCGCGGTGGTCTCTTCTTTTGGTCTGTTCATTATTCCCGCCCTGCTCAGTTCGCGCGAGAGGGCGTTCATGTCCTCCTTTGTTAAGACCTCAAACCTCATGGACTTCCCCTCCAATGAGCGCCATTCCATTATTATAACCTTTCCCCTCTTCGAGCAGGGACTCCAGCATGGCCCTCACGGGTTTGTTGTGCACCCTCTCCAGTGTTTCGGAGACCTCGCTTTCGAGCCCCTCATCAAACCTCGCGTAGAGGAGCAGGGAGTACGCTATGAGCTTCGGGTCTCCCTCGCCGAGCCTCTCGATAGCACCGGCGAGTGCAGGGTTTTCCAGGAGTTCCTCGGCGATGGCCTCGATGGCCCTTTTGTCGCCGTCTGCCACGGCCTCCCTTAGGGGTTCGTAGAAGGTCTTGAGGGCCAGCCTTGCCATTCTCCCCCTCTCCGCCAGGTCTTTGCCGGGCTCTTCCTCCTGGCCTTTCGTCAGGACATAGTAGGCGAGGGGCACGCCGAACGCTATGATTATCAGCGCGTAGAGGCCTGTAGGTATCTTTACCCCGGAGGGTGCCCTCTTTGAGATTATCGCCAGGGCAACGAAGCCGATGACGAACCACAGGAGCATTCCTGCGAGGTAGTAGGGTGAGTAGTCCCTTACCTTCGGGCCCTTTGCCCTTGCGCCGAGCTCCTCTAACCTCTTCAGACCCTCTTCCGCTATCTCTATCTCGGCCTGGAGGCGGCGTATCCGCCTGTCAATCTCGTTGAGGATTGCGTCCTTCCCCATGTCCTCCACCGGGTGATGTGAATGTGACCATAAAGTATGTTGGCATAAGGGCTTAATTAGCTTTCACCTCCAGCGGTTAGGTGGTAGAAGGCGAGGGCCCCGGCTATCGCGTAGGCGTACTGGGTTATGAACTTGTAGAGAAACGCCGTGACGATGGCCGCCGGGCTGTCCCCGATTGCTATGGTAATCCCGAGCTCGTTCGCCCCTATCCCTCCGGGGGTTCCGAGGACTCCGCCGAGGAAGTTGGAGTAAAGTATAGCCTCAAGGAATTTGGGGTAGTCCCCCTCAGCCCCCACGGCCTTCGCGGTCATGTATAGTGTAATCGAGTTCGTGGCTATCAGGAGAATTCCAACCACTATTCCCAGAAGGACGGTTTTAATGTTGCCTCTTGCCCTGTGCCAGCCGGAGTACATCTCATCGAGGGTGTGACGCTTTTTAATGGCGCGGAACAGCGGGTAGAGGAAGTGGTACGCGGTTTTGTCAAAGACTATTGCTACGCCCAGTGCACCCGCGAGGAGCAGGGCCACGGCGTTCTTTCCGATGAGCGCGATTAGAATTAGGCCCGATAGAAACTCCGTGGCTATTGCGAGCAGGCCAACGCCCATCGTGTACCAGTAGTCCGTTCCGAGGAGCCAGACTTTGACCAGGACGCCGACGGCGCTGTTGAGCGAGAACCCCAGGTAAGTCCCGGCGAGCGTCGCCAGGAGGGTCTTCCTGAACGAGACACCGGTGGAGTGGTGGACGTAGACGTACCAGAGGGCAGTGTAGAACAGGTACCCTATCAGTCCCGTGACGACTGCCAGAAGGAAGTATGGGGAGAAAAACAGAGAGGCGCTCAGGTCTACTGCCGAGGCTTCCCTGTAGACCTTGTGGAGCAGGTACGCCGTTATGCCCGCTGTCAGGAGGAGCGTTGCGGGCTTTCTCCACTTCACGCCCTTCACTCCTTTTCAAGGAGTTCCCTGACGTATTTGGGCATCTGGAAGAGCGTCTCGTGCCTCTCGGGGTCGTAGTAGTAGAGCTTCTCCGGGGCCCTGCTCACGTCGACGCGGGTGAAGTCTATGTCTCCTTTGACACCCACGAGGAAGCTCCACGGTGAGGCGTAGCCTATCACCGGGAAGCTGAAGTAGTAGACCTTGTCGAAGACCTTCTTCATGGCCTTATAGGCGTCGAGGAGCTCGTTGGTGAAGAGGTAGACGCTCCCGGCCTGGGTGATGTAGAGGCCCTTCTCGTTGAGCTTCTCGTAGGCCGTTCTGTAGAACTCCTCACTGAACAGGAGCTTTGCCGGGCCAACGGGGTCTGTTGAATCAACGATTATGACGTCGAAGCGCTCTTCCGTGTTTTTCAGGTACTCAACTCCGTCTCCGATTATCAGCTTCGCCCTCTCTTCCTCTCCCTTGATTAGTCGGTCGAGGAGGTCTTTTGCAACGTCGAGATACAGGTACGATGCCTCGACGACTCCCTCATCAATCTCAACCATTATGGCTTTTTCGACGGTTTTGTGCTTCAGGACCTCTCTTAAGGTTCCCCCATCGCCACCTCCAATCACTAAAACCCTCCTCGGGTTGGGGTGTGCGAGCATTACCGGGTGGACGAGCACCTCGTGGTAGCTCTCCTCACCGACCTCCACGAGCTGGACTGTCCCATCGAGAACAAGGAGTTTGCCGAACCCTTCGGTCTCGTAGAGCTCAAGCCTTTGGTATTTCGTCTGAGTCTCGAAGAGTCTCCTCGTAACTTTGAAGCCGACACCATAGCCTCTCGGATACCACTCAATAAAGGCTCTCTCCTCTTCACTGTACGGCATGAACCTCACCAGAGCTTAGCTCGCTTTTTGAGTTTTAAACCTATGGGTTCCTTCACGATAAAGTTATTAAGTCCTCGGAAGAGTCTAGGACATTATGGAGGCGGAACTGAGGAAGCTTTTGGCGCGGAAGATTTCTGAGCTCTGGACTGAAATCAGCGGGGAAAGTGCGCCCGGCATCCCTCATCTCGTTGGAGAGATTAGTGGTGGTAATGAGATTAGAGTTGACGTAGACGTTGTTTTATTTGAAGACTATCACCTTGAGCGCTTCATTGACGATGGTACTCTTTTCTTCATACTGCCTGCCGATGAAAAAAGTCCCAGGGCCCTTTTTATTTCACTCTGGCGCTTTCTCCAGGGCAAGGGAACTCCAAAGCTTCTCCTTCCCGGAGCTAGGCTTGAAGGCCCGCTGAGGAATACCTTGGAGAAACTTGGTTTTGATGTTCTCTGGATGACGGGGGATTCGGTTGTTGATGTGTGGGCAACCAAAGGACACGTTCGTTATGAGATGAGGTTCCAGAGAGCTGGCGACAACGAGTTCACGCTGGTTGAAAGGAAAAGGGTTCAGTAGGGGAACATGACCACAACGGCCACCGCCGCGGCCGGCTTGTCCTTGACGGTTATCTCGGCACTGGCGGCCTTAAACTCGGCCAGCTCCCAGCCCCTCTTGGCGAAGCCTTCCTCAACCATCTTCCTGACGATTCTCTCGGCCTCTTCCTTCGTGCAGTAGCCGGCGTACTCGTAGATTAAGCCACCTTCGTTGTTCTTGCTTATCCCGACTCCGAGGGCCGCGCTGATGGTCATTCCCGGCTCGTCGCTCTCGATGTGCGCGTAGACCGTCGGCAGGAGCATTCCAATTGGGACGTCGTGCACCTTGTCTATCCACTCGATGTGTGCCGGGATGACACTGCTGAGCTTGACGAGGTTCACGTTGCCTATACCGAGCTTGAGGAGTGCGTTGTCAAAGGCGTTAAGCTTTGTCCCGCCCTCAGCGGCGGCCGCTCCTATGAAAGCCCTCTTTGGAGTAGTCCAGCTCATTCTCACCACCCTCAAATTCTGTCGCTCACTCCACACGCTTTGCAATTGGCTTATAAACCTTGCCCAAAAAATTTTGGGAGTTTTGTACGGCGACGGAGAGCAGTCTGGTGCCCAATCGAGCCCAGTGGCCCAAAACGAAAAGCTGCCAGACTTTTGGGGACCTAATCCTCAGTTTTACACCTTAACGTTCAAGAAAGGTTTAAATGCCCAAACTTGCTACTGTGGACGGTGATGTTCATGATTGAAGTCGGGGAATACAAGGTTAAGGAGGGGCTCTACTACACGAAGGATCACGAGTGGGTCCAGATCCTTGAGGACGGAACCGTCCTCGTCGGAATCAGCGACTACGCCCAGAAGGAGCTCGGCGACCTTGCTTACGTCGAGCTCCCTGAGGTCGGGAAGGAGGTAAACAAGGGCGACGTCCTCTGCGAGCTGGAGAGCGTCAAGGCCGTCAGCGAGGTCTACGCCCCGGTCAGCGGGGAGGTCGTTGAGGTCAACGAGGAGCTCGAGGACTCACCGGAGCTCCTCAACGAAGACCCCTACGAGCACTGGATTGCCAAGCTCAAGCCGACTAACCTTGAAGAGGAGCTCAAGGAGCTCATGGACGCCCAGGCCTACGCAAAGTATCTGGAGAGCCTTTGAGCGCCCTCCTTTTCTCTTCCTCAGGAAGCTTTAAGTATTTTACAGCCCTATTCTCTTCGGTGGTCCCCATGAAAGTTCTGAAGGAGTGGGATGTTAAGGTTAAGCTTGTTAAGACAAAACGCGGTGCCCTTCTCCACATAATTGAGCTCGAGCCCGGACACTTCTATCTCGAACAGAACCCGCTGAAAGACTCGAAGTACGGCGTCGCCTACAGGAAGATAAAGGAGCACTTCCCCGAGTTCTACATGTTCTGGGAGATAAAGAACAACCGCTACACAGGAAAGCTCCTCGCGGGTGCGTTCCTTGAGAAGAAGGAGATAGACGAGTTCATAACCCTGCTCGCACAGACAGAGGACTTCAAGAAGTTCGAGGAAATCCTTGAGGAAATTGAGGAGCTTGAAGAGGAGTGAGCTCGGCCTTTGGCTTTCATCATTTTTGCCGTGTAAGCCACGGACTCAGATACCCTAGAGATCGTCATCGCTCGCTTCTCTTCAAGAAAGGGAAGATAAAAGCCTAACGGCTCAGTCAGTATACCCCTCATCACGTTTCAGCTACCGTGAGGCTCGTCATCGCCGTCTCTCCCTGGAAACGTCCCTTAAAAAAGGTAGCTCAGCCGAGGGGGAGTAGGACTTCCTCGTAAGCCTTCTCAATCTTGCCAGCCACGACCTTCCAGGAGTATTCTGCCTCGACAGCCCTTCTCCCCGCTTCCCCGAGCTCCCTTGCAAAATCCTCGTCCGCCAAAATTCTGCTTACGGCCTGCCCGAGTGCGAGTTCATCCCCTGGGGGCACTAAAAGACCGCTTCCGCTCCTCTCAACCACCTCGGGAATCCCACCAACAGTCGTCGCCACCACTGGAACGCCCGAGGCCATCGCCTCAAGAACCACTATTCCAAAGGCTTCAGCCGTTATGGAGGGGAGCACGAAAACATCAGCCGACGCGTACAGCTTAGGCAGGAGCTCGTTGGGGACGTAGCCCATGAAACGAACCCTCTCACTTATTCCAAGGAACTTCGCCTGGGCCTTGAGCAGGGGGAGCATCTCACCCGAGCCCACCATCACGAGAACGACGTCATCGAACTCCCTCGCAATCCTCTGAAAGGCGTTTAGGAGGACGTGAGCCCCTTTTCTCGGCGACATCCTGCTGACGTAGAGGACAACGCGCCCCTCGATGCTGAGCTCCTCCTTGACTTTTTCCTTCTCCCCCTCGCTAATGGGTCTGAAGACCTCGTCGTCAACGCCGTTCGGGATTATCTCGACAGGGGAGTCCGTGAAGTGCTCTATGAACGCTTTTGCCGCCTTGCTGACGGCTATTATCCTGTGGGGAAAGCCCAGGTAGTGGCTGAAGAGGGGGAACGTCAGCCCGAGGGCCTTCCAGAGGGAGGACTCGTGGGAGAGCGATATGCTGTGCGTCGTCAGGAGCGTGGCCTTTCCGAGGTTTCTGCCGGCTTTTGCGGCTTTGAGAGACAGTGGCGTGAACGCGTGGTGGGAATGAATCACGTCAAAATCTTTCAGGTACTCGCCGAGCTCCCTGTTGGATTTCAAGCTGTAGGTAAGGTTTATACCCAGAATTGGGCTCATAGTCCCGGGAATCTTTCTCAGCTCGATTCCTCTCTCTTCGAGTTCTTTCTCCTTCCCGGTTTCGAGGTCGTTGGTCACGATTGCGACATCATGGCCCCTCCTTTTCAGATGTATTGCAAGATGGTGCATGTGGCTCGCAACTCCTCCGACCTTCGGGTAGTACCAGTCGCTCACGAGCGCTATCCTCATGACCTACCCCCCACCGCCCTGTAGAACTCGACCGCTCCGACAAGCGACCAGAGGTACTGATAGATGAACTTGTACGTGAAGGCAACGAGGGAGCTCTTCGTTGACGAACCGAGGGCGAGGGTTATACCGAGCTCGTTTGCCCCGATTCCCGAGGGGATACCGCTCAGGCTCGCGAAAAGGGTGCTGAGTATGAAAGCCTTGAATGCATCCAGCAGGCCAACAGGAAGTCCGAAGGCCCTTCCAACGGCGATTATTCCAGCAACCTGCAGGAGCACCGCGAGCACAGAGAGGAGAAGCGACAGCGTGAAGGTTGTTGGGTCCCTTCTGGAGCGCCTCCACCCCGAATACGTCCTCTCAAGGTAGTTTCCAAGCCGTTCGGCGAGCTTGGGGCTGAGAGGTCGGATTACGGCAATCCCCCTGTTGAGGAGCGTATAAGCCCCTCTATCGTAGAACAGGATTAGGAAGAGAACCCCAAGCAGAAAAATACCCCACTTGGTGGCGCCGAATACGAGGAGGGAGATACCGGCGATGATTAGAACCTCCAGGGAAATCCCGAAGGCGAGGGCGGACAATGCTTTGAAGTAGTCCCCTCCGACGAGCTTCACCTTGGCAACGTGCCCCACACTCGGGGGGAGGAAGGCCATCATGTAGAAACCGCTCAGAATCGCGGTAAAGGTTCGCCTGAAGCTCGTCTCTTGGAGCTTCCTGAGGACGATGTACCATCTCAGAGTTGAGACAAGTATAGCCAAAAACGCCATTCCCAAGGCCAGGAGGAGAAACCTCGGGTCTGCCGTTGAGATGGCCTCCTTTAGCTCCTTAACGTCGATTGTATGGGCAATGTAGCCTAAGGAAAACAGGAGGGCGAGGACTGAAAGGAGGGTTCTTTTCTTCATAACGCCGTCCCTCCAGCCGCTAAAACTGCCCCGACCATAGCCATGTCGAAGATGCGGTAGACCGTCCTCTGGTTGATCCCCAGCCCGCGCCCAGCGAACATTAGGGAGGACGCGATTATCAGGTGGGGCTTGAGGGTGTACAGAGTTACCGCGATAGCGAGGACCGAGAAAACCTCCACGAGGAGCTCGCTCCTCCCTTTCCCAATGACTATCGGGGTTGTCCTGAGTCCGGCCCTTAGGTCGCTCTCGTAGTCCGAGAGGTGATTCCTCAGCTCGAGGGCGAAGGAGTAGAGGGTTATCCCTGTGGCTATCAGGATTTCCGCCTCTGAAAGGCTCCCATCGATGAGCGCCCCGTAGATGAAGGGCAGACCCCCGAAGAACAGCCCGTGAGACAGCACGTCAACTATGGGCCTCGCTTTAAGCCTCGGTGGGGCCGAATAGAGTGTGGCGAGGATTAGCATTGCAACGTAAACCGCAAACGCGGTTCCATTTGTGGTCAGTGCAAGTCCGAGCCCCGTCACCGCGAGCAGAGCAGATATCGCCAGCCCTTCTCTAAACGACAGTTCTCCGGAGGCTATGGGGTTCTTCTTAACCTTCACTGGATTTTTGGAATCCGTATCAACGTCGAAGCAGTTGTTTATTGAGAAAGCGTACCACACGAAGAGGACTCCCGCCAGGAACGCTGTAACGAGCTCATATACCTCGGCACTCCCCCAGTTCATCAGAAGGGCGAACCCAATCAGTGCTATGTAGGCCCTCCCCTCCAGTGGCCGGAGGTTTCTAACAACGGCTGAAATCGATGTCATCACTACCACCGCTCACCCTTTGAAGAAAGCGTTATAAACCTTTTCACTAACTGGGGGATAGGTATGAAGGAAAATCTTCAGGGGGTTGCCGATGGAGGATGTGCTCCGTGCCCTCTCGAAAAGCCTGAAGGCCTTTGAACTCGGTGAGTCTGAGATAAAAATCTACTCCCTCCTTCAGCGGGAGTCACTGACGCCGAGGCAGATTGCGAAAACCCTCGGCTTGTCCGAGAGAATCGTCAGGGAAAAGCTGAAGCACCTCCTTGAGCTGGGCCTCGTCGAGAGAACCCTCGTGAACAGGGGTTGGCTGGGTTACGTTTACTACGCCAAGGCCCCCGGGGAGGCCCTCCGGGCGCTCTTCAGCAGGCTGGAGTCCACGCTGAAGGCCATAGAAAAGGAGGGCGAGCTGAAGCTGAAGGGTTAAACCTCATGCAACTTCCTTCTCCAAGCTTTAGAACATCAAAACCCTTATAACTCCTGCCCCGGTAGTTAACTACTGGGGTGGTAGTTCTGTACTTTGACACGAGACCAAAGAGAAAGCGTGAGGATTTGTACGACCGTGAGAAGGAGCTGAGCGATTTTGAAAACTCCCTCCGCTCGAACAACCCCCTCACGGTCATCACGGGAATCAGAAGGTTGGGGAAGACTTCCCTCCTCCTCGTGGGGCTGAACGAACTCGGCCTTCCCTACGTCCTCGTGGACTTCAGGGGGGTGAATCCAAACTCCAGAATGGACGTTTACAAGCGGATAGAGAGCTCCCTAAACCTTTTCTTCCGCGAGAACCGCAACCTCTGGGAGGAACTCAAGGAAAACCTAAGGGCCATAACGGGCCTTCGAGTTCTGAGCTTCGGCGTCAACCTCTCCTGGCGCGAGGAGAAAACCGACTTAATAGCGCTGTTCCGGGAACTTGAGAGATACGGTGTTGTTCTGGCCTTCGATGAGGTGCAGTATCTGAGGGGCCCCGTCGGGAGCGAGTTCGCGGGCCTAATCGCTCACCTCTACGACTACTCGAACCTGAGAATAGTCATGACAGGCTCTGAAGTTGGCCTGCTCCACGACTACCTCGGCGTTGACGACCCCCGGGCGCCCCTCTACGGCAGGTACTTCCACGAGGTTACACTCCCAAGGTTCACGCGGGAGCAGAGCAGGGACTTTCTGATTAAGGGGTTCGAGCAGGTTGAACTTTCCCCTCCAGAAGAGCTAATCGAGACCGCGGTGGAGAGGCTCGACGGCATCGTAGGTTGGCTCGTTCTCTTTGGCAGGAGGGTTCTTGAGAAGGGCCCCTCTGAAGAAGTCGTCGAGGAGGTCTTTGAAGAGGCCAGGAGACTCGCGCTGGAGGAGTTTGAGAACTTCCTCTCAAAGAGGCCTTTGGCGAGGAAACGCTACCTTGAAATAATGCGTGCCGTCGCGAGCGGAAAGAACACTTGGGAGGAGATAAAGGAGCACCTCGAACGGAAGGAGGGTAAAAGTGTGGTCGACAGCGTGCTGGCAAGGCTCTTGAAGGCGCTTGTTGATTCCTCCTTCCTTCAGAAGGTTAAGGACGGCCGAAACGTTCATTATAAAATCCCAGACCCGGTGCTTGAGGCAGTGTTTAAGTAACAAGAGCATATTAAGGGGGAAGGGGAAAAGAATTGAGGGCTCAGGCGTTCTGCCCCTCCCTCTTCTTCGTGAGGTATTCGTGAATGGCCTTCGCGGCCCTCCTCCCGTCGCCCATAGCCAGGATGACGGTCGCTTCGCCCCTTATCGCGTCGCCACCAGCGAAAACTCCCGGAATGCTCGTCATGAGGTTCTCATCAACGACGATCCTTCCGCGCTCGACCTTCAGGCCGGGCGTGTTGATGATGAGCCTGTTGGGGTGCTTGCCGATTGCGATGATGACGGTGTCGGCCTCGATTGTCACGTACTCTCCAGTCCCGACTATCTTCCTCTTTCCGCGCTTGTCCCTCTCGTCGAGGGCCTTCATCTTCTCGAACTTTACGGCCTTAACGTTGCCGTTCTCGTCGCCGATGAACTCGACCGGGTTCAGGAAGAACTCGAACTTGACACCCTCTTCCTTCGCGTGGTGAACCTCTTCAACCCTCGCGCTGACGTCTTCCGGGCCGCGGCGGTAGGCGATGATGACCTCCGCTCCAAAGCGCCTCGCGCTCCTCGCGGCGTCCATTGCCGTGTTTCCGGCTCCGATGACTATTACCTTCTTGCCGACCTTGACTGGGGTGTCGTACTCCGGGAACTTGTAGGCCTTCATGAGGTTGACGCGCGTGAGGAACTCGTTGGCGGTGTAAATTCCATTGAGGTTTATGCCAGGTGCGTTGATGAGCCTCGGAGTTCCGGCGCCAGAGCCTATGAAGACCGCGTCGTACTCTTGGAGGAGCTCTTCAATGGTGACGGTTCTTCCCACGATGTGGTCTGTAAGGATTTTGACGCCGAGCTTCTTGAGCTTCTCAATCTCGCTCTGGACTATGCTCTTCGGGAGCCTGAACTCTGGAATTCCGTATATGAGAACTCCTCCTGGCTCGTGCAGGGCCTCGTAGATGGTAACGTCGTAGCCGAGCTTGGCCAGCTCTCCAGCGGCGGTAAGCCCTGCCGGGCCGGCCCCGATGATTGCAACTTTCTGGCCCTTCTTCTCTATCTTCGGCACCATCTCGAAGAGGAGCTCCTCGTCTATGCCCTTCTCGCGCGCGTAATCTGCCACAAACCTTTCCAGCTTGCCGATGTTTATTTTGTCACCGACCCTGCCCATGACACAGTTCATCTCACACTGGTCCTCCTGCGGGCAGACGCGGCCGGTGGTCGCTGGCAGGGAGTTGCAGGCCCAGATGACCTGGAGGGCTTCCTTCACGGCTTTGTCCGGGTCGTCGCGGTACTCGACGAGCTTTCCGATGAAGCCCGGAATGTTAATGTGGACGGGACAGCCCTTGATACAGGGCGCGTAGTTGACGGGACACTGCAAACAGCGCTCGGCCTCCTTAACGGCAAGCTCAAATGTGTAGCCGAGGTTAACTTCCTTAAAGTCGTGAATTCTCTCCTCAGCAGGCCTTTCCGGCGTGGGAACGCGTTCCTTGATGAGCTTTCTCCTAACGGCCATTTCACTCACCCCTCAGGGACTTGAGGTACTCCTCAAGGGCCTTCCTCTCCAGGTCGGTATAGAAGCCGACCCTGTGAATCAGCTCGTCCCAGTCGACCTTGTAGGCGTCGAAGCCAGGCCCGTCAATGCAGGCGAACTTGACCTCTCCCCCGACCATAACACGGCAGGCACCGCACATTCCGGTTCCGTCCACCATAATCGGGTGCAGGTCTGCGTGCATCGGGATTCCGAACTCCTTAACGACGTTGAAGACCGCTTTCTGGGCGCCTGCGGGGCCAACGGTGAGCACGAAGTCAAAGTTCTCCTCTGAGAGGAGCTCCTTTACCTTTTCGGCTCCCCTCCTCGCTATTTCCGCAACTATCTCCTTCGTTCTCCAGCCTTCCTGGATTTCAAAGCCTTCAAATATGTGCCTTGAAACGTTCTCCCTGAACTCGTCCTTGAGGATTGCCATCGGTGCGGGGGCCACGTGAAGGGTTGTAACGTCGTTTCCAGCTTCCTGAAGCGCTTTAGCTATTGGGAAAACTTCCACTATTCCGGCGCTGAGACCAACGGCCAGAACCCTGCCGAACTTCTCTATTGGCGCAGGGTTTCCGAGGGGGCCGGCAACGTTGAGGATTGGATCTCCCGGCTTGAGCTCGTTGGCCATCCTCATCGTGGTCTTTCCGCGGACGAAGGTTATCAAGACGATCCAGCCATCTTCACGGTCCCACATCACCGGAGTGAGAGGAATCCTTTCACCGTTTGGAAAGGCCCTTACGATGACGAACTGTCCTGGCTGAACCTTCCTGGCCACGTGTGGAGCCTCTATTTTGTACATAACGTGCTTCGGGGCAAGCTCCTTCTTGTCGAGTATCTTGTATGGCATTATGCACACCTCCGTACACAGGCTCAAACATGAGCATCTAAGTAGTTCAAAACCTGTGGTGTTTATAAACCTGTTCCTAACCAAAAGTTAATAACTCCGAAGGGATTTCGGGAAGGTGCCCATGGGGCTGAAAGAAACCCTTTTTAACCTCGCGAGAAACCCACCAGTGGTGTCGAGAATGTCCGGGAAAAAGCTCGTTTATATGCTTGCAGTCATAGTGGCGTCGCTCGGCATGTTCATGCCCCTCCTCTACGGGACGGTTCCGTTTGTTCGGGAACTCCTTGGAAGCGACCCCCTGCCCAAGTCGCTGGTCCTGATGTTGCTTGGTTGGGCCGTTGCTTATTTCACGTACGAAGAAGAGGGGAAAGAAGGATTCACAGCTTCCTGAGGAAAGTTATGTAACCTGTATGGGCCAGCATCGTTGTTTTCGGCCTCATGCACTCTTTCTTTACTTCGTGCTCCCTTACGAGGACTTCAACGACCCTCGGCCTCATGAAGTAATCTCTGTACTCTTGAAGTGCCTGGAAGAAGCGGTGGACCTGGTTCATACAGGGTGTGTAAGCTACGAAGTAGCCGCCGGGCTTCAGGACATCAACGGCGTGGGGGAGGACGTTCTCCGGCTGGGGCAGGTCAAGGACTATATGGTCGGCACTCTCCTCGTCTATTCCGTCGTATATGCTCTTGTTTTTGATGGTTACCCTGTCTGAAAAACCTGCCAGCTCGATGTTCTTTCTGGCTATCTCGTAGAAGTCCTTCCTGACCTCGTAGCTTATGACCCTGCCCTGGGGACCCACGGCGTTCGCGAGGAATATGGTCAGCGCACCGCTCCCGGCGCCGGCCTCTATGATGGTGTCTCCCGGCGAGATACCTGCGTAGGCTATTATTATACCAGCGTCCTTGGGGTGCACTATCTGGGGGCCCCTCTTCATCTTCGCTATTATATCGTTGATGTCCGGCTTGAGCGCAACGAAGGTCTCGCCTTTGTGGGTTTCTATCCTGCTCCCGTAGGGCTTGCCAATGAGTTCTCCCAGTTTAAGTATTCCGAGGTCCGTGTGGAACTCCCGGTCTTCCACCTTCACGAGGTAGCGCTTCCCGCGCTTATCGACGAGGAGGACTCTGCTTCCTTTCTCAATCACCGATACCACCGTCCTTGTAGACTTTGAACTCCCCCTTGGAGACCTCGACTATCGCCGTGCTCAGCTCTTCGAGTATCGCCAGGTGGGGGCGGTCTACGATATCCGTGTTGATGAAGTTTATTATGATGAGGTCTTCGCCGGGGATTGTGCTCACGGCGGTTAGAATCGCCTTAACGGCGTCCTCGGGGGAAAAGTGAATGTAGTGGCTCAGCCCGAAGGTCACCATGTACTTCGGCTTCTGTGGGAGCCTCGATATCTTGCTCATTATTGAGTGGTAGTTCCTGAGGAATGTGTGTGAGTCGTAGCTCGGCACTACATCCTCAAGGATTTCACCGTAGGTCACTGTCCCGGGCCCAACTTTCACGACTTTCAGGCTCCTGAGGATCTCCAGAGTGGCAGAGTAGTCCACATTTTCTTTTCTCACGAACTTCCTCAGCAGAATCTCGCCAAGCCCAAAGAAGTCCACCACAACCACTCCACCAGGGGCTATCGCGGGCAGGAGCTCGCCCCATGCGAGGTTCTCTATGGGTTCTCGTGACTGGTACTCGATTAAAACAACGTCCCCAGGCGTCATACGGCTGAGTGCATCTTTTTTGAGGTCTTTAATGGCCATGCCCTTCACCAAAAGGGTTTTTAACTGCAAATCTTTTAAACCTTGTCGGGTGGGAAAATGAGGTTTGTAGTATGGCCGAGCGAGCTTGACTCAAGGCTGAGCAGGAAGTATGGGAGAGCCGTCCCAAAGAACCTCGCCGTTGAGGCGCCCAGGTTTTCTGAAATAGAAGACGCCGTCGTAGTTCTCGGTATGAATGTCGTTGAGAAGGACCACACCAAGCTTAACCCCCGCCTTTCTGGCCTGGACGAGGAGCTCAGGACGTACGGCTTTCTTGTGGTTGAGAGCCAGTACGGAAAGGGGAAGAGCCTAAAAATGATTGCGGAGAAGATTAGAGAACTCCGTTCAAGGACAAAGCCCAAGAAGGGCAAGACTAAGAAGAGGAGGAAGTAGTCACTCTTCCGTCTCGACGACAATGGCAGTGGTAGTGTCTATGACGCCGTCGATGTTGTGGATGTCGTGGAGGATCTTCCTGGTAAGCTCACCGAGGTCGTTTGCCTCGATGTGGACTATGGCGTCGTAGGGGCCGGTCACGGCGTCCGCCTTGGTGACGCCGGGTATCTGCTTGAGTGCCTCAATCACACTCTCAACTTTTCCAATTTCGACTGTCAACAAAACATACGCCCTAACCATGGGTATCACCGCCGGAATTTTCTTCATTTCCTAATGCGAGTTCCGTTCATTTAAGCTTTTCGTAGTCGGGACAGATTCTTGAGTCCCACAAGTTGGGTGCATGTTGTACTTAACACAACTATTGTGTATGATAGTTGGGGTTTAGGCCCCATTTGTATTTCGAAAGGTTTATTATTTGGCATGTACATATATAACAATGCCCTAGATGTACAGAGGTGGGTATTAATGAAAAGCAGAGCTACAATAGCCATGCTGGTTGTTTTTTTGGTTGTTTTTTCGACAGTGGCCAGCGGCTGCATCGGTGGTGAAAGCGAAACCACAACCGGCACCCAGCAGACGACCTCGCCGGGTGAAACTTCGTCACAGCCAGCTCAGACCGGCGTCCTGGAGATGGGCAAAGTCTATGTCGTCACGACCGATAAGAGCGTAGTTGTTGTCGGACCTAAGGGGGCTGAACCGACGGTGGACCTTCCCTCAGGAAAGAAGGTCATAAGGGTCAGCTACGAGGTTGACACGGAGAACACCCCCGATGTCAAGACCCTCATGGAGCAGGGCCAGGGATTCGGTGCGATTAACCCCGCGTTCTTCAGGGACGAGCATGTTGATGCCCTCGTCATAGCGGCGAGGCGCGAGACCAACCCCGAGGTCAGAACTGAAATCTTCAAGGCCCTCTACATACTCGGAAACCAGCTTGTGCCTGAGGCCATTCTCGGACAGAACAAGCAGCTCCGTGTCTACTGGGACTGGGTGAAGGGCCGCTACTACCACCCGACCCTTGCCGAGCGCTACGACCTCCTCAGCGAGGACTCGAACGCCCCCTCAGTCAAGATTGGTATCAAGGACTACAAGAACGACCCTGAGACCTACGTCATAGCCACAATCGGCTGGCCGGAGAGCCTTGACCCGGCAATGACCTACGAGACCTTTGGATGGGAGCTCTGGCACGAGATTGGCGACACCCTCGTCACCTACTGGAAGGAGAACACCGAGACCGTCAGCCCCGACCTGGCGGTTGCCTGGGCCCACAACAAGGAGGGCACCGAGTGGTACTTCCTCATCCGCGGTGGAGTTAAAGCATATGACCCGTGGAACGACAAGACCTACCCGATAGACGCTACCGATGTGGCCTTCACGTTCCTCCGCGTCGAGAGGCTCGGACACAGCGTCAGCTGGATGGTCGACAGCTTTATGGACGTCAACAACTCGGCGGCGATTAGCGAGGAGGAGCTTGATGGCTACCTCAAGGACAACCCGCTCATCGCCGAGTTCAACGGTCAGGTCAAGGAAATCCACTCCGTTGAGGAGCTCAAGCAGTTCTTCGGATACAGCGGCGAGACCGCGGGCGTCTTCAAGCTCGTCCTCCCGAACCCGTACGCGCCGGTTCTGAGCATCCTCGCTGACCCGTTCCTCAGCGTCGTCCCGATGGAGTACCTCCTCGGCGACAAGTACCAAGAGGCCCTGCAGGCCAGCAACAACGGCCACGACCCGAGCGCGTGGTGGGACTACCTCCAGTCCGGCAAGGACGACCCGACCCACCAGCTCATGCATCAGAAGCCCGTTGGAACCGGACCGTTCTACGTCAAGGACTACCAGGAGAACAGCTACATAGTCCTCGAGTACAACCCGCACTACTGGAACGCCACGGGCAGCCCAGGTCACAAGTACGTCATCTACGTCATCAACAACGACGCCCAGGCCAGGATAAACCTCTTCAAGACCGGTACTGCCGATGTCGTCGCGATACCGCCTGAGAAGATGGACAGCGTGAAGGGCCTTGAGCTCAACGGCTTCCACTCGGTCGTTAAGACCGACATCCTCCAGCCGATTCTGACGTTCCTCGTCTTCAACACCCAGAAGGAGCCCTTCAACAACCCGAAGGTCAGGCAGGCCCTTGCCTACGCCATTCCGTACGACCAGATAAGGCAGCTCGTCTACCAGGGACTCCTGGAGCCCAACTACGGCCCGATACCCAAGCCGTGGCCGGGATACATGGAGGAGGGCATCACCAAGTACACCTACGACATCAACAAGGCCAAGCAACTTCTCCAGGAGGCCGGGATTGACCCGAGCAAGTACTCCATCGAGCTCATCTACAACGAGGGCAACGCCGCCCGTGAGAAGATTATGACCCTCATACAGAACGTCTGGAGCCAGCTCGGCTTCCAGGTCACCGTGAACAGCTACAACTGGCCGACCTACCTCAGCAAGACCGAGCACGGCGACTACGACGTCTACGTCGTCGGATGGGTTCCGGACTACCTCGACTCCGACAACTGGGTTGGCCCGTTCCTCTACGGTGCCACCGAGTTCAAGAGCCTTGAGGTTAACGTCTCTGAATGAAGCTTCCATTTCTTTTCTATTTTCTAACGACATGCACGGCAAGGGGGTGAGCAAAGTTGGCCAACCTTAAGAAGTTCCTCGTCAGGAGGCTCTTGACGTTTATACCCACAATAATTGGAGTCACTCTTATTGTGTTCCTTATCGCCTATGTCATCCCCGCCGACCCCGCAAGGGCGTGGGCGGGTGGAGAAAAGGCTACCCCTGATGCAATCCAGAGGATACGTGAGCAGTACCATATGGACGACCCCTGGTACGAGCAGTACTGGTTTTTGGTTAGTGGGCTCGCTAGGAACAAGATTGTTGACCCGAGGACGTCGAATTACGTATTTGACGATATCGAAAAGAGGTTTCCGGTAACGTTTGAGCTGACGCTGGTGGCGTTCTTTTTCATCCTGATAATAGGTCTTCCACTCGGTATACTCGCCGCGCTCAAGAGGAACACGTGGATTGATACCGTGGTTAGGATATTCGCCCTGACCGGTGTTTCAATGCCCATATTCTGGCTGGGATACATGCTCATGTACATCTTCTTCGTCAAGTGGCGTGTCATAACCCTGGCGGGCTTCCCGGCTCCACCCGAACGTGTGATAACTCACGTCCCTATGATAGACGCGCTCCTTACGGGGGACTTCTCGACGTTCGCCCAGCACATCCACAGGCTCTGGCTTCCGGGCCTCACCCTTGGATTTACCGGCTCTGGAGTCCTCGCCAGGTTCGTGAGGAACTCGTTCCTTGAGGCCCTCAGCAGTGACTACGTGGCCTTCCTCAAGGCGAAGGGCGTCCCCAAGCTCAGGATATACAGGCACGCCCTGAAGAACGCCCTCGTCCCAATCCTGACCGTTTTGGGCCTTCAGTTCGGCGGACTGCTCGGAGGAACTCCGATCACCGAGACCGTCTTCGGACTGCCTGGAATGGGTTCCTACGTCCTGGACGCCATAAGGAACCTCGACTTCCCGGCGGTGGTCGCGATAACCTTCATCTTCGCCCTGATCTTCGTGACGACCAACCTGATAGTGGACATACTGTACGCGGTCGTTGACCCGAGGGTGAGGTACTGAGGTGGTGGTGACATGACGCAGGAAGAATACAAGAAGGGGATTCTTGACAGGCTCGCTGACAAGCTCGTCGATGCAATAGGCTCGTTCATATCCCTCTTCAAAAAGGACTGGAAGAATAAGAACCGCTCGAAGATGGAAGAATGGAAGCTGATGCTCTACGCCCTCAACCGCTCGCCCCCCGGGTTAATCGGCCTTTTCCTGATAGGGATTTTCATCTTCCTCGGCATCTTTGGACCGAGCATTGCGCCGTGGAGCTACCGCTATTTCCCCGCCCTTGAGAACATGACCACCTACCTCGCGCCCCCCGGCACCAAGGCGTATTTGCCGTTCGCCGACAAGACAATAACCTATCCCCTCGGTGCCGACCACTACGGTAGGGACCTGCTGAGCCTAATCCTCTACGGAGCAAGGACGTCGTTCGTGATATCAATCATAGTCATAGTCCTCGGAGTGCCCCTCGGCATAATCCTTGGCCTTGTTGCGGGCTACTACGGGGGAAAGATAGACGAGCTCATAATGCGTATAACCGATATGTTCCTTGCGTTCCCGGCGTTAATCCTTGCCATAGCGTTCTCCGCCGTCCTGCCGGATAGGTTGCAGTCCTTCATCAGCAATCACGAGTTCTTCGAGACCCTGTTCCTCAGGATATTCGCGCTGGAGCCGCAGGAGGCAGGAAACCTCGGAAAGCTGCTGGCGGTCATACTGGCGATGGTCATAGTCTGGTGGCCGGCATATGCGAGGATAACCAGGGGTTCAACTCTGACGGAGAGGGAGAAGCTCTACGTTGAGGCGGCGAGGGCGATAGGACTGAGCTCCAGGACGATAATGTTCAAGCACATCCTACCAAACATCGTGGGCCCGATACTGGTCTACATAACCCTCGACTTCGGTGGCGTTATCCTCATGGAGGCCGGCCTGAGCTTCCTCGGTCTCGGTGCGACCCCGCCGATAGCGGATTGGGGTAGGATAGTCTACGACGGCTCCCAGTACTTCCCTGAGAAGTGGTGGCTAGTCACGTTTTCGGGCTTCATGATACTCATCGTGGCCCTCGGATGGAACCTCCTCGGTGACACCCTTAGGGACATACTCGACCCCAAGATGAGGCGCAGCATAGAGTTCAAGGTGAAGAAACAGAAGCAGATGGAGGAAAAGGAGGGTGAGGAGAATGCCTGAGCCCATACTCGAAGTCCGCGGCCTCACTGTTCACTTTTACACCTATGCAGGCATAGTCAAGGCGATAGAGGACGTTTCGTTCGACGTCTACAGGGGAGAAACGTTCGCCCTCGTTGGAGAAACCGGCTGTGGAAAGAGCGTCACGTCGAGGGCATTGACCCAGCTGATAGAGAGCCCTGGAAGGATTGTCAAGGGCAAAGTGCTCTACCACAGGGACGACGGGTCTACCATAGACCTGCTGAAGCTCAGCGAAGAGGAAATCAGGAAGATAAGGGGCAGGGAGATAGCCTACATATTCCAGGACCCCCACGCCTCTCTCGACCCGCTTTACACGGTCGGCTATCAGATTGCCGAGGCCATGGTGGTTCACGGGACTGTGGAGGGCTGGAAAGAAGGCTTCAGAAAGGCCGTTGATATACTCAGGCGCGTCCTAATTCCAGACCCGGAGAACAGGGTCAAGAACTACCCGCACGAGCTCAGCGGTGGTATGAAACAGCGTGTCGTCATTGGAATCGGTGTCTCCAACGACCCGAAGATTCTGATAGCGGACGAGCCGACCACGGCCCTTGACGTAACTGTCCAGGCGCAGATACTCGACCTCATGAACAAGCTCAAGAAGGAGTACAACACGACGGTGATACTCATCACGCACAACATGGGTGTCGTCGCCGAGATGGCGGACCGTGTTGCTGTCATGTACGCGGGCAAAATCGTCGAAATAGGCTCCGTTGACCAGATTTTCAAAAACCCGCTCCACCCGTACACAAAGGGCCTGCTGAGGGCAGTTCCGAACCCGCTGGCGAAGATAGAGAGGCTTGAGGCAATACCTGGAACCGTGCCCAACCTGATAACCCCTCCGAAGGGATGCCGCTTCCACCCGAGGTGCCCCTACGCGACCGAGAGGTGCAGAAGTGAAGTGCCGAAGCTGAAGGAGTTAGAACCCGGCCACTTCGTGGCCTGCCATCTGTACTGAGGTGGTGACGATGGAACCGCTCCTCAAGGTTGAAAACCTCAAAAAGTACTTCCCCGTCAGGGGACTCTTCAGAACTATAGGATACGTTAAGGCCGTTGACGGCATAAGCTTCGAGATAAACAGGGGTGAAACCTTCGGACTGGTGGGTGAAAGCGGCTGTGGAAAGACGACAACGGGAAGGACGATACTGAGGCTCATAGAGCCAACGTCCGGAAAGATAATCTTTGACGGTAAGGACGTCACCACGATAAAAGGCGACGAGATGAAGGAGTTCAGGAGAAGGGCCCAGATAATGTTCCAGGACCCATATTCCTCCCTGAACCCGAGGCAGACTGTCTTTGAAGTCATAATGGAGCCGGTCCGCTTCCACGGCATCCCGGTTGACGACCCGGAGGAGTTCGTCATAGACCTGCTCGAAAGTGTCGGCCTTAACGAGATGCACCTCTACCGCTACCCCCACGAGTTCTCAGGAGGACAGAGGCAGAGGATAGCCCTCGCAAGGCTCCTCGCCCTCAAGCCGGAGTTTATCGTGCTCGATGAGCCAACCTCAGCTCTTGACGTCTCGGTTCAGGCGAACATTCTCAACATGCTCAAGGACCTCCAGAAGAAGTACGGGTTCACTTACCTCTTCATCAGCCACGACCTCGGTGTCGTCAAGTACATGAGCCACAGGATGGGTGTGATGTACCTCGGAAAACTCGTGGAAGTCGGCCCGGCTGAGAAGATATTCGAGAATCCACTGCACCCATACACCCAGATGCTCCTCTCGGCGATTCCCGTCCCTGACCCCGACTTGGCAAGGGAGCTCAAGAAGAAGCGTGCCCGGATAGAAGGCGAGCCGCCGAGCCCGATAAACCCGCCGGAGGGATGTCACTTCCACCCGAGGTGTCCCTTTGCCAAGGCCGGGCTCTGCGACAAGAAGGAGCCACCGCTTGTTGAGGTCGAGAAGGATCACTACGTGGCCTGCTGGCTCTACGCCAAGTCATGACCTTTCCTTTTCTAAACCTTTTTCTTTCTGCAGGAGCCCGAAAAGGGCCCTTCTGAAACCGGCGTCGTCTTCGTAGAGCTGTGCATAAACAGGGTCAACTGGTTTTCCGTCCATCACTTCCAGCCTGAAGACGGCCCATCCAAGGGGCTCAACTGAGAGGTTCTCCAGGTCTGAGGGGCCTTTTATCCCGAGGACGTGTTCTACAATCGAGAGTGCCAGCAGAACCCTCCTTATCCTTCCCGCCAGCTCCTCGTCCTTCTTCAGGTTTTTGAGGTAGCCTGAGGGAATCCCCAGAAAGCGGAGTATGTTCCAGCGCCTCATGTGTTTGCTCCTCTCATCAAAGCTCCTGCCCGCGAGCCTGTACAGTTCGAGGGCAAGCTCCCTGAGGATGTCCTTCACGTTGTCTGGGGTTACGTGGTACTCCCCGCTGACCTGTGGGAGCGGTTTTAGCTCCATCTTTCTAAGCAGGGCCGCCCTGTGCTCAGCTCTCTCCAGAGCGGGGTAGAAATAGCTGTCCAGTCCATAAACCCCGGATTTTGTCCTGAACAGGACGTAGGGCACCTCTATTTCCATACCGCATCCCATCTCCCATTGGGACAATAGACATATAAAACCGCCGGCCAATGGAATGTGGAGCTGAGGGAGAATGAAAGTTGATGAACTCCCTGTTGATGAGAGGCTTAAACGGGTCATCAAGGAGAGGGGCATAGAGGAGCTTTATCCACCCCAGGCCGAGGCGCTGAAGAGCGGGGTGCTGGAGGGCAGGAACCTCGTTTTAGCCATTCCAACGGCGAGCGGAAAGACCCTCGTGAGCGAGATAGTTATGGTGGACAAGCTTCTCCGCGAGGGGGGCAAGGCTGTCTACCTCGTCCCGCTCAAGGCCCTGGCGGAGGAGAAATACCGAGAGTTCAAGGAGTGGGAGAGCCTAGGCCTTAGGGTCGCCGCGACGACGGGTGATTATGACTCAACCGACGACTGGCTCGGGAAGTACGACATAATAGTGGCCACAGCTGAGAAGTTTGACTCACTCCTCAGGCACGGGGCCAGGTGGATTAGAGACGTAAAGCTCGTCGTTGCTGACGAGGTTCACCTCATAGGCTCCTACGACAGGGGGGCAACGCTTGAGATGATTCTCACCCACATGCTCGGGCGGGCCCAGATTCTGGCCCTGAGCGCGACCGTTGGCAACGCCGAGGAGCTGGCGGAGTGGCTCGATGCCGCTCTAGTTATGAGCGAGTGGAGGCCCGTCCAGCTGAGGAAGGGAGTCTTCCACACCGGGACTCTCATATGGGAAGACGGCACGGTGGAAAGATACCCTGAGAACTGGTACTCCCTCGTGACCGACGCCGTGAAGAGGGGCAAGGGGGCTCTCGTCTTCGTCAACACGCGCCGCTCGGCTGAGAAGGAGGCTTTAGCCCTATCGAAGCTCGTCTCAAGCCACCTCACCAAGCCCGAAAAGAGGGCCCTTGAAAACCTTGCCTCCCAGCTTGAGGACAACCCGACGAGCGAGAAGCTGAAGAAAGCCCTCGTCGGGGGCGTTGCCTTCCACCACGCGGGCCTCAGCAGGACCGAGAGGACGCTCATAGAGGACGCCTTTAGGGAGGGGTTGATTAAGGTCATAACAGCTACCCCTACCCTCAGCGCTGGAGTAAATTTACCCTCATTCAGAGTAGTAATCCGCGACACCAAGCGCTATGCGGGCTTCGGCTGGACGGATATACCCGTCCTTGAGATACAGCAGATGATGGGAAGGGCTGGAAGGCCAAAGTACGACAAGTACGGCGAGGCGATAATAGTGGCCAGAACCGACGAGCCGGGCAAGCTTATGGAGCGCTACATCCGCGGGAAGCCCGAGAAGCTCTTCTCGATGCTCGCCAACGAGCAGGCCTTCAGGAGTCAGATCCTTGCCCTAATCACAAACTTCGGGGTTAAGAGCTTCTCTGAGCTCGTCCACTTCCTTGAGAGAACCTTCTACGCCCACCAGCGGAAGGACTTGAGCTCGCTTGAATACAAGGCTAAAGACGTCGTCTACTTCCTCGTTGAGAACGAGTTCATAGACCTCGACCTTGAGGGTAAGTTCCAGGCCCTGCCCTTCGGAAAGAGGACTTCCCAGCTCTACATAGACCCGCTCACAGCCAAGAAGTTCAAGGACGCCTTCCCTGCCCTCGAGAAAAACCCGAACCCCTTCGGAATCTTCCAGCTCATCGCCTCGACCCCGGACATGGCCACCCTGACGGCCAGGAGGCGCGAGATGGAGGACTACCTCGACCTTGCCTACGAGCTCGAAGATAAACTCTACGCGAGCATACCCTACTACGAAGACTCCAGGTTCCAGGGCTTCCTAGGGCAAGTGAAGACGGCCAAGGTGCTCCTCGACTGGATTAACGAGGTGCCCGAGACTAGGATTTACGAGACCTACAACATAGACCCCGGAGACCTCTACAGGCTTCTTGAGCTGGCAGACTGGCTGATGTACTCGCTCATAGAGCTTTACAAGCTCTTCGACCCCAAGGAGGACATCCTGCAGTACCTGAGAGACCTCCACCTGAGGCTGAGGCACGGCGTCCGCGAGGAGCTCCTTGAGCTGGTCAGGCTCCCGAACATCGGAAGGAAGAGGGCCAGGGCGCTCTACAACGCCGGCTTCAGGAGCGTTGAGGACATCGTTAGAGCCAAGCCTGCGGAGCTCCTCAGAGTCGAAGGCATCGGTGCGAAAATCCTCGACGGAATTTACCGCCACCTTGGAATTGAGAAGAGCGTGAGCGTGCAGGAAAGGCCGAAAAAGAGGGGGACGCTTGAGGACTTCCTGAAGTGACCGTTGGGTTACCTTTTTAAATCCCCTCCGAGCTACTCTGGGTGGGCTCAATGATAGTGATAGTAACTGGAATGCCCGGTTCTGGAAAGAGTAAGATTGTGGCGGAGTTTGAGAGGAGAGGTTTTCCCAGCGTTTCCCTCGGTGACATCGTCCGTGAGGAAACGGTGAAGCGGGGTCTTGAACTAACCAAGGAAAACGTCGCAAAGGTGAGCATACGCCTGAGGCAGGAGCTCGGTCAGAACGCGGTCGCGAAGCTCGCCGTTGAGAAGGTGAGGGCTTTTTTAGAGAAGAGCCCGCTCGTTGTCATAGACGGCGTTCGCTCCCTTGACGAGGTGGGAACCTTCAGGAGTGCCTTTCCGGGGGAGGAAATCATCATCATCGCCGTCCACACACCGCCGAAGCTCCGCTTCGAGAGGCTCAGAGAGAGGGGCAGGCACGACGACCCGCAGAGCTGGGAGGACTTCGAGGAGAGGGACTGGAAGGAGCTCCGCTTTGGGATTGGAGGCGTCATAGCGATGGCGGACTACATGCTGATAAACGACGGCTCGAAGGAGGAGTACGAGGAAAAGGTAAAGGCCCTCGTTGAGAGGGTCATCCAAGACTTGAATCGAGGAGGAGCATAACGTAGAACCCTGCGAAGAAGCCCAGCGTGACGAGGGTCTGGTTCTTCTCTTCTCCATATATCTCGGGGATCATCTCCTTTATCGTCACGTAGAGCATCGCACCTCCAGCGAGGCCCAGGCCGTAGGGCAGAACACTTGAGAACGCCGTGAAGAAGAGCGCGCCGATGACCACCATCACCATCTCGGCCAGCCCGCTAAGGATGTCTACTAAAACTGGGCCCAGGCTTTTCTTCTGTATAACTGCTAAGGGGAGCGAGACGACTGTTCCCTCAGGGAAGTCCTGGATGCCTATTGCTATCGCAGTAACGAGCCCGACCTCAAGATTGTAGATAAGGGAAGTGCCGACGGCAAGCCCCTCCGGGAGGTTGTGGATTATCATTGCGAATATGAGGAGCCAGACCTTCCTTAGCTTCTCTTTCATCCCTTTGGGCCCTTCATAACCCCTGACGAGGTGTTCGTGGGGAAGAAGTCTGTCCACGGCATAAATCAGGAGGACACCGAGGGCTATCCCCACCCCCACCGGCAGGAACCCCGCGCTCTCTATCCCTGGGAGGATAAGGGACGTGAAGGACGCGACTATCATTACACCCGCCGCGAAGCTGAGCGAAAAGTCAACCCCGCCCTCTGGAATCTTCTTCGCGAAAATTGCCACCATAGCACCTAGAGACGTCATGAGAGCGACGAAGAGACCGGCATAAAAGGACACCCATATCAGGCTTCCCCCGCTCAAGTTCAGCAGGTAGCTTGCAAGGTTTTCGATGAAGCCTTCTAACATATTTAGGCCACCTAATTCTTTCGGCGGTTGGGTTTATAAGCGTTCCTTCGAGCTTAGCCTGGTGAGGTGAGAAAGATGGAAGAGCTGTTCGAGGAAGTTGAGGTTGAGGCTTACGTTTACCCCACTGAGGACATCGAGAAGGTAAAGAGGGCGATGCTGAACCTCATCCCGGGCCTGGAGTTCGAGGCCTTTGACAGGGGCGATTACATAATCCTCACCGGAAAGACAAAGAACAGAAAAGCCCTCAGCAGGCTCTACGAGCTGTTCAGGGGTCAGGCTATACTCGACACGGCGCGTTCCTTCCTTGAGGAGGGCTACTTCGGGGAGGAAATTATCATAAAGGTGAACAAGCAGGCGGCCTACGCGGGAGTTGTGAACTTCAACGAGGAGTCCCCGCTCGGCCCGATAACGATAATAATCCGCACGAAGAACCCGAAGAAGCTAATGAAGTGGTTAGCTCCGAGGACAAAGGACGGCGTGCCGATAGAGTGATTTTTGTGCTGTCCGCCGTTTGATTTTTGTTTTCGCCGTTTTTGTTTGTTTTGGGCTCTAAAAAAGGAAAAGTCGAGTCAGGTTTTCTTTCTCTTCTTCCCCCAGCTGATTTTGGCAGTCAGCACCTTTTCGCTTGAGAATATCCTGGCAGTCATGTAGAGGGTCACGAGGGCTATGACGCTGAGGTATGCAACGCTGAGGAGCATTGAGGAGTAGTCACCGGTGAGCGCATACCGGTACGCGACTATCGGGTGCGTGAAGGGCAGCGCGAGGAGAGCGTAACGGGCCACCGTCGGTACCTGAGTTAGGTCAACGAACATCAGCATGAACGCCGGGAAAGCGAGGGGCAGTATGACAGAGCTGACGACGGTGTTGGCGCTCTGGACGTCCTCTGCGTAGACTGCCAGAAGCATTGCCAGTGAGAGCGCGAAGATTATCGTCAGGAACACTATTAGGGCAAAGAGCGCCATGCCTTCGGGGGTAAGCCCTAGTCCGAGCTCTTCAAGGCTTATGCCAGTGTCCACCTGGAAGGTACCGAGGTAGCTTCTGAGCCCTATCATATACGCCAGCGCAGCTACGAGGCCCATGACCGCAGTCCCGGATATCTTGGACGCCACTATCGTCGTCCTCTTGACCGGGAGCGTGAGGAGCGTTTCGAGGGTCTTGTTCTCCTTTTCGGCCGCAACCGCTCCAGCAGACATCTGGGCCGTTATCGTTACCATGAGAAAGACTATTAGAGGCAGGCTTACCGATTGTGAGGAGAGTACCTGCGAGACCACCGTCGGGGGGACGTCTACCACCCGTCCCATGAAGTACGACTTGCTCTCGGCGCGTATGGGGTGCAGGACTGCTCCAGGGTTTGAAACGCCGAGCCTGGCAACCTTAAGCCGTGCAATCTCCTCGGAAAGGACATTAATGACCGCATTAATCCTGCCCTCGCTTACACTCTCAGCCATCCCCGAGCTCAGCCCCTTGAAGACGCCGTATATCTGGACAGTCGCGACTTCGTTTGATTCAATGCCCTCGCTGAAGTTGGAGGGAATCACTACGAGGACGTTATGCTCCGCTTCAACCGCCTTCTTGAGGGCCTCCTCCACCGAGCCTGCGCTTATCACGGTGACAGTAACGTTTGGAGTGGCGTTCAGCGCCTTTATGAGAAGTTCTCCGTAGTTCCCATCGTCGAAGTTCACGATGGCGACCTGTGTCTCCTTCGTCGCGCTCTCAAAGCCGAACTGCATCATCTTGCCGAGCGCGGGGTAGATAATAAGCGGCACCACGATGAGGCCAAAGAGCAGCTTTTTGTCCCTCACCAGGTTCATTATCTCCTTTCTGGCTAGCACCCAGAAATCGCTCATGAGCCTTCACCTCCAACGGGCTCTGGGATGTGCACTCCGATGGCCCTCATGAAGACCTCCTCGAGGTTCTCGGCGTCGTACTTCTCCTTCAGCTCCTTCGGCGTGCCGATTTCCACTATCCTGCCCTCCGCTATCATGGCAACGCGGTCGCAGAGGAACTCGACCTCAAGCATGTTGTGGCTTGAGACGAGGAAGGTGACGCCTTTCTCCCTGGCAAAGCGCTTTATGGTCTTCCTTATCTCGTAGGCGTTTACTATGTCAAGCCCGCTCGCAGGCTCGTCGAGAATCGCCAGCTTGGGGGTTACCATGAGGGCCCTTGCCAGGAGGAGCTTCCTCGTCATGCCCTTCGAGTACGTCGAGACTTTGTCATTTAGCCTCTCTCCGAGGCCCGAAAGCTCGACTCCGAGCTTGAGCATCTCTTCTGCCCTTTTCTCGTCCTTTGCGTAGAGCCGTGCCATGAACCCCAGGTACTCCTTCCCGGTGAGGTTCTTGTAGGCGCCGGCCTCCTCCGGCAGGTAACTTATGAGCGCCCTGACCCCCTCTGCCTCTTTTACAACGTCGTGGCCAAAGACCTCAGCCCTACCTCCGGTGGGTTTCAGAAGGGTCGCGAGGATTTTGAGCGTAGTGCTCTTTCCGGCGCCGTTGGGCCCGATAAGGCCGAAGATTTCGCCTTCCTTTATCTCGAAGCTTATCCCCTTGAGGGCCCTAACGCCCCCGTAGTCCTTTTTGAGGTTCTCAACTCTAACCGCGGTCATTTCCGTCCCCCCAGTTTGTACAGAATCAGCCCGAGGGTCGCGAGGGCTACCCCGAACAGCGTGAGTGTATCTATACCGGCGTAACCTCCAATTATACCAGCCCCCAAGCCAGTGGAGATGCCAAGCCACCCGTTGAGCTTGTGGGTGTTCCTAAAATCGCCGGAAAGACCCATCAGAAGGGCGCCGAGCATTACCAGGAGAAGCTCAATCACCAGCAGTGGGGTGTTTATCCTCGTCAAGACCTCCCCGCTCGGCAACCTCATGCAGGCGAGCCTCTCGACGGGAGGCCTGGCGATTCCCAGGCCGATTCCTGCGAAGTAGGCCACAAACCCGACCAGTTTTTTCGTGTTCATCTCAGTCACCCTCATAAATGAATATATCTTCAATTTTAGCGTTAAAAAACCTTGCAATCTTGAAGGCCAGCCTCAGGGACGGGTCGTACTTCCCCTTCTCGATTGCTATGATGGTCTGCCTCGTGACGCCGAGGGCCTTCGCAAGCTCCTCCTGAGTTAATCCTTTCGCCTCCCGCAGCTCGCGCAGGCGGTTCTTCACTTACATCACCCTCGAATAGTGGTACCGTATCAGGGCGTGTCCAAATATGGCAACGACGTAGATTAGGGCGAGAACCTTGGCGGGGTCGAGCCACCGAAAGGCATCAACCGCGAGAATTCCCATGAGGAGGAGCATCTGGACGATTATGAGGGTCTTCTCTGAGGCGACCTGGTTTATTCTCCTTCCGCGCTCGTCCTTCATCTGGCCCGTCTCTTTCATGAAGCGGTAGAATGCGAACCAGTATATCACTGTGGCGGCCGCTATGAAAAGAAACAACCACTCGCTCCCCATTCACATCGCCCTCCCGTAGTAGTACTGCGAGATTAGGAGCACTACGCTGCCGACACCGAGGGGAACCAGGAGCTTCACCGCAACGTCCATGTTGCCGTGGGCGTACTCCCAGACGTACTCGGCGAAGAGGAGAAAGCTCATTACCGCATAGCCGTTTTTCGTGCTCTTTGCATCTATGAGTTCAGTCCTCTCGTCCTTGATTCTCTCAATCTTCGAGTTGTAGTACCAGTTCAGAGCCTGGACCAGCAGAACTCCCAGAACGAGCGTGCCCACCGCTAGATATGGCCTGCCTGCCTTCACGGAATAGGCCAGCCCAATTATTATAGCCGCACTGAGAATGCCGAGCAGATGCCCGTACTTCATCTCACATCACCCGCGAGTAGTAATGCCTGAACAGAAGGTGGAGCATCAACATGACTGCCAGAACGAGACCGACCGCTATGAAGGCACCTTCCATCTTCGGATTCGAGGTTTTTCCCGATAGGGCGAGCAGAGCGACTGCGAGCCCCATGCTCGTCACCTGGAGGGTTCTTCTGGAAGCAATCTCGTTTATCCGCAGGGTTCTCTCGTCTTCAAGAACAATGCCCCTCTTTTCGAGGTGGGAGAAGTAGATGTTTATGAACACTGCCCCAAAGGCAAAGGCAACTATTGCGTATTCGCTTTTTTCTGAACTGGTGGCCCACCCAACGACCCAGCCTAGGGCCATAACCGCGAGGAGCGCTGGCAGTAAGGCCTTTTTATCTTCCATCACCCTCACCATGTAAAGTTTCCTTTACGTAAAGTTTCCTTTACATCTTTATAAGCTTTTTCCCTCAAAGTTTTTAAAGCTCCGGGAAGAAGTTCAATCCGCGCGGGGGTAGCCGAGCCTGGCCAAAGGCGCGGGATTTAGGGTCCCGTCCCGCAGGGGTTCCGGGGTTCAAATCCCCGCCCCCGCACCATTCAAACTTCGCCTGAGCGAAGTTTGATCAAGGTTTGTGATTCTTCTCGAGCATTCAAACGGAGTTTCCTCTTCTGGGCTACCTAGAATTTGAGGGAGTTTCCCAACAAAAGCTGAAAGAAAAAGCCCATCACTCTCCAATAAGCCTCTCGTGCTCCTGCTTTATGCACCTGTGGGCAACTGCAGTGAGGCCGGCCTCCTTCGCCCTCTTAAAAGCCTCCCTGTTGTAGGTGTTGAACTGGAACCAGACGACCTTCGCGCCCTTCTTTATTGCCTGCTCAACGTAGTCCATCGTGAACTCGGGACGGACAAAGAGGTCGACTATCTCAACCTCATCGGGGATATCTAGAACGCTCGGGTAGCACTTCCGCCCAAGGACTTCCTCGTAGCGGGGGTTCACGGGGTAGACCTCATAGCCCTTCTCGATGAGGTAGCGCATGACCATGTTCGCGTCCCTTTCAGGTTTCGGCGAGGCGCCAACGAGGGCTATCGTGCGGTACTTTGTTAGAATCTCTCCGATGTCATCGTCGCTCAGTCTGTCAACGGGCATTATCCTAACCATTTTATCACCACCATTGGTTGGAGAAGAAGTTTAAAGCCCTAACGGAAACTTCCATCGGTGGGAAGCATGGCGCTCTACGAGGAAACGCTGACGAGCCGGGCCTTTCAGGCTCTAATGGTAATCCCTCTCCTCTCCTTGCTTGTCGGCCTCTACGCCACCTACCAGGTGGGCGAGGGCTTTGAGATAATGCTCGCGGCACTTGCGGTCACTGTTCTGGTGCTCCTTGAAGTTATGGGACTGCGCGTGAGGATTTACGAGGAGGGAATCGTCATCAGCGGCCTCATAGGGCTCTTCCTCAGGAAGACGATACCACTTCAAGATGTTGAGTGGTTCGCCGTCAGGGAGGGCTGGGGGAGCTGTCCCGCGAAGATGCACTTCAACTACCCAGCAAAGGCGTGCGTTTACCTCAAGAGGCGCGACAAATGGGACGTCTCATTCTCCACCAACAGGCCGGAGGAAATTAGGGCAGTCCTCCAGTCCCTCGGCATTCCACGAGGAGCTTAGTCCCCTTAACGTCCGCAACCCTAACCCGCTCCCCTCTCTTCACCGTTCCTGTGATGCACTCGGCCCGCCAGAGTTCGCCGTCGAGCTTAACGAGGCCCTCCGGGGAGAGGTCTTCAACGACAACTGCTTCCCGGCCTATCAGGGCCTCTGCCCCGGTCTGCGGCTTCTTCTCAAGCCCGCCTTTGAGCACGTACGGCGCTATCAGGACGTCTTTAATCAGGAGGATTCCCAGAACGAGTCCAACCACTGGAAAAGGAACATCTAACCCCGCTGAAGGGAGGACAGCGAGCAGGACTACTGCCACCACTATCTCGTCCGCCAGCAGTGCAATCAGCTTGAGGGCCCTTTTCAGGACTCCCTGCCCTCCAGCCATCTCCACCCCTCGTTCACTTCGATTATACCCCACCAGCGCTTCAGCTCCTTTCTCGCGGCCGCGTAGTCGGGATAGAACCGCCCCACGAGCGCCCAGAACTCCCTAGAGTGGTTGAGGTGTCTCAGATGGGCCAGCTCGTGGATTACAACGTACTCGATTAGCCTCTCCGGCAGTGCGAGAAGGCGGAGGTTGAAGCTGAGGTTTCTCCGGCTTGAGCAACTCGCCCATTTGGTTCTCTGGTTCCTGATGTACACCTTTCCGGGTGAGACCCCCATCATGACCGAGTAGACGGCAACGAGAGGGGTTATCTTAACCCTTAAGAGGTTTTTCAGGGCTTTTACGGCCAGTTCGCGCCTGGCGGGGACCCTGAGCGTTCCGTCTCGGATTTCAACTTCCCTGACATCTCCTTGCTCCAGCCGGTAGAACTCCCCGAAAAGCGGAAAGCCCCTTGAAGACTCTCTCCTGAGCTCTTCAAGCTCCCGCAACCTGCTCTGAAGCCATCTCTCGTGTTTTTTCAGGAATGCGTCAACGTCAAAGCCCCTCGGCGCGGTAACCACGACCCTGCCGCCGGGTCTGAGCTCAAGCCTCGCGTAGCGGACGGGCCTGTAGCGAACCTCGACTTCCATCGTATCACCTTTTAAGGTCTGGTTCCGATATGGGCTTATGAAAGTTAGGGTCATAAAACGGAGGGCCAAGTCCCTATACACCCGCTCCAGGATTCCGGGCGTCTCGTGGAGCGTGAACCAGTACGTCGGCTGTGCCTTCGCCTGCGGGTACTGCTACGCCAAGTTCATAGCTAAGTGGAAGGACTACGGAAAGTGGGGGAGCTGGGTTGAGGCCAAGACAAACGCGCCCGAGTTAGCGAGAAAGCACGTTTCTGGGAGCGTCGTGATGTCCACGGTTAGCGATCCGTACCAGCCGATTGAGGCCGAGCTAAAGCTCACGAGGAGGGTTCTGAGGTATATGGACAAGAGGAATGAACTCTCGATACTCACCAAATCGCCGCTGGTGACCAGGGATATTGACATTTTCAGGGAGTTCCGGAAGATAGAGGTTGGTCTCACGATAAACGGCTTCACAGGAAGGGAGAAGAGGCTGTTTGAACCGCTTACACCCGTCCACTAGGCAAGGATAAACGCCCTCAAGGAGCTCCATGAGGCCGGGCTGAAGACCTACGCCTTCGTTAGCCCGATAATTCCAGGGGTTACGGACGTCTCGGCCATATTCGAGGACACGAGGAGCTTTGCGGACCACTACTTCTTCGAGGTGCTCAACCTCCGCGCGGCCGGAAGGAAGTTCCAGGAGCTTCTCCGCGATGAATATCCAGAAAGCTACGAGGTTCTAACCAACGAGGAGGCCTTTAAAGAGTTCCTGTGGGGGCTGAAGAAGGAGATAAAATCCCTGAACGTGAGGACAGCGGGAATAGAGACCCACCAGAAGGGCTGGGAGTTCGTTGAGGTGTGAATTCACTGACGTCTCCTTGAACCACCGCTATGACCGGAGAGTTCACGTTCGTCCCGGTCGGCCCTGTCTTAAGGAGCGCGCCGGCCCTTTCCAGCGCGGTGGTTCTAGTCCCCTCGACCAGTTATTTCTCCCCCCGCGTCTGCACTGGAGGAGAATAAGACGGCTGTTCTTTAATAAGTTTGTGGAAAAATAAAGAAGGTCAATCGAGCATCGCCAGTATCTTGTCCACCTCGTTTGATATCTCGACGTCGAAGAGATGTATGGTCGGCAGGAGCCACCAGAGGCGGTAGTTGTGGGTTTTATCTTCTTCTCCATAGTACTGGAAGACGAACCTTCCAAAGCCTGTCATGTCGCGGTGGACGTCCCTGACTGCCCTGAGGACGCGTCTAACTTTCGGTGGGTACTCATCGAACGGCAGTGGGATGCCCTTAACAAAGACCCTGTCCTTGAAGAAGTCCGTTGTGAGGCCAACGCTTCCGACGTGCTTTTCGAGCTGGTTGAACTTCTTGGCAGTCCAGAAGCGGTGCAGGATTAGCCTCGGGTCCTCCTTGGCGAGCGGGTAGTTGCCTTCCTCCGTGTCGAGCCAGAACTCAAGGTATGGCTGGCCGCGCTCGATGACTATTCTCGCAAGGAGCCTCGCGTCCTTTGGAATCTCCTGTTGGGTCTCGCTGATGTAGTACTCCCTGCCCTTCTCGGTGTAGGTCTCGCCCTCCTCGTGAGTTCCGGTTCTTGAGACGAAATATGCTTCCCTTCCGTCTATCGTCCCGAGGTGCAGGTCATAACCCCACGCTTTCAGGTCTTTGAACCGGAACCTTCTCTCCGCCGGAACGACTCCAGTGTTCTCGACTATGTAGTATCCCTCAAGCATTTTTTCACCCTAAGTAAATAAAAGGGTGAAGCTTTTAAGCTTTTTTGTCCTCGATTATGAGCTCAACTACAACCTCCGTTTCCGGGTTCTTGAGCAGCTCAACGAGTTCCCTACTTATGTCTTTGGCGGCTTTGTTCGCTCTTATAGCGAGAGTTCTACCGTCTACGTAGTCGCTTTTCCTTATGACCATCGAAATTGGGCTCTCAAGCTTTAAGTCCGGGTTCCCCTGTGCGATAAGCTCGTCGGCAATGTCTCCGGCACGTATAACTACCCTCAGCTTCGCACCCTTCCTGAGGGTCTCTTTGAAGTCCTCGCTTAGGTCGCTCAGAGCTTTATCGGCTGAAACACAGATGATGCAGTCCCCTCTTGGTGTTAAGAAGTCCTCCCTCGTTATTTCGAGCGTTGAGCGGTGCGTTGCCTTCACGTTTTCATGTCCCCTGCAGCGAATTATTTCCCGTAGCATGGGTTGAGCTTTTTTGTTCCTCTATAAAACACTTGGGTTTTTGAGGGGGTAGGAAAACTTTTAAAAGATGCCTTTGATTTGAGATACGGCCAAGAGTTCAGGCTAGAGGTGATGGGAATGGGGAACATAAAGCAGACCTTTATCAAGAGGACCGCTCGCGAGCTCTTTGACAGGTACCCGGACAAGTTCACCAGGGACTTTGAGCACAACAAGAAGATGGTTCAGGAGCTCACCAACGTCACGAGCAAGACCATCAGGAACAGGATTGCTGGCTACATAACCAGGCTCGTGAGAATGAAGGAAGAGGGCAAGATACTTTAATGCTGGCCCTCTTTATTCTCTACCATCCGCTTCCTAAAAGTCGTTCAGGTCTTCTACTATCTTTCTTGGAAGCCTTGAGCTGAACTCACGCATGAGCTTCTCGAACTCCCTTTCGTCTTCCTGGGCTACCCTTCTGAGGAGGTTCTCAATGTAAGTCTCCACCAGCAGTCTGACCTCTTCGAGCTCCTGCTTTGTCCTCATGACCTCATCAACGCGCCTCTCTATCTCGCTGAGGAACTGGAGGAGCTCGTTTATCTTCCTCTCCACAGGCTCCGTTGATTTTATGAGCTCTCTAGCCTGGGTGTACTCAGCCGTCTGCCTCGGCTTCTTGGGCTCGTACATCTCCGTGCCGAACGTGTAGGGCGTCAGGAGCACCTCAAGCCTGAAGCCGCGCTTTATGGTGTAGTACTTCCTTGGGCGCCCCCTGGGTATCTTCTCAGTCCTGCCCTCGATTAGTCCAGCCCTTTCGAGGATTCTCAGGTGTTCAAGGACGGCTTTCTGTCCTACCCCAAGCTCCTGACTTAGTTCACTGACGAAGTACGGCCGCTTGGTGAGGAGGATAAGAATCCTCCGCCGAGTCTCATTCCCAAGGATATCGAGCAGTTTTCCCATCTCGCCCCACTCCATACTCTCACCCCCTTTATCTAACCATAGGTTAGTAAAAATCCTTAAAACATTTTCTATCTCATTGTCAAAAAAAGGTGAAGTTTAAAAATTCATCTTTACACAAGAGTCGCGTAATGGTGGATGCAGTCTTTGGTTGAGTTTCTAACATCTAAACAGGCAACGAGGCTTCTTGGTTTTATCACTCTTCAGAACCTCCACGTCTGTGAAAGTTTTGCAGGATGCAAAATGAGTTAAAAACGGAGAAATAAAGCTCATCAAACCGGAGTGACGTGGCCCCACTTCTCGAGGGCACGGGCGAGCTCTTTGTGAGTCTTGGCGTACTCGTCGAGTGGAATGCCCTTCATGATGGCGTCTATCGCTTGCCTGACGGCCATAGCGCCTGCCCTCGGTCCGTCCGGGTGACCCATGGTTCCACCGCCGAGCTGGAGGACGATGTCCTTTCCGAGGGCCTCTATGACCGGCTGAATGTTGCCTGGGTGAAGGCCACCTGAGCTCGTCGGGAAGACTGGCTTAATGTGGTAGAACTTCTGCTCCATGTGGAAGACGTCATTCTCGTCCGGAACGTAGTGGTCTTCAGTGATTATCCTCTTGTACTGAATGACCTCCCACTTCTCGCCCTCCATCTTGCCCGCGCCGGCGGTTCCAATGTGGAGCTGGTCAACGCCTATGACGCGGTAGAGCTTCGCCAGGACGAACATCGAGATGCCGTGGTAGGGGTTCCTAGCGAAGGCCGTGTGCATGGCCCTGTGGGCGTGGAGAGCAATGCCGTAGTCCTCAGCGAGCTCCCTTACGTAGTCGAGGACGCCCCAACCAAGGACAACGACGTCAATCATCGCGTGCGGGACTCCGTAGTCCGCGAGTATCTCAAGCCTCCTCTCAAGCTCCAGTATCGGCGCTGTAATGTTGGCGAACCAGGTCTTCTTCTCGCCGGTCTCGTTCTCGGCCTTTTCCATCGCCTTCGTGACGACCTTGACCCTATCCTCGAAGCGGTTGTACCAGGGGCTGGTGAGGTTCTCATCGTCCTTGAGGTAGTCAGCGCCGCCCATAAAGAGATCGAGGGCGAGCTGGTAAAGCTCCTCCGGAGAATAGCCGACCTTCGGCTTTGGAACGACACCGTAGAGGGGCCTGTTGTATATCCCCAGCTTCTTTCTAACGCCCTCGATACCGAAGTTTGGACCGGGGTAGTTGCGGAGGAACTTCTCGGGAAGGTATATGTCCTCCAAGCGGAGCCACTCGACGCGCTTCATTCCAAAGACGTTGCCCGCTACGCTCGCGAGGAAGCCGGGCATGTTCCCGTCCTCAAACGCGTGAACTGGGTAAGCTATCTTCACTATCCAGCTGCCGTCGCCCATGTCGTGGAAGTCATAGGCCTTGGCTGAGAGGTCGGCCCAGCGCTCCTGCTCGTACCACGGGTATAGGGTTGTCCACGTTCCGGTTGAGCTCTCCGCGGCAACCGCACCCGCGGCCGCTTCGATGCTGTAGCCCTCAGCGGGGGTCACGCGGAAAACGGCTATGATGTCCCTCTTCTTGTTCGGCTCGTAGTCCTTGTCCACGTAGTAGTCGTATATCTTGTCGAACTTCTCCACCATCTGCAACACCTCCTTGGTAACTATAGTGTTCTATCGCTGACTATAAAAATCCTACTGGTGAATTTTGGGGATTGATGGTCGTATCTTTACATGTGTGCTGGACATGTTTGGAGGTTTCAAACCCCTTCATTTGGCTTTTGGGGCGTTTTCCGTTCTTTCCCCAATCTTCCTCTGAAGGTTGCCGTTTTGGCTTAGGTTGGTGTTAAGCCGTATGGGGTTGAAGTTCTCGACTATTAACTGAAATCACACCCATAGGCCCGGTCAGGAGGCTCCTTTTCCGAAAGGTTTATATAGCTCTTTGTTCTTAGAATAGAATGCAGAAACCTGCAAAACAGAAAGTAGGAGGTGTTGTGAATGGCTGAGCTTCCAATTGCCCCGGTTGACAGGCTTATAAGGAAGGCCGGCGCCGCCCGCGTCAGCGAGGAGGCAGCGAAGGTCCTCGCCGAGCACCTTGAGGAGAAGGCCCTTGAGATCGCCAAGAAGGCCGTTGCCCTTGCCCAGCACGCCGGCAGGAAGACCGTCAAGGCCGAGGACATCAAGCTCGCTATCAAGAGCTGATGGCCTTTTTCTTTCCTGTTCCTCTTTTACCAGAGCTTTACCCTTCTGACGCTGGGTTCTTCTTCTGGTCTCAGGAGGACAAAACCGGCCTCGTCCCACCTTGGGAACGTCGGTGAACCCGGATTCAGAAGGTAGACCCTTCTTCCGTAGACACTGAAGGAATCGAAGTAGAAGCGGTGCGTGTGCCCGAAGACGAGCAGGTCAACACCCATGTCGAGGGCCTTGAGCGTCAGGAACTGGGCGTTTAGCGAGAGGAGCTGGTGGCCGTGAATCAGGCCTATTCTGAGCTTTTCGATCTCGACGGTCTCTTCCTCCGGGAGGCCGAGGTGGTCAACGTTTCCCCTGACTGCTATGACGGGAGCTATCTCTTCGAGGGCCTCAAGAACTGAAGGGGAAGTTATGTCGCCCGCGTGGAGTATAAGCTCCGGACGGGCCTTTTTCAGCTTATCCAAAAGGGGAACAGGAAGGGCCTTTGCCTTGTCCCCCACGTGGGTATCGCTTAAAACTGCTATCGCGGTCATATCGGCACGTTTATACCAAGCTTCTCGACGAGTTCCTTATACCTGTTCCTTACGGTGACCTCGGTGACGTGTGCAACCTCAGCCACTTCACGCTGGGTCTTCTTCTCACCCTCGAGGAGGGAGGCAATGTAAAGGGCTGCGGCGGCAAGTCCTGTCGGGCCTTTTCCGCTGGTTATTCCGCGCTTTATGGCCTCACGCAGGATTTTCTTTGCCCTCTCCTTTGTCTTCGAGCTGACGCCGAGGGCGTCGCCAAAGCGGTCCACGTACTCTATCGGGCTCGTTGGCCGGAGGTTCAGGTTGAGTCCCCTGGCCATGAAGCGGTAGCTCCTCCCGATCTCCTTCTTGGAGACCTTGGAAACCGCCGCAATCTCGTCGAGTGTTCTTGGGATGCCCTCCATCCTGCAGGCGGCATAGAGAGCGGCGGAAACCATGCCCTCTATCGAGCGGCCGCGGATTAGCTTCTTCATGACGGCCTTTCTGTAGAGGGAAGCCGCGACCTCCTTGACGCGCCTCGGAAGGCGCATCTGCGCGGCCATCCTGTCGAGCTCACTCAGCGCGAACGCGAGGTTTCTCTCGGCGGCGTCGTTTATGCGCATCCTTCTCTGCCACATGCGGAGCCTTCTCATCTTGTTCCGGTACATGCCGGTAATCTGGTTGCCGTGTATGTCCTTGTCGCGCCAGTCTATGTCGGTCGAGAGGCCCTTGTCGTGTATCATCAGCGTCATCGGCGCGCCGGTTCTCGCTCTACGTGCCCTCTGGTCCGGGTCAAAGGCCCTCCACTCCGGCCCCTCATCGACCACGTTCTCCTCGATGACGTAGCCACATTTGGCGCAGACTATCTCCCCCCTCCTGGGGTCGTATATGAACTCGGTTGACCCGCACACGGGACAAACCCTTTTCGGAGTAATCGTTCTCACCCCCTTCTCCTGGGGGCGGGGCGAGAACGCTTGGGCCCCTTAGAGCCCTTGAACTTTGCCCTATTTCTTTTTCCTGACCTCTTTTCTTTCTTTCTCTTGTCCACGTACAGAAGAGCGCCAACGTATCTCTCGGGGTTCTTAACGCGCGGTTTAACAGCAACATAGGGGTAATCAACGGGACCAAAAACATCCTTAACAATGCCTACCGGTCTCAAATCCTTGTCAACGACGGGCTCGTTGAGCGATGGAACCCAGTTCGTCCTGACTATGAGGAAGCCCTGCTTTGCGTAGTGAGAAACCTTTCCTAAGCGCTTCATAGCCCCACCCCAAAACGACATCTCCTTTTAAACTTTTCGCTTTTTCCCCTTAAAAGCCTTTCGGTAGTTTAGGAAAGGTTTTTAATGTCCACTCACAAAAAGTATAAGATTGGGACGGGGAAAGATGAAGTGCCTTGTCGTCGGCCACGTCGTCAGGGATTTGATAAGGCGCGGTTCAAAAATCGAGGAGAGGCTCGGTGGCGGTGCCTACTACTCCGCTCTGGCACTTTCGCGCTTCTGCGACGTTGAGATTCTCACAAGCTTTTCTCAGCTCCCTAAGGAGTGGGTTGAGGAGCTCCGCTCCATTGGAAGGCTGGAAGTGCTTCCGTCTGAGGAGACTACCTCGTACGAACTCAACTACCTGGACTCCAACAGGAGGGAGCTGAGGCTGATTTCACACGCTTCCCCCATTACAGAACTCCCGGCCTGGAAGTACGATGCCATAATTCTCAACCCCGTTGCCAACGAGATTCCCGAGGACATCGTGAGGGAAGCACTGAACAGGGCAAAGCTCGTCTCCGCAGACCTCCAGGGGTTTATACGCTCCCCTCGGCCCGGCCCGGTGGAGCTAATCAGGAGGGACTGCTCTTTTCTTAAAGGGCTCAGCGTCCTCCACGCAGACATCGCTGAGCTCCCCTACGCGAAGGTAAGCCCGAACTCCGTGGAGTCCCTGCTACTCACCGACGGCCCCAACCCCGGAAAAGCGTACCTGCGCGGCAGGCCCTACCGCTTCGTTCCGCTGAAGGTTGAGGTCGGTGAATCAACGGGTGCTGGGGACGTCTTTCTCGGAGCTTTCACTGGTTTCTACCTGGAATGCCCCTTCATACAGTCCCTCAAAAGGGCAGCTGCCTTCACGGCCCTGTTCCTCAAGCACCGCTCGGTGGAGTTTGAGCTGGACGAAGTGAGCGAGCTCGCCAGGAAAGTGACCGTTGAAGCTTTAAGTGAGTGAGCCCAAAGAAGGACGACCGATGATGAAACGTCAGCACGCTGAACGCTGATGAGAAGGGACTTCCCTGAGGTGAAAAAGATGGACCGTTACGTTCTGCTTGTCAAGGCCCCCAAGGGGGCCGACATAACCCAGTTCCGCGAGGAAGCGAAGCTTCTTGCCGAAAAGCACGGCCTGAAGGCCGAACTCCACAGGTGCATAGGCCTGACCGTGGATGGGGTAATCCTCTACAAAGGCGGCGTCGTCCTCATAAAGCGGAAGAACGAGCCCTTCAAAGACCACTACGCCCTTCCTGGTGGGTTCGTTGAGTACGGCGAGACCGTTGAGGAGGCCCTGAAGAGGGAGATGAAGGAGGAGACCGGCCTCGACGTCAGAATCCTCAGACTTGTGGGCGTTTACTCAGATCCGAACAGGGATCCAAGGGGCCACACCGTTTCAGTTGCCTTCCTCTGCCTTGGAGAGGGCGAGCTTAAAGCTGGAGACGACGCCAAAGAGGTTCACGTTGTCCCCATCGGGGAGGCTGGGAAACTCCCGCTGGCGTTTGACCACGCAAAGATTCTGCGGGACGCGCTCCATCCAAAGGATTGCTGGTGATGGCTGTGAAGCTCGAATACCCCTCCTTCGGGAGGATAATCGTTGATGGGAAAACCTACGAGCACGACATCGTAGTATACCCGAGCGGGAAAGTTGAAAAGCGGAAGAAGTGGCTCAGCAAGTCCAAACACGGCACCAGCCACAAGCTCGACCCCGACGAGCTGAAGGAGTACCTCACGGAGGACTTTGACGTCCTTATCGTTGGCACCGGCTACTATGGTTACCTCTCGCTCCTGCCGGAAAGTAGAGAGCTGGTCAAAGGAAAGGAAGTCTACGGGCTCCCGACGGGAAAGGCTGTTGAGCTTTTCAACGAGCTGAACGGAAAAAGAAAGGTGCTGGGAATCTTCCACGTCACTTGCTGAGGTGACAGAGTAGCTTTTGCCCTTGTGATAATTTAGAAGGGCAGTTTGCTCTCTAAGTACTCCCCTTTTTCTCTAGGTGCGCCCTCTTGACTTCAAGGACTCCTGAGTAGTTGCACTCGCTCCACTTCTTTTCCACTTCATCGAAAACTATCTTAGCTTTGAAGAACGGCGCGTCCCTCACGAAAGTTTCAAACTCACCTCCTTCTCCGGCCACGTGGACTTTGTACCTCTCGTGGAGCCTTACCAGCTCTTCCAGGGCCTTCCCGTCTATCTTCCTCCCGAGCCAGCCCTTGTCCAGGCCGTAGGCCGAGACACCAACCATCACGATGTCGAAGATTTCGATCAGCTCGCGCATGTAGTCAACCGGGTCTCGGTGCCATGCTGGGGCGAAGCTCTCGATACCGAGCTCTTCCGCTACCCTGTCAACGCGCCTCTTCTGATACTCGCTGGCCAGAGCCCCGGCAACAACGCCGTCAATTTTCAGGCCCTCGAGGACGGCCTTCAGATCCTTGACTTCCTTCTCCTTCTCGCCGCTCGTGAACCCCTTGACGAGCGGGATTCCTATCGCCCTCGCCTGGAGTTCCGTGAGGTGAATGTTTGGCACGTGGTACATGTAGCTCTCATCGCTCTCGCTGACCATCGAGACGAGATATTTGACTTCAAAACCCTGCTTTAGGGCCCAATAGAAGGCATAGTTTGAGTCCTTTCCGCCAGAGTACAAGACCGCAACTCGCATTTCCACCACCGAAATCTTTAAATTACTGGAAGTTAATTTAACTTTGGTTCTCTCAGTAGGGCCACAGAAAAGGGCCTTAAAAAGGTGGTGCCAATGACCTCAAAGACGGCAGTGGTTCTCGCGGCCGGCCTTGGAACGAGGATGGGCGGGAAGCCCAAGGGACTTATTAGAGTTGCAGGAAGGGAGATTCTGTACAGGACTATCTACCTTCTCCAAAAGAACGGCGTTGAGAGGTTTGTAATCGTAACGAACGAAGGGTATGCAGGACTTTACAGGGAGTTCATAGAGAAACACGGCTTCAACGCCGAGCTGGTGATAAACCCTGAGCCAGAGAAGGGCAACGGGCACTCCCTTCACCTCGCCAGGGAACACGTCTCGGGAAGGTTCGTGCTCGTGATGAGCGACCACGTCTACGGCGAGGAGTTCGTCGCGGAAGCAGTGGAAGGGAACGGCCTCATAGCCGACAGAAGGCCGAGATGGGCCGACGTGGGCGAGGCCACCAAGGTGAAGGTCATGGACGGCAGAGTTGAGGATATAGGCAAGTCTCTCAGAGAGTGGGATGCAGTGGATACTGGCTTCTTCGTCCTCGATGAGAGCATCTTTGAGGTAACGGCAGAACTTGAGCGTGAACGGAACGGCGACTATCCCCTCAGTGAGGTCGTGAAAAGGGCAAGGCTCCCTGTGACTTTCGTGGACGGCCTTCCCTGGACTGATGTTGATACCCCGTCTGATGTCAAAAGGGCCAGAAAAATGCTCGTTAAGAGCGCCCCCAAGGGAATCGGGGACGGCTTTATCAGCCGGCACATCAACAGGAAGCTCTCCACCGAGATAAGCTACCTCCTCGCGGAGAAAGTGACTCCAAACCAGATGACGGCCGTCACGTTTGCAGTCGGAATTCTCTCGGCAGTCCTCACGTTAATCAACCTTCCGCTGGCGGGGGTTCTCTACCAGCTCAGCTCAATCCTCGACGGCGTTGACGGCGAGCTCGCGAGGGCCCAGCTGAGGGCCAGCAGGCTCGGTGGTTACATTGACTCTATCCTCGACCGCTACGTTGACGGAACCTTCCTGGCCCTGCTGGCGTATTCGACTCTCCGCGAGCCCCTCTGGTATCTCGTGGCGCTTGTAGCGCTCCTCGGCTCGGTGATGGTGAGCTACTCGACCGAGAGGTTCAAGGGGGCCTTCTGCAGGGACGCTTACATGGAAGTCCCCGGCCTCAGGAAGCTTCCGGGCAAAAGGGACGAGCGCATATTCCTCACGATGCTCTTTCTGCTGTATCCAGTGGAGGTCTCAGTCAAAGCGCTGTTCGCGCTCTTGGCCTTACTCACCAACCTCCGCGTTGGGGTGACCCTCTATATTATAGCCAGAAAAGTTTCGTAACCAAAAACTATTTAACTGCCATAAAATATCTTAAAACAACAAAAAGGAGGTGGAGGAGATGGTGAAGGTTGTCATACTCGGACAGGGATACGTTGCCAGCATTTTTGCGAGCGGCCTTGAGAAAATAAAGGCCGGGAAGATGGAGCCGTACGGCGTCCCCCTCGCTGACGAGCTCCCGATTAAGATTAAGGACATCGAAATCGTCGGTTCCTACGACGTTGACAAGGCGAAGGTCGGAAAGGACCTCTACGAGGTCGTTAAGGCCTACGACCCCGAGGCGCCGGAGAGCCTCAAGGGCATCACCATCAGAAAGGGAGTCCACCTCAGAAGCCTCAGGAACCTCCCGCTCGAAGCCACTGGCCTTGAGGACGAGATGACCCTCAAGGAGGCCGTTGAGCACCTCGTTAGCGAGTGGAAGGAGCTCGGCGCCGAGGGCTTCATAAACGTCTGCACCACCGAGGCCTTCGTGCCCTTTGGAAACAAGGAGGAGCTTGAGAAGGCCATCGCAGAGGACAACAGGGACAGGCTTACCGCTACCCAGGTCTACGCCTACGCGGTTGCCCAGTACGCCAAGGAGGTCGGCGGAGCGGCTTTCGTCAACGCCATACCAACCCTCATAGCCAACGACCCTGCCTTCGTTGAGCTCGCTAAGGAGAGCAACATGGTCATCTTCGGTGACGACGGCGCCACCGGTGCGACCCCGCTGACAGCTGACATACTCAGCCACCTCGCCCAGAGGAACCGCTATGTCCTCGACATAGCCCAGTTCAACATCGGTGGAAACCAGGACTTCCTCGCTCTCACCGACAAGGAGAGGAACAAGAGCAAGGAGTTCACCAAGAGCTCCATCGTCAAGGACCTCCTCGGCTACGATGCACCCCACTACATCAAGCCCACCGGCTTCCTTGAGCCGCTCGGCGACAAGAAGTTCATCGCCATGCACATCGAGTACGTCTCATTCAACGGCGCCCACGACGAGCTTGTCATCACCGGCAGGATAAACGACAGCCCGGCACTCGCGGGCCTGCTCGTTGACCTCGCGAGGCTTGGAAAGATAGCCCTCGAAAAGAAGGCCTTCGGAACCGTTTATGAGGTCAATGCCTTCTACATGAAGAACCCCGGCCCCAAGGAGATGCCCAACATCCCGCGCATCATTGCCCACGAGAAGATGCGCACCTGGGCCGGGCTCAAGCCGAGATGGCTCTGACGGCAAGCTTTTAACTCCTTTTTCCCTACTCTTCTCGGTGGGTGAGAATGAGCTGGAAGAGGGGAGCGTATCCTGAGTTCACGATTGAAGACGCGGTCGCGGTTCTGTACCTGATGAAAAATCCTGTTGGAAGAAAGACGATTTCGGAGCTTCTCGGCCTTGGCGAAGGAAGCGTCAGGACGCTTTTGAGAAAGCTTTCGAAGATGAACCTTATTGAGTCCTCTCAGAGGGGCCACACCCTCAGCGAAGAGGGAAGGGAGCTCGTGGAGAGGCTCTCGAAGTCCTTCTCCGAAGTCCACGCCGTTGGCAGAGTCGAAGGCTACCCTGCTTATGCCATCGTCGTGAGGAATCCCCCTGAATTCAAGAGTATTGAGCTCCGCGACGAGGCCATAAGGTTCTTCGCAAAGGGTGCAATGATTCTCGTAGTTAAAAACGGGGAGGTAGTTTTTCCAGAAGACGGCAGGCCCCTAAGAGAGACTATGTCAGAGCTCGCCGAGAGACTCTCGGTTCTGAGGTTCGAAGAAGGAGACATGGTCGTAGTCACGTGGGCTGAAAACCCAGCCGATGCGATGAAGAGCGCCTACCACGTGGCGGTTTTCCTTAAGGACGTCCCCGATGAGATAAAGTCCCTCGTGAGGTGACGAAATGAGCGGGAATAACGAGAGCAGGCTAATCCTTGCCCTGGACGTCTACGAGCGTGAGAGGGCGCTTAAAATAGCGGAGCAAACGGCCGAGTACCTCTGGGCGATTAAGGTGAACTGGCCGCTCATAATCGGCTCGGGCCTGGGAATCGTCACGGAGCTCAAAGATGCAACAGGTCTTCCGATTATAGCCGACCTCAAGCTCGCTGACATTCCAAACACCAACAGGCTGATAGCGAGCAGGGTCTTTGAGGCCGGTGCGGACTACATAATAGCGCACGGCTTCGTCGGTAGCGACAGCGTTCGGGCTGTTATGGAGCTCGGGAAGACGATAATCGTCGTCGAGATGAGCCACCCCGGAGCGAAGGAGTTTATTCAGCCCGCTACCGACAAGCTGGTGGAACTCGCCAACAGGCTTGAGCCCTTCGGCGTCATAGCACCCGCCACGAGACCCGAGAGGGTTGCCTACATACGCTCAAGGCTTAATAGCGAAGTCAAAATCCTAACCCCTGGAGTTGGCGCCCAGGGTGGAAAGGCGGGCGAGGTTTTAAAGGCCGGTGCCGACTACATCATCGTGGGGCGTTCAATCTACGCGAGCGAGAACCCGAGGGAGAGCGCGAGAAGGCTTTACGAAGAGACCATGGAGGTGTGAGGATGGAGCTGAAGGTCAAGCACCCCCTCAGCAAGAAGGAGGTAAAGGCCATAATCCGCGAGATGGCCGAGATTTTCGGCGAGGAGATAGCCGAGAAGATGCTGAGCAAGAAGGACCGCGTTGAGGTCGCTGAATTCGACAAGACCACAGAAATCCTCCTTGTCAACGGAAAGCCCTTCTTCATACGGAGGAAGGGCCTGATTTTCCCGCTCGTCATAGCGCTCTACGAGCTGTCCAACGAAGAAGACCTGAGGAAGTGGCCGAGGCGCGTCGTCGTTGATGAAGGGGCAGTTCCGTACATCATCAACGGCGCCGACGTCATGGCCGCGGGCATAGTTGACGCCGATGAGAACATCAAGGAAGGGGATTTCGTCTTCGTTGTTGAGGAGAACTATGGGAGACCCCTCGCCATCGGGATAGCCCTGATGAGCGGCAAGGCGATGAAGGAGAAGCCTAAGGGCAAGGCAGTTAAGAACATCCACCACGCCAAGGACAAGATTTGGAACGTCACGGTGGGCTAAAATGGGGGAACCTGGGGAAGAGAAGGAGAAAATCCGTGTTCTTGTTGGGGGAGTTTTTGATATCCTCCACGTCGGCCACATTCATTTTTTGAGCAAGGCAAAGAGCCTTGGGGACGAGCTGGTGGTCATAGTCGCCCATGACGAGACCGTCAGGAGACAGAAGCGCCGTGAGCCCGTAAACCCCGCCGAAGACAGGGCCGAGCTCCTGAAGGCAATTAGATACGTTGACGAGGTCTACATAGGCTCTCCTGGTGGGATAGACTTCGAGCTCGTGAAGCGGATAAACCCCGACGTTATAGCAATTGGCCCGGACCAGAACTTCAACTGCGAGAAGCTCAAGGAGGAGCTCAGGAAGCACGGGATAAACGCTGAGGTAATACGGATTCCTTACCTCTACAAGAGCGACAGGGCGAAGACGAGCAAGATAATAAGAAGAATAATCGAGGAGTTCTGCGAGTGATCGGGGCTTATTTTACCTTTTGATTTGACCTTAGGGGTGGGGCCCTAAGGTTTTAGCTTTGCAAGGTAATCGCGCAGGAACTCCGGGTCTTCCCTTTTGACGGCGCTTAGAAGCTCCTCGAACTTCTTCTCCCCGAGGGCGAGGCGGAGGTAGTAGTAGAGATTAACCGCGTCCTCGACGATGGCGCTCTGCCTCCTTCCTTCCTCGGCGTAGAGCTGGATTAGCTTCATGTTCATGTCCCTGCTTACGTAGAGGGTCTTCTGCATCTTCTCCTTCTTCAGGCTCTGCTCCTTCCTGGACTTTGCCTTGGTCGGCTTTGTGAGCTCATCTACCGAGCCATCAAAGAGCTTGGGAATTTTATCCTTCGGCAATCTCAACCACCTCTTTCGCGAGCTTTTGAAAGGCTTTCGCGGCGCGGTTCTGGGGCTCAAACTCAAATATGCTCTTGCCCTCGCTCTGCGCCTTTTCCAGGGCTATTGCCTTTGGAATCGTAGTCAGTATCGGTGCATCTGGGTAGGTCTCCTTGAGCTCCTTGAGGCGGAGCTTTGGAACCTTTGTCTGCTTCGTGAACTTGTTGGGAACGAGTCCGAGAAGCTTGAGGTTCTCGTTGGTCTCCTCGCGAATCATCCTCATGAGGTTGAACATCAGCTGCATTCCTATGACGCCGAAGTAGCTCAGCTCCAGAGGTATGAGCACGTAGTCCGAGGCGGTGAGGGAGTTAACGAGGAATATCCCCATGCTCGGCGGGTTGTCTATTAGGACGTAGTCGTAGTCCGGCAGAACGGGCAGGAGGGCCTTTTCGAGCCTCCTTTCCCGGTTGTAGGCGTTGATAATCTCAATCTCCCTGGCGGACAGGTTGAGGTGGCTGGGCACGAGGTCGAGGTTCTCCTGGATATGGACAAGGCTCTCCTCGATTTCGCTCTCCCTCGTCATCAGCGTACCGACGTTCCTGTCCCCGTACTCAAGAACCTTCATGCCGATCAGGCCAAACGTAAGGTTGAACTGGGGGTCTATGTCAACGAGCAGGACTCTTTTGCCCATGTCTGCTAGGGCGTAGCCGAGGTTCATCGTCAGGGTCGTCTTCCCGACTCCCCCCTTCTGATTGGCAACGCTGATTACCACTGCCATGGTTTTCACCCTATGAGTTAAAAAGAGTTAGTCAGGAAAGGTCTTCGAAGTCGTCGAAGACCCTGCTCACATAGGGCGGAAGCCCTGCCTTCGACTCTTCTCTCCTCGCTATCGTCTTGTAGAGCTTGTCCTCAAATGATGAACCGAATTCCCTCTTTGGCTTCGCTGGAAGGAGCGACTCCTTCGGTGCGAGCTGGAGTGCGGTTTCACCACCGAGGATGTGCGGGCTCTTGACGCCGGTCATTATCACCATGGCCCTGACCATCTTGCCCATGTCCTCGTCAATCCTCGCTCCCCACTTGATTTCGCTCTTCTCTCCGAGCTTCTCGTAGACGATGTTCATTGCTTCGTTAATCTCTCCAAGGCTGACGTCCGGGCCGACTGTGAAGTGGACGAGGGCCTTTTCACCGCTTCCATACTCAACGTCGAGGAGCTTGTTCTGGAGGGCGTTCTTAACGGCATCAACGGCCCTGTTGCTCGAATCGCTCTCGCCGATTCCTATAAGGGCGGCTCCACCGTTCTTCATGACGCTGTAAACGTCCGCGAAGTCAATGTTCACCATAGACGGGAGCTTTATGGTCTCGGTTATTCCCTTGACCATCCTCGCTATTATCTCGTCGGCAAAGCGGAAAGCGGCGTTTATCGGGAGCTTTGGAACGAGCTGGAGGAGTTTGTCGTTCTCGATTATCACAACGGTATCGGAGTAGTAGAGGAGGGCCTTTATACCGGCCTTTGCCTTCTCTTCCCTCAGGCGCCCTTCGTTCTTAAACGGGAACGTTACGACGCTGACAACAAGCGGCTCGCGGAAGCGTCCGTTGTGCCTTGCGCGCTCCTTTATGACCCTTGCGACAACAGGAGCGGCACCGGTTCCGGTTCCGTTACCCATTCCGGCGGTTATGAACACGAGGTCAGCGTCGCCGATGGTCTCGGCGATTTCATGAGCGCTCGCCTCTGCCGCGCGGTAGCCGGTCTCGGGGTCACCGCCAGAGCCCTTTCCCTGTGTTATCTCCTTGCCAAGGAGGAGCTTTTTGTGGGCCTTAGCGTGCTTCAGCGCCTGGGCATCGGTGTTCATGGCTATAAGCTCTGCCCCCTGGACGCCAAGTTCGTATAGGCGGGTTATTGTGTTGTTACCGGAGCCACCAACACCGACAATAACAATCCTTATCAGGTCTTCATCATCGTCCATGATATTCTCTTCCATCTTAGGCCTCTTCGGCTCGTCGTCAAGGTCTATCTTTATCCCCGCCTGTTCAAGCAGCTTAAACACCATTGCCCCAACCCCCAATCTTAAATGTGGGCTGATTTTTTGCTTATTTGAAACCTTATTCAAGTGTCTTATTTGATAATATAGTCCGGCGTTGAGCGGTTTTCAGTATCGAGGTGGTACAGTTCTTTTTTCAGAAGCTCACGAATGGCCTCCCTGATGACTTCACTCCTGTTAGGATACACACCCTTCTTAACAAGCTGGTCCATAGCGTTTATAAGGCCCTGCGGAAGCTGGACACTGATGATTCTCATTCTGCTCATCGCTGCACCACCACGTCCATTAAGCCGCTGTGATAGTTGTAGTGCTTAATTAGTTAAATACTTTATGCTTCCATGTTAATACTAGAATATTATCTTTTTCAAAAATTTTTTGAAAAACCCTTTTAAAGCGGGAGTCTGAACGGAAAGACGGGGGTTCAGAAATGATTCCTGTAACAGATGGAGTCTTTATCACGAGGGTCTCAGTCCAAAACGTTGAAGAAATTGTCCCCTATCTCGGAGCGGACGTTCAGCTTGTTAATATTCCATGTTGGAAGGCCGTCGCTTTTGCCTCACTGCTGGCCATAAGGGCCTTTGAGCGGGGTACTAACCACGCGAAGACGCTTGGGGGGGAACTGCTCCTCAGGCTGGCCGGAGTGCTCCAGATTAGGGACGCTATTCGGGAAGTGGGTGCAAAGCCCGGCGAGAACTACCTCGTGGTCTTCGGTGGCGAGGCCAAGGCGAGAGAACTCCTCGACAAACTTGGGCTCAAAGAGCTTCCCCTTGACGAGTGTCCCGATGGGGCCGTGAAAACTTTTTTTGAAAAATCAGCTCTGGTCGAAGTTTTGTAGGTACGAATTGCCTTTTTCCGTCTTCAATTGAGGATAAATTTATATACTGTCTCCCTACACCCCGCAGTGCCCGGGGGGATGTTAGATGCGCTACAAGAAAAGGAAATACTTCCTTGCCGGAAGGATAAACATAATTCAGCGCTCGAAGATTAGGGAACTCTTCGAGAAGGCCTCGAAGATGGAGAACGTTATTTCTCTCGGAATTGGTGAGCCTGACTTTGATACTCCTGATGTCATTAAAGACGCCGCGAAGAGGGCCCTCGACGAGGGTTACACCCACTACACGCCCAATGCAGGCATCCCGGAGTTTAGGGAGGCAATAGCGGAATACTACAAGGACTTTTACAAGGTTGATGTTGAGGTTGACAACATCCTCGTCACCGCCGGCGCTTACGAGGCCACTTATCTCGCCTTCCAGAGCATCCTTGAGCAGGGCGACGACGTTATCATCCCCGACCCCGCCTTCGTCTGCTATGTGGAAGACGCCAAGATAGCCGAGGCGGGCATCATAAGGATTCCTCTCCGTGAGGAGTACAAGTTCCGCATCAACCCCGATGAACTCGTTGAGGCCATCACCAAGAGGACGAGGATGATTGTCATCAACTATCCGAACAACCCGACCGGAGCCGTCATGAACAAGTCCACCGTTAAGGCCATCGCCGACATAGCCCAGGACTACAACATCTACATTCTCAGCGACGAACCCTACGAGCACTTCCTCTACGAGGGGGCGAAGCACTACCCAATGATTAAGTACGCCCCGGACAACACGATACTGGCCAACTCCTTCTCAAAGACCTTTGCCATGACCGGCTGGAGGCTCGGCTTTGCCATAGCGCCCAAGCAGGTAATCAGGGACATGATAAAGCTCCACGCCTACGTCGTTGGAAACGTCACGTCCTTCATCCAGATAGCGGGAATAACTGCCCTTCGCGACAAGAGGAGCTGGGAAGCCGTTGAGACCATGAGGAGGGTTTACGACGAGAGGAGGAAGCTCGTCCTCAAGTACCTCAACGAGATGCCCCACATACAGCCCTTCAAGCCCAAGGGTGCCTTCTACATCTGGGCCAAGATTGACCCGGAGCTCGACATGAGCAGCGAGGACTTCGCGAACTGGCTCCTTGACAACGCCCGTGTGGTCGTCATCCCCGGAACTGCCTTCGGAAAGCAGGGCGAGGGATGGGTCAGGATAAGCTACGCAACGGAGAAGGAGAAGCTCATCGAGGCGATGGAGAGAATGAAGGAGGCCCTCTCCAAGCTGTGAGGTGGTAAATTAATGCAGGAGCTACTCGCAGTCTTTATCTCCATCTTTTTGGCGGAGCTGGGTGACAAAACACAGCTGGCGACGATAGCCTTCGCCTCTAAGTATGGGTGGAAAACAGCTTTTCTCGGTGCGGTCTTCGGTCTCGCCGCCGTCAACCTCATCGGCGCCCTGCTCGGCGATAAGCTCGGGGACGTTCTCCCCGTGGAGTTTATACACAAAGGCGCTGGGGTGCTCTTCATAGTGTTTGGTGCCCTGATGCTGCTTGGAAAACTCTAAGGAGGGTCGGATATGGACAAAAGGTGGTCAACGGTATTGATTAACACCCTTCTAGTTGCTTCAGGCTTTGGGACGATGCACATGCTTGAGAAATTCAAGGGTGCGGTTTTGATGCACTACGGCATCACGGAGGCGATGATGGGCTACCAGCAGACGGCCTACGTTGTCGGCCTCTTCGTCGCTTTCCTCCTCGGTGGGACGAGCCTCTTCAAGGGCTCTTTTAAGAGGAGTGTTGCCTTGATAGTGAGCTTTGCCGCGATTCCTCAGTTCCTGATCCCGTTCATGCCTAACTGGTGGGGTGTCGTTGCACTCCGCTTCTTCCAGGGATTCATAGTTGCTTTGATAGCTGTATTCAGCAACCAGATTGCCAGGCTCTTTGTGGCCGAGAGGCCCTTCGCCAAGGGCATAATCCTATCTGGAATCTTCTGGGGTGGAATCTACGGTATAAACCTGGCCAAGTGGGCCGGCGGCAGTGATGCGAGCTGGTCGTCGGTTACTCAGGCCTTCCTAATCTCCGCCGTCCTCATGTACGTCATGCTCGCCATATGGTGGCTCTTCGTCGAGGATTTTGAAATTCCCAAGGAGGAGCACTCGTCCAAGGCCAACGTCTGGAAGATTCCCTTCACGTGGGTCTTCGGCTTCACGTTCTTCCCTGCCCTGTGGGTTGTCTTCACCCTGGGCTCCTTCACGCTTCACAACGTCCACTTCAGCGACGACCAAGTGGCGAACCTCGTCATGACCCTTGAGGTCTCGATGGCCCTCTGGTCGATAATCATGGGCTACCTCGGCTACCGCCTCTCCCTTAAGAACACGAGCAACCGCGGCCTGTTCAAGGCCATCGTCAGCGTTATGACCCTCTCCTACGCGGTGACCTTCGTGGGCCTCTTCATTCTCTGGAGAGCCATAAGCGCAAACGATTACACGCTGGCGCTCCTCGGAATCGCGATAACTGGAATCGTTCAGGGAACGGGCCCGGCGTTCTGGACCACCGCTCCGGCGGCGTACCCGAAAGAAATCTACCCGGAGGCCAGCTTTGCCCTCGGGCTCATCTCGAACTCGGCCAACGCCGTCGCACCCAACGTCATGTTCGTCCTCGTGAAGAGCGTCACGACCGGGATGGTCATCTACATCGGCATGACCCTGCTTGGAATACTCCTTCTCCTTGTTTCGAGCAGGATGAAGCTCCCGATCGAGGAGCTCTCTTAGCTCCTTTTTCTTATCACGTGGATGTCCCTGACCAAGCGGTGCCTCTCCTCGTAGTCGAGGTGCCTCGACAGAACCTCGAAGCCTAGTTTCCTGAGCCACTTCCGGTCTTTCCGGTAGATGCTCCCGTCCCTCAGTCTATACGCCGGAAAGACGAAGACCACCCTACCGTTCCTCTTCAGGACGTCCGAGAAGCTCTCGAAGACCGAAAAGTACAGCCTGTCCAGTTCGTTGGCGAGCTTTATCGCCTCTCCCCTGCCCGGGTTCCTCTTCAGGGGCTTCCCGAGGTAGGGCTCGGTAACTATGGCATCAAACCTCTCGCGGAAACAGCGCTTCAGCTTCCTTGCGTCGCAGACCTCTATCCTTGCCGAGTTCTTGAGCCTGAACTCCCGCCTGAGCCACTCGATGTTCCGCCTCGCTTCCCTCACCCTTTCAGGGTCTCTGTCGCTCCCGTAGGCAGGCAGTCCCTGGAGGACGAACTCCTGAAGGACAGTTCCAATGCCGCAGAAGGGGTCAAGGAAGAGGCCCTTCCTCACCTCGGTGAGGTTCACCATTATCCGGGCAAGCCTCGGCGGAATAGAGAGGATTGGCCTCTGAACTGGTCTTTCCACGTCGAGTTTCTTCAGCTCGAAGGGGTCGGTAACCTTAACCGTCTCGCCCACGAGAAAGCTTCCGTCGTCCCTGAACAGGAAGACCACGTCCTTTGTCTCCGGAAAGCCCTTCAGGATTAGCTCGGCCGGCATGGAATAGACCTTGGCCGGCTTGAAGAACTTGGCTGGCCCCTTCTTCTTGAACTCCTTCTTAACGGTGCTTCCAAGCTTTCTCCAGAGCTTCCAGTCGTCCTTTCCATAAAGGCTGACTGTGAAAAGTTTCGCGTATTCGAGGTCTTTTATCGCCTCTTCCCCCTCGCCGACGATTCTGACCAGCTTGAGAGAACCGCCGAGCCAGCGGAAGTGCCTCTCTATTGAAGGCTTTGACTCGAAAACAATCCAGTTTTTTCCTTCCTCGATAGGTTTGACCCTTAGCCCGAAGCGCCTCGCGAATGAGTAGAACTCTGCCCTTCCAAGCTCGGGGTTTTTGCCCAGTATCATGCCATACATGGAATTGCGCTGTGAGTAAGCTTTTAAAAAACTTCCGCGTAAGATATGCAGTGATTCGTTCCGGTGATGGTCATGCTGGTTGCCGAGATACTTAAATCAGCCGGCGAGATTCCAGACCCCTACGTTAAGGCCGTTACTTACGCCAAAATAGGTGAGGAGCTCGCCAGAAAGTCTCACCCCCTCTACAAACAGGCTTTTCTCAAGGCCTTCGAGTCTCTGGCATCAATAGACGACCCGTTTGGAATGCTGAAAGCCCTTCTCTCGATAGGCGTCTCGATGGGCAGGGTGCGGATTAAAGCCTACCGGCGCGTGTTCGTGAGGGTTCTCTCCGAGTCGCGCAGTCTGGCCCCTCCACAGAGGGACGAGCTCCTCAAAACGGCCTCTCTGGCCCTCCTTGGCCTTGGGGACATCGGGGAGGCAATATCATTCGCTGTGGAAATAGGAGACGATGTCCTGCGGCAGACGACCCTGGTCTCCATCGTCAGGGGAATTTCGCGCTCCCTCGAAGTGAACCCGATTAAGACCGCCTACAGGCTCAGAAAGATGAAGCTAGCCCTTGAGTACATCACAGATGAGCCCTACCGTTCGAAGGCCCTCTTCGAGCTTTCGAAGGCGTTCGTCACACTTGGAAGCTACAGTGGTGCTTTTTCGGCTATCAGGGATATGGGTTCCCGGGAGTGGGCGAAGCAGGCCTTTAAGGAGCTCGCCTTCAGCCTCAGCGAACTCGGCGTCGTGGAGAACTACGTTGACTCCTTCACGGCACTGGCGGAAGAGCTTTCTCAGAAGTTCGACGAGAACCTTGCACTCGAGGTCGCCACAGTCCTTGCGCTGGCCGGAAGGGGTTCTCTGGCCGCACAGATGCTCAGGAAGTTCGGTGATGAGAGCCTGTTTGAGGCCGTCGCCCTTGACGTCCTCGACAAGAATCCCTCAGCTCTTCCAGAATTTCTTGGTGCCCTGAATGCAGAGGAAGCTCTGCTGGTGGGCAGGGCATTAATGAACCGCATACTGGAGGAACCAACGCCGGATAAAAGGGGCATTGTAAACACGATAGCCCGCTTTGTTCGCCTGGAGGAAGTGTGGACGAAGGTGGCTCGCTTCTACGTCCTAATCGGCGACGTCGAGTCCGCTAGGAGAATTGGCCTCTCCCTCCAGAACCAGAAGCTCCGCTCCCTCGTCATGGCCGACGTGGCGCACCACTACTTAAAGCTCGGCGAGGTCGAGAAGGCCATAGACACGGCCCTTGAGGTCAGAGAGGGGCGCTTTGCGTCCCTGCTTATGTCGGAGATACTTGTAAAGGCTCTCAACAAAGAGTTAGAGGGGTTGAGAAATGGAAAGGCTAGGATTACCCAGGAGAAAGCGGGAGAACAGGATTGACTTCCTCAGAGACCTCATCTCTTCCCTCCTGGTCAGGGAGGATTTGTACTCCAGCGAGGCGCTGTTTAAAGACGCCGTTGAGGAAGTTTACTCTCTCCTCAAGTCCGAGGTTCTGTCCGGCAACTCTAAACTCCTCGACGCCTACGAGACTGCGGTAGTTTTAAGGGCGGTTGCGTTCAAAGAGAACCTTGAGGTCGAGGCCCTGCTCAGAAAGCTCCTCTCTCAGTTGGGGTGATGGTTATGCTCTATGAGATAACCATTGACACGAAGGAGCGCGTCCAGATTATCGACATAACGGACGAGGTTCAGAGGCTCGTCTACCGCTCCAAGGTGAAGCACGGAATAGCCGTCGTCTTCACCCACCACACGACGACGGGCCTCCTCATAAACGAGTATGAGAAAGGACTTATAGAGGACATCAAGGCCAAGATGGCCGAGCTCGTGCCGAGGGGGGCTGGCTATTCCCACGACAGGATCGACAGCAACGCCCACGCCCACATAAGGGCGAGCATCTTCCTGAACCCTGAGGTCGTCGTCCCCATAGACCAGGCCGAGCTCTACCTCGGGACGTGGCAGAGGATTCTCTTCGTTGAGCTCGACGGGCCGAGGCACAGGAAGGTCTACGTTATGGTATGCCCCTGCCCGGAGTTTCCCGAGGAGTATTGAAGAGTAGTCAGACGTACATCGCCATGTGGGCAATCCTCTCAAGGAGCTCGTTGAAGCCCTCGTAGGTGACGAGCGATAAAGCTAAGGGCTCCTGCTCAAGCCTCTTCTTTATGACTTCCTTAAGCTCCTCCACGCGCTTTCTCGGGACGAGGTCAATCTTGTTTATTACCACTATTATCGGCTTGTCGTAGCGCATTTTGAGCATGTGGTGGAGCTTCTCCATTCCCCTGTGCAGACCAACCGTCGCGTCGACCATGTGGATTATCATGTCCGCCGATACTATCTCGTCTATCAGCTCCTTGAACTTCTCCTCGCTGAGCACCTTCCCGCGCAGTTCGAGCTTGGGGTCGAAGAGTCCAGCAGTGTCAATTAGCACGAACTCGTCTGCACCTCCGAGGGGGTTCTTCATGCCCTTTGGTATCTTCAGCTTGCCGAACCTCCTCCGTACAAGCCCCTTTGTAGTCCCCGGCAGGTTCTCTACCTCGCTCACCTTACCACCTATGAGGGCGTTCATGAGGGTTGATTTCCCAACGTTCTCTGCACCGATTATCGCAACCTTTATCATTTCATCACCCCATAACCAACCTCAGCGGTGGGGTTTAAAGGTGATTGGTATGAAGCGGGTCAAGCTGGGTCATCACTATTACTACGTCGTAACCCCCGGTGAGCTCAACGGAAAGCTCAGGGGCAAGAACATCGTCCTTGAAGGAGAAATAGAGGACAAGCCCGTTGTGGAGTTCCTGCCGATGGAGCTCCCGAGCTGGAGGACGACCTTCAGGATTCACGGAATTCGGGTTGACTTCGCTGGCAGCCCGTGCATCGGGAAGGGAGATATGGTGAAGGTCTACGGCCGCTTCCTCGGCGATGCAATCATCGCGACTGCGATTGAGACTGAAAAGGCACTCTTCACGACGGAGGAATGACCATGCTGGAGCTGTTTTTAGAGCTCGGCAACCTGAAGAGGTTTCCGAGGGCGGGGTGGCTCCTCAGGGGAGTCCCCAATCCGGAGAGCGTGGCGGAGCACGGCTACCGCGTGGCCCTTATTACGCTGTTCCTCGCCGACGAGCTCAAGGCCAGGGGGATTGAAATAGACGTTGAAAAGGCCCTGAAGATAGCCCTCCTCCACGACGTCGGAGAGGCGAGGATAACCGACATCCCGATGCCGGCCCAGAAATACTTCGACAAGGTCGGGGGCGAGGTCAGAGCGCTTGAGGACATGCTGAGGGTCACTGGCAGAGCGGAAGAATACCTCGGCCTCTTCAGGGAGTATGAGGCGGAGCTCAGTCTCGAAGGCAGGCTCGTGAAGTTCGTGGACAGGCTGGAGATGCTGGTTCAGGCGTTCGAGTATGAGAGGGCCGGCGTCAGGAACCTCGACGAGTTCTGGGGGACGGTTGATAAGCTTAGGAAGAGCGAGCTCTATGAGTACTTCAAGGACATCGTTGAGGGGCTCGTGGAAATGAGGGGGAAGCTGTTTCGCGAAGGCAGCTATGGGTCAAAGTGAGCCCGGTGAAAACATTTCTATTTGCCGTTAACGCTTTTGTTTGCTCACAATGTTTAAATACTCACTTATGTCCATTCTTCTGGGGTGTGCCATGAGGAAGGCAGTGCCTTTAATCGTCCTTGCCCTTCTGCTGTCGGTCGTGGCCTCTGGCTGTACGACCGGCGAGAGCGAGAAGGAGGAGACGCTTGTAATTTTCCACGCGGGTTCTCTGAGCGTCCCGCTCCAGCAGCTTGAGTTGGAGTTTGCCGAATATGCTCAGAAAAACCTTGTCGTTAGGGTTAACTTCCAGGACGAGGCGAGCGGGAGCGTCAAGGCCGTCAGGAAAGTTACAGACCTCGGAAAGAAGGCCGACGTGGTGGCCGTCGCGGACTACACCCTTATCCCACAGCTCATGGTGCCAAACTACACGGACTTCTATGTCCTCTTCGCCACCAACGAGATAGTCATCGCCTTCACCGGGAACAGCAAGTACGCGGACGAGATTACCTCTGACAACTGGTACGAAATCCTGGCGAGGCCAGGGGTCACCTTCGGCTTTTCAGACCCCAACCAGGACCCCTGCGGCTACCGTTCGGTAATGGTCATGAAGCTGGCCGACTATTACTACGGCAAACCCGTTTTCGAGACCCTAGTGGAGGAGAACACGAACATCTACTACAACGGCTCGGTCATCGTCGCCCCGAAGGAACTCCAGGTCAGGGGCGATAAGGTCGTCATAAGGCCCAAAGAGACCGACCTCGTTGGCCTCGTCGAGAGCGGGAGCCTCGACTACTTTTTCATCTACAAGAGCGTCGCAGAGCAACACAGCCTTAAATACATCACCCTGCCCGACGAGATAAACCTCAAGGACTTCAGCAAGGCCGACTTCTACGGGAAGGTCTCCATATACCTCGGCTCCACCGGCAAGGTCATCACGGCCAAGCCGATAGTCTACGGCGTCACAGTCCCGAAGGACGCCCCGCACAGGGAGCTCGCAATGGAGTTCCTCCGCTTCATGCTGGGAGAAAACGGCAGGCGGGTCTTCCAGGAGAACCACCAGGACTTCATCTGGCCTCCGATAGCGTTCGGCAACGTCCCGAAGGAGATTAGGGATATTGTTAAGGTCGAGGGGTGAGCTTTTATCTTCCCTTCCAATTTTAGGGGGAGCGCCATGAGAAGGGACTACACTCTATACCTCTTCGCGTCGCTGGGAAGCTTTCTAATCGCCTACATAGCCCTGCCTCTGGTTATCATCTTCGCCAAACAGCTCATGGACTGGGAGATGCTCGTAAAGACCCTCCACGACCCTTACGTCATTGAGGCCCTTCGAAACTCCCTTCTAACCGCGACGGCGACCGCTCTAATAGCCCTCCTCTTCGGCGTCCCCCTGGGCTACGTCCTGGCGAGAAAGGAATTTCCCGGAAAGAGCCTCGTCCAGGCCCTGGTTGATGTTCCAATCGTTATCCCGCACTCGGTCGTCGGCATAATGCTCCTCGTCACGTTTTCGAGTGCAATTCTCGACAGCTACGCGGGCATAATCGCGGCAATGCTCTTTGTATCGGCCCCGTTCACGGTCAACGCCGCGCGCGACGGTTTTCTTGCAGTTGATGAGAAAGTCGAAGCCGTTGCCAGAACCCTCGGGGCTTCCCGGCTGAGGGTCTTCTTCTCTGTCTCCCTTCCGATAGCGTTCCCCAGCGTGGCGAGCGGTGTGATAATGACGTGGGCGAGGGCGATAAGCGAAGTTGGGGCAATCCTCATCGTTGCCTACTACCCCAAGACCGCCCAGGTTCTGATAATGGAGTACTTCAACAACTACGGCCTCAGGGCCTCAAGACCTATCTCCGTCATAATGGTCGCAATCAGCCTTGTTATATTCGTCCTCTTAAGGTGGCTCGTCGGGAGGAAGGTTGAGTGAATAAAGGCTTTAAGAGGTACTGACAATATCGACTTAGGTGGTTGCCATGATCACTTCATTGTCAATTAAAAACTTTAGAGGAATTAAGAGCTTGGATCTTGAAAATTTTGGGCAGGTTAACGTCTTCGTAGGCAGGAATAACGTTGGAAAATCATCAGTTCTCGAAGCAATTGCTATCGCTCTTAGTGCCGCAAATCGAGATCCCACTCAGTTAAAGGCTATCTTCGGCCATGTGTTGAAGTGGAGAGGCTGGGTTGGGCACACATCGCTGTACTCTCTTTTTACAAACTCTCAGATCCCAATTGAGCTAAAATTTATTGCTGGCGGTGTTCCATTCGTTGTTACTATCATGCATCCTGGCAATCTGACCCAGTTAATGGAAACTAAGTCCAAACTTAAACTTGACACCGAAACTCTGAAGAACATGCTATCTGAATCTGTTGAAGCAATTTCTCTTCAGATTAAAGCTGGCCCCCTTCAGCGCAACGCCATGGTACTGGTTTCTGGTAGTGGTAATATGACCGTAATGACTTCTGAAGATGAGCCATACCCCGTTGAGCTTCCCGTCGAGTTTGTAACTCCATACGATATGGTCACACCAGGGTTTATTGAGACAGTTTTTTCAAAAGCTTTTAAAGTTAGAGCATACTCCATTGCCCTCGATTTAATCAGAAGGGCTTACCCAGATGTTGAGGGACTAAGTCCAGTTCATGAAGAAAATGGTGTTTTGATGTACGTCGACATAAAACATGCTCCTAAGAGCATCCCATATTACAGCATGGGAGACGGATTTAAATTCCTCTCTGCAACTGCATTTCTTGTATCCTCAATGAAAAATGGTTATCTTCTCATTGATTCCGCAGAGGCTTTCCATCACCTTGCATCCTTGAGGGCAATGGTAAGAACCCTTCTTGAAGGCTCACTGAAAAACAACGTTCAAGTATTCCTCACAACTCACAGCCTTGAGCTTATAGACATGCTACTTGAAGAGGGCATCAGGATGGGAATTAACGGCAGGGTTATTTACATGAAGCGTGAAAATGGAAAGCTAACACATAGTATTGAGACGTTTGAAAACGCTAAAGAATTAAGAGAAGATCTTGGGATTGATCTAAGGGGGTGATCCAATGAAACTCAACTTATTACTCATTGAAGGATCCACAGACAAGGCCTTCTTTGAAACTTTAATCGAGAATATTTATGGTTTTAAAAAGGAGAAAGTTGAAATAGAGGGGTTTAGCAAAACTAAACTTAATTTGCCTCCTATCACATTCAAAAGAGAGAACACTGTTATCGCTCTTATTAATGCCCAAGACAAAAACAGAATGAAACGAATTCTTAAAAACATACTTTTGTGGGCAAATTTTCATAGGGTAGGACTCCATAAAGTTGGAGTGGCAAGGGATATAGATACCACCCGGGATATTATGGAGTGGGCAAAAAGTTCCCTCAGACAGTTTTATCCAGTTGTAAAAGAAGATTCCCTGTGGGTTGGGGAGATTGAGATTATACCATTTGGCCTTGGGAATATAAGCATTCACAATCCCAACATCGAGAGAAAGAAGGAACTTGAACTCTTGCTCACAGCGCTCGCAGAAAAGGAGAGCACGTTATCGCAGTTTGAACGTTCATTGAATCAGCTTAAAGAAGATGCTCAAAGAAGACTCAAGCCCAAGGACGTTATGCATGTTCTCGCTATTGCCAAAGACTATGATGGAGACTCAATGTCTGGACTTTATAGAAAATTTGTTGAAAAACTGATCAATGAAAAACCAGAACTTATAGAGGGGCTTCTCAGAGAATCTGGTCTAAAAGAATTCCTCGACAGAATAACAGGGTGATGTCATGCTCCGGGCTGAGGGAATCTCCAAGGACTGGAAGGAGTTCCGGCTGAGGGAGATAAGCTTCGAGGTAAACGAGGGTGAGCACTTCGTAATCCTCGGCCCGAGCGGTGCTGGAAAGACAGTCCTCCTTGAGATAATCGCCGGCATAATAGAGCCCGACTCCGGGCGGGTCTACCTCAACGGTCGGGACGTCACGGACTTGCCGCCCGAAAAGCGCGGCTTGGCCTACGTCCCCCAGAACTACGCCCTCTTTCCGAACATGAGCGTTTACGACAACATCGCCTTTGGCCTCAAAGTCAGGAAAGTCCCGAAGGTTGAAATCGAGCGAAAGGTAAGGGAAATCTCAAAGGTTCTCGGGATAGAGCACCTTCTCCACAGAAAGCCGAAGACGCTCAGCGGCGGGGAGCAGCAGAGGGTTGCGCTCGCGAGGGCGCTTGCGGTCGAGCCTCCGCTGATCCTTCTCGACGAGCCCTTTGCCAACCTCGACGTCCAGACCCGCTCCCGGCTCATCGGCGAGATGAAGCGCTGGAGGGAAGAGCTCGGCTTTACAGCCCTACACGTCACCCACTCCTTTGAGGAGGCGGTGAGCCTGGGCGACAGGGTCGGCGTGATGCTCAACGGGAGACTCGTCCAGGTCGGGAGCGTGAAGGAGGTCTTCTCAAAGCCAGCTAGCGAAGAGGTTGCGCGGTTCCTGGGCTTCGAGAACATAATCGAGGGGACAGCCGAGGGCAGGAAGCTGAGGGCGAACGGCGTTGAGATTGAACTGCCGGTGAAGGCGAGGGGGAGGGTCCGCGTCGGTCTGAGGCCGGAGGATATAATTCTGTCCCTCGAACCGATAAGGACGTCCGCGAGGAACGAGTTTAGGGCAACGGTCGAGTTGGTGGAAGAGCTTGGCCCGCTTGTAAGGGTTCATCTGAGGGTTGGAAATCTGCGCCTGAGGGCCTTTATAACCCGCTCCTCGATGCTGGAGATGGGGATAACAAAGGGAAGAGAAATCTACGTCAGCTTCAAGGCGAGCGCGCTGCATGTCTTTTAATAATGGATTTCGGCGCTGTCTGACCTCCTCCCTGCCCTGAAGGGCGAGGCTTGAGAAGGGAAAATATAAAAGAAAAAGAGGGGTCTCATGTCCCGTGCTCCCAGCTCTCCAGGTATTCCCTCTGCTCTTCGGTGAGCTCCTCAATCTTTATCCCCATCGAGGCGAGCTTGATCCGAGCTACCATCTCGTCTATCTCCCTTGGGAGCACGTAGACCTTCGGCCCGAGCTTCCCGCGGTTTTCCTTGATGTACTCTGCCGCCTTTGCTTGGAGGGCGAAGCTCATGTCCATAATCTCCGCGGGGTGCCCGTCAGCGGCCGCTAAGTTGACGAGCCTTCCGTCGGCGAGGAGGTAGAGCCTCCTTCCGTCCGCGAGCCTGTACTCCCTTATGTTCGGCCTCGGCTCGTTTATCTCAACCGCGAGGCCCTCAAGGTCAGGCTTCCATATCTCGACGTCGAAGTGGCCCGCGTTGGCCATTATCGCGCCATCCTTCATCAGCTCGAAGTGCTCTCTCCTGATGCACTTGATGTTGCCGGTTGAGGTGACGAAGATGTCACCGATTTTGGCGGCCTCCTTCATGTCCATGACGAGGAAGCCGTCCATTCTCGCCTCCAGGGCCCTAATCGGGTCAACCTCGACGACTATCACCGTCGCACCCAGTCCGCGAGCGCGCATCGCTATTCCCCTTCCGCACCACCCGTAGCCCACAACGACGACGTTCTTTCCAGCAACGAGCAGGTTGGTCGTCCTTATTATCCCGTCCCAGGTTGACTGGCCCGTGCCGTAGCGGTTGTCGAAGAGGTACTTGGTATAGCTGTCGTTCACCGCTATTATCGGGAACTTCAGAACGCCGTCCTTCTCCATCGCGCGGAGCCTTATCACTCCCGTCGTCGTCTCCTCGCTCGCGCCCCATATTTCGTCTATCAGCTCGGGCCTCTCCTTCAGAACCGTCGAGACCATGTCCGCGCCGTCGTCTATTATGATGTTGGGCCTTATGTCGAGGGCCTTGTGCATAAACTCGTAGTACTGCTCCCTGCTCTCGCCCCTTATGGCGTAGACCTTGACCCCTGCTTTGGCAAGGGTGGCAACAACGTCGTCCTGGGTCGAAAGCGGGTTGCTCGCCGCGGCGGAGACCTCTGCACCGCCTGCTTTAAGTGTCAGGAGCAGAAAGGCGGTCTTCATCTCAAGGTGGAGCGTCGTGGCGATCCTGACGCCCTTGAAGGGCTTCTCCCTCTCGAACTCCCTCCTTATCGTCTGGAGGACGGGCATGAAGCGCGAGACCCAGTCTATCTTCTTCTCGCCGCTGGTGGCGAGGCTCAGGTCTTTAACGCAGTAATCCTTCGTGCAGTCCATAACAACCACCGATGGGTTTTTAATTTCTGGAGTTAAAAAGGGTTGGTGTTGCCATGATAATTGACCTCTCCCGTCCCCTGAGCGAGGACACGCCGGTGTACCCCGGCGACCCCGAAGTGAAGGTGAGGCCCTGGGCCTTCATCGAGCGCGACGGCTACTACATGAACGCACTCCGCCTTGGGGAGCACTCCGGGACGCACGTTGACGCGCCTGCCCACTTTGTCCCCGGCGGGAAGACCGTGGACGAGATGCCCCTTGAGAAGTTCGTTGGCGAGGCCTTTGTCATAGACGTAAGGGGTGGCGAAGGGCCCATCAAGCTCGACGAACTGCCAGATTCTGGCTATTATGGGAAAATTGTCCTCCTCCTTACAGATGGGCGAGAGCTTTCACCAGAGGTGGCGCTGTTCCTTGTGGCTGAGGGAGCAAAGGCCGTCGGTACCGACGCGATGAGCATAGGCGATGAGACCGTCCACACAATCCTGCTGACCGCTGAAGTGCCTGTCTTCGAGAGCCTCAATCCTACAGGCCTTGAGCGGCTCATCGGAAAGACGTTCACTTTCATAGGCATTCCACTGAAAATCGAAGGGGGCTCGGGGAGCCCGGTCAGGGCGGTTGCGATACTCGAAGACTGAAGTTCCTCTTGGTTCCTGGAGTTTTTCCTGGCCCGATTTTGGGTTAAGGGGCTCTGTCTCTGTTTCTGGGACGGTTTGGAACGACGTGGTACCTTCTGGTCTGATGGGGAAAGTAAGAGAACGGACGAAATTTCTCGGATTTTTGAGAAACGCTGTATAAAGCCTTGATTTCGTGAAAAAAGCTTAAATAGGGCTTTTTTGTTATTTCATACTGGTGATGAGCCATGATGGGTAAGAAGTTGGTGGCGGTCCTGTTTGGACTGCTCGTGATTGGAATGACCTTCGGCGTCGAGGGTGCTTATGCCTCAGAGACTCAGGCGGCAACCGCTGAAGGCGTCACCGTGATACTCGTCAGCGACAACGTTGCGGACAGTGCGATAGCGCAGTACCTCGCCAATCTGACGGGCGCCGTTGTCGTGACTACCACATGGGGTGCGTACGACCCCAACGTGACTGCGGAGATACTTGCCTACGCCCCTGACCAGGTAGTTATAATAGGCGGCCCCAAGGCAGTCGTTGATGAGTATATCACCGACCTTGAGGAGTACGGCATAACCGTCTACCGCTGGTGGGGTAAGAACAGGTACGAGACCAACATCGCAGTTATTAACAATGCGACCAAGGTGTTAGGGCTCAGGTTCAACGCCACCGTAGTTGCCCCAGGCAACGACAGTGCCTCCATCGAGGTCTCCCTTAAGCTTGCCCTTAAGGTTCAGGGGGTAATCCTCTACGTCAATGAGTCAACGAACGTCACAGAGGTCGTGAAGAAGCTTGGGGTGAAGAATGTTGTTATGGTTCGCAGCAGGGCCTCTGAGGGGGTTATGGAGAAGCTCGCGAAGGGGCTTGAGAACTGCAACTGCACCGCTGAGGAGGTGGAGGCAAACATCACCGAGGAGCACGTCGTAAGGGTTCTGGAGAGGGTTCAGGTCAGGCTCATGGCCCTTGAGGAGATGGCAAACCTGACGAACTCCACCAACCTCACTGAGCGCATCGGGGAGCTCTACCAGCTCATGGAGCAGGCGAACCAGAGCCTCCGGAGCGGGAACTACACCGAGGCCTACCAGCTCGCCCTCAAGCTCCAGGTGCTCACCGAGTTCGCCGTGGGGGACGCACACCTCGAGTTCGTCAATGCCCTCAAGTCGAACGAAAGGCTCGGCCTCTGGCTCGGGCTCAGGAGGCTTGAAGTCCAGGTCAGAGTACTTGATAGGGCGGGCATCAACGTAACGTCAGTCAAGGAGACCATCGAGAAGGCCGAGGAAGCCGCTGAGGCGGGGAACTACAGCGTTGCCAGAGTTCTCCTGAACAAGGCCAGGAAGGCACTCCACGAGCTTTACGTGCAGAACAGGGGAGCAATAAGGATGAACATGGGCATGGGCCCCAAGTCCTGGAAGAATCCGGGGTCCGGAAAGGGAAGGAGGCCGTGATCAGGCCGCTTCTCCTTTTCTCCCTGCCTTTTTCTCCCGCAGGTATGGATAACGCATTATGTGGCCGCAGTTCAGGCACTTTATGACCACATGGGGGTACGGTCTGCTCCTCAGCCTTACGCGTGCGTTCTTTCCCGGGACGAGGAATGAGTGACAGCGCTTGCAGTAGCGGCGCTTCCACTTCCTCGGAAGTCTTATCTTGGCCTTCTGCTGGACGGCAAGAGCTATCTCAACGTACCTGTTCGCCAGCTCCGGGCTGTATGGAAAAACCCTCTCCGCGAGGGTGAAGAGAGTTTCAACCCGCTCCTTTGCTATCCTCCTCTTCTCTCTCTGCTCCTTTTTTCTCAGGAACTTTTTTCCCACACTACCACCTCACCAGCTTCAGCTTTCCGGGAAACGGCTCGTAGATGTAGCCCTCGCGGAGTAGCTTCTCAAGGGTCTCCCCCGCGTGCTCCCTCCTGAAACCGGCCTCGATGAGGGCCTTTAAGAACTCCTCCCTCGTGACCGTGCCGTCAATTGATGTCGCCTCGAGGTCTTCAAAGATTCTGACGCCAATCTCCGCCACCCGGGAGTTTCCTATGTAGCGCTCGTACTCCTTCAGGAGCCTCAGTTTTTCCCTGTCCGGGAGCTCGTTTATCCACGTGTCGGTTATCTCCTGGTACAGCCCGAGCAGGTCGCTTATAAGGCCCCTTCTGAGTTTTCCCTCGAAGCGCCCCATCGCGCCGAGAAGCCTCGCCCCAAGCCTGTACCTGAGCCCCACGTTGAAGACCTTACCCGAGAGCGTGAGCGCGTCAAACAGCTCCCCGTACTCGTTTCTGTTCCTTATCAGGAAGGCCTCAAAGCGGTAGCGGTAGTCCTCCATCTCACCGAGGTTTAAAACTCCGACGCGCCTTCTGGCGACCATGACTGTGGCGACGACGTTAGGAATAAGCTCCTCAAGCTCGCGGTTTCGCTCGTAGGCAACGTCCTCGGTTATTACGAGCGGGGCCTCCCCCAGGGTTGCTGTCTCGTCCTCCGGCTTCATGACAAGCCTCGGGCTGAGGAAGCCCGCGTTCTTTCCCCTGAAGTGCTCCTCTGCCCACTTGGGCACTGGCCTGGGCCTCTTCAGCATCGCCCTGGTGTGGGGGACGTAGTAGGCCAACTTCGCCCTCGGCCTCGCGAACCTGAAGTCGAGGCTCAGGAAGTCGTCGTCGAACTCCGTCCATCTGTCCCGCCTGAGCTTCAGCTCCTCCGGAAGGAGTGAGTGGAGGTATTTTAACGCCTCCCAGAGTGAGAGAACCGAGCGCTCGCGCTCTCCTTTAAAGGCCGAGAACGTCACCCCCTCTCCCCAGTTCCCCGCTCCTATGACGGTCGGGGCGCTCAGGAGGGAGTATATTATCGCCCTCTCCGTCTCGTAGTTCGCGTATATCGTGTCCGAAATCAGGCCCTCAAGCTCGCCCCTGCTCAGCGCGTACTCTTCGTACCGGAGCCAGCGGTTCTCGTAGGGGGCTTCCTTAAGCTCCCTGACGTGGAGGAGCCTGAGGTTCCCGTATGGGTACGCGTCGAGGACTCCTTTGGCCCTTACATAGGCCCCGGAGTAGAGGCTCCCCCCGATTGAGCTCGCTTCGGTAATCCAGAGGACGAGGTAGGCCCTGAGCGTGGTCTTCCTTGCTTCTTCGGGGGAGAGCGGGGACAGGAGGTAGTAGACAGCGTCTCTCGGTGCGTTGGGGGGCTGTCGGAGCAACAGAAAGCCCTCAACCTCAATTTCCTCTCCGTTTTTTCTCCTGATTTCTTTAAGGAAGTCCCTAACCCTGACTTCCGGAGTTAGGGGCCGTCTCATCTCTTCCCTGAGCAGTTCGAGTAGCGCCTCCATCAACTGTTGAAGAACCGTAAAGTTTATAAAGTCATCTCTGGAGGTATGAATCGGCACGGCGGCCATAGCGGCGGGGTTACACCCGGTCTCGTTTCGACCCCGGAAGTTAAGCCCGCCAGCGTTCCCGGGTGTACTGCCCTCCGAGAGGGGGCGGGAAACCGGGAACGCCGCCGGCCACTAAATTCTCTCGTAACTACCTACACAAAAGCTATTTAAGACTATTATGGCTATTCTTTTACGGTTGGTGCGCATGCTTAAGAAGTCATCTAAAAACAGGCTTACGTGGGATTATATAAAAAGTCGGCATTCTGAGGTCATTGACGAATTAAAGAGCCTACGTAACTGGGACGATGTTAAATCAGTTATCCCTGAGTCGGAGACTCTCGGCGACTATTCTCTTCTGGCCCTTGAGGCGATAGCGGCCGTTATCCGGGAGCTCCGTATCGAGCGTTCTTTCATTAATGAGAGAATTGACAACGTGGGCAGAAAACTTGAAGATCTCGGGACGTCATATAGGGAGTTCAGCTATTCCGTTGACAAGAGGTTTAGTGAGCTTGAAGGCCGGATTTCAGAGCTGGAGCGGAGGACGCTTTTCCTTGAGGGCGTTGAGGCTATAGTCCCGAGGATAAACGAACTCGAAGAAAAAATTGACCGCCTCCCTGCGGAGCTCTTTAAACGTGTTGAGGAGACCTATGGGAAGAAGGCCGATGAGCACCTCAGAAAGCTCGTGGAGGAGCGGGTTGAGGAGCTGAGGGAAGAGCTTAAACGTGAGGTTCTCGGTGTAAGTGTTGACCTTGCTAAGGCCCTTAGGGAGCTTCAGGAGCACTACGAGAAGCTCGTTGAGGAGAACGTCCGGCTGAAAGGCCTGGCGCGGGAAAATGAGGAACTGAAGAAGGAGCTCGTTGGGAAGGGGCGTGAGCTTGAGGAGTTGAAGAAACGCCTGGCAATGTACCAGGAGATGGCCAAGAGGGTAGATGTTCTGAGCGAAAAGATTGGGAAGTACGAAGAGAAGCTTAAGGAGATTCGCGTTGTTGAGAAGGAACTCGTTTCATTGACTGGTGCCAAGGACGCCATCTCTGCGATTGAAATTATAAAGAACCAGTTTGTTCCCAAGTCCAGGGTTGAGAAAACCCTCAAGGAAATCAAGACTGCCCTCGAAGAGGCCGAGGCCCTTAAGGACGAGAACGAGCGTCTGAGGAAGGAGAATGAAAAGCTCAGGCAGGCCCTCAAGACCCTCCTCCAGGAGAAGCTCGATGAGGAGGAGTTAGGTCTCTCTTTCGAGGAGAATGAGTCTTGAAATCCCTTCCTTGACTTTTCTCTGTACCAGCCCGCTTCTATCGTCCTTTATCTCCTCGAGTTTTGACAGCACTATCTTCCTCAGCTTCTCGTTGGCTTCGCCGAGCGCTACCAGAGTCTCAACGGCACTCGCCCTCACGAGTTCGTTCTTGTCTTTGAGCAGCATGAACAGCTTGGGCAGGAACGGTGTTACGTACTTTATCCCCTTATTGCTCAGCGCGAGGATGAAGTTTAGCGCCGCGAGTTTATCCGAGGTCTCCTTTGACGTCAGCATGAAGCTTATGTCCCTGAGCACGTTGCCCAAAAGGCTCGGTCTGACCCTGAGTATCTCTTCGAGGACGTAGGTGGCGTTTACTTTTATCTTTGGGTCTCCGACGCGGTAGTTGGCAAAGATAACGGGGGTCACCTTCGCGACCTTTTCTGGGGCTATCTCCGCGAGCACTCCAAAAGCCCTCGCTATCTCCTGCGTAAGGGGCACCGCCTCACTTCTCCTGAGCATCACCATGAGCTTGGTTATCAGCGAGTCATGGAGCTCCGGCATGTCCCTCATGGCCTCTATGACGACGCGAAGGGCGTTCTTCTGGACTGTCCACAGGTCGTCGTCGAGGAGTTCAACGACTTTTTTGAGGAACTCTTTGTCGACGGTCGCTCGCACTATGACGTCCTGGATGCCCTCCCCAGTCGCCAGTGCCTCTCTCAGGTTGAACTCTTCGTCCATTGTTTCTCCACCGTAAAAAATACTGCAAAGGTTTATATAAGCTTTTCACCACTTCTTTAAGGGGATTAGCAATGAAACGGGGAGTTCCAGCGATTTTAGTAACTTTGGTGGCGTTTCTCCTGCTTGGAAATGTCTCAGCGGCTCCAAGACCGGTGCTGTGGGAGGGGACGGCCTGTGAGGACATAGCCTACCAGAAGAGCATAGAAGCCGCCGCGATGACGGAGGACAGGGTCTACGCGGCCTGCTCTTACAGGCAGGTGGTCAATTCCACCGGTCTTATCCAGGTATACTACCTCGGTATCCTTTCCGCGTTCTCGGCCAACGGGACTGAGCTTTGGCAGAACTCTTCCGGATATACGGTCAAGCTTGCTCCTCTCGATGACGGTGTGCTGGCAGGGAGCTTTGGTGCCCTCCTCAAGTTCGACAGGGACGGGCGCATTGTGGGGTCTTACAACGTCCTAAACAAGCTTTATGACTTCGTGGTCTCTGATGGTATGGTGTACATAGCTGACGGGGACTTTTTCCTGTCCGGGGGCTCCACCTCGTACCGGGGCCACGTTTATGCCGTAAAACTTGGTGGGAACCTTACCGGCATCTGGAACGTCACGTTCAACGATATGATTACTCGTGTCAGAGTTGCTGATGGCATCATATACGCCAGTTCCGGTTTTCCCTCGGGTTATGCTGGAGGCTACCAGTTCGGTTCGCTCTACGGGGTTTCCCCGGAAGGAAAGTCCCTCTGGAACCTCAGCATCGGGCACTGGGTAAGGGACCTGGAAGTCTGGAAGGGCAACGCCGTCCTTGGGACTGGGTGGGACGGCTCGAAAGGCAACTTTTACGTTGTCTCTCCCGCCGGGAAAGTGCTCCTCAACGAGAGCCTCTTTTACACCGAGGACATAGTTGTGGTCGGCGACACCGCATACGTTGGCGGCTACGACGGCAGGAACGGGACGCTGGTCGCCCTGGAGCTTCCCTCGGGGGAGGTTCGGTGGGAAGTAAAGTTCCCGTACCGCGTCAAGGCTCTGGCCTATGCCGATGGAGTTCTGCTCGCGGGTACCGGTAAGTTTGAGAGCAGGGCAGAGAACGGGACAACTTACGTTTACAGCGTCGGCGAGCTGTACGCTCTCAGTCCTGAGGGGAAGGTTCTCAGAAAGCTCCCCAATACAGGATACGTCAGGAGCATAGCGGTAAAGGACGGCAGAGCGGTAATCGGAACCGCGAGCTCAAGGTTCTATGTGGTCGATGTAAACGCTTTGAAAGGAGGCCAGAAGAGCTCAATATGCGGGCCGGGTTTCGTGGTTCTACTCGCCATTGCGGTGCTGTTTGTAAGGAGGCTCACATAGAAACGAGGCCGTATTCGATTAGCTTGTTCACTATTTTTCTTCCCTCTCTTGTTAGGTCAACAACCTTTCTTATCATGACTATCTTGAGGAGGCCTTTGTCTATCATTCTGTCGTAGATTTCCTCGATTTCCCTCTCGCTGAGGCCGAGGAACTGGTGGACCTCAAGCGGGTTGAGGCCTGAGTAGAGCGCCATGAGGATTTGCTTCTCGATTTCGTCGAGGCTCTCAAGCTCCTTCAGCTCCTTCTCCATGACCTCCTGGAACTCTGCCTGGAGCGTCGGGAACTCCTTAGAGACCTTCATGATGAACTCAAAGTAGCCGGGTATGTACTTGAGCAGGTAGCGCAGGACGAAGAGCCTCGTCTTCTTTTCGGGGATGTACAGGTACGATGTCACGGTCTCGTCTATGTAGAAGTGCTTTATCTTCCAGGCCTGGATTTTCTTGCCGTCCATCTCGACCTCTTCTATATCCATGTCCTCCACGTCGGAGAATATCGGTATGGGCCTCATATCGGGGTCTAGCACCACTATGTTCCTTTCGGTTCTGCCCTTTTTGGCGGACTTGACGGAAACTATGCGGAGCGTGCCGTCCTGCCACTTTGACTCCATGTTGAGCGCGCCACCCTTAACTCTGGCCAGCTGTATTTTTACCGGCTTTCCGTTTATTAGAACTTCGAAAATCGTGTGGACGAACTCCTTAAACTTGTCCTCATCGTATATCAACAGGTTGTCCCCGATAGTTAGAATAACCATAAGGTCTCCCCTGCCGGGGACATAAAATTTCAATCCAAAGTGCTCCCTCTCGGGGTTTAGCTTGTATCCATCGGGGACGTTGGTTGCAAGGTCGCTCAGGGTTGATAGAGGGAAGTTATCTTCACCCACCACCTCCCCCATACGAAGATACCTAAGAATAAGCCTATCGTGCTGAATAACCCCAATAGCATCGCGCCAGTTGATACGGTTTGAGCCCTTCCACGATGAGACGATGGCCACCTTTACCCTGGTCTCAGTTACTGCCATGGTTCACCCCTTCCGTCCTCAGGTAATTGCCCGGTACTCCTCGAGTTGCTTTTCGAGCTTTTCAACCTTTGCGCGGAGCTTCTCACACTCCTGTGAGAGCTTAACTTCCAGCGGAGTTACGGCAGGGTTTTCACCCCTGCTCTGTATGAGCTCATCGAGTATCCCTACGGCATTGTTGATACTGCTGGTAATCCTTATAAGGGCTTCTTCAGGCGGGAGCTCAACCGCAGTCTTTCCGTCCTTGCTCTTGACCTTAACAGGGAGCTTTGTCCTTGCGACGTACGATATCACCTGGTTGAGCTTCTCCCTGTCCTTCTGGCTCGGGAAGCGTGCCAGCCAGAGCCTCTTGAACTCTTCGAGCTCGGCGAGCACCTTCATCAGGAAAGCGTTGTACTCGTCCTCGCTTATGTAGCCGAGGGCGTATCCCCTCGCGACGTCGAGGAGCATCAGCAGCCTCTCCTTCTTGTGCCTGGCCTCGTCAATGACGCGCTGGACTTTCTCGTCAATGACCTGGCGGAGCTTCCTGATGAGCTCATCCTCGTTGACGCCTGAGACGCTCATCTGCTTCTTTTCTTCTCTGGGGGAGACTACTGGCTCCTCTCTCTTGGGGGCAGGGCTTTCGCTCTTGAGCTCCCTCTCAATCAGCGCCGCGTACAGCTCTCCCATCTGGTTGTTTATGGCGTTTGTGATGATGTACGCTGTAACCACCATGCCGAGCAACATCACGATTGCTATGACGGCAATTGTCATCACGTCCATGTTTTCACCTCCTTACGGGAACCTCACGGGGAAATGGAAAGATAGAACGAAAACGAAAGTCACAGTTTGAATTTGCTGATGATTTCTCTGAGTTGTTTGACGATGTTT